>JAUQWZ010000029.1 GCA_030834905.1 Aggregatilineales bacterium | reverse complement strand
AGGCCCCGTTCGGATGCGAGCGATGCCTGCGCTCGGGGCTGGTGCATCTGACGCATGCTTGCGATGATCGCGCCCGGCCCAACAGGCCGCTGCAGCCGGCGAGCCCCAAGCGGCTCGCGGCTGAGCGGCAGAGACGTTGGGTGCACGCGATGGCCTACAGCCGATACATCGGGTTCGAGAGAGCGGTGATCCTGCTCTTCGCGACCGTCGCCTGCGCGCTGCTCACGATGACCGTGGGCATCGGCATGATTCACCTGCGCCTTCCTCCAACTGACGGAGCCTACGGCAAGCCGTGGTTCTCGATCGAGGTGATGACTGTCGCCGGCCCGCTGTGCATCCTGTGCGCAGCGATTGCCTACCCCCTGATGGTCTGGGGATTGGTCGGGACCAACTTGGCCAAGTCACTGCCCGTGGTGTTCGTCGTCTCCACAGGTTCCATGGCGGCATCGGCGGGAGTCGGTCCACTCGGCGCCGGAATCAGCCTCGCATGCTCGACTGTGGCCATCGCGTGGTGCCGGTGGCGCTTTCGTGATAGCGTCGGAGCGGCACCCAACAAGACGCAGCAGCCGACCGGCGCCCCAAGCGGCGCCGGCGGCTGAGCGTCAAAGACGTTGGGATGACCAGGCCCGTGTACTCCAAGCTGATCTGGTGCCTGCGCGTGGTTGCGTCCGCACTCGTGTTGTGGGCGATATACCGCCACCTCCTGCGGCCGGACTGGTCCGTTCGCATCACGGTTGGTACGCAGGCCTTCGATACCTACCAACGCTTCTGGCTTTGGGAGTCGCCGGACGCCTCAGAACACGGTGGTGTGCTTGGCGGCATCCGTTGGGGGCGCAGTCTTCTCTCCCTCGCAGGCAACATCTGGCTCGCCTACATTGGCTGGCGCCTCCCGGTGGACATTGGTAGTGTAGTGCGTCAGATAGATGGGGAATTATTCGCGAGCGCTTTCCTGGCGCGCGTGACCTTGGCCAGGATGTCGCTGGCCTTGGCAGTCCAGATGAACGGCTTGGGGTCGAGGTTGTGCTGCTCGATGTAGCTTCGGATGGCCTGAATGAGAGCGTCTACGCTGGGGAACGCGCCGCGGCGGATGCGCTTGGTCGTGATGTCGCGGAAGAAGCGCTCGACCATGTTGAGCCAAGACGCGCTGGTCGGAGTGAAGTGCATGTGGAAGCGCGGGTGACGCGCGAGCCAGCGCTTCACCTTGGCGTGCTTGTGGGTCGCGTAGTTGTCGGCGATGACGTGGATGGCGAGATGCGCTGGCGTCTCGCGGTCGATCATCTCCAGGAAGCGGAGCCACTCCTGATGACGGTGCCGCGGAGCGCACATGCTGAGGACGTTCCCGTTCAGCGTGTTCAAAGCGGCGAAGAGGGTCGAAGTTCCGTTGCGCTTGTAGTCGTGCGTGACGGTCTTTGTCCGTCCGCTGCGGAAAGGCAGCGATGGCTGCGTACGGTCCAAGGCCTGAATCTGCGACTTCTCGTCGCAGCTCAGCACAATCGCGTTCGCTGGCGGGTTCTGGTACAGACCGACGACGTCATCGAGCTTCTCGGCGAACTCAGGATCGCGACTCAGCTTGAAGCTCCTGAACAGGTGGGGCTTGAGGCCGTTCTTTCGCCAGACGCGACCGACGGTCGACGCGCTGACCTCCATCGCCTTGGCCATGTCGCGGGTGCTCCACTGGGTCGCGTTCGGTGGGGTCTCCTGCGTCGTCACGCGCACGACCTCTTCGAGTTTCTTCGCGTCGATCGTCTTCGGCCGGCCCCGACCAGGAGCGTCCTTCTCGATGCCGGGAAGCCGCTTCTGGGCGAATCGGTTCCGCCAGAGTCCGACGGTCTTCTGCAGCGTCTTCAGCTCGGCAGCGATGTCCTTGTTGTTCTTCTCCGCCGCCGCCAGCAGCACGATCTTCGCCCTGAGCACGAGCCTCGCCGGCGTCGAGCGCCCGCGGGCGTAGCTCTCCAGCTTCGCGCGCTCATCGTCAGCCAGCTTGATCGTCACGGCTACTCGCATGGGTTTGGCCTCACAGGCTACCCAACGCGTAGGTTCCCGCATAATTACCGCTATTTCCGACGCACTACACTAGCATGGCCGGGTTGTGAACGGGGTGCGCGGTCATCCTCAGCCACCCAGGGGCTTGGCGGCAGTCGAGGTTGCGATCCACCACTGGACAGCTGCTTGGGTGGTGTAGCGCTTGCCGCCGACGAGGACTGACGGGATCACTACGCCGCGGGTGCCGGTGGTGAGCCAACGCCTCACGTTGTTCTTGTGCGGGCGCCTCATGCCGAACCGCTCGAACAGGTCTGGCAGCTGGCCGATGTGAAGCAGCCTCTCGATCGTGGGATCGATGGTGTATGGGTGCGCGGTCATCGTCACTCGTGCTCTCTGATTCGTGTTCTCGATGCGCGCCGACCGAGCAAACCAGGTGGGTTGCGGGTCTTCGCGTGAGAGAAAGAGCAACAGAAGATGCAAGTGGGGCGGCTAACCCACGACCTACGATGGCGTCGCAGCAACTGATTTGAGAAGCAGTTGCGACCAAGAAGGGAATGATGCCCGCATCGCGAATGTGGGCGGTTTTGCTTTCCCGTGGCGAGCAAGGCGGAAATCGCCCAAGCGTGAGCCGTCAGCAAACGTAGGTGGTGCCCGTCACGCCCCGGAGTTCCTCAAGCCATGCAGGAACGGGCGCCCCGAGTTTCCCAACGAACTTGAAACCACTGATGGGTCACACGGGGAACTCGTCCGACCGACCGTGCCGGTCGGTCTTCAACCACTTCAACACGAGGTTCAAGCATGCGCCTTCCCCACATCCCCGTCCTCGCGGCGTTCATCTCCTGCCTGCTCGCCCTGAAGGCTCCCTGTCAGTACGTGTACGTCGGCACGGACTCGAACGACTACCTCGGCGGCGCCAGCTCCTCGGACAGCTACTTCGGGCTGTTCGGTGACGACTACCTCTCTGGTGGTGATGGGTTCGACGACCTCTACGGCGACGAAGGCAACGACCTGATCATCGGCGGAGGGGACGACGACTACCTCTGCGGCGGTGAAGGTAGCGATGTCCTCTACGACGACGATGGGTGGGACATCTTCTCAACCCAGGGCGATGGGGAGCAGGACTGGATCTACTGCGTCGACGGCGAAGACGGGAGACCCGACGTGGTGGAGTGCGGCGTCGAAGACACCGTCTACTGCGACAACGACGACATCATCGCCGTCTGGGATTGGAATGCAGACCTCGGCTGGCACAGGGTGTTCTTCGGCAGTGGCGCGGAGTACTACGACTGGCTGGCGGCGCAAGGTTGATTCTCGCCGCCTTGAGGCCGTGACGGCGACGGACGGCTTACCCGTCCACTCCAGGCTCGCATTCCGTCCTTGCACCGCCTGCCCGATGCGACCATCGGCGAGGTGTCTGCACCCTGTGGCTGCAACGGCCTCTGTCGTTGTGACTGATCTGAACGGCTTCGTCACGCCCCAACCGCCTCCCGCAGCCGCGCCCGGTCCAGCCTCGCGTAGATGACCGTGCTCGCGATGGTGGCGTGGCCCAACGCGATCTGCGTCAACTGCAGGTCGCCGGTGCTGCTGTAGACCCGGGTGGCGAAGCTGTGGCGCAACGCGTGCGCCGACCGCCCGCGAATCTCGGCCGCCGCGAGCCACCGGCCGAGCCTGCGCTGGGCGTGGCGCATCGAGATCCGCCGGTCGCCGGCCAGGAACACCGGCCCGGTGGTGCTGCCGGCGACGAACGTCTTCAGCTTCTCGGCGATCCCGGTTGGCATCAGCACGGTGGTGGGGCGGTTGTTCTTCGTGCTGCGCAAGTTGATCTCGCCGTGGTCGAAGTCGATGTCGGCGATGTCGAGACCGAGGGCGCTGCCGATCCGGATGCCGGTGCCCAACAGCAACTCGACGAGCATGCGATCACGCTCGACTTCGGTGCCGGTGGCGGCGGCAAGAACGGCGAGCAGCCGCTGTTGTTCGTCGTCGTGAAGAGCGCGCGGGGGTGGGGCGGCACATCGTGCCCTTTTCAGAAGCCGCGCCGCGTTCGTCGTCGCCAGCCCCGACTCGTGCATCCATCGCAGGAAGCAACGGAGGCTCGTGCGTTGCGCGTTGGCCGTCGTGGCCTTCTTCATTCCGCCGCGCGCGCTGGCGCGTGCAGCGTTCGAGGCGAAGAACTCGGCGACGATGGTGGGAGTGATGTTGCCGACATCGGTGGTGCGACCGGTCGCGTTCAACCAGTCGATCAATGCGACGACGTGCCTTTCGTACTGCTTGCGGGTGTGCTCGCTGCGACCGTCGGCGGCCAGTTGAACTTGGAAATGCCCGAGGGCGTCTTGGAGTTGCATGCCGACATGAAGCCATGCGACCGCCGAGACCATCAAGTCGCATTCAGGCGTCCCTGCCGCTGCATGAACCGCTCCGCAGGGCCTCGTCGTCGCCCTTGGATCAGCCGTCGCGGAAGCAGGCCAGATCGACCGCCCGGGGGTCGCTGGTGACGAAGCTGAACCGGTTCTCCGACTCGATCCACGGCTTGACCTCGATGCGATCGCTGGCGGTGACCCCGCCATGGTGTGCGACGTCGTCGTTGTTGGTGAG
>JAUQWZ010000028.1 GCA_030834905.1 Aggregatilineales bacterium | reverse complement strand
AAAAACTTGGCGGTTGCCAACCATCTGCACCGTTCCCTGACCAGCTTGCAGCAGTCGGTCGATGAAGCTATCCAGAACCAGAACACTCTGCTTCACCCAAATCGGCTCATTCTGTTGGATAAGTTTCGGCTAGTGGCTTAGAGGAACTGATGCGTCGGAATGAGGAAGCTCGCCGAGCACGAGCATTTGACCTGCTAAACAATCCTGCTATTCGCCATCCTCAACTCAAAGCTACGCGCAAAATAGAAGGAAGTCTGGAACAGGAGAATGCGGACAAGAACTCAGACGCAGATGTTCCAGATCAAGATGATTCTTGACCTAAGGTTGCCAGGTTAATCAATCTACCGTCATCTTTTTGTCTGACCCTACGTTTCACCTACGACCATTCCACGTTACGACGCCGCATTACCCCGCGCAAACCAAGTTGAGCCTATAATAAAGATATTGATTTCATTCCCGGACAGGAGTTCGTATGCGCCGGATACTCGTTTTGACTCTGCTGGCACTGCTCGTCCTCAGCGTTCCTTTTGTCGCCGGACAGGAAGAAACGGCTGAACCGGGCGGCGCTGATGTTCTCCAGGTGACCGATGTGCTGCCCGCGCCCGACAGCGCCGACATTGCTGCCGACGCGGTCATCACCGTCATTTTCAACCGTCCGGTCGTGCCCCTGACGACCATTGAACAGTCTCGCCAGCTTCCCAGCCCGATCAGCATCAGCCCGGAGACGGGCGGGCAGGGGGAATGGCTGAATACCTCGATTTACACCTTCCGACCAGACCCGGCGCTGATGGGCGGCACCGGCTATACCGTGACCGTCGATCCCGATCTGGAAGCGGTGGATGGCGCTCCACTGGCGGAGCCGTTTGGATGGTCGTTCACCACAACCTCGCCTTTCGTCACCTCAGTGACGCCGACGGACACCACTTTCGACGTGCCGCTGCGGCAGACGCTTCAGGTGACGTTCAACATGCCAGTGGACCGTGAGAGCGCTGAAGCGGCGTTTTCGCTGCGCGTGCAGGAAGGCGCTGACCTGGTTGGCGATCCGGTTGAAGGCGAATTTGAGTGGTCGGACGACGACACCGGCTTCCGCTTCACACCCGCCGAACGGCTGCCGCTGGACACGATGTTCGCGGCGCAGATCGCGGGCGGGCAGGTGGTATCGGCTGGCGGCGGCGAGCCAATGGCAGAGGCGTTTGTCTGGCGGTTTGACACGGTGCCGCTGCCAGCCATCGTCAGCACCGACCCGTATGATGGGCAGACGGACGCCTATGCTTTCGGCGGCTTCACCCTCTATTTCGCCTCGCCAATGGACGTGGATACGCTGCAGGATAAGGTGACGATTGAGCCGGAACCCTGGCGCGATTTTGACACCTACTACAGCGATTGGGACAACAGCTACACCCTGTCTTTTCCGGTCGAGCCAAGCACTGATTACACGATCACCATCGCGCCGGGGATGGAAGATATTTACGGCAACGCCATTGAAGAAGAACTGGTGATCAAGTACACCACGCAGCCGTATGATCCGGAAATCAGTCTGGAAGTGCCGGGAACGGTGGGCTTCTATAACGCCTACAACGATCAGACGCAGGTGTTTCTGACACAGCGCAACGTCAGCCATGTGGACTTAAAGCTGTACAGCGTTGAGACAGAAGACTTCCTCGGCGCGCTGCTGGGCGACCAGTACTTCGATCCGTTCCAGCGTATCTCACTGACGCCAGACGACCTGCTGCGCAGTTGGTCGATTCCCAACGTCGCGCCGGAAAACGCGATGCGCTACGAACTGCTGCAACTGAGCCAGAGCGCGGCGGAGGAGTGCATCGGCGCGCCGCCGTCACGACTCGTCGTGGGCGACGTGGCGCAGGTGATCACCGATCCCGACCCGCTGCGGGCGCGGAGCGCGCCGGTGGACGGCGAGGTGATCGCCCAACTCTATGATGGCTACCAGCTCCCGGTGGTCGGCGGTCCCGTCTGCGCCGATAACATGCTGTGGTGGCAAGTCCAGCTTCGTGGCGAGCAAACGGCATGGGCTGCCGAGGGCGTCACCGAAGAGTATTACCTTGACGTGTCGGTGGCAGTCGAGCGCACCGCCGTTGCCGTGACCGAAGCCGACGGTGGCGGGCTGCCGCCCGGCATTTACGCGCTGGTGGCAGACGCGCCGGAACTTGCAGGCGACAACCGCCCGCCGCTTCAGCATTTGCTGGTGGTGGGGACGGCGAACCTGACGATGAAGGTGTCGGTGGACAGCGCCCTGATCTGGGCGACCGACGTGAACACCGGCGAGCCAATCGCGAATGCGCCGATCACGCTGTATGACGCCGAACTTGGCGAGGTCGCGACTGGCACAACTGACGTCGATGGCTTGCTGCGCCTGGATATTCCGCGCGCGGAAGACCTCTATCGCGTTCGGATTGCCATGCTGCAAACCGAGACGCACTTTGGCGCTGCGTCGGTCGATTGGTCGCAGGGGATCGAGCCGTGGAGCTTCGGCGTCAACGTGCTGTACAACCCTCAGTCGTATCAGATCTACCTGTATACAGATCGCCCGATCTACCGTCCTGACCAGCCGGTGTATTTCCGGGGTGTCATTCGGGCGCAGGACGACGTGACCTATACGCCGCCCGACGTGGACAGCGTGCCGATCTCGATCTTCAACGAGCAGGGCGAGCTAATCTACGAGGAAACTCTGCCGCTGACGCCGTTTGGCACCTTCAGCGGGCAGTTTGACCTGTCGCCGGATGCGTCGCTCGGTTATTACCGTCTGGCGGTGCAGCCGCCGAACATCGACGAGCCGATGGAGTCGTGGATGGGCGTGGGCATCAGCTTTGGCGTAGCGGAGTACCGCGCGCCGGAGTTTCAGGTGAACGTGACCGCCGAAATGCCGGAAGTGGTGCAGGGTGACGTGATTCGCGCCGTGGTTGACAGCAGCTATTTCTTCGGCGGCGCGGTATCGGGCGGGACGGTGAGCTACAGCGTCATCGCCAATCCCTACAGCTTCCACTATACCGGACGCGGCTATTACAGCTTCGGTGACTTTGATCTGGATATGGGTCCGGGCGAGTTCTACTACTACGGCGGCGGCGAAGTCGCGCGTGGTGAAGGCGTGCTCGATGCCGACGGGCAGTTGACGATTGAGATCCCGGCGGACATAGAAGACACCACCCAGAGCGCCGAATTCGTCATCGAAGCGCTGGTGACAGACGAAAGCGGGCAGGCGGTCGCCGGGCGTACCTCGGTGATCGTCCACAAGGGACTGGTCTACGTCGGCGTCCGCCCGACCGAATACGTCAGCGTGGTTGGCGAAGAGACAGCGGTCGAAGTGATTACGGTTGACTGGGACAGCGAGCCTGTCCCGAATCAGGACGCGCAGATCGAAGTTGTCGAACGCCGCTGGTCAAGCGTGCAGGAAGAGGACGAGTTCGGGCGCACGACCTGGACGTGGGAAGTGGAAGACATCCCCGTGACCGAGGACGTCGTGACGACCGACGAAAACGGGCAGACGATCTACCGCTTCACGCCCGAAGGCGGCGGCATCTACAAAGTGCGGGCGACGACGACCGACGAGCAGGGCAACGACGTGATCGCCGCGACGACGCTGTACGTGGCGGGACCCGAATATGTCTCGTGGCGGCAGGAGAACAGCAATCGCATTCAACTGGTCGCCGACGCTGACAGCTATGAAGTAGGCGATACGGCGGAAGTGCTGATTACCTCGCCGTTCCAGGGGGAAGCCGAAGCGCTGATCACCGTCGAGCGCGGCGACGTGCTGCGCTATGAGCGCGTGACGATGGCGACCAATTCCTATATCTACGAAGTGCCGATCACGCCTGATCTGGCGCCGAATGCCTTCGTAAGCGTAGTCATCGTGCGCGGCGTGGACGAGACGAATCCGGTCGCCGCCTTCCGCATGGGCTTGATCGAACTGCCGGTGAGCAACGAACAGAAAGAAATTACGCTTGAGGTCGAGCCGAATGTCGAGCAGGCGGGACCCGGCGACACCGTGACCTACACGATTACGACCACTGACTACGCGGGCAATCCGGTACAGGCGGAAGTCGGTGTTGGTCTGACCGATCTGGCGGTGCTGACGCTTGCCGATCCCAACAGCGGCGAACTGCTGCCGTACTTTTACGGGCAGCAGGCGCTGGCGATTCGGACGGCGACGCCGCTGACGATCAACACCGATCAGCTCACGCAGACGGTGCTGGACACGATCAAGGGCGGCGGCGGTGGTTTTGGCGAAGGCGGCATCTTCGACATCCGCGAGGAGTTTGTGGATACGCCCTACTGGAACCCCGAACTGGTGACCGACGCGGACGGCGTGGTGACCTTTGACGTGACGCTGCCGGACAACCTGACGACCTGGCGGCTGGACGCCCGCGCCGTTACCAGCGGCGAAAATGGTCTGACGCTGGTCGGGCAGACGACCTTTGATCTGCTGAGTACCAAGCCGCTGCTGGTTCGTCCGGTGACGCCGCGCTTCTTCGTCGTTGGCGACGAGGTGGCGCTGTCGGCGGTGGTCAACAACAACACCGGCGAAGACCTGGAGGTTGAAGTGACGCTGGATGCGTCCGGCGTGGTCTTTGACGGCGAACGGACGCAGACGGTGACGATCCCTGCCGGACAGCGCCTGAGCGTAAGCTGGCAGGTGACTATCGAGGACGTGGAAGCCGTCGATCTGACGTTCTTCGCGCAGGGCGGCGATTATTCCGACGCCAGCAAGCCGCCGCTGGGACAGGGCGATGCGCGGCTGATCCCGGTCTACCGCTTCAGCGTGCCGGAAGTCGTTGGCACAGCGGGCTTGCTGGAAGACGCCGAGACGCTGACCGAGGCGATTGTGCTGCCGAGCGATCTCGACCCGACACAGGGCGACCTGCTCATCAGCCTGGAGCAATCGCTGGCGGCGACGACGATTGAAAGCCTGGAGTATCTGGAGAACTTCCCGTATCAGTGTACCGAGCAAACGGTCAGCCGCTTCCTGCCCAACATCATGACCTACCGGGCGCTGGAATCGCTGAATCTGGACGACGCCGGGCTTGAACAGCAGCTTTCGACCAACGTGAACTTTGGCTTGCAGCGGCTGCTGGCGCAGCAGCACGTCGATGGCGGCTGGGGCTGGTTCGTCAATGACCGGAGCAACCCGCTGGTATCGGCATACGCGCTGATCGGTCTGGTCGAGGCGCAAAATCAGGGTTTCGCGGTGAGCGATGCCGTCATCAACCAGGCGAACGGCTATCTGCGCGCGTCCTATGGTCGGACACCCAGCGCCAACAGCGACACCTGGCTGCTCAACCGTCAGGCGTTCATCCTGTACGCGCTGGCGCGGGCGGGTGAGCCGGACGTGGCGCGGATGTCGTCGCTGTACGAATACCGCGACCGTCTGAACGACTACGCGCTGGCGTTCCTGGCGATGGCATACGATAAGACTGTCTCGGCTGAACAGAGCCGGGTAGACACGCTGCTGTCGGATCTGGCGAACAGCGCCATCCTGAGCGCCACCGGCGCGCACTGGGAAGACGAAGACGTGTGGAACTGGAATACCGACACGCGCACGACGGCGCTGGCGCTGGCGGCGTTCGTCCAGATTGACCAGGACAACGCGCTGATCCCGAACGCGGTGCGCTACCTGATGTCGGTGCGCAGCGAGAACGCCTGGGAGACGACCCAGGAAACGGCGTGGTCGGTGATGGCGCTGACCGACTGGATGGTGGTCAGCGGCGAACTGAACCCGGACTACAGCTATTCGGCGGCGCTGAACGGCGAGACGCTGGCGGAAGGGACGGCAGCCACTGAGACAGCCCGCGAGGCAACTGATCTGGTGGTGCAGGTGGCAGACCTACTGGCGGATCAGGCGAACGAACTGGTTATCAGCCGGACGGAAGGCGAAGGCAACCTGTATTACACGGCGCACCTGCGCGCCTACCTGCCGGTGCCGGAAGTTCAGCCGGTCAATGCCGGGCTGATCATCGAACGGCGCTACACCATGCCGGACGACGAAGAAGCCGTCTCTGTGACCGAAGCCAGCGTCGGCGATACGCTCCAGGTACGGCTGACGATCATCGTGCCGGAAGGACGGCATTACGTGGTGATCGAAGACCCGATTCCGGCGGGGACGGACGCGGTCAACCCGGAACTGAACACCAGCCAGCAGATCGGTACCCAGCCGGACATCAACCGCGAAGACCCGCTGAGTCAGGGATGGGGCTGGTGGTGGTTCAGCCATATCGAGTTCCGCGACGAGAAGGTGGTGCTGTACGCCAGCTATCTGCCCGCAGGCACATATGAGTTCGTCTACAGCATCCGCGCCGGGCTGCCGGGGGTGTACAACGTCATTCCGGCGACGGGGTACGAGTTCTACTTCCCCGAAGTGTACGGGCGCAGCGCGGGCAGCACCTTCACGATAGCGAGCGCTGAGGAATAACGGGTACCGAGTGCTGAGTAAAGAAAGTAGAGAACGTAGGGGCGCAGCACACTGCGCCCCTACTGTTCCATGCGGCACACGTAAATTTCGCGAAAATTGATTGACCGCTGTTAAACCGTAATTTATGATCAATTAAAGACATATACCCGGAAGCGAATTATGGCAGCCGACAATCTCGCACCTATTCGTGAAGCGCTGAAGAATGGCGACAAAGCCGCGGCGCGGCGGCTGCTTTCCCCTCTGTTAAAGACACAGCCAACTGCTGACCTGTGGACGCTGGCGGCGCAGGCGTGTGATAAACAGGAAGACGCCATCAAGTGCCTGCGCAAAGCGTTGGAACTCGACTCGCTGCACAGCCAGGCGAACCGGCTGTTGTTTAAGCTGGAGGGCGCTAAACCGCCCTCAGCTGAAGAATGGGATCGCCTGACGGCGCAGCGGGCGCGCCAGGCGTTGCCCGCCGAACCGATTCCATTGAAGAAGGTGAAACGCAAGCGCCGGATGACTCCTGGGCGCTGGGTCGGCTGTCTGAGCTTTCTGCTGCTGGGCAGCGCCTGCTCGCTGTTTACGCTGAACATGATCGGCGTGATCAACGGCGTATTTACGACGGCGACGGTGCTGCTGGGCGGTCCGACACCGGTAAGCCAGTGGCAGGGGCAGCCGCTGTCCGAGGTCAGCAACGCGCCGGTGGTGATTCCGCCTTCGCAGCAGGAAATGATTGGCGTCGCCACCTCTGGCGACGATATTGCCGAGCAGACCAGCAGCGGCGGGCGTGACGCCGACGTGCTCGATCCGGGCTACTCGCACGAGTATCAGTTTGACGCGGTTCAGGGCAGCGAATACGCGGTTTATATTCAGTTTCTGTCGCTGGATGCCAACCGGGTCAGCCGGAACGTGGCGGTGCTGCGCCCTGACGGCTCGGACGCGACGCCCAACTGCGATCAAAACAGCATCCTGCAAGGAGACAACAACGTCACTTTCATCTGCAATATCGACGCGACTGGCACATGGGGCGTGCGCATCCTCGGGCGGGATGATGAGAGCGTGGGCGCATATTTTGTCGGCATCGAGCGGATGCAGGGGTCTTAGCGCTGGCTGGTCACGCCTTCAGGAATTCGAGCAGCAGGTGATTCACGCGCTCCGGCTGGTCATGCTGCACCCAATGCGTGGCATTCTCCAGCATGGTCAACTGCCCATCGTCGCAGTACTCCAGGCTCTGTGCCGCCATTTGCGCCGTGAGCGCGATGTCATTTTTGCCCCAGATGATTCGCGTGGGGACATGGATGCGCGAATCGGCGGCTGGCGGCGGGGGATAGCGAACGATGGCACGATACCAGTTGAGCATCGCCGTCATCGCGCCGGGCTGCTTCCAGGCGTGAATATAATGTGGAATATCCTGATCGGTGAAGCTGCCGGGATTGCTGGTGCGGAGCAGGGCTGAAATTCCCGCCATCGCGTCGCCAGATAAAATTACGAACTCCGGCAGCCGAGGAATCTGGAAGAAAGCGATGTACCAGCTACGGAGCATTTGTGCCGGGTTGGTTCTCAGAGCCTTGAACATGACTGACGTATGCGGCACGTTGAGGATCGCCAGCTTTTCCAGCCGGTTGGGATAGTGCATGGCAGTCCACCAGGCGACTGCCGCGCCCCAATCGTGTCCAATCAGGTGGACTTTGGGGTGTCCGGTGCTGTCGATCAAGCCGATCACGTCTCGCGCCAGCTCATCCAGATTATAGGCAGAGATGGAATCCGGTTTGTCGCTCAGGTTATAGCCGCGCTGGTCGGGCGCGAAAACCCGGAAGCCGCCTTCGACCAGGGCGGGAATCTGGTGACGCCAGCCGTACCAGAATTCGGGGAAGCCATGCAGCAGGATAACCGGCACGCCGTCCGGCGGTCCCGCCTCAACGACATGCAGGCGGATACCGTTGGTGGTGATGATGGTATGTTCAAGCGATACTGACTGAAGGGCTGTCATCGATATCCTCGGAAGGCTGCATCTTCACCCTGAGAGCTTAACACATAACCGCCTGACGCCGCCTCAGCCAGTTCAGAACTCTGGGGATCGCCTGCGTATAGGCGCGATAGAGCAGCGGGTAAGGCACGTAATCCCACGCGCCCACATGCCGCAGGACGGTGCCGCGAAAGCCGCGCTTGAACTGATAAACGCCCCACATGCCATCTGACTCGTCAAATTCGTCGGGCGCGCCCCACATATCGTAGATCGGGTAGCCGCGTTCTTTTGCCCAGCGCATGGCTTCCCACTGAAGCAGATAGTTCGGCATTTTGTCGCGGTGATCGCTGCCTGACGCGCCGTAGAAATACCAGCATTTGGCTCCGAAATGAAACAGGATGACGTGGGCGACTGCCTCGCCGTTAAACTCGGCGATCAGCGGCTGCGCCAGTCCGGCTTCCATCAGATAGCGCCACTCGTGCTGGTAGTATTCGGGCGGGCGGATGAGAAAGCCGTCGCGCTCGCCGGTGACGCGGTAGAGATCGTAGAGGAGCGACAGGTCATCGACAGTTCCCTCGCGTACCGAAATACCCTCGCGCTGGGCGATTCGCACTTTGCGGCGGGTGCTCTGGCTCATTCCCGCCAGCAGGTCATCTTCAGACGGAGTCAGATCAATCGTTATGGTGTTGCGGAACTGTACCTGATCGACGGAGCAGCGCCAGCCGCGCGTTTTGAGTTCGCTGATGAGCGCCTGCCCGGTTGGGTTCGGGCTGTCATCGGGTTCGCCGGGAACGCCAGCAGCAGCGATAACGTCAGGATCGATCTTAAGCCAGACCGCGCGCTGCTTGCGAGCGAAGGCTTGAAGCTGATCGAGGACGGCGGCAGTGAGCGCGGTGTCGGTGTAGTCCAGCGCCGGTCCTTTGGGGGCGTACATCACCTTGAGGGGACCAACCGAACGCACGCCGACGGAAGCCATCGCCACGATTTCGCCGCCGCGCGAAAAGGCGAGACGGCGCGGCTGCCAGCCGGTGGTCTGCCGCTTGAACTCGCCCCATTCCCATGATTGCAGGACGTGAGCATGGGGCAGGGCGCGCAGGGCGGCGTTCCAGGCGGCGGGCGAGGTGATGGGGGTGGCTTCCAGGTGCATTCAAGCAGTCTTAGGGCAGGAGTTCAAAGTGGGAACAGCGCGCTTCATTGGTTGTGGCGCGGAGGACTTGTGCCGCTTCGGAGTGCCGGGAATCTCTGTTAAAGGCAGCGGCTAACAACACATTGGTGTCGATGAGAATCGTCATTATTTGTTCTTGAAATAGTCGCGCATTGTCTCATGTACGGTTGTCGAAAGGTCGGTCACATCATCATCGAACATACCAATGAGGGATTCAAGCGCCGCGTTCTGCTCTGCCGATGGCTTTGATTCATAGCGATCCACCATCGCGCGGAGTACGTCTTCAATCGGACGCTGCTCGCGCTCTGCCAGCCGGCGCAGCTTTCTTGCCAGTTCTTCATCAATAATGAGCGTAGCCATACCACATCTCCTACCATTTCTGATAACAGCATAGCAAAGCGAGAGAGGAAAGGCAATTCCCGCAGTCGGTGCATGGCGCGCCATGTCCCTACAAAACGTGACCGTCAGCATTTACCGGACTTGTCAGGCTTCCGGTTGCCCTGCTTTGTTTCTCACCCGCAGCGCCAGTTGGAAGGCGGCGTAGACCAGTGGATTGTAGACTTTGTCCCACGCGCCAGCCGAGCGCGTGACGCTGCCACCCCAGCCGCGTTTGAAGCCGTAAACGCCCCAGAGTCCATCGCTGCGGCTTTCAAAATGCGCTTCGAGCGCTGGCTCGTCTTCGTCGGGGATGCCCCACATATCGTAGACAGTGCAGCCGCGCTGCTTCGCCCACTGGATGGCTGCCCACTGGACGCCAAACGACGCCATCAGGTTGCGCTTCACACTGGAGGACGCGCCATAGAAATACCACGCCGTTTTACCAATGGCGAAGACAAAGACTCCTGCCAGATCGTCGGCGCGCTCCGGGGTATCCTCAGTTTCGGAGTCTGTGTGTTCGGCGAGGATGAGGGCGGCGTGCTGGGGCACAAACAGGTCATAGGCAAGCGTGTAGTAGGATGGCTCGTGGACGCCGAAGGCGTTGCGCGAGCCGGTGGTCTGCATCATACGGGTGAATTTGGTCACGTCGTCGCGCGAGGCTTGATAGCAGCGCACGCCCGATTTCTGGCTCTGGCGGATTTTGCGCCGCGTGCCCTGGTTCATCCGCGCCAGGATAACGGCGTCGTCGCCGCTGATGTCGATCAGGATGGTGCGCGGCGGCTGGATAGTCTGCGGGCTGCGACGAAAGCCAGCGGCGGCGTTCGGCGGCGGGTCGCCATCTTCGAGGATGCCCGGTTCCCACTTCAGGAAGGCGGCGCGGCGCTGGCGACAGGCGGCGTCGATGGCGCTCCAGAGCGCTTCGCGCTGTCCTGCGCCGGTCACCAGCGGAGCCATTGGCAGGTACGCCATCGTGCCGAGCCGAAAGGGCAGGCGGCGAAAAAGAAGCTGCGCGCCTGCGACGATCAGACCGCCGTCTTCCAGCGCTACGCGAGCTGATTCCCAACCATAAGGGCGCTTCTGACCCGCCCACGCGGAAAGCTGAAGGATGTGAGCGCGTGGGTGCGATGAGACGAAGGCGTCCCACTGCTGCGGAGTTGGGGTCATCGGTGTAGCCATGAATCCTGCTGCCAGTGTCTGATGGATAGAGTGCGCCATTATAGCAAAGGTACACAAGCGAGGTGATAACGCCGGTTGGGAATCACGGCTCGTTCTGTTAGAATTTGGTGCTTGTGCGGCGGTATTGTACTTTGCACTTGTGGGGACAGATGCTATACTTAGCTCCGTTTATCACAAACGGCACAGACACGCGAAATTTCAGAGTTGTATTACACCGCGAAGTCAGTGGGTGTAATAAGCAAGGTCTTCTCTGTGAGCGCAGGAGTTGGCTCTTATGAGTATTGTTAATCAGTGGGCATTTATCGGCGTTTTTATAGCGGTTGCCTGGATGCTGCCAGTGCTGCCGCTGGTGATATCGTGGGTATTTCGCCCGCGCCGCGCCAACGCCATCAAGATGCAGACCTATGAATGTGGTATGGAGACGGTTGGCGATACCTGGGTGCAGTTTAAGGTCCAATACTACATTTACGGTATTATCTTCCTGGTCTTCGACGTTGAGATTATTTTCCTTTTCCCCTGGGCGCTTGCCTATAACCAGCTCGATTTCTTCGCCTTCTTCGCCGGACTGCTGTTCATCTTCCTGCTGACGGATGCGCTGATTTACGCCTGGAAGAAGAACGCCCTGGAATGGGCTTAAGGATAGGAGTAGCGTAACCATGCAGACCTGTGTCAATGTAGTTGAAACCATGGTGCCCTGTCTGGTACAGGGCGGCGTGGATCCAGGGCTGGCGCAGTTCATCTCTATCCTGCTTGGCGTGGTGCTGGTGTCGGCGTTCCCGCTTGTACTGGTCATTCTGCTGATCTGGGTAGAACGTAAGATTGCCGCCCGCGTGCAGGATCGTATCGGTCCCAATCGTGTCGGTCCGTGGGGCATTCTGCAAAACGTCGCCGACGCGGTCAAGCTGATTATCAAGGAAGACATCACCCCGGCAGGCGCTGACCGTCTGGTGTACAATGCCGCGCCGATTATCGCCATGCTCTCGGTCATCCTCATCTGGGCGGTCGTGCCGTTCAGTCCGGTACACATCGGCGTCGATCTGGATATCGGGGTGCTGTACTTCACCGCGGTGAGTTCTATCGGCACGCTGGCGATCATGATGGCGGGATGGTCAAGCAACAACAAGTATGCGCTTCTGGGCGCATTTCGCGTTGTGGCGCAGCTTCTGAGCTACGAAGTGCCGTTTGTGCTGACTCTGCTGGTGCCGGTGATGCTGGCAGGCTCGATGAGCACGCAGGATATTGTGTGGGGGCAGGTGGGGATGTGGTACATCGTCGTCGCGCCCATTTCCGCGCTGATCTTCTACATCGCCAACCTGGGCGAAACCGGACGCGCGCCGTTCGACCTGATCGAAGCCGAGTCTGAGCTGGTCGCCGGGTATAATATCGAATACTCCGGCATGAAGTTCGGTCTGTTTATGGCGAACGAATTTATGCACGCCTTTACCGCTAATCTGCTGTTCGCGGTGGTGTTCCTCGGCGGATGGTGGGGTCCGGGCGCGACCGAGATTCCGTTTCTCGGATTTCTTTACCTGATGATTAAAACCACGATTGTCTACATTCCGTCGCTGATCCTGCGCGCGACCATTCCGCGCCTGCGAGTTGATCAGATGATATCGTTCAACTGGAAAGTGCTGGTTCCAATTTCTATCCTCAACGTCGTGGTGATGGCACTGCTGATCAAGATCGTCCAGGTTGCCGGCATCGCGCCCGCGCCCGGCGAGACGGATTTCCTCGCTCATCTGCCGATGACGGTGGTGCTGCTGCTGGGTAATGTCGGCATCGGCGCCGGGGTGGTGACGGTGCTGCGCAACGCCGGACGCCGTGACCGCATGGAAGCGCAGGATCTGGTGCTGGAACCGAATGACGAGAAGAGCCTTTCCGTGACGGTGGCGCATTAGCGAGAGCAATCAGATGAGCGTAGGGGCGCAGCTATGCCGCACCCCTACAGCCGAATGGTTCATTTAAGGGATCGTATATGCTAGAACTGAACGCGCAATCCATCGCCTTCTTCATCTTCAGCGTGCTGGTGCTGGGCGGGGCTATCGGCGTCGTGACCAGCCGCAACCTGATTCATGGCGCGCTGTATCTGATCGTCAGCCTGTTTGGCGGCGCGGGCTTTTTTGTGCTGCTGAGCGCTCCGTTTCTGGCGGCGGTGCAGGTGCTGGTTTACATCGGCGCGATTGCCATTCTAATCATCTTCGCCGTCATGCTCACGCGCAGTATGACGCAGCTGCGCGAGTTGGTGAACGCGCAGTGGTGGTTAAGCGCCATCGTCGGCATCGCGCTGTTCGTGCTGCTGGCAGTCGCCGTGATCCTGCCGGTGTGGGGCGTGGATGGCACGAACCCAAATCAGCCAGTGAGCGACGACATCGCCACCATCCAGGATTTGGGCGTGGCTTTGGTGGATGGCAACCAGTATGTGCTGCCGTTTGAGGTGGCGTCGCTGCTGCTGACGGCGGCAATGATCGGCGCGATCTTCATCGCGCGTGACACCAGCGTGGATATGGACGACTGAGCGAGTAGTACTGAGTACTGAGTAACGAGCAACTTGCTAATCTCAGTACTTAGCACTCAGTACTCAGTACTTCACTACTGGAGTGACTTATGGTTCCGTTGTGGATGTATTTACTGGTGGGCGCAGGGCTGTTCTGCATCGGCGTTTATGGGGTGCTGGCGCGGCGTAATGCGGTCGCTATCCTGATGAGCATCGAGCTGATGCTGACCGCCGTCAATATCAATCTGGTGGCATTCTGGCGCTACGTGACCCCACAGAACATGAGTGGGCAGGCGTTCACCGCCTTTGTCTTTGTGGTGGCGGCGGCGGAAGCGGCGGTGGGTCTGGCGATTATTATCTCTATCTACCGCAACCGCCGTTCGGTGATTGTGGAAGAAGTGAATGTGTTGAGGGGATAGTGCTGAGTACCAGGTACTGAGTACTGAGGAAAAGCCATCAGCAATCAGCTTTGCAGCTGCTGATGACCTACCGCAAAACTCAGCACTCAGCACTTAGCACTCAGTACTCGTTACTTCAAGGAACACCTATGGACTTAAACACGTTTATCAGTGATCCCAATCTGCTGCCCTGGCTGATCCCGGTCGGTCCGCTGCTGGCGTTTGTCATCATTTCGCTGCTGACCAACCGGAGCAAGCTCATTCCGGCGACCAGCCCGAAGTACGGCGGGCATCACCCGGATTACGACGGAATGCTGGTTCCGGTCGTAACCGACCTCAGCCGCGTAGTCACTATCGTTGTGGGCATGAGTGGGATTGTCGCCGCCTGGCTGATCAGCCTGCGCGTCATTTCGCTGGCGGTGGGGCTGCCGGATTTCGGGCACGATGTACTATCGAGCAGCCTGATGTGGATGAGCACCGGGGAAACCGGCTTCCGTATGGGCGTGCTGGTTGACCCGCTGACAGCCGTGATGCTGTTCATGGTGCCGCTGGCATGTACCATGATCTTCATCTATTCCATCGGCTACATGGCGAACGACCCACGCCAATCGCGCTTCTTCAGCATGATCGCGCTGTTTGCTGGCGCGATGCTGACGCTGGTGGTGGCGGATAACCTGCTGCTGCTGTTCATCGGCTGGGAAGTGATGGGCTTATGCTCGTACCTGCTGATCGGCTTCTGGTTTGAAAAAGAGAGCGCCTACAAGGCAGCGATCAAGGCGTTCATGACCACCCGCGTGGCGGACATGATCATGCTGCTGGGCATCGTCTATCTGTATGCCAGCGTCGGCACGCTCAACTTCCGCGATATTATGTACAACCCGCTGCCCGCCGCCGAAGGCGAACACGTGATGGTGGTGGAAGCGGAAGCCGCAGCCACAGAAGAAGCCGCTGCCGAAGGCGAGCACGCGGTGGTTGAAACCTGGGCGTCTCAGCTTGGGGCGACCCCGGCGCTGATTCTGGGCGGGTGGGGCGTGAGCGCCGCCAGTCTGATCGGCATCTTCATAGTGATCGGCACAATAGGTAAATCGGCGCAGTTCCCGCTGCACGTCTGGCTGCCGGACGCGATGGAAGGTCCAACGCCCGTCAGCGCGATGATTCACGCCGCGGCGATGGTTTCAGCCGGTGTCTATACGGTCATTCGTATGTATCCGCTGCTGGAAGCGGGCGGTCATCCCCACGACGGCGTTTTCACGCCGCCGCTGCTGCTGATGGCATTTGTCGGCGCGTTTACGGCGCTGTTCGCGGCGACGATTGCCGTCGCCCAGAACGACGTGAAGAAAGTGCTGGCATATTCGACCATCTCGCAGCTTGGCTTCATGATTGCGGCGCTGGGCATCGGCGCGTATATCGCCGCCGCTTTCCACCTGATCACCCATGCCTTCTTCAAGGCGCTGCTGTTCATGGCGTCGGGCGCGGTCATTCACGGGATGGAACACGGCGAGCATCATGTTCACGCCCACGCACACGGGCATGAACACGACGAGCCGCACCTGCTGCCCGCCCACACCGCCGAACATGAAGGGCACGCGGATGAGCACCATTCGGCAGACATCGGTGACGAGGAAGCCGAACACGGACACTTCGACCCGCAGGACATGCTGAACATGGGCGGTCTGCGCAAGACGATGCCGGTGACGTTTATCACCTTCCTGATCGGCGGTCTGTCGCTGGCGGGTTTCCCGCTGATCACGGCGGGCTTCTGGTCGAAGGACGAAATTCTCGCTGACGCCTGGTACGGCACGACACATGGATTTGGTCCCCATGCGTTTGTATTCGTGCTGCTGGCAATCGCCGCCTTCCTGACGGCGTTCTACACCATGCGCCAGTTGGGCTTGACCTTCTGGGGCGAACCGCGCAGCGAAGCGGCGAAACACGCCAATCTGGGTCCTGGTACGGGCGTGGTCGCTATCATGATGACGCTGCCGCTGGTGGTGCTGGCGTTCTTCGCCATCTTCGCCGGTTTCGTCGGCGTTCACCCGGACTTCCCCATTCTGGGCGGTCTGTTCTCCGGCGCGGGCAATCCGTTCCACGATTTTGTCGGCGCAACGCTGATCAATCATCCAGAAGGAATCCCGTTCAATCCGTTCCCGGTGCTGGTGTCATTCGCAGTCGCGCTTGGCGGTCTGGCGGTTGGCTGGTGGATGTACTGGCGCGTGCCGCTTCAGGCGGGACAGCCCGATCCGCTGGTCAGCATCCTCGGTCCGATACATACCACGCTCAGGAATAAATACTACTTCGACGAACTGAACGACATTCTGTTCGTGCGCCCGTCGGTGTGGTTCGCGCGCGCGGTTGCCTACGAGTTCATCGACCGGGGCATTATCGACGGCTTCCTGCATCTGATCGCCCGCGTGGCGACCTGGATCGGCGATTTCATCAAGATGCTCAACCTGTGGCTGATTGACGGCGTCGGCGACGGCATTCCTGAATTGATCGCCCGGACTGGTATCTGGTTCCGCCGCCTGCAGACCGGGCGCGTGCAGCAGTATATGCTGCTGCTGGCGCTGGCGGTCATCCTTATTGGTATCATATTCGCCCTTTCGACGGGCGTTTTGCAAGCGGCTCCGTGAAGGGGGTAACGCATGGCGTTTGCTGGTGTTGACGTTCTTTCGTTTCTGGTCTTCGCGCCCGCTATAGGCGCGCTGATCGTGCTGCTGCTGCCGCAGAATAAATGGCTTGCGCGGTGGACGGCGCTGGCGATGGCATCCGTCATTGCCGGCGTAGCAGTTGCCACCTTCTTCGCCTATTCCGCCACCGGCAACCAGATGACAATCCAGGTACCGTGGTTCGAGCTGCTGGGCGCTTCGTGGCACATCGGCATTGATGGAATCAGCGCGACGATGGTGCTGTTGACGGGCATCCTGACGCCGCTGGCGGTGCTGATCAGTTTCGAGATTGAAGATCGGGTCAATACGCACATGGCGCTCGTCCTGTTTTTCACGACAGGATGTATGGGCGTATTCGTGGCGCAGGATCTGATGATCTTCTTCCTCTTTTACGAGCTTTCGCTGGTGCCGATGTACTTCATCATCGACCAGTGGGGCGGTCCCAACCGCAAGTATGCTTCGACCAAGTTCTTCATTTACTCGCTCGGCGGCTCGCTGGGAATGCTGCTGGCAACCCAGTTGATCGGCTTCACGGCGGGTACGTTCGACATCCCGACGCTGACGCAGGTCTGGCCCTCGTTCGCGGGTCTGGACGGCGTGTTCCTCGGCATCTCGGTCGAGACGGTGAAGGCGCTGGCGTTCGTCGGCTTCTTTATCGCCTTCAGCATCAAGGTGCCGGTGTGGCCCTTCCATACATGGCTGCCGGACGCGCACTCGGAAGCGCCAACCGCAGGCTCAATGCTGCTGGCGGGCGTGATGCTGAAGCTGGGCGCGTATGGTTTTATCCGGCTGGTCATTCCACTGTTCCCGGACGTGTGGGTGATGCCGATTGACATCCTCGGCATCGCGACAACCGACTGGGCGCATATTTTCGGCGTCCTCGCCATGCTCGGCATCGTGCTGGGCGCGTTTGCCGCCTATGGTCAGACGGACCTCAAACGGCTGGTGGCGTACAGTTCGGTCAACCACATGGGTATCGTGGCGCTGGGCATCGCGGTGACGGCTTACGTCTACAGCCATCAGGTGCTGGGCAGCGTTGCCGAAGGCGCGATGAACCCGACGCAGGACGCTATCTTCGCCGCCAACGGCGCGGTGATCCAAATGTTCAATCACGGGTTAAGCTCGGCGGGCATGTTCCTGCTGGCAGGCGCGATCTATCACAAGACACACACCCGCGACATGAAACAGTACGGCGGCTTGTGGGTGAAAGCGCCGATTTACGGCGCTATTTTCATCTTCACCAGTATGGCAAGCCTCGGTCTGCCCGGCTTGAACGGTTTCGTCGGCGAGTTTCTCGTCCTGCGCGGCTCGTGGAGCGTCTTCACGGTGCTGACGATCATTTCAATGCTCGGGCTGCTGTTCACTGGCGCGTATATTCTGAAGGGCATTCGGGCGGTGCTTCATGGTCCGTTTAACATGCACTGGCGCGATTACAATCTGGAGATAGACCTGCGCGAGTTTATCGCGATTGCGCCGCTGATGGTGCTGATGGTGATTGTCGGCATTGCGCCGAACTGGCTCCTGTCGGTGATTAACGGCACCGTAACCCGGCTGCTGGGTGGGTAAAGACCGGCAGACCGCGCGTGTGGTCTGCTCTTGCGAAAGCACTACGAGGATGGGATACAGTCCGACTCGTACCGAGGATAAGTTATGACACAAGCAGCATTTCCGGTTTTAAGTCTCATCATATTTGTGCCCATCATCGCGGCGGTGGTCATCCTGTTTATCAAGCGCGAGCAGGCAGACCTGATTCGCGGCATTGCCATCGGGGCGGCGGCTATCTGTTTTCTGCTGAGCCTGTTCGTTTACCTGAACTATAACAGCCAGGTGAGCGCGCTCAACGAGAACCTTGATGCAGCGGCAGCTTCGGGCGAGAATGTCGGCACGCAGATGTTTTCTGAAGCGCTCCAGTTTGAAGAATACGTCCCCTGGCTGCCTGAACTCGGCATTGGCTATCACCTCGGCGTCGATGGCTTGAGCGCGCCTATGGTGCTGCTCACCGGCATGGTTGCCGTGGCGGGTGTGCTGGTGTCGTGGAAGATCTCTGACCGCACGCGCGAGTTCATGGCATTCTTCCTGCTGCTGGTTGCCGGTGTCTACGGCGTGTTCGTGGCAATCGACCTGTTCCTGCTGTTGTTCTTCTACGAGCTGTCGATCTTTCCCATGTACCTGCTCATTGCCACCTGGGGGTGGGTGCAGTTACGCGAATACGCGGCGATGAAGCTGACGCTGTACATCCTGATCGGCTCGGTGATCGCCATGATCGGCATCATCGCTATGGTGCTGGTGGCGCGCGACTACTTCATCACCGACGCTGGCGCGGCAGTGCTCCAGAACGCCATCGCCAACGGCTGGGTTCCGGCGCAGACAACCGCCTTCAGCTTTGATATGAACGTCATGACGCTGGCGGCAGAGAACGGCGCATTCAGCCAGCCCGGTTATGCGGGCGTGGATGTGCTGACGTTCGCGCGGCTGTGGTTCCCCTTCATCTTCATCGGTTTCGCGGTGCTGGCGGGCGTGTTCCCCTTCCACAACTGGAGTCCCGATGGTCACGTCGCCGCGCCAACGGCAGTCTCGATGATCCACGCGGGCGTGCTGATGAAGCTGGGCGCGTATGCGGCGCTGCGCTGCGGCGTGCAGCTTCTGCCGGAAGGGGCGCAGGTGCATCTGCCCTGGATCGTCTTCCTCACGCTGATTAACGTGGTTTACGGGGCGTTTATCGCCTTCCGCCAGCGTGACTTCAAATACGTCATCGGCTTCTCATCCGTTAGCCACATGGGGCTGGTGAGCATGGGCTTCGCCACCATGAACATGACCGGCATGACCGGCGCGGGCTTGCAGATGTTCAGTCACGGCGCGATGACGGCGCTCTTCTTCGGCTGCGTCGGCATGGTGTATGACCGGGCGCACACGCGCGACATTCCCAGTCTGGGCGGGTTTGCCAAAGTGATGCCCTGGGTGGCGGCTGCATTCATCATCGGCGGCTTGGCGGGCATGGGTATGCCGGGCTTAAGCGGCTTTATCGCCGAGTTCCCCATCTTCCAGGGGATGTGGGAAGCCAGCGAGCAGATTTCGCTCAGCCTCGGCGGGTTTGAGCTGACCAATTACTACTCGATCATCGTCATTATCGCGGCGCTGGGTATCGTCATCACGGCGGCATATGTGCTGCGCGTGGTGTCGCAGGTATTCTTCGGCGAATTCAACCGCGCCCAATACCCGGATGTGGATGATATTACGGTACGCGAGCGCTTTGTACTCTTATTCCTGGGCGCGCCGCTGATCCTGATCGGTATCGCGCCGTCAGTGATGGCGCCAATGCTTCAGGTGGGTATGCGTCCGGTGCTGGCGATGCTGGGCGTGGGTGTGTAAACCTCACCCTAAGCTGACGCGATTTGAACACGCTTTTGAATAGCGAGGTTTACGTGGAATCATTCAACTTTTTACAGAGTCTACCGGCAATCGTCCCGGAAATTGGGCTGACGATCACCGCGATCATCGTCCTGTTTCTCGATCTGCGGCTGCCGGAAAGCCAGCGCAAGTCGATTGCCTGGGTGAGCGCCCTTTGCCTGTTGGCGACGGCGGCGCTGTACCTGATATTCTGGTCGCCAACGGCGGAAACGACGGGGCTGTACTGGGGCGGGATGGTACGTCACGATACGCTGGCGCAAATCTTCAAGACGATGATCCTGATTGCGGCGGCGATTACGTCGTTAATGGCAATTGACGTGCGTGGACTTGGGCGCAAAGGCGAGTTCTATCTGATCGTGCTGGTGTCGTCGCTCGGCGGCTGCCTGATCAGCGGCGCGGCAGACCTGATCATGGTGTTCCTCGGTCTGGAGACGGTCACAATTCCCCTGTACATTCTGGCGTCTTTCCACCGCAACGACGGACGCTCGGCGGAAGCTGGCATGAAGTACTTCCTGTTCGGCTCGTTCGCCTCGGCGATCATGCTGTACGGTCTGAGCCTGCTCTACGGTTTCACCGGGCAGACGAATCTCTACGAAATTGCCCGCTATCTTGCCAGCCCGGAATTTTCATCCAACGCGCTGCCGGTGATCGGCGCGCTGGTGATGATCGTGGCGGGCTTTGGCTTCAAGATCAGCGCCGCGCCGTTCCACTTCTGGACGCCGGACGTATATGAAGGCGCGCCAACGCCGGTGACGGCATATCTGAGCGTTGCCAGCAAGGCGGCAAGCTTCGCGCTGCTCATTCGCTTCTTCAGCGCCGTTTTCCCCGAGGGGCTGGTGCTGAATGGGGTTGAAATCCAGAATTTCTGGGTGCAGCTTGCGACCGCGCTCGCCGTCATTTCCATGACGCTGGGCAATGTGGTAGCGCTGGCGCAGCGGAACATCAAGCGGCTGCTGGCATATTCGTCCATCGCGCAGGCGGGCTATACGCTCATCGGCGTGGCGGCGCTGCAAGTGAGCGCATCGCAGGAACACGCCATCGCCGCGATTGCGTTCTATATGTTCATGTATACCTTCACCAACCTGCTGGCGTTCGCGGTGGTGGCGCTGTTCAGTGAAGCGACGGGCAGCGAGACAATCTCCGACCTCGCCGGTTTGAGCCGTCGCAGCCCGTGGCTGGCGCTGACGATGACGATTGCGCTGCTGTCGCTGGGCGGCGTGCCGCCAGCGGCGGGTTTCTTCGGCAAGTTCTTCCTGTTCCAGGCGGCGGTGAACAGCGGTTTGGTCTGGCTGGCGCTGTTTGGGGTGTTGAATTCGATTGTGGCGCTGTACTACTACCTCACCGTCATCAAGGTGATGTACGTCGATCACAGCCCGGATGAGGACAAGCCGATTCCGGTATCGCGCACTTACGTGTGGGTGCTGGGCGCGACATCGATCATCGTCATCGTGCTCGGCTCGGTTGGCGTGCAGCCGATTTTTGACTGGGCGCTGCGCGGGGCGCAGGCATTGTTTGGCACTGTGTAGCGGGTAAGAACGGCACACAGTCAGGAATAATCGCGGTAGGGGCGTTCGCCATGAACGCCCCTGCGTACAATAACGGGAAATGATGGAACATGCGGCTGCGGTCAAACGGTAGATATGGGTTGGTTTCCTGCCCGGATACAGCAAATACTAAATTTGGTTGACGAAAACTTTGAAATATACAACCTGATTGTGATAGAATTCCCGAATGACGGCTCAAAGACCAACTGACAAGCAACCTTCACGGGCGAAAAACCTGGGCTATGCGGCTGTGGCTGCGCAGGCGGGGTGCTGGTCAATTATTATTGTGATGCTGGCATTATTTGCCGGTCTTTGGCTGGATGCAAGATTTGAGGTGCGGGGTCCGTTTACTATCGGGCTGCTGCTCCTCAGTGTGCCAGTCAGTTTATTTATCATGGTGCGGATCGCTCTGGGCGCGGTTCGGTGGATACAACCGCCGGCTACAAAAAACCACGAGGACAAGGAGGGCTGACCTTTGAAGCGAAACAGATCGGATAGTCACCAGAGAGGAGCGCCACGATGAGCGCAACAAGACGGGGCGCCATCATTTTTGCAGGGTTGTTGGTTGCAATGGTTGCGTGCTTCTACATCTCGTTTGTGCTGCTGCCGAGTCTCGGCACTGCCGCAGCCATGCCCGTGATTACGGTGCCGGGCGAGGCGTACAACGGCGCGCTGCCAAGCCAGGATGTTACTTTTACCAATACGCTGATGGCAACCCTGCTTGCGGACGCGGCAGTGCTGATCTTCCTGGTGCTGGCATGGCGTTCATCCAAAGGGTGGACGCGCGAAGTTCCGACCCGTTTTCAGGCGTGGGTGGAACTGATCGCCGAGTTCATGTACAACCAGACCAAGAGCTTCGCGGGTATGCGCCCGCTGGCTCGTAACTGGCTGTTCCCATTGGCGGCGAGCATCTTCATCTTCCTGCTGGCTGCCAACTGGATGAAGCTGCTGCCGGGCGTGGACAGCGTGGGCTTGGCGCACTGCGCGCACGAGGGCTTCAGCGGCTATCCTGCCATTCAGGTGGGCAACGATGCCTATCAGCTTTACTCCGACCAGGCGTTATACGCAGGGCAGGGGGCGACGGAAGCAGATTACGAGAACTGCCACCATTGGCTGGAAAACCCCTCGTCAGCGCCTTCACAGGAAGCGCGCGTGGCGGCTGCCGATCAACTCTTTGATGAGGAGGCAACTCTGGTCGAAACGCTGGACGCCGACCGGACGTTAAGCGCCTCGGCTAAAGAGCAGCAGGTCATCGATCTGCGGCTCGCAGCGACGGAAAGCGTCTGGGAGCACCCGACGTTTGCGCTTACATCCGAGCAACTGCGTAAGGGCGTGATTCCGTATGTCACCGTCGTCACGCCGTTCGTGCGCGGCGCAGCAACCGACCTGAACCTGACGATTGGTCTGGCGCTGGTTGTCTTCGTCGCCATCCAGGTATTTGGCGTGGCGGCGCAGGGACCGATCTACTTCCAGAAGTTCATCAACCTGCAAGCGCTTGGCACGATTCACAAGAAGCCGCTGGGCGCGGTGGACTTCCTGGTCGGTATCTTTGAAATCGTCTCGGAAATCGGTAAGGTTATCAGTCTTGCCTTCCGTCTTTTCGGCAATATGTTCGCCGGCGGTATTCTGCTGGCAGTGATGTCGTTCCTGGTCGCAACCATTATGCCTGTGATCTTCTATGGTCTTGAAGTGATCATCACCAGTATCCAGGCGTATGTGTTCGCGGTGCTGACGCTGGTGTTCTCGGCGCAGGCGATGGAGGGTCACCACAGCGACGACGAGCATCATGCTGAGGAGGGCGGTCACGCCGCCGAAGAAACACACCCTGAAGATCAACCTGTTACTCGTACAGCTATCTAAATAAAGGACACACACACGATGATTGAAGGTTCCCTCGAAGTTGGATTGAAAGCAGTTGGCGCCGGTCTTGCGATGGTTGGCGCGCTGGGTCCCGGTATTGGTATCGGTCTGCTGGTGCAAGGCGCGCTGCTGGCAATTGGTCGCAACCCGGACGCCGCAGGTCAGGTTCAGGCAAACATGATTCTCGGTATCGTGTTCGCCGAAGCGGTGGCGATTTACGCGCTCGTGGTCGCCCTCATTGTTCTGTTTGTGCTTTAGTCTGCTGCACAGGAGAAACGTAATGCATAAACGGTCAGTCTTACGAGGACTGCTGCTCCTGTTCATCCTGGTCGCTTCGCTGGCGGTCATCCCGGCGTTCGCACAGGAAACTGCTACCGAGACGGCTGCGGAGCAGGCTGAGGATACGGCGGAAGTCGCTGTGGTTGAAGAAGCGGCGGTTGAGGTCGAGGAATCGGTTAATCCCTTGACGCCGCTGGGTATCAACACCGGTTTTCTGGTCGCCCAGATCATCAATTTCCTGATTATCTTCGCGCTGCTGACAGCTTTCCTGTGGCGTCCGATTGTCAATACGCTCGACTCGCGCGCTGTTCGTATCCAGAAGGGTCTGGAAGATGCGGCGGCGGCGGCAAATGCCCGACGTAATGCTGAAGCGGAAGCCGAGCGCATTGTCGCGGCTGCCCGCGCCGATGCTGCCCGCGTCGTCGCGGCTGCCCGCGCCCGTGGTGAAGAAGTCGCCCGTCAGGTTCAGGCGGAAGCCCGCACCGAAGCGGACAACATCCGCACTGAAGGACGCGCCCGCGCGAACGAAGAGCGCGACCGCCAGCTTGCCGACCTGCGCGGTCAGGTGGCGGCGATTGCGATTGCTGTTTCGCAGCGCCTGATTGGTGAATCGCTGGATGAGAAGCGCCAGCAGTCACTGATCAACGACTTCTTTAGCAAAGTGCCCGCCGATGCCCGTTCCCTGAGTGGTCCGGTGGAAGTCGTCAGCGCCATGCCGCTGAACGATACCGAGCAGGCGCGCGTGAAGAAAGAAATCGGCGTGAAGGACGCAACCTTCCACGTCGATCCGAGCATCCTCGGCGGCTTGGTCATTCGCACCGAGCAGCGGGTGGTGGACGGCAGCGTTCGCAGCGGCTTGAGCGAACTTGCGGGTCGCCTGCGCTAAAACGCGCACTTCCTGAATACACTACGAACGCGCCGGACTGTCTGCACAGTCCGGCGCGTTCGTTTTCTCGGTATGTTCAATCGCCGCCGATTGAACAGTTCTGTTGGTGGAGTTTCGGAAATAGTGACTGACGATCAAACGGACACGACAATGAGGCTCTTCACCGCGTCCGCTTACCGGGACATCGGTGCCGGGGTGGACATATCCTGTTGTGGCTGCTGGAGCCGTTCGCCGAATGAAACCAGCATTCTGCCGACAGGGTTGCGCCAGCGGTTCAGTATGCGCGCTGCCCGATTCGGATGATGACGTCCGTTGGCGCTGCTATAGATGCTGCCCAGCCAGCGAACGCGTTCCTCGTATTCCTGCTTCGCGATCATGAGGTCAATATAATTCACGATCTATCCTCCTTTAGTACGCAGGCATCGTATCATAAGGGGTCACAAAGGTCAAGAGTGGGTGCAATGAGCTGATCTTATTTGTGATAATTATAACAAATGTTCTATTGTCTGGCAAATACCTGTTTGGCTCGCGCCGCTGGCATGATACTATTCAGGTATATCTCAGTTCGACAGCTTTTCAACACATTTCGAGGGAACGCAAACATGCAAAAGGTGGCACTGCTTGGTCTGGGAATTATGGGCGGCGGGATGGCTGGCAACCTGCTTAAAGAAGGCTTTCCGCTGACAGTCTACAATCGCACCCGCCAGAAGGCTGAACCCTTCGCGGTGCAGGGCGCGCAGATCGCGGCGACTCCGGCTGAAGCAGCGGCTGGCGCGGATGTGATTCTGGCGATGGTGGGCGATGACGATGCCTCGCGGTCCGTGTGGCTGGGCGAGGATGGCGCGCTGGCGAGCGCGAAATCGGGCGCGGTCGCCATCGAGTGCAGCACGCTGACGACCGACTGGGTGCGAGAACTAGCGGCGGCTGCGGACGAACACGGCTGTAAATTCCTGGACGTGCCGGTGACGGGCAGCCGGGCGGCAGCGGCGGACGGCACGCTGACGCTGCTGGTCGGCGGCGACGGCGAAACGCTGGCAGCGGCGCGTCCGGTGCTGGAAGCTATCTCCGGCACGATTGCCCATCTAGGATCTATCGGGGCGGGCGCGACCTACAAGCTGATCAACAATATGATGGCGGCAGTCCATCTTACCGCCCTCGCCGAAGGGCTGACGCTGGCGGAGAAGGCGGGTTTGAACCTCGAAGCGCTGGTTCCGCTGATCAACACCGGCGCGGTCAACAGCGGCGTGGTCAGGGGCAAGCTGCCGCGCATGATCGAGCAGCGCTATGGCGACCTCGATTTCGCCCTGAAGTGGCTGGAAAAAGACGTTCGGTATGCGCTGGAACTGGGCGAAGCAGAGGCAATCAGGCTCAGGACTGCGCAGGCGGCGCTGGCAGTGATTGAGGCAGCGCGCGAGAAGGGCTATGGCGATATGGACATGGCGGCGGTGCTGGAAGGCACGCGCTCATGAGTCATGGCAGGATGATGGGGGCGATGCTGATCATCCTGCTGCTGGCAGCGTGCAATCTGAGCAGTGAGCCGCAGCGCTCGCCGCCCACTTCAACGCCGTTCGAGAGCCAGCCCGCGACGGATCTGCCGGTGCCTACGCCAGCGCTCACCGACGTGAACGCCTTCCCGCCAACGTCGCTGCCATTACCGGGCGCAGACAGCGGCAGGCTGTGCGATGTGTACACGACCTATTCCGGCACCCTATCCACCAATGTCCTGAGCATGAGAGCCGAACCGAGTCCCGACTCGGCGCAGGTACTGCGCGTGCCGAATAACGTCCAGGTGTACCGCGTCCCTGATACGCAGGAAATTGAGGCGGAAGGCTATCACTGGCTCAACGTGATCTATGCCGATGCCGCGCAGAACCGCTATCAGGGCTGGATCGCGCGCGACTCGTTCATGACCGGCGGCGTGCGCGATCCTTCAATCCTCACACTGAGATCGACGGGACGGCAGGCGGCGTGTTGAGTGCGCGGACGAGATTTCAGAGAAAAAACGGACACGACATTGTCGTGTCCCTACATTACCCGTTCCTAGCTGCTGCTGGTGAGGCGAAGCCCGACAATGCCGCCAATGAGCATCACCAGCGATACCAGCTTCAGCACTTCGCGCGATTCGCCTAACCAGATCATCCCGACGATTGCCGTTCCGGCAGCGCCGATCCCTGTCCAGACGGCATACGCCGTCCCCACCGGCAGCGACTTAAGCGCCTGCGCCAGCAGAAACATGCTGATCGCCAGGCTGATGAAAAAGACGATGGTGGGCGCTGGCTTGGTTAAGCCATCAGACTGCTTCAGCATCAGCGCCCACACCATCTCAAGCAGTCCAGCGACGAAAAGAATCACCCAGGGCATAGCTTTCTTCCTTATGTGCTTGTGTCTTGGGGTCGTCCCCAGGGAAATGGAGTCCGTATCAGGTCGTCCCGATACCGCGTCAGCCGACAGCAGCGTGTCCGCGACTGTATTATAGCAGATGATCCGTCTGCGGTCGGGGGAATGGGGAAAATCGCGGTGACAGTGGGTTTAAACCCACTGTCAAGACGGCTGCTGTATCCTTACAATTCCCCACTCCCCAGTCGGGGTGGAGATCGACGGCGGGCGGGCGTTGTGTTACTCTCGTCGGCGTTTATCCGCGCCATGATGCAAACAGCAGTTCAGGTTGTCCCAATGTCCAAGACGCTTGCCGATCTCCTCGCCGCGCTGCCGCAAACGGCTCACATTACTGGCGACGCCGCTGCCGCCATTACCGCGCCCATCGTCGAAAGTGACGCCGACCTGAAGCCGGGCGGCGTGTTCGTCGCCCGCAAAGGCTTGTCGGTGGATGGACACCAGTTTATCCCGCGCGCGGTTGAGCGCGGCGCGGCGGCGATTGTGGGCGAACAGCCGCCGCCCAACCTGCCTGTCCCCTACGTACAGGTGGAAAACGCCCAGGAAGCGGTCGGCTATCTTGCCGCCGCCTGGCACGATTTCCCATCGCGCAGCCTGACGGTGATCGGCGTGACCGGCACCGACGGCAAGACGACCACCAGCACGCTGATTCACAGCATTTTGCAGGCGGCAACCGGCGGCAAGGCGGGGATGATCTCGACCATTGCCGCTTTGGTGGGCGATACCGCGCTGGAAACCGGGCTGCACGTCACCACGCCCAGCGCGCCGCAGATTCAGGCGCTGTTAGCGCGGATGGTCGCCAATGGGCTGACGCATGTCGTGCTGGAGATGACCAGTCACGGGCTGGCGCAGGGACGGCTGAACGGCGTCGATATTGACGCGGCAGTGCTGACCAACGTCACCCATGAGCACCTCGATTATCACGGCTCGTTTGAAGCCTACCGCGCCGCCAAAGGGCGCATGTTCGAGATGCTGAGCGCGTCTTATCGCAAGCCGCGCCAGCCGAAGATCAGCATCATCAACGCCGACGATGCCAACGCCGACTATTTCGCCGCGTTTCCGGCGGATCGGACGATTCGCTACGCGACGCGGGCAAAGGCGGACTACCGAGCCACCGACATCATTTATCATCCGGGCTACACCCAGTTTGTGCTGCATGTGAACGGCAAGCCTGCTGGCGATCCGGTGTATCTGCCGCTGGTGGGCGAATTCAACGTGAAGAACGCGCTGGCGGCGGCTGCCTGCGCCCGCGAGCAGGGAATCCTGCTGGAGACGATCCGGAAGGGGCTGCTCGACGTGACCGGCATATCCGGGCGGTTGGAACGGATCGACGAGGGGCAGGATTTTCTGGCGATGGTCGATTTCGCCCACACGCCCAACGCCCTCAAGAACGTGCTGCAAGCCTGCCGCCCGATGGTGGGCGACGGCGGGCGGCTGATCGTCGTCTTTGGCAGCGCGGGCTTGCGTGACCGCGAGAAACGCCGGTTGATGGCGGAAACGGCGGTTCAACTGGCAGATTTCACGATTCTGACCGCCGAAGATCCGCGCACCGAGTCGCTGGACGACATCTTGCAGACGATGGCGGAAGCGGCATCGAACGCGGGCGGCGTCGAAGGGCAGGATTTTGTCCGCGTGCCGGATCGGGGCGAAGCGCTGTACCGCGCCTGCCAGATGGCAAAGCAGGGGGATGTGGTGATCGCCTGCGGCAAGGGACACGAGCAGAGCATGGCGTTTGGCACAGTCGAATATCCCTGGGATGACCGCGAAGCTCTGCGCGCCGCCCTGCGCGGCGAGCCGCTGCGCACGCTGCCGACGGCGAATGGGCAGGAAAAGTACTGAGTACTGAATGCTGAGGAATGAGTTGAAAGTTCAAAGTGGAAAGTGGCAAGTAATTGGCAGTTCACTTTCGACTTGTCACTTTCGACTTTTACTTCGTCTACTCATTCCCGTCAGGTTGGCGTTGGGCAGGTGGCTTTGTTTGTGTGGTAAAATCCGTAGGTGTACGGTGGAGTGGTATTGATGGTTGACTTAGGCATCGTCATTCTCAACTGGAACACCCGCGACTTACTGCGGCGCTGCCTGCAAACGGTTTTTGCCAGCACAGGCGCGTTCAGCTATCACGTCGTCGTCGTCGATAACGCTTCGACTGATGGCAGCCCGGATATGGTCGCCGCCGAGTTCCCGCAAGCCGAATTAATCGTCAACCCCGCCAACAATGGTTTCTCGTATGGCAACAACGTCGGGCTGCGCGCTCTGGGTTTCCGCGACAGCGCGCGCGCGCAAGCCGAAGCACCGCGCTATGCGCTGCTGCTGAACCCGGACACCGAAGTGCCGCCGGACGCGCTGTTCGATATGGTCGAGTTTATGGATTCCCGACCTGAACTTGGCGCTGCCGGACCCAAGCTGGTGCTGCCCGATGGTAGCCTCGATAAAGCCTGCCGCCGGGGATTTCCGACGCCAACCGTCTCGTTGTATCATTTTCTTGGGCTGGGGAAGCTGTTTCCCAACAGCCCGCGCTTTGCCCGCTACAATATGAGCTTCCTCGACCCCGATGTGGAAGCAGAAGTTGACTCGGTGGTGGGGGCGTTTATGATTGTACGGCGTGAGGCAGTTGAACAAGCAGGCTTGCTCGATGAAACCTTTTTCATGTATGGAGAGGATATCGATTGGGCGTACCGAATCCAAAAAAGCGGCTGGAAAATAGTCTACCATCCGCAGGTGACGGTCAAACACGTCAAGAGGGCAGCCAGTCGGCAAAGCAAAAGGGCAAAGTTCGAGTTCTGGCGGGCGATGCTGATTTTCTACCGCAAGCACTATCGGGCGACGACACCCCTTTGGCTGCACAGCTTGATATTGACGGGCTTGCTGATGAAGGGCGGGCGGAGTTTGTGGCCGGAAATCCGGCAATCCGCGATTCCATAGTCACTTCTACACGCCGTTCTCAAAAACTGAATGCCGTCGTCTACCTGCTTCAGTATGTGATTGATGTCCTGATGCTGGTCGCCGCTTTCCTGGTGGGCTATCTGGCACGCATGGTCGTGCCGCTGTTCAATATCCCCCTGACCCAGCCCGATTTCGCGCGTTACCTTCCGACGCTGATCCTGCATGTGATCACGACGGTGGCGCTGTTCTACTTCGCCCGCATGTACCATCAGCCGCGCGGCGTCAGCCGGATTGACCAGGCACGCAACGTCGTCGGTCAGGTCACGATGGCATCGATCATCGTCTTTGGTTTGCAGGAACTTATCCTCAAGAATACTGAATGGGATATTGTCGATTATCCCCGCAGCACGTTCTTCTATGTGCTGGTCTTCAGCATCGTGTTTGTGATTCTGGGGCGCGAGCTGTACCGGGCGCTGCGGCTGGTGCTGCGCCGCTACGGGATTGACCGCGAAAATCTGCTGATCGTCGGCGCGGGCAAGATCGCCCGTCGAATCACCGGACAGATCAAGGGCAGCCCGCAGCTTGGCTTCAACATTGTGGGCATTGTCAGCGTTCGTGCCAAGCAGAAAGGCAACGTGCTGGGGATTCCGATCCTCGGTGACGACTATCACCAGATCCCCTATCTTCTGGATGCCTATAAGGTGGAGCAGGTGATTATCGCGCTGCCGGACGCGCAGCGCAGCGAGCTGGTCGATCTGATCAGTCTGTGCCGGCGCGGGCGGGTGGACATTAAGATTTATCCCGACATGTTCGCCTATATGGCGCGTGACCTGAGCGTAGATGAACTGGGCGGCGTGCCGCTGCTGACGGTCCGTGATATTGCGCTGCGCGGCTGGAAGCTGAGCCTGAAGCGAGCGATGGACATCATCGGCTCGGTATTGGGGCTGATCTTCCTGTCGCCGCTGATGCTGCTGACCGCTATCCTGATCCGGCTTGAATCACCGGGGCAGGTCTTTTACGCGCAGGAGCGCATGGGCTTGGATGGGCGTCCATTCCAGATGATCAAGTTCCGTTCTATGCGCAGCGATGCCGAGTCGCACGGTCCCGGCTGGACGGTGAAGGATGACCCGCGCGTGACCAACATCGGAAAATTCATGCGGCGCACAAGCTGGGACGAAATTACCCAGTTGATCAATGTGCTGCTGGGGGAAATGAGCCTGGTGGGACCGCGACCGGAACGCCCGGTCTATGTGCAGGAGTTCCGCGAGCGCATCCCGCGCTATATGGAACGCCACCAGGAAAAGGCGGGCATGACCGGCTGGGCGCAGGTGAACGGCTTGCGCGGCGATACCTCGATTGAGGAGCGCACCGAGTCCGACCTGTGGTACGTGGAAAACTGGTCACTGTGGCTGGACATCAAGATTATCATCCGCACCATCCTCAGCGTATTCCTGCGCCGCGACGCGAATGCGTATTGAATGGACATACAATCACTCACTACCGCCATGCACGCCTTTGTCGCCAGCAAGGGCTGGTACGATCCTGATTCGCCCAAGCCGCAGACGCCGAAGAACCTCGCCATCTCGCTGGTTTTAGAGGCGAGCGAAGTGCTGGAGCATTTCCAGTGGGGCGAAGAAACCACCGATAAGCAAGAACTCGCCTCCGAACTGGCAGACGTGATGCTCTATTTGCTCCAGCTTTCCAGCATCAGCGAAATCGATCTGGGTCAGGCGGTGCTGGACAAGCTCAAGACGAACTACGACAGAACGTGGGAATAGAGCGCTAAACAATAGATCGCTGTCGTAGGGACACGACACTGTCGTGTCCGCGTTGGCAAATAAAGAACGGACACGATCTATCGTGTCCCTACAACAATATCTGTCCAAATTTGTTAAACCGCGTTATCGTGTCCCTGCCGCGCGCATCTTTCTGCGGCGTCTAAAATCCTCTCTGTACGATCCGACCCTTCGATGACTATAATCAACCCATACGTAGGACTATCCATCCATGAACGAGGGCTGTCGATGTCGTCACAGGCGCTAACGTCTCCTTCCGTCGATTTTTCCGAATGGTACAACGAAATCGTCTACCGCGCCGATCTCGCCGATCAGTCGCCGGTGCGCGGCTGCATCATCGTCAAGCCGTATGGCTATGAACTGTGGGAAGGCTTGCAGCATGCCCTGGACAAGCGTTTTAAGGCAACCGGGCATCAGAATGCTTACTTCCCGCTGTTTATCCCGGAAAGCTACCTGCGGCGCGAGGCGGAGCATGTTGAAGGCTTCAGCCCGGAGCTGGCAGTGGTCACTATCGGCGGCGGTAAGGTGCTTGAGGAGCCGCTGGTCGTGCGCCCGACTTCGGAAACCATCATCGGCGAGGCGTTCTCCAAGTGGATACAGTCCTATCGTGATCTACCGCTGCTGATCAATCAGTGGGCGAACGTCGTGCGCTGGGAAATGCGCACCCGTCCTTTCCTGCGGACGACAGAATTTCTGTGGCAGGAAGGGCATACCGCCCACGCCACCGAAGCCGAAGCGGAAGCTGAGACGCTGCAAATGCTCGATGTATACGCCGACGTCGCCATCAACGAGGCGGCGATCCCGGTGATTAAGGGGCAGAAGAGCGACTACGAGCGTTTCGCGGGTGCGCTGCGCACCTACACTATCGAAGGCATGATGGGTGACAAGCGGGCGCTGCAAAGCGGCACCAGCCACAATCTGGGGCAGAATTTCGCCCGCGCTTTCAACATCCAGTACCTGGATCGCAACAACCAGCTTCAGACCTGCTGGACAACGTCCTGGGGTTTGAGCTGGCGCATGATCGGCGGCATCATCATGACTCACGGCGACGAAAAGGGCTTGCGCCTGCCGCCGCGTCTGGCACCCATTCAAGTGGTGATCGTGCCGATTGGACGCACCGAAGAAGAGCGCGGCGTCGTGATGGAGTCGGTTGAACGGCTCAAGCGCGAGCTGATCGCTGCCGATGTGCGCGTGCGCGTCGATACACGCGATTTCCAGCCCGGCTATAAATTCAACGACTGGGAAATGCGCGGCGTGCCGGTGCGGCTGGAAATTGGTCCCCGCGACGTGCAGGCTGGAACGGTGGTCGCTGCCCGGCGCGATATTCCGGGCAAAGAAGGCAAGCGCGCCCTGAGCCAGGAAGGGATTGCCGCCAGCGTAACCGCGCTGCTCAACGAAGTGCAGGCGAATATGCTGAAGCAGGCGACGGATTTCCGCGATGCGAACACGCATGACGTGAAGACCTACGACGACCTGCGCGGCGTGATTGAACAGGGTGGTTTCGCCCGCGGCTGGTGGGCAGGCTCGACCGAGGACGAACTGGAAGTGAAAGCGCAGACGGGCGCAACCCACCGCTGCTATCCACTCGACCAACCGGCTGACGGCGGAACCTGCTTTTACACAGGCAAACCTGCCCAGAGACTGGCTATTTTCGCCAAAGCATATTAGCAGAATTCGCCTACAATCAGCTATAGGGAGGCGCAGAGGAAGCCGCTGCGCCTCTTTCGTGAGCAATTTGTTTATACACCTGTGCTAAGATGCCAGCTACAATGCGATCAGGTGGATATTCTGCCTGTTCATGCTGGTCTGCTGTGATAGAATATATTTAGAAATATTAGGATTATTGCAACCAATGACCTTCATCCAACGTAGAAACAGCTATGAATCAGACAGGCGCAGACCGGGTCTATCTTGGCGCTTGATTGATATGCCTGTGTTTGTTACAATTGGAACAATCAAGAGTTATTGTAATGTACATGTTAAATCATTGAGGATAACTCAACTCATTCTCAAATTAAACTTCCGCGTTTTCCCTGTGAGAGCGCTCTCACTACCACCGTCCCAGCAGGGTTCAGGTGGTAAACGTTTTTAGGTAGGAATAATGGCAGCCTATTTAATTGTAGACGTAGATGACTTACTTGAGCACTTCCGCCGACGCGGTATTTCGGTGGATCTGCAAGAGTTAGCCGTTGGTCTGCGCGGCGGGGCTGCGCTGGCAGCAGGGCTGGTGAGCGCCGACCGTCTGAAGGCGGTGGCGGCAGCGAACTGGCAGGCGCACCCGCAAACGCGCGGCGGCGTCGATCCACAGTACGTCTTCAGGGCGGCAGGCTACGAAATCTTCGATATCCCCAGGCGCTCCAGTTCGGCGGACGCGCTGATCATGCACTACTTCTCATTCGATCCTGAGCCGGTAGACGAACTGATTCTAGCGACAACCAGCCCGGATCTCGTCCCGCTGATTCGCCGCATCAAGATGACGCGCAACGCCCGCATCCGCATGTGGGGATCGGACGACGTGCTGAAGGGGACGGAGTTCGCCGACGAAGTGATTTTCCAGCCTCTGGAAACGCTGCTCGGCATCCAGCAGACCAAAAACGTGGCGGTGTACGTCGATTTCGAGAATATCGCCATCAGCCTGAACGAACAGGGATACACCGTCAATCTCGATCAGGTGATTGATGCTTTCAACCGGCAGGCGAAACTGCATGGGCAGGTCGTCAAGATCGCTGCCTACGCGCCCTGGGGACAGCGGGGCAGCCTGCCGCCGCTGGTGGATAACTCCGGGCGGGAAGTTGCCGACGAAGCGCCCAGCCGCCTGATGATGGCAAACATCGATCCGGTCTTCAACCTGCCGGGCAAAAACAGCGCCGATATGCGTATCGCCAAAGATGTGCTGACCGACTCTGGACATACGGACTCCGCCGACATTTACGTTGTGGCAAGCGGTGACCGGGATTTCAACGACGTCATCAACAGCCTGCGAACGCGCAACAAGCAGGTCATTCTGTGGGCGGTGCGCGGCAGTACGGCGCGGCAGCTTGAGAACAACCCCAGCATCACCATTGAGTACGTCGAGGATTTCACCAACCTCCAGACACACCAGTCACTCAGCCTGGCGGCGATGGCGTTAAATGAAGATGGCGACGCTGCCAGCTTCACGCCGTCGCAGTGGTCAAGCGTGGTCGTCCAGTTCGACCGCATGGCACAGCAGCAGGATTCGGACGTGCTGCTGCGCTCGCGCCTGCTTGATCAGTTGGTTGATGTTGGCGCGGTTGTGTCCAAAGCGCGCGGCGAAGACCTGCTCAGTCAGGCGATGTCGCTCGGCATCCTGCGGGCAGCGGGAAGCAGCGGCACGCGGCTGACGCTGGATGGCAGCCATCCAATTGTCGAAAAGACGCGGCTCATTCGTGACCGGATCGTCGTGCGGGTGCTGAACACGCTCAACGTGCGCGATTGGGAATATGTCAACTACGGCTTCCTGCTCAAGGGGCTGGCGATGGATCGGGAGCTGGATCGCGGCGGCATGAATTACAGCGACCAGTGGCGTTCCGATTGGATCGACTGTCTGGTGCGCGAACAGGTGCTGCTGCGCGAGCTGGTGCCGCACCGTCACAATCCCGACGACCTGGTGCCGGTGATCAAGCTGCGACCCGATTACCCGGCTCCTGCCGCGCCGACACAATCGCCGGAACTGGAGCCGATGGAAGAAAACTGGGCGGGGATTACGCTGGCTGAACTGGAGCGCATGGAGCCGGAAACGGCGGACATGGTGCGCCGGGTGGTCGTAAGCGTCGAGCAGTTCACCAGTTTTCGCGGGTTCTCGTGGTGCCCGCTGGGCAGCCTGCACAAGCGCCTGCGGGCGTTTGATCGGGGCATGTCGTTCCAGCGTTCGGTCGAATATCTGATCGAAAATGAGTCCGCCGAGGTGAAGGAATATCCGAACCCGCAGAGCGAGTTCTTCACCAAGGGGATCTCGCTGGAGATGGACGGGGCGATCTCTCACGCCATTCTGGCGGATCGCGATGCGTTCATCCGGCTGCTGCTGCAAATGTACGAGCGCAACATGGTCATCTCGGAACAGAGCATCCGCATGGTCGATTCCTCAAATCGTTGGGATCTGCCGCTGTGGTTGTCGATCATGGAGACTGAGAACGTGCTCAACCCGGTGGCAGGGCGACCGGGACAGTACAGCCTGTTCCGCACCCACCACACCGTCACGCTGGTGGCGGAAGCGGTGCGCGCCGGACGCCTGAGCGAAAACTAGCCTATTTTTCACTGCGCGTCCGGGCGATGATCTACCCGGCGAAGGCGTTGGCGCGGGTGACAAAATCGAGCAGCAGCGCCAACTGTTCCTCTGAATATTCAGCCGAGAGCGATTCCAAAGCCTCACCCATAGGTTGGGTGTAGGGTGTGATCGCCGCGACCTTCTCCACTCCCCAAAAACATCCGCACTGGCGTGGTGAACTTGTTTTGCTATAATGACCTACAGGTATCTATGACCAACGAGCCACTGTCCGGCTTGTTTGGTGCCAAAGGAATGGGGACGGAAATGCCTTTAACCAAGGACGAGAAGAACACGATTATCGAGCAGTACGGACGCGCCGAAGGCGATACCGGCTCGCCGGAAGTGCAGATTGCGCTCCTCACGCAGCGCATTCAGCAGCTAACGGAGCACCTGAAGGCGCATAAGCAGGATCAAAGCTCACGGCGTGGGCTGCTGAAGTTAGTCGGTCAGCGCCGCCGCCACCTGAAGTACCTGAGCAAGACCAACCCAGACGGCTACCGTGAAATTCTACAGAAACTGGGGCTGCGCCGTTAAAGGCATACTCGTTGTGAGTCGCAAAATTGTTGGGGCGCGCGCGTCGATCCTCTGGGTCGGCGCCGCCCTTTCCGATGACGTGACTCTGCCAGTCAATGGTGATACGGCAGCGGTTTATGCCAGGGCTGCCGAATTACGACCTGGAAGGACTGACATGCCCGGGAGAGCAGGAATTGGAGCGTGGGGCTAAACATCGTTTAGCAGCACCTTCCAGTCCCTGGCTGCCGGGCGTGTCCTTTTGTATCTATGGAGGACTCAATGCAATCAGACAGCAGCAGTATGGGAACTGTACATCGGTACACGACCCGAATCGGTAATGACGAGATTACGATTGAAGCGGGCAGGCTTGCCGAACAGGCAGGCGGCGCAGTGACGGTGCAGTTGGGGCAAACGCTGGTCTTTGCCACGGCGACGATGAGCAAAGGCGTGCGCGAAGGGATTGATTTCTTCCCGCTGAGCGTTGATTACGAAGAAAAACTGTATGCGGCGGGGCGTATCCCCGGCAGCTATTTCCGCCGTGAAGGCAGACCAACCGAACAGGCGATCCTGACTTCGCGTGTCATCGACCGGACGCTGCGTCCGCTGTTCCCGGAGAACATGCGCAACGAAGTGCAGGTTATCCTGACCGCCTTCTCGCACGACCAGGAACATCAGGTCGATATGCTCGGCATTATCGCCGCCAGCACTGCCATCATGATCTCGAACATTCCCTGGAATGGTCCGGTTGGCGGGGCGCGTATCGGTATGGTCAACGGCGAACTGGTCATTAACCCGACCATCCCGGAGATGGAAAACAGCGTCCTTGATCTGCGCGTGGCAGGGACTGCCGAAGCGGTCAATATGGTGGAATGCGCCGCCCAGGAAGTGGACGAAGAGACGATGCTGCGCGCGCTGCGTCTGGCGCACGAGGCATTCCAGCCCGCAATTGCGCTTCAGAACCAGATGCGCGCCGAAATCGGCAAACCGAAATCAGAGTTTATCGCGGCGCAAGCCAACGAAACGCTGATGAACGAGGTCTTTGAAAAGACGCGCAGCCGGGTGCGTGAAATCCTCGCCCAGACGACTGACAAGCAGACCCGCAACGAGACGATTGACGCCATCCGCAGCGAACTGCTGCTGGAATATGCCGAGCGCAATAAGGACATTACCGACCCCGAACTACTGATCAACCCGAACCGGGTGAAATCGGCGTTCGAGGAAGTGATGTATCAGGAAGTGCGCCGCCGTATTCTGGATGATGGCGTGCGCCCTGACGGACGCGACTATACGACCATCCGCCCGCTTTCGGCGGAAGTTGGCATTATTCCGCGCGTTCACGGCTCCGGCTTGTTCAAGCGCGGGCAGACGCAGGTCCTGACCGTCGCCACGCTGGGCACCCCGCGCGATGCGCAGGAAATCGAAACGGTCAGCCCGGAAGAGAACAAGCGCTACCTGCACCACTATAATTTCCCGCCCTTCAGCACCGGCGAAACTTCACCGCTGCGCGGTCCAAAACGCCGCGAGATCGGTCATGGCGCGCTGGCAGAAGCGGCGCTGCGCCCGATGATCCCGGATGAAGAGACCTTCCCGTATACCATCCGTCTGGTCAGCGAAGTGCTCAGTTCCAACGGCAGCAGTTCGATGGGGAGCGTCTGCGGCAGCACGCTGGCGCTGCTGGACGCGGGCGTGCCGATCAAGCACCCGGTCGCCGGTATCGCGATGGGCTTGATCAAGGATGGCGACAAGGTTGCCGTCCTGACAGACATTCAGGGTCTGGAAGACCATATGGGCGACATGGACTTCAAGGTCGCTGGCACCCAAAACGGCATCACCGCCCTGCAGATGGACATCAAGATCAGCGGCGTGGGCGATGACGTGATGCGCCGGGCGCTGGCACAGGCGCGGGATGCGCGTTTGCAAATCCTTGAGCTGATCCATTCGGTGCTGCCCGCGCCGCGTGCCAATCTGAGCGAGTACGCGCCAAGCATGGAATCGATCAAGATCAATCCGGAGAAAATCGGCGCGGTGATTGGGCCCGGCGGTAAAAACGTGCGCGGCATTCAGGAACGCACCGGCGTCAAGATCGACATTCAGGACGACGGCACCGTCTTTGTCGCCGGAAGCGATTCGGCGGCGGTGGCACAGGCGCTGGAAATGATCCGCGGCATGACCGAAGAAGCCGAAGTTGGGCGCATCTACACCGGCAAGGTGGTTCGCATCGAGCCTTATGGCGCGTTTGTCGAGTTCCTGCCGGGCAAGGATGGCTTGGTTCACATCTCGCAGCTTTCGGATCACCGCGTCGAGTCGATTGAGCAGGAAGTCTCGCTCGGTGACGAGATCATGATCATGGTCACCGACGTGTCGCCCGATGGCAAGGTACGCCTGAGCCGTCAGGCAGTGCTGGAAGGCTGGACTGCCGAAGAAGCCCGCAGCCGTGATCGTCGTCCGCCCGGCGGTGGTGGAGATCGCGGTGGTGACCGGCGCGGCGGTGGTGATCGTCGCGGCGGCGGCGACCGGCGCGGTGGTTTCGGCGGCAACCGCGAAGGCGGCGGCGGTCGGAGCGACTGATAGACAACCGGTAGAGGCAATCGCAATCCTTCGGATTGGTCATGAGTTGCCCTACACAATATACGCGCGATAGTGCAGGGGCGGCGGTTATCAGAACCAGCCGCCCCTGTTGTTTGGGGGGACTCAGCAGTTGGATGGGCGCGGCGAGTGCCGAACTGGCTGGCTCAGTGTTTACGTATAGTAGAACTGAGTCGGTGTGGCAGCAGCCGTCGGCGCGACCACTGCCCGGATTGAGAAAGGACACCCACCCGTGACGCTTACACCCCCTCCGGCGATCACCTCGCCGCCCTGGTCATCGCGTGTCAAACGCATTGTCGTGCTCGTCTGTCTCGCCATCGGCGGCATTATTCTGTGGCAGGTCGCCGATGTGCTGCCGATTCTGGTGGTGGCGGCGGTGCTGACCTTTTTGCTGAATCCGCTGACGAATGTGCTTGAGCGTTCCTTCGGCGGAAGGCGCGGGCTGGCAATCGTGGTGACGTTCATTGTGGTGGTGCTTCTGTTCGGCGTTGCCCTGCTGGTCATCTTCCCGACTCTGTTTAATGAGCTTCAGAACTTTATCGACACGCTGCCGGAACTGCTTGAGGAAGTGCGGGTCTGGCTTGACCAATTCCTCAATCAACCGATTGTGCTGCTCGGTCAGACAATTGTTCCGGCGGAACAACTTGGTCAGTTCCTCGGCACGCCGGAGAACGGCGAGGCTGCTCAGAGCATCGATCTGGTGAGCGCGGCGCGTTCGTTTCTCGGATCGCTGACCGGACCTGCCTTCAGCATCGTCGGCTCGGCATTCCGCACCATCATCAACCTGATCTTTTTACTGACGCTGATGTTTTACCTGCTGCGCGACGGCAGGCGCTTTATTGATGCCGTTGTCGAGTTCACCCAGCCGGACTACCGCAACGACGCGCGCCGCCTGTTTTACGAGCTTGGGCAGGTCTGGAACGCCTACCTGCGCGGGCAGTTGATTTTGTGCGTCTTCATTGGCGTGGTGGTCTTTTTTGCGGCGACGCTGCTGGGCGTGCCAAACCCGCTGGTGCTGGGCTTGATCTCGGGGCTGCTGGAGTTCGTGCCGAATCTGGGTCCGTTCATGGCGCTGGTTCCGGCGGCGCTGCTGGCGCTGGTTTCGCAAAGCAGCACGCTGCCGTTCCTGGAAGGACCCGCCTTCGCGCTGGTGGTGATCGTCGTCTGGACGCTGATCCAGAACATCGAATCGCTGATCGTCGTGCCGCGCGTGATGGGCGGCAGCCTGAATCTGCACCCGGTGGTGGTCATCGTTGGCGTGCTGGCGGGCGCCAGCTTCGCCGGGGCGCTGGGCGTGGTGCTGGCTGCTCCGGCGATAGCCAGCGTGCGCCTGCTGCTGCACTATATCTATGGCAAGGTGACCGATCAGCAGGTGTTTGCCACAATACCAGCCGACGCTATGCCGCCGCGCCCGACCTTGCTGGGCAGTATTCGCCAGCAGTTTCAGGATCTGTTGGGCGGGTAGCGGTCGGGCAGCGCGTGGTAAAATGGGTCTGGTAAGCTGAATTCGATGAGATTAACCATAACCAGCGGAGACGATGATGTCTGACAACGAAAATGATGTGCAGGTTGAAACTTTAGCGGAAACCGAAAACTATGTCGCCTGGATTTCACACGAACCGGATGGCGAGGACGTTTATCATCTCGAACTAGGGGCGGTGACGCTGCACCTGTTCAGAGAGGAAATGGACGAAGTGCTGGAACTGATCGCCGAGGTAGGCGACTCGCTGCAAGGGCAGTAAGCCGGATGACGCCGGATGGATAGTTTGCACCACCAGGTCACAAAGGACACCAGGAATCGGTAGGGGCAAGGCTTGCCTTGCCCCCGCCGCGCTCATGATTATCAACATTGACGCTCTCCACTTCCTCGCTTCGCCGCCGGGCGAACAACTGCTGGCACGCCTGACCCATGAAGACCTGTCGGACGCCAACACGCTGCGACTGCTGACGGCGCTCCGCAAGGGCTATGCGCCGGAACAGGCGGGCGCGGCGCTTGAGATGGCGCGTCTGCGGAAGTACGCCGCTGCCAAGTTTGGTGACGCCGCCGGGCGCATGTTCTTCACGCGCGAAGCCGTCGAGCAGGCGAGCGATCCGCAGATCAGGCGCTGCCGGGCTGAAGCTGTAAGCGGGCGGTCAATCATCGACGTGTGCTCCAGCATTGGCAGCGACGCGCTGGCGTTCGCGGCGGCGGGACATGACTCGCTGGGGATCGACATCGATCCGCTGCGGGTGGCAATGGCGCGGCTGAACGCGGCGGCGCTCGGCGTTCCGGCGCGTTTTGAAGTGGGCGACGCCCGCGACCCTTTGCCCGACGCCGACCTGATCTTCTTCGACCCGGCGCGGCGCGGGGCAGACGGGCGGCGCATCTTTGACGTGGAGCAGTACCAGCCGCCGCTGTCCGTGGTGAAGCACTGGCAGGCGCGGACAATTATGGTCAAGCTGTCGCCGGGCGTCAGTGTGGCGCAGCTAGAGCCGTATGGCGGGGCGATTGAGTTCATCTCGGTTGAAGGGGACTTGAAAGAAGCCGTCCTGCATCTGGGATCGGGGGCAGTCGCCAGCCCGCGGGCGGCGCTGCTGGCGCATGGGACTGTCCATCAGTGGGCGCCTGAGGGCGAACCGGCGGCGGCTGTCCTGTCGCTGCCGCGCGGCTGGCTGATCGAACCTGACCCGTCGCTGATCCGCGCTGGACTGGTGAGCGAAGCGGCGCGTGAATGGAACGGGGCGCAGTTGGACGCGACGACTGCCTACATCACGGCTGACGAAGCGCCGGTCACACCCTGGGCGCGTTCCTGGGCAATCCTCGACTGGCTGCCGTTCAATCTGAAGAAGCTGCGGGCGTACCTGCGGGAACGGGGCGTCGGGACGGTCACCGTCAAGAAGCGCGGGACGGCGGTCACGCCGGAAAGTCTGCTGCCTCAGTTGAAGCTGAAAGGGGAAGCGAGCCGCACGCTGGTGCTGACGCGGCTGCAAGGCGAGCAGATCGTGATGATCTGCCGGGATGTATAAACACAAAGAGGGCGCGTTCAACGTTGTTTGCGAAGAAGCCCGCGCCCTCTTAGTATAATGAGGCTGCGATGAAAACTGCGGTGCTGTTGTTAATGAGAGCGCGGCGGTGGGTACAATGGAACGGCGATGGTTTGATGCCAATGATGCTTAACAACAGAACGGAGCGGGTGACCGGCTCATGCAGCAACGATGCGGGTGATCTTAATGTTCGGCATGAGTACAGTGTCAGGTGAGTGCGATGCTCGATGTAAACGGTGATGTCTGGGCAGCCCGATGTGCAGTGAGAATGCGATGCAGAGGTGCGGCAGCGTCGTTACTAAAGTTCAATGAGCGTTCAGCGTATGGCTGCGGAGATGAAAATTACACCAGCCAATCACCCGAACCGTTCTATTGTTAAGGCTCTCTCTTTCACTTGTTATATGGTAACGCACAATCATTGAAAAAGTGAAGTGAGATGTCATGAAATTCATGAATTTTTGACATTATTTACATTTATCACACATACAGGAGAAGGCTAAATGCTGCCGGAATATCGTAACGAAGCCCTGACCGACTTTCGCAAGCCAGAGGCACAAAACGCATTTCGAGAGGCGCTGGAGCGCGTAAAAGCATCCATCGGTCGCTCGTATCCCCTCGTGATTAACGGCGAAGCGATTGAGACGAGCGATCACATCACATCGACCAACCCGGCGCGACCGCAGGAAGTGTTGGGGACGTTCGCCAAAGGCACCCTGGCGCACGCCGAGCGCGCGGTCGAGGCGGCGGCGGCGGCGTTTGAAGGCTGGAAGCGCGTGCCGGTTGAGGAGCGCGCGCGTTTCCTGCTGCGGGCAGCGGCAGCCATGCGCCGCCGCAAGCACGAGTTCAGCGCCATTATGGTGCTGGAAGCGGGCAAAACCTGGGTAGAAGCCGACGCCGACACGTCCGAGGCGATTGACTTTATGGAGTATTACGCCCGTCAGGCGGTGCGAATTGCCGACAGCACCAGCCTGCTGACGCAGTATCCCGGCGAGCAGCTTGGGCTGTATTACATCCCGCTGGGCGTGGGCATCGTCATTCCGCCCTGGAACTTCCCGCTTGCCATCCCCACCGGGATGCTGTCGGCGGCGGTGGTGGCGGGCAATGCCGCCGTCCTCAAGCCTGCCGGACAGACGCCCTGGATCGCCTACGAGATGTGCCGCCTGTTCTGGGAGCAGGGGCTGCCGGACGGGGTGATCAACTACCTGCCGGGTCCGGGAAGCGTCATCGGCGCATCGATGATTGAGAACCCCCAGACGCGCTTCATCTCGTTCACCGGCTCGCGCGAAGTGGGCATCGATATCTTCCAGCGGGCGGCGAAAGTGCAGCCGGGGCAAATCTGGCTGAAGCGCACTGTGCTGGAGATGGGTGGCAAGGACGCGATTCTGGTGGACGAAACCGCCGATCTCGACGCGGCGGCGGCGGGCGTGGTCGCCAGCGCCTTCGGCTTCCAGGGGCAGAAATGCTCCGCCTGTTCGCGGGCGATCTTCGTTGATGGCGTCTATGACCAACTGGCGGATAAGGTGGTCGGTCTGGCGCGCAAGCTGCGGGTCGATATGCCGGACAAGGAGGCGGGAGTCGATCTGGGTCCGGTGATTGACCTGAACGCTATGAAGACGATTATGGGCTATATCGAGCTGGGCACGCAGGAAGGCAAGCTGCTGCTGGGCGGCGAGCCGGTATCAACGCCAGAGGGCGGCTACTTCCTCCCGCCGACGATCTTCGGGGATGTCGCGCCGGACGCCCGCATCGCTCAGGAGGAGATTTTCGGACCGGTGCTGACGCTGATCCGCGCCCGCGACTATGAGGAAGGCTTGGCGATTGCCAACGGCACCGAGTACGGGCTGACCGGCGCGGTTTACAGCACCCGCCGCGACCGGCTGGAACGCGCCCGCGCCGATTATCACGTCGGCAACCTGTACTTCAATCGCAAGTGTACCGGCGCGATGGTCGGGGCGCACCCGTTTGGCGGCTTCAACATGAGTGGCACCGACAGCAAGGCGGGTGGTCCCGACTACCTGCTGCTGTTCACGCAGGCGAAGAGCGTGGCGGAAAAGCTCTAAGAGAGCAGTAGGGAAAGAAAGAAAAGTAAGAGCAGTAAAAGAAGTGCTGATGTAGGGACACGATACTATCGTGTCCGCCGCCTGATTGAATGGAACGGACACGACAGTGTCGTGTCCCTGCAATATATGGCGGTTTCTAATCAGTTTGTCCATGAGCGAAGAAGGGTCGGTGGGTGCAGCGTGCATCTGCCGCCCTTTTTGCTGCGCCGCAATCACAAAGCGCGTTGAACCACGAAGACACAAAGGACACGAAGATAGAAACCTCATCGGCGACGTACAACCCCTCACCCCCTGCCCCCTCTCCCACGCAAGCGGGGAGAGGGGGAATGTGCGTATCCAAAACGGATACGACGATGTCATCACTGGCGGATCGCTGTCCGCTAACTGCAAGTGTTATACCGTCGTAATCTTTGCTATAATGGCAGCTATTACGGCTTCGCTTGATTCCAGTTGAGGTTGGGCAATGCAAGAGAACCCTGAACACCCGCTTCGGCACGAGGTGCTGACGTGGGCGGATGTGGATAAGCTGATCGACGTGCTGCTGCCGCAGTTGCGCGGCGTTGGCTCGTTCAGCGGCATGATTATGATCACGCGCGGCGGGGTGATACCGGGCGGGCTGCTGGCGGAATCGCTGGGCATCGAACACCTGCTGACGGCGGCGGTCGATTTTCCGGCGACGGCGTCGGGAGCCGGGCTGATGGCGTGGCCCTCGTTTTTGCAGTTCCCGGATGCCTCGCTGGTGGTCAACCGGCGAACGCTGATCGTGGACGACGTGTGGGGCAGCGGGCGAACCAGCATCGCGGTGCGCGAGCGCCTGCAGGCGGGCGGGGCAACGCCCTACACCTGCGTGCTGCACTTCAACCCCTACCGGTCGCTGTTCAAGAAAGAGAAGCCCGATTTTTACGGGGCGGTGACCGACGCTTACGTGGTCTACCCGTGGGAAACTGACCGGGGACTGCGCAAATTCGGCGCGCTTCAGCCGGATATGAATTAGAATTGTCTGTGTGTTTACGTAGTTCCAATATTTCACTGCTATAATAAAAACTGGGATTTTTGCGTCGGGGTGCAGCTTTACTGGTACGCCTCGGTGGCAACGCAAAGGGTGGTTTTCAATGGATATGCCTAGAGAAGTGGAACAAAATGCGTATGGGGAGGAGTTCCGCGAGTTACTTGACTCGTCGTTCGCCTATAAGCCACCGCAGCGGGGAGAGATTCGCAATGCCATCATCTTACAGATCGACAGCCGCGAGGTCATTGTCGATATGGGAGCCAAGCGTGATGGAATAGTACCCGTACAAGACTTAGAGCGACTTGATCCGAAAGTGCGTAACAACCTTGCAGTTGGCGCGGAAGTGCCTGTTTACGTGTTGAACCCGCGCGATCAGGATGATAACCTGATCGTTTCGATTAACATGGGGTTGCAGCAGTACGACTGGGAACGCGCCCGCGAACTGCTCAAGACGGACGAAGTGGTCGAGGTCACGGTCAAGGATCATAACCGGGGCGGTATCCTCGTCAACTGGAATCGTCTGGAAGGCTTTATCCCCAGCTCGCACCTGGTGACGGTTGGCACGACCGGCGGGCGCGAGTCGTGGGATGAGCTGCGCGGGCGGGTGCTTGCCGTCAAGGTGATCGAAGTCGATCAGGCGCGACGCCGCCTGATTTTCAGCGAGCGCGAGGCGCAGCGCGAATGGCGCGCGCAGCAGAAGGCGCGCCTGCTTTCCGAACTGAAGGAAGGCGACGTGGTCAGCGGCACCGTCACTGGCTTGCGCGATTTTGGCGCGTTCGTCAATCTGGGCGGCGCGGACGGCTTGATCCACGTTAGCGAACTGGCATGGCATCGGGTCGATCATCCGCGCGACGTGCTGCGGGTGGGCGATGTGATCGACGTGTATGTGCTCAGCCTGGATCGCGAAGCGAACCGGATCGCGCTCAGCCGCAAGCGGCTGCTGCCCGACCCGTGGGATGCGGCGTCCGAGAAGTACCACGAGGGTCAGCTTGTCGAAGGCACGGTGACCAACGTGGTCGATTTCGGCGCGTTTGTGGCGCTGGATGACGGGCTGGAAGGGCTGCTGCATCTGAGCGAGATGGGCGACGGTTCGTTGAAAGAGCCGTACTCCTACGTCAAGAAGAGCGACCGCCTGAGCCTGCGCATTAGCCACCTGGAGCCGGAGAAGCGGCGGGTGGGCTTCACACAGCGCTGGGGGACTGACGCCGCGCCAGCGGGCGCGGAAGGCGAAGCCCTGGCAGAAGCGCCCGCAGCGGAAGCGGACTACGATGAAGCGGATGTTCCGGCGGCTGTCGATGAAGAAATTCCAGAGACAGAAGCGGAACTGGAAGCGCCAGAAACGGCTGAGGTTGTGTCAGAAGCTGTTGAGAGCGACGAAGCGCCGGAAGCGGCTGAGGCAGTGTCGGAGGCTGAAGCGCCCGCAGCCGAAGCCGATGTCGAGGCTGCTGAGGGCGACGATGAAGCGCCAGCGGATGAAGACGAAGCGAAAGCCTGAAGCTGAGCCAGGCGCAGGATGTGAAAAGGGACGAAATCAAATTTCGTCCCTTTTTTGTTGCCGGTGCGATTTGATGAGGTGAAAGAGAGAAGAGGGCGAGGCATCGCCTCGCCCCTACGACGCGGTTTGTGACGTTGGCTACGCGGCGTTGAAGGTGAGGACGCCGCCGCTGTAGCTGATCTGAAGCTGACCGTTGTTCACCTGGAATGTGGTCGCGGTTTGCAGCGCCCCCAGGAAAGCGGATTCCTGGTCCATGATGGGCTGCTCACATGCCATCAGCGTGCTGATGACATTGCTGATGGTCAGCGTGCCGTTGTCGTACTGGTACGCGCCGCTGTACTGGTTGCAGCTTCCCTGCCCGTTGATACCCTCGGCGGTGAACGTCAGGTTGGCGGGCACGTCGGCGAGCGCGGGCTGCGGGTTATTGGGGCTGCCGTAAGACACCAGCGCCCACGTACCCAGCGGTATCTCACCGCCGCCTGCGGTATCGGTTGGGGCTGGTGCCGGGGCATTGGACGACAGCAGGGACAGGACGCCTTCGCCGTAGAGAATGTGAAGCTGGTCGTTCTCGATGGTATAGGATGTTGATGACGCCAGGGCGTTGAGCACCGCCGCTTCCTGTGCCATCACATCATCGCCGCACGCCATGCGGGTGGTGATCAGCTCGCCGAACGTCAGCGTGCCGCTGTCATACTGGAACGAACCGGAGAACTGGTTGCAGCTTGCGTTTCCACTGACGCCTTCCGGTGTAAAGGTCATTGTCACCGGCGCGGCTTCCAGCGCGGGCTGCGGGTTGTCGGGGCTGCCATAGTTCAGCAGCGTCCAGGTTGCGCCCGCCAGCCCGCCAAGCGTGACGTCGCCAATGGGCGTCGCCGTCACTTCGGGCGTGGGCTGATCAACCGGTGTTTCGTCAGGGCTGCCTGAAACGCCGTAGGTGAATGACCCGATCAGCGCGTCCAGAGTATTGAGCGACGGCGCGAAGTCGTCGGGCGAGGCGTTGTTGATCGTTGCCACGCTTTCGCGGACGTACTGCTCGTATTCGGCGGAGAACGCCTCGTAGTCTAAGTCTTCGGGGTATTCTGCCGGGAACAGATCGGTTGTGATCCAGAAGACCGCCGAGACATAGCGCGCGCCGTCACTGGTGATGCCCTGGAAAGTGTAGAGGAATTCGTGTCCCAGGAAGGGCGACACATCCTGCCGGTAAAGCGTGATGTAGCTGATGCCCGAAATCGAGCCGAGATCGACGTAGCTGGCGCGGGCGCGCATCGCCTGCCCCGCCGGGAAGATGGGCACGAAAGGCAGCGTGCTTTCCTCGGTGGCTAAGGTGGATTCGGTGTACGTCGTCAGATCGGGGCGGTCTGCCAGCAGGGTTTGCAGCGCCTGAAGCTGGACGCTGAAGAATTCATAGTTGGCGAATTCGGCGGCGCGGTAGACGCGGATGGTCGCCGAGGTGTCAAAGATGTTTTCGGGCGCGGGCGGCTGATTGTAGTAGAGCGTGAACTGGGTGTGCGCCACCTGGGGACCGCCAGGCTGTTCCAGATCAGTTGGATCGCCCGCGATATCGGTGATGTTGAGCGTTGCAGCCATTGATGGATCGTAGCTGAAGCCGAAACCGTCAAAGGTGACGGCGTGGGTGACGCTCTCCTGCGCCAGGGCGGGGAACGCGCACAGCGCGAGCGCCAGTAAAGCGAAAAGCCGGAACTTCATTTGGGAAAACCTCCTTGTAATCGCTGGAGTGACGTCATAAGGGTACAGAATGTTCCCAAAAGTTTCAATACACGTTAAGGCGATGCTTATCCTATGGCAGCAGGTGGCACTGTTCCTACTTGCCCCCTTCTGCGCTACAATCTCGGACATACCGATGAAGCGAACCCCAGAGGAAACCACCCATGCCAGACCAGTCAGATTTTCTCTTCCGAGGCGAACTGAGTGAACTTGACCCGGACGTTGCCGAGCTTATCCGCCATGAAACCGCGCGGCAGGAGCGCTATCTGATCCTGATTCCGTCCGAGAGCACCGTCCCGGCGGCAGTGCGCGAGGCGCTGACGTCGGCATTCCACAACATCTATGCCGAAGGCTACCCGCTGGACGAGACGCGGGCAATGTCGCAGGCGGAGATCCTCGATTACAACGCCCGTCTGCCGGAGTACCGCCGCGTTGCCGACAAGCGCTACTACAAGGGGACAGAATACGCTGATGTGGTGGAAGCGCTCGCCCGCCGCCGCGCCGCCGAACTGTTCGCCACCGACAAGTACCCCGCCGAAAAGCTGTTCGTCAACGTCCAGCCGCTGTCCGGCGCTCCGGCGAACAGCGCCATCTTCACCGGCTTGCTCAACGTCGGCGATACGTTCATGGGCATGGACTTATTACAGGGCGGGCATCTGACTCACGGCAGCCCGGTCGCCCGCAGCGGCAAGCAGTATAACGCCGTTGCCTACGGCGTTGACCCGCAGACCGAGAAGCTGGATTACGGGCGCATCCGCGAGATCGCGCTCGAACACCGCCCGAAGCTGATCATCGCTGGCTATACCAGCTATCCGTATGCGCCCGACTGGAACGAGTTCCGCAGGATTTGCGATGAAGTGGGCGCGTATCTGATGGCGGACGTGGCGCACGTCGCCGGTCTGATCATCGCCGGAGTGTTCCCGTCGCCGGTGGGCATCGCCGACGTGGTCAGCTTCACCACGCACAAGACGCTGGCGGGTCCGCGTGGGGCGGTCATCATCACCCACCGTTCGGACGTGGCAGGCAAGGTGGATCGCGGCGTGTTTCCCGGCGAACAGGGCGGTCCGCACGTCCACGCGATTGCGGCGCTGGCGGTATCGCTGCGGCTGGCGTTCACCGACCAGTTCCACGAACTCCAGCGCCAGACGGTTAAAAACGCGGCGCGGCTGGCGGAACGGCTGGCGAACCGGGGCATCCGTATTCCCTACGGCGGCACCAATACCCACCTGCTGCTGATCGACTGCAAGAGCATCGTCGGCGCTGACGGCACGCCGTTAAGCGGCGACATGGCGGCGCGGATGCTCGATCTGGTGGGCATCGTCGCCAACCGCAACACCATTCCCGGCGATCCAAGCGCTTTCCGCGCGTCGGGTGTTCGCCTGGGCACGCCCTGGATCACCCAGCGCGGCTTTAAGGAAGCCGAGATTGACCGGCTGGCGGACATAATCGCCGACGTGTTGTGCAGCGCGGTTCCGTTCAGCTATACCGGCAGGAAACGCGACGAGCCGCGCGCGAAGGTGAATTTTGACGTGCTGATGAGCGCCAAGAACGCCGTCCGCGAGCTGGCGGGCAGCGTTGGCATTGACACCGACGCGGGCGACGAGGCTTACCCGCATTTCTATTATCTGAATGAGGCAGATACCAGCGCCTATACGCTGTTGATTCAGGACGTGGACGACAACAGCGCGGCGGCGTTCCTGAATACGACGCTGACCAGCGATGTGTACGCCTTGCAGCCCGGTCAGTCGCAGCCAACGGCGGCGCTGGAAGCCGACGGCAGCATCATGGGGCGCGGCGTGCTGGAAGCAACCGGCGGCGGCTACCTGCTGCGGATTGAGAACGGGCAGCGGGTCGCTAACTGGCTGCGGGCGCTGTCGGACGGCTTTGTGCTGTTCGACCCGACCGATCCGTATGCCAAAGCGCCGGGTCCGGTGGACGTGCGCATTGTCGGCGGGGCGGACGATCTGAACGCCAGTGGCGCGGTTTATGCTGATAAAGCCTATTTCATCGGCATCAACGGCGCGAACTACGCCGGACAGACCGGGCAGCCGCTGCCGGAATTTACGTGGACGGAGCCAGAAGCGGGTGAACTCAAAGTGACGCCGGTTCACAGCCTGCATAAAGAACTCGGCGGCAAGATGGCACCGTTCGCGGGTTATGAAATGCCGCTGTGGTACAGCAGCGTCACCGACGAACACCAGGCGGTGCGCCAGCGCGCGGGCATCTTCGACGTGACCCACATGGGCGTGTTCGACATTCAGGGTCCCGGCGCGGCAGCCTTCCTCGATCTGGTGACAACCAATGACGTGCCCGGTCTGGCGTTGGGCAACTCTCACTATACCTACTTCCTCGACGTTCACGGCGTGCCGCTGGACGACCTGATGATCTACCACATTGGCGAGGAACACTATCTGATCGTCGTCAACGCCTCAAACAACGACAAAGTCTGGGCGTGGCTGAACGCGGTAAAAAACGGACAGGTGAGCATTGACCCGGCGCACCCGGAACGGCACGTCGAAGGCGGCGACCGCTTCATCCTGCGCGATCTGCGCGATGGGTCGTCGGGGGCTGACCGCCGTGTGGACGTGGCATTACAGGGTCCCAACAGCAAAAACATCCTGCTCGAACTGGCAGCAAGTGACGCCGACCGGACGCGGATTAATGGGCTGAAGTGGGCGCAGGTGACGCTGGCGCGGGTGGGTGAATACAACCTCATCATCTCGCGAACCGGCTACACCGGCGAGCGCGTTGCCTACGAACTGTTCGTCCATCCCGATCAGGCGGAAGCGCTGTTCCGCGATCTGATTGCGGCGGGGGCAGCGCCTGCCGGACTGGCGGCGCGCGACAGCCTGCGTACTGAGGCGGGCTTGCCGCTGTATGGACATGAGTTGGACGGCGAGATGGGACTCAACCCGGCAGACGCAGGCTTTGGCAGCTACGTCAAGCTGTGGAAGCCGTTTTTCGTCGGCAAGGCGGCGTTCATCGCCCGCGAGCAGAAGCGCGACGCCGAAATCGCCCGCTTCCGGCTGAACGCCAAGGGCGTGCGCCCGCCGCACCCCGGCGACCCGATTGTGGATGGGCGCGGGCGCGTGGTTGGCGTGGTGACCTCATGCAGCATCGACAGCGAGGGCTACCAGTTGGGACAGGCGTACATCAAAGACGGCGCGAATGAAGAAGGCACGCTGGTGGCGGTGTTCTGCGGCTCGTCGCGGGTGAAGCTTGATAAGGGTTTTGGCGAACTGGGGCTGGGCGACCGCGTGCCCGTTCCTGAACCGGCGACGATATTGAGCCGCTTCCCGAAGCGGGGCAAGTAATCTGAATCGCTTCTAGTCAAACAAACGCACAAGGGGACGCATGAAAACGATCATTCCGGGCTTATACACCTTTAGCGGCTTGATCGCCGGGCGCGTGTACATGATTGATGATCCCGACGGCGTAACGCTGGTGGATACAGGTCTGGGTTTCGCGGCGGATCGCGTACTCAGCCAGTTGCAGGCGGCGGGGCGCGCGCCCACCGATGTCAAACGTATCCTCATCACCCATGCGCACATGGATCACCTCGGCGGACTGCCGAAGCTGAAGGAGGCAAGCGGGGCGGAAGTCATTTGTTCGGCGGGTGAGCGCCCGGTCGTGGAAGGGAAAATACCGGCTGCGCAGACGCCGCGTGAGCGCGTGCCCGGCATCTGGAAGCTCATTCCAACGCCGCCTCAGAAATTTACAGGCACGCCGGTAGATCGTGAAGTCATCGGCGGCGACGTGCTGCCGGAAGTGATGGGCGGGCTGCATGTGATCGCCACGCCCGGACACGCGCCCGATCACATCTCATTCTGGCAGCCGGAACGCAGGGTGCTGATCATCGGCGACGTGCTGATGCGCCTGTTTGGCAGGGTTCGCCTGCCGTTTGCCGCCTACACAGTTGATATGGAGCAAAACAAGCGCTCCATCGCCAGATTGACGGAATATGACGCGCGGGTGGCTTGCTTTGGGCATGGCGAACCGATCACCGAAAACGCCGCTGAGGTCATTCGAGGATTTGCCCAACGGCTGGGAGTGATTTAAGAACCGGGGCTGCCAGTTGCAGGCGGCGGGGCGCACACACAGGTGCGCCCCACGCCATCGAATTGTGGATCGATCACAACCGCCGAATTTAACTGCCTGATGCTGGCAGCAAATCGTCACCGGCGTGTGGCAGATCAGTTGATCAGGCGCCGCGCTTGTCACTCATTGGAAGGGGGCAGTACGCTTGTGAGGGTGGGTCGTGCATCATCCATCGCGTTTTCCATCATCGGCGTGTACGTCGCGTAGACGCCGACAAAGGTGACGGCGATGATCAGCCACATGACGCCAATTGCCATATCGCGCACCAAACGCAAATGGCTGCGGCGGCGCTTCATCGCCATTTCGGGGACGCGAATGCGGTAGAGCGCGCCCGCCGCCTGATAGTTACGCGGGTTGATGCGCAGGACGTTATCCAGGCACACCGCCGCCTGATCGAGCGTATCGACGGCGAGGCTCATCCACAGCCAGGCGTCCTCAAAATCGCTGTCTTCGCGGATCAGATCGCGCAGCAGCCCGCGCGCTTCGTCGCGCCGGTTTGCCTTGATCAGCTCGATGGCATCGAGCAGGCGGTCGATCCTTGAGGTTTCGGTCATAGCGCCGGGATCGGTTTGTCCAGTTTGACGCCTGCGAACAGATCGCGCTCGTCTATCCGGCTGCGGGCTGGCGCGGGGTAGATGCGCGTGAAGCCCTGCATCGGTGCCAGCCAGCGGCGCAGCGACAGCGGCAGCCGGAATGAACGGGCGCCGCCAAGCTGGCTTGAATGGCAGGCAGAAGCACGTTCCCAGATATCGAAGTATCGACCGACATTGATGGTGGCGTGGGTCGGCTCGGCATGTTCCAGTATCGCCTGAATATCAATGTCCTTGTTGATGCCCACGCGGCGCGGGTCTTGTCCGCGCAGCCGCATCAGGGCAATGCCGAAGCGAATCTGCCAGGTGGAAATGCCGGAATAATAGAGCTTTTGCGGCTGGTAGGGCGGCTGACCGGTGTCGTAGGTCGGGTCGCTGGCAGCGGTGAACGCCTGCGTGGTCGCCCGCTGAATGGCGATGTGATCGGGATGCCCGTAACCACCATATTTGTTGAAGGTGATGACGACCTGCGGCTTGACCTCGCGGATGACTTCGACCACTCGGCGCGCCACTTCGTCCTGAGACGCCTGCCACAGGCTGTGCGGATCGTGGGACGTTTCCGAACCCATCATGCCGCTGTCCTTGTAGCCGAGCTTGTAAACATGCTTCAGCTTGAGAATTTCGGATGCGCGTTCGAGTTCCGCCAGCCGCAGCTCGGCAACCGATTTATACCCGTTCAGAAATTCAGGCGTGACAGTGCCAGCATCGCCGTTGGTGGCGCAGATCAGGTACACATCCACGCCGCGCGCGACGTAAGCGGCGATTAATCCGCCAAGACCAAAGCTCTCGTCATCGGGATGCGCGTAAGAAATGAGCAGACGACCATTGGACATAGGGCAACTCCAGACAAAAACCATCGAATGTACAGTGTGCTGCGTATACATGCGTATACAAATGGACGCGGCTTAGTATGCGAATTGTACCAAAAAAGTTATCGCTGGCTTTGGGCTGCATAGTACGCTTGCTGCAATTTAGCGCAAATCACAACCGCTGTATCGATCCATCAAGAGCCATTGATTGCACTGATATGTTCATGCGGTTGAGAACGATATGCGTGATAATAGAGGCATCGAGACGCGGTGGCAGCGCCGCGCAACCTGACGCTTACCCAACGGCTGTCTGAGCCGCCCTGTGAAATCCGTATAGGTATGTTTATACTTCCAGTTTGCGCCCTTTTTTGGGCGTTGTTTGTGCGCCGTGTTAGTCAAGGACTGTGTAATGCGTAAGCGATCACGTTTGCTCCTGTTGATGCTGGCGACCGCCGCTTTTTCGACGCCGCTGGCAGTTTCTGGTCACCCCGCCGGACAGAGCGACCTGCCGGGCACGAACACGCCGCGCCCGACCGCGTTTTCGACCAATACGGTGACCCCGACGCCAACCCCATCGCCAACGCCGAGCCTGACGCTGACTCCAAGCGCTACCCCCACATCGACCTACACACCCACACCCAGCGACACGCCGACTCCGTCGCCAACGCCGACCACGATTGGTCCGGCGCAGTACCCCGACGGCATTAACTCGCTCACCGGGCTTCCGTATCCCAACCTGGAAGCGCAGGAACGGCGCAACCTGCTGGTCAAAATCTCCAACTTTCCGCCGATGGTGCGCCCACAAAGCGGCATGAATTCCGCCGACGTGGTCTACGAGTACGAGGTCGAAGGCGGAGTCACCCGCTTCGCCGCCATCTTCCGCAGCAACGCGCCGCGCCATGTCGGTCCGGTGCGCAGCGGGCGGCTGATGGATATGGAGCTGGTGCCGATGTATCAGGCGCTGTTCGCCTACGCGGGCGCAAGCCGCCCGGTGCAGCAGTTAATGATGAGCCAGCCGTGGGCGCGTCAGGCGATCACGCCGCTGATCGGCGACAACTGCGTCGAGGCAGGCTTCTGCCGCTTCCCCGGCGACGGTCTGGCTTTTGAGCACACGCTCTATGCCGATACAACGCTGATCTGGGAACGGGCAGCGCAGCGCGGCATCAACCTGAATTTCCGCGCGCGCGGGTTCGCCTTCGACGAAACGCGCGATCTCGGCGGCATTGCAGCCGATGACGTGTTTATCGACTATTACGGGCAGACCGATGCCCGCTGGCAGTACGATTCCGAAACGGGGCGCTATCTGCGCTATACCGACGGGCTGCCGCATTACGACGCGCTGGATGGTGATCAGGTATGGGCTGACAACGTTATCATCATCGAAGTGCCGCACGAAGAGCGTACCGATCTGTTTGAGGAAGAAAGCCGCAGCGCTTCGCAGCAGATCAATATGTGGGGACAGGGGCGCGCCTTCCTGTTCCGCGACGGCGTGTATTATCAGGTGTTCTGGCGGCGCGATTGCAACGCCCGTTTCACCGAAGGCACGCCGACGCTGACGCCGACGCCCGAAGGGCTGGATATCGATCTGCCCTGCGCCAGCGTGCCCGGCACCGCGCTGATGCTGGTTTACGGCGATAATACGCCGGTGATGATGAAGCCCGGACGCACCTGGGTGAACGTGACTCGCTGGATGAACTACGTCTCGATCAATGAGCAGGCGGCGGATATGGACGCTACCAGCACCGCGCTGGCGCGAAGCTGGACGCCCACCTACACCATGACTCCGGGACCGAGCCACACGCCCGAAGCGACGCTGGCAGGGACGGTGGTCATTCCGAGGTAAGAGAAGTATAAAGAAGTAAAGAAAGTAAGAAAAGTAGAAGAAGGGTGTTGGGCGGCGCTGCTCTACACCCTTCTTTCTATTGTCTCTGCGTCCGCTGCGGTTTGATCTTTTGCTATCCACCTGCGCAGGGCGAACGCGCCCGCAAGCCACAGCAGCAGTTCGCCAGCGCGCAGCCACGTCACCGGGCTGGTACGGTCAAACCAGACGATGTAAAAATCGAGGTATGCCTCAAGGCTCTCCTGCGGGACAGGTGAGAGGATGCGGTTGTAAACCGCCGTCGCCAGCAGCGCGTAGATCACCTCTGCCGGGCGCATTCCGTCGTCGAGCAGCAGCGCCAGCAGGATAATCACCGGCACGAACAGGTAGACTACGAAACGGACAATATCCGATCCGCCGACCAGCGCCAGCGCCAGGACGATGACGACGTACAGCGCCATATCCAGACGATGATCCCCCAGCCGCGCCCACAGACGCCGCGCGCGCGGCGGCGTGAGCAGGACGAGCAGCGGCAGCAGGTAAATCGCCGCGCCCAGCAGGATGTTAAAGCTGCGGGGGATATTGCTGACGATGTCCCACAGGTTGCTCAGATCGCTGCTGAGAAACTGGTCGCTGCGCCCGACGGAGATCAGTTTTTGCGGCAGCCAGTAGGCAAGCCCGATCACTGCCACGATTCCTAACGCTTCCAGCAGCGGGCGAAGGCGGCGCGTTCGGACGAATTCCAGCAGCAGGCGAGCCGCCAGCAGCGCCGCGGGAAGGGCGCAGAACTCGCGCACCAGCAGCCCCAGCGCCGAGGTGATCAAGATGATGAGGGTGTAGAAAACCGCACCCCCCACCGACCGCTGCCGCCGCACAAACGCCAGCATCCCGATCAGGATCAGCGTGAAGGCGAGGCTGTCGGGGCGGTAGATGTCGAACAGCAGGAATTTGACATGGTAAGTGGAAATGGCGGCGACCAGCATCACCACCCACGCCGCCCACTGCTGGCGGGTGAACTGCCGCGCCAGCACATAGATCAGCACTAACTGGCTGATCAGACCCGCATAGGTGACGGCGCGGAAGCCCGCCAGCACCGACCGTTCGCTGACGCGCCCGATGACGCCGGCAAGCAGCGGCACGATGGGACGGTAAGCGTAGGGCGCGACCAGCGCCTCATTGCCCCGGATGCCGTTCTGCGCCATATCGATGTAATGATAATGATCCCAGACGTAGCGGTAAATGTTGAGCGAGTTGGTGAACAGATCGAGGACGACCACCCAGCCCACGGCAAAGGCGACCACCAGCGCGATCTGCACGGCGGGACGGCTGAGAAGCCGTGATTGATAGATGCGGCTGAGCCACACACCCGCAATCAGGCAGACGACCGACGGTGTCAGCAGCAGCCATGCCCTGAGGGCGGTGTTCGGGTCATCGAAGGTGCGGTGTACGGGGATCGTCCAGGTATGCGACGTGCCATCCTGAAAGACGACGCGCAGGCGGGGCGTCGTGCCATCGCAGTTCTGCATCTCGCCCGATCCCATTGAGGGCGCGTCTACGATGTAGACTTCCTGCACGAACGTGCCCGTGACGTTCCACTGTAGATGGATGCAGTCGCCGTTGAAGGCGGTATTGACCGGATAGGCGCTGAATGTGATCGCTGCGCCTTTCAGCCTATCCGTGAGCGTGTCGCTTTGTGGGCGCTGAGTCTGTTCCGAAATCAGTCCAACGGCGGCGAACAGCAGATAGGGCGCGAGCAGCAGCAGAGCAAAGCCGAGGATACGGCGTGAGCGCATACGGGAATCCAATGGGTTGACCATTCAGAGGCTAGATTGAACCGCAAAGACGCGAAGGGCGCAAAGGATCAGTCGAATGTCAGATGGGGGAATTGGACATGCAACTGCGTGTCCGTTGAGGATATTTGTATTGCTGCGCGAGGCGCAGCGCTTAGATTGATAAGGGACTTCCGAAAACTTCGTTTGATTCTAAGTTCCGCGTTGCACAAATTTCTATCGTATAACTCGGAACTTGCCCATTATAGATTATTTATGGTATTATTTTTTATTGATATAAAATAGATGATTATAACAGGGGATTGCAAATGACATTCGGACATAGTGATTTGCCAGATTTTCAAGACACAGGTCCCGCTGATCCCGGATCGAACGCTCGTGTTGCTGGTTTATTTACGCAAGAGTCAGGCAATCTCACGGTTGTTACCCGAGACTCCAATGGTGGTGAAATCACCCAAAAAGACTGCCGAAATACCCAAATCATCGACCTCTGTGGTGGTGGGCAGACTAGTCTCTCAGGAACAGATGTGTTGAAACTCAGCGAATTTGCTTGTTACCCTATGGGTGCTTTCCAAACACGCGACGTTTACTTTGTCGCAACTCCTCGATCACAGAGTCCCGTGTTCATAACCACCCTGCTAGAAGTTGAGGCGCAAGACATCAAGATCACTGTTTTTGGTTGGCAACCAAACGGGAATCCTTCTGGACGGGTTAATTTTGATTGGCATTGTCGGGTGCAGTTGCTTGAGACCTGAGCAGAATAGCGGTCACTGAAATCAGTATACATTCTCCTTGTGCAGCGTAGTCAGCCGTTGTACGCTGATGAATCCATGTGCCGCATGAAATCCAACAATCCAATCGGCGCAGGATGCGCTTGAGAGGCAATCTCTCGCGCTTCTGCGTTCACTTCACGCGACTAATTTTCATACTCACTCTGGCGAATGACTGCTCAAAAGTACCCAATCATGTCCGAAGTGTCCACCTGACCAGATTTCCTTGTCACATCTAACGCTGTATTTATCATCCAGTGGTAGGATTTGACAGTTGCTCCATCATGTGACCAGGAAGTATAATCGAACAAATGTACGCAGTAACCCCCAGGACTGAGACAATGGCTCAGGATGTAATCGCCGTGCGCGGCGCGCGCGAGCATAACCTGAAGAATATTAACGTTGAAATTCCACGCAACAGGCTGGTGGTCATCACCGGTTTGTCAGGATCGGGTAAGTCGTCGCTGGCATTCGACACCATTTTCGCCGAAGGGCAGCGTCGCTACGTCGAGAGCCTGAGCGCTTACGCGCGTCAGTTTCTCGGTCAGATGGAAAAGCCGGATGTGGATCAGATCGAAGGGCTTAGCCCGGCGGTTTCGATTGACCAGAAGGGCGTCAGCCACAACCCGCGCTCAACCGTAGGGACGGTTACCGAGATTTACGACTACCTGCGGCTGCTGTACGCGCGCATCGGTATTCCCCACTGTCCGGTGTGCGGCGAGGAAGTGGTGGCGCAGTCGGCACAGCAGATCGTCGATGAAGTTAAGGCGCTCGCCCGCGGCATCCCAGCCGAACAAGGCGTGCGTATTCAGGTGCTGGCGCCGATCATTCGCGGGCGCAAAGGTCAGCACGAGAAGGTGTTTGACGATATCCGCAAGGCGGGTTTTGCCCGCGTGCGCGCCGATGGCGAAGTGCGCGATCTGGAAGAAGAAATTGAGCTGGATCGCTACAGCATCCACACCATTGAAGTGGTGGTTGATCGCCTGATCATCCGCAGCTACGACGATCCTCAGTCGGAAGATGCCCGCAACGCCGAAACGCGCCTGACCGACGCCGTTGAGACGGCGCTCGAAATGGGCGACGGTCTGGTGATCATCAACAATCTGACCAACACTCCGCCGACGGACATGCTCTTCAGCGAGCATCTCGCCTGTACCAACGGTCACGGCAGCCTGCCAGAGCTAGAGCCGCGCTCGTTCAGCTTTAACACGCCCAAGGGTGCCTGCCCCGACTGTCAGGGACTCGGCTTCCGGCTGGAACTGGATCGCGATCTGCTGGTGCCGAACCCTGAACTGAGCATCGGCGAGGGGGCGATCCAGGCGAACGGCTGGAACTTTGAAGGCTCGGACTCGTGGGCGGGCAACATCATGCAGTCGCTGTCCCAGACGTTCGACATTCCGATGAATGTCCCCTGGCGCGATCTGCCCAAACCGAAACAGGATCTGGTGCTGTACGGCAGCGGCGGGCGCAAGCTCAAAGTCACCTATACCAATTCAAACGGCTACAGCCGCGAATACTGGACATCGTTTGAAGGCGTGATCAACAACCTGTCGCGCCGCTACCGCGATACCGAGTCGGAAGGTATCCGTGATGTCATCGAGCAGGTGATGGCGCAGGTGCCATGCAGCACCTGCGGCGGCAAGCGCCTGCGCCCCGAAGCGCTGGCGGTGACGGTTGTCGGAGAGTCGATTCACGACGTCTGCGTGCTGCCGGTCAGCGAGCTAAACCATTGGGTGACGAACCTGCGCGGCAAGAATGGCACGCCGGCGCTGCTTTCGGAGCGCGACCGCGAGATCGCTCACCAGATCCTCAACGAGATTGAGTCGCGGGTCGGTTTCCTGAACAACGTTGGACTGAACTATCTGAGCCTGTCGCGGGCGGCGGCATCCCTCAGCGGCGGAGAGGCGCAGCGCATTCGACTGGCGACTCAGATCGGCAGCCGTCTGACCGGCGTGCTGTACGTGCTGGATGAGCCGTCCATCGGCTTGCACCAGCGCGACAACGCCAAGCTGATCGAGACGCTGAAAGGGCTGCGCGATCTGGGTAACACGCTGCTGGTGGTCGAACACGACGAAGAAACCATGCGCACCGCCGACTGGCTGATCGATCTCGGTCCCGGCGCGGGCGAATACGGCGGCTACATCATCGCCGAAGGCACGCCGGAACAGGTCGAACAGACCGAAGACAGCCTGACCGGAGCGTACCTCAGCGGGCGGCTGAGTATCGACGTGCCGTATGAACGGCGTCCCGGCAGCGGCAATAGCCTGATCCTGCGCGGCGCGCGCGAGAACAACCTGAAGAATATTGATGTTGAGTTCCCGCTGGGCAAGATGGTCTGCATCACCGGCGTCAGCGGCAGCGGCAAGTCGAGCCTGATGGTAGATGTGCTCTACAAGAAGCTGGCGCAGGCGGTCAACGGCGCGCGCGAGCGCCCCGGCGCGCATGACCGGATCGAGGGCATCGAACACATCGACAAGGTCATCAATATCGACCAAAGCCCGATTGGACGGACGCCGCGCAGCAATCCCGGCACCTATACCAAGATGTATGACGCCATCCGCACGCTGTTTGCCGAACTGCCGGAGAGCAAGGTACGCGGCTACGCCGCCGGGCGCTTCAGCTTCAACGTCAAGGGTGGGCGCTGTGAGAAGTGTGAAGGGCAAGGGGTGCTGCAAATCGAAATGCAGTTCCTGCCGGACGTGTACGTGACCTGTGACGTGTGTCACGGGGCGCGCTACAACCGCGAGACGCTACAGGTGAAGTACAAGGGCAAGAGCATCGCCGAGATTCTCGACATGACGGTGAGCGAAGCGGTGGAATTCTTCGCCAACATCCCGTCGATCCTCAACAAGCTGCAAACGCTGAATGAGGTCGGGTTGGGCTACATTCGCATCGGTCAACCGGCGACGACGCTCAGCGGGGGCGAGGCGCAGCGCATCAAGCTGAGCCGCGAGCTTTCACGCCGGGCGACGGGGCAGACGCTGTATATTCTCGACGAGCCTTCGACCGGCTTGCACGCGGCGGACGTCAAGCGGCTGATCGCGGTGCTGCAAACGCTGGTCGATAACGGCAACACGGTGCTGGTGATCGAGCACAACCTCGACATCATCAAAGTGGCGGACTGGCTGATTGACCTGGGTCCTGAAGGCGGCGACGCGGGCGGCTATGTGATCGCGTCCGGCACGCCGGAAGAAGTAGCGGCGGTGCCAGAGAGCCACACCGGGCAGTTCCTGAAGCCGTACCTAAGCGGCGGGGCGCATTACCACACGATTGTTCCCAGCGCCAACGGCAGCAGCGGCAAGAAGCGGCGCAACGGCGCGAAGAAATAGGGAGAGATGTAAGTGAGGGGCGAACCCATCGGTTCGTCCCTTTTTTTGTTGATCCACTGATTTTAAACACACCAGTTTCTCCCTCGCTATCGCGCTTTTGCCGACAGGTATACAATCACTTTAGTCTAGTCGGAGAAAACACATGAGCAGCAAACAAGCCCCGCAGACCAACCTGTGGACAAGCGGTGCCGCCTATGAAGCTTACGTCGGGCGCTGGAGCCGGTTGGTAGCTAAAGAATTCATGCGCTGGCTCAACGTTTCCCCTGAAAGCCGCTGGCTGGATGCAGGCTGTGGAACGGGCGCGCTGATCCAGACGATTCTTCAGCAGATGGCTCCTGCCTGGGTAAGCGGGATTGATGGCTCTGACCGCTTTGCGGCTATGGCTAAAGACAATATAGACGATCCACGCGCTGCGATTGCCGTCGGCGACATCCAGGCACTGCCGGTGAAGCACGAATCCTTTGATGTGGCGGTGTCAGGGCTGGTGATCACTCATGTCGCCGCGCCGCAGCGTGCGATTGACGAGATGGCGAGGGCAGTCAGACCGGGGGGCATGGCAGCCGTCTATGTGTGGGATTATGCCGAGAACATGCAGTTCATGCGCCACTTCTGGAGCGCGGCGGCAGCGCTTGATCCCAGAGCCGTTGAACTGGATGAGGGGCGGCGCTTTTCGATATCCAATCCTCCGGGTCTGACAGAGTTGTTCGAAAATGCCCATCTGGACGACATTCAAGTCCGTTCCATTGACGTGCCGACACATTTCAGGGATTTTGACGACTTTTGGTCGCCCTTTCTCGGTGGGGTAGGTCCCGCGCCAAACTATGTGCAATCGCTGACGGAAGACCAGCGAGCCGCCCTGCAAGAGTCCATTCGGGCTGGACTGCCTTTTGCGCCGGATGGTTCGATTCCGCTGATCGCTCGCGCCTGGGCAATACGCGGCAGACGGTAAGAGGAGATTTTTGTAGGGGCTTTCAATTGAAGTAGTAGACGAATTTCTAACCGTTGGCGTCACTACTATTTTGAGGTTTATTTGATTGTTGCGCTAAAAAGGCTTTCGTAGCGAAAACCACTGTTATGACCATATATTCTGTAAATCGGTTGGGTTCGCGTTCCTCCTCAGAGAGTAAGTCCCAACATCGTTGAATCGCAGGCAGCATGATCCTGGTCATTTCAGCTGCGTGGGGGAGCGTGTTCCCCCCCCCGCTCACTGGATAAGTGTGTACAATCGACCCAGCAAAAACCACCGTTATGACCATATATTCTGTGAATCGGTTGGGTTCGCGTTCTTCCACAGAGAGTAAGTCCCAACACCGTTGAATCGCAGGCAGCATGATCCTGGTCATTTCAGCTGCGTGGGGGAGCGTGTTTCCCCCGCTTACTGGATAAGTGTGTACAATCGACCCAACGAAATCGTCATTTGGGTCGTTGTTTTGTTGTTCATTCGCCATTTTCTTGTTCCTAATCTATTGCCTAACGTGAATGGATAGCCCTCATAACTAAGAGGCTATCCACTCACCGAGTCTATTTTAACTCACTTGTGATCCTGTCTTCACACTATACCTCTATAGGCAGAACCACTGATCTCATTTTGGTAGTTAACTACACCAAGCAGTATGGCCACTAACCCAATCGGCAACTACTTGGTGATGTCTTGGACTGATGCCGTAGCCACTTCTGGCCTGGTGAAGCACGAGACATCCAAGTGAAGCTGTACAAAGAAGGGGTTCCGGGCGGATGGTGCGGCGGCACGCACTACCATCCTGTCGCCGCCAGCCCGAACGGCAGTGGTAAGAAGCGGCGCAACGGCGCGAAGAAATAGGGAGAGATGTAAGTGAGGGGGCGCACAGACAGATGGTGCGCCTCGCCTTTTACCACAATCTTGTTACGTTGTACGCATCCAGCACTTCGTCCTGACTAGTGATCGCGACTGTGCTTGAGCGACGAGCATTTGGTCAAAAGGATCGCGTCAGATCATATGCTTCGTGGGGGTTGCGGACTGCCCGACCTGCATTAACACTCCAATCAGTCTGAAATACGAGGTAAGTCAGCTTACACAGATGAATATCTGTGGAGAGGCTCCCTGACTTCAGGAAGCGTTGTTCACGCCCGGCGGACCGGCAAGTACTCTGGGGACGCCCTCCAGCAGCTGGATCCTGCCGTCGAACGTTCGGGTGCTAACCATGTCGAGCGCGACGTCGGGATAGCCGTCGTAGATGCGTTCCGCGCCGGTGGCACCGGTGATCACGGGAAAGACGACCACCCGGAAACGGTCTACAAGACCCGCCTTGAGCAGCGAGCGGCACAGGCTGACGCTGCCGAGCGTGCTGAGGATGCCGGAGCCTTCCTCCTTCATCGCCCGGACCGCCTGCACAGCGTCGCCGCGCACGAGGGTCGTGTTTGCCCACGTGAGGGGTTCCTCGAGCGAGGCGGAGAACACCACCTTCGGCGTTCGCGTGAGCTCGTCGACACTTGCCTCCTCCTCTGCCTCCATCTCGGCGGTTCCCGTCGGCGGAGAGCCGTCGGCGAAGCTGGACATCAGCCGGTACGTGTTCGCGCCCATTAGGTACGTCACCGGTGGTTGCTCGCTGACCCAGGCGAGGTACTCCGGTCCTTCGAGACCCCACCAGCCGGGCCAGCCCTCCCCCGACGCGTAGCCGTCCAGGGTGGTGCCGAGGTCGATCATGAGCTCTCTCATCGTGATTCTCCTCGAGCGATGGATTGGTCGTCGGACGATGTTGGCGTCAGAACGTGATTGGTTACCAGTTTCATGGTTCTTCATTCTCTCCTGTCCAGGTTTCCGGGATCACGACAGTGTTGAGAGGCTTTATTCTCTCACCCAGCGTTAGGTAAGCTAAAATACTGCTTCATGAAATCGCACCAATCTTCATGCTGCCGAAGTTCAAAATAGGTCGGTGCAGTAGCAGCGAAATCGCGTGGTGTACAGTCTGCAAAAGACTTAAATTCGCGGATCAGGTGCGCCGGGTCACTGTAGCCATAGACATCCGCCAGATCCGCTAATCGGATGGATGGATTCACGAGTAATGCGGCTTGGAGGCTACCAAAGCGAACAATCCGGGCATACGCTTTAGGCGAAACAGCCGTGTACTGTTTGAACTGTCGCTCAAATTGGCTGGACGACAGGTAGCTCTGTGCGGCAAGGTCTGCCATGCGGATTTGACCATGAGAGCGATGCAGTAAATGTCCGGCAGTGCGGATGAGCATGAGATCGTGCTTATGCCGATAAGCAGTTTTGCAGACAAATTCCTGATAGCAGTCGATGGCTTCTCCATACCCTCGATGCGCGACAATCTGCGTCAGATCATCCGCAAAACGCTGCCAATCTGCATCAAGGCCGATTACATGCACAGTAGATGGATCAGCATCAATATTCAAGATCGGCTTGACCGCCCAGGGATACAACTGCATCGAAATCATCTGGCAGAAACCAGCAGCGCGAATCCGAAGCGGCTTATTTTGAAGGGGGTTAACAAATGCCCGTGGGAGTTCGAGCATTCCGCGTTCGCTCTCCAACGTCAGTGGCGCGCCCACATTGATGATCACTTCGACGTAGGCATCAGGGAGGTAGACCTCACGATTATAGCTTTTCTGGTCTTGCTCAAGCGCCCAAAAGCAGTTCACATCTGCTGCCAACATGGGCACCGGTGCATAGGTCGGTTGATGGAGCATTCAACCATCTCACTCTAGCGACTCAGCAATCCACATTATAAACGCATTGTCCCTGTATCCGATTGAAAAAATTCCGCATCTTTTTGTTGGAGCTTATTTGGTGGGAAGAGGATGGGATCGAAACACAGTGAGAAAACTTCACCAATTTATTAAGATTAAACGCTCTTATACCCTGACCACACGTATTCCCTCAACGGTTATCCCTATATCCGTGCAATGAGGGGATAATCACCAAAAGGTATGTGTATCGAGGAGCAGCTTCATCGTGTGTACTCGTCAAAATCGGTGAGCGGCGCATCGAAGTCGTCTGCCATGGTGAACGTACCTTCCGCGCTTTTTGATTGGATGTTACCGGCGAAAGCTGCACGATCCGCTGCTGTTCGTCCATGATCAGGATGGTTTCATCCTTCACTGCATCTTCAATCAGCTCGTCAAGATTGGCTGTTGCGTCGTCTAGCCTAAAAATGTGCATCGTTCTGCCCGTCGCTCTTGATCGCAATTATAGCATTTATAGCTGCTGGCGACGGGTTCTACTCCACCACGCGCAGGGTTTCCGGGTGGATGGTGCGGCGGGTGAGCTGGCTGGAGAGCACGAGGCAGGTGCGCACCTCGCCAAACGGCTTTAGCTCCATCAGAAGCTGCTCCAGACGCGGCACCGAGGTGACGGCGACCTTGACGATGTAGGACTCGCTGCCGGTGATGCAGTAGCACTCGGTGACTTCGGGAAAGTCGTGGACGCTGGCGCGAAAACGCAGCGCCTGCGTCGCGCTGTTGGTGATCAGCACAAACGCCTGAATGGGCAGCCCGGCTTTGTTCAGGTCAACTTCGGCGTGATAGCCTTTCACAATACCCGCGTCTTCCATGCGGCGGACGCGCTCGGCAACGGCGGGGGCGGTCAATCCGACGGCTTCACCAATCTCGCGGTACGACAGCCGCGCGTTCTCCTGAAGCAGTTCCAAAATCTTCCAGCCAACAGCGTCGATTTGTAAAGTCATTCTGGCTGTTTACCTTTGTTCATCATGCTCTTTATACATAAACCATTTTGATATCGACTGTCAAGTCGCTTCAAAACGGCATAAGATGTTGGTGGTCTGGTTACACACAGAAGAGAAGCTAATGGCTACTGAGCGTATTGCCGCGCCCGGCGCAGTGACGTCGCAAAATACCGTGACGCTGGCGACCAGCAAGCGATTCTGGATCATCGTATCGCTGCTGACCGTCTATATTGTCTGGGGGACAACCTATCTGGCGATCCGGTTCGCGCTGGAGAGCTTCCCGCCTTACCTGATGATGGGCATTCGTTTTGTGATTGCCGGCGGGCTGCTGTTCGCCTTTCTGCGTCTGCGCGGCGCGCCGATGCCGACGCTGAGACAGTGGCGCAGCGCGGCGATTGTCGGGCTGCTGCTGCTGGTCGGCGGGATGGGCAGCGTGGCGCTGGCGGAACAGTCGATTTCGTCGGGGCTTGCCGCGACGCTGGTGGCGGCATCACCGCTGTGGGCGATCATCTTCGCTATGCTGTGGCGAAACTTTCCCACCCGCTGGGACTGGATCGGTGTAGGGCTGGGAATTGCTGGCGTGGCGGTGTTAAGTCTGGAAGGGAACCTGCAGGCGAACCCGCTGGGCGTCGTGCTGGTGCTGTTCGCGACGGCAAGCTGGGCGCTCGGCTCGGTGTGGATGAAGCACCTTGACATGCCAAAGGGCGCGATGGGCAACGCTGCCGAAATGCTGGCGGGCGGTGCGATCCTGCTGGTCATCGGGCTGCTGCGCGGCGAGCAGATCGCCGCCGTCCAAACCGAAGGAGCGCTGCTTGCTCTGGTCTACCTGATCACCCTTGGCTCGCTGGCGACGCTGACCGCCTACATGTATCTGCTGAATACGGTGTCACCGGCGCTGGCGACCAGCTACAGCTTCGTCAATCCGGGGATCGCGCTGCTGCTGGGGGTGCTGTTAGGCGGCGAACAGATCACCGGAAGCGCCGTGATCGCGCTGCCCATCATTCTGGCGGGTATCGCCTTCATCCTGCTCGGCAACAAGCGGGCGAAGGTCACCGACGGCTAATGTGATCCATCACTGGATGCGGGAAATTGTAGGGACACGACATTGTCGCGTCCGCCTTTTGGCGACCTTTCGGACACCATGTATGGTGTCCCTACATCCCCGTCTTAATTGTTAAATCGCATGATAGTGTCCCTACACAAACTCGCATTATTTCTTGAATCGACACGATATCCCCGTCGCGATCCTGCATAATTCCCCGAAAACAGCCCTGCGCTGCGCTCAAGTCAAAATCAGCTAACCACTTATCTTGTATATAATGCACATGTAGCTCCTCTTGTAATTTGTAAGTTATGCACAAGCTTATCAAATATTCACTTCCAGATGACGGTGACTGCGCTTATACTGTGGATATAAAATAGTAACTTTCGATCCCTCCGATGCTGATCACAATGCCCGATTCAGGGCAAGGAGAAAAATTGAATGGTGGTCGCTTACAACGCCGCATCTGCAGCACAACAGACAAATAATCCATTTGACACAGCCTTATCGCAGTATGATCGCGCCGTACACTACCTGGATTTACCGGCAGGCGTGATCGAGTTTCTCCGCTATCCCCGTCGAGAGTTCAGCGTCAATTTCCCGGTGAAACGGGATGATGGTCGGATTGAGATGTTCACGGGCTACCGGGTGCATCATAACACCGTTCTGGGACCCTCGAAGGGTGGCATCCGCTACAGCCTGGCGGTAGACCTGGATGAAGTACGCGCCCTGGCAATGTGGATGACCTGGAAGTGCGCGCTCGCCGGCATTCCCTACGGCGGCGCGAAAGGCGGCGTCGTGGTTGATCCCAAGACGCTCAGCCCGCGCGAACTGGAAGCACTCACCCGGCGGTACGCGGCGGAACTTATCCCGCTGATGTCGCCTCATTCCGACATCCCCGCCCCTGACATGGGAACCAACCCGCAGGTCATGGCATGGATTATGGATACCTACAGCATGACAGTCGGCTACTCGGTGCCAGCAGTTGTCACCGGCAAGCCGCTGAACATTGGCGGCAGCCAGGGGCGCAACGAAGCCACCGGGCGCGGCGTGATCATCTGCATGGTAGAAGCGCTCAAACGCTGGGGGAATGTCCGTCCAGAGGATATCCGTCTGGTGGTGCAGGGCTTCGGCAACGTCGGCGCGAACGCCGCTTCCTACGCCCATTCACTTGGGTTTAAGATCGTCGGCATCAGCGACATCACCGGCGGCGTTTACAATGCCAACGGGCTGGATGTGCCGTTGATGCGGAACTTTGTTGCCGAGCATGGCGACCTGAACGGTTACGCTGGCGGCGATATTGTGACCAACGACGAACTGCTGACGCTGCCCTGCGACGTGCTGATTCCAGCCGCGATGGAAGGGCAGATCACCGGCAAGAACGCTGCCCAAATTCAGGCAAGGATGATTGTCGAAGGGGCGAACGGACCGACCACCCCCGATGGAGACGACATCCTCAACGAGCGCGGTATCTACGTGGTTCCCGATATCCTGGCGAACGGCGGCGGCGTGGTAGTGTCGTATTTCGAGTGGGTGCAGGACTTGCAGGCATTCTTCTGGGATGCGGAAGAAGTCTATCGCCAGCTTCAGCGCGCGATGGTTCGCAGCTATTATGCGACCGAGAGCGTCGCCGAAGAGTACAACGTCGATATGCGTACCGCCTCGCAAATCCTCGCCATCCGGCGTGTCGCCGATGCGGTCATCACGCGCGGAATTTACCCGTAAGCGCGTTGACAACCGATTGCTTCCGGCGCTGACAACTGATAGCCTCTACCCTGCGTAAACGGGGTAGAGGCTTTTTGTATTCCAGAGAGGCGAATAGTGGATCGTTCGTCGGTCTATTTTGATTTGATTGAGGCGTTCGGACAGCCGGGCTGCGCCATTTGCAGGCTGGCGCTGCGGGACGTTCAGCGCCACCTGGATTCGCTGCTGTACGAATACGTCAACGAGCCGGAAACGAACGACACTTTCCGACGGATGCGCGGGCTGTGCAACGCGCATAGTTGGCAGTTACGGACGTTCAGGGGATCGGTGCTCAGCATCTCGATTCTGTATGAGGCGGCGCTCGATGAAGTGATCAGAACCATCGATCAGGCGACTGTCATCCCGTCGTCGCGGCTGGGGCGGCTGTTGGGTGCCAGCGGCGAAATGAGCGCCGCCGCGCTGGCGGAACGGCTGGAGCCACAAGCGCCGTGTACAGCCTGCACGATGCTGGACGAAGGCGAAGCCCGCTACCTCAGGCTGCTGGGCGATCATGCGGCTGATCGGCGGGTTGAACATGCCTATCGGGCATCTGAAGGGCTGTGCCTGCCGCACTTCCGTGGGGCGCTGCGGGCGGCGAACGGCTCGGAGAATGCCGGGCTGATGATCATGATCCAGCGCGCCATCTGGTCGAAGCTGAAGGGTGAACTGAACCTGTTCATGGATAAATACGACGCGCGGCACGCTGGCGAACCGGTGGGTGACGAGGGGACAAGCTGGCAGCGGACTATCGCGCGGCTGGCGGGCGAATGGAACGCCTTTGGTCAGCGGCGCGAGAAAAAATGAAGCCAGTATTTACGACTGCGCGGGAAGCCCGCGCCGTTTTACATTTCAGGGCAAACACGCTATAACCGTCTCTCGAATCCATTGATGAGGCAGTCACACGCATGGCGTTTAAGGCGCGTCTTTCCAATCTTCTTCGCTCCAACTTTTCCACCATACTCCGGTCACAACCCTACGTCGATGCTGGAAGGCACGCGAAATTTGCCGAAGATGATACGCTGGCGCTGGAGCTGCTCGACCGGGCGCTGGCGGAAGCAGACGGCGATCCGGCAGCGGTCTATCTTCAGCGGGCGGAAGTGCAGACCAACGCCGGACGCTACGACGAGGCGGCGGCGGCGGTTGAGGCGGCGCGGCGGTCACCGGATGGGATCATCCGCGCTTACGCGGCGTGTGCCGCCGGTTGGCTGGCGCAGGCACAGGGCGATTGGTCGGCTGCTCGTGAGCATTACGACTCGGCGCTGGAACAGGCGCGGGCGGCAAAAGCGATCAGCGCTGAAGGACGCGCCATGAGCCACCTCGCCGATGTGTACCTGCACGAAGGCAACGCCAGCTACGCGGCGCACCTGCTGCGAGAAGCGCTGCCCAAACTGCACGAGCCGGTGGATGTCGAAATGAGCAGCTATTTTGTCGGGCTGCTGGGGCAGGCACTGATACGCAGCGGGCAGGAAACCGAAGGACACCACCTGATCGGGCGGGCGCTGTCGCTGGCGGAACAGATCGGCTACCGGCGCTACCTGCGCCACTGGTCAATCGTCATGGGCGAACGCGCGGCTGCCGAAGCGCGCTATTCCGACGCTAAGACGCATTTCAGCCGGGCGCTGGAACTGTTTCGCCAGCCATCGCCTGAAAAGGTGTATACCTTGAGCCACCTCAGCAAGGTGTGTCTGGGACTGCGCGAAATGGACGAAGCGCTGACGCACGCGCAGTCAGCCGTAGACATTAGCCAGCAGCTAGACGATACACGCGCCCTGCTGGAAGCGCGGGGCGCACTGGGCGCGGCACTCCGCGCCGCCGGGCGCAGCGCCGAAGCGGTTCCTCATCTTGAAGCGGCGGCGGCAGAGCTAAACCGGGTGGACAGCCTGCGAGCGCTGGCGGGGGCGCAGGTGGACAGCGGCGATCTTACGGCGGCTGTCGCAACCTATGAACGCGCCATCACCCGGGCAGAGGCGGGCGATGCGCCGCTGGAACTGGCGGGGGCGCGCCGCGATCTCGGGCTGGTCTACCTGAAGCGCGGCGATCTGACCGCCGCCATTCAGGAATGGACGGCTGCCCTGACCATTTACGACCAGCAAAAGGCGCACGCGCAGATCGCCCGCCTGTACTGTGACATTGGCAACGCGCGCAAGATGCTGGGACAGGGCGCGCGGGCGATGAAGGATTTTGAGCAGGCGCTGATGGCGCTGAACGCGGTCGAGGAATACGACATCGAGACACGTGGGCTGGTGCTCTCCAGCGCCGCCAACGCCTATGCCGAGCAGGGGGATGTGGAGTCGGCGGACGCCTTTTACAGCGACTCGATCAGCATCGCCGTTCGCCTGGGCGATAAAACCGCCGAGAGCATTCGCAGCGGCAATCACGGCTATTTTCTGCTGCTGCTGGGGCGGCACCGCCGCGCTATCGCCGCGCTGGAACGCGCCCTGCGGCTCAGCCAATCAGTTGGCTCAACGCTGCAAACCGCCGTCCAGACGGACAACCTGGGGCTGGCATACGACGCGCTGGCAGATTACGAGGTCGCGCTGGAGTATCATCAGAAGGCGCTGGCGATAGTCGAACCGCTTGATCAGCCGTACTGGCTGGCGGTGATTCGCATTAACCTCGCCAACACCTATATCGCGCTGGGGCGGCTGATGGAAGCGGAACCGCTGATCGATCTGGCGCTGGACAGCGGGCGAGCAGCCGACGATGGCGAAGTGACCATTCGGGCGCAGACGGCGCTGGGACTGCTGGCAGTTCAGAAGGGCGAACCCGCCGCGGCTGAATCGCCGCTGACGAAGGCAGTCGCGCTGGCGCGGCGGCTGGAGATGCGGCGCTGGCTGGCGGAAGCGCTGGCAGTCCGCAGCCAGCAGCAGGCGTCGCTGCGGAACGACGATCAGGCGCAGGCAGCCTGGGACGAAGCCCAACGCCTGTACGAACTGCTGCACATGCCGCAGGCGAAATACAGCCCGGCGTGGCTGGCAAAGGATGGGTGACGCGAACGGCGGACACGGCGGGCGATATGCGTGATAATGTAGATTCACAAAACAACAGGGTATTTGCGTAGGGACACGTGCATTCTGCGAATGCTGCATACTGCGTATGCTTCCGTCGTGTCCGTTTCGTGAATGCTGGGACGGACACGACATTGTCGTGTCCCTACCTCATATCGCAGGGGCGCAGCAAAGCGCCCCTCTTTATTAGGGAATGGGGAAAATCGCGGTGACAGTGGGTTTAAACCCACTGTCAAGACGGCTGCTGTATCCTTACAATTCCCCAATCCCCTTTATTACTTCTCTTACTTTTTCTACTTCTTTTACTTCTTTATCTCGACGCCTGCACTGCCAGCCGCAGGCTGTTCAGCGCTTCCTGCCCGGTGACGCTGAGGCTGTGTTCCGGTTCGCGCACTGCCCGCGCCAGATCGGACATGCCGGCTTGAATGCAGGCGCGATAGACGGCGGACTTGCCTTCGGGCGCGCGGCTGATGAGCCGGAATGTTCCGGTGGGCGTGGTCTCGACCGGCTCCGCTTCGCTCGGCAGATAGTCGATCAGCAGGTCGGACGACAGCGGCGTGACGATTTCGATGGACGTGGGCACCCATTCGCGCAGGGTGACGTAGCCCTGTTCAAAGGTGAGCCGGACGGTTGTCTGCTCGGTTCTCGCGGAATGGGTGAAGCCATGATAGAAGTGGGCGGCGGCGGCGCCAAACCGCGCCAGGCATTCGACGCGATCAACCGCGCCATCTGCCCGCGCGAACGACTGCACGCCGGTGATTTCACCGGCATAACCCGACACCCACGCAAACGCATCGAAGAAATGGACGCCGTGTTCAACCCAGATGCCGCCGCTTTTTTCGCGCTCCCAGAACCAGTGGCTGGGCGGTAGATCAAGTCCTGCCGCGTGGTTGATCAGATCCATGTGCAGCAGCGCGCCCAGAACACCATCACGGCGCAGGCGGGTGGTTGCGTCCCAGAAGGGATTGCGGCGCATGACGTAATCGACCGTCAGCCGGACGCGGTTCGCCCGCGCTTCCTGAAGCAGTATCTCGCCTTCTTCAAGGGTCAGGGTCAGCGGCTTTTCAGCAAACAGATGCCGCCCCGAACGCACAACCGCCAAGCCGCCCTCGGCGTGCAGGAACGGCGGCGTGTTCAGCGCCACGATCTCGACGCTGGCATCTTTCAGCATGGCATCAAGCGAATAATACGCCTTTGCCTGATGCCGGGCAGCGGCAGCATCGGCGCGCCCGAAATCGGTATCGGCGACGGCGGCAATGCGCACCTCAGGCATTTCGGCAAAAGCGTCCAGACAGAACAGACCAAAAGCGCCCGCGCCAACCAGTCCAATCGGAACAGGCTTCATCTCGTTATTCTCCTCGCCGCGCAAACTCGACCACATCGGCAAACGGCGCGGTCGCCAAGCCGATCATCCGATCCGCCCCGCCGTAATAGAAGTAAAGCTGATCGCCCACGACGTTGTTTGAGCACGAGAAGACGACATTTGCCACGTCGCCGCGTATTTCCCACGTTTCCATCGGCTCGATGATATAGGTCGTGGGACGGTGAATGACTTTGGTTGGGTCGTTCAAATCGAGCAGGACGATGGAGTGGCGGTAGATGTGTTTTTGACCGTAGCCGTGATAGAACAGCAGCCAGCCGTGTTCGGTCTTGATCGGCAGCCCGTTCGAGCCGATGCTCTTGTTCTGCCACTCTAGTTCAGGGTCGGGCGACAGGATGATGCTGTGATCCGTCCAGTGAATGAGATCGTCGCTGAAGCCGATCCAGATATCCGGCTGGCGGCGGTGCAGGATGGCATAGCGCCCGTTGATCTTTTCCGGGAAGAGGATGTGATCCTTGTTGCGCCTCCTCTCCAGCGGACCCACGTCGCTCCAGGTGATCAGGTTGTCTGAACGGGCGATCATCGGGTAATAGTCGGTGTCGGCGCTGTCGCCATAGGCGGTATAGGTCATGTAAAACTGACCGTCCAGCAGCGTAATGCGTGGGTCTTCGACGCCGCGGTAATCTTCACGCCCGTTGTGCGGCGCGAGGACAGGCTGTTCGAGGCGATTCCAATGCAGTCCGTCGGCGCTGACGGCATAACCGATGTGCGAGATAAAATCGACGCCCTGGGCGCGGTAGTGCATGTGAAATAAGCCGTTGTGCTCTGTTACGGCGCAGTTAAAGACGTTCTGCGCTTCCCAGCGGTGCAGCGGGTTTGGGTAGAGCAGCGGGCTTTCAGGGTGTCGCACGAGATTCAAACGCATGTGAGTCCTTTCCAAATGCCAATTCGGGTCTTGCCGTTCCATGAAAATATGTCGTCTGCGCCGTAACCGTAGGGACACGATACCATCGTGTCCGTTCATTTCGGTTCGGACACGACATTGCCGTGTCCCTACGGAACGTATAACGTCACCCTTCTGTCTCCGTCCACGCGGTTTCGCCGGTGAGCGTGTTGTAGGTCAGCGTGATGAGACGCCCATCGGGGTGCTGAAGCAGGCGGCGGGCGGTCACCGGCTGAATATAGAAGGCGTCCACCTTGCTGATGCCGGGGTTCTCGCCCTCGTCACCGGCATAGCGATAGCGGATGATGTTTTCACCTGCCAGCAGGCGTACCGGCTCGGCTGTCAGCAGATCGAGCCAGAAATAATCGCTGTCGGGCGATACCGTTTCGGGCAGAATCACGCTGTCGCCGTCATTCAGGCGCACATCCAGCGCCACCTGCGGCGCGGCGCTGCCTGACAGATCCATGTCCGGTTCCGCCAGCATCAGCGTGAGCAGATTCGAGGGCACGTCCGGGTCGCGTCCGGTCAGATCCATGAATGAACTGCCGCCGATGCCGCGCCCGACCTCGAAGCCGAACTCCATGCCAGCGGTCGGCGCTTCGATATCGAGCGCCGACCAGGGGATTGCCGCTTCGTAAGTGTAACCGCCGTCGCCCGGCTCAAACGCCAGCGTCGCGCCGGGTAGAAAGCCGGTGCCGACCCAATCCCACGCCTGGGGACCGTCGGGCGTTTGCGACAGCGTGAACTTAGCGGAAAGCCGCCGCGCGTCGGGCGCGTTGGTGACGTAGAACCAGAGCGTATCACCCTGCCAGACCGTACTGAGGGTGAACTCCTGCACGTGTTCGGGGTCGCGCACCTGTGCCAGCACGTACAGATTGTCGTCGTCCCAGGCGAGCGTCACCCGGTGGCTGTCCACCTCAGCGCCCTGCCACAAGCCGCCGCCGCGCAGAAGCTGCTGCGACGTTTCGGCAGCCAGCACCGGCAGATCGGGCGACCAGTCCGCCGCGCTGCCGTCAATCAACGGCGGCGTTTCGGCGCGCTGGACGAGATTAGCGCCCGCGTTGGCTGCCTGGCGCATGTGCGCCACGTAGACGAGATAGTCGTCTTCCGCCTGTTCGGGGGACAGTTCAAAGGCGGCGCGCATCCGCTGCCCCTCGCCGATGCCGACATAGCGCCCGGCGCTGACGTAGCCTTCGCCCGTCCAGGTGACCGAGTAGTAGGTTGGCGTGCCGACGACGCGCTCGCCGCTTTCGGCTTGCACGATGACATAGCCGTTGCCACCAGCCGGACTCACGTACAGGTAATCGAGCGCTTCCGGCACTTCGGCGAGGGCGATCAGGCTCATCAGCCCTTCGATGGTGCTTTCGCCGCCGGAATTGCGATTGACGCGGAACGATGCCGGACCGTTGATGCCGTCGTAGACGCGCCCGCTTTCCGGGAAGTACATCTGCACGCCTGCCATGTTGTTGCCAAAATACCAGCTTGCCGCCAAACCCGCGTAACGGGCGTACTGAACGTCGCCGGTGGCGTCATACAGCGCCTTATAGGTCAGCACAATCTGATTGGTGCCGTAGGCGATCTGTTCCAGACGAGAGGGCACGACGCCAATATGACGGAAGCGCTCGAATGCCAACTGGCGCAGCAGGAACGAATTGGCGTCCGCCGCTGCCGAGTCGATCCAGTCCTGACGATCCATCACCATGCCGGCGACCACCAGCCCATGAGTCATGTGCGCACCCCAGTCGTGCCAGAAGCCGGGCGCGTTGGCGAGCGCCGGATGCATCCCAAAGGGGTAGGTGCTGTGATCGCCCAGACGGTATTCAGCGATGCCATCGGCAATCTGGGTGATCAGCGCCGCCGTCGCCTCGTTGGGTCGCGCCTGCTGGTAGGCGGCGAGTCCGAGCAGCCCAATGGCGGCGATGCGCGGCTCGCTGGACGGAATCCACGCCGGAACGCGGAAGCCGTGTACGTCGTTGTAGTCGCCGTAATTGGTCTGGGTGGCGGCAAGCGCGGCTTCAGTCCTGAGATAGGCTTCGGCTAACTGCCCGGCGTAGTCGGAATCGACCGCATCAAAGACGCGCACGCCCTCGCCGAGCGCCCACAAGCCGCGCATTGCCCACCAGCCCAGACTCTTGAAGCTGGTGCTGCCGCGCTGGTTGATCGTGCCTTCGGCGTCGTAGACGAAGTTGTAAAATTCACCATCCTCGACCTGCATGTACAGCACGAAATTGAGACAGCGCCGCGCCAGTTCCAGCAGTTCAGGGTCGCCGGTGCGCTCGTAGTGCCACAGGTAAACGACGGCGGCGCGCGCCACGTCATCGACCGCGCTCAAGCCTTCGCCTGCCGCGTCCACCCATTCATAATCGGGATATTCCGAATAGATGTGGACGATTGCCATATCGGTGTCGTCAATCGTTACCGGCTGGGTGAGAAAACGCAGGTGATCGAGATTGACCAGATCGTCAGTGCTCATGGATGGTGCCGTTTCCTGCGCTAGAACGCCGCCGGAGAATAGAAGGGTGAGGAGGAGGAGAAGCAGAAAAAAGCCCCTCACCCCCGTCCCCTCTCCCACGCAAGCGGGGAGAGGGGTGAAAAGAGACGGAGGACGTAGGGACACGACAATGTCGTGTCCGTTGCCCTGGTTCGGACACGACATTGTCGTGTCCCTACCGGAATGCCCGCAAGGAGAGGGAGACAGGGAATGAGGGGGCTTTGCTTGCATACCGCTATCCTTTCACCGCGCCGATGCTGATGCCTTCCAGGAACTGCTTTTGTGCCAGGAAGTAGAGGACGAGGATCGGCGCTGCCATCATCGTTGCCATCGCCATCATATACTGCCACTGGGGCGCTTCCAGCGAGAGCGACTGGTCGAAGAAACGCATCGCCAGCGCCAGCGGGAAGAACTCCGGCGTGCTCAGGTACAGGATGGGTCCCTGGAAGTTGTTCCAGTTGCCCTGGAACGACAGCACAGCGATTGCCAGCATCACCGGACGAATCAGCGGCAGCATGATATACCAGTAAATTTGAATGACGTTGGCGCCGTCGATGGTCGCCGCTTCTTCAAGCTCGCGCGGAATCGACAGGAAGAACTGCCGCATCAGAAAGACGTACAGCGGACCCCAGGCGAACAGCGCGGGCCAGGTCAGCGGATCATAAGTATTCAGCAGCCCAAGCTCGCGCCAGATGAGGAAGCCGGGCACGCGGGTGACGATGCCGGGGATCATGATGGTCGCCAGCATAATCGCGAACAGCAGATCGCGCCCCTTCCACTGGAAGCGCGAGAAGCCATAGGCGACGATAGAAGCGCTGAAGATTTCGCCAAACATCGCCAGCACCGTGATAAACAGGGTGTTGCCGATGATACGCAGGAACGTCATGCCCGGCTTGATCGAATTGAGCCGCTCCCAGACGGTGATGTAGTTCTGCGGCACTGCCGGGTCAGGGATGAAGTTGACCTCGCCGGTGAACAACTGATCCGGCGTCTTGAGCGAGGTGGATATCATCCACAGGAAGGGAACCAGCACGATGATGCCGCAGATGATCAGCATCGCGTAGATGATGATCTGCCGGATGTTGAACGCGCGCTGCGGCGGGGCGGGTTCGTTGAGCAGCCGGTCGTTCGCGAAAGTTGTATCTACGGTCATGGTTAGGCAGCCTCCTCTCGCGCGCCCTGGTAGAACACCCAGGCGGAAGATGACCGAAAGATCAGCGCCGTCAGCGCCAGGATGATCAGCAGCATAATCCACGCCATCGCCGACGCCATGCCCATGTTGCGCAGGTTAAACGCTTCCTGATAGATCAGCCAGTTCAGGAAGGTGCCTACCGCCGCCGGAGTTTGAATGAAGGCGGCGATCTCAAAGACCTGAAGCGCGCCAATCGTGCCGGTCACCAGGTTGTAAAACAGCGCCGGACTGAGCATCGGAATGGTGACGTGGCGAAACTTTGCCCAACTGCCCGCGCCATCAATTGCCGCCGCTTCGTATAGTTCCTGCGGGATGCCCTTCAAGCCCGCCAGCAGAATGACCGAGTTCGCGCCAAATATGCCCCACAGACTGATGATGATAAAGGCGGGCAGCGCCAGCGCTGGGTCAGTAAACCAGCGCGGCGCTTCCCAGCCAAAGCCCTGCCAGATAGGAGCAGTCAGCGAATTGATGATGCCGTTTTGCGAGAACATCCAGCGCCACAACAGCGCCGTCGCCACGGCGGGCAGGATAGCGGGCATATAGTAGAGCACGCGCCAGAAGCTGAGGAAGCGAACTTTCTGGTTGAGCAGCAGCGCGACCCCCAGCGCGCCAAACAGCCCCAGCGGTACGCTGATAAAGGAATACAGCAGCGTCAGCCGCATCGAGCGCCAGAAGGCGTGCTCGCGCGCGCCAAAGACAAAGCCGCCGCCGCCAACTTCGACGCGGACGATCTCCTGATGACGGCGTTCAAGCACATCGGTGCTGCGCTGCTCGCGCGATTCCAGCGTGCCGGCGCTGACGTCGAAAAGATCCTGATAATTTTCCAAGCCCACCCATTCGGGGGCGCTGAATAAGTTGTATTCGGTGAAACTGAGGTAAAAAGAAGCGCCAATCGTAAATACGGTGAAGATCACGAAGCCGATTATCCAGGGCACGACCAGCGTGCGCCCGGTCGCCGCTTCCTGCTTCACGCCAAGCGCCCGCTGTACGCGGTAGACCACGACCATGATCACGCCAATGCCGATCATCACCAGCAGGTAGCGGATGAGGGTTGGTAGATAGGTGTTGAGTGCGCCGGGATCGGTCATAAGACCTCGCTAGGATGACTCGAACTAACTTCAATCCGGGTGAGTCTCGCCGTCTTTAAGTAACACCCCTCATCCCCTGACCCCTTCTCCCACACAAGTGGGGAGAAGGGGAATGTGCCAGCTTTTCTCCCCCTCTCCCACGTAAACGGGGGAGAGAGGGCAGGGGACGAGGGTTTTTCGCGTTACGGCAGCGTATCTTCCAGTTCGGGGCGAATTTCGGCGGCGAGTTCCGCCACGCTGAGGTCGGTTTCATCGTTGATTAGCGGACCCCAGAATTCACTCCAGAAGATGGCGTCAAATTCGGCGTAGTCGCCGAAGATCGGCAGGGCGCGCATGTCCTGCGCCGCTTCGATGATCGCTTCGGCGCTGTCCGCCTTGCGCGGCTCGGATTCAGCCAGGAATTCGGCTGTTCCCTGCGAAATGCGCGGCGACAGCACCTTCCAGTGGTGGATGCCCTCGGTGACGGCAACCAGCGCGTCGCACAGCAGTTCCGGGTTTTCCTGCGCCAGCGGCGAGGAAGCGTTGACCACAGTGCTGGCGTTCCAGGCGAAGGTTGTGCGCGATCCGGTGTCGGGGTTTGCGGGCACAGGCACGACGCCCACGTCCAGCCCTTCAACACGATCCAGGTCGTCGGCAGCGCCGCCCATGAACATGGCGATGCGTCCCGCCTTGAACATCTCGCCAAAGCCCTGCTCGGCGATGATCTCACGGCTCGGCGACATCTCCGGGTTGTAAGCAGTGTTCAGGTAGAATTCCATACCCGCTACGGCTTCTGGCGAATCAAGCGGCACTTCGGTGAAGTCCGCATTAATTAGCTCGCCGCCCGCCTGCCAGATGAAAATATAGGGCGGGGGCCAACTGTTGTTGGTGAAACCCCATTGATCGGTGTTGCCGTCACCATCATTGTCCAGCGTCAGCGCCGTGGCGGCTGTCATGAAATCATCCCACGTCCATTCGTTGGTCGGATAGTCCATATCCGCCGCATCGAACAGACCGCGATTGAAGTACAGCACCACCGGCTGGGCGATCCACGGCAAGCCGTAAACGCCGCCATCATGCTCGTTGACGGCGAGGATGCCGGGATAATAGTCACTCAGGTCGCCGGCGGTCTGCGGCTCGCTGTCGGCAAGGCACTGGCTCAGATCCATGAACACGCCATCTGCCGCCAGCGCCATGTTGTTCTGATCCATCCAGTACATATCCGCGCCCGAACCCGGCGCGGCAAGCTGCGTCTGGACGACGGTATAGTAGTCGGCAGGGATCGGCTGGTGGACGACCTGAAACTCGGTCGTGTTGGCGTTAATATCGTCCAGAATTGTCTGGAATTCGGCGGCTTCGTCCACGCCCGCCCAGGTCGAAATGGTAATAGTCGGCACGTCCTGGGCAGCGACCGCGCCCGTGACGAGCAGCAGCACCAGCATGGATGCCATTAAACGAATCTTCATGTCACTCTCCTTCATACAGCATCACTTTATGGATGGCTCTCAATAAGTCGGATGTGAGGCGTTTCTGCATTGGACTCCTTTCACTTGCCGTTGAGCGACTGCGTTGACTGCCGCACTACAAGCTGAGTTGAAACGACAATTTCAACCGGGCGTGCGTCGCGGTCACCAAGTAAGCCAAGTAAGCGCCGGGCAGCTTCCTGCCCAAGCTGCTGCTTGGGAACATGCACTGTGGTCAGGGGTGGGTCGTTAAGCTGCGACCAGTCGATATTGTCGAAGCCAACGACCGACAGATTACCGGGCACCGACCGCCCAAGCCGCCGGGCGACGCGGATCGCGCCAAACGCCATCGCGTCGTTGACGGCGCAGATCGCCGTCACTTCAGGATGAGCCGCCAGCATCTGCTCCGCCGCCTTCTCGCCCGATTCGATGGTGGTGCGCTCCACATGGACGATATGCTGCGGCAGCTCGGCTTCGACCAGCGCCTGCTGCATCCCACGCACGCGGCGGATGCTGCTGTGCCAGTGCTTTGGACCGGAGATCACGCCGATATGCTGGTGACCGCCGTCAATGAGGTGGCGGGCGGCGGCATAGCCACCGGCGTCGTCGTCGGTATTGACGCAGTCGATGGTCGAGTGGGTCAGCTTGTTATCGACCAGCACCAGTGGGATGCCGGTCGCTTTCATCGCCAGAATGAAATCGGTTGGAATATCGGGACCTGCCAGCATCATGCCGTCAATCCGGCGCTCGCGCACGAAGCGGAAGGCGTTGGGCGCGTTGAGGATGTCGCTGGTGAGCATCCCAATAGCGACGTGGTATTCGCTCGCCGCCGAAACCTGCTCCACGCCCTGAAGGACCTTGCCATAAAACGGATCGGTCTGCGCCGAGAGTTCGGGTTTTTCGCGCACAAAGAAGCCCAGCGTGAAGGTCTGTGAGGTGACCAGCCCGCGCGCCATCATGTTGGGGGTGTAGTCCAGCTCGCGCGCCCGTTCCAGCACGCGCTCGCGCAGCGCCGCGCTTACGCCCGGACGATCATTGAGCGCCCGCGAGACCGTTGCGCTGGAAACGTTGAGGTCGGTGGCAATCTGTTCAATAACGGAGGGCATGAGTAATCTGTCTTTATTGTATGTGTAACGTAAGCGTTTGCGTTAAACTTAACCTAAAGGTCAAATCGCGTCAAGTAGTTTTGGGCATTGTGTCCAAAACGCCGAAACAGGTTGGCAAAATTGACCTGTTGAAACCGGCGGGTTCGCGTCTACAATCGCCGGGTTCGATTGCGTCGTGCCAGCCTGAGGCTCATCCGCCCGGTTTTGCCTGAGCCGCGTGCTTTCGTTCGTGTGCCGTTCATCAGTTCATGAGGTTGTCACGATGTTCCAGCGCCATCCGTCAAATCCTTTGATCCGTCCTGAGGCTGTACAGCCGTCCGACGCCGCCTTTGAGGTTATCGGCGCGTTTAACGCCGGGGCGATTCTGTTCGGCGATGAGACGATCCTGCTCGTTCGCGTCGCCGAGCGCCCGGTCGCCGCCGATGCTCCGGCGGAGGTCGTGCTGCTGCCGTCTATGGACAGCCGCGGCGGGTTGAGCGTGCGCCGCATCCGTCGCAACGATCCCGACTATGACAGCGCCGATTCACGTTTTGTCATTCACCGACCGACGGGTAATCTGTTCCTGACCAGCATCAGCCATATCCGGCTGGCGCGCAGTTCCGACGGGGTGCAATTTCAGATCGACCGGCAGCCGTGGCTGCGCCCGACCACGCCCGACGAGAGCTTTGGCATCGAAGATGCGCGCGTCGTCCAGATTGAGAACCGCTACTACATCAACTTCACGGCGGTCAGCCCGCGCGGCATCGCCACCGGACTCGCCTCGACGCAGGATTTCGCCAGCGTGGAACGACACGGCATCATCTTCCCGCCCGCCAACCGCGACGTGACCATCTTTCCGGGGCGGGTGAATGGGCAGTATGCCTGCTATCATCGTCCGATGCCGGGCATGTTTGGGGGCTACAACATGTGGCTGGCACAGTCGCCCGATCTGCTGCACTGGGGGCAGCACCGCGTCGTCCTGACCGCCCAGCCGAACGCCTGGGAATCGGGGCGCGTGGGCGGCGGCGCGCCGCCGATCTGGACCGAGCGCGGCTGGCTGACGATCTACCATGCGGCAGACCGCCGCGACCGTTACTGCTTGGGGGCATTTCTGTCGCCACACGACGACCCGGCTGAAATCATCGCCCGCGCCAGCGAACCGATCTTCGAGCCGCAGGCAGCCTACGAAACCGAAGGCTTCTTCGGCAACGTGGTCTTTACCTGCGGCACTGTCGTGCAGGGCGACAGGCTGCGGCTGTACTACGGCGCGGCGGACGAGACAGTCGCGCTGGCGGAAGCCTCGCTGACCGACGTGCTGGACGCGCTGGGCTAGGGGCGAGTAGATTCTCTGATGCGCGGTTAATCAAAGCGCCTCATAATAGGTATCGTCAGGTATCCAGCCGAAAAAAATCAGGCGAGTAGAGAGGTTGACAGGATGCAGTTTCATGGAGTTCATCACGTCACCGCCGTGACCGGGCATGTCAGCGACAACGCCGTCTTTTACACGCGGACGCTGGGGCTGCGTCTGGTCAAGAAAACGGTTAATCAGGACGATGTTTCCGCTTATCATATGTTTTATGCTGATAAGCTCGGCAGCCCCGGCACCGACATGACCTTCTTCGACTGGCCCCAGACCGGTTCTGACCGCCGCGGAACGGACAGCGTCGTCACCACCATGTTTCGCGTCAACGGTCGGGCGGCGCTCGAATACTGGGCGGCGCGGTTTGCCGCGCTGGGCGTGACACACCAGCCAATCAGCCGCTTCGACGGACGGGACATCCTGCGCTTTGAGGACGCGGAAGGGCAGCGGCTGATGCTGGTCGATGATCAGGGCGCGCCTTTTCACGGCGAAGTGTGGGATGGGGACGGCGTCGATATTTCCGGCGAACAGGCGATTCGCGGCTTCTACGGCGTGGTACTGTCCACGCCCCGGCTGTCCTCGCTGGTTCCAATCCTCAGCGAAGTGTTGGGCTTTGACGAAAAGACGCGCCTGACCAACGACGCGGGCGAAACCGTCGTTATCTACACGATGGACGGCGGCGGACCGGGCAATGAAGTCCATGTGATCGAGCAGCCGGGCGAACGGCTGGCGATGCTGGGCGCTGGCGGCGTGCATCACGTCGCCTTCCGCGTGACCGATGGCGACGAGCAGGCGCGGTGGCGGCAGCGGCTGATGAACGCGGGACTGGGCGTTTCGCCGCTGATCGACCGCTTCTATTTCCAGTCGATCTACTTCCGCATCTCCAACGGCATCCTGTTTGAAGTGGCGACCGACGGACCCGGCTTCGCTTCTGATGAACCGCTGGAAAGCCTCGGCGAGTCGCTGGCGCTGCCGCCGTTCCTGGAGCCGTACCGCGATCAGATCGAAGCGGGATTGAAGCCGATTGAGATGAACAGCGCAGGCTGAGTTTCTTGCTATCCGGCAGATTAGGTGAAACAAACCATGACCAGCAGCACCCTTCTGACATACGTTGCCAGTTCCAAAACCGGGCACGACACCGGCGCTTACGTCTTGGAAACCGATCTGACTTCCGGCGCGTTCCGGCAGGTGGATACCATCACGGCGATTGCGCCCGGTCAGTACCTGGCATTTGACCGTCAAAAGCGCTTCTTCTACCTGACCGGCGCCAGCGGCGGCGATGTCGAATCGACGCAGGGGCGAGTCGGCGCTTTCACCCTCGACGGGCGTACCGGGCGCACTACATTTTTGAACGCCCGGCTCACCGGCGGCAACTCACCGTGTTACGTGACGACAGACGGCAGCGGGCGGCTGGTGCTGGGGGTGAACTACAGCGGGCAGAATCGCAGCGGCAGCGTCTGGGCATTCCCGGTCAGCGAAGATGGGCGGCTGGGAGAGGCGACCACCTGGCTGGAGTACGAAGGTGGCAGCATCAACCCTGACCGGCAGGTGGAGTCGCACCCGCACATGATCGAAGTCGATCCAGATAGCCGTTTCGCTTATGCCAACGACCTCGGCACCGACAAAATTCTGATCTATGACCTTGATTTGACGGCGGGCAGGCTGTCGCCGCACGAGCCGCCTTCGGTGGCAATCGCGCCGGGCGCGGGACCGCGCCACCTCGATTTTTCCGAGCGACAGGTGTATCTGATTACTGAGTTAGCCAACACGCTGGTGGTGTTCGATCATGATCGCCAGCGCGGCATCCTGACTCAGCGCCAGACGGTATCGACGCTGCCGGACGACTTCCGGGGTGAAAGCTACGCGGCAGATGTGCATGTCGCGCCGTCAGGCAGGTTTGTGTACGGCTCGAACCGGGGACATAACAGTATCGCTATTTTTGCGATTGACGGGCAAACGGGGGAAGTGACTACGGTCGGGCATCAGCCGGTACTGGGCGATTGGCCCCGCAGCTTCGCTATCGATCCCAGCGGCAAGCTGCTGATCGTCGCCAACCAGCGCAGCAGCAGCGTCGTCAGCTTCTGGGTTGACGAAACGACCGGCAGGCTCACCCCAACCGGACACAGCGCCGAAGTGCCGGAGCCTTCCTGCGTCAAGACGCTGGCGCTGGACAACTAGAGTACTGGCAGGGCGTACCGGGTGTACACCCTGCCAGCCCACATCATTCCTCAGGTTCTTCGAATTCGTCCGCGTTTCGGATTCCTGGCATATCAGGCACAAAACCGATCTTGCCGAGCGTCCGCAGGATGTCCTCCCGGGTGGTCGGGTCGCTGTACTGAACGGTGACGAGCCGAGTCGGGCGGTGGACTTCAACCCTCCGCATCCCCGTTAACTGCTGGAGCGCATTCTCTACGATTTTCCAGTCCTGGAGATCAGCCACGTTTGGGAGTTGAAAGGTTTCGCTGTGCATTCTGCCTCCTGTGTGCGACGGTTATCAATCATCCAGTCATTCTTTAAATTCCGGGGTGGATTCTACAGCGGAGTTCCCAAAGCGTCAAAGACCGGACGCCTTCGTCAGACTGCCTGAATCAAAATGCCCCCGTATAGGCGGGGGCATCCTGTTTCGCGTAGTGCTGGCTGCTCAGGGCATCAACGACTTTTCGGGCGCGTAGTCGATTCCCTCAAGGGTTTCTTCGATCTTGCCCCAGGTTGCCGGAGCCGCCCATTCGACCTTTACAATCTTGCTGGATACATCGCCTTCGACCTTGCGAACGCCATCAACCTGACCCAGCTCGTTGACAATCGTGCGCACGCAGCCATCGCAGCCGATATTCGGCACGCGGAAAGACTTCTGCTCAACGCTCATTTGATTACGCTCCTGCTAAACTCTAACGATAACGATCTCAGCGCCGTTACTTCAGGATTTGACGCGCTGACTCTACAAAATCTTATCCTAAAATTCGAGCAAATTCCGCTTTAGCTTCTGCATCCGGCTCAAAATCGATGCGCGCCGCCAGAACTGACCGGGCTTCTTCGCTGGCAGCGCGCCCGAATGCCCAGGCGGCGGTACCGCGCGCCAACGGACTGGCGTCGTCCAGCAGCCGCAGCAGCGGCGGCACGACCACGTCGCTGCCCCAATTGCCCGCCGCGATGCAGGCGTTCCGTACCAGCCGATCCCGCTTGAGACGCGCCAGCGGCGAGCCGCCAAACCGCGCCCGGAAGTCAGCCTCGTCCAGCGCCAGCAGATCGAGCAGCGGCGGGGCGGCGCGGTCTACGTCCACCGGCAGCAGCGCCGTTTCAGACGCGCCGGGGGCGAATCGCTGGAACGGGCACACGTCCTGACAGACATCACAGCCAAACACCCAATTGCCCATCAGCGGGCGCAGGACGGGGTCGATCCAGCCCTTGTATTCAATCGTCAGGTAGCTGATGCAGCGGCGCGCGTCCAGCACGTGCGGGCGGGGGAAGGCGTTGGTCGGGCAGGCGGTCAGGCAGCGGGTGCAGGTGCCGCACATGGTTGCAGGTTGAGTCGGCGAGTCGTACTCGTCAAATTCCATGTCCGTCAGCAGCAGACCGAGGAAGAACCTGCTGCCAAAACGGGGGTGAATCAGCATGGTATTCTTGCCGGTGAAGCCCAGCCCCGCCGCCTGCCCGTGGCTGCGTTCGAGGATCGCGCCGGTATCGACGTAAGCGCGGAACGTCCCGCCGACCTCGGACTGCATCCACGCTGCCAGCGTCTCCAGCCGGGGCGTCATAATGTCATGATAGTCCTGTCCCCAGGCATAGGCGGCGATGCGCCCGCGCGATGGATCGTTCAGCACGTCGGCGGGCAGCACGTCACCATAGTCCAGCGCCACCACCACCAGCGAGCGCGCGCCGGGCAGAATCACGTTGAGATCGCGCCGCCGCGCCTGCCGGTCAGGACGCGCCATGTAGCCCATCTCGCCGTGCATCCCGGCATCAATCCAGCGCAGATAGGCATCAAAATATGGCGACGGTTCAGCAGGCGTGATGCCCAGACGATTAAAGCCCAGTTCAGCAGCTCTTGCTTTCAGACGTTCGACGGGAAAAATCATTTCAGCAGCTTACGATAATTCCAGAAATGTGTATAGACTAACCATAAATGAGACAGTCACTTCTGCTTTTTGCGCGTTTGGCGTCGTGGCGATTCAATTGTATTGTAATCCCTATTGACGCATGTGGAGAGCGACTCATGTCCACCGACCCCAAAGCCCACAGCCGCGAGCGTTTCAGCCAGTATGCCCAAAATTACGTGACCAGCACCGGACACGCCAAAGGCAGCGAGCTAGACCGCCTGCTGGAGATCGCCGCGCCGCGTGCCGACTGGCTGGCGCTGGACGTTGCCACCGGCGGCGGGCATACCGCGCTCAAATTTGCGCCGCGCGTGCGCCGGATAATTGTGACCGATTACGCGCCCGCCATGCTCGATACCGCCCGGCGCTTTATCACCCAGCAGGGCGCGGACAACGCCGCCTTCGTCCCGGCGGACGCGGAAAATCTGCCCTTCGCGCCCAGCACCTTTGACCTGATCACCTGCCGCATCGCCCCGCACCACTTCCCGGATGTCTACCGCTTCGTCACTGAAGCCGCCCGCGCCCTTAAGCCGGGGGGAATGCTGCTGGTGCAGGATTTAGCCACGCCGGAAGATGATCGCGCCGCCCGCTACATCGACTCGTTTGAACGCCTGCGCGACCCCAGTCACGGGCGCTGTTACGCCGAATACGAATGGAACGGTATGTTTCTCGACGCGGGATTGACGGTTGAGACTGCCGAGCATCACCGCCGCAGCGCCAGCCTGCTGGAATGGGCGGGACATCAGGGCAGCAGCGACTACGTGATCGAGCGCTTACAGGTGATGCTGGCGCAGGCACCCGGCGCGGTGAAAGACTGGTTGAATATCCGCTGCGCTGGGAGACCCGACGCCAGCTTCGATCACGTGTACATCATCATGGCAGGGCGCAAGCCGAACTAAGCCAGAAATTGAAAGTGCTGAGTACCAAGTACTGAGGAAACGCAAAGATTTCACTCTCATTTGGCATTATTGACCGAACGATTTTGTCCGGCGTATTTCGACCACCCGCTTAGCGCCGACTTTCGCCCTTATTCCTCAGGACGACGTAGGGACACGACAATGTCGTGTCCGCCTTCCGCCGTTCCCCTTTCACGCCTGATCGGCTGGCGCGCCGAGCGCCGCCGCCAGACAGCCCCACCACAGCATCTGGAACTGGATGGTCGTGTAGGGATAATGATCGAGCATCCCGACGGCTGCCAGCGCAATAAAGCAGGCGAGCAGGGCGATACGCGCGGCGTCAGCGCGCGCGCGAATTGCCTTCACCGCCGCGATGCCGCCAGCAGCCATCGCCGCCAGAAACAGCGCCAGCCCGACCGTACCTATTTCCGCCCAGGCGGACAGATAGATATTGTGAACGTTATCGCCACGCAGATCGTAAAACGTATCCACCAGGTAATAGCTGGCACGCCAGGGGAAGTTGCCGATGCCAACCCCCAGCAGCGGGCGCTCGCTGACCGACTGTAGGGCAAACTGGGTGAAGACAATCCGGTCGCTGACCGAGCGCAGTTCAATCGATTCCTGCCCTTCACCGGCGCGCGCGGCAAGCAGCGGGCGGTAGCTGATCGCAAAAATCAGGCAGGCAGCCGCTGCCAGCATCACCGCCGCCGCCGCGCCGCGCCGAATCTCCGGCTGACGCAGACGCCGGAGCACCAGCGGCAGCGCCAGCAGCCCGCCCACGACCAGCGCTCCCCATGCCGCCCGTGAGAATGTCAGCACCAGCGCATACACACCACCCGCGACCAGGAGCGCCCCGGCATTACGCTGCCAGCGTTTGTCGCTCAAGACCCACGCCGCCGACGCCAGCAGACCGATCACCAGCACGCCCGCCAGCATGTTGGGGTGGGGCAGCAGTCCATAAGGACGGTGATACTGGAGATCGCCCGCCCGCACATAGCTCGCGCCGCTGCTCCAGTCGGAATAAGCGAACTCGCCCAGCAGGGACAGCCCCAGCGCCGACTGTGCCGCCACCTGTCCGAAGGTGATCAGGCTGTTGGCGATCAGCACCACCACCAGCGCGGCGATGACGGCGCGCGGTCTGGGTCCGGCGCAGGCGACGGCGAGGGCAAACAGGCTGGTCACGCCAAGCTGTAACGCCGCCGACTCGCCAACTTCCGGGTGTTGGCTGCCGATAAATGCCCAACTGGTCGAAGCGAAGCCCCAGAACACCAGCGCCAGCAGCGCCAGCGCCCACAGCGCCCGCCACGGTTCGCGGGCGAAGGCGCGCAGTCCGGGTACGCCGAACAGCAGCCAGAGCGCTGTCGTGACCACCATCAGCACAAAAACCAGGAAGCGGGTGACATACAGCGGTGCGAAGATGGGCAGGTAAGCAGGCAGGCGATACCATAGGGACGCGCACAGAAACACAGCCAGCATGAAGCTGTGCAGAAGCCACTGCCGCCAGCCGCGTCCGATCGTCATAAGCAGTGTTTAGTTAAAATCGCGGTCATGCAGGGGCGCAAGCGTGCTGTGTCCCTGGGGAATATATCCTCAATATCCACCACTCCTCATAAAACATCCTTTGTTCGGCTGTTGCGTTGGCGAAGTTATAATGAAGTTGGGTTAACTATATATCGATTCGATGTGCCAAATGGATGGTCGATGACGCTGGAAGCGATGCAGCGCCTGTTCGATTTCACTGACGACGACCTGATCAGCAACCGCGCCGGGCGGCTCTCCGCCCGACAGCAGGACGCGATGCGCCGCGCGGTGCGGGATGGGGCAGCCAACGCCGCCGCCGCGCTGACCATGATTCCGGCTGTCGGGCTGATGATTATCGCCTATCTGACCATCGTCGTGCCGTTGAGCAGCCAGATCGGTCCCTGGACGTGCCTTCTCATTCCGCTGGCGCTGGTGGTGCTGGTCGCCATCGCCAAAGGCTGGCAGGTGATCGCTCACTGGCTCATCAGCCGGGCGATGGCGCATGACGGTTTCGATGGCTGGCTGCGCCGCCGGATGTCCCGCGCCTATGCCCGCCCGCTTGCTGCCGTCGAACAGGGCAGGGTGATCGCCCGCGCCGGACAGCTTACGCTGCGGTCGGATGGCGAGCACGAGCACATCTTCCTCGGAGACGAGGAACTGCAAAACAGCGCCGCCGCCGAGCCGGACGAACGCCTCTGGCAGCTTACATTTGATCAGGCATACATTGTCTATCAGGTGCCGGACACAGAATGGATCGCAGCGGTCACGCCCGATCCGAGCTAATCGCCGCTGTGTTCGGTTTGACCTGCCAGCGGCAGGGTGAAATGGAACGCCGTACCGCTGCCAAGCTGGCTCTCCACCCGGATCGTGCCGCCGTGTCCCTCGATGATGCCGCGGCTGATGGTTAAGCCAAGCCCGGTGCCGGGCTGTTCGCGGGCTTCCGGGTTATCGCTGCGGAAGTAGGGCGTAAACAGCCGCGCCAGGTCTTCCTCGCTCATGCCGATGCCGGTATCGCGCACCGTTGCCACCAGCGCGGTCGGCAGCATCTGCCCTTTGGCGCTGCGCGGTGCCGTGTCAGGGCGGGCGCTGATGGTGATCGCGCCGCCTGACGGGCTGTACTTGTGGGCGTTGCTGACGAGGTTGGTCAGCACCTGAATCAGCCGGTTGAGATCGGCGTTAATCGGCGGCAGATCGGCGGGAATATCGAGGATTAGCTGCTGCCCCTTGTCGTCCATCTGCTTTTGCAGCGGGCGAATCGTCTCGGTGACGGCGGTGAGGAAGCTCATCGGCGTGGGATCAAGCCGCAGGTTGTTGGTTTGCAGCTTGGTCACGTCGTTGAGGTCACTGACCAGCGTGTTCATGCGCTCGGCATTGAAGCGGATGGTGCCCAGGAAGGTCTTCTGCTGGTCGCTTAAGCCGCCCACCGCGCCGCCGATCAGCACGTCGGAGTAGCCTTGAATCGACGTGAGAGGGTTCTTGAGTTCGTGCGCCACGAACGACACAAACTCGCTCTTGCTCTGGTTGGCGCGGTCAAGCTCGGTGTAAAGCTGGGCGTTGGCGATAGCGATGCTGGCGTGTTCGGCGAGGCGCTGCAGGAACGGCATATCGGCGAGGCGCAGGCGCGGTTCCTGGTTCGTCTCCAGCACCAGCAGGGCGTTGATCGCGCCGCCGGAAAGCATCGGGATGGTGATCTGGCTCTTGCCATTCCGCAGGCTGGGGACGTAGTTCGGGTCAATGGTCACGTCGGGCACTAATTCCGTCTGTTTGGTGCGCATCACCCGGTGGACGATGCCCCGATCCAGGGGCCACAGGCTGCCTTCGGCGCTGTCGGGCGCGTCGGCAGCGTCGTAGCCCTGCTGATAGACGATGTCCAGCCTGGGCGGATCGCCAAAAACGACGCCGAGCAGACCGGCGGTTGCGCCGCTGTTCTCTATCGCCCAGGTGACGGTAATCTGAGCCACGTTGGTCAGGTCGAGCGAGCGATTCAGTTCAACGTCGATTCGTTCCAGCGTCTCAAGCTCGTTCACGCGCTGGCTCAATTGCAGGTCGGTCAGTTGGAACAGGCGGGCGTTCTCGATGGCGACGGCGGCTTGTCCGGCGAAGGTCGTCAGCAGTTCGGCTTCATCGTTCGAGAAGATGCCGTTGTTCTTCTTGTTGATTAGTTCCAGCACGCCGATCACCCGATCCTGCGTGATCAGCGGGACGGCGATGACGCTGGTAGTGCGGAAGCTGCCTTTGGAAAGCTCGCCCGCCCAGCGGGGGTCGTTCGCCACGTCGTTGACGATGACGATCTGCCCGGTAGAGGCGACTTCACCTACCAGCCCGCGCCCGGCAGGCAGGCGGCGTCCGATAAGTTCCTCGCCCGATCCGCCGATGACGACCCGGAATTCAAGATCGCCCGCGCCATCGTCAGTGGTCAGCAGCAGCGATCCGGCTTCGGCTTCGAGGATTTCGGCGGCGTTGCGGGTGATCAGGTTGAGCAGCGCTTCGACGTTGAACTCGGCGGCGACTAACTGGCGGCTGATGTCGTTGAGCGCCGAAAGCTGGCGCGCGCGGGCGTTTGTCTCGTCGAACAGCCGCGCCTTGTCAATGGACGTGGCTGCCAGCGTGCCGACATCGTTGAAGATTTTGAGCTGGTCTTCAGTGTAGGTTCTGCCCGGCTGAACAGTGCCAGCCGCCATCATGCCCAGCACCTGCGTTCCGGCGATCATCGGCACGCCCATCCAGCCGCGAAGTTCGGGGTCTTCGAGCCGGAGCTTCGCGCCGCGCTCCGCCATCGCCTGGGTGTAATTAGTCAGCCGGATCGCCTGCCCGCTGCGAATCACTTCGCTGTACAGGTCATTGCCGAGCGCCCAGCGGCGTTTCTCGTTTTCGGTGTAGCGCTCGTCGTTCTCGATGAAGAAGGCGTAATACAACTCGTTGGGCGTGGCGGCATCGCGCATGACGATGTAGAGGTGGCTGGCATTGATGAGCTTGTCCACCTGAGTGCTGATCAGTTCGAGCAGGTCGTCAAATTCGACGGTGAAATTGACCGCCTGGCTGACCTGACTGAGCACGTCCAATTCGCGCACGCGCCGTTCCAGCGAATCGACCACCTGAGCGCGTTCGACGGCGACGCTGATCTGCGCGGTCAGGTTCTGGGCGAAGCGCAGTTCCTCATAGGTGTAGCGCCCGTTGTTCGAGCGCGGGGGCGCGATGACGGCGAATCCGTTTAGCTGGCGAGAGCCGCGAAAACCGGCGATCACCAGCGCCCGCAGGATCATCAGCCGCGAGCGCTCGGCAATCAGTTCGGGATTCCAGGGCTGCCCCGGTTCCAGATAGATCAGCGGCTCGCTGGCGTTCAGGGCTTGAATCAATGGGCTGGTCGGGGCAAAGCGCACGTCGGTGGCGGCGCTGCTTTTCTCGTCGGCATAGGCGGCATACTCGCCGGTCTGGTAGCTGGGCAGGAAGACAAAGACCTGTTCCGGCTGAAGGGTATCGCGCAGTAGCTGGCGGTAGCTGTGGAGAATGGTGTCGAAATCTTCCGCCGACGTTACCGCCTGAGCGAACGCCTCGACCTGATTCTGGTAGTTGACGCGGGTGCGGAAATACAGCCGGTCAATTCGCTCCTGAATGCGTGTTCGGACGGGCGTAAACAGCAGCGCCATCATAAAGATGACCAGCGCGATCAGGATCGGATCGTTGGCGCGCACCGCGTCGCGGGTGATGAGGCTGGCGCTGAAGACGAGCAGGAAATAGCCGACGATCAGACCCGACAGCATGATGAGGTAGGTAATGGCGCGGCTGATCACCCGGTCGGTGTCGAACGAACGATACTGGAGTACAGCATACGCCAGGCTGAACGCGGGCGCGACCACAAAAGGCATTGCCCCGGAAATATTCAGCGGCAGCGGCTCCGCGCCCATAAGGCTGCGGGCGACCAGGTTGATGAGCCAGATGACCGCCACCACACAGGCAACTGTCACGCCGATGAGAACGGTGTTGACCTGATCGCGGACGCCGGGGGACACGATGGCGCGCCTGCGCCACCACAGCACCACGCTGAAGGCGACCAGCGCCAGCAGGGCGACTCCCGCCGTCAGGGTCGGCAGCGATGACCCGGCTTCGGGGTTGGTGCTGGACGACAGGACGTAGATCACCCCGGCGGCAGCCAGCAGGCTGAGCGCCAGCGGCACATACTGAATGACCGGCTGGCGGTAGACAAGCGACGTTTTCACCGGAAAGACGAGCGACAGAGACAGCAGCAGACCGGACAGCAGCATGGTGGCGGCAATCCACAGCGGGATCAGCCGGTGCGTGGTGTTCACGTCGAACAAGCCCGTCATGAAGATGGACAGCATCAGCAGCGTCACGGCGACCTGCCGGGCGACTGCCTGATTGGGACGCAGCGCCAGCAAACCCAATCCCATCACCAGCACGACAACGCCGGATAGATAGGGCGCGGCGAAAAAGGCGAGGAAATTGCGTTCGGAAAACTGACCGAGCGTATAGCTGATGTCGCTGGCGGACAGCGTGCCGTCGGCGTTGGGGCGGGCGAAGGTGACGGTGATCGGGTCGTCCTCTGCCAGCGCTGACATCTGCTGCTTAAAACGGGCGCGCGCCGTCTCGAAATCGGCGTCGGTTTCCGCCAGCGGCTGCCCGTTGATGGCGATGATCCAGTCGCCACGCCGCAGCCCCGCCTCCAGCCCCGACCACTGGGTGGCGGTCACGCTCCGGCTGCCATCGACCATCAGGCTGCGGTTGAGCAGAGCGCCAAAAAAAGTATGACCGCGCCATTCAAAGGCGAATGACAGGTAGGCGACGGCGACCAGTACAGCCGCCGCGCCCGCCAGCAGCGCCAGCGCGAAACCGATACGGTGGGTGGCGAAAAGCGCTGGCGCGCTGCTGCCATCACCGGACGTGCGCGCGTTCAGGGGTCTAGCATCAGGGGTTGCAGACATAGGTCGCCCAATGAACATCAGCCGAAAGAGAAAAGCAGCACTATTGACAGCAAAAAATCCACAGCGAAAAGCCGTACTCCGTTCGACTGTCCGCTTATCCTGAAATTGTACCATCAAGCGCTTCTTTATGTGATTTAAGACATTCGCTGTACCTCTTGGGATCGCTTCTGGCTGTTGTTATAATAAGCAGTAATTCTGATGGACACGGTCGAACAAGACCGAGTTGGAGCTTGGCAATGGGGGCAATACGGGTATTGATCGCCAAACCCGGATTGGACGGACACGACCGGGGCGCGAAAGTGATCGCGCGGGCGCTGCGTGACGCTGGTATGGAGGTCATCTATACCGGCTTGCGCCAGACGCCGGAGATGATCGCCGAAGCCGCGCTGCAGGAAGACGTGGACGTGGTCGGTTTGAGCATCCTCAGCGGCGCGCACATGGCGCTGGTGCCGCGCATCCGCGAAGTGATGAACGAACACGGTTTGAAGGACGTGTTTCTGATCGTCGGCGGGATTATCCCGGACGAGGACAAAGCGAAGCTGTCCGCGCTTGGCGTGCAGGGAATTTTTGGACCCGGTGCCAATACCGAAGACATCGCGACCTTCATTCGGGAATTGATGGAAGCGCAGGGCACATGACCCAGGAACTGGCGCAGGCGATGTTGAACGGCAGCCGTCGCGCGCTGGCGCAGTTGCTGACAGCAGTTGAAAACGAGCGCGAGGGTGTGGATCAAGCCCTCGCCGCTTTGTTTCCCCATACCGGACGCGCCTGGGTGATCGGCATTACTGGCGCTCCGGGGACGGGCAAAAGCACGCTGGTGAACGCGCTGGCGAAAGCTTACCGCGCCCAGGACAAGACGGTTGGCATCATCGCCGTCGATCCGACCAGCCCGTTTACGGGCGGGGCAATTCTTGGTGACCGCATCCGAATGCGCGATCTATCGGGCGATCCGGGCATCTTCATCCGCAGCATGGCGACGCGCGGCAGCCTGGGCGGGCTGGCGCGGGCGACGCGAGACGCCGTCCGCGTGCTGGACGCGGGCGGCTACGACATCATTCTGGTGGAAACCGTCGGCGCGGGGCAAAACGAAGTGGCGATTGTCCGCACTGCCCACACGACAGTCGTGGTTGAAGCGCCGGGGTTGGGCGACGAGGTGCAGGCGATCAAAGCCGGCATCCTCGAAATTGCCGACGTGCTGGTGGTCAACAAAGCCGACCGACCGGGCGTGACCAATACGGTGCGGGCGCTGCGAACCATGCTGGAACTGGGTCACCCCACAGCGCGGCGGCTGATCAGCCATCACGGGCAGCGGCTGGAAGTCCCCGCGACCAACGGACACGACGCCCCTCTCTGGCTGCCGCCGATTGTGCAGACCGTCGCTTCGGAAAACAAGGGCATTGACGAACTGGCAGCCGCCGTAGACCAGCACCGACGCCATCTGGAAGCAGCCGAATCGCTGGACAGCATGGAGCGCCAGCATATCGAGATCGAGCTTGAGGATCGGCTGCGGGAAAGCCTGCTGCGCCGCCTGCTGGAGCGCCTGCCTGCCGACAGCGTGCAGGCGGTGATCGAACGGGTGCAGGCGCGAACGCTCGATCCCCAGGGGGCGGTGGACGAATTGATCGCTCAGGCGGAGGATGGGATATAAAAGCAGGACGGGAATACAGCTTGTGAAGCCCGGCGACGGGCACCTGAAAAGCGACAGCACAGAGAAATTTTAAGGGGTTGAAGTTGGACAATCGTATTCCAGGAACGACGTATGTTCCGAAACCGGAGATTGACGACGCGCCGACCAGCCCGATGGGGCGCATCATGCTCTTTTGCAGTTCGGCTTCCAAGTACATGGAAGAGGAGCTGGCAACGGCGCTTGGTGTCCGACCGGGTCGGTACAAGAAGGTTGTTTTCCCGAACGAAAATATCTTTATCCGGCTGGAAGAAAGCGTGCGCGGGCAGGACGTGTACGTGGTGCAGACGATGGGATCGCCAGTTCACGAAAATATCTGGGAACTGCTGGTGATGATTGACACGCTCAAGCGCGATTCGGCGGCGCGTATCAACGTCGTCATTCCGTATCTGGCATACGCGCGTTCCGACAAAAAAGATCAGCCGCGCGTCGGCATTGCCGCCCGGATGCTGACGAACATCCTCGAAACCACCGGCGCTGACCGCTATATCACGATTGATCTTCATGCCGGGCAGATACAGGGATTCTTCAATATTCCGGGCGACGCGCTCAAAGCCTTTCACCTGTTGAGCGACTACGTAGCGCGTAAGAATATCGATGATCTGGTGGTGGTGGCGACCGACCTGGGCTTCGCCAAGAAGGGGCGTGACTGGGCGGAGAAGCTCAACACGCAGTTGGTGATTGTGGAAAAACGCCGCACCAGCAACGACAGCCGTACCGAAGCGCTGTCGCTGATCGGCGAGGTGCGCGATAAAAATGTGCTGCTGGTGGACGATGAAGTGCTGACCGGCGGCTCGGTGGAAAGCGCGGTCAACCTCGTGCGGCAGGAAGGCGCGCGCGACATCTATCTGGTCTTTACGCACGCTTTTCTCTCTCCCGATGCCGACGGACGCAGCGCCTCGGAACGACTGGCGGCGCTGAACCTGAACGAGATCATCACCACCAACACGCTGCCGATCCCTGACGAGAAGATGCTGCCGAATATGACCGTCCTCTCGGTCGCGCCGCTGCTGGCTGCCGTCATCAAGCGCTCGCACAAGGGCATGAGCGTGGGCGAGTTGTTCAACGAGTAATCACGAGTCGAAAGTTGAAAGTCAAAAGTTGAAAGTACATGTGTCCCACTTTTTACTTTCAACTTTCCACTTTTGACTCAGTACTCAGCACTCATCACTTTCTTCACCGACCGCCGCGAAGTTCTGGCGCGTCGATCCATCCAGTCAACGATGATCCTGACGTATAACAGAGTAGCGCATGATGAACGATATGAGCCGTCGCGGGGCGATGGAGCGCAGGATTTCAGGCGCGTTCTAACAGAATACTGACAAGATTATGCTATAATCGCTCCGTTACGGGATACTCCTGTACTTCATGGTTATTTGAGGCGGGTATGTTCAAGAATCTGGTCAGGAAAGTCGTAGGCGATCCCGTCGGGCGAGCGCTGGCGCGCTACCGCGAGACGGTTGATCGCATCAATGCGTTTGAGCCTGAATTACAGGCGTTGAGTGATGAACAACTGCGGGCGAAGACGGACGAATTCAAGCGCCGTCTGAACGACGGCGAGACGCTGGACGATGTGCTGCCCGAAGCTTTCGCGGCAGTCCGCGAGGCATCAGTACGAACGATTGGCTTACGACACTTTGATGTTCAGTTGATCGGCGGCATTGTGCTGCACGAAGGACGTATCGCCGAGATGAAGACGGGCGAAGGTAAAACGCTCGTCGCTACATTGCCGCTGTACCTGAATGCTCTGCTGGGACGCGGGGCGCATCTGGTGACGCCTAATGATTACCTGAGCAAGATCGGCGTCCAGACGATGGGACCGATCTACCAGTTCCTGGGGCTGAGTGTAGCCGTGATTCAAAACAGCGCTGGCGACCCGAATACCGGGTCGTTTATCTTTGATCCGCTGTTTCCGTCAAACGACGCGCGTTTCCAGAATTTGCGTCCGGTGACGCGGCGCGAAGCCTATCATACCGACATTACCTACGGCACCAACAATGAATTTGGCTTCGATTACCTGCGCGACAATATGGTGGTCGATATCAGCCAGCTTGCCCAGCGCGATCTGTATTACGCCATCGTGGACGAGGTTGACAACATCCTCATCGACGAAGCGCGCACGCCGCTGATCATTTCCGGCAACGCCGACGAGCCAAGCGATCTCTACAAGAAATTCGCCCACATCGTGCGCACCCTTCAGCCCAGCAGCGCTGCCAGCATCGACGAGAAGGAGCCGGATGGCGAGTTCGTCGTTGACGAGAAAGACCGCGTCTCCTACCTGACTGAAGCCGGTATTGAGAAGATTGAGCACGTGCTGGGGATCGACAAGCTGTACGATCCGCAGAATGCCGACCTGATCCCCTATCTGGACAATTCACTCCGCGCCCATGCCCTCTACCATCTCGATAAAGAGTACGTCGTGCAGGAAGGGCAGGTCGTCATCGTGGACGAGTTCACCGGACGCCTGATGTATGGACGGCGGTTCTCGGAAGGCTTGCACCAGGCGATTGAGGCGAAGGAAGGCGTGCAGGTTCGTCGCGAAAACATGACGATGGCGACCATCACCTTCCAGAACTTCTTCCGCATGTACACCAAGCTGGGAGGCATGACCGGTACGGCAGCCACCGAAGCGGAAGAATTCGAGAAAATCTACAACCTCGAAGTGGTCATGATCCCGACGCACCGCCCGATGATCCGCAACGATTTTGAAGACCTGATCTACGCCAACGAGGAAGTCAAATTCAAGGCGGTGGTGACAGAGATCAAGGAACATCAGAAGCGCGGACAGCCGGTGCTGGTGGGTACGGTTGCCATTGAAACGTCGGAGCGCCTCAGCAAAGCGCTGAAGCGCGCCGGGATCGATCATCAGGTGCTGAACGCCAAGCAGCACGAGCGCGAAGCCGAGATCATCACTCAGGCGGGGCGGCTCGGCGCGGTGACGATTGCGACCAACATGGCGGGGCGCGGCGTGGACATCCTGCTGGGCGGCAACCCGGAAGGGCTGGCGCGGCAGGAACTCCGCCGTCAGGGCACCGAGATCACCGAAGTCAGCCCGGAGCAGTGGCAGGCGATGATGGCGAAAACCCGCGCCCAATGCGAGGAAGACCGCCAGAAAGTGCTTGAGCAGGGCGGCTTGTTCGTGCTCGGCACCGAACGCCACGAGGCGCGGCGCATCGATAATCAGCTTCGCGGTCGCGCCGGTCGTCAGGGTGATCCGGGCGAATCGCGGTTCTTCCTCAGCGTTGAGGACGAGCTGGTGCGGCGCTTCGGCGGGGATCGCGTCAAGAGCGTGATGCAGTGGGCGAAAATTCCTGAAGATGAACCTATCGAGCACCGCATGGTATCCAATGCCATCGGTCAGGCGCAGGTGCGGGTGGAAGGCTACAACTTCGATATCCGCAAGCGCGTGCTTGAGTACGACGACGTGGTCAACAAACAGCGCGAGGTCATCTACCGCCAGCGCCGCGAAGTGCTGGAGCGTGAAGACCTGCGCGAAGACTACCTGAAGACGCTTGACGAACAGATCGGCAAGCTGGTGGACGAATTCGCGCCCGACCAGTTCGACGCCGAAAGCTGGGATCTGGAAGGGCTGCACCGCCAGTTGTTCACCTTCTTCCCGGTGCCCATAAGCGTCACCCCAGAGACGATGGCGGGCAAGAGCCTGGACGATCTGGAAGACATGCTGCTGGAAGCAGCGCGCGAAGCCTACGACAAGAAAGCCGTCGAGTTAGGTTCGGAACTGATGCAGCGCGCCGAACGACTGGTGCTGCTGAATGCGATTGACCAGCACTGGCGCAGGCATCTGACCGATCTGGATGTGCTGCGCGAAGGCATCGGCTTGATGGCGATTGCCCAGCGCGATCCGCTGGTGGAATACAAGCGCGAAGCATTCACCATGTGGCAGGATTTGCAGGATGAGATCGGCTTGCAGGCGGTGCGCAATATCTTCCGCGTGCAGGCGAACGTCGCTCAGCCAGTCATCCGCCGTCCAACCAACATTCAGGCGATACGACCGGGGGCAGTGGCGACGACGAAGCCGGAACCGGTGCGTAAAACTGCCAAGGATTCGCTGGGACGCAACGATCTGTGCTGGTGCGGCAGCGGCAAGAAGTACAAACACTGTCACATGCGGGCTGATAAAGGCTTGAAGGCAGCCGAATAGCGCTAGGAGTCTCGTGATGTCAGCTGCTACGCTCACTGACGGAACCGATAATGCCATGAATCCAGACCTGATGGACTTTCTTCGAGAGAAAGTCAACACCTTCACCAAATGGGACCTGGTACGCTTCTTCCACGATAATCCCCATGCTGCCGAGATCGCGCCGAACATTGCCGAGTATATCGGGCGCGACGCGGCGGAGGTGGAGCAGGCATTGGCAAGCCTGGTGGACAACCGTGTATTACGGGTGAAAACGATGTCGGATGTGCAGGTGTTTCGCCTGGTAGATGAACCGGCGACCCTGCAAATGATTCGTGATTTTGTATGCGCCTGCGACGACCCGGATTTTCGGGTTCGGGTGATAAACGAGGTTATCGGGAACTCGCGCTGAGTCGTCGGCGGGTGTCGTATCTCTAAACCGGCAGCAGTCGGAAGCATACAGCCGCCAGCGGATAGCGGCGGGCGCGAAGCTCTACACTATCCACTGGCAGGCTCTGTGCCTGCGACTTGGTGTGTAGTGACGCAGCGCTCATGACCGCAATTTCCCTCAGCCAACTTCTTGCCCTTTACACCTGGTTCGTTTTGGCGGCGATACTGGCGTTCCTCATGCTGATCGCCCGCTTCTATGAGAAGTTTTCCAACGCGCGCACGTATTACCGGCTGTTTCTGATGCCGATACTGCTGTTTGGCGCGGCGGCGGTGCGCTATGCCAGCATCGACCGCGTGGCGCACGATCCCTATGCCGACCTGCTGACCGCCAGCGGCGGCGCGTTTCTGGCGCTCCTGTGTCTCTATCTATACTATCGGATGATGTCCGGGCGGCGGGTGCTATGACCCTGCTCAACGTCCTGGGGCTGCTGGGGCTGGTGGGGATCGGCTTTATGCTGGTCATCCTCGGTCTGGTGAGCAAACGACTGGGCGAAGCCACCCGCGCGCCACGGCGCTACGTCGGCTTCTTTGCCGCCGCGGCGCTGCTGTTTTTGAGCGCTGTCATCCAGCTTATCAACCTTGTGTTCGGGCTGGCGACGCCGCAGGCGCTGGGGCAGAGTATCCTGTGGATATTTCTGTATCACGGCTTGCCCGCGCTGGGACTCAGCGTTGGGCTGTACTACGCCTGGCGTTACTGGAGCTGGCTGTTGGCGGAACACGATTAACTTGTATACACTTGGCGTTAAGCGGGTTGTAGCAACCCACATGTATTCCAAGTTCTGAGGTTGGCGCTCTGGAGCCGGACACTTGGCTGACGATAGGCTGACGCACATCCGGGCAATGCCCAAGATCGAGCTGCACCGCCACCTTGAAGGCGCTCTCCGGCTTGAAACCCTCCACGCTATCGCGGTTGAGTACGATCTGCCAATCGTCAACCAGTCGATTGAAACGCTGCGCCCGTTTGTGCAAATGATGCCGGAAGATATCCGCAGTTGGGAACGCTTCCTGAGCAAGTTTTCGGCGCTGCGCCAGTTCTTTCGCTCCGAAGCCATCATCAAGCGGATGACGCGCGAAGCCGTCGCCGACGCGGCCGCCGATAACATCAAATATATGGAACTGCGCTTCACGCCTCAGGCGCTGAATAACCTGCTCAACGCCACCTTCTCCGAAGTGGTCGAATGGGTGTGTGACGCCGCTAACGACGCATCCGCACAGCTTGACATTCAGGTGAACCTGATTCTATCCATGAACCGTCACGAGAGCCTCGACATTGGCGAGCAGGTGCTGGATGCTGCCGAAGCCTTCTGCGACCGGGGCATTGGCGGCATCGACCTCGCTGGCAGAGAGGCGGAATTTTCCGCCCGTCCGTTTCTGCCGCTGTTCGAGCGTGCCAAGTCGCTTGGGCTGGGCGTGACCATTCACGCTGGCGAATGGTCGGGGGCGAATACGGTGCGCGAGGCGGTGGAAGAACTGGGCGCGGATCGCATCGGTCACGGGATCCGGGCGATTGAAGATCCGGCGCTGGTCGAACTGCTGGTCGAACGCGGGACGGTGCTGGAAGTGTGCCCGACCAGCAATATTCACAGCGGCGTGGTCGCCAATATGGCGGTTCATCCGCTGACAGCGCTCTACCGCAGCGGCGTCAGGACGACTATCAACACTGACGACCCGCTGGTGTGCGATATTTCGCTGTGTGACGAACTCGCTGCCGTACTGGCGGGAACGCCGCTGACTCTCGACGATATTCGGCAGCAAACGCTGACCGCCGCCCGCGCCGCGTTTTTGCCGCCCGATCAGCGTTTGGCGCTGGTGGCGCGGCTTGAAGGTTTGTTCAGCGAGACGCCATGATTACCGTTGGAGATTTTCGCATCCACCTGATCCTCGAAAGCATCGCCATGATGGACGCGGGCGGACCGTTCGGGTTGGTGCCGCGCGCCCTGTTCCAGAAGTTGATGCCGCCGGACGGAGACAACCTGGTGGCGATGACGCAGCACAATCTGCTGGTGCAGGTTGGCGGTCGCAACATCCTGATCGATACCGGGCTGGGCACGAAAATGTCGGACAAGCAGCAGCAGATCTTCCGGCTGACCCGCCCGCGCGGTACGGTCATCGAGGCGCTGGCGCGGCTCGGCTTGCAGCCCGACGATATCGATCTGGTGATCGACACCCATCTGCACAATGACCACTGCGGCGGCAACACCCACCTCACCGCCGACGGCACGATTGTCCCGACTTTTCGCAGCGCCGAATATGTGGTGCAGCGGCGCGAGTACGAGGACGCCATGCGCCCCAACGAGCGCACACGCGCGACTTACCTCAGCGACAACTACCAGCCGCTGTATGAAAGCGGGCAGCTTCGCCTGCTGGATGGTGAAAGCGAGTTTTTGCCGGGGCTGCGCGGCATCGTCACGCCCGGACACACGCCGGGACACATGAGCGTGTGTTTTGAAAGCCGGGGCGAGCAGGCGATGTTTGTCTGCGATATGGCGAGCTTTGCCATTCACTTCGAGCGCCTGGGCTGGATGACCGCTTATGACGTGGAGCCGCTGGTCACGCTGGAGACAAAGCGCCAGTGGCAGCGCTGGGCGCTGGAAACCGACGCGCTGCTGTTCTTCCCGCACGACCCACAGCGCCCCGCCGGACGCTACCGACTCGATGAAACCGGCAAGCCGCAGGTTCAGCCGGTGACGGTTGAGTATGTGTGATCTATCCGGGAAGGAACAAACTTAACGCAAAGACGCCGGGTATAAAAAGAAAGGCGCAAAGAAGAAGGGGAAATATCACGCTGCGACTTTCCTTTCCTCTTTGCGCCTTTGCGTTGAGTCTTTTACTCTTTAACGCAGTCTGGCTACTGCCTGCTTTGCCACTCGTCAATCGCCGATTGCAGGAAGGCGCGCACCGCCTGGTCTTCAACTTCCCCCACTGTTTCGTAGGACTGGTCATCTACGTCGATGCGTAGACCGCCGCCCACTGCCGGACGCACGTGGATGGCTCGCCCTGCGAACTGCGGCGCGCTGCTCAGCTTGAACTGTAGGTATTCCTCGATTGCCGAGGCAATGTTGATCTCGGGAATCGCTTCCTTGGGCGTTTTGCGTCCGCGCTTGGGCTTCTCGATGACGTCGGGCATCTTGAATTTAGGCAGATCGCCGGGCATGGCTGCGCTCGGCGGCACCGCTGGCGGCGGCGCGGCTTTTGCCGGCTCGCTGGCAGCTTCGGCGCTAGCGGCGGCGGTTTCGCCGGTTGCCCGTTTGTTGAGCGCGGTATCACCAATCGACTGATACAGGTCGCGGATGGTGCTGTTGAAATGCCGCTTGAATTCGGCATCCGCCAGCGCCGGGGGATGGCGGTGAAGCTGGTCGCCCATCCTGATCAGCAGTCCGCCACCTTCGGTGTCGCGCAGGATCGCCAGCACTTCGACCACATCAACCGTTTCGCCCGCCGTCGTGCGTAGGGTTGATGCCGCATGAATGACCGGACGCGGCGCGCGTTCCGGCGACTGGACGGTGAGCAGGTCGTCGAGGTCGGGCAGATCGCCCGATCCGGGCAAATCAAACGCTGCCGGGCTGTTGAAGGCGGGAGCAGCGGCGGCGCTGGCGGATTCGACGCTGCGGGCTTTCCTGCCGCGCGTGTTGACGATGACGGCGAGCACCGCCACCAGCGCGATGCTGGAGCCGCAGAACATGACAATGAGGACCGGTGGAAGCTGACGGAAAAAATCACTGAAACCGCTGTCTAACATGATTTACCCCTCACCTGATCGCTAGAATCGTCCCAAGAGGCTGGCAGCGCGGGCAGAAGTGCGTGCCGCGCTGTCCGACGCGAATTTTCTCAACCGGCAGACCGCAGTTCAGACACGGCTGCCCTTCGCGGTCATAGACGGCGAAATGGTTCTGCATATCGCCTTCGGTGCCGTCGGGCTTGCGATACCAGCTAATGCTGGCACCCTCGCGCTCGATGCCGCGCTCCAGTGTCTGGCGGATGGCGGCGTACAGGCGGATGATTTCGTCGTCGCTGAGGCTGTTTGCCGGGCGCAGCGGGTGAATACCGGCGCTGTGCAGCGCTTCATCGGCGTAGATATTGCCCACGCCCGCCAGAAATGCCTGATCCAGCAGCAGCGCTTTGATGGCTTTCCGGTGCCTGAGCAGTCGTTCCTTGAGGACGGCGGCGGTAAAGGCGTCGGTCAGCGGTTCAGGACCAAGCTTAGGCGCGATTTCATCGAGGCTGGTGGTCAGCGCGACCGAGCCAAACTTGCGCGAATCGGAGAAGCGAAGCTGCTGCCCGCCGTCTAGCTGAAGGCGAAAATGCACCCAGCGATCGGAATCATAGGCGGCATCGTCGGGCGTGACGTAAAGCCGTCCGGTCATTTTGAGATGGACGACCAGAATATCGTGGTCAAGCTGGCAGAGGATGTACTTGGCTCGGCGGTTGACGGCGCGGAAGGTTTGCCCGCCAATGCGGGCGGCAAATTGTTCGGGGTCGGGAGTGCGGATAACCCTGCCCCAGTCATACCACATGGATAAAACGGTGCGTCCGATCAGCGGCTCACGCAGTCCACGCACGACAGTTTCGACTTCTGGCAGTTCTGGCAATTGAATACACCTGATTCATACACACAACGACTTGATTTTGGGCGGGATTCAGCCTCACCCGGCGGGTTATTACAACCCGTTCCTAGTATAAGTCAGAAAGCGTTTGAACAGCGTTTGTGTTCGCAAAATGGGAGGAATTGGCTAGGCTGCCAACAGACGCTTGGTTGAAACATCAGTCTGCATCCTCGTGTTAAAATAGAAGGAAGCCATAGGAACAGGAAAATCTCATGGAAAAGCATCGGATTTATACAATGAGTTTCGCGCGGGTCTATCCCGAATATGTCGCCAAGGCGGAGCGAAAAGGGCGCACGAAAGCCGAAGTCGATGAAATTATTCGCTGGTTGACAGGCTACAGTCAGGCAGCGTTTGAAGCGCTGCTTGAAAAACAAACCAACATTGAGACTTTTCTGGAAGAAGCGCCCCAACTGAATCCGTCACGAGCTTTGATTAAAGGCGTGATTTGTGGTGTTCGCGTGGAAGACATCGAAGACCCCATGATGCGGGAAATTCGCTACCTCGACAAATTGATCGATGAGTTAGCCAAGGGAAAAGCGATGGAAAAGATTCTGCGCAAGGCATAAGGGTTGGGGAATGAACGGTACTGACTCCAGTTTGTCAGAAAGTATCTGACCAGAAATTGCGAGAGGAAACAATTATGGTTTGCTCTCCAAGTTCTCCCTGCTCTGTAAAGTCGGTTATACTCATACCGTCGGTGAAAAGTGGAGTAATCCCAATGAACAGCACCTATACTGCGATTATCAAACAGGATGGCGAGTGGTGGATCGGATGGATTGAGGAAATTCCGGGTACGAACTGCCAGGAACGCACTCGTGAGGAATTGACCGAAAGCCTCAAATTAGTGCTACAAGAGGCGATTGAATTTAACCGCCAGGAGGCGATTGAAGCCGCAGGCGAGTCCTACGAGGTTGAAGCCATCACTTTATGAAGCGCACCGACCTGATCAAGCATCTTCGAGCACATGATTGCGAATTGCTTAGAGAGGGAAGTCGCCACTCCTGGTGGATTAATCCGGCACTGAACAAAAGATCCGCAGTTCCACGCCACAATGAAATCGGTGACATCCTTGTGAAGAAGATTTGTAAAGACCTCGGTATTCCACCTGTGAAGTAGACAAAGATTGTGGGTGCCCGGTTATAGTTGGTATCGCAATTCCGGTAAAATCATCCTATCGGTGAAAAGCGGAACTCATCCTAATGGCTGTTACACCGCCCCTTGAAAAATCGCTGGTTGTGCCTGCCGACCCGATCTACCGCCTCAGTGTCGCGCAGTATCACGACATGATTCAGTCCGGTATCCTGACGGATGATGATCCGGCTGAACTCCTCGAAGGCTGGTTGGTTACCAAAATGCCCAAAAATCGCCGCCACACGCTCTCCACTCGACGAACCCGTGCCGCGCTTGCTGAGATCATCCCTACGGGCTGGTATGTTGATTCGCAGGAACCCATTACTACGGAATATAGCGAACCGGAACCCGACGTCTTGGTAGTACGTGGCAGCGATAGTGACTACATCGAGCGACATCCTTATCCGGCTGAAGTCGCGCTGGTGGTCGAAGTCGCGGACGCCACACTGCACCGGGATCGCAGCCTGAAGCAGCGCGTCTATGCCAGCGCGGGCATTGGTACTTACTGGATAATCAACCTGTCCGAATCGCAGCTTGAGGTCTACGCCGATCCCGGTGGGTCGGGTGAGGGAGCCAGTTACGCAAAGCGCACCATCTACAAAGCGCCGGACAGCGTGCCGGTGGCAATTGATGGCGTGGAAGTGGGGAAGGTCGCCGTCCAAAGCCTGATGGGTTAGGACGCTCAATTTATAGTCTGGATAAGAGTTTGTCGTACTCTCCATGCGGACCTATCCAGAACCAGATGATTTCATCTCCGTTCAGAATTCCCAACACTCGATAATCAGCATTCACCCGCGCTGAATAAATAGGTTTGGTTGAATGAACCTTTTTGAACTGTAGTCCGGGATGACGAGGATTGTTCTGGAAAAACCGGTACGCTTCGCGTGCTTGCTGGCGTATTTCGTCAGGTAATGCGCCAAACAACTTGCGAAATCGCTCGCTGGTATACGATTTCATAACTTATCGGGATCAAGGGGCAGTGTTTTTCCCGCGCGGTGTTCCGCCAGTGCTTCGTCTGCCATCTGAGCGAGCAAATCTTCAGAGGCGGCGAACAACTGCGTCCATTTGCGCTCAGAAGCCAGTTCATCCAGTATCCAGGCTGCCAGCGCTTCTTGATCGCGCTCAGGAAGTTTGTTGATTTCCTCAATCGCTTTGATCATCAAATCCGACATAACTTGCTCCTTCCTCAGCAATGATAAGTATACCACCGGGTGCGGGTGCAAGTGCTCCACAATGACTGCACCTTCCGCATATTATCCCCCATTCCCACACAACAAAACCATGCTCTAACTTTTAGCACAGGCGGTCTGCGGTATAATCCTCTTGAGAACTTAAACCACCGAGATCATTAAAGCCTGTTCATGTCCAACCAAGATTTTGTTCACCTGCATGTCCACACTGAATATTCGCTGCTGGACGGCTTGAGCCGTATCTCCAGACTGGTGGATCGCGCCAAAGAGATGGGCATGGAGTCGCTGGCGATCACCGACCACGGCACCATGTTTGGCGTCATTGACTTCTACAACGCCTGCAAGAAAGCCGATATCAAGCCGATCATCGGCATGGAGGGCTATCTTGCCGCGCGCGGCATGACCGACCGCGATTCCAAGCTTGACCGCGAGGCGTTCCACCTGCTGCTGCTGGCGAAAAACGAAACCGGCTATAAAAACCTGCTCAAGATCGCCAGCGCCGCCCAGCTTGAGGGCTACTACTATCGCCCGCGCATCGACCGCGATTTCCTGGCGGCGCACAGCGAAGGGCTGGTTGCCACCAGCGGCTGTCTGGCGGCGCAGATCCCCAACATGGTGATGCAGGGACGTGACGACGACGCGCGCGTTCTGCTCGATTGGTATCTGCAAACCTTCGGCAAAGACAGCTTCTTCCTTGAGCTTCAGGAACACAACATTGACGAACTCAAAACCGTCAATAACTGGCTGATCGAAACCGGCAGGAAGGACGACGTGCGCTTTGTCGCTACCAACGACGTGCATTACGTCATGGAAGGCGACTACGACGCGCACGACACGCTGCTCTGCATCCAGACCAGCGCCCAGAAGAGCGACGCCAAGCGCATGAGGATGTCTGACAACAGCTACTTCCTCGCCTCGCAGGAGCAGATGTGGCAGGCGTTCGGGCATATCAACGGCGGCGAACCGCTGAAGAACACGCGCCTGATTGCCGAAATGTGCGATCTTGATCTGGATCGCAAAGGCTATCACCTGCCCATTTTTCCGGTGCCGGAAGATCAAACGTCGAGCACTTACCTGCGCTATCTGTGCCTGAAAGGGCTGGCGTGGCGCTATGGCGACCGCGCCCAAAACGACGCCGCGCTGCTGGAACGGCTCGATTACGAATTGAACGTAATCGGCACGATGGGCTTCGAGACGTACTTCCTGATCGTGTGGGACTTGTGCGAGTTCGCCCGCCACGCCGATATCTGGTGGAACGTGCGCGGCAGCGGCGCGGGCAGCGTGGCGGCGTACTGCCTCGGCATCACCAACATTGACCCGATTCAGAACCACCTGCTGTTCGAGCGCTTTCTGAATCCCGGTCGCGTCAGTATGCCCGATATCGACATGGACTTCCCCGACGACCGGCGTTCCGAGATGATCGCCTACACGGTGCAGAAGTACGGCGAGGAACGAGTCGCGGCGATCATCACTTTTGGAACGCTGGGCGCGAAGGCGGCGGTGCGCGATGTCGGGCGGGCACTGGGCGTCGATCTGTCGCTGGTGAACCAGGCGGCGCGGCTGATTCCAACCGAGCCAAAGCCGAAGCCCGTCCACCAGTATGTGGAAGATAATCCCGAACTGAAGCAGCTTTACGACAAAGACCCGCAGATCAGGACGACGATTGACACGGCGGCGTCGCTTCAGGGCGTGAACCGCCATGCCTCGACCCATGCGGCAGGCGTCATCGTGGCGGACAAGCCGCTGGTCGAGTATATCCCGCTGCACCGCCAGACGAAGGGCGACAGCGGCGAGCTTCCGCTTCAGCAGGTGACGCAGTTCCCGATGGAGACGTGTGAGTCGATTGGTCTGCTCAAGATCGATTTCCTCGGACTTTCGACGCTGACCTACCTGCGCCGCGCCTGTGACCTGATCGCCAGACACCAGGGCGTGCGTTATACGATGGACAATATCCCCTATCGTCCACCTGGCGACGAAACGCTGGATCGAATGCTGCAAGAAGCCTTCGAGATGATCGGGCGCGGCGAGACGATTGGCGTGTTCCAGGTGGAAAGCACTGGAATGCAGCAGATGCTGCGCGAGATGCGTCCGTCAAAGTTTGAGCACATCATCGCCGCCGTGTCGCTGTATCGTCCGGGACCGATGGACTACATTCCCGATTTTAACGCCCGTATGCACGGCGAGAAGAAGGTTGAGTACCATCACCCAAAGCTGGAAGCCATTCTGGGTGAAACCTACGGAATCTGCGTCAGTGGAGATACCCTTGTTTTTAACGCGCTCACCGGCGAGCCGCATCGAATTGATTCGCTGGCGCAGCAGGTGGGCGGCTTTTATGTGCAAGGTATTGATGACCGATATGAATCGGCTGTAGGAAAGGTAACACACTGGTTCGACAACGGGGATCAGAGTGTTTTTCGCTTGACTTTGCGGAATGGATCAACGATTAAAGCGACTGCCAGCCACCAATTCCTGACAGAAGATGGCTGGAAACGACTCGATGAGCTTCAATGTGGTGATTTTATTGCCACCCCAACCGCACTGCTTGAGCCTGAGCAGGCGCTTGGTTTTAATCGAGAACAGCTGCGTATTCTGGCTTATTTGATTGCGGATGGCAGTCTCGCAAGTGGTCCCTCGGTTGATTTCGTGAATAAAGAGCAGGCGCTGATTGACGAGTATGTCCGCTGTCTCAGTGTCTTTGAAGATGTAGAACCTGTGTTTACTCCACAAATACATGGCGTGACCCGTGTTGGCGTGCGCGGCAGCGCTGGTAAAGCAACGGGCAGCTTACTACGCTGGATGCGTGATCTTGGTCTTAAGCATGAACCGGGTATACGCCCGGCAGGGAAGCGAAGCCACGAGAAGTATCTGCCTGATTTTATATTTCGGCTCAACAATGAAGATGCTGCGTTCTTTCTGGCGTCATTGTGGGATTGCGATGGCTATATGGGTGACGCTCTCTGCCACTACAAAACCATTTCGGAACGTCTTGCGCATGATGTACAGACGCTGCTGCTGCGTCTACACATACCATCAACCATTCATATTTCGACTTACACCTCAGAATTACGAGGGGAGCGTCGGGCGTATCAGGTAACTGTATACGATACGGCTCGACTATCAGCGTTGTTGCAGCCTGATATGCACAGCGCAAAAGCGCGAGTGAAATGCGAACGTTCCAGCAGTACATCCATTAATCGTGAAGCCTTTATTCAAGAGGTAGACAGATTTATACCGATATCGCGCCGTGAATTGATGCAGACTTACGGCATTGATCGCCAGCATTTTATGCGCAAGCGTCGCAATATGATCCGGAGGATTACAGGGCGTGTTGTCAGGCAAATTGCGGAAGCTGTGCCGCTGCCGCGAACTCGCCAGCTGCTTCATGTGAACTGGGAAGCTATCGAAAGTCTTGAATGGGCAGGTACGGAAAAGGTTTATGATATTACGGTTGAAGGTCTGCATAACTTCGTAGGCAACAACATTATCGTTCACAATTGTGTCTATCAGGAACAGATCATGCAGATCGCGGGCAGTATGTTCGGCTATACGCTGGGTGATGCCGACCTGATGCGCCGCGCGGTATCCAAGAAGAAGAAAGAAGATCTGCTCAAACACCGCGAAATCTTCCTCACCAACGGTCCGCAAAACGGCATTGACAAGGACACCGCCTCCAAAATATTCGATGACATCGAGTTCTTCGCCAACTATGGTTTTAACAAATCACACGCTGCTGACTACGCCGTTATCACCGTACAGACGGCGTTTCTTAAGGCGCACTACCCGCACGAATACATGGCGGCGCTGCTCTCGGTCTACTTCGACGACGCGGCGAAAGTGACGACCTTCCTGAGCGAGTGCAAGCGCCTGAATATCCCGATTCTGCCGCCGGATATTAACGGAAGCGCACTCGATTTTGACATTCAGACGCTGCCCGATGGCACGCGCGGCATCCGGTTCGGGCTGGCGGCGATCAAGAATGCCGGTATTGGCGCGCTCCAGCACCTCATCGCCGCCCGCGACGAAGGCGGGGTGTTCGTGGATCTCGAAGACCTGTGCCAGCGGGTCGATCTCCGGCACGTTGGCAAGCGCGCGCTGGAGAGTCTGGTCAAGGTCGGCGCGCTGGACAGTTTTGGCACTCGTCCGCAGCTTATCGCCGGGCTGGATCGCATCCTCAACCACAGCACAAGCTGTCACAAAGCCCGCGAAACCGGGCAGATCGGGCTGTTTGGCGATATGGCAGTTGCCAACGATGACCTGCTCCAGCATTTGCCCAACCTTGAAGAAGTGCCGCAGCGGCAGATGCTCGACTGGGAAAAAGAGCTGATGGGGATTTACATCTCCCAGCATCCGATTGACCCGATTCTGGAGCAGCTTCGCGGCGCGAATGTGACCACCAGCGTTCAGCTTAAGGACGCCGAAGCGGATTTAGACCAGAAGCCGGTGCGGTATGTGGGGCTGGTGGCAGGGCTGCGCAAGCTGCCCACGCGCAACCATGAGATGATGGCGGTCGCGACGCTGGAAGACAAATTCGGGACGATTGACGCGGTGATGTTCCCACGCACCTGGGCGAAAGTGCAGGACATGGTGCAGGAAGGGGCGGTGATCGTCGTCATGGGCAAGCTCGATCTGTCGCGCGGCGACGCGCAGATTATCTGCGAGAGCGTCACCCAGCAGGTAGAAGCCGTCTTTGCCGACGATATCCCAACCTTCGCCTCTACGAGCGCGGATACGCCGCCCTGGTACGACGACGAGCCAACCGCCGACGGCGACAGCCCGACCACGCCCACCAACGGCAGCGGCAGTCCGCAGTACGCGGCGCTGCCGCCCGAACCGCCGACATTCGACGATCTGCCGCCGGTCGATTGGGATACGATGGCGCTGGACAGCGATCTGCCCCCGGTGGAAGAAGATGAGTCCGCCCCAGCGCCGCAGATGGTGACAGTACGCCTGAAGCGCAACGGCGATCCGAGCATGGACGAACGGCGTCTGCGCCGGATCATCAACGTCTGCACCCAGTTTCCGGGGATCGATCAACTACAGGTGATCCTGGTCGAAGACGGCGTGGATATGTACCTGATGGAGTTCCCCAACCGCACGACCAAATACTGCGACGATCTGGTTCAGGCGCTGAACGCCATTGAAAACACGCAGGTACAGCGGCTGTAAGCGGCTGTCAGCCGGGGCGACTCGCCGCGAATGTAGCGCGCCGTCGCCCCTACGGGATAGATGCCCATCATTTACCACTTTTCATCACGTGAATTTCTGGCGTTTAAGCGACAACCCGATAAAATACAGCGCGATTTTGAAGATGGAGCACAGTAGCGTATGAAACGAATCGCGGTCATGACCAGCGGCGGCGACTCTCCTGGGATCAACGCGGCTATTCGCGCAGTAGTCCGTACCGCGCTGGAGTACGAGATTGAAGTGTATGGCGTTCGTCAGGGATACACCGGATTGATCAATGGCGATTTTGAGCTGCTCACCAGCGTCGAAGTGAGTGGTATTTTGCAGCGCGGCGGCACGATCTTACAGACGGCGCGCAACGAGGAATTCAAATCTCCAGCCGGACAGAAAAAAGGCTTGCGCCGCCTGAATGAACATCATATCGAGGCAGTGGTCATCATCGGCGGCAATGGCAGCCTGAGTGGAGCGCTGGCGCTGCACAAGCTGGGCTTCAAGGTAGTCGCTATTCCCGGCAGTATCGACAACGACATCTATGGCACCGATATGGCGATTGGCGTCGATTCGGCGCTGAACACCATCCTCGATGCGCTTGATCATCTGCGCGATACGGCATCCTCGCACCAGCGCGCTTTCATCATCGAGACGATGGGGCGCAACTGCGGTTATCTGGCGTTGATGGGCAGTATTCTCGGCGGGGCAGAGATCGTCGTCACGCCCGAACGCCCGCCGACGATGGAAGAGGTTGAAGCGGCGCTGGAAGACGCCTACGTGCGCGGCAAGTCACACGCTATCGCCGTGATTGCCGAGGGCGCGCCCTATAAAGCGACCGAACTGGCGGATTATCTCAACAAGCATCCTACCGTCGGCTTTGAGATTCGGCTGACGATTCTCGGACACATTCAGCGCGGCGGCAGTCCGACGGCATTTGACCGCCTGCTGGCGACCCGTATGGGCGTCAAAGCGGTGCGCGCCCTGATGGACGGCGAATCGGGCAAGATGACCGCGCTCAACGGGCGGAAGATGGACATGATCCCGATTGAGGACGCCATCAGCCAGATTCGCCCGATCTCGGACAGCTACTTTGAGATGGCGCGCTTCCTGGCGCGATAGGCGGCTCGTTCTCACACTCCAGAGAGGGGATCGGCGCTGTATCCTGGGCGACTCGCCGAGTCGCCCCTACACCGATTACCGAACATGAATGTCAAAACTCAGTAGGGGCGTTCATGGGTCAGCGAAGCTGACCCAACCGTTTATGCTACCGGTTCGCTCTCATCCGCGCTCTCGTCGCTGATATCGGCGATGCGGGCGCGGGTGAGCGTAATCAGCCCGTTTACAGGCACGCGCAGATCGACTCCGCGCTGCCCGCCGCTGACGAGAATGTGCTGCATCTCGGTCGCCGGTTTATCCAGAAAGACCGTCCAGTTTTTGTGCGTCAGCGCCAGCGCGCTGATGCCACCGACTTTCAAGCCGGTTTTGGCTTCGGCGTCCTTGTGCGCCGCCATACGCGCTTTTTTCACACCCGCCGCCTGCGCCAGCCGCTTCAAATTCAGGTGGCGGTGGGCGGCGATCATCACCAGATAGGGCTTGCTGCCGCCTTCCGGCTCGACCACCAGCGTCTTGTAAACCATATACGGCGGGATGCCGAGAACTTCGGCGATTGCTTCGGCGTCGCGCAGTTCATCCGGGAACTCGACCACCTCATACGGGACTTTGTGCTGCTCCAGCAGCCGCATTGAATTCAGCTTGTTCTTCATGCTCTGGGGCTGTCGGGCGGCGGGTCACCGTCGCCTTCGTAGAGGTGCGTCAGCATGTCCGTCATCAACGTGGATACGTAGGTGACGGCGCTGATAGCGCGCCCGTAGTTGAGATTGGTCGGACCGAGGATGCCGACAGCGCCGCTTGCCTGTCCGGGGATGCCGTAGCGGCTGAGCACCATCGACAGGTGGCTGAGTTCTTCCCAACGCCCGTTACCGGCAATGACGACCTGCACGCTGTTGAGGATCGGCGTCAGGACGTCATGCAGGATCATGTTGAGGAAGGCGCGTTCCTCAAAGACGCGAATCGCCTGCTGTGTCGCCTGATTATGTGGGAAGGTGCTGATGATATCGCTCAAGCCGTCGCGGTAAATGAGGCGCACCTGATTGGAGTCGGCTCGGTCCATCAGGTCGGCAACCAGCTCGGCGATCTCGCGTTCCAGCAGTTGAAGCTGCACGCTTTTCACCCGCAGTTCGTTCGCGCCGAGGGCGTGAGTCAGGGCGTTGATCCGGTCGGCGGCTTCGCTCAGGCGCTCCTGCGGCACTGGCTCGGAGAGCGTCAGCATCTGCTGGTGAACGATACCCTGCTGCGTGACCAGCACCATCAGTGCCATGCGCCCCTGAATGGAAATCAATTCCACATGCTTGAAGCGGCTGGTTTCGGCGACCGGCGGCGTGACCAGCGCGGCGGTCTGGACGGTGCGCGCCAGCACCGTCGCCACCAGATTCAGCCACTGCTCGGTTGCCAATGGTGACGTATTGAGCCGTTCAGCGATGCGCGTTTCTTCGGCGGTGGTCAGGTCGTTGGGCGTGATCAGCCGTTTGACGAAGTAGCGGTAGCCGTTTTCGGTTGGCACGCGCCCGGCGGACGTGTGCGGCGCGTAGATATAGCCGAATTCTTCCAGCACCGCCATCTCATTGCGGATGGTCGCGGAGCTGATATTCCGGGTAAAATTGTCCGCTAGGTACTTTGAACTCACCGGCTCGGGCGAGTTGGTATAGGCGCGAATTATCAGAGACAGGATTTCTTCCTGACGGCGCGTAAGTTCTGGCAGGTGGGAGTCGTCAATTGCCATAGTGAGAAACTCCGAAGTCATATCGGACTTGAGAGTTTATTGTTGGCTATGATACCATGCTGCTAATCCGGCGTCAAAACGAAAGTAAGGAGCAACGTAAGGAATGAGCACAAAAACCTTTGAAGTCACCACCTCGAATTTCGAGACGGATGTCTTGAAATCGCAGACCCCGGTGTTAATCGATTTCTGGGCAGAGTGGTGCGGTCCCTGCCGGATGATCGCGCCGATTGTCGATCAGCTTGCCGACGAATTCGGCGATAAGCTGAAGATTGGCAAGCTGGACGCCGACGAGCACCAGGAAGTCCTGATGAAGTACGGCATTATGAGCATCCCGACGCTGATGCTGTTCAAGGACGGCGAGCCGGTGGTGCGCATTACCGGCTATCAGCCGAAGGATCGCATTCGCAGCCAGATTCAGCCGCATGTGAATTAGGCTGTAAGCGGTCAGCTTTCAGCTATCAGCTAAAGATAGGATGTGATGTAGGGGCGAGTCGTGACTCGCCCTTTTTCGTACCCGGAAAATGCTATAATCAATGACATGGTGAAGGGAGTGTTGTGTGGTCGTACAGCCGAAGCTCTATACGGTCGATGAATTCGAGCAGTTTCTGGCGCTGCCCGAAAATCGGGATCGACTCTTTGAACTCATCAACGGGGAGATAGTCGAAAAAGTGCCTACACAAGAGCATGGCATCATTGCAGGTAATACCGTCACAGAAATTAACATTTACCTGAAGAGCAATCAGATTGGTCAGGCGGCGGTCGAAGCGCGTCATCGTCCAACGGATGATCAACACAATGATCGTATTCCAGATGTTTCAGTGGTTTTAGGCAACAAACCGATAACCCGTCACGGTGCGGCGAATTTTATTCCTGATGTATGCGTAGAGATTCAATCGCCTGACGATACGCCAAGAATAATGAGTGAAAAAGCCGCTTTTTATCTTGAGAACGGCGCAAAAATGGTCTGGCTGATCTACCCACGACAGCGCATTGTCGAAGTACTAACAGCGGCAGATCGCCAGTTGCTAACGGAGAACGACACCATCGAAGGCGGCGACCTGCTGCCAGGGTTTAGCGTAGCGGTGCGAGATTTGTTTAGGGGGGTGTAGGGGCGAGCCGCCTTTCTTCCCATACCCTTCGCTTTCATTGTTATAATCCACTGAATGACCGATGACACTGCAAATAAACCACGCAAGCCGGGCTGCGCCTACCGCCTGCTGACGCTGCTCACGGCGCTGCTGACGATTGTGGGCGCGGGCATGGCGCTGTGGGCGGTGATGCTGCCGCCGGAACTTGCCGCGCGGGTCAGCCTGGTGCTGCCGCTGGAAGCGGCTGCCGGGACGCTGTGGGCGGGGCTGTTCGCGCTGGTTTGCTGGCGGCTGCTGCGCCGAAAACGGGGCGTGAGTGATTGGGCGCTGCTGGCGGTGCTGGCATTCGCAACTTATTCGACCATTCGTCTGTTATTATTTGCGCGGGCAGAGTATGACGCTGGTCGTTTGCCATTCTTACTGGTAACTTTAGGGCTTCTGCTGGCAGTCGGGTGTATCAACGCCGCAGCACGATGGAGACGCAAACATGAGCTTGGACGGAAAGATTGAAGACTTACGCGCCCTGCGCGGGCAAAGCCATCTGGGCGGTGGCGAGGAACGGATCAAGCGCCAGCACGACGCCGGACGCAACACCGCCCGCGAACGGCTGGACATCCTGCTCGATCCGGGCAGCTTTCGCGAACTGGATGGATTCGTTACCCACCGTTCCAGCGATTTTGGCTTAGGCAATCAAAAATACCTCGGCGACAGCGTGGTGACCGGTTGGGGAACGATCAACGGGCGGCTGGTCTACGTTTTTTCGCAGGATTTCACCGTCATGGGTGGCAGCGTCAGCGAAGTCCACGCCGAGAAGATCATCAAGGTTATGCACATGGCGATGAAGACCGGCGCGCCGATCATTGGCTTGAACGACAGCGGCGGCGCGCGCATTCAGGAAGGTGTTGCCAGCCTCAGCGGCTACGCCTCGATTTTCCTGCAGAACACCCTCGCCAGCGGCGTGATTCCGCAGTTGAGCGTCATCATGGGTCCCAGCGCGGGCGGCTCGGTGTACAGCCCGGCGCTGACCGACTTCATCTTCATGGTCAAAGACACCAGCTATATGTTCATCACGGGTCCCGACGTGGTCAAATCGGTCACGCATGAAGAAGTGACCTTTGAAGAACTGGGTGGGGCGAGCGTTCACGCCAGCAAAAGCGGCGTGGCGCACGTCGTCGGCGAAAACGAAACCCAGACGCTGCTGCTGGTGCGCGAAATGTTAAGCTACCTGCCGCAGAACAACATGGAGGACGCGCCGTTTATCGCCAGCCACGATGACCCCCTGCGCGCCGACCAGGAACTCGATTCCATCGTACCCGACAATCCCAACAAGCCGTATGACATCAAGGATGTCGTCCACCGGGTGGTCGATGATGGCATCTTCTACGAGATCCACGCCGAATACGCGCAGAATATCGTCGTCGGCTTTGCCCGAATGGGCGGGCACAGCGTCGGCATCGTCGGCAACCAGCCAATCGTGCTGGCGGGCGTGCTCGATATTAAAGCCAGCCAGAAAGCCGCCCGGTTCATTCGATTCTGCGACTGCTTCAATATCCCCATCATCACCTTCGTGGATGTTCCGGGCTATATGCCCGGCACTGAACAGGAACACAATGGCATCATCATGGCGGGCGCGAAGCTGCTGTACGCCTACTGCGAAGCGACGGTGCCAAAACTGACGGTGACGACGCGCAAGGCATACGGCGGCGCTTACTGCGTCATGAGCAGCAAGCACATTCGCGGTGACCTCAACCTCGCCTGGCCCAGCGCCGAGATCGCCGTCATGGGACCGGAGGGCGCGGTCGAGATCATCTACCGCCGCGATCTCAAGGAGACGGACGACGCCAGCGGGATGAAAGCGCAGTTGGCGACCGAATACCGCGAGAAGCTGGCGAATCCGTATGTGGCGGCGGCGCGCGGCTTCGTGGACGACGTGATCGAGCCGCGCGATACCCGCGCCCGGCTGATCAACGGCTTAGAGGTGTTCCAGAACAAGCGCGACAACAACCCGCCCAAGAAACACGGAAATATCCCCTTATAGGATCACTATGACGATTGAACAACCGCAAACTTCAATTAAGAAGGTGCTGATCGCCAACCGCGGCGAAATTGCCGTCCGCGTGATTCGCGCCTGCCGTGACCTCGGCATTGACACTGTAGCCGTCTATTCGGACGCAGACCGCAGCAGCCTGCACGTCCGCTATGCCACCGAAGCGGTTCACATCGGCGGCCCGTCGCCGCGCGACAGCTACCTGAAAATGGACGCCATTCTTGAAGCGGCGCGCAGGACGGGCGCGGACGCCATTCACCCCGCTTACGGCTTTCTGGCGGAACGCGAGGATTTTGCCCAGGCGGTACTGGACGAAGGGTTGATCTTCATCGGACCCCCACCGAGCGCGATTGCCGCCATGGGCGATAAGCAGGCGGCGCGTGAAACCGTGATGCGGGCGGGCGTGCCGGTCATTCCGGGAACTGAACACGGCTTGCGCGATGACGAAATTCTGGCGGCGGCGGAACACATCGGTTTTCCACTGATGGTGAAAGCGGCGGCGGGCGGCGGCGGCAAGGGGATGCGTGCCGTTCGCAGCCTGGCAGAACTGCCGGACGCGCTGGCGTCGGCGCGGCGCGAAGCCGAAAGCGCCTTTGGCGATGGTACGGTCTATCTGGAGAAGATGATCGAAGGCGCGCGCCATATCGAGATTCAGGTGCTGGCGGATACCCACGGCAACACCATTCATCTGGGCGAGCGCGAATGCAGCATCCAGCGCCGCCACCAGAAGCTGCTTGAAGAAGCGCCGAGTACCTTCGTCGATGTTGACTTACGCCAGCGCATGGGTGAGATGGCGATCCGCGCGGCGGAAGCGGTGGGCTATGTCAATGCGGGGACGGTCGAGTGCCTGGTGGACAAAGACAAGAACTTCTACTTCATGGAGATGAACACCCGCTTACAGGTGGAGCATCCGGTCACCGAGCTGATCAGCGGCGTCGATCTGGTCAAGGAGCAGATTCGTATCGCGCGCGGGCGGCGCATGGGTCCAACCGAAAGCCTGATCCAGCCCAAAGGCTGGGCAATCGAATGTCGTATAAACGCTGAAGATCCGTACAACAACTTCATCCCGTCGGTAGGCACGATCTCAACGCTCATCCTTCCCAGCGGTCCCGGCGTGCGGGTGGACAGCGGCGTTTACGGCGGTTACACGATTACGCCCTACTACGACAGCCTGATCGCCAAGCTGATTTGCTGGGGGGATGATCGCCCCGAAGCGATGCTGCGAATGCGCAGCGCCCTCGAAGAAGTCACTATCATGGGGGTGAAGCACAATATTCCGTTCCATCTCAATCTGCTTGGCAGCTTCAGCTTCATTGCTGGCAGGGTCGATACCAATTTCGTCGAAGAACGCTTCAGCATGACGACCTATGAAACGGCGGCGCAGGACATTGAGATCGAGACGGCAGCGATTGCGGCGACGCTCTATGCCCACCGCCAGCGCCAGCTTGCAGGGCAGGTGGTCAACCGCAACGAGCGCGACACAAGTAACTGGAAATGGCTGAGCCGTTGGGAACGGGTGCATCGATGAAATACGTCACGATTATCAATGACACGCGGTTTGAAGTCGAAATCCAGAATGACGGCACGCTGCTGGTGAACGGCGAACCTCGCGACGTCGATTTTTTCTCGCTTGGCGCGTCGCTCTATTCGGTCATTACCGAGAACCAGTCGTATGAAGTGGTTATCGAAGAGCAGCATGGCGAGTATCAGGTGCAGATGCGCGGGCGGCTGTTCAACGGGCAGGTGCTGGACGAACGCGCCCAGCTTCTCGCCTCGCGGCGCGGCGGCTTTGACGCCGACAGCGGCGAAATCGAGATCAAAGCACCAATGCCGGGGCTGGTCGTCGCCATTCTGGTCAATGAAGGCGATGAAGTGAAGGCGGGGCAGACCATCGTTATCCTCGAAAGCATGAAGATGCAGAACGAGTTGAAAGCCCCGCGCGACGGCGTGGTGCAGCGCATCAGCGCCGAAGTGGGGCACAGCGTCGAACAGAAGAAGCTGCTGGTGACGATTGTGTAGGGGAAGTGCTGAGGACGGAGTGAAAGAAGTGGAAAGTGAAAAGTTGAAAGTGAAAAGGCATGGTACTTTGACCTTTTTTACTTTCAACTTTCTACTGATTATTTATGCTCAACCTCTCGAAACAGGAAACTCTGCGCCAGCGCTACCAGGTCATGCGACCCGGCTACCGCCCGTCGCTCGAAATCTATACCGGATGGGTGTCGAGCCTTGTGGACGAGGACACGCGCCTGCTTGACGCGGGCTGCGGACCCGGCGGACTGGTGAAGGGCTATGTTGGCACTGCCGATCAGGTGGTGGGCGTGGATCGTTACGCCGCCGTGTTTCAGGAACCCGCCGAAATCACGACGCTGGTGGAGTCGGATCTGGATGCGCTGCCATTTCCCGATGGACATTTTGACGTCATCACCTGTTCGTGGGTGCTGGAACACCTGCAAGCGCCAGAACGGGTATTTCGGGAAGTCTCGCGGGTGCTGAAATTGGGCGGGCGCTTCCTGTTCATCACGCCGAACAAGCGCAATTACGTCGTCCGGCTGCGCGGGATGATGCCCAACACCGTTGGCAGGCGGGCGACGAAAGCGATCTACGCTCGCGACGAGGACTTCATCAACCCGACCTACTACCGCGCCAACAGCTACAAGGAGATCGATCATCTGCTGGGGGCGGCGGGGCTGCGCTGCCAGCGCTTCGAGCACGTCGGCGACCCGACCTATCTTGCCTTTAATGAACTGCTGTTTCGCGTTTCGGTTGCCGCCGAGGCGCTGATTGACCGCTTCGCGCCCAACACGCGAGTGCATTTAGTGGGGGATTACAAGAAAATTTGAACCGCCAAGTCGCCAGGAACGCCAAGAGAATTTCCTTTACCCTTCGTGTCCTCTGTGTCTTTGTGGTTCAATAAATCCTTTTATGAAATCCCAATTTCTGCTTCGTCTGCTTGACCTGCTCTTGCTGCTGCTGCTGGCGTTCTACATCGTCGGCGGGATGGCGCTGGTGCCCTTGCATGGGGATGAGCCGACTCAGATATACATGAGCCGCGATTACGTCTACCAGTTCCAGCAGCGCGATCTCAGCCTTGTCACCTACAGCGATCCGCCCATCAGCGAGCCGGAACAGGATTTGCGCCTGCTCAACGGCACGATCAACAAGTACCTGATCGGGCTGGCGTGGCATCTCGACGGCTTTTCGGTAGACGACATCAACGAGCAGTGGGACTGGGGCGCGGACTGGAACTACAACCAGCAGAACAACCATGCGCCATCCGAAGCGCTGCTGCTGGCGGCGCGCGCGCCCTCGACGCTGCTGCTGGCGGCGGGATTATTCGCCATGTTTGGGATTGGCTGGCAGTTGGGCGGGCGTCCGGTGGCGTATCTCGCAGCGCTGTTTTACGCTCTGCATCCGGTGCTGCTGCTCAACGGCAGGCGGGCGATGATGGAAGGTAGCTTCATCGCCTTCAGCTTGCTGACAGTGCTGGCGGCGGTGTGGTGGCTAACTACCCCTCACCCCCTGACCCCCTCTCCCACGCAAGCGGGGAGAGGGGGCATCTTCGCGCGTTGTCACACCTGGTTTCTGGCAGCAATGCTCGGTATTACGGCGGGGCTGGCGCTGGCGAGCAAACACACGGCGGTCTTTACCGTCGCGGTGGTGTTTGGCGCGTGCGGGGTGTGGGTTTTGTTTGAACTGCAAAGACGCAAAGGACGCGGAGGGGTAGGGACACGATATATCGTGTCCGCGCTCTTGCAGTTGGTGGGCGCGGGTGTCATCGCCCTCATCGTCTTCTACGTGCTTAATCCGGCGTGGTGGGGCGACCCGATCACGCGGGCAGGGCAGGTGCTGGATGACCGCGAAGCGCTGCTCGATTTACAGATCGCGATTTTCGGCGGCTATGACGGCTTCGGCGACGCGCTGGCTGGCTTTGGTCGGCAGGTATTCGTCGGCGTGCCGCAGTATTACGAAGCGCCCGCTTTTGAAGCCTACATTCCCGACCAGATCGCGCGTTACGAAGCGTCTCCCTGGCGCGGCGTCACGATAGGCGGGTCGGCTGCCGGTGGGATAGTGGTTGCTCTGCTGGTGACTGCTGGCGTCTGGGCGCTGCTGCGGGCGAATGATATTCCCGCCAGCACCCGCTGGCTGATCGGCGTCTGGGCGCTGGCGATGGCTGCCACGACGGTGCTGCTCACGCCGCTGGAATGGCAGCGTTACTACCTGCCCGTCATTCTGGCGGTGGTGCTGCTGACGGCGCTGGGCGCGTGGCGGCTGGCGCGGACGCTGCGCGCCCGCCTGTAGGGACACGACATTGTCGTGTCCGCTGGCTAGGTGTGGCGGTGGCGGACACGATGTATCGTGTCCCTACGATACCGCCTGATTTTAGAGGCGAACACGATGTATTGCATCCCTACAGCGCGACCACCGCATTGGCAAGCTGTTTTTGCACCGTTTTGGTGTTGAAGTGTCGCCATAGTTCCGGGAACTGCTGGCGCAGATCCTGACATTCCGCCTCAATGCGATCCAGATAAAGCTGAAGCGTTTCCCCCTGTCCATCCGAGAGTTCGCTCACCATCGGGTTAAGGATCGCCTGAGTGGTGGCGATATCCTGCATCCGCCCAAGATGATCCTGCATCGCTTTCAGCGGCTTGACGAACTCCTTGATCGAGCTGCCGAGCACGTCTGAGAACAGGCTTACGGCATAGCGCAGCCGCTTTAGCTCGATCCGCAGCGCGTGCAGCGTGGGGAGGTCGGCATCTGGCAGCACCGTATCATAGGCACGCGCTGCCCCCAGATGCTGGTAGATGATCCCCGGCAGGATGTGTCGAATCTGCGTGGGCTGTACCGCGCCGCTGGCGTCTTCGTGGCTCTTGCTCTGGTGAGTGAGAAAGGCGCTGTAATTGTCCACAAAGCGGCGGTAGTCGGCTTTGTCGAGGATTTTGTTCAAATTCTTCCGCGCTTTTGTACGCTGAGCATCCAGCTTCTCGATGACGGCTTGCAGATCGGCTTGATGCTTCTCGTCCATCGTCATCTGAAACTGTTCGAGATCGGGGATAATGACGTCAAGATTGCGGACAGCGCCGAGCGCCCGCGCGATTTTCTGAAGCTGGCTGCGGTATGTCCGTACCTGTTTCGGCTTATAGTAATCTTCCAGCAGAAGCAGGGCGCTGCGGCTGCGGCGGGTGGCAACGCGCATGTCATGCACGTGTATAATATCTTCGCCGCTGCGGCTGCCTGCCTCATGGAGCAGCATCTTCACAAACTGGTCGAGCAGAACCTTTCGCCCGGCGGCTGCCATCGTATCTTCTGGCGCGACGGGTTGAATCTGTGTTTGCAGCGTATCGATCAGTTCAGAATGTGCCGAATCCATGATTTCCTCGCCAGGCTATGAACGCGCGTTTACAGTCTAACACCTTCGTGGATTCCGGCTAAATTCCTTAACATCCTTAAAATTGTAACTGGCTCAAAATCTCGCGGAAGAAATCGACCACCGTCAGGTTGGGGTTGTTGACGATCTCGCGCAGCCCATTGTTGACCACCGCCCACTGGTAGACCTGAATTGCCAGCAGCAGCGGGATGCCGACGCTGACCACGCGAATGGGCAGCCGCGCCACCGTGACCGAGATCGGCGTTTCTGAAATTTCGGTGAGCTGCTGGCGCTCCGCCACCAGTTGAAGCCGCTGCATGTTCAGGTCGTCGCGCATCCCGTTCAGTTGAACGTAATGATAGAGCGTTTCCATCTGCATCAGCGTGTTGCCGATGGTGTGCTTTCGCCAGCGCTGGTCAATGTCCTGAAGCTCAACGTTCAGGCGCTGGATGTTCTCCTCGATCAGGCTTAACTGCTGCGACAGAATCGCGGCGTGTCCTCCGCGCCACCGGCTCTGACCGCGGGCGTAGGGCAGGCGCACGAACACGAAGTAATGCGCGTAAAGCAAAACCAGCGGGATCAGGATGTTGAACAGCAGAATCCGTCCTGAATCCTGCGGGAACTGCGGCAGGCGACCTTCGGTGAGCACCTGACTGAATGGTACGGCGAACAAGTACAGGGTAATGATGAGGATGATCAGAAAGCCGATGGGCAGCTTCGCCACCAGTTCATCGCGCTCGTGGGCGGTCAGCGAAGACCGGCTGATGACCAGCGCGTACAGCCCCAGCAGCGCGACAAAGACGACGTAAAAGGGCATGGCGAACAACACCGCCAGCGCCTGTTCCGAGGTTTCGATCAGGGCGCTGCCCCGCTGAAGAATCTGCTGCCGCAGCGTCCCGATGACGCCGCCGCTGTCGCCGAACAGCAGCATATAGGCGGGAATTGAGGTCGCCATCACGCCGAGAATCAGCAGCATATCCATATCAGAGACGGATGCCAGCAGCCTTGCCACCCGTGGGGGCAGCCGATCCAGCAGCAGGTCGGGTATGAAACGGCGGCGCAAGCCGGAACTGCCGGTGTAGACGAGCAGGATGATGACGAAGATCATCAGCAGAATGACCGGTGCCAGCGCCAGGACGGCTAGGTTGGTGCTGCTGTCGCCGAGAAGGTTGGCGGTGCGCGGATCTGACCGGTCGATGTAGCGCTTGGCGATCACCATCACCGTCACCACCGCGGCGACCGGTGCCAGGATGCGCGCCAGGCGAACCCAGACGGCGTTCTGGCTCAACCAGTCGTTCCAGCGCTGAAGCCACATCAACTGCATCCCGATGAAGTACAAGCCAATCATCGCGCCGATGCCGAGCGTGTAGGGCACGTCAAAGCGGGTGGTAAAGACGTCTGGCTGGAGCAGGCGCGCCAGCAGGTTAGAGGCGAACAGCGCCAGCAGCCCCAGCGCGATGCCCTCGTTGGCGGCGACCAGTATCTGTTCCCAGATCGGTATCTGGCTGACAAAGATGCGTTGAAAGCGCGGCGTCAGCAGCAGCAGCGACCGTATCAGCATCAGGCTGACGAAGAAGAACGAGATCAGCAGCGCGTAATAATAGGCGCTGTTCTTGCCCGTGGGCTGGGCGAGAGGCAGCAGCCGCGCCAGATTGAGCCAGACAGCGCCGTAAATCCAGAAGAAGACGGTATAGAGCGCGTGCCGGTGGGTAAAGTGGGTTTGCAGCACCCGCTGCTGCACTGGCTTGACGGCAGCCAGCACCAGCAGCAGCGCTACCCCCACGCCAAAGAATGCCGCTTCCAGCCAGTCGCCGCGAATCACCTGCCAGCCGGCGTAGGCGATGCCCGCCGCCATCAGGATCGGAACGAGCAGCCGGTCAAAGCGGGTATCCGAGATACGAACCGCCTGCATGAACTCATGCGTGATGTGTTTTCGCTCTGCCATTCAACATCTCTGGATGTGGTTGGACTGGCTCAGGTTTTGCTGCCTGTTCGGTTGTTGTCTGGATGAACATGTCAACATCCCTAGTCTACACCGAAATGGGGGACAAAACAGAACACCTGAAATCGGGGGTTATGAATGTTTGATGGACGAAGCAGGATTATCGCGGCAAATGTTATAATGCGGATGACAGCCAATGTTGATGAAAACAGACTTTTTTGCCGCACTGTCAGCGCCGGGACGAGTTCTTAAGGAATGGCACATGACCTTTGACAACCAGAAACTGGACCAACTAGCCGAGACTCTTGAATCATGGGAAGCCAACAAGCTGCGAAAACTGCTGGATAAGCTGCCGGAGCGCGAAGACGACTTCATCACCACATCCAGCGTGCCGGTCAACCGCGTCTATACGCCGCTGGATGTGGCTGATCTGGACTACCAGCGCGATCTCAGCTTGCCGGGCGAGTACCCGTATACGCGCGGCGTTCATGCGACCGGCTACCGGGGCAGGCTGTGGACGATGCGGATGTTCGCCGGGTTTGGTACGGCGGAAGAAACCAACGCCCGCTACAAATATCTGCTTGAGCAGGGCAATATGGGCTTGTCGGTGGCTTTCGATCTCGCCACGCTGATGGGCTACGACACCGACGCCCCGGCGGCGCTGGGCGAGTTTGGCAAGTGCGGCGTCGCTGTCAGTTCGCTCAAAGACATGGAAATCCTGTTCGACGGTATCCCGCTGGGCGAAGTCTCAACCAGCATGACCATCAACAGCCCCGCCGCGATCCTGTGGGCGTTTTACATCGCCGCCGCCGAAAAGCAGGGCGTGCCGATGGAAAAGCTGCGCGGGACGCTCCAGAACGACATTCTCAAGGAATATATCGCCCAGAAGGAGTACATCTTCCCGCCAGAGCCGTCGATGCGGCTGGTGATCGATACCATTGAGTTCGGCACCAGGCACCTGCCGCTGTGGAATACCGTCAGCGTCAGCGGCTACCACATCCGCGAGGCGGGCAGCACCGCCGTACAGGAACTGGCGTTCACGCTGGCGGACGGGCTGGAATACGTGCGCTGGTCGCTGGATCGCGGGCTGGACATCGACGAGTTCGCGCCGCGCATTAGCTTCTTCTTCAACGTCCACAACGACTTTTTCGAGGAGATCGCCAAATTACGCGCCGCCCGTCGCATCTGGGCGCGCGAGATGCGCGAGACGTTTGGCGCGAAAGACCCACGCTCGTGGCTGATGCGCTTCCACTGCCAGACGGCGGGCGTCAGCCTGACGGCGCAGCAGCCGGAGAACAACCTGATCCGCGTGGCGATTCAGGCGCTGGCGGCAGTGCTCGGCGGGACGCAGTCGCTGCACACCAACAGCATGGACGAGGCGCTGGCGCTGCCGAGCGAACACGCCGTCACGCTGGCGCTGCGCACGCAGCAGATTATCGCCGGGGAAACGGGCGCGGCGAACACGGTTGATCCGCTGGGCGGCAGCTATTTTGTCGAGGCGCTGACCGACCAGACCGAAGCGGCGGTCTATGAATACTTCCGCCACATCGACGAGTACGGCGGCGTGCTGCCCGCCATTGAAGCCGGTTATCTCCAGCAGGAGATCGCCGATGCCAGCTACCGCTTCCAGCGCGAGGTGGATACGCGCAAGCGCACGATTGTTGGCGTGAACGAGTATGTGGATGCCGACGTACCGGCGATCCCTATCCTGGCTATGGACCCGCAGGGGTATGATCGTCAGGTCGCCAGGTTGAATCAGCTGCGTCTGGAACGTGATAATGCCAAAGTGGAGCAGGCGCTCAACGCGCTGCGCGCCGCCTGTCAGGGCACCGAAAATACCATGCCCTATCTGATCGAGGCTGCCAAAGCCTACGCCACGCTCGGCGAAATGATGAACGTGATGCGCGACGTGTTCGGCGTGTACGTCGAGAAGGCGCAGATATAGCGGTTAGCAAAAGAAAAAAGATTTAACGCAAAGGCGCGTAGGGACACGACACTGTCGTGTCCGTGCTTGAGAAGGACGAACGCATGGTCATTGAGCAGAAAAAAGTCAGCTACGACGAATACGAGGCGTTTATCAGTCGCCCGGAGAACGCGGACAAAATCTTTGAACTGATCGACGGGGAGATAGTCGAGAAAATGCCGAGCTTTACACCTTCCAGAATTGGGTCACGCATTAACCATCTCATCAGCAGCTATCTTGATGAGCATGACATTGGCTATGTGACGGGTGAAGCAGGCGGTTACAAGATGTCCGCCGAAGATACCTTCAACCCTGATGTTGGCTATATTTCCAAAGCTCGCTTGCCTGAAGAGCCAGATCGTGAAGCACCTGTGCCCCCGGACTTCGCGGTAGAGGTGAAATCTCCGACAGACCGCAAGCGCGAGATGCGCCGCAAAGCGGAAAAGTATCTCGAATATAGCACGCGGCTGGTGTGGCTGGTTTTTCCCGAAGAACAGCAGGTTGAGGTCTATTCGCTGCTGGAAGAAGATGTGATTACCGTTGATATGAGTGGCGTTCTGGACGGCAAGGACGTGCTGCCCGGCTTCACGCTGGCGGTGAAGGATATTTTCAAGTGAGTGATGCTCCCCGCGTTGTCTTCATCACCGGCGCGTCGAGTGGCATTGGCTACGCGACGGCGCTGGAGTTTGCCCGGCAGGGGATGCACGTCGCCGTCACGGCTCGCCGGATGGATCGCCTCAAGGAGCTAGAGGGCGTGGTTCACGCGCTGCCGCAGCCACATGGCGATATTCTGACGCTGGCGGCGGACGTGCGCGACGCCGAAGCGGTACAGGCTGCCGTTTCGCTGGCGGTTACCCGCTTTGGGCGGCTGGACGTGCTGGTGGCAAACGCGGGTGTCGGGCAGCGGGGCAGCATGGTCGATTCAGACTGGGAGCATCTCGAAACGCTGCTGCGCACCAATATCGACGGCGTGCTGCACAGCATCCGCGCGGCAGTGCCGGAAATGCGCAGGACTGGCGGCGGTCACATCATCATCATCTCGTCGATAGTCGCCAACATGACCGCGCCCTATGCCGCCAGCTACAGCGCCAGCAAAGCCTTTGTCAGCAGCATCGCCCGGTCACTGCGGCTGGAGCTTGAGCCGGATAACATCCACGTGACCGATATTCTGCTCGGACGTACCGCGACGGAATTCAACCAGAAGCGTCTGGGGCAGGTAGGTTATGCCGCCAAAGCGCCGCGCCTGCCAGTTATGCCGGTGGACCAGGTGGCGAGGGCAGTTGTCAAAGCCAGCCGCCAGCGCCGCAAAACGGTCACGCTGCGCCTGTTCGACCGTCTGGTGGTCTGGGGAAATGCGCTCGTTCCGCAGCTCATCGGGCGGCGGGCGCTGAAGCAGTATAAGACTTAACCGGGCACAACACCTGAATCGCAGTTGACCCACATCAACGAACCGGTCATTAGTAGATTTGGGAACTGGTCGAAACGCTCGATTTCGTGACCCTCTGCATCCACCACATGGACAGTGCTGCGCTGCTGCTCATCAAACGAAGCGTATGCGAACCATGTGCCATCGGGCGACCAGGCGGCGGTTTGCAGCCACAGCGGACCGTTCTCTGGCAGCACTCGTGTTTCGCCGTTGGCGGCGAAGAACTGGAAGGCTTCTCCTCTCGCGCCCAGGCTGATGAAGGCGCTTTGTCCATCCGGAGATCGAAAGATGGTGGGCGGGAATTCGCCTTCAGCTACGCTGGTCGGTTCTCCTGCCAGGGTCCAACGGCGCAGGCGTTCGCCATCCGGCGCGAACACGTCATAGCCTGCCTCACCAGAGGGATTCCGCCAGCGGAACAGGAAGCCGCCCGCTGCCTCGTCATACTGAAGCAGATCAATATGCGTCATTCCCTCAATAAGGGTTCTTCGTTCTCCAGTACGAACATTGACCCAATCAATCTGCTGATACTCGTCCCGCCGGGCGCGAACGACGAAGGCTTCGCTGTCATTCAGCCATATTGGCTGCTGAAGAACGAAATTATACTGCGCGCTGAATTCAGGCTGGATGCTGTCCAGTCCTGACCACTGCATCGCAGCCGAATACTGCTCGTTTTCCCGAACCGTTGTCACCAGCACAAATGCGCTGCTGTCCGGCGACCAGAAAACTCTGGAGCGGAGGTCACTCGCAGTCTCTATCCTGGAGCGCGGATCACTCGCGGCTTCTATCGTCTGAAGGGTTGTAAACGTCATCGTATCCATTTCGTACAGCCGCACTTCAAGGCGGCTCTGCGCCGCGTCTGTCCACAGGGGCACGATCAGGTGCCGCAAATCCGGCGAATAATGGTGCAGCCTGTAAACGTTCTCCAGCACCGGTTCATAACGGCGTTCAGCAGCGTGATAGCGGACGAGCGTATAGGGTTCGCTGTAGCCGCCGATCTGCTGCCAGAGCAGCGCCGCGCGGCTGTCATCCGACCAGATCACGGGGAAGAAGATTGGATCGAGGCTTGACTCCCGCCCATAATGCGGATGCCGCGTCACCTCTTGCAGCACTGTGCCGTCGCTGACAACAATGTCGGTCACGTCGTCCCCGGCTTGATACTGCTGCACGGCGACATATTGCCCGTCGGGCGACCATGTGAAAGCTCTGAACTGCGGTCTGGTGGGAATAGGGTATTCAACGTTCGGGCTGTCATCGGGCGAGGCAATGCTCACCCACGATCCGGTTCTTTCGGAGTAGCCCATGTAGCCGAGAACGTGTCCTGTGGGCGACCACTCGATCCCAAGCGCGAACGTCGGAGCGACAGCGCGGGTTGTCAGGCGCAAATCAGGAATCGACAGGAAGCCTACCACCGCGCCTTCTTCCTGAGAGGCAATATAAGCAACGTACTGTCCATCGGCAGAGAAGCCGCGAAAACGCATTGAGTTGATAGGGACTTCTCCCGGAATCCGAGTCGTGTGCGTTTCGCTGCCGTCAGCGCTGGTCACAGATACATAATGCGGACGGCGCGATTCTCCCCACCATCTGTAGGCAAACCGGCTGCCATCCGGCGACCAGCTCACATCTTCGACGTTGCGCGCGATCTCAACCGCTTCGTCACGCTCATGCTGCTTCAGCGTCAGTAACCTGTAATCGGTATTGGGTCCCTGTACGGAAGTCAGAGTGAGGATGTGGTCACCTGCAGGTGAGGAGAATTCACGGGTGTAAGGGCTGCTTACTGTCTGGGCAATCTCGCCGGTAGCGAGATCAATGATGCTGCTGCCCAGACGCAGACAATCGCTTTCCTGCGCCTGCGCGACAGCTTTACTGCCTGCGTTTATCAACAGCACACTTAAAAAAGCAGCCGATACGATAAGTTTGAACATGCCTGACTCCTACCATTGTTGCCCGAAGCCTTCTCCACTCTAAATCACTTTGTTCTGCTTGTCCCGACGCGAACCCGACGACAGTGCGACGGTCTGGCTGAGATTCCCCCTGTTATTTACAGCATGATTCTTTGACAATGTTAACGCGATTCTAGTATTTGAATTGATACACTAGACCTGATTGGGCAAGGGGTGCAGGCTTCACCGCGCTCCGAACTAAAGACTATTGGGAAGGAGAGCAGTGTGAGCGACGACGAAACCCAGGTGACAGATGGGTACAGCGCCCCCGTCAACGAGGTTGACGACTCCTCTGCCGAGGCTAATCAGCAGGAAGACAGTGTGAATTTGGCAGATTATCAGAAGCTTGAAACACAGTCCCAGGAATACCTGGATGGCTGGCAGCGCGCGCGCGCCGAGTTCGCGAACTACAAGAAGCGCGTCGAGCGTGACCTGAAAGACAACTACCAGAATGCAACCGGCGATGTTCTCAAGAGTCTGTTACCGGTCATGGATGATTTTGACCGGGCGACGATCAACGTCCCTGAGGATCTTCTGGGGCATCCCTGGGTCAGCGGCATTGAAATGATCCACCGGAAGATGGGCAAGGTTCTGGATGACTTCGGGGCTACCGTCATCGATCCGGTTGGAGAAGAATTTGATCCGAATCTCCATGAGGCGATTGGGCAGGATGCTGACTCCGATATGGACAGCGGGCATGTGACGGTCACGATGCAAAAAGGCTACATGGTGGGTGACCGAGTGCTGCGCCCCGCCCTGGTTCGTGTCGCGCGATAAAATCTGAACAAGTGAAGAGGAGAGCTTAAATATCATGGCTAGAATTGTCGGAATTGACCTCGGCACGACGAACTCCGTGGTCGCCGTTATGGAAGGCGGCGAACCAACGGTTATCCCCTCAGCCGAGGGCGGGCGCTTGATCCCCTCAGTGGTGGCGATCAACCCCAAGACAGACGAACGGCTGGTTGGCAAGGTCGCGCGCAATCAGGCGGTGATCAACCCTGAAAACACCGTCTTTTCGATCAAGCGCTTTATGGGACGCAAGTTTGATGACCCCGAAGTGCAGCGGGCGATTAAGCTGGTACCCTACAAAGTGACCGCCGCCCCCAACGGCGACGTGCGCGTGCATATGGGTGGACGTGAATATTCCCCGCCGGAAGTTTCGGCGATGATTTTGCAGAAGATGAAGGCGGACGCTGAAGCCTATCTGGGCGAGCCGGTCACGCAGGTGGTGATCACCGTCCCCGCCTATTTCAATGACGCGCAGCGCAACGCCACCAAAGACGCCGGGCGTATCGCCGGTCTGGAAGTGCTGCGTATCATCAACGAGCCAACCGCGTCGAGCCTGGCTTATGGCTTGGGCGAGCACAAGAACGAAATTATCGCCGTCTATGACCTCGGCGGCGGCACGTTCGACATCTCGATTCTGGAAGTTGGCGACGGCGTGTTTGAAGTTCGCAGCACCAACGGCGACACCTATCTCGGCGGCGACGACTTCGACGAGCGCATCATCAACTGGATTGCCGACGAGTTCAAGAAGGACAGCGGCATCGACCTGCGCAACGACCGTCAGGCGCTTCAGCGTCTGAAGGAAGCGGCGGAAAAAGCCAAGATCGAGCTTTCCAGCACCCTCAATACGGAACTCAATCTGCCGTTCATCACGGCGGATGCCAGCGGACCCAAGCACCTGAACATGACGCTGACCCGCGCCAAGCTTGAAGACCTGACCCGCGAGCTGATTCAGCGCTCGATTGAGCCATGCAAGGCGGCGCTGCGGGATGCCGGTCTGGACGTGAAGGACATCAATAACATCGTCCTCGTCGGCGGCATGACCCGTATGCCCGCCGTGGTCGAGTCGGTCAAGAGCTTCTTCGGCAAAGAGCCGAGCAAGGGCGTTAACCCCGACGAAGTGGTGGCGCTCGGCGCTGCCATTCAGGGCGGCGTGCTGCGCGGCGATGTCAAGGACATCCTGCTGCTCGACGTGACCCCGCTGACGCTGAGCGTGGAAACGCTGGGCGGCGTGGCGACCCCGATGATCGAGCGCAATACGACCATCCCGACCCGCAAATCGCAGGTCTATTCGACGGCGGCGGACAGCCAGACGCAGGTGGAAATCCACGTCCTGCAGGGCGAGCGCCCGATGGCGACCGATAACAAGTCGCTCGGACGCTTCATCCTCGACGGCATTCCGCCCGCGCCGCGCGGCGTGCCGCAGGTCGAAGTCACCTTTGACATCGACGCCAACGGCATCCTCAACGTGAGCGCCCGCGACAAGGCGACCGGACGCGAGCAGAAGATCACCATCACCGCCAGCAGCGGCTTGAGCGAGGCGGAAATTCAGAAGATGGTCAAGGACGCTGAGCAGCACGCTTCGGACGACGCCAAACGCAAGGAAGGCGTCGAGGCGAAGAATCAGGCGGAAACCGCCGTCTTCAACGCCGAGAAGTTCCTGCGCGATTACGGCGATAAAATCCCTGCCGAAGCCAAGACGCAGACCGATGAACGGATCGAGTCGGTACGGCAGGCGATCACCAGCGACAACGTCGAGCAGATGCGTTCGACGGTGGAAGCGCTCAACCAGCAGATGCAGACGCTCGGCGCGCAGATGTATGAGCAGCCGGGCGCGGCAGGTGAACCCGGCGAACCCGGCGAACCCGGTGGCGACGGCGCGCAGCAGGGCGACGGCAAAAGCGGCGAAGACGTGGTAGACGCCGAATTCACCGAGGCGTAATTCGCGTTCTCAATCTGTAAAATCAACAGCGGGCGCGGTAACCGAAATGGGTTGCTGCGCCCTTTTTGGTTCCGGCTACCGGCGTCTGCGCCGTCGGCTAAAGGCGGCGAACGAGATCACGCCAGCGCCGATGGTCACCGGCGGTCCCAGGCAAAAGTCAAGGATAGCGTTAAGCTCCTGGTAGAGTATTTCCAGCGCATCCGGGCACAGGCTCTCGTCGGCTACCCGCCTGCTGCGATCTAAAGGGCAGCTCACAAAGAGACATTCCTCAACGTGAGTCTGGGCATAAAGCGCGTCGTCGCAGCCTGGCGTGTTGGCGCTGTCGGTTTCGGCTTCTAGCGCGGCGAGGCAGTCTTCCTTTTCCTGTTCGGAAGTCAGGTTCAAACAGGCGAGCTGTTCATCGGACAAGTCCTGAACGACGGGCGGAAGCTCCGGCAAGCCGCCGTTGAGGGCGACGCACGCGCTCCACAGGAAGGACTTTTCGCCGGGCTGCGGCGCGAGATTGCCGTTTGCGCCAGACAGCGTAATCGTGTCGCCGCTTCGGATGACCGTCACCTCGCCGGGGGCGGCAAATGGTTGACCTTCGCCTAACGACTCTATCTGGAAGACTGGAACGAACGTGACCAGCGCGGGCGTGGGCACAGCGCGCCAGACCCAGACCGCGTTATTCGTACATTGAACGGCGTAGTATTCATCCGCCTGGGGGTTGATCAGTTCAGGACAGCCTTCGCCACCAAAGCAGGGGAAGGTCTGGTTCAGCGGCAGCGCCGAAACTGGCTGCGTGGCACTGGCGAAGGCGAGCAAACAGGTGGCGAAGAAAAGCAGCAGGTGGCGTCTCCTGATCGTCGTCATGGCAGACTCCTCGAATATGCTTATCCTGTGTCCAAGATACTTCAATTTTCGGCAGCACGCAGCAGGACGACCAGTTCACAGATGGAACCGGTGACCGACGACCCGCGCCCCAGCAGGCTTAAGATTGCGGGCTTTATGGATTTCTATCTGTAATCTAACAGAATGTTGTGTACACTTCTGATTGGAGCAGATACAGTCACACGAGCAGTCAGTCAATGGCACGAGATTATTACGAACTACTCGGCGTTCCCAAAAGCGCCGATCAGCAGCAGATTAAGAGCGCCTTCCGCCGCCTGGCGCGTGAATACCATCCCGACGTAAATAAAAACCACGACGCGGAAGAAAAGTTCAAGGAAATCAACGAAGCCTATGAAGTCCTCTCCGACGAGGACAAGCGGGCGCGTTATGACCGGTTCGGTCACGCGGGCGTCTCCGGCAACGGCGGCTTCAGCGGTACGGGCGCGGCGGGTTTTGGCGGCTTTGAAGAAATTTTCGAAGAATTCTTTGGCGGGCTTGGCGGGATGCGTTCCAGCCGCAGGCGCGGACCGCGCCCCGGCTCTGACCGCCGTGTCGATGTGACGATCAGCTTTGAAGAGTCGGTCTTCGGCATTGAAAAAGAGGTTGAGTTCGAGCGCCTGGAGGACTGCGATACCTGCGGCGGCACTGGCGCGGCACCGGGCACGACTCCGGTGCGCTGTACCCAGTGTAACGGCACCGGCGAAGTGCGGCAGGTGCAGCAGACCTTCCTCGGACCGATGGTGCAGGTGACGACCTGCCCGCGCTGCGCCGGGCGCGGCGAGACGATTTCCACGCCCTGCCAGACCTGCCGGGGCGGCGGGCGGCTGCGCAAGAAAGCCATCCTCGCGGTGACGATTCCGGCGGGCGTGCGCGAAGGGCTGCAAATCCAGATTCGCAGCGAAGGCGACGCCGGTGATGGCACCGCGCCCAACGGCAACCTTTACGTCGTGGTTCACGTGCAGGAACACGAGTTCTTCAAGCGCAAGGACAATGACGTTATCCTCGATATCAACATCAACGTTGCTCAGGCGGCGCTCGGCGACAAGATCGTCGTGCCGACGGTGGACGGCGATGTTGAACTGGTGATTCCGCCCGGCACGCAGACCGGGCGCGTTTTCCGCCTGCGCGGCAAGGGCGTTCCCCGCCTGCGCAGCGACGGCTCAAATTCCGGTCGCGGCGATCAACTGGTCTATATCCAGGTCGAAGTACCGTCGAAGCTGACCGACAACCAGCGGCAGTTGTTTGAGCAGTTGGCGGAAACGCTGGGTACGGACGTATCTCCGCAGCGCAACGGCAAAGGCTTCTTTGACCGGGTGATGGATTTCTTCGCGGGCGAGCAGGGGTAGGCTTGTTTTGTCAGGGGCTAGCAGCGCGTGGCTAGCCCTTTTTTTGCGCCCGGCGAACGGCGATCACCAGCAGTTGATCGGCAACTGCCGCTTGCAACAGCGCGAAGACCACCAGCGCCAGCCCCAGGAAGATGCCGTAAGGCACCGTTGCCCAGACTTCGCCGTAACTCCCCAGATACAGGAATGCCAGCCCCCAATCGCCTATCGCGGCGGACAGGAACATCAGCAGCCACGCCGCCGGATCGCCCAGCACGATCTGCCCGTTGAGGAAATGCGCGGCGGCAAGCACCAGCGCGGCGGCAAGCGCAATTCGGGCGACGATGTAGACGATCTGGATCAGCCCGCTGTAGGTGCGCTGCTGCACCGCCGCCGAGATGAGCAAGCCGATTGATCCGTCAAAGCCGACGCCGGTCAGCGGCAGCAGCAGCGCCGCTGTCATCAGGAACGACAGCAGCAGCACCGCGACCACCAGCGACACTTCCGGCGTGACGCTCATCGTCAGCAGGTCGAGATGTCGCCCGTTGTATGCCGTCAGGTCGCGCAGCATGACGATCAGCAGGATGACGCGCGCCAGCAGCACGATCCCCAGCAGCCCGCGCAGGCGGTAAAAGACTGCCGCCCATCGGGCGCGCATCGTCAGTTCAGCGCCAAAAGGCGTCGAGCGCAGGCTGTCCCAGTGCTGGCGGCGCATTTCGTTGGAGACGGTATTTGAGGTCAGCGTCACCGCCATAATCCGCATCAGCACCTGGACGATCAGCAGCGGGATGAAGACGATGCGGTTGAGGGCTTCGGCGAAGTTCTCGCCGGGGGGATTGCGCAGCAGGTTGGTTGCCGCCGCATAACCGCCCGCTAGCAGCAGCGCGCCCAGCAGGATGACTCCCAGGGCGCGGGCATAGCGCGCTTGCCATGACAGGCGCGGGCTGGCGCCGAGTTCGTGCCGCAGCACCGGATGATCGCGCCGCGCCCACAGGGGAAGCTGTCCGCTTAACCGTCGGATCATATGCCGTCCATTCCCAGCAAGCTGCCGATGTGATCTTCCAGGCGGTCAAGCGCCGACTGCCACGCATCTGCCATAATTTTTACAGTCTGCCCATGCCGGATGTAATGAATATATACTTCAATATCATCTATGCCAAGCAGTTCGCGGGCGGCGGTCGCGTACACGCCGACCTGCAGGTGATAGCGCTGCGCGTGTTCCGCCAGCGCCGTCATGGTGGGCTGTGAAGCCACGAAGCTGGTCTTGTAGTCCAGCAGCGTCCAAACGCCATCGGCGCGGCGCATCAGCACGTCGATGATACCCTGAACCTGCCGCTGTTCCGCCTGAAAGACAAACGGCAGTTCGGTGTAGACCGGATCGGCAGTCCTGATCCATTGGTACACGTCGCTCGCCAGCACCTTCTGCATCATCTGGGATGCCAGCCGAACGGCGGCGGCGCGCGTTTCATCCCCGATGATGCCTTCTTCCCAGGCATAAGCGTCCAGTCTCTGGCGCAGATCGTCAGAATCCATCGAGGGCTGCCACCAGCGCAGCGCCTTATGGACGATGTCGCCAATCTTGCTCGGCGATACCCCGTCGCGCGACGGGATGACCGGCTCGATACGGGCGGGCGCGCCGTGAAGCACCTGTCGCTTCCAGCGCTGGATGAACGCCGCGCGGTTGGTTTCGTCGGCGTAGATCGCTCCGCCCAGGTTAGCGATCTGGGTTGCTGACATCGAACGGGCGGGCGCGTCGGCTTGGTAGGGGACAGCCGCCATCAACGGCGGCGCGGGCGGCGTCATGCCGCGATTCGGCTCGCGCTGTTCGACTGTCTCCGGGCGTGGGCGGCGCTCCACCGCCGCCGGGCTGTCCTCGTCCGGCAGCGCTGGGAAGGCGACATCCACCACGCCCCAGTCGCGGGAACGCGACTGCTGTTCCAGCGGTTCCAGTTCGCCTATGTCGAGCGCATCGACCAGCCAATCGAGCCAGCCGCTGGCTTTGTAGGGCGACGATTTTGTATCCACCTGCCCGCTGACGATCAGCAGATCCTGCGTCCGCGTGGCTGCCACGTACAGCAGCCGGCGGCGTTCGGCTTCCTCACGCGCCTTGCGCAGCGCTTCGGCGCGGTTGTAGGCGAACGTGCCGACGTACTTATTCTGTTCCGAATCGTACACCTTACATGCCAGACCGTTTTCGCCGTCCTGAACCAGCAGCGTCCCGCCGCCGCGCGCCCCGCGTTCCCATGAAGCGTCCGCCAGCACGACCACCGGAAATTCCAGCCCTTTGCTCTTATGCACCGTCATCAGCTTGATCGCGCCTTCGCCTTCCAGCGCGGCTTCGCCTTCGTGGATTTCGCGATCTGACAGGTCTTTGAGATACTGCGAGAACGCGCCGAGGGTGATCTTGCCGCTGGACTGCGCTTTCTCCAGCAGCTTTTCGACATTGCCGCGCCGCCGCGCGCCATCGGGAAGGCTGGTGAGCGTGGCGAGGTAGCCGGTACGCGCCAGCGCTTCGCTCAACAGTTCCCAGATGGTGACGCGCCCCGCCAGACGCCGCAGATCGTTCAGACAGGCGGCGGCAAAGCGGGCGCGAGGCGCTTCGTCGGCGGGCAGCCAGGGGTTTTCGGCGTCGAGCGTCTGCCACAGCCACAGGCTGCTGGTGGTCGGCTGGTCGTTTGCCAGCAGGCGCAGCGCCAGCAGCGCGTCGTCGCTCAGGCTGAACAAAGGCGAGCGCAGCGCCGCCGTCAGCGAGAGGGCGTCCGCCGGATTATGCAGCGCCCGCAGCAGGTTGAGCATATCCCACACTTCCTGCCGGTTGTAATAGCCGCGCCCTGCTACGGTGACGAAGGGCAGCCCGGCGTCCTTCAACACGTCCTCATACAGCGTTACCCGCGTCATGGATTGAAACAGGATGGCGATGTCGCCGTAATTGACCGGCTGATCGGCGCGGGTCTTTTTATCGTGAACCGGTCTGCCGTCTTCGACCAGCGCCCGCAGCCGGTTCGCCAGCGCCCGCGCTTCCCAGCGGCGAACTTTATCGGCGCGATTCTCCTCATCCTGAAGCTGCGCTTTGTCGAGCAGGATCACTTCGAGGGCGGGCAGGTCACACGGCGGCGTTGGGCGGAAGGCTTCCATCGGCGTGTCTAGCTGCGTCTGGTAGGCGCGCGCCGGGCTGCGCTCGTTCCGCACGAAGATGCGAGCGAAGGTCTGGTTGAAGCCCTGCACCAGCACCTCATGGGTGCGGAAGGAACGCATCAGCGGAATCTCGCGCCCCGAACGGCTGCCGATCTGCGCCCGCACCTGCTCAAACACGCTCACGTCTGCGCCCCGGAAGGCGTAAATCGACTGCTTGGGATCGCCGACGACGAACAGCGCGCCGGGCAGTTCCGGCGGTGCCAGCGCCTGGATAATTTCCCACTGGACGGCGTTGGTATCCTGAAACTCGTCTACCAGAATGTGCCGGAACTCTCTGCCGCAGTAGCGTTCGCGCACGTGGGCATAATCGCACAGCACGTCGCGCGTCAGGCGTTCGAGATCGTCAAAATCGAGCGCCGCCCGTTCCTGCTTGGCGCGTCGATAGACCGCCTGCACGCGCTTGACTGTGGTCAGCCAGTGGGGCAGCAGTTCGGCGGCGCGGCGGTCGTGGTCGCCGGGCGGCTCGCCGATGGCGGTCAGGGTGGCGCGGACTTCTTCGCGGATAGTTTTCAGCGCTGCTTTGGCTTCCTTCAGTGTGTCAATGCCGCCCCAGGCGCTTTGGCTGCCAACGTTCAGCCTGATTTCGCTGCTCAACTGCCTGAGTGTGTCCAGATGTACCATCAGATCGTCGGACGAACGCAGCCGGTTGAGGCAGTCAAAACAGGTCTGCCAGATGTCGTAGAGCTTGTCGGCAGCGGCGGGAAAACCGCCGACCGGCTGCCAGTTGGTGGCAATCTCGAACACCGGATCAGCATACAGCGCTTGCAGGCTGGACTCGGCGTTGATCTGCCAGGCTGCCGTCCATGCTGCCATCAGGTCGGCGGGCAGGGCAGGCAGATCGGCGCTGGCGAAGTCCGCCAGCAGCTCGCGCACCGGACGGGGTTCATACTCGCGGAACAGCGCCATCGCCGGGCTGGCTTCGGCGGCAAGACCGCGCAGCGCGTCGTCCACCGAGGTTTCGAGCAGAAGCTGGGCTTCGACTTCATCAAGGACTTCAAAGCCCGGATCGATCCCGGCTTCGGCGGCGTTGGCGCGCAGGATCGAGGCGCAGAGCGCGTGGATGGTGTCGATGCGGGCGCTGTCCATCGCCGCCAGCCGCTGCGACCAGAGGGTGATCGACTCGTCATCACCGGCGCTGTACAGGCGCTGCTGAAGCGCTTCGCGGACGCGGTCGCGCATTTCCTGCGCTGCTTTTTGGGTGAAGGTGATGGCGACCAGTTGATTGAGCCGCCATTCCGGGTGGCTGTCGAGCAGCGCCAGGTAGCGCTCGACCAGCACAAAGGTCTTGCCCGATCCGGCTCCAGCGACGACGATCAGGTTGCAGTCCTGGGTGTAAATGGCTTCCTGTTGGGATGGCGTGAGTTGTGGCAAAGTAAAAACCTGTCTGAACCACGAAAACATAAAGGACACGAACGGCTGCGCCCATGTCTATTCATTATGCCTGAAAATAAGCGTCACGAAGGTTATGAACAAGTGGAGATTTGATCACGGTCATCCGCGATCAGGGCTGCCAGCGCGGGTAACGCTCAATACAATGGTCGTGCGTCACCTGGGTGACGCCGCCGTCGCTGGCAGCCTGAACATAAAGATCGAAGACGCGACCACGCAGCCGACTGCGCACCACGTCACCACCGGCGGAAACATCCACGTCAACCAGGTTGTTCGGGCTGCCGGTCGCCATGACGCTCAATACTGGCACGATAATTCTGCCTGAGAGCCGGTCGCCGATGCCGGTGTCTATCATGGTAAAGGTTTCCGCTATCGGTATCGCTTCGATGACTTCGCCGTTCGCCACGTTCACGACGATGTTTGCCATGCCGAAACCCGTTCCTGCTTCTCCGACCATGCGCAGTTTCAGCGATTGTCCGTCCGGCTGCCATTGCAGCGGCGTGCCGTTGAAGGTGACATAGTCAGGTGCCAGGGTATATTCGCGGCGCGTTTCCAGATCGATGGCATAAATCCGGCGGTTGATCGCCTGATCGCCACGTTCGGCTGCCTCGAATACCAGCCACTTGCCATCAGGCGAATAGGACAGGCTGTAGATGCGGTCGTAGCGGCTGCTCAACACCATGCGGGTCTGATGCGCCACGTCCAGTTGGAACAGATCTTCAGTGCGATAGCCGCATTCGCTGACAAAGGCGATCACGCCGCCATCAAACAGCCCGGTTTTGCCGAGCAGCAGGATGCCTGCCACCGCTGTGATGATGAACAGCAGCAGCAGCGCGCCAACGCTGGCGCTGATTCGCAGGCTGGCGTGCGGCGAACCGACCATAGTTCAGGATTGCGTTATGATAATGAGATGATGCGATTCTAGTAGCGAATGGACGAACCGGCAACCTGTCCCCGTTTGTCCGCAAAAAACTATTTTGCCCTCAAATGTCGTGCTTGTTCCTGGCGGTGATTGCTATGCGGCACATCTGGTGAAAATCACAGTAGCGGGCGCAGCGTCCGTCTTCGAGTCGGTTTGCCTGAGTGGCGAAATCGCCCGCCCGCCCGCGTGCCAGGTTGCGGCTGATATGTTCCTTCGCGGTAGCGATCACGTCCCGATCCTCGTCGCTGCTGGTGAGCATGGTGCCGCTGATCTCGCGGCTGCTGAGATGCACGAACGCGCCGCCGATCTCATCGGCATGCAGCAGCGCCTGCGCCGCCAGCAGATACAGCATCATCTGGAAGTTGCGCCCACGTTTGATCTCGTCGGTGGGGATTTTGGTCGAGCCGGTCTTGTAGTCGATGATGACCGCCCGGTTATTCTGCCAGTCCACCCGGTCGATCTTGCCGGTCACGCGCAGGCGCTCGTCATCAAGCTGCATTTCCAGCGGCGAGTCTAATCCAAACGTCAGTTCGAAATAGGCGGGGCGGCGGCTGCCACCGGGAAAGGCTTTGTCCAGCGGGCTGCTGCCGGAAAAGTCGAGCCGCACCAGCGCTTCGATACGGCGCAGCAGCGCTTCTTTCTCCTGTTCCCACAGTGCCGAAGCGCGGAAGCCCAACCGCTGCGGCGCGTTCGCGAGCAGTCCAGCCGCCTTTTCGCGCAGGACGCCGAGCGCGAAATCGGTCTGCTCCGGTGTGATGGTGATGCCTGCTTCCGCCAGCGCCTTGTAAGTCGCTTCCAGAATTTCGTGATTGAGCGTCCCCAACTGGAGGATGTCCATGCCATCTTCCGGCTCTCTCAACGCCTCCAGCCTGAGCAGCCGCCGGGCGAAAAACTGAAAGCCGCAGGTGCCGTACTCGCCTAGTTGAGTCGCGCTCCACAGGCGGTTCGGACTCAGCACTTCCGCCGCCCGCGCGATCAGCGCCTCATCGCGCAGCCGCCCGGCGTAGTGGTCGTAGGGCTGGCGCGAGATGCGCCCCATCTCAATCGTGTGTCCGAGCGTGATGGATTCCCAGTAATCAGTATGGGTATCGCGCAGCCAGTCGTGGAGATCAGCCGCGCCGTCTGTCGCTGCCAGCGCGACTTCCTGAACGGTTGCTACTTCGGCGGCGGGTACAACCGCGCCCACCTTCAGCCGTTCGACCGGCAGATCGGGGAACAGCGCCCGGACTGCCCGCCACAGATGGCTTTCGGGCCAGGGCGAACCGTCTCTGGTATAGGGTCGTGACAGCGTCAGCGATTCGTGCGCCTGATTGAGCAGTTCATAAAATAAGCCGTCGTCGTCGGCGCGTTCCGCCTGCGTGCTCAGTTCAATGCCGCTGCTGGCGAGCGCCTGCCGTTCGGTATCCAGCAGCAGCGGATCTTCCGGCACTGGCATCGGGAAAACGCCTTCGGACAAGCCGAGGATGAACAGGTGTTGATGCGGCAGCCCACGCGCATCGGTCACGGTGGTGACCAGCACCCGCCCGTCGCGCTGGGTGCCGCGATGGACCGCGACGCTGCCAACAATCGTTTTCAGTTCGGAGTAAAAATCAGCCCACGTCAGGCGCTGGCGGTAGCCGAGGGTGTCAAACAGCGCCGCCGCCGACAGCATCCCGCGCAGCCCGGCGACCAGTTCGCTTAACGCCGCCAGATCGCGCTCGACGATACCCGGCGGGGCGTCCGCGCGCGCCTGAGCGATCAGATTGAGCGTGTAGGGCGGGGCAACTTCGGCGTCGTCTCCGTCTTCATCAGACTCCGGTGCGTCACGTCCGATCAGTTCCCCCAGCCACAGCAGGTACGTCTCGGTTGACCCTTCCGCCGGGGGCGTGACCGCGTCAAAGAAGGCGGTCAGTGCCTGCCGTGTGTCTTCGACCAGTTCGGCGTCAAACGGCGAAGGCGGAGTCTCGTCGTCGTCGGACGGCGATCTGCCCGCTGTTTTCGCCGCGTCCAGCGCCTCGCGCCAGGTTTGCGCGCCGCCGGTGACCATCATCGTCATGCTGAGCCGGTCGAGCAGATCGACCCGGCTTTCGTCAAAACCGGGAATGGCGAAGTAGGGCGAGCGCAGCACGTCGAGCAGCTCGCGCCGCCGAAAATCGGCAGCATGAAGCGCCAGCAGATCCATCAGCGCGACCACCGCCGGATTTTGCGCCAGCGGTTCGCCGTAGTGCAGCGCCAGCGGCAGGTCGTACATCCTGCCCTGCGCGGCGAAATAATCGCCGTAGGCAGTCCAGTCGCGTAAGGCGATCAGGATATCATCCGGCGGGCAGCCGTCCAGCAGCAGCGCCTTGACGCGGCGCAGCATCGCGCCGACCTCGCGCGGCATGTCCGGGACTTCGAGCAGGTGAATGGCGGGGGAAACCTCACCCTGCTGCCTGTATCCTGCGGCTGCTTCTCTCAACTCTCCCTCTCCATTCAATGGAGAGGAGGTTGAAGGGTGAGGTTCATACACTGGCGCGCGCGGCAGGAAGATGTGCTGCGACAGGTGGCGCAGCATCGGGTGACGGGTATCGCTGTAACCCTGGCGTTCCTCTTCTTCCAGCGGCACACCCTGCCGGGCATGAACGTCGCGCAGCCGCTGCTGCGCCCGGGTGAAGCGTCTGCCGATGGTTTCCTCACGTCCGGGGACGCTGGTCAGCGTGACGAGGGCTTCGCCGGTGCGCGCGCCAAGCTGCGCCAGCAGTTCCGCTTGCAGGACGTTGAACTGGTCGTAACCATCGACCAGCAGCAGTCCAATGTCGCTGCCGAGATGCGGCAAATCGCCCAGCGCTTCCAGCGCCAGCCAGCCCTGACCTTCGCGATCCACCAGATTATGCTGCTGAAGCAGCCGCTGATAGCCCGCGTAAATGAGCGCCAGCTCGCGCTCTTTGTCCGAAGACGCCGCGTTGAACAGCGCCTCAGGGAAGATCAGGTTCTGCTTGAGTTCGTAGATAAATTCCGCCATGATGCGGATAAAGCCCGAAGTATGGGCGATGCGCCGATAAACGCGCAGGTCTTCGGCGGCGCACACGGCGCGGATCAGCCCGTAACGCGCCGATTCGTCCAGGCAGCGCTGCGGTCGTCCTGCTTTGGTGAGCAGGTGGCTGTACAGATTGTAGAAGCTGAAGAATTCAATGTTGACGTAGACGTGGCGATCCGGCTCACGCGCCATCAGCCGCTGGCGAAAGGCGGTGATCTGCCGGTCACTCGCCAGCAGCACCCAGACCTTCGCCATTGGGTCGCGGCGCTTCACGGCGGCGATGGCATCCTGTACCGCTTCGGTTTTGCCCGCGCCAACCCGCGCCAGCACCATGCGCAGCGTCACTGGCGTCAGGCTCCGAGCAGGTGGCGCACGATGGCGGCGACACTTGCCTGATCGATGCGTTCTTTGGCGAGGTAGTTGCCCTGTAGATTAGGGTAGAGGGAAGACAGCGGTGTGATTGGCACCGTCGGGTCTTTCGCCATCAACTGCGTCACCGGCGCTTCCGACGTAAACACAACCACGCCATACACCGGCAGGTTCGGCAGTTGGCGCGCAGCCAGAAAAGTCTTCACCTTATTGATGTCGGCGATAGCTTCGCGGGTTGGGTTGATGCCGGCGGGCAGCCACTCGCCGCCCTTGCCCTGCTTCAGCCAGTTTGGTCCTTCGTTGGCGAAGATACCCGGCTGGTTGAGGATGCGGAATACCAGCACGCCCGGCGGACCGACCAGCACCGCATCGACGTAGCCAATCGCCCGCTGGCTGACGTTGCGGATGAAGGTGTAGCGATCATCGAGGATCGGCTCCAGCACGCGCGCGGTCAGCCGCGCCAGATCGTTATCCTTCTTCCACGTCAGCGCGCGCACCGCCAAGCCCAGCCCGACGAGCAGCACGATCACGCCCAGCGCCAGCACCGCCGAGCGAATGAACAGGTAGGTGTCATACTGCGGATTCGAGGGAACGGCAAACCTGACCACAAACAGCAGCACGCCAATAACGGTGACAAACACGCCCACCGCGCCCACGAAGAAGGCGATGGTCAGAAGCTGGTTGGAACGCCGCGAAAGCTCCCGCGACGGAGCGATGTTGCGCATGGTTACTTTTCTTCTTCCCTGGTGGGGACGGTATCGGCGTCGGATTCAGCTTCCACTTCAGGCAGCGTCGCCGGTGGGGTTGGCTTGGCTGTCCGAACGTGTGCCACCACCTTTGGCTGTGGGGCGGGGACGGCTTCCATCTTTTTGTTTTTGGCGCGGCGTTCGCCGAGGATTTTTTCCAGTTTCTTTTTCAGCTCGTTAAATTTCGGCAGCGGCTTGTAGATAATGTCGTCCGCGCCCGCCAGCGCCCGTGATGCCTTTTCTTCCGCCTTCGATAAATGGTATGCGGTCGTCAGGACAATCGTTGAGTTGCGCAGCCTGGGGCTTTTACGCAGCCGTTCGCCCACCATCGGTCCGCTGATACTACCCGGCAGCCGGATATCCAGCAGCGCCAGTTCTGGCAGCTCGCCTTCAAACTCGCCGCTATCTACTTCTTCGATCCATTTGATCGCTTCATCGCCATCGACAAAGGCAACGCCATCGATGCCCCACATCTCAAACATGGCGAGCAGCACTTCGTAGATATCCGGCTCGTCTTCAACGACCATCCAGGTGGACAACACGTACTCCTTCTGCGCTGATGGGTGGTGACTTTATAACCGTACTACTACCTCTCTACTATACGTTTCTTACGGCACTTCAGCAAACTACATTACATCTAACAAACGGTTCTCAACTATACTGTAAACTAGATAAGACGTTTGTGATCGCGTGAAAAGTTAAAGGTTGAAAGTGCAAAGCGCTGTGAGTGAAGTTACTTTTGACTTTCCACTTTCAACTTCGACTTTGGAGCCGGGCGCAGCAGGAAACAACCGTATGGTATCGGTGGAGGACTGGATTGATCTGGTTAGTTGCTGAAGATGAAGCGGATATCCGCAACCTGATCACGATGATGGTGCAGGTCTGGGGACACAACGCAGTCGCGTTTGAGAACGGGCAGAAGGTTTGGGATTGGCTGGATGCTATCGAGCATAACACCTACACCGATCCGCTGCCGGAGATGATTCTGATGGATATTCGGATGCCGGGCAAGCGCGGCAATGAGGTGGCGCACCGGATGCGCAAGCTGCCAGCGCTGGATAACACGCCGATTGTGCTGATGACGGCGTTCGCGCTGACCGAAACCGAACGCCAGGAGATGATAGCGCGGGATGGCGTTGACCGGATTATCCCGAAGCCGCTGCCTGACTTTGAACAACTGCGCGAGATTCTGCATAATATTGTGACGCAAAAGCAGAAATCGCCGTAATATGCGATGATGAAGCGCAGGTTTGGCTAAGATCGTGAGGCACGTTTGAACCTAAGGGCTTCTTCATGACCAATTATCCTCCCGATGCTCAAGAGATTAGCAGCGAGATACAGCGTGTGAATCGTCTGGGGACAGCTTCCGAGAAATTATTCAGCCGCCTTTATAAAGGGCTTGGCAAACGGAACCAGGCTGCCCAGGCGCTGGAAGAACAGACTCGCAAGCTGGAACGCCTGCTCGTCCAGCGCGATCTTGAAGTGGAGCGTCTGAACGGCATCCTCGCCTCGATTGACGAGGGTGTGATCATGCAGGATGACGAAGGGCGGCTGGTCTTCATGAACAACGCCGCGCGGGCGCTGCTCGGCGGCATTAAGTCCTTCTGGCAAAGCGAGCTTGGCACGCTGTTCAACAATTATCGCGAGATCGTCGCCCTCGACGCCGAGGTATCGCCTCTGAGCGAGCCGACGCGGGTACAGGTCAACAACCGCATCATCGGGGCGCAGCTTGCCGCCGTTGCCGACGAAGCGGGCAGCCGACTGGGGACGATCATCGTCGTGCGCGACGTCACGCGCGACGTGCTTTCCGAACGGCTGAAAGACCAGTTTATCACCGCCATCTCGCACGAACTGCGCACGCCGATGGCGGTCATCAAAGGCGTGAGCGAGGTCGTGCTGGAACAGGGGGACGATGGCAAGCCCAACCGCCGCCTGTTGGAAACGCTCAGCCGCAACGTCGATATTCTCGACCGCATGATCATCGAACTGCTCGATCTGTCTGAATTGAGCAGCGACAGTATTGAAGTCCGCGACGACGAACTCAGCCTTGAAGAACTGCTGTGGAACACCGTCAACGGCTTGACCCCCGAAACCAAACGCGCCGGTCTGGATGTATCGGTGATGGTGCGCGACGCCAGCGCGCTGGCGGTTCGCGGCGATGCCGCCCGCCTGCGCTGGGCGCTGGGACATCTGCTGCAAAACAGCGTTCGCTATACCGAAAGCGGCGGGCATATCGTGGTGACTGCCAGCCGCAATGATGACGAGCATATTGCTATTCAGGTGGTCGATACCGGCGTTGGCATTTCTGAGCGCGACCTGCCGCACGTGTTCGAGCGCTTCTATCGCGGTGAACCGCGCACGCCCGCTGGCAAGCTGCTGGACCCGCGCGGTCTGGGACAGGGCTTGTTCATCGCCCGCAAGGTCGCCGAAGCTCACGGTGGCTACCTGACGGTGCGCAGCGATCCGGGGCAGGGCAGCATCTTCACGCTGGTGCTTCCGGCGGCAGCATGACTGATAGCGGTTTGCAGCGCCGATTCGAGTTTACGCGCGGCGCGCGCATCTGGCAGTTTATCCGCGCCCTGCTGCTCACCGGAGCAGGTGCCGCGCTCGTCGCCTTCCGGGCGTCGCTGACCTCGAACGCTGCATTCCAGACCATCCTGCTATATCTGGGCGGTTTCCTGGCAGTGACCGGCATCATCGCCCTGCTGGTGCTCATGGTGCTGGCGCGGAACGATAAAAAGCAGGTTGTCGAAGTGAGCGACACCGGCTTCACCTATACCAGAGGCGAGAATGCCAGCCGAACCCGTACCGTGAAATGGTCGGACGTGATGACATACGAACTCGACACTGAGGCACCGATCATCGACTTTAGCTCGTGGATGGATTCGACCGGCAGCGCGCGCGGCACCGATGATTTTCTTGGCTGCCTGTTGACGTTTGGGCTGGGGCTGTACATTCTCATGATGCAGATGTTCATCGGCGGGCTGGCGTGGAAGGTCACCTTCCGGCTGAAGGGGAAGAAAAGCCTGTCCTTCACCGCGCCCGGCGGGCAGATGAACACGCTGGCGGAACAGGTGCTGCCGCACTACCTGCCCGGCAAACGCAAAGAGCCAAACAGTGAGAACAAGCCGGACGCGGATAGCACTCCAGCCTGAAAGGGCGTTTCGCTCCGCCATCAGCACCCGCCGATAACCCCGCTATTTGCCTTTGCCCGTATTCCATCGTTACAATTTCTGCTACATCGGAGTTTAGTAGTGATACGGGGGGTTAGCTCTGTGAGCGCAACAGGTGCATTTACATTCGTCCTACACAGTCACCTTCCTTATGCCCGCCTCGCAGGGCGCTGGCCGCATGGCGAAGAATGGATTCATGAAGCGGCAGTAGAAACGTATATCCCGCTGCTGGCAACCCTCTATGATCTGAAAGAAGAAGGCATTCAATTCCGCATCACCATCGGCATTACGCCGATTCTGGGCGAGCAGCTTGTCGATGAAGACGTGAAAGATCATCTCGACCAGTACCTCGATGATCGCATTAATGCCGCTAAAAAGGATATCGTTTATTTTGAGGAAGAAGAACCCGGCAACGAGCAGCTTCGCTTTCTAGCCGGTTGGTATCAGGCGGAATTCGAGCGCGTGAAAGACGCTTTCGATAACCGCTTCAACCGCGACATTATCGGCGCGTTTAAGCGGCTGCAGGATGAAGGCTACATTGAAGTGACGACCTGCGCCGCCACGCATGGCTATCTGCCGCTGATGGCAAGCGACAGCACCATCAACGCCCAGCTTAAAGCCGGTATTCGCTCGTATGAGCGTATGTTCGGGCGTCCGCCGTCCGGCATCTGGCTGCCAGAATGCGCCTACCGTCCGGCGTATATCACCGAAACGGGACGCCGCCGTCCGGGGATCGAACACTTCCTCGCCGAAAACGGTCTGAAGGTCTTCTTCAGCGAGACGCACACCATCACCGGCGGGCAGCCCGTTGGCGTGGCGGGCGGCGACGTGGTTGGACCCTACGGCGAGATCAAGCGCCGCTACGTGATTCCCGCCAGCAGCCAGATGCTGGTTCCCGAACGGGCAGCCACTACCTTTCACCCCTATTACGTCAGCGATACCACCCACTATCCATCTGTCCAGCAGCATTCCGGCGTCGCTGTGATCGGGCGCAACAGCCGCGTTGGACAGCAGGTATGGAGTGCTACCTGGGGGTATCCGGGCGATTTTGACTACCGCGAATTCCACCGTAAGGCGGGCACAAGCGGTATTCAGTACTGGCGCATCACCGGCTCGGGGATCGATCTCGGCGGCAAAGACCTGTATCATCCCGACTGGGCAGCCTATAAGATCGACCAGCACGCCGAGCATTTCGCCCATCTGGTGGGCGATGAACTGCGCAAGTACAACGCCGAAACGGGGAAATTTGGCTTGGTTTCCGCCAATTATGACACCGAACTCTTTGGTCACTGGTGGTTTGAAGGCGTGGCATGGCTGGGTAAGGTGCTGCGCCATCTGGCGAGCATGAGCGATATCGAGATGACGACTGCCAGCCGCCACGTAGCCCAGCACCCACCGCAGGAAGTGCTCAACATCCCCGAAGGCTCGTGGGGCGCGGGCGGCACGCACTTCGTCTGGGATAACAACGAAACCCACTGGATGTGGACGCCGATTCACGAAGCCGAAGCGCGTATAGAAGCGCTTGCCAATCGATACGACGATCCGGACAACGACGAAAAAGCAGTTTTGAGCCAGGCGGCGCGTGAGGCGCTGCTGCTGGAAAGCTCCGACTGGCCCTTCCTCGTCACGACCGGGCAGGCGCGCGAATACGCCATTCAGCGCTTCAGCCAGCATCTGGAACGCTTTAACAAGCTGGCGTCTAGCCTGGAAGCCGGGACGCCGGATGTGGCGCTGGCGAACGAGCTGTGGGAATTGGATAAAGTGTTCCCGGATATTGACTATCGTTGGTTCCGCACCTACCAGGGATGAGGCGCACGCCGGAAGACGCTCAATGAACGTGTTATTCATCAGCGCCGAAGTAGACCCGTTCGCGAAAGTTGGCGGGCTGGCGGATGTTGTGGGATCGCTTCCCAAAGCCCTGCGCGAGCTGAATATTGACGTCCGCGTCCTGATGCCCTACTACGGGTTTATCGACCCGCAGCGCTTCAATATCGAGCTGCTTTTTTCGTTCAGGCTGGCGCGTCCGACCGGCACGACTATCGTCAGCCTGTTCTCCACCACCCATGAAGGCGTGCCGGTGTATTTCCTGCGCGGCTTGCCCTATTTTGGCGAAGAAGGCGCGGTCTACGGCGATTTGGAGCACGACGTGCCGCGCTTCATCTTCTTCTGCCAGGCGGCGCTGGCGGCAGCCGAAGCCATGCTGGAGAACGGCGGCTGGTTCCCCGACGTATTCCACGTCAACGACTGGCATACCGGGCTGATCCCGTTCCTGATTGAGCAGAAGCGCCAATCTGACCGGCGCTGGTCAGCCGCCAGTACCATGCTTAGCATTCATAACATGGCGTATCAGGGCGAGGACGTTGGCGGCTGGCTGTGGGAACTGGGCGTGCCGGGGCGACATCATCCGCAGCTTGTCAGCCGGGGCTTGACCGATAACATGCTGGCGATGGCGACCGCCTATGCCGACATTGTGACCACTGTCAGCCCGCGCTACGCCGTCGAGATTCAGTATCCGTACATGGGCTATGGGCTGGACGGCTTAATTCGCTCGCGTCAGGATGATCTGTATGGCATCCTCAACGGCATTGATTATGACGTATGGAATCCCGAAACCGATCCGCACCTGATCTCGAACTTCAACGCCGATAACTTTCCCGAACAACGCTCGCCCAACAAGCGCCAGCTTCAGGACGACTCCAACCTGACCATCAGCGATGATGTGCCGGTGATCGGCTTGGTCAGCCGTCTGGTGTGGCAGAAGGGCATCGACCTCGCCGTTCCCGCCCTGCGCCGCCTGCTGACCGGCTATGATGTCCAGTTTATCGCGCTGGGCAGCGGCGACGAGGAGTACAACCACGACCTTTTCCGCCTCGGCGCAGATTTCCATTGGAAAGCGCGCACTTATATCGGCTATAACGCCGCTCTGGCGCAGCGCATTTACGCGGGCTGCGACCTGTTCCTGATGCCGAGCCATTACGAGCCGTGTGGAATCGGGCAGATGAACGCCATGCGTTACGGCGCGCTGCCCGTCGTCCGTGAAACCGGCGGGCTGGCGGACAGCGTTGAGAACTATGACGACGACGACGCGACTCGCGGTACTGGCTTCATGTTCCAGTGGGAACAGCCGGAAGCAGTTTACAATACGCTGCTGTGGGCGATCCGAACCTTTCACGCGCGCCCGGTCGCATGGCGGCGGATGCAGGAACGCGCCATGCGCGTCGATTTTAGCTGGCGGCGCAGCGCTGTGGAGTACCAGACGCTGTATGAGAAAGCCGCCGCCCGGCACAACACACCTGTGACTGATGACGAAAAGAGAGAACAAAGCGATTGACCCACCAGGACAATAACGACGCCAGCATCCCCTTCGTGCCCTCTGTGTCCTTAGCGGTTCAATGTTCTTTGCAGGGAAAGGAAATTAAGGCGAATTGATAGATTTCTTCCCGGAAATGCGGCACAATCGGTGATCCTGGGCGTTTTCTTCGCAGGATGCTTCTTCTTACAATGACGGAGGTGGCGGTTCGATGAAAGTTAAAGCGGTCATTCTGGCAGGTGGCGAAGGCACGCGGCTGGCAACTCTGACCGCCAAACGCGCCAAACCCGCCGTTCCCTTTGGGGGCAAGTACCGGATCATAGATTTCACACTGAGCAACTGCGTCAATTCCGGCATTTTTGACGTTTTGATACTGACTCAATATCGCCCGCACAGCCTCAACGATCATATCGAGCGCGGGCGTCCCTGGGACTTAGACCGGTCGTTTACCGGCGGCGTGCAGATTCTCCAGCCCTACAAAGGACGCCGCGACACCGACTGGTATGCGGGTACGGCAGACGCCGTGACCCAGAACCTGAACTTCGTGCGCCGGGGGCGACCGGAGTACGTGCTGATCCTGTCCGGCGATCACATCTACGAGATGGACTATGATGTCCTTATCCAGTATCACCGCGATAAGGGCGCGGACGCTACCCTGTGCGTGATCAGCGTCCCGCTTGATGAAGCCAGCCGCTACGGTATTCTGGACGTTGACGAAGAATACCGCGTGACCGATTTTCTGGAGAAACCGCCGAACCCGCCCGGCACGCTCGCCAATATGGGCGTCTACGTGTTCACCTACTCGGTGCTGGAACGACTGCTTCAGGAAGACCACGGCAAGGGCGATTCAAACCATGATTTCGGCAAGGACATTATCCCGCGCATGATCAGTGAAGGGATGAACGTATTTGCCTATCCTTATGGCGGCTACTGGATTGACGTAGGGACGATTGAGGCGTACTGGGAAGCCCACATGGATCTGCTCTCGCAGCCGCCTTCGCTCAACCTGAATGATCGCACCTGGGTGATTCATACCAAGAGTGAGGAGCGCCCGCCGGTGCAGATTGCCAGCGGTGCCCGGATCAACAACAGCCTGCTGACTCACGGGACGGTCATCTCTGAGAACGCGATAGTCGAACGCTCGGTGCTGGCACCCGGCGTCTTCGTGGGTCCCAACGCGGTGATCCGCGAATCGGTCATACTGACCGACGCCTATATCGAGGCGGGCGCGGTGGTCGAACGCTGCATTCTCGATAAGTTCGTCGTCGTCGGGCATAACGCGCGGGTAGGGGTGCTGTCTGAGGTTGGCGAACTGGGCATCACCTGTGTGGGCAAAAATACCCACATTCCGGCAGGCTACACGGTTGGGCAGAACTGCATCCTGGGCACCGATCTGCGGCTCGAAAACTTCGAGAAATACAAGGATCGCGTTGTCCCCAACAACACCGAACTGGGCTATTCGAGCAAGAAGTAGGATGCCGGGTCGAAAGCCTTCATTCCATGTGGGACATGTAGGGACACGACAGTGTCGTGTCCGACCCAGCATTCACAAAACGGACACGACACCGTCGTGTCCCTACGGATAATCTGCAATATGTTGTGAATCTAGATAAACCTGCGGCTCCGAAAAGACAAATCCGTGAAGGGACGCTGGTTCAATCAGACCACGACGACTGAATTATCACCGATATAAGGGTTGGGCATGTATTTGTCCGCCTGCCAGTCGTTGTGCCATTCGCTGCCGTTGACAAGATAGCGGAACTGATACTCGCGCCCGGTTTTCAGGTTGAGCGTGACCTTAAAGCTGCCGTCCTTCTGTTTCTTCATCGGCGTTGACTGCTCATCCCAATCGTTGAAGTCGCCGACCAGATGGACGCTTTCCGCCTGCACTGCTGTCGGCAGCGAGAAGGTGACTTTGCATTCGTCCTTTCGCGTCTTCAAATACTTCTTGTCAAGCATCGATTTGATATCCTCGATAGAAATACGCTTCGTTATATAGATTCTAACATAACCAGATTAACGATTCTATAGCGTTAGCTTGGTCGAAATGCACGAATTTTCGACGCTGCTTTTGAAGATCGTGACTTTTTTTTCCAATCGCCTGAATATAAGCTAAGATGGCACGCTGTCATTGTGCAGTTATCGTTACCATGACTTTATCTCAGGAGAATCCTTCAATGGTAAAACCTGTCGCAACTGTGAGCGTTGTTCCGAACCTGCCGGAACCGCTTAAGCGCCTGCAAGAACTGGCTTACAATCTGCGCTGGGCGTGGGATCAGGAGACAATCGCGCTGTTTCGCCGGCTCGACCGCGATTTGTGGGAGAAAACCGGACATAATCCGGTCTGGATGCTGGGCTTGATAGAACAAAGCCGTCTGGAAGCCTCCTGTGAAGACGCGGCTTTTATGGCGCACTTCCAGCGCGTGTGCGACGCCTTTGACGCCTATATGAATCCCGGCACCACCTGGTTTGACACGCATTACCAGTCATCCGAAAAGCCGCGTATCGCCTATTTTTCGATGGAGTTTGGCATCACCGAATCGCTGCAAAATTACTCTGGCGGGCTGGGCGTCCTCAGCGGCGATCATCTCAAGAGCGCCAGCGATCTTGGGCTGCCGCTGATCGGCGTCGGCGTGCTGTACGAGGAAGGCTACTTTCGCCAGTACCTCAATGCTGACGGCTACCAGCAGGAACTGTACCCGATCAACGATTTCGCCAATCTGCCCGTTGTCCAGCAGTTTGACGAGGGCGGCAAGCCTCTCATGATCAGTGTGCCGCTGCCGGGGCGCGAACTGAAAGCCTTGATCTGGAAGGTGCAGGTCGGGCGTATTCCGCTGTATCTGCTCGATACCAATACCCCCGACAACGTGCTGGACGAAGACCGCAGCCTGACCGACCGGCTCTACGGCGGCGACCGCCGGACGCGCATCCGTCAGGAAATTCTGATGGGCATCGGCGGCATCCGCGCGCTGGACGCGCTCAACCTGCGCCCGACGATCTGCCACATGAACGAGCCGCATTCGGCGTTTCTGGCGCTGGAGCGCATCCGCCAGTTCATGAAGGAACACAACGTCGATTTCATGCAGGCGGCGGCGATTACGTCCATCTCCAACATCTTCACCACTCACACGCCGGTTCCCGCCGGGCTGGAGCGCTTCGGCTACGACCTGATCGACGAACACTTCACCGACTATTACTCCTCGCTCGGCTTGACGCGCGAGCAGTTTGTCGATCTCGGTCGCGAGAACATGGGCGATTACGAACTGTTCTCGATGGCGGTGCTGGCGCTTCGGCTGTGCGGCGGCGCGAACGGCGTCGCCAAGCTGCATGGCGACGTGTCGCAGTCCATGTGGCAGTGGTTGTATCCCGGCGTGCCTGAGCATGAAGTGCCGATTTCGTCGATCACCAACGGCATTCACGTTGAATCGTGGATTTCTACCGGCATGGCGCAGCTTCTTGACCGCTATCTTGACCCGACATGGCGCACCCACACCTGGAAGGCGGACATCTGGACCGGCATTGACGCCGTACCCGATAACGAACTGTGGCGCACCCACGAACGCCGCCGCGAACGGCTGATCGGCTTTGCCCGAAGCCGCCTGCGCCACCAGCTTGAAAACCGGGGCGCGGCGCAGCACGAGATCGAAGGCGCGGAAGAAGCCTTAAATCCCGACGCGCTGACGATTGGCTTCGCCCGGCGTTTCGCCACCTACAAGCGGGCGGCGCTGGTGTTCCACGACATCGAGCGCCTGAAGCGTATCCTGACCAACCCGGAGCGCCCGGTGCAGATCATCTTTGCTGGAAAAGCCCACCCGCACGATACGGGTGGCAAGGAACTGATCCGGCAAATCGCCAACATTGCCCGCGATCCTGAGTTCCGCAATCATCTCGTCTTCCTCGAAGACTACGATATGAACGTTGCCCGCTATCTGGTGCAGGGCGTGGACGTATGGCTGAATACCCCGCGCCGTCCTAAGGAAGCCAGCGGCACCAGCGGCATGAAAGTGGTCTACAACGGCGGCTTAAATTGCAGCATCCTCGACGGTTGGTGGGCGGAAGGCTATGACCCCAGTGTTGGCTGGGCGATTGGCAACGGCGAGGAATATCCAGAGTATGAATGGGATCATCAGGATTTTGTCGAGAGCGAAGCCCTCTACAATATCCTGGAGCACGACATCATCCCGCTGTTTTATGACCGCGGGCGCGATACCGTCCCGCGTGAGTGGATCGGCAAGATCAAGAACGGTTTCCACAAGCTGGCACCGTTTTTCACTACCCATCGCATGGTGCAGCAGTACACCGACGCGCTCTACATGCCCGCCAACGAGCGTTCGCAGCAGCTTACCGCCGGAAACATGGAAGCCGGGCTGGCGTATGCCGCCTGGTGTAAGAAGATCGCCGCCGGTTGGGACAAGATCAAGATCGGGAAGGTCGATGTTTCCGACCAATCGATCAAGGTCAGCGCCGACCTGAGCGTCGAAGCTGAAGTGAACCTGGGCAAGCTGACGCCGGACGATGTGCGGGTGCAGCTTTATTACGGTCCGCTGAGTACGCGCGGCGAAATCGGTGAGGTGGGCGAAGCGGTCGATATGCAGCCCGTCGGCGCGGCTGAAAACGGCAGCTATCGTTTTGCCACCCGCGTTGCCTACCACACCAGCGGCGAGCGCGGTATTTCGGTGCGCGTGCTGCCGTACCATCAAGCCCTGCCGACGCTGTTTGTGCCTGGTCTGATCCGCTGGGCGTAGCAGCTCTTAATCCTCCAGGCGTTCATCACGTATCTGTAGGGGCAGAGTTGTGCAGCCTGCCCCTACACTCCATCTCGACGCCTGAGCTTTTATGACCTACAATAGTCCCATATAACCTCTCGCAAAGAACTGACAGCCTGATGTCCGCTGCGCGAAATATCCGGCTGCTCGGATGGTTCAACTTCTGGGCAGATTTCCGTCCGTATGCGCCAATCGCGATCCTGTATTTCTCTGAAGTATCGGGATCATACGCCCTGGGCATGAGCGTCTTTTCAGCCACCATGCTGGCGCAGTCGCTGTTTGAAGTTCCGACCGGGGTGCTGTCGGATCGCGTCGGGCGAAAGCAGACGGTGGTTTATGGCGCGGTTGCCGGGGTGTTCGCGCTCACCTTTTACGCCATCGGCGGCACATATCTGGCGCTGATCACTGGCGCGATCTTTGAAGGGTTGGGCAGGGCGTTCTACAGCGGCAACAACGAGGCGCTGCTGCACGACACGCTGGCGGAAAGCGGGCAGCGGGAAGCCTATCAGGAATTTCTGGGGAAAACCTCGTCCATGTTCCAGCTTGCGCTGGGCATTTCGTCCATCATTGGCAGTCTGATCGCGGCGATTTCGTTTCAGGTCGTGTTGTGGCTGTCGGTTGTGCCGATGGTGCTGGCGCTGCTGGTCAGCCTGCGCCTGGTCGAGCCGAAGGTGCATACCGGTCACGTCGGAAACATCTACGCCCATCTGACGACTGCATTTCGGAACATCGTTCGTAACCCGCGCCTGCGACTGCTGAGCGCCGCGTCTGTCCTGAGCTATGCGATTGGCGAGGCAAGCTGGCTGTTCCGTTCGGCGTTTATCGAAACGCTGTGGCCCGTGTGGGCGATTGGCGTAGCGCAGACGATTGGCAATCTGACGGCGGCGCTGGGGTTCTACTTCGCCGGGCGCATCATCCGGCGGTTTGGCGAATTTCGGCTGCTGATCGGCGGGATGTCGCTCAGCGAGCTGGTGAACCTGATTGGTCTGCTGGTTCCGACGGTGCTCTCGCCCGCACTGATGGCGTCGAACTCGATCTTTTACGGCGTGAACAGCGTGGCGATCAACGGTCTGATTCAGCGCGAATTCACGGACGAACAGCGGGCGACGATGGGATCGCTCAACAGCTTCGCGGGCAGCCTCGTCTTTGCCGTGTTCTCGTTCCTGCTCGGCGCGCTTGCCGACCGCATCGGCGTCATTCCGGCGCTGGTGACTGCGGCGCTGCTCTCGCTCATCCCGATGATGCTGTACTGGAAGGCGCTTGGGGGGCGCGCGACGGTTCGCCCTGAGATCGCCGTCGGTGAACCGCAAATATGAGTCGATCAGCAAACTGTAGGGACACGACACCGTCGTGTCCGTGAATACAGTGGGGGACACGACACCGTCGTGTCCCTACCCGCGCAGCAGCCGGGGGATCTCGCGCAGCTTGGGAAGCTGCCCCGCCAGCAGCGTTTGCACGCGGAACAGGCGTCCGGCTGCCCACATCGCCGCGACCACCGTCAGCGCCAGCAGCGCCAGACTCAGCAGAATCTGCGCGGTTGGCACCGACGATACCAGCAAGCGGATCGTCATGGCAATCGGCGCGGTCAGCGGAAACAGGCTGAGGGCAACCGCCAGCCCACCACCCGGCTCCGAGATGAAGACCGCCAGGAAATACAACGGGATCACCGCTGGCATGGTGAAGATCACGGCATACTGCGGACCCTCGCGCATCGAGTTCGACAGCGCGCCGACGATGGCATACAGCGCGGCAAACAGGGTGTACGCCAGGACGAAGAAGACGATCAGCAGCGGCAGGATGTCCATCGGAAGCTGAACGGTGGCGAGCGAGGACAGGATTCCCAGCGCCTGATCGGTGCCTTCCCCTGAAACCAGCCGCAGCGCCAGATAAATGCCGCCCACCCAGACCAGCATTTGCAGCAAGCCGAGCAAGCCCATCGCCAGAATTTTGCCCGCCAGAAGCTGGATCGGGCGCACCGTCGAGATGAGGATTTCGATCAGCCGTGTTTCCTTCTCCTCGATGACGCTCTGCATCAGGTAGCCGTTAGTGACGAACAGGCTCATCATCAGCGCGATAGTGAAGACGTAGACCAGGACAAAGTTGGCGTCTTCCGATTCCTCGGCGCTGCCCGCCTGCACGTTGGTAATCGACAGGTTGGTGGCTTGCACGTTGGAGGGATTGAAGATTCGCGTGACCACATCCTCGTCTTCGTCCTGAGTCAGCACGCTCAGGATGAGCGCTTCGATAGGCGCTTCGCTGACGTCGATAATGCTCATGCGTGGCAGCGCAAGGCGCACTCTGCCGCTGTCCATGTAGTCGGCGGCGATGATGTAGTACCCCTCGATTTCGCCTGCGTCAATCGCCGCGCGCGCTTCATCTTCGCTGGCATACTCGGTCAGGACATCGGTATACGGTGCCGGAGCAGCAGCGCCGGTGAATAAGCCCGATTCGTCGATGAAACCAGCGCGCTGAATACCGGCGGTTTCCATGGCATCGACAATCTGATTCGCCGTGTCGGCACTGCTGAGGTTGACGCGCTGCAGGACGAACATGAGCGCCAGCGCCAGCAGCGGCACGCCAAAGGTGGTCAGCAGATAGCCCCGCCGGCGCAGGTTGCGCCGCAGTTCGTAGAGGAAAACCTGTAGTGTATGCCGCATTATCCAGCCCTTTCACCCGTCGCAGAGGTCGCCATTGTCGTCGGTCGGCGCAGCACGCGCAGAAGCTCGCGCAGGCTCGGTCGCTTGCCGTACATTAACAGCGCCCAGTGGAAGATTTTCGCTGAAGCCCAGACGGTGAAGATCGTCGTCACCAGCAGAATCGCGATACTGGCGATCAACTGCCAGGTGGGTATTGATCCGAATCCCATCCGCAGCATGACCGCGACCGGTGAAGTCAGGGGAAACAGCGTCAATGCAACCGGCACCGTTCCGTTCGGGTCGGTGATAAACGTCACCAGCGCAATAAACGGAATGACCAGCACAAACGAGAATATGCCTGCGAACTGGCGGCTTTCCTGTTCTGAGCCGACGACTGCCCCGATGCCTGCCATCATGCTGGCAAGCAGGAAGTAGCCGAGGATGAAGTAAGTGACGCCGATCAGAAGCAGGTCAAGCGGGATAGTCACGCCCGCCATAAATTCGAGGTTCTGACCCAGCGCCAGCGCGATGTAACTGCCCGCGATCCAGATCACCAACTGAGTCAGCCCCAACGCGCCCAAGCCGATGATTTTGCCGAGCAGAAGCTGAAACGGGGTGATCGACGTGACCAGAATCTCCATGATGTGGCTGCTCTTTTCCTCGACCACGCCACTCATGAGATAGCCGCTGGTGATCTGCGTCGCCATAATGAAGACGAAGACGAAGATGATCGGCGCGAAGATGAGCGCGAAGATGGCGCTTTCCTCGACCACGCGCCCGCTGTCCAGCGACACAACGCTCATTTCAACCGGCTCTTTGAGCCGTTCCAGCAGTTCCGGCGTCACGCCGCGCCCGACGTTGGCGACCAGAAAGGCGTTCAACTCGCCGAGCAGTGCCTCTGGCGTGCCGGTTCGGCTGACCATCTGCACGCCGCCCGTGTCCAGATAGTCGGGCTGGACGACGAAATACGCGCCGAGTTCCTCTGCTTCCAGCGCTGCCTGCGCGTCGTCCTCGCTGGCAAACGGCATGAAGTTCTCCGGCTGATCGATGGCATCCGCCAGCACGCCCGATTGATCGACGTAACCGACAGTGCCAACCCGTTCGGTGTTCGTCTCCGCTTCAACGGCAATACCGGCGACAATCACCATGATCACGACGATGAGTAAAGGCACGCCAAACGCGCCGAACAGAAAGCCTTTCCGCTTGACGTTGGTCAGATATTCGTGTTTGGCGACCAGCCATGCCTTAGACATTTTGCTTCGTCCCCTCCACTACCTGAATGAAGATGTCGTTCAGGTTGGGAACCGCCAGCTCAAAGCGCCGGATGCGCATATCCGGTCGCGCGGCAATCTCGCCCAGTACCGCGTCGGGCGTGGTATCCGGCTTCAGGTACAGCAGCGTGCCGCCGCGCCCGTTCTCGCCTGGTTCGATCCGATCAACGCCTGCCAGCACCGTCCAGTCGCCTTCGCCTTCGATGATCACCGCGGGCAGCGCATACTGGCGGCGCACTTCGTCCACGTTGCCGTACAGCGCCTGTCTGCCCTGGTTGATCATCAGCATCCGGTCAGCCATTTCCTCAACCTGGAACATCTGGTGGGTGCTCATGACTACCGCCTTGCCCCGGCTGCGGAAATCGAGCAGCAGGTCTTTGATGACCATCGTATTGATGGGGTCAAGACCCGAAAACGGCTCGTCAATGATGATCAGATCGGGATCGTGCATCACCGTGACGGCAAACTGCACCTTTTGCTGCATCCCCTTGCTCAGCTCGCTGACCTTCTTGTGAGCGTAATCCGCCAGATCGAGCCGTTCCAGATACGCCATGCCCTGACGGTTCGCGTCACTGGAAGACATCCCTTTGAGCGTGCCGAGATACACCATCATTTCGATGACCGGAACACCCCGATACAGCCCGCGTTCTTCCGGCATATAACCGATCCGGTCTTTGCGGGCGTCGTCCAGAGGACCGCCGAGCACCATAATGCTGCCGCTGTCGGGTTTCAGAATGTCCAGAATCATGCGGATGGTGGTACTTTTACCCGCGCCGTTGGGACCCAACATAGCGAATACTTCGCCGCGAAAAATCTCGAAAGTCAAATCATCCACAGCCTTAAAGCTGCCGTAGTTTTTCGAGATGTGATTCGCTGCAATCGCCGTGTCCTGTTTCATTGCGACTCCTTCAGGCTAGTACTATCGTAACTAAACACGTATACGTAAATTGTAGCGGTTGGTTGCGCTCGATTGAGATGACATAAGGCATGGAAAACAGAAGAATAAACGACTAATCGGTTGCTCCTCATAAAATGTGATGGTACACTGCAATCAGAGGCACAAAGCAAAGAAATGCTTGCGGAAAATCTGGTTCTTGCCTTTTATTCATCCAACTCATCCCTGGTAGGGCACTGGTTTATGAAACGAGACATTCTGGTTGTAGATGACGAAATTGGAGCGCTCACGCTCATCGGCATCATGCTCGAACGAGGCGGCTTCAATGTCTTAAAAGCCCGCGATGCCAAGGCGGCGCTTGCCGTTCTGGATGAGAACAACCCCGACCTGATCATTCTCGATGTGATGATGCCAGGAATGGACGGAATTGAGCTGTGCCAGGTCATTCGCGCGCGCGAGGATACGAGTAAAACCCCGGTGCTTATCCTCTCCGCGCGAGGCGATGCCGAGAGCATTATTCGCGGTATTGAAGCGGGCGCGAACGATTACCTGCCCAAACCAATTTTACACCACGATCTGGTATCCAGAGTCCGTTCGATGCTCGGTCAAAACGTCGTCGAAGGATAGCTCCACCGTTCAGCCAGTGCAGCAGCAGGCACTGACCGACCACCACCATGATATGCCACAAAGCAGGGCTGCGCATCGCGCGCCGCGTCCTGCTTTTTTCTTCCCCGTCCGGCTGGTCGCTTTAACCTCTTTGGCTATTCCGTCCCGTACAGCGTTCGGTAAATATTGTAGTAGCCGTAGATTCGCTGCACGTACAGCCGCGTGCTGCTGATGGTGATGGCGTTCAGGAACAGGTCATGGTCGCCGCCGGAGACTTCCAGCCACTGCGCCGCGCGCCCCGGTCCGGCGTTGTAGCCCGCCAGCGCCGCCGTCACGTTGCCGTCGAAGCGCTGCACCTGTTCGCCTAAGAAAAACGCTCCAAATTCAATCCCCGCGTAGGGACGAAAGAGATCGGCGTGCTGGTAGTTCGACCAGCGAAGCTGGGTGGCGATGTATTCGGCTGTGCTGGGGATGACCTGCGTCAATCCCTTCTCGCCAGCGGCGGCGGTGGCGTTGGTGTCGAACAGACTTTCGTGGCGGATGAGCGCGTACAGCAGCAGCGGGTCGATGTCGTGCCGCGCCGACGAGTCCTGAACCACGTCGAGATAATACGCCGGGTAGCGCATTCGGGCGATGAACGGCGGCGCATCCAGCGTGCCGACGTTGGCAGCGATGATGACGTTTGCCGCCGCCTGAATCGAGGCGTTGTATGCGCCCAGCCCGCGCAGGAAGATCGCCAATTGGTACGAGGCGAGTCCGTCGTCTTCATAGCTGTTGATGATGTCCCCAAACTCGTCGCCAGCTTCGTCGTAAGCGGCAACCGCCCACAATTCCTTGCCGCGCACGATGCGCGAGTCGCTTTCGAGGGTGGGCGAAAGCACCCACAGCGCCCCCTCGTCCGTAATGCCGAAGGTCTGACGCAGCCAGTCCTCAGCCTGCTGAATCTGCTCCGCGCCAAACTGGAAGGTGGGGACTGCTGGCGGCGCGAACGGCTGCTGTCCGGTGATAATATCCCGCGCCCGCGCGCCATAGTAGCTGTCGGGCGCTGCCTGCGCCGCCTGCTGAAGCGCCTGCACCGCCCCCTGAGAATCGCCGCGCTGGAGCGCCAGTCGTCCGGCTTGCAGCAGCGCGTCGGCGCGATCATCGCCCGTCGTTCGGGCTGCCAGTTCGCCGTAGTAGCGTTCGGCGGCGGCGGTATCGCCCGCGTTGTAGGCGGCAGTCGCGGCGAGGAACAGCCCATCGGCTGCCTGCGGCGCGTCGGGGTAGGTGTCCGCCAGCCGTTCGAAGATCGGGCGCGCCAGCGAGGCTTCGCCATTGGTCGCGTAGAGATAGCCCGCCCGCCACAAGGCTTCGGGGGCTTCGGGCAGGTAATCGTAAGTGCTGGCAATCGTCAGGTAGCGCTGGATTGCGCCGGGGATGTCACCGCCGACGAACGTCGTGCGCCCCTGTTCCAGCAGCGCTTCGCCAAACAGCGGATCGGTCGTGTACTGGTTGATGATCGTCTGGAAGGACGTGAGCGCCGCCTGGGTACTGCCGATCTCGCGGTACGCCCGCCCGCGCATCAGATGCACGTCCGCCGAAACTTCGCTGATGGTTCGCTCGGTGGTGTACTGGTTGAGAGCTTCAATAGCGCCTTCGTAATCGCCGTAGGCATACGACACCCGCGCCCGCGTTATGCTGTCCACCGCCCGCCCGTTCTGGCGCAGCGTCTGCATGGCGTGATAGCCTTCGGGAAGCTCGGCGTACTCGGTGACGATCTGCTCCATCCGATCCAGTCCGGCATCCAGCGAGCCGCCGTTGATCAGCGCTCGCGCCGCCAGCAGGGCGATTCCGGCGCGGTAGGGCGCGTTGCGCGCGACTTCGAGAATGGCGTCATACTGCGCCAGCGCCTCGGCATAACGCCTGTTGGCGGTGTCGATCTGCGCCACGCGCTCGCGCAGCGCCAGCCACGGGACGAGTCCCCGACTGGCTTCAGCGGCGGCTTTGTAGCTCTCCAGTGCCGCGCTCTCCTGACCAAGCGCTAATTCGGCGTCGGCGATGCGCTCCAGCGCGTAGCTGTCCAGCAGGTCAGGGCGCAGGCTCAGGTAGGCGCGGAAGTCGGCTATCGCCGTCGTCCAGTTGGATAAGCCGAGGTAGGCGTCGCCGCGCAGAAAGTGCGCCTGCGGGATGCGATCATCGTTGGGATAATCCTCGATGAAGGTGGTGAGCGCCGTGACCGCCTGCTGAAACAAGCCCTCGCGCACGGCGGACTGCCCCAAGCCGAAGGCGGCGCTGGCGCGCATGTCCGCCGGAACGGTGTCACCCTGCGCCAGCACCGTTTCATAGGTGAGGACAGCCGTTTCGTAGTAGCCGTTGAGCATGGAGCGTTCGGCGGCGAGCAGCGCCACGTCCGGCGCAACGGTCAGCGTGGGAACGGGTGTTTCCGTGGGAATCGCCGTCGCCTGGGCAGATTCGATAACCGAAGGCGCGGCGGTCGCAAGCGGCGTGCCTTCAGAGTTGACGATCACCACCTGCGGCGTCGAGGTCGCGTCGAGGTTACAGCCCGCGAGAATGATGACAAGTAGGGACACGATATATCGTGTCCGATGTTTCATGAAAAACAGCGTTTTGAAAGAATTCATGCACCGGATTATGGAGACGGGCGCAAAGGCTGTCAAGGTGAGAAGGGGGAAGGTCAGCGCAACCACATCAAATGATCACGATAAAAAGATTCAACGCAAAGGCGCAAAGCGAAAAAGAAGGACGCACAGGAAATTATGGGAAAACCCTCTTTGCGTCTTAGCGCCGCTGCGTCTTTGCGTTACAGTTTTTGCTCACGGCGGCGTGAGATCGCCACTCAGCCAGGGGATGCCGTAGCCAACGACCAGATGTCCCGCTTCCGCCAATCCTTTGCCGAGTTCGTCGGTATTGCGGTACTGCCACCAATGCCCGGCAGATGGCAAAATCGCCACGCCAAAATCTTCTACCACTAATATGCTCAATTCGCGCTGGGCATACTGCGGGTGCTGGCTCGGCTGCGCCGGGCTGGGCTGGTCGGTGCGCGTCAGCGTCACCCGAAAGAGCGACGGACTGCCCTCGATGTAGTGCAGCATCTGGAACTCGATGAAAGCGGTCAGTTCATTGGGCAGCTTTCTGACGTAGCGAAAGCGCCCGCCCGCCTGTTGGGTCGAGCCTTCGTCCAGCCGGTAGCCTGCCGCGCCAAACGCCTGCCCGACGACGGCGTGCAGGATCATCCCGAAGTATTCCTGTGGCGTTTGGCTGCTCATGGCACGACAGGTTATGAATGGAAGTGCGGCAGCACGTCGCGGGCGATCTGCTCCAGACCGTCAATGTCGTCCAGATCGAGCCACTGAAGCATGAAGCGCTGCGCGCCCGCCTCAACAAATTTACCGATCTGGTCGATGACGGCGGGCGGCGTGCCAACGATCAAGCCGCGCCCCGCCAGCTCGCCCAGCTTGCTCCGGTCGTGTCCGCGAGCGCTTAAGCGCGCGTCTACAGCCGCTTCGTCCTTGCCAAAGACGATCTGTGTCATCAGCGAACGCTTGACGCTGTTGGGATCGCGCCCGTTCTGGCGCAGCAGGTCGTCCAGCAGTTGCGTGCGCTCGCGGTAGGTTTCGACGTTGATAAAGACGCCGTTCCACTCGTCGGCATACTTCGCCGCCAGCGGCAGCGTGCGTTTGGGACCGTTGCCGCCGATTAGGATCGGCGTTTTGCGCTGCGGGCGCGGCAGCAGAATCGCCTCGTCCAGCGAAAAGTGCTGTCCCTGATAGCTGACCGGCGAGTCGCTTTCCAGCAGCCGTTTGGTCACTTCCAGCGCGTCCGCCAGCATGTCGTGGCGGGTTCTGCGGTCATAGAAGGGGATGCCGAAGTTGTGATGCTCGCGTTCCTGCCAGCCCGCGCCCAGACCCAGAATCAGCCGCCCATTGCTCAAGTCGTCTACCGCCGCGCCCATGCGCACCGTGATCGACGGGTGGCGGAAAGTGGTCGGCGCGACCAGCGAGCCAAACTCAATGCGCTGCGTGTGGCTGGCGGCATAGGTCAGCGATACCCACAGTTCCAGCGAGTCCTTATCGGGCAGGTTGGGGTTGGTGAAGTGGTCAGAGCGAAAGACGCACTGATAGCCAAAATTCTCGGCAGCTTTCAGGATGCGCTGCCAGCGCCCCCAGTTCAGCCCATCCTGCCCTTCAATCATGATTCCAATTTGCGCCATAGCTCACTCCTGTGCGTTCAATTCCGGTTCGAGGAGTTTACCCACCTCGGCGGGAGTCGTCACGGGCATCTGGCAGGCAAAGCTGCGGCAGACATAGACCGTCGGTGACAGCCCGCGCCGCGTCCGGTAGCTTAACAGCGGAATCGTATGGTCGCCTTCCACGTCCTGCGGCTCCAGCGCCGTGATGATGTTGGGGCGGTACGGTTTCTGGATCACGTCGAGCAGCGCCCGCGTTTCGGCGTCATTCGGATCGCCGATCACGGCAACTTCGTCCAGCCCATTGATGAGCGCATCGACGGCGCTCAACGCCTGACCAAATGCCTGCGGGTATTCGCGCATCGCCGCGTAGAGCATCGTCAGCGTGCTTTGTCCGGCGTTCAGATAATCGGCGTCGCCCGTGTAGGCGGTCAGGCGAATCAGCCCCATTGCCATCATCGAACTGCCGGACGGCGTGGCGTTGTCCTGCAAGTTGCGCGGGCGGGTGATCAGCGTTTCATGATCGTTGCTGGTGTCGTAGAAGCCGCCGTCCTCGGCGCGGAAGCGCGCCAGCACCACATCCGCCAACTGCTGCGCCTCGACGAACCAGCGCTCGTCAAAGGTGGTCTGGTACAGCTCAAGGAAGCCGTCGATCAGGGTGGCGTAGTCTTCGAGATAGCCATTGATGTGCGATTGACCGTCCTTGTGCGTTCGCAGCACGCGCCCGGCGTCGGTCAGCAGATGCTGGCGAATGAAGGTCGCGTTACGAACGGCGGCTTGGCGGTAGTCGTCGCGGTTGAGGACGCGGGCGGCTTCACTCAGACTCGCCAGCATCAGCCCGTTCCATGACGCCAGAATCTTGTCGTCAAGTCCGGGGTGAACCCGCTGCGTCCGCGCCGCGAACAGGGTATCGCGGATGGCGGCGATCTTCTCTTGCAGCGTATCCAGCGAAAAGCCGAGCCGATCTGCAATGACATGATCTTCGTTGGGTACAAACAGGATGTTCCTGCCTTCGAAATTGCCGCGCGCCGAAACGCCCCAGTACTCGATAGCGACGATTGCATCCGCGCCCAGCAGCGTTTCCAGTTCGGCGCGGTTCCAGACGAAGAATTTGCCTTCTTCGCCCTCGCTATCGGCGTCGGTGGCGCTGTAGAAGCCGCCTTCGGGCGCGGTCATCTCGCGCAGCACATAATCATAAATCTCCTCGGCAATACGCCGGAAAAAGTCATAGCCGGTAATTTGCCAGGCGTGGAGGTAGACGCGGCTCAACTGGGCGTTGTCATAGAGCATCTTCTCGAAGTGCGGCACCAGCCAGATTGCGTCCACGCTGTAGCGGTGGAAACCGCCGCCGATCTGATCGTAGATACCGCCGGTCGCCATCTTCCTGAGGGTGAACGTCACCATCTCCAGCGCTTTGGCGTCGTTGGTTCGGGCATAATGCCGCAGCATGAATTCGAGGTTCATTGGCTGCGGGAACTTGGGCGCATCGCCAAAGCCGCCATCGGTGGCGTCGAAATCGCGCGCCAGCCGCTGGTAGGCAGCGTCCAGCAGGTCAGGATTGATGTCGTCCGGGCTGCCGATGCCCAGCGAGACGCGCTGCATCCCCCGTGTAAGCTGAGTCGCCACCTGCTCGACCTCGTCTCGGCGGCTGCGGTAGGCGTCGATCACGCCCTGCATGATCTGGCTGAAAGAGGGGATGCCATAGCGGGCTTCGCGGGGAAAGTACGTGCCGCCGTAAAACGGGCGTCCGTCGGGCAGCAGAAAGACCGTCATGGGCCAGCCGCCGCGCCCGCGCGAGAGCGCCTGCACCGCCTGCATATAGATGTCGTCCACGTCGGGGCGTTCCTCGCGGTCTACCTTGATGCTGACGAACAGGTCATTCATCATCTGGGCGGTGGGTTCGTGCTCAAAGCTTTCGTGCGCCATGACATGACACCAGTGGCAGGAGCTGTACCCGACGCTGAGCAGGATCGGCTTGTCCTCGGCTTTTGCCTTCTCGAACGCCTCGTCGCCCCAGGCGAACCAATCGACGGGATTGTCGGCGTGCTGGCGCAGATACGGACTGGTTTCGTTGGCGAGACGGTTCATGGCATCCTCAGATTGGTCTTACAAAACTCATATGAAGGTTGCCATAACAGGGGTGGAATTGCAAGGAAGAGGCAAAAAACTTCAACGCAAAGGACGCGGAGGCGCAACAGGGAAGGCAAGGGGAAGCAGGCGTATGTCCCTGTTTCAGCCAGTTGGGCAGATCGACAGATCGAAGCGGCGGTACTGTAGGGACACGATATTATCGTGTCCGCCTCTTGCATTCTCGGACACGACAGTGTCGTGTCCCTACCGCAACACCCTGTTATTCGACGAGTTCCCATTCATCTCTGGTGTCAAAACCTATTGAGTTGATGTACAAGCGTAGGGGCGACTCATCGAGTTGCCACTGCCGCGAACGCTGTTCTAATTGAGAGTTGTCACCACGTCGTCAGTTTGGGCGCGCGGGGCTGGCTGTCGCCCGGTCGCCAGAAGGCATCGAGCCACGCCACCAGTTTGCCCATCACTTCCGAAGTCAGCCGGGCGGCAGCTTCAACGTGCAGCGGCGAAAAAGCATAGACGTTGGTGAAGTGTTTGCGCGGGGCGCAGATCAGGTAGTCGCTTTCCCAGCGGGAAGCGCCCCACAGAAAGGCGATTGCGCCCTGCTGCTCGGCTTGCGCCCGCTGGATAGTATCCAGCCAGTAGCTGCGATCCTTGTCGCTCAGGCGTGCCGGGCTGAATTTCAGACCCAACATCGAGCCAGCGACGAACGTAAACTGCGCCGCGCGGGTTGGCTCGTCCACTTCGACAATAAGCGAGGCGGCACCATCCTGGGTGGCAAGGATCGCCAAGCCATGCCGCTGATCAGCGTACTGGTGCAGCCGAAATTGCGACATGACCGGCATATTCGGGAACCGCCGCGACAGCTCGGCGTCCAGATCGGTCTGCCCGTTGAGATACTGCCGCAGCGCCCAGGGCGCATCGCGGTTTTGCGGATCGCGCCCGCCTTCGTCTGACAGCATATCGCCTCCCGGCTGGTGATCGTTCGCCCGTAGATTCAAGCCGCGACGTGTGGGAATCGTCCGTTCGTCAGATGAAAAGCGGAAATCATCAACCATCGCATGTATCCTGTTCCTCAGTTACATCCATTATAGATGGGATTGGGTACAATCGTGCCGAAATGTTGCGTAAATTGTCCCAATTGGTGGGCGTGTTTCGCCAACCGGGCACACTCATTCACACCACAGGGTAAACGCCATGACCTACTTGCTTGGACTAGACATCAGCACCACCGGAGCCAAAGCGCTGATCATCGCCGACGACGGCAGCGTCATCGCCTCATGTACCACGCCGCAGCCCATCAGCACGCCGCAGCCGCTGTGGAGCGAACAGAACCCATCTAATTGGTGGGACGGCATCGTTGCATCGATTCGTCAGGCGCTGGCGGATGCTCACCTGAAGGGCGAGGATATCGCATGTATCGGGCTGACCGGGCAGATGCACGGGCTGGTGCTGCTGGACGCGGCGGGCGGCGTGCTGCGTCCGTCGATTTTGTGGAATGACCAGCGCACCCAGAAGCAGTGTGACGAAATCACCACGCGCGTTGGCTTTGAACGGCTGATCGAGCTTACCGGCAACCGCGCCCTGACCGGCTTCACCGCGCCCAAAATTCTGTGGGTGCGCCAGCACGAGCCGGACGTGTACGCCCGCGCCGCCCATATGCTGCTGCCCAAAGACTATATTCGCTTCCAACTGACGGGCGAATACGCGATGGATATGTCCGAAGCCTCGGGGACGTCGCTGCTGGATGTCGCCAACCGCCGCTGGTCGAGCGAGGTTATTCAGGCGCTGGACATCCCTGAGTCATGGATGCCGGCGCTGTGCGAAGGTCCCGAGGTGACCGGGGTGATCAGCGGACGCGCCGCCGAACTCACCGGGCTGAAAGTTGGCACGCCGGTGGTGGGCGGCGGTGGCGATCAGGCGGCGGGCGCGGTGGGCGTTGGCGCGGTCGAGCCGGGCATCATCTCGCTGGTGGTCGGCACGTCGGGGGTGGTGTTCGCGCCGCTGGCGCAGTATGCCTACGAGCCGGATGGACGCCTGCACGCCTTCTGCCATGCCGTACCGGGGATGTGGCATTTCATGGGGGTGATGCTGAGCGCGGCGGGCAGTCTGCAATGGTTCCGTGATGCCCTCGCGCCCGGCGAGTCGTTTGATGCGCTGCTCGCGCCAGCGGCGGACGTGCCACCCGGCAGTGATGGCTTATTGTTCCTGCCTTATCTGACCGGCGAGCGCACGCCGCACCCCGACCCGCTGGCGCGCGGCGCGTTTGTCGGGCTGACGGTGCGACACACGCGGGCGCATCTGGCGCGAGCGGTGCTGGAAGGCGTTGCCTTTGGCTTAAATGACGGCTTCCAACTGATGGCGGCGGCAGGGCTGCCGTCCGACAGGATGCAGGTGCGCGTCAGCGGCGGCGGCGCGAAAAGCCCACTCTGGCGGCAAATACTGGCGGATGTGATCGGCGCGCCGCTGGTTTCGACCAACTCGACTGAAGGCGCGGCGTATGGGGCGGCGCTGCTGGCGGCGGTTGGAGCAGGCGTTTATCCCAATGTGCCAGCCGCCTGCCAGCAAACGATCCGCACCAGCGACGCCACCGAGCCGAGTCCGGCGGCAGCGGAATACGCCCATTCGTATGCGCTGTACCAGGCGCTCTATCCCGCTTTAAAGGAAACTTTTACGAGAATCTAATGTGCGCCGGGTAATATTTTCTTAGCCTGAACGACAGTGTTGTACTGTTTGTTATACGGCGGTTTTCGCCCTTTCTGCTTATTCAGGATGCTTCCTGGCGTCCGTAGTGTAAGGCATAAAATATGTTACCCCCCTCAAACCCGAGACCACCCAACCCGAACAGCAACCGTCCCGGCGGTGGTGGTAATGACGACCAACCGCGCCCACCGCAGTCTCAGATTCCACAGTGGACGTGGCTGATCCTGATGGGGCTACTGCTGGTTTGGAGCTTCACGCGCATCCCCTCTATGGTGGAAAGCATGTCGCCCGGTCAGCCGATTGAAGTCCCTTATTCCTTCTTCATCGAACAGGTACAAACTGGCAACGTCGGTGAGGTTATCCTTCAGGGCGAAGGCGCGCAGGGCACCTTTAAGAGCGCCGCGACCTGGCCCCCCACCGGATCGCCGCTGCTGGAGCAGGGGATTCCTCAGGCAACCTCCAGCGCCTTCACGACCACCCTGCCGCCGGTTGAAGACCCGAATCTGATCGCAACCCTGCTTGAAAATAATGTCACGGTGGTCAACCAGACCGTCGAGGTCAACCCGATCCTGCTGTTCCTGCTGAACTGGGGACCGCTGCTGCTGTTCGTCGGCTTCCTGGTGTGGCAGGCGCGCCGTTCGCAGCGGCAGATGGGCGGTGTATTCGGCTTCGGGCGCTCGCAGGCGCGGGAATACAACGCCGAGCGTCCTAAGGTGACGTTCGCGGACGTTGCCGGACAGGATGCCGCCAAGCGCGAGCTGGTCGAAATCGTGGATTTTTTGAAAGAGCCGGATAAATATATCGCCCTCGGGGCGCGAATTCCGCGCGGCGTGCTGCTGGTTGGTCCGCCCGGAACGGGTAAGACGCTGCTGGCGCGGGCGGTCGCGGGCGAGGCGAACGTGGCGTTCTTCAGCATCGCGGCATCCGAATTTGTCGAAATGTTCGTCGGCGTCGGCGCCAGCCGCGTGCGCGACCTGTTTAATCGGGCAAAAGCGGCAGCCCCCTCCATCGTCTTTATCGACGAGATCGATGCGGTTGGTCGCCAGCGTGGAGCAGGGCTGGGCGGCGGCAATGACGAGCGCGAGCAAACGCTTAACCAGATGCTCGCCGAGATGGACGGTTTCGATCAGAATGAGAGCGTCATCGTCATGGCGGCAACCAATCGCCCTGACGTGCTCGATCCGGCGCTGCTGCGTCCGGGGCGCTTCGACCGCCAGGTGACCGTCGCGCTGCCTGACCGGACAGGACGCGAGGACATCCTCAGGATTCACGTGCGCGGCAAGCCGCTTGCCGACGACGTTGACCTACATGCTCTGTCGCGCTCGACAATTGGCTTCTCTGGCGCTGATCTCGCTAATCTTGCCAACGAAGCAGCGCTCACCGCGGCGCGCCGCAACACCAAGCGCATCACCCAGAATGACTTTCTGGAAGCCTTCGACCGGATTGTTCTCGGCACGCAGGCTCCGCCGCTGTCCAACGAGGAGGAGCGCCGCGTCGTCGCCTATCATGAGGCGGGACACGCGCTGGTGGCAGCCCTGACTCCGAACGCCGATCCGGTGCTGAAAGTCACCATCGTCCCGCGCGGGCAGGCGCTCGGCGTGACCGCTATCCTGCCGGAAGACGACCGCCGTAATTACTCGAAGCCGTATCTGATGGCGCAAATGCACATGATGCTCGGCGGGCGGGCGGCGGAAGAAGTCGCTATCGGCGAAATCACAACCGGCGCGTCGAATGACTTGCAGCGGGTGACGTCAATGGCGCGGCGCATGGTGTCGCAGTTCGGCATGAGCGAAGTGCTCGGACCGGTGAACTTTGGCGAGGACGAGCGTCAACCGTTCCTCGGCTACTCACTGTCGCAGGGGCGCAGCTACAGCGAGGAGACGGCGGCGAAGATCGACCTCGAAGTCCGGCGGATCATCGATCAGGCGCATCAGGAAACACGTGACCTGCTCGAACAGAACCGCGACAAGCTGGAAATGCTGGCGCAAGAGCTGCTGGCAACCGAGAGCGTCGGGCGGCAGCGCGTGCTGGAAATTGCGGGCATCGCGCCTGAAACTCAGCCCGAACCGCGAGGCGTGCAGCCCTCACAGATTTAGCGTGATTGGGTCAGACCTATACAGACAGTCGAATCAAACAGGGGATGAGTATCATCAGATACCCATCCCCTGTTCGTTTAGTCCTTCACGTCACTCCATACGGTAGACCAGCGGGCTGTTCCGCAGCGCCGAAATCACCATTGGATACCTGCTGCTCAGTGCTATGCTGTCGCCTGCATTCACCACATTGTCCTCACCGTTGGCTGTCAGCCACGCGGTACCAGTGATGACATACACGCGCTGAATCTCGCGCGGTATCGTCTGGCTGCCGCCGGCAATCAAACAGATGACATTCGCCGCGTCGTTATCGGGCTGATGAGCGCGAAACAGGCGTATCTGATGGAAGGGTATTGCGCGATTCAAAAATGCCATTATGGCTATTCCTTTCGTCTGAACTGTCAGCTTATGGCAGATATGTGGTGTTGTCAGCTAACTAAGGTTATAGCAAGGGATTATTTTTGACTGCCTGCCGGATGGCTTTGAGGTTCGGGCAATAAAACAAAAGAGGCGAGTCACCGACTCGCCCCTACATTTTTTTCATTGCGCCTTCGCGGCGCAGAATCGGGTTTAGCCCGCGGCAGCCGTTTCTGCCTTGTGCGCCTGAATGATGCCCTGCATCACGTGTGACGGCACCTGGTCGTAGCGGTTGAGCGTCATCGTATAGATGCCGCGTCCACCCGTCATCGAGCGCAGATCGTTGCCGTAGCGCAGCATCTCTGCCAGCGGCACCTGCGCGCTAACCACGCTCTTAGTGCCTTCGGTGTCCATGCCCTGCACGCGGGCGCGGCGAGTGTTAAGATCGCCGAGGATATCGCCCATCATCGATTCAGGTACGGTCACCTTCACGTCAACAATCGGCTCCAGCAGCACCGGATTCGCGTCCATAAACGCCTCTTTGAAGGCTTCGCGCCCGGCGACCTGGAAGGCGATGTCCTTCGAATCAACCGGGTGTTCCTTGCCGTCATAGACGATTGCCTTGACGTCGATCACCGGATAGCCTGCGATGACGCCCTGACCGAGCACCGACTGCACGCCCTTATCAATCGAGGGGTAGAACGAACTGGAGATCGCGCCGCCAAAGACTTCCGATTTGAACTCATAGCCGCTGCCGGTATTCGGCTCAACCCGCAGGGAGACTTCGGCAAACTGCCCCGCGCCGCCGGTCTGCTTTTTGTGGCGGTAGGTGGCGCTGGCGGACTTCATGATCGTCTCTTTGTAAGGCACTTTGGGCAGCGCCATGTCGATGCCTACGCCCATCTTGTCGGCGCGGCTGAGAGCAACTGAGACGTGCGTCTCGCCCATGCCTTCCAGGATGACCTGTTTGACGTCGGGGTCCTGACGCCAGCGCAGGGTAGGGTCGGCTTCGGACAGATTGGTCAGGATGACGCCCATCTTGGCGCTGTCCTGCTGGGTGCGCGGTGTCAGCGCGACCATGTACAGCGGGTCGGGGAAGCTGGGCTTGGTGATCTGGAGTCCGGTTTCCTTTGCGCTGAAGGTGTCGCCCGTCTTGGTCTGGGTGAGCTTGGCGACGACGCCGATATCGCCCGCGTGCAGAACCGTAACCGGAAGCTGCTCTTTTCCGCGCAGGATCATCAGCGAATTGAAGCGTTCCTCAACTTCGCGAGTCGCGTTGTAGTAATGCCCGTTGGTGCTGATGCTGCCGGAGAAAATGCGGAAGTAGTTGAGCGTGCCCACGAAACGGTCGGTACTGGTCTTAAAGACGTATGCCGCCAGCGGTCCGTCGTCAGACTGCGGCGCGTACAGGAAGCTGGTTTCGCCTTCAGGGTTGGTCACCTGCACGCGGCGCTCGGAGGGCGGCGCGACGTAGACGGTCAGCGCTTCGGTCAGCGGCACAGTACCAATGTTCTTTGTGCCAGAAGTGACAAACACCGGCACCGTTTTCAGGTAGGCATCACGGGCGGCTTTGCGCATTCCGTCACGGATCTCATCATTGGTCAGATCGCCTTCGGCGAAATACTTCTCAATGAGCTTATCATCGGCTTCAGCGGCGGCTTCCACCAGCACCAGATGCGCCGCTTTGGCGGCTTCCTGCATCTCGGCTGGCATGTCGGAACGATCTTTACCTGACTCGTAGTAGGCTTTCATGGTGAGCAGGTTGACGACGCCCCGGAAATTGGCTTCTGCGCCGATGGGAATCATCACGGGAATGAATTTGTATTCGGGGAAGCTGTCCTTGAGGCTTTGCAGTGCGTTCTCAAAGTTGGCGTTCTCGCGATCCATCTTGTTGATGGTCACGATGATCGGCTGCTGGTAGACCTGAGCATACTGCCAGGCAAGCTCGGTGCCAACTTCCACGCCTGAGACGGCGTCCACCACCACGATCACCGAATCGGCGACGCGGATAGCGTTTTTCAGTTCGCCCTGGAAATCGGTGTATCCGGGCGCGTCCAGCACGTTGATTTTGTGATCTTCAAACTCGATGGGAATCAGGCTGGTCGAAAGCGAAATGCCGCGTTCCCTTTCTTCCTCGTCCCAGTCAGAAACGGAGTTCTTTTCTTCGACACGTCCGAGGCGCGTAATGGCGCCGGTGTTAAAAAGAAGTGCTTCTACCAGTGATGTCTTTCCAGAGCCTTGATGCCCTACAAAGGCAACGTTCCGCAGTTTGTCAGTGGTATACTCTCTCATAAAGAACGCCTCTCATTTTTCCCGCAGCAAAACGGGTTACGATAATTGAGATTTTAAGATCGTGTAAAGGGATTGTCAAAGACAATCCACATCTATTCCCAATGATAATCTACAGAGGTGAAAACCTGAAAAAAGTAAAGTAATCATTCATAAAGCGTTATCCTGTCATTTATTAGAAGGGCGCTGATTTATTTTTACTTTATTGACTCAAATGAAAAACGTCTGTACTATGGGTCTTAACTCTACGAGGGAAGGAGGTTACCACCCATGCTTTATATGCCTCGTGAAGAAGGTCAGGGTCTGGTTGAGTACGCGTTGATCCTGGTGCTGGTCGCCGTCGTCGTCATCGTCATTCTGGCGCTGCTCGGTCCGGCAATCGGCAACATTTTCTCCAATATCGTTAACGCTCTCTAGCCGTCTTCATTCCCACTTGGAAAGACCTCGCCACTGGTGGGGTCTTTCTTTTTGCGCTGAATAGTACTTTTGCACAATATGAGTTGACAAACGCGCCGCCGCCCCATATAATTTCGCCCGATTTTAAGAAAGGGGAGCGTGCCGCCCAGGCACGCGAAGTGTTCAGTGAAGCTGCATAAACGCCACACACAGACTCGGTAACACCGACCGTCCTGGATCGGCTTGTTCCGAGTCTTATTTTGCCCAGAAATTCTTAAAGTCAAAAAACAATCCCTCGGGGGGAGAAGATATGCAGATAGAAGCAGTACCAGAGTTACAAGACAGCATACTTGAGCTTGATTTTGCTGCCTTATTAGAAGCGTCTTTTGCTGAAGAGACGCCGGAGCGCGGTGACATCGTCACTGGCGTGGTCGTCGCCGTCGATGAGCAGGGATTGATCGTCGGCATTGAAGGGATGAAGCGTGATGGCATCGTCCTGCGTAAAGACCTTGATCGGATGGGCGCGGACCTCGATAAGTATCACGTAGACGACGAAATCGATGTCATGATCATCCGGATCGAGGATGAAGATGGAAACCTGCTGCTTTCGGTTTCCCAGGCACAGCAGACCGAAGACTGGAAGCGTGCCGAAGAATTGATGGAAACAGATGGTGTCTGGGAAGGCGTGGTTGCCGACGCCAATCGCGGCGGCTTGATCGTGCCTTTTGGAAACCTGCGTGGCTTTGTCCCAGCCAGCCACGTGCTTGACCTGCCGCGCGGCTTGAACGAAGATGAGCGCAAGATGCGGATGAGCCGCCTGGTTGGCGAGACGATTTCGCTCAAGGTCATCGAAGTCAACCGCAAGCGCCGCCGTCTGGTCTTCAGCCAGCGCGACGCCAACCGCGGCACCCGCGAACAGCGCAAGGAAGTCCTGCTTGACCAGCTTCATGAAGGCGAAGTCCGTAAGGGCGTGGTCAGCGGCTTGCGCGATTTCGGCGCTTTCGTCGATCTCGGCGGCGCTGACGGGCTGATCCACATCTCGGAACTGGCGTGGCATCGGGTCAACCATCCGCGCGAAGTGCTGAAGGTGGGCGATGAGGTCGAAGTCTACATTCTGCGTCTGGACGCCGAGGGCAAGCGGATTGGCTTGAGCCTCAAGCGCCTGCAGGATAACCCGTGGACGCTGGTGGATGACCTCTACCATATCGGTCAGTTGGTCGAAGGCGTGGTTTCGCGCGTGGCACAGTTTGGCGCGTTCGTCAGCCTCGATCCGGGCATTGAAGCGCTGCTGCACACCAGCCAGATCGCCGAACCGCCGCCGGAAGACCCGACCCTGGTGGTTCACGAAGGGCAGCATCTGCTCATGCGCGTGATCAGCGTCGAAGCCGATAAGCAGCGTCTGGGACTCAGCCTGAAGGAAGTGCCGGAAGAAGAAAAGGCACGCTGGCGTGAGGCGCGGGCAGCGCAGATGGAAAGCGCCGCTGCCGAGACTGAAGCCGAAACTGAAGCCGATGCCGAGCCGGGTGACGACGAAGCTGTCGCCACTGCCGAGCAGGCGGTCAGCGCGGTTGAGGAAAATGTCGAGCAAGAAGACGGTAGCGTACTCGAAACAAATCCTGTAGAATGATACAATCTGAGCGATACTCCGTTCGGTAGAATCGCCAGAATGGGGAAGATTAATGGGGCAGGATACACATCCTGCCCTACACATCCTCTAAAAATGGTGAAAAGGTTGAATGAACCTTTTGCGCAACTGGTTTGTTGCGCTTAAATCCTGATCCGGAAAGGAGGTGAATAGAGAAATATGGCTCATGTCACTTTAAAGCCGGGGGAGTCTCAGGACTCACTGCTTCGTCGTTTTCGGAAGCGCGTAACCAACAGCGGCGTGCTCAGCACTGTGCGCCGCAAGCGCTGGCACATTTCCAAGAGCGAGCTGCGCCGCATCGAGAAGAAGAAGGCTATCCGTCGCTCACGTCGTCGGCAGCGCAAGGCGTTAATTCGCTGATGCGCGGTTACAGGCGCTTTGAGAATACGTAATCGAATGCACCGCTGCCCCGGCTCAGGCTAGGCAGCGGCATTTCTTGTTTCAGGAGTTGTGAAAGCAGCGTATGGCAAAAAGAGACGATAAGATCGAAGTTGAAGGTACGGTAGTCGAAGCCCTTCCGAATACTCAGTTCCTGGTGGAACTGGAGAACGGGCACCGTATTCTGGCGTATCTTTCGGGAAAGATGCGTAAATACTACATTCGTATTCTGCTCGGCGACCGGGTGCGGGTGGAAATGAGCGTCTATGATCCCGCGCGCGGGCGTATCACCTATCGTTATCGCGATGGGCAGCGCCGCGACAGCGACGAAGCGGAAGAACTCAAGTAGCTTCACGCCCATTCTTCTCGAATGGCAAAGCTCGCGCACCCCGGCGGGCTTTTTTGTTGTCTGGCTGCGGAACGCAGCCCTATCTTCTCTCCCCCCAATGCACCGCCATCGTGCCGAACATGAAGCGCTGGTAGGCGACGTTCTCGAAGCCGGACGCTCGCATCAGCGCCGCCAGCTCGTCGGGAGTCTTGAACGCCTGGGTCGAATCCGGCAAGTATTTATAGGCGTCGGGATTGCCGCTGATCAGCCGTCCCAGCAGCGGGATGATATAGCGCAGATGAATCAGGATGAACGGGCGCAGCAGGTTGTTCGGCGGCGGCGTGGTATCAAGGATGATGACGCGCCCGCCGGGCTTGAGCACCCGCCGTTGTTCGGCAAAGGCGCGCGGGATATCGGTGACATTGCGAATCAGGTAGCCAGCGGTGATGGCGTCGAACGTCTCGTCGGCAAAGGGCAGGTTGAGCGCGTCGGTTCCACTCCAGCGAACCTTGTCGCCCAGCGGCAGGTACTGCCCGACCCGCATCATGCCGAGCGAGAAATCGCCGCCGACGACCTGAACGCCCGGAACCTGCCGCAGCGCCTCGAAGGCGATATCGCCGGTGCCAGTCGCCAGATCGAGTAATCTGCTGTCGGGCGTCAGCTTCGCCTGCCGGATAACAAAGCGCCGCCAGCGCATATCCTGCCCAAAGGTCATCAGGCGGTTCATTAAGTTGTAGCGGGCGGCGATGCGGTCAAACATGCCCTGAACATACGCCGCGCGTTCCTTGCCCTGGAGTGTGGTCATACGGTTAACTCGCGTGTGAGTGCTGTGAGCGCGATGTCGATTAACGCGGCTATACTAGCTCAGAATCGGCGTTATGTAATGCGTTTTGGCTGGTTACACCTGCTCGACCGGTTCAATTGACAGGATGCGCTTGCTTTGCGCCGGAAAGTAGTAGACCGCGTAACTCGCCCCTTCGGTCAGGTGTTCGTAGGCGGCGGCGGGAATGCGAAAATAGGTGCCGTTGACGATTAGCGCATGGTAGGCGACGCCCTGATTGCGTTCCCTGTCCATCGTCAGCTTTGCGGCTCCGCGTGCCGCAGCCACTCTGGGCACGTCCTTCGAGTATGTGAGCGCGAACGCGCCGAGCGCAACTGCGCCAAAAATACCCAACGGCACGCTTAACCCATGCAGAATTTCCCAGCCCGTGACAATGCCGAGCACGATCACTGCTGCCACGACGAGGACAAACATGCCGGACGCGCGGCGGCAGCCCTGGGCGTCCGTCTTTTCCTCGGCAGCCTGCCGCGGAGAAATTTCACCCCGGCGGTTGTAAATCAGGTCTTCTTCGCTGAAGTTGAAATCGCGCATGAGTTGGCTGGACGGCATTTCGAACCCCCTGGTGCATGATAAAACATTGTACTCGTATCTGCCCTGAGGGCAATACGGCTGCCGCGCCGCACTGAGGTGACAAGTGTCACTGGCGGCGGCACGCCTTCAGACGCATAATAGAGGGATGTTAGCGGCTCAGGAAAGGTCACACATGTCACTACGTTTTCACGAAATCGCCGAGGGCAGCCACCGCATCCTCAACCCGTTCACCGAAGACAAGCTGATGCTGTTGGGCGAAATCTGCCAGTTACAGCCGGGAATGCGCCAGCTTGATCTTGCCTGTGGCAAAGGCGAAATGCTGTGCCAGTGGGCGGCGCGCTGGGGCATCGAAGGCGTCGGCGTCGATATCAGCAAGGTGTTTCTGGCAGCCGCCCGCGCCAGAGCAGCAGCGTTGAAGGTTGGGCAGCGGATCACTTTTGTCGAAGCTGACGCCGGACAGTATGCCGCCGAAGTGAACGACTTCGACTTGGTAAGCTGCATCGGCGCGACCTGGATCGGAAATGGGGTGGTCGGCACGATTGAACTGCTGCGGCACGCGCTGAAGGATGGCGGTCTGATGCTGATCGGCGAGCCATACTGGATCGATCCCCCGCCCGAACCGGCTTACGAATCGGCGGGCGTGGCTAAGGATGATTTCACAGACCTGATCGGCACGCTGGAACGCTTTGAATCGGCGGGCATGGAACTGGTCGAAATGGTGCTGTCGAATCCGGATAGCTGGGATCGCTATGTCGCTTCGCAGTGGCGCACGGTGGATGAGTGGCTGCGCGCCAACCCCGATGATCCCGATGCGCCCGCTTTACGCGAATGGATCGCGGGGAGCAAGCGCGATTATATGCAGTATGGTCGGCGCTATCTTAGCTGGGGGGTGTTCGTGCTGCGGGCGCGGTGAACGAAACTGAGAAGGCGCTGTCTGTATCGCCAGACCGATTTGTTGCCACTTTTGGACTGGTGGAAAGGGCGCTTGGCTGCACGTGGTGGTCAATGACCCTGCCTTTTCGCCTGATCTGGAAAATCGTCGGCATGTTCTTTGATTGAGGCTTTTTAAGCTGTACACAGCAGATACAAAAATGGGCGCGGTATGTTCTCCGCGCCCATCACTGTTTCTCCCCGCCTAGACCCCGACGCCGCCCTGTGCCGGTTTCGATGGATCGTGACCGCGCAGGTAGCGCATGATCTCGCCCACAATCAGCACTGGCGACGTGCCGACGATGATCAGCAGCCAGTCGGTGACCGACAGCGGGATGGTGCGGAAGATGTCGCCGCCGAACTGGACAATGGCAATCGTGCCGATCAGGATCGCCAGCGCGATCCAGCCGAAGGTGCGATTCTCGTTCAAGCCGCTGAGCGCTGAGGAGTTGCGCCCCATCACGCGGGCATTAAACAGGTTCCAGAACTGGAGCATGATGAACAGGGCGTAGAACACGGATAGCTCGTAGTCGCTGACCACCCCGTCGTTCTGGATGTAGATCAGGAAGCCGACCAGTCCGATAATGAACAGTACCCCCATCCCAACGATCCGCTGCGCCATTCTCGGCGTAATGATGAAATCGGATGCCCGGCGCGGTTTGCGGCGCATCACTTCCCAGTGGGCAGGCTCGGTTGCCAGCGCCAGCGAAGCGAACGTGTCCATGATCAGGTTCACCCACAGCATCTGGATGACCGTCAGCGGGAACTGCACGCCGATGAACGGACCGAGCAGGGCGATACCCAGCGCGGCGACGTTGATCGTGAGTTGGAACAGGATGAAGCGCTGAATGTTCTGGTAGAGCGAACGCCCCCACATGACTGCGTTGACGATGCTGCGGAACGAATCGTCCAGCAGCACGATGTCGCTGGCTTCCTTGGCGATATCGGTACCCGAACCCATTGCCAAGCCGACGTTGGCATAGTTGAGCGCGGGCGCGTCGTTGGTGCCGTCGCCGGTGACGGCGACCACCTGCCCGCTGGCTTGCAGCGAGGTGACCAGCCGCATCTTGTCCATTGGGCGCGCGCGAGAGAGGACTTTCAGCTTCAGGACAGCCTCGCGCGCCTCATCGTCGCTCAGTTCCTCAAATTCGCGTCCGGAGATATGCGCCCCCGGCGTCTCGTCATCTTCAGAATCCCATAATCCGATCTGACGGGCGATCTCTTTCGCCGTCTCGGCGTTGTCGCCGGTGACGATCTTCACCATGATGCCCGCGTCGCGGCACGCCTGCACCGCCGCTGGCACTTCGGGGCGTATCGGGTCGGCGATGGCGACGTAGCCCAGCCAGATCATGCTGTTGGCGAGGACTTCAATATTCATGTCGTCTTCGCTCAGAATGGGTCGGTAGGCGAAAGCAAGCGTCCTCATGCCGCGCCGCTGGTAGGCGAGCAGTTCGTCTTCGATGCTGGCGCGGAAACTCTCCATCGGCTGCAAACCGGTATCGGTCAGCACCGACGAGCATTGATCCATCACAATTTCCGGCGCGCCCTTGACGTGCAGCAGCAGTTCGCCGGTAGCGCCGGACAGACCGAGCGTGCCCATGTACTTGCGCGCCGCCGAGAACGTAAGCTGGACGCGGGTGCGGAACTTCACCCGGTGGAGAATATAGTCAATGCCGCGATCATCCAGCCACAGCAGCAGCGCCCCTTCGGTGCTGTCGCCAATCGGGCGGATAGGTTCGCCCGGCACGCGGCTTAGATTGGCGGTCGTATCGGCTGCCAACGCTTCAACCACCAGCCGGTCGGCTTCATGCTCAAGCTCGCTGGTCAGCGGTCGTCCGCCGAGGACAGGAAAGCTCGTCTCGCGCACGCGCATCTGGTTCAGCGTCAGCGTGCCGGTCTTATCGGAGCAGATGACCGTCGCCGCGCCCACCGTTTCGGTGGCGTGCATGTGACGGACGAGATTATTGGTCGCTGTCATCCGGCGCATACTGTAGGCGAGGCTCAGGGTGACGCTCATCGGCAAGCCTTCGGGTACGGCTACGACGATGATGGTCACGGCAACCATGAAGTACCGCAGCAGCGTCGTTCCCGTCTCGGCGGGCAGCCATTCCGAAGGTGACGCGGGCAGCCAACCGAGGGCAACCGCAATGAGGATGGCGGCGATGAAGAAGCCCAATCCAGCGACCAGCGGTTTTAGCCAGCCGCCCAAGCCGCCCTGCTTCAACCAGCCAAACGGCTCGCGCGGGCGTCCTATCAGCTCAAAGGCATCGTAGGCAATCGGCAGCCAGATGCGGCTGATCATGGTCAGCGCGCTGATCGATAGGACGACGACAAAAAACCAGTTTGAAGCACTCAGCACAAAATCGCCAACGGCGACGCCGCGCAGTACCAGCGCCACGTAGGTCAGGGCAGCCACGCTAAAGCCGATCACGCCGATCAGCCTGCTCAGGCGCTCTAGCTGCGCGTTCAGCGGCGTGACTTCGTCGGTCGCGCCAGTCGCTTCGCGGGCGATATTGCCGATAACGGTTGAATCGCCTACCGAGGTGGTCTCGAAAATGCCATGTCCATCGACCACCACCGTGCTGCGCAGCACCTTGTCGTCGGTATAGCGTCGGTCCTGGGCGGTCTGAACCGTGCTGATTACCTTGTGAACCGGCACCGATTCGCCGGTGAGGACTGCCTCATTCACCAGCAAGCCCACTTCGTCGCGGATCAGACCATCCGCCGGAATTTCCGCGCCTTCTTCGACCAGCACGATATCGCCGACCACCAGATCCTTGCGCGGCACGACGACATAGGCGTCGTCGCGAATGACGTTAATCGGGGCTTCGTCGTTGACCTGATTGAGGACATCGAACTCGCGCTTGGCGCGGTATTCGTTGACGAATGCCAGCGAAGTCGCCAGGAAAATGGCAATGACAATGCCGATGCCTTCGGCGTAATGACCGTCTACCAGACCCACGAGGATCGTGATGACCGCCGCGATCATCAGGATGCGGATGATCGGGTCTTCAAATTTCTCCAGATACAGCTTCCACCACGGCTCGCGCTCAGGCGGGGTAATGATATTCGTGCCATGCTGCTGGCGGCTTGCCTCAACTTCGGCAGCCGTCAATCCCCGAAAGAGCGTGGTTTCCTGCTGGACTTCCACTTCCGATACTGACATCAGGTTGATCACCTCATCGCAAAATGTTCGGATGGAGTGAGGTGGTTGTAATCCCCCACACATAAAGGGGCGGAGCGTTTTTGGAAGACGCTCCGCCCACTAGTATCTTATTACAGGCACGCTCAGTGTCTCCCCCCATTTTTTGGGGGGAGGTTACGGATAATTAAGATGGTCGCCGCGCTTCGATAACCACCCAATCTCCCTGCTGCCGGCGTCCGGTTGGCTCAAGACCGGTCTTGCGCAGCGCGGCTTCGACCTCTGCCGCCTGCTCATCAATGATGCCGCTGAAAATCGCCCACCCGCCGGGACGCACCGTGTCGCCCAGGTGCTGATCGCACATCTGGATAATGATGCGCGCCAGGATGTTGACCACGATCAGATCAAAGCGCCGCGCCGACGTCACCACGTTTTCGAGGCTGCCCTGCTGGACGGTGATACGATCCGCCACGCCATTCTGCGCGACGTTCATCAAAGCCGCTTCGACGGCGACCGGGTCGTTATCCAGCGCCAGCACATGCGCCGCGCCCAGCTTCGCCGCGCCGATGGCGAGGATGCCAGAGCCGCAGCCCAGATCGAGGACGTTCGTCCCCGGCTGTACCTGGTCTTCGAGCGCTTCCAGACACAACTGAGTGGTCGGGTGGGTGCCGGTGCCAAACGCCATGCCCGGATCGAGCGCGATTTCCAGATCGTCGGGGCTTAGCTCCAGGTCAACCCACAGCGGGCGAATCAGCAGCCGCCTGCCGATACGAACCGGATGGTAATGCACTTTCCAGGCTTCCGCCCAGTCGTCTTCTTCGACGATGCGGTATACCGGCGTTGGCATCGGGTACATCATGTTCATGTGTCCGAGGGCGGTTTCAAGCTGCCTGCGCACGTCGGGCGCGCGTTCGTCGTCGGGGATATAGGCGCGCACTGCCAGCCGCGCGGGAGGCGGCAGCTCGTCTTCATCCAGCTTGTCTGGCGGGATACCTTCGTGTTCCACCGCCACGCCCTGATAACCATAGCGGTTGAGGAGTTCAGCGGTTGCTTCCGCCGCCTCGCCATCCACTGATAGAGTCACTTCAATCCATTTGGGCAAGTCTTCACCTGTGAGAAAAATAGGCGCGAAAGGATTTTACAACTCTAGCGCAAAGCGTCTGCGCGTCAAGGCGAATGAATTAGCAGGTATGGCACAGGCGTGCTGAGAAGAAACGCGCGCCGCCTAAGGCTAGACGGCGAAAATATCGCCGACGGTTAAGGTGAAGCCGGGCAGCACGTCGCCGCCGTCGAGGACGCTGTCAGCGCCAATCGTCTGCACCGAATCGGCGGTGTGAATTTCGATTTCCTGCTTGTCGGGGAACACTAGCCAAACCAGCCGCGATCCGTTCTTCAGGTAATAGCTCGCCTTATCGCGCATTTCCATCCGGCTGTCGTCGGGCGACTTGATCTCGACGGCAAGATCGGGCATCTGCGGCACCGCGCCCTGCCGGACGACGGGCAGCATCCGTTCGGCGCTGGTGAATCCGATATCGGGCAGACGGGCATTATGGGCATCGTCAGGTATTTTATGCCGCGCTTCCACCGCGACGCGACCGCGATTGCCTGCGCGCGCAAACGGAACAAGGGCAGCGACGAGTAAAGCGGTAATGATTCCGTGTTCTTCGGTAGGCACTTTTTCGACGATCTCCCCGTTCACCAGCTCAAACAGCCGATCCCGGTTTTCCGGTCGGCTGATGAACTCCTCAAACGTTTCGACGGTGTGCAGTTTGTTCTGGATGACCACCGGCAGATTCTCGCTCACCTGGTCGGACTGAATAGACATAGGATGATTATAGCGCTTTCGCAGAAATGATGTAGGCAGCGGTGGCGGCGTTGGTCGCCAGCGGCACATCATGTACGTTGCAGATCCGCAGCAGCGTGTTGATGTCCGGGTCGTGCGGGTGCTTGCCCAGCGGATCGATGAAGAAGAACACCGCTGCCACTTTGCCTTCCGCCACCTGCGCGGCGATCTGCGCGTCACCGCCCAGTGGACCGGACAGCATCCGTTCGACTTCCAAGCCGGTGTGTTCGTTCAGCATCCGTCCGGTGGTGCCGGTGCCGATAAGGTGATAGCGCGAGAGCACATCCATGTGCGCCCGCGCAAATTCGATCATGTCGTCTTTTTTGTTGTCGTGCGCGATCAGCGCGACGGTCTTACGAGACTCGCTCATGGACTTTCCTGGTCGGTGGTGTACCCCGGTTCAGAAGTGTCGAGAACAGACTGGGCTGCGGCGGGTACATGTCGTTCAGCCGGTCATTCAGGCGGATAGCTTCGCGGTAATGATCCTCAAGCTGCGCCAGCGTCGCTTCCCACGAATTCGACTCCACGCCCGAACACGCGGCGGCGGACATCTGCTGGCGCAGATTTAGGTCATCGCGCAGCAGGCGGGCGGCGGCGGCAAATTCGCGCGGATCATCGGCGCAGATCAAGCCGTTCAGACCGTGTGTGACCAGGTCGGTGATGCCGCCCTGATTGATAATGACGGCGGGCAGACCGGACGCCAGTCCTTCCTGCACCACCTGCCCGAACGTTTCCGCCGCGCCGGTGAAGAAGAAGGCATCGGCGGCGGCATAGGCATTCGCCAGGTCTTCGCCAAACAGATAGCCGGTGAAATGCGTCCCCGTCCCGGCGAACAGCGCTTCCAGTTCCGTTCGCTGCGCCCCGTCGCCGATGATGGTCAGCGCTACGCCCGGCGTTCTCGCGACTTCAAGCAGTAAGTCTACCCGTTTTTCCACAGCCAGACGACCCACATAGATGCACAGCAGCGAATTCGGATCGCGCCCGTTGAGCAGCCGCGCCCGCCACGCCTGCGAACGGCGCGCGGGTGTGTAGTGGCGGCTGTTGACACCGCGCCCCCAGCGCCGCATTCGCCGGTAGCCGCTTTGCTGAAGCTCGCGCATCGTCCAGTTGGACGGCACCAGCGTCAGATGACAGCCGTTGTGGACAAAGCGCAGCCATTCGCGGACAACCGGGTTGAGGAAGTGCAAGCCGTAATGGGTGGCATACGAGGGCAGGTCGGTCTGGTAGTTGGCGATCACCGGGATGCGGCTCTGCCGCCCGGTGATCATGCCGCTGACCGAAAGCAGCGCCGGGCTGAACATGTGGATCAGGTCGGGCTGAAATTCGTTAAGCTGTTGGGCAACCATAGGGTGGGGCAGCCCGATGCGTGTTTCCGGCGCGAGCCGCGTCCCCAGAGAGGGAAGGGGAATAACTTTGGTCGAACCGATGGATCGCGGCGCGATATCCGGCGCGAAGACGAGGACTTCGCGCCCCGTCTGCTGAAGGTAGCGCAGGGTGAGGTAGGCTGTTTTGGAGACGCCATCCACCTTGGGTAGAAACGCCTCGGCGATGATGGCAACGCGCTGTACCGGCGCGAGTTCTACGACAGGGTCGGGCGAGCGGAGCGCGCACTCGCTCCCAAAGAGGCGCTCGGCTTCTTCAGAAGTGAAGTGGTGAAGAGCCTCAAGTAAGTGGTTATCTGCCATGGATTCCCTTCGGCGGCGGTCAGACCCATCTCGAAGGAGTAGCACAGGTCTGCTGCCGTGTGTCCGTTAAAGCGGGTTAACCCGCTTCCAATACTCGCTGGCATGTGCGCGTTGCTGCCGCCAACCATAGGCAGCGGAATGTGGCGATACACTTCACGCGCCAGCCAGTTGCTGCCGGGCGTGAACGAACCCGCACTCATCACCTCAATCGCATCAATGCCTGTGTTAATTAACACCTCTGGATGGCGGAAGTAGCGCCAGAAGGTGCGCGGCGCGACAGTTGGTTCCAGCGGGTGCGCCAGAATGGCGATTCCGTCCTGCTCGTGAATGGCGGCAACGGTTTCGGCAAGCGACAGCTTAGTTGGAATCGGTTCCGTCACCCACAACGCCACCACATGACCCTCGGCGCTGGTCACTTCCATGCCGGGGATGATCGCGAACGGATAGCGCTCCTGCTGGCTGACCGCCCACAGGCTGGCGTCCAGCACGTCATGATCGGTGATGGCGATCACATCCAGATCGCAGTATTGGGCGGCGTAATCGAGCATCTGCTGCGCGGTGCCATGACCGTCGCTCATGGTCGTGTGCATGTGCAAATCGGCACGACCGTTCAATTTCACATTCTGCATGGTGTATCCCTTGCATCTTTGGCTTCTGAGGCTAAGCATACATGAGCTTCATAAAGCGAATGCTAAGAATAAGCCATAAGGATGCTAAATCTTGTCGCGCGTTCTTTAATTCACGTTAACCTGTTTACGCGCGACGACGCGAGCGAGTTGCAGACCACCGATAGATGTAACTCATTCTGTTATTAACGATAGTATAAAATTATGAGAAGCAAATGAAAAGGGGCGTGGAGTTACCGGTCTTCAAGCCGCCCGGCTTCGTCTTCCGCCAGCATTCGCTCAAGTTCCGCCGTCTCCAGATCGTCCACATACTGCGTGATCGACTCTTCCAGAAACGCGGGCAGGTCGGGGTGGAACTGCTGGAAGTTGGCGATGAATTCGGGGCTGCTGTTGTACAGCGTCCCCAACCCGCGCAGAATTTCCAGCGTTGGCTCGTAAAAATAGCGGAGGTGCTGCTGCCAGCGGTCGAGGATGGCTTGCGTCTCGGCGCTCTGGGCGGACTTGCCCGCTTCCATGATGCTGACCAGATCGAGATAGATCTGCCCGCCCTCCTGCAAAATCGCCGCCTGCTTGTCCTTGCCGTAATTGTTCCAGCGCTTGACCGATTCGTTGACGTTTTCCGGTCCGTATTCCAGACGCGCGCGCCGTTCGTAGTACTTCTGTTCCTCTTCGCTGAAACCCTGAAACAGCTTCTTTTTGCTCATATCGACCTCTCCTGCCAGATGCAGAATCGTGCTGTCAATCGTGCCGACCAGATTTTCCAGCCGCTTCATTTTCTCGCGCAGCATCGTCCGGTGTGAGTTCAGCGCCGCGACCAGATCAAAATCCGGGCTATCGAGGATCTCCTTAATCATCAGCAGTTCCAGCCCCATCTCGCGATAGAACAGCACCTGCTGAAGGCGGAGTAAGTTGTCATCGTCGTAAAAGCGATAGCCGTTCGCGCCCACGCTGGACGGGATGAGCAGTCCTATCTCGTCGTAATAGTGCAGCGTTCGCACACTGACGCCGGCAATTTCTGAAAGCTGTTTGACGGTGTACAAACCCCTGACCCTCCTGACTCAGACGGTATCTTAAACTATGACGTAACGTTAGAGTCAAGAGGGTAGAAAGGGCGACCCACAGGGTGCGCCCCTACATATATGGATGAGTTTTCAGATACGGCTGATGAGGAAATGTTCGGTTACGCCGATGCCTTGAGCTTATTGAAGAACACCTTGCGCGCCTTTGCCACCTTCGGCGCGACCACTGCCATGCAGTAGCCCTGATAGGGGTTGTTGGCGTAGTATTCCTGATGATAGTCCTCTGCCGGGTAGAACGTCGGCACCGGCGCGACCTCGGTCACAATCGGCTTGTCCCAGGCGCGCCCCGCCTCATCGATCTTCTGCTCGGCGGTCGCCTTCTGTTCGGGGGAATGGTAGTAGATCGCCGAACGATACTGTGTGCCCACGTCCGCGCCCTGGCGGTTGAGCGTGGTCGGGTCATGAATGGTGAAGAACACGTCCAGCAGATCGCCGTAGCTGATCACGTTCGGGTCGAAGGTAATCCGCACCACCTCGGCGTGCCCGGTCTTTCCACTGCATACCTGCTGGTAAGTGGGATTCGCCACCTGACCACCGGCATAGCCGGACACCACATCGGTGATACCCTTCAACTCGTCGTAGACGGCTTCAAGACACCAGAAACAGCCGCCCGCCAGCGTCGCGACTTCCCGGTTGGTTGCCTGCGTCATAGCCCCTCTCCTTCGAATAAGTAAGGGCGACTCGTGAGCAAACCTTTGTTCGCAGCCGCCCCTACAGGTATTGGTTATCCATCTGCAATATCAGACGATTCAGATTACGCCAATCTTACGCCGCGTCGGCTGCCATCACCGACTGGATGTGCGCCACGATATCGTCCCGTTCGGCGTTGTAGGCGATCAGCGCCCGCAGTCGCCCCTGCGGATCGATCAGGTACGAAAAGGTCGTATGATCGACGGCGTAGTTCCCGTCCTCGTCCGCCTCGTCGATGCGCAGTTGGTAGCTCAAGCCGTAATCGCCGTCGATTTCCGCCAGCGTCGCGTCGTCGCCCTGCAAGCCGATGAATGCCGGATCGAACCGCGAGAGGTATTCCGCCAGCACTTCGGGCGTATCGCGCTCGCCGTCTACGCTGACAAAGACAAACTGCATCCGGTCGGCATCGCCGCCCAGCGCTTCCTTGATCTGCGTAAACTCGGCTAACGTCGTCGGGCAGAAATCTGGGCAGTGGCTGAATCCGAAGAACAGCAGGCTGTACTCGCCGTTCAAATCGCTCAGGCTGAGATCCTGCCCGGTGCTGGCAGGCATGGTGAAGTCCGCCAGGACAATTGCCGGTTCAATCGGCGTAATCCCGAACACATCTGGCGCTGTCGTGGGCGTGGGGGTGGCTGCGACCATCAGCGTCTGGCGAAGGCTCAACAGGATAACCAGCGCCAGCAGCAGCACGCCGATCAGCAGCAGCCCCAGCAGCGTCGTCCGTCCCGCGCCAGCTTGCGGCGATTGCGGCGGCTGTTGCTTGGTGGTATTGCTCATAGACTCCTCTTGTTTCCGGTGATCGTTTGTGAAAATGGTAGCACAAAGCGCGGGGAGTAACGAGTACCGAGTGCCGAGTACTGGGTACTGAGTGGAAAGTACAAAGTGAAAAGTCGAAAGTGAAAAGCAGTTCACTTTTAACTTCTCTTCTCAGCACTCAGCACTCAGTACTTTTTCTTGTCGCGTGGTATACTCCGCGCCAACTTCGAGGAGTATGCCCAGATGCGCAACTTCCAGACCCTTGACTATGATGATGTCGATGTACCCGCCGGAGTCATCCTGTTTGATGGCGAAGGCGAAAACGCCCGCCTTTCGCTGCGCCGCGAGGGAGACTATATTGTTATTTCTGCCAGCCACGGACCAATTGAGATCGCGCTCCGTCCTCGCTTTCTGGAACTGTCGCGCGCCTTTCGGACGCTCCAGCCCATCGAAGGCTTGCAGACGACCCGCCAGATCGGGACGGCGCAGTCGTATCTCGCGGTTGGCTTGCGCGCCGACGGCGGTCTGATCCTGCGCCCAACGCTGGTTGCTGATGCTTTCGGTCACCTGTGCCTGAACCTGGCGCTCACATCCGACGCGCGCCAGAAGCTGTTCGCGTGGCTGGAGATCGCCTAGTTGCCAAAGGATCTTTGACCCGCTAAAATCGCTGCTTCAAACAGATTTGGGACTGCGCGGAGAGCGCCTTTGCTTTGGACAACATCATGGCAAGGGACGCCGAAGGGGCAAACCGCCAGAAGCTGGGCTGGCTGGTGAAACTCTCAGGCTACAGGGACGCGCAAGACCGTATCGCTCTGAATGTAATCCGTTACGGACAGAGGCACACAGCGTTTGTTCTGTGTGCTTTTTTATTTCCAGAATCGACCGGTTCGTCAATACGGCTTTAGACCCACTGGAGGGCAAACGTTATGGCAGTCAATACCCCCGCCGATCTGAAATACGCAGCGACCGACGAATGGCTGCGCCTGGAAGGGGACACCGCCACTATTGGCGTCTCTGATTTCGCCCAGGAACAGCTTAATGACATCGTCTTTGTCGAGCTGCCGGAAGTTGGCAAGACCGTATCGAAGGGCGAAGCCTTCGGGGTGGTGGAGTCCGTGAAAGCGGCAGCCGACCTGAACGCGCCGATCTCCGGCACCGTCATCGAAGTGAATACAGCGCTTCAGGACACGCCCGAACTCATCAACAGCGATCCGTTTGGCGATGGCTGGATTGCCAGGCTCAAGGTGACCGACGCATCCGGCGCGGATGATTTGATGAACGCCGAAGCCTACAAAGCCTACTGCGCGACTCGATAACAGGAGAAGTGCTGAGTACTGAGTGCTGAGTACTGAGAAGGGAAGTTAAAAGTAGAAAGTTAAAAGTGAACTGCTTTCCACTTTCGACTTTTCACTTTGTACTTTCCACTCAGAACTCAGCACTCAGTACCAGGTACTATGAGAGGCTATTTATGAGCTATATCCCCCACACGGACATCGAACGGCAGCAGATGCTTGCCGCTGTCGGCGCGCCGACGATTGAAGACCTGTTCGAGGCAGTACCATCGTCTCACCGCTTTCCGGCGCTCGATATGCCGGGACCGTTGAGTGAAATGGAAGTCCTGGCGGAGCTTCAGTCGCTTGCCGAAGCCAACGAACACGCGGGCGACTACGCGCTCTTTCGGGGCGCAGGTGCCTACCATCATTACATCCCGTCGGCGGTGAACCACATGCTGCTGCGCGGCGAATTCTACACCGCCTACACGCCCTACCAGCCTGAAGTGAGCCAGGGTACGCTGCAAGCCATCTTCGAGTACCAGAGCATGATGGTGCAGCTTACCGGCATGGACGCCGCCAATGCCAGCCATTATGACGGCGCGACCAGCCTCGCCGAAGCAGTGACGGTCGCGCTGGAAGTGTCGCGGCACAAACGGACGAAGATCGTCCTCAGCCCCTACATTCACCCGCAGTACCGCGCGGTGACGCGCACCTATCATCAGGGGAACGATCTCGACTTCGTCGGGGATGATCAGGCGCGCAGCGCGGCGGAGCTAGCCGATTTGCTCGACGACAACACGGCAATGGTTGCCGTCGCCTATCCCAACTTCCTCGGTCAGATTGAGGATTTCAGCGCGCTGGCGGAGAAGGTACACAGCGCGGGCGCGCTGCTGGTGGTCGTCGCCAACCCGATGGCGCTGGCGCTGTTTAAATCGCCGGCTGCGTTTGGCGCTGACATTGTCGTTGGCGAAGGGCAGCCGCTGGGTATTCCACTCAGCTTTGGGGGACCGTACCTCGGCTACTTTGCCTGCCGCGAAGCCTACGTGCGCAAGATCGCCGGGCGCATCGTCGGCGAAACAGTCGATAAAGACGGCAAGCGCGCCTACGTGATGACTCTTCGCCCGCGCGAGCAGGACATCCGCCGCGAGAAGGCGTCCAGCAACATCTGCACCAATCAGGGCTTGATGGCGCTGGCGGCGACGGTCTACATGAGCCTGATGGGAAAACATGGGCTGCGCAAGGCGGCGGAACTGTGCTACCACAAGGCGCACTACGCGGCGAAAGAGATCGCCGGACTGCCGGGCTATGAAGTCGATGAGAGCCATCCCTTCTTCAACGAGTTCGTCGTCAAATGCCCGCGTTCCGTCAGCCAGATCAACGACCGGCTGATCGAGCGCGGCATCATCGGCGGCTACGACCTGGGACGGGATTACGCCGAACTGTCGAATTACATGCTGGTCTGCGTGACCGAGATGAATCCCAGAGACGAAATCGACGCGCTGGTAGAAATTCTGAAAGAGGTGGGCGCATGACGGCTCCCGGTAAAAAGACCGAACCGCTGATCTACGAGATCAGCGTGACCGGACGCGAAGGCGTCAAAATGCCGGACTGCGACGTGCCGGAAACGCCGCTGCCGGACGAGTTGATCCGCGAGGAAGTGGGGCTGCCAGAAGTGAGCGAGCTTCAGGCGGTGCGCCATTTCGTCAACCTCAGCCAGTTGAATCACGGCATTGACACCGGCTTTTACCCGCTGGGGTCATGTACCATGAAGTACAACCCGAAGGTCAACGAAGACGTTGCCCGGCTGCCCGGCTTCGCTTTCCTGCACCCGCTGACCGACGACGAGGGCGCGCAGGGGGCGCTGGCGCTGATGCACCAGCTTCAGGAATGGCTGGCGGAGATCAGCGGCTTTACGGCGGTCAGCCTTCAGCCTGCCGCTGGCGCGCAGGGTGAACTGGCGGGCATCCTGATGATCCGCAAGTACCATCTGGATCGCGGCGACAGCGAGCGCAAGACGATCCTGATCCCCAACAGCGCTCACGGCACCAACCCGGCGACGGCGGCGATGGCGGGGATGACGGTCATCGAGCTGCCGTCGGATGACAAGGGCAACGTCGATCTTGAAGCCCTGCGCGCCGCCTGCGCCGGTGATAATGCCCCGACGATTGCGGGCATGATGATCACCGTTCCCAGCACCCTGGGCTTGTTCGACAGCAACATTCTCGAAATCAACCGCATCGTCCATGAGGCGGGCGGCTTGATGTACATGGACGGCGCGAACATGAATTCGCTGCTCGGCATCGTCAAGCCGGGCGAGCTTGGCTTCGACGTGATGCACTATAACCTGCACAAGACGTTCAGCACGCCACACGGCGGCGGCGGTCCCGGCTGCGGCGCGGTTGGCGTCAGCGAAACGCTCAAGCCGTTTCTGCCCGGTCCCATTGTGACTATCGTCGAAGATACCAATGACCTTGAGGATGCGCCGCTGTACGGGCTGCACATGCCGGAGAAATCCATCGGGCGGCTGAAGGCGTTTCACGGCAATTTCGGGATGCACAACCGCGCCTATGCCTACATCCGCACCTACGGTGGCGACGGCTTGCGCGAAGTCTCGCGTCACGCGGTGCTCAACGCCAATTACGTGCGCGTCAATCTGGCGGATGACTATCACATCCCCTACAACCGCTACTGCGCCCACGAATTTGTAATGGAAGGGCATTTTGAGGGAGTCGAGGGCGTCCACGCGCTCGATATCTCCAAGCGGCTGATGGACTATGGCATTCACCCGCCGACTAACTACTTCCCGCTGATCGTCCACGAGGCGCTCTTAATCGAGCCAACCGAGACGGAAGACAAAGCGACGCTGGACGAATTCATCAGCGCCATGCGCAAAATTGCCGAAGAAGCGAAGACCAACCCCGAATTACTCACCGAAGCGCCGCACATCACGCCGGTCAAGCGGCTGGACGAAGTGCGCGCCGCCAAGCAGTTGGTGCTGTGCTGCCGCCCTGAATTCCTGACGGCGGCGGCGCAGGCGGAAGGCTAGCGTACGGCTAAACCTCACCCCTTAATCCCCTCTCCACTCAGTGGAGAAGGAAAACGAACGAAGTGAGTAGGGGTGAGGTGCGAAGCCACACATTGCAGTAGCTGGAAAACAGGGGCGGGTTGTGAAACTCGCCCTTTTCATTCGTGGTGATCAACGGGAATGACCATGCTCGAAAAGCCAGACCTGCCAGACGACCAGATCATCGACTGTTTACGCGCTGAATATGGGCTGAAGGCGGCAGAGGTTACGTTTCTGCCGCTGGGCGCAGACCGCAACACCGCCGTCTATCGCGCTGTCACAGAGGAAGGCATGTCCTGGTTTGTCAAGCTCCGGGGCGGCGTCTTTGACGAACTGACGGTGCAGATCCCCAAACTGCTCCACGATCAGGGTATACGGCAGATCATCGCGCCGATAGCGACGCGGTCAGGGCAGTTGTGGGCGGATCTGGAGGCGTACTGGGTCACAGTCTCACCATTTATCGACGGGCGCAACGGCGTTGAAGCGGGACTGACCGATCAACAGTGGATTGAACTGGGGCAGACCCTCAAAGCCATTCACACCGCCAGAATGCCTTCGGGGTTGATCGAGCGTATCCAGAGAGAAACGTACTCGCCGCAGTGGCGCGACATCGTCCGGCAGTTTCAGACGGAGATTGAGAGCGCCACTTATTCAGATCCTGTTTCGGCTGAAATGGCGGCTTTCCTGAAAGCAAAGCGCGAGATCATCAGCCGCCTTGTCGGGCAGGCGGAACGCTTAGCCGCCATTCTGCGGGCGCGCGCGCTGCCATTTGTGCTGTGTCATGCCGACATTCACGCCTGGAATGTGCTGATCAGCGCCGACGGGGCGCTGTACGTGGTCGATTGGGACACGCTCACCTATGCGCCCAAAGAGCGCGATCTGATGTTTGTCGGCGGCGGTCTGTATGGGAGCCGACGCTCGCCGGAGGAAGCGCTGTTTTATCAGGGCTACGGTGAAACGCAGATCGATATCGTGGCGCTGGCATATTACCGGCATGAACGGATCGTGCAGGATATTGCCGCCTACTGTGAGCAAATACTTTTGACAGAGGGAGAAAGTCAGGATCGCGCCGAAGGACTGCGCCAGCTCACCAGCCAGTTTCAGCCGAACCAGGTGGTGGAAATCGCGTTCAGGGCAGAAGAGAAGCTGCCGGGGGAACTGCGGTGGGGCGTGAGGTAGGGGCGCAGCGTGCCTGCGCCCCCGCACAATGGCTGCCCTATATCGCTAGAAATTGTTCCACAGCAGTTGGTTGGTCACTTCGTGATGGAAGCGGACTTCGGCGCGCTTGATGCGGCTGCCGAGCAGGCGCGGGCAGCGATCCGCCGAGGCGCGCTTGAGTCCGGCGTACTTTTCCGCCACGTCGCAGCCGAGAATGCCCTTCACAAATTCACTGGCTTCAAAATCGTCCAGCGCGTCATAAATGTTGTCCGGCAGAATGGCATCCGGCGCCACGTCACCGGCGCCGCTGCCCTCAAGCCCTGCCTTGAACAGCGTGTACACCACCAGATAGGGATTCGTGTCTGGCGCGATGGAGCGCACTTCGATGCGTGCTGAGCTGGAGTTGCCAATCGGGATGCGCACCATGCTGCCGCGATCAATTGGCGATGCCTTGATCTGGTTTGGGGCTTCATAGTGCGGGTCGAGGCGGCGGTAGGCGTTGACGCTTGGGTTCAGCACCAGGCAAATGTCGCGCGCGGCATTCAGGATGCGCTGGACGAAATCCCAGGCGAAGGTGGAGACGCCGTCCTTTCCGTCTTCCTCATAAAACAGGTTGTCGCCGTTGCTGGAAACCGACATGTTGGTGTGCATACCGCTGCCGTTCACGCCGGTGACCGGCTTGGGCAGGAAGCTGGCGGTTAAATCCAACTGGCGGGCGACCTGACGGCTGACCAGCTTATAAAGCTGAACCTGATCGGCGGCGACCAGCGCTTCCGCGTGGGAATAGTTCATCTCAAACTGCGACGGCGCGACCTCAGGATGATCCTTCTCGTTGGAGAAGCCCATTGCCCGCTGCACTTCCGCCGCATGGTCAATGAACCTCCGCAGCGTGTCTCCGGGGAGCGAGTGATAGTAGCCGCCCGTGGATACCAGCTCAAACTGGCTGGTTTCGACAAACATTTGCTCGGCATGACGACCACGGAAGACGAAGCCTTCAATTTCGTTGGACAGGTTGAAGGTATAGCCGTTCTTCTCGTACTGATCGGCGGTGTAGCGCTTCAGCATACAGCGCAGGTCGGCGGTATACAGGCTGCCGTTGCGCGCATGAACTTCGCCAAACACCAGCACTTTGCCCGGTCCAAATACGTCCGACGGCACCCAGTAGAACGCCGACCAGTCAATGCCCAGACGCAGGTCGGATTCGGACTGCTGCGAGAAGCCGCGCACCGATGATCCGTCGAAGGTAAGGTTATCCGCCGCTTTCAGCAGGAACTTCTTGTCGTAATCGAGCATGTGCAGCCGACCTTCAAGATCGGTGAAGCAGACGGTGACCGCCTTGATGCGCTTTTCGTCGGTCAGGTACTTCATGCGCTCTTCGCGCATCACATCGGGCGCAGTGCGGGCGAGACGCAGCGCCTTGGCTTCGAGGTTGAGTTCTTCCAGTTGATCGTAGGGGATTTCCAGGAAATCGCGGAGCAGTGTGGTCATAGTTACCTTCACTTGGCGCATGTAAATGACGAAAAATCCAGTTTATCGTCATAAAGTGACAAAATTAATGGAGAGAGTTGATAAAGTTTGAGACAGCGCTTTGGTGAAAATAGACAACATGCAGGCATCAGTTGTTGAAATCCACAGGGAAATCGGCGCTGCTTTCAGCCCTTATACAGTTTGCACACAGGCGCGCGGCTGACCTTCCGTAGAACCGATAGGGCAACCTTAACATTTCAATAGTTATTCTTGAATTATTAAGCAATTTAAAGTACACTTAACTTTGCTTTAATGTAACTGATGGGCTGCTGGATGCTGTCATACATTGTCGCTGTCCTCGCGCTGACGCTGATATATGGAATCCTCAATGGTATGCATGGCTCCGCCAGCATCGTCGCCACCGTGATTTCGTCGCGCGCGCTGGGACCACGCCAGGCGCTGGGTTTGGCTGCTTTCGGTCTTTTCGCCGGTCCGTTTGTACTGGGCATTGCTGTCGCCAGCACGCTTGGCAGCGAACTGATCACTCAGGAAGCGACGTCCGCCACCGTCGTCATCGCCGGACTGTCTGGCGCGATTGTCTGGAGCGCCTTCACCCTCTGGCTGCGCCTTCCAAGCAGTATCTCGCAGGCGTTGGTAGGGGCGCTGGTCGGCGCGGTCTGGGCGGGTTACGGCAGCGATGCCATCATCTCAACCGGACTGACCAAGACGCTGCTGGGTCTTTTTTTATCGCCCATTCTCGGTCTGATCGCGGGTTACTGGCTGGTGCGCCTGTCGTACTGGGGCAGCGCGTCGGCAACGCCCCACATCAACCGCTGGTTTAAGCGCGGGCAGGTGCTGGCGGCGGCACTGATGGCGATTTCGTTTGGCGCGAATGACGGTCAGAAGCTGATCGGCGTGGTCATGCTGGGGTTGATCGCGACCGGCTATCTGGATGCTTTCGCCGTACCGGCTTGGGTAGTCATTTTCTGCGCCGGAGCCATCGGCTTCGGCGCGGTTGTTGGTGGCTGGCGGTTAATCCACACGCTGGGCGGTAAGTTCTACAAAATTCGTCCCATACACGGGTTTGGCGCTCAGGTAGCATCGGGAACTGTCATCCTGGTCGCGTCTTTGCTCGGCGCGCCCGTCAGCGGGTCGCAGGTCATTACGTCGGCGATTATCGGCGCGGGCGGGGCTGAGCGCGTCCGAAAAGTGCGCTGGAGTGTTGTTCAGATCATTGCGTTGGGGTGGATCATGACGATCCCTATTGCGGCAGTAGTCGGCGCGGTGGCATACCGCCTGATTGAAGGAGTGCTTTCATGAATATGCTTTCCGGCACCAGACAGCGGATTCGCAGCCTGTTTCAGCGCCGCCCCAACCGCTTCATTGATCGGCTGCGCGAACAGGCGTCGATTGTCGTTCTGGGAACAGAAGCGCTGCTTGAGTATATGGAAAAACCGAACAAGAAGAACGCGAATCGAGTGCAGGCGCTCGAAAAACAGGCGGATGAGATCCGGCGCATTCTGATTGACGAGCTAAACCGCACCTTTGTGACGCCGATTGACCGCGAAGACCTGTTCGCCCTGTCACGCGCCATTGACGACGTGCTGGACTATGCGTTTTCGACCACCAATGAAATGGATATCCTGGCGGTGCTGCCCAACGAATATCTGAACCGTATGGCGACCATGCTGCACAACAGCGCCGAAGAAATTCGGCTGGCGATTGAACGGCTGGAGCATCATCCGAATGTGGCGGATGCCCACGCGCTGCGGGTGAAAGCCATCGAAAACCAGATGGAAGTGCTGTACGCCGAAGCGCTGGCAAAACTGTTTGACGAACCGCGCAGCCTCAAGGATGTCGTCAATATGCTCAAGCTGCGCGAAATCTACCGCCACATGTTCCACGCGGTGGGCAGCGCTGAACAGGCGGCAAACGTCATCGGCGATATCGTCATGAAGTTCTATTAACCCGTGTTACAATCTGCCCCCGTAGACAGGGGGCAGTGATTGACAAATATTCAATTGGTGCTGCCGCGCGGTCAGCGGCGGCTTGATCGACTTTCTCGGACTCTGCGCGCTCTGTGGCGCGATACTTCTGCCCTCTGGCGCGAGTTCCGCATCCCAATTATCGTCTTTGTCGTCTCCGTGTTTGGCGGCGGTTGGCTGTACGGCGAACTGCTGGTCTATGCGGGACACCCGCGCCTGCCTTACGTTGACCTGCCCTATATTATGCTGACACTGATGGTTCTGGAAACGGCGACCGAGCTGCCGCCAGAGCCTTATCTGATGGCGTTCTGGTATGCCATGCCAGCGCTTGGCGTCTACGTGGTCGGGCGCGGCGTGGTCGATTTCGTGCGCCTGTTCTTCAATCGTGGCGAGCGCAGGCGAAACTGGGAGGAAGCTGTGGCATCTACTTACCGGAATCACGTGGTGGTGCTGGGCGTTGGGCATGTGGGGCTGCGCGTCATCCGCACGCTGTCGGAGATGGGCTTTGAGGTCGTCGCCATTAATCTGACTCTGCCGGACGATCTTGACAACGAACTCAGCGGACTCGGCGTGCCCTGCGTGGTGGGCGATGGCAGGCTGCCGCTGATGCTTGAGAAAGCCGGTTTGCAGCACGCCCGCGCCTTCGTCGTCTGCACGTCCGACGACTATCTGAACCTCGAAGTCACCATGCGGGCGCGTGAGTTTAACCCGGAAGCGCGGATCGTCGTCCGCATGTGGGACAACCAGTTTGCCAGCCAGCTGCACCGCTTCATGGGCGTGGAAGCCGTCCTCAGCGCCTCTGATCTGTCAGCACCAGCCTTCGCCGGGGCAGCCGTTGGCATCGAAATCGCCCAGACGCTGCACATTCACGGCGTAGACTACAGCATGATCCGCCTCAAGGTGGAACGCGGCTCATTTCTGGAGGGTGCCACCATCGGGATGCTTCAGGAACGCCACAACATGGATATCGTGCTGCACGAACGAGAAGGCGACGCCGCAGTCCATCCGAGCGATACCATTCCGGTCACAGCAGGGGATACCCTGGTCATTTTTGCCCGGCACTCACAGATTCTGGACATCGTCACCCGCAACTACGCGGCAAAGCCCATCTGAATCCGGACAGGCTCTAAAACCCGGTCGTCTCCGGGCGGCGATAGTGTATCAGCCGCTGAAGCGCCTTCAGTTCATAGGGCCAGTCGTAAAACTTCAGCTTGTAGCGCCAGCCGCTTAAACCGCGCAGCAGATGGCGGTAATGACCCGTCATGCGCGTGTCGGTGACTGTCGGGTAGTAGGCGTTGATGACCGACTCGAAGCTGCGCACGCGGCTGCGAACGGTGTCTTTGAACCAGGGTGTGTGCGGGTCGCGGCGCATGGCGAATTTTGACCACTCATCGCCTGCCCATTCTTCCAGCGTTTCGGGGAAGCGAAAGCCGAGTTTTGTCGCCTCGTCAAGTAGAATGCTGCCTTCCTGCGGCACCGGCGTGTAGATATACAGCACCAGTTCAGTTGCCGGGTTGATCTGCTTGATTTTGCGGATGAAACTGATGGTCGCTTCGATATCGGCGCGTGGGTCGGGCGGGTTGCCCAGCACAAACGACAGTTCGGGTACAATGCCGTAGTGTTTCATCCGTTCGACCAGTGCCAGCGTGGCGTTGGTGCTGCTCTTGCCGCCCTTGTTCATGCGCTTCAGCGTTTCGTCATCGCCGCTTTCCGCGCCCATGAAGATCATCTTCGCGCCGCTTTGTTTCATCTTCTGCCAGGTGGTGTCGCTGTAACTCAGCAGTGTATCTACCCGCCCCAATGCCCACCAGCGGATACTGTCCCCGGCAAAGTGTGCCAGCCGTTCGGCAAACTCGGCGCTGCGGCTTTCGCTGACAAAGAAGTCCATATCGTGAAATTCCAGCCCGTTGATGTTCCAGCGGTCGTACAGATTTTGGACGATGCCCGCCACGCGCTCGGCGCTTTCGGGAATCCAGCGCCGGTTTGCCAGCGCGACGACAGCGCAGAAGTTGCAGGCGAACGGGCAGCCAAACGAGGTGTTGTGATTCAGCACCCGCGTGCCGAGATAGCTGCTGCCCACGTAGCGGCTGACGTCGATCTGGTCGTAGGGGAACAGCGGCAGATTGTTCAGCGGTACCACCGGCGCGCGCGGGTTAATTCGCGCCTCGCCGTCGTTCCGGCAGCCGAGCGAGGGAATGTCGTGGATTGAGCCGCCGTAATGCAGCGCGTCCACGAACTGGCGAAACGGCGCTTCGCCCTGTCCCTGAATGATGTAATCGACAAAATCGCTGCGCAGGATGACGTCGGCGTGTTGGGTCGGAAAATAGCCGCCCCACAGAATCGTCAGGTCGGGCAGGGCGGCTTTGACCTGCTTGCAGACTGGAACCGCCTGTCGAAGCTGGGGACCGGGCATGACGGTGACCGCGAGCAGTTTCGCGCCGGTGGCTTGCGCGCGGTCGATGATCGCCTGCGCCGGATCAGTGCCGCTGCTTTGCAGCAGGTTTCCGTCGATAAACTCAACCTCGTAATCGTCGGCGATGACGGCGGCAACCGACAGCAGCGACAGGGGAAGCCGCTGTTTACCTCTGGAAGTGCTGACCGGATTGTAAAACAGTACGGTGTGACGCATTCGACCCTCGCTGCTTCCTGAACCCATTGACGTCAGACTTTAAGGAACGCTCATCTGCATGAACTCTATTCGCCCGTTTGGCGCGTTTTAGATGCTGAATGATGCTGGACAGCCGCAGTTGATAGCTATTGTGATGAGTTTCAGGGCAGAGCGCAAATCAAGCCGACCAAAACCCAAAACGGGCGAATAACCATTGTGCTATTCGCCCGTTTCTGTTTCGCTGAAGCGCTGTTGGCTACGGCGCGGCGCTGACGGTGACGTTAAAGACGCCCGCGTTGTTGACTTCGCTCAATTCGGTCACCTGATTGTCGCTGTCCGCCTGTGCCTGAATAGTGTAGTTGCCCGCCGAACTGAAGGTCAGGCTGACATTCAGCAGGATGCTTTCGCCCGGCGCAAGGCTGGCGACGACGCCCAGCGGCGTAGCCGCGCCGCCCGGATTGACGGCAATTGTGTTGTTGAACTGACCGGTTGGCGAGCTTCCGGCGTTGGTGATGGTCACGCTGTAGCTGGACGTGACCGGCGCATCGCCCGCGCCCAGCGTCAGCACGTTCGAGCCAACGATGTTCGTCACCAGCAGGTCGGCAGGACCGGGCGTGACGGTTGGCGGCGGCGCTGTGAGCGTGAGCGTGCTGGTGGGGACAACCGTATTGGTAATCACTGGTGTTGGCGTTGCTGGCGGCGTCACAATCGGCACGCCGTTGCAGATGCCATAGACGCTGGTATAGGCAGCGCTGATCCAGCCAATGGTTAGATTGACGCGCACCTGCCACCACTCATTCGAGCCAATTCGTCCGATGATCGGCACGACCGACCCGGCATTGAGCAGACCGATCTGGGCATAGTTGGTGCCCGGACCGCCGCGCAGACGGAGCGCGGTATTGGTCAGCGCCCGGCAGGTTGGGTCATTCGGATTGATGATGGGGACGTTGGGCTGCGAAGCTGTGGTTGCCGTCACCTGCGCCTGCGCGGCGCGCACCGTGATTTCGACGGTGGCAGGCTCGCTGGCGATGGCTGCCCGGTAGGCGATGACCTGAAGCCTGACCGTTCCGGTGGAGGTTGGCGTATAGTCCAGCAGCGCGTTGAAGACCTGATCGCCGGATGGCGATTCTGAGGAAACCGTTTTGACGACCTGCCCGTTGGCGAGCAGTTGAACCCGGGTGACGCCCGCCGCGTCAGTCGCGTTCGCGCTGACCAGCACGTCGTCATCAACCACGACTTCAGCGCCGTTTTGGGGGGATAGGATTTGTACCACCGGGCGACCTGAGGTGATGGTGGTCGGCGTGGCTATATTTTCTTCGCGATCACCGCTGCTGGAAAGATTACACGCACATAAAGCCAGGGCGACAAACACACATAGTATTCGATAGCGCATTTTCCCTATCCTCTGTTTGTGCCGAATCGTGTTACATTCTAGCACAAACAGAGACTAGGAGATCGGTTCTTTGAAAATGATGTAGCGCCCCATGTCGTCGCCCTTGCCGATGCAGGTAGACATATCGACTTTGAACTCGCGCCCGCCAGAAACCCAGCGCAAGCCTTCCTGAAGCAAGCCCTGTCCCATATAGCAAACCGCTTTATCGACCTTCCGATCCCAGCACATGGGGCAGCGCTCCAGCGTGTAGATGATCCGGTCGCTGCCTTCTTCATGGACGTTGGAAATCTGGTCGGAAAACTGAGAGAAGATGTTCGCCATCGCCGGTACGCCCACTTTGAGTTTGGCGTTCAGCGGCAGCACCTTGAAGGCAAGATCGCCCACGCCCGCCAGCGCGCCAAACGAGCGCAAGCCGCCAGCGAAGATGGCGCGTCCGGCACGCAGCGCCAGCCCGCGCCCGCCGCGCGGTCCGTACATATCTTCCAGCGCGACGTTCAAGGCGGTGAAATCGGTAAAATCAAACCCTTTTTCGAGGTTGTCCGCCGGATAATTGTCCACATACTGCTGCAGCCCGGCGAGGTTCAGAATAGCATTCAACCCATTCCGCCCCATGATCTCTTCCATGGCTTCAATGGTGAGGCGGGCAAATTTATTCGGGTAGTAATATCCACTTTTCTCCGGTGGCATCGCGCCTGTGTCCTCCAGTCGATGCGTAGGCAACCCAGCGTGTCAGAGTCTCAAACGCTGCATAACCAAGTATACGCTAAAACAGGGAAATCCAACCGCAAGGGATAGGATGAAGCATTAAGATACCGTGTTTGTGGACAGTCGTAAAGCGGCGCTCAGGGCTGCTCGTTTTTGGCTGCAAGCTGCTCCAGCTTGTGCTCATAATACCGTCGGCTGCGAATATCAATCGGCATTGCCAGCAGGCGGCGCATGGTGGCTTCGCTGACATGCTTGTCGTAGAACAGCCGCGACAGATCGATGACTGAGATGGTGTCGTTACGCACCGTTTCGCGCTGCGCCGCGTCGCCCGCAGATACCGCGCCGGTTTCGATCACCCGGCAGTACAAGCCCGGACGCTCGGCGTGGCGAAAGCGTTTGACGAAGGTCGGATCGCCCATGCGCGCCGCCAGCGTCACACAGGGAATGCGCCCGCCGGTCACTTCCAGCAGCGCCTGACCGACCCGCAGCCGGTCACCGAGGTAATAGTCGGCGCTGGTCAGATCGGTGATGGTCAGATTTTCGCCAAACGTGCCCGGCGTCAGCGCGCGCCCAAGCTCGTTTGACCACCATTCATAGTCAGGCGTGCCATAGACATAGACCGCCTGATCGACCCCGCCGTGATTTTCGGTATCCACGATGGCGTCGCCTTCCAGCCCAAGCGGATGAATGAACACCGGCGCGGTCTGCGGCTGTTTGAAGATGCCGGTTTTCCCGGTTGATTTGGCGTTGGCGATAGGCTGCGCCTTGCCGACATTGACGCTGAGAAGCTGCATGTGAGAGCTACCTGTCTGACATGACTGTCATCGCAGATGTGGAGACGAGAAGCGGACACGACGATGTCGTGTCCCTACCATGCCCGTGTGTTGCAGCGCCGCCGCTGTCGCCCTATCCCACCAGCACGACCAGCGGATCGATGGCGCTTTCGGTGGATGGCAGGCGACCCTGCATACTCCAGGGTCCTGTCCAGGTGATTTCCAGATCGACCAGCCTGCCGCGCCAGTCGGCGTTTCCGTCTTCAAAGAAGACCAGCTTGTTCTGCGGGGTGCGCCCGCGCCATTTGCCCTTGTGGCTGTCTTCGACCAGCACGTTCACCGTCTGCCCAAGATAGCGGCTGTTGGCTTCCGCCAGGATGCGCCCCTGAAGCTCGTCCAGCATCTGGAAGCGGCGCGATTTTTCTTCCTCAGGCACGTCGTCGGTCATGCGGCGCTCGCTGACGGTATTGGGGCGCGGGCTGTAGGTCGCCAGATGCACTTTATCCAGCCGCAGATCCGCCAGCAGGTGATAGGTATCCATGAACTGGGCTTCGGTTTCGCCGCAGAAGCCAACGATGATATCGGTGTGGATGGCGACGTCGGGGATGCGGCTGCGGATGCGCTCGATCAGATGACGATACTGCTCAACCGTGTAGCCGCGTTTCATCGTCTCCAGAACGGCGTCACTGCCCGCCTGCACCGGCACTTCGATCTGCGGCATGACGTGCGGAAGCTCGGCGACTGTATCCAGCAGCTTGTCGGTCATCCAGTTCGGGTGGCTGGTCAGGAAGCGAATACGCTCGATGCTGGCTTCTTCGGCGACGCCGTCGATGGTGCGCAGTAGGTCGGCAAGGTCGGGACCATCGGCGATGTCTTTGCCGTAGCGATCCACGATCTGACCCAGCAGCGTCACTTCTTTGACGCCCTGCCGGGCGAGGCTGCGCACATGGGCGACAATTTCGCCGACGCTGCGGCTGCGCTCAATTCCGCGCCGGAAGGGGATGATGCAGAAGCTGCACGCATGTGAACAACCGTATACCACCGGCACATGGGCGCTGATCAGGCTGCCCTGTTCGTGGGGCGGCAGGATTAGTTCGCCATCCTGAAGCTCGTCGCGCTGGGCGCGGCTGCGGGCTTCGAGCGCCAGCACTTCGGCTTCGCTCATGCGGCTCTTGAGAAAATCGACCATTGGCGCTGGTTCGGATGGCGGCAGGAACACGTCCACATAGGGCAGCCGCTTGCGCAGCGTCAGCGAATCGCGCACGCCGACCATACAGCCCATGACGCCGATCACCTTGTCCGGCTGCTGCTTCTTGACTTCGTTGAGCAGCGACAGCCGCCCGAATGCCTTGTCCTCGGCGCTCTGGCGGACGACGCAGGTATTGACCACGTAGATGTCCGCGTCGTCGGGGCTGCTGGCTGCCGAATAGCCCAGCTTCTCCAGTTCGGAAGCGAGATGCTGAGAATCGGCGGTGTTCATTTGACAACCAAGTGTCCAGATGTGGTATTGCATACTTACTCGCCAGATTTTTGCTTATGTTCGTCTGGTTATTCTAAAGGCTGGAAGGCTGCGCGTCAATCGAAGCTGACGGCATCAGTCCTCACTCGCAGGGAAGCGGCTGCAAATGGAGCTTTCCAAAACGCCCCGACTCAGCACATTCCACCCGCAGCGCCATCGAATTGTCTTCCAGCGCTACGTAATCGGTGATATCGAACGAGAAGGGCAGCGAACCGTCGAATTCGCCCAGCCGCCGTCCGTTGACGTACAGCACCACCGTCCCCGGCGCGGACTCGATGTGCAGGATGTAGCTGACGCACTCGTCGGTCGGCTCCAGATGAAAGGTGTGCTGCAAATAGGCTGCCCAGGGACTGCCATAACGGCGGCTGCACGACCAATCCGGCAGCGACGGCACCGGCGTGCCTGGCGAGGCAAGCTCGCGGACATTTGGCTCGCGCTCAAAATAGGCGCACTGCCAGTCACGGTCAAGGGAAATCAGCGGTAGTTTTTCCATAAGCGAGAGTATACATAGGCGGATGCCTCTGCCGCAAATCCGCTTCTTGACAAATATTTAGATTAATCTAAAATATTATATAGTCTAGCGTAATAAGGATAGAGGAAAGCTATCATGGAAGGTCTTTCGCTCACACGCATACTGATCGATGGGGCGCTGCTGTCGGCGGTGTTAACTGCCATCGTTCTTGGGTCGCTGTACTACAATCCGCGCCTGTGGCTTCAGGATTATCCTGCCGAAATCCAAGCCCGCGTGCTGCCCCTTTCGGCGCAGGAAAAGCGGCAGCGTGGGCTGGTAGTCATTCTGTTTCTGGTCGGGGCGTTAGGGACGCTGGCTTATTCGGTATTGCAGTTACGCGCCGCCAACGGCGGATCGATGCCGTTTCTAACGGCGTACCTGCACGTCTTCGGCGTGCTGAGCCTGTTCAACCTGTTCGATGCCGTGGTGCTCGACCTGATCCTGCTCACCGGCTTCAAGCCGAAGTTCGCCGTCATCCCCGGCGCGGAAGGGATGGAGCACCTCTATCACAACTGGGGGATGCACCTGTCCAATTTCTTCAAAGGCATGGGCTTCTGCCTGGTGTTCAGCCTGCCGGTGGCGGTCATTGCAGCGCTTTAAAAGGCGCTGTTTTGGGCAGGGGCTGTACAGCGCATAAACATTGGTAAGCCAGCATATTTCGTCTATAGTAGAAGCAGGGTTTAGAGGTAAATTGACTTGGGTTGTATGCCGCTATAAAATTCCATTATGCAAACACATATTTTGATCATCAACCACCAACTCGCCTTCGCCGTCTCCATTAAACAGGCGCTGGAACGCACCGGCAACTTTGAGGTGCATCCGTTTACGTCGCTGGAACCCGCGCTCGATTACCTGCGCGGGCACATGCAGGACGTCGCACTGGTGGATTTTACGCTGCCCGGCGTCTCTGGCAGCGAGGTGGTGGAACGGCTGCGGCAGGTGCAGCCGCTGCTGGCGATTATCGCCACGCCGCGCCAGCCCGACGACCTGCTGCGTGAGTTCAAGCTGCAAGGCACCGTTAACACGCCGATCAGCGCCCGCGAGATCATCCCGGTCGTCAACAAGGCGATTGAAGGGCGGCGCACCGGTCGGCTGGCGTCTGACAAAGCCGCGCCTGAGGACTTCGTCCCGGCGCACCCTGACGCACCGACCACCCAAACGCCTACCGCGTCCCCCGAACAGAAGAAACCGACCGAGCAGCGTCCGGGGCTGCTGGGCAAATTTGACGAGAGCGAACTGCTGCGCCGCGTGCAAACCCGACCGGCGAAATCCAAACCGCCAACCGACCTGCCGGAATACACCAGCATTGACAATGTGCTTTCCACCGTCCAGGGTACGCGCGGGCTAACGCCCGAAAAGCAGCCGCCAGAAGGCGACTCTGCCGATCCGTTTGGCAGCCTGGATGCGGACGCCGATCCTTTTGCCGACGCCGCCCTCTCCAGTTCGATTGACGACCTGCTGGGGCAGCCCGACCAGCCTGCTACGACCGACGAAGACGATGCGTTTTCGTCGCTGCTGGAAGAACTGGACAGCGGCGAGGAACAGCCGCAGTCGGGTACCGAATTTGACGAACTGGTCAATTCGATGCGCAGCGGCGAGCCGCACCAACCGCTGCCGACGCGCCACCAGCAGTTTGTCGAATTCATCCTGACAGGTGGCATGGACTCGCTGCTGGAAGAAATCGAGCGCAAGAAAACCGACGAACTGCCCGCGCTGGAAGTGGTCGAAACCGAACCCGACGAGCCGGAACTGGCGGTTGAGGACATGCCGGTGCTGCCAGCGCTGGAAGACGAGGAGCAGGACGAAGGCACCGTTGGCGATCTGTTCACCGGCGTCAGCGATACCAGCTTCCGCAACGTGCTGTCCATTCTGCGCGGCGAAGAGGTAGTGCCGGAGGAATCATCACCGGAACAGGTGACCGAGCAGGACATGCGCGAGGCATTCCCGCAGTTCTTCGCCTCGACGCCGTCCGATATTGACGACATCCTCAACGAGATCGAAGCCGAGGCGCAGCGCGAAATCGTGCAGAACCGCGATATCGGCTTTGATTTTGATGATGAGCCAGGCGTGAACACTGCCCGCATGGTGCTGGAAACCGCGCTCGATGACTCGACACCGGTCGATTCGTTCTCTGTTTCCGAGTTGATCGCCAACATCGAGCGCCAGCTACCCGCCCACCGCCCGAAGGTGCAGCCGCTGCCATCCTGGTTCATGGGCGGGAAACAGCCCGGCGAAGACGACGATCTGTATGTGCGCGAGCCTGACTTCCTGCCTAAGGTGCTGCCGGAATTCCCGACGGGTGAAGCGCCTGTCCTGGAAGAACCGGCGGCAGAATTAAACGCCTTCGACTTTGAAGATGAGTATGACCAGACGACGCGCCTGTCCTCCGCCCAGCGGCTGGAAGCAGCGCCGGAAGTGCTGGAGACGGAATGGCTGTCGCCGGAAGCCGACGCCCCCGAAGAAGAAATCAGCGGACTCGATTTCACCTTTGCCGCGCGACCGGACGCTGCCGAGGATGTCGAGTTTGACGAAGCATTTGAAACTGTCACCGAGGACACCGAAAGCTACACCCGCGATTTTGCCGACGAAGACATGGGTTTGACGGTCGCATATGCTTCGCGCCAGCCGCCCGAAGCCGCCAGCGAACAGCAGCTTATACTGTCGCAGGAAGCCGAAGTCGAAGCCGCCCCCAACGCCCCGCAGTATGACGATCCGTACATCGCCCAGCTTGCCCTCAGCCTGACCGAAGTCTCGCTGGAGCTGACCGCCGAAGCAACCCTGCTCACCCGTGAAGGGCAGATCGTCGCCTACGCCGGACGCATGGCGCGCGAGGAAGTCGAGGAACTGCGCAGCGCCATTCGCGGCGACTGGGACGCCAACCCCGACGAGGCGCGAATCCGCTTCATTAACCTGGAAGGCAGCGGCAAGGACTATATGCTGTTTTCGCGCCGCACCGTCGATGAGCTAACGCTGTCGCTCATCTTCTCCGGCACCACGCCGCTGCGCGACATTCGCCGCCAGGGCAAGCGGCTGGTCGAAGCGCTGCAGGCAGTCCCCGAAGTGGTCGAAGTAGCTGAGTTGGAGATGGTCGAGCAGTTCGTGCTGCCGGAATCGGTGGATGACGGCACGCCGCGCACGCCCTATGCTTACGTCTGGATGATCCGTGACCCGGACACGCACATCAGCAGCACGCTGGCGCAGGCGATTATGCGGGGCATGAATTCGCAGCTTCGCGAGGACGCCTGGCGCTTGCAGGAGATTCAGGCAAAGGACGAGTACGTTTATCTGCTGGCGGACGTGCCGGGTGAAACGCCGCCTTACGAGATCGTCCGTGACCTCAAGCAGCGCTCGGCGGAAATTGTCTATTCGCATAATCCAACGCTCGATCCGAACACGCTCTGGGCAGACAGCTATCTGGTCGTCACGCCGGGGCGCAAGCTGGACGTGGACGAAATTCAGCAGTTCATCCAGTTTGAACGCATGTTGTAGCAGCGAGTAAGAGTAAGGAAAGAAAACGACGTTAGCGCAGTCAACAGCCGTTTCTCTCGTCACACGCTGAACCCAAGGACACGACCCGCCGCCGTGTCCTTTTTCGTGAACCGGGGCGGGCATGGAATTTCGCCGCCGTCTCCTTCGTGGTATAATTTCGCTCAAACGTTCGCATAAAGGATGCCTGTCCCATGTCATCTCGTCCCCTGTTTTACATCCTTGATGGTCATGCTCTGGCGTACCGCCACTATTTCGCTCAGATCGGACGTCCGCTGATGACCTCGCGCGGCGAAGGAACGAGCGCCATCTTCGGCTTTGTGCGCAGTCTGATGGACATCCTCGAAAAGGAACAGCCGTATTATCTCGCCGTCGCCTTTGACGATGGTCTGAGTGGACGCGAGGAGCTTTATAGCGAGTACAAAGGCACGCGCGAGAAGATGCCCGACGATCTCCACACCCAGATCGGGCGCATCATCCAGTTTGTGGAGGCGTTTAACGTGCCAATCCTGATGAAACCGGGCTACGAGGCTGACGATCTAATGGGGACGGTATCGTGCAAAGCCGAGCAGCAGGGCGTTGACGTGATGGTCTTCACCGGCGACCGTGACCTGCTGCAACTGCTGACCGACAACATCCATGTCCGGCTGTATGTGCCGCAAGCCGGCACGCCGGATGAGTTCTACGACGTGAACAAGTTCCGCGAGAAATACAGCCTTGAGCCGCGCCAGTTAATCGACCTCAAGGCGCTGGAAGGCGATACGTCCGACAACATCCCCGGCGTGGCGGGCATCGGTCGAAAGGGCGCGACGACGCTGCTTCAGCAGTACGGCACGCTAGAGAATATCTACGAAAACATCGAGTTGATCAAAGGCGCGACCCGCACCAAACTGGAAGCCGGGCGCGAGTCGGCGTTCCTCAGCCAGCGGCTGGCGACCATTCTGCGCGATGTGCCGTTCGAGTTCGACCTGACGCAGTGCGTCGCCCACGACTTTGACCGGAGCAAGGTAGAAGTGCTGTTCCGCGAGATGGAATTCACCAGCATGTTCAACCAGTTGGGGCGGCTGGCAGTGCGCGCCACCCAGCAGCTTCCGCTGTTCCAGATGCACGACGTGGATGTGCCGCTGCAAGTGCCGGGCGCGCCCGAAACTGCGCTGTTTCCGACGGTCATCGTCGATGACGAAGCGGGGCTGAATGACCTGGTGGCGGTGTTGAACAGCGCGACCGGGATCGCCTTTGATACCGAGACGACCGGCAAGAACCAGATGTTCGATGACCTGGTGGGCATTTCGTTCGCCGTCGATGGCGAGAAGGGCTACTACATCCCGGTCGGGCATTTTGAAGGGCGGCAGCTTCCGATGGAGACGGTGCTCGACGCGCTGCGCCCGGCGCTGACCAACCCGAACATCCCCAAGTATGCCCACAACGCCAACTACGACCTGATCATGCTCCAGCGCTATGGCATCGACGTGTCGCCGATCACCTTCGACACCATGATCGCCGAGTGGGTGCGCGACCCTTTGAGTCAGGAGCTTGGCTTGAAACGGCTGGCGCAAAAAGAGCTTCATATTTCGATGACTGAGATCACCGACCTGATCGGAACCGGCAAGAAGCAGATTCCCATGAGCGAGGTGCCCATTGATCGGGCGGCTCCGTATGCCGCCGCCGACGCGGTGGCAACCTTCAAGTTAGTCGATGTGCTGGCACCGAAGCTCCAGCCGCGCGAGGATGACCCTGACGTTGACCCGCTGTGGGGCACGCCAAACCCGCCCGCTCCGATTGACGTATTCAACAAGCTGGAAATCCCGTTGATTCCGGTGCTGGCGTCCATGCAGGAATCGGGCGTGCTGCTCGATACCGAATACCTCTATCAGATGAGTGGCAGCCTGAATGACATGCTGGTCAGTCTCGAACAGGAAATCTTTGATCTCAGCGGCTACGGGACATTCAACATCAACAGCCCGAAGCAGTTGAACGACGTGCTGTTTGGCAAGCTGGGGCTGAAATCGCAGGGCATCCGCAAGACGGCTCACGGCGTCTCCACCGCTGCCGACGTACTCGATAATATGCGCGGCGATCATCCGGTGGTGGACAAAATTCTGGAATACCGCGAACTGAGCAAGCTCAAGGGAACCTATGTGGACGCGCTTCCCGCCCTGATCAACCCGCGCACCGGGCGGGTGCATACCCACTTCAACCAGTCCGGTGCCAGCACCGGGCGCTTGAGCAGCAATAATCCCAATTTGCAGAATATCCCCATCCGAACCGAAGTTGGGCGCGAAGTGCGGCGGGCGTTCATCGTGCCGGATGGCGTCTGTCTGCTGGCGGTCGATTACAGCCAGGTGGAACTGCGGATCATGGCGCACGTCACCCGCGAGCCAACCCTGCTGGAAGCCTTCGCCCAGGGGCAGGACATTCACGCGGCGACGGCGGCGCTGGTCAACAACGTGCCGATTGAACAGGTCACGAAATCGCAGCGCAGCTTCGCCAAGCGAGTGAACTTTGGCATCCTGTACGGCATGGGCGCGTTTCGCCTGGCGCGAGAAAGCGATCTGACGCTGCCGCAGGCGGAAGCCTTCATCAAAACCTATTTTGAGCGACTGCCGGGCGTGCGCGCGTATCTCGATAAAGCCAAGCATCTGGCGTACACCAACGGTTATCTGACGACGCTGTTTGGCAGGCGGCGCACCTTCCCCGGCTTGAAGCATGGCAACCGCAATATCCAGACGTCGGCGGAGCGCGAAGCCATCAACATGCCGATTCAGGGGACGGCAGCGGACATCATCAAGCAGGCGATGATCACGCTGCACAGCGAGCTTGAGCGCCGCGAACCGCGCGCGCGCATGATCTTACAGGTGCATGACGAACTGGTGCTGGAAGTTCCCGAAGACCGGCTGACGGCAGCCGCCGCGCTGGTGGTGGAAACAATGGAAGGCGCCTGCGAGCTTGCCGCGCCGCTGCGCACCAACGCCCAGTACGGCACCAACTGGCGCGATCTGGAACCGGTAGCGCTGTAAATTTGAACCACAAAGAGGCTCGTAGGGACACGACATTGTCGTGTCCGCTGCCTGATTGAAGGGAACGGACACGATATTATCGTGTCCCTACAATACGCGGCGGTTTCTAATCAATTTGTCCATAAGACACCAGGAACACAGAGGAGAGATGTAGGGGCGAGGCGGTGCCTCGCCTTTCGCTATTCTCTCACATCTCATTACCAACCTTCGCGACCAACTTTCGCGCCTTCGCTATAATCCCCCGGATTGCTGCGAAAGGGAGAGCGTATGACACAGCAGAAAACTGCCTTCATCACCGGTATCACCGGGCAGGACGGCTCGTTTCTCGCTGACCTGCTGCTGGATAAGGGCTATCACGTCGTCGGGCTGGCGCGTCGTTCAACCAACTACGATTACCCGAACATTCGCCATCTGATCGGCAGGGTGACGCTGGAATACGGCGATCTGATCGACTCCGACTGCCTGAACAACCTGATCGCCAGATACCAGCCGGACGAGGTCTACAACATCGCCGCCCAGTCGGTCCCGGCGGATAGCTGGAACCAGCCGATTGTGACCGCCGAAGTGACGGCGCTCGGCACGCTGCGGATGCTGGAAGCGGCGCGACGGCACAAGCCGGACGCGCGCTTTTATCAGGCGACCAGCCGCGAAATTTTCGGCGGCGTGGAACAGGAAGTGTGCGATGAGAACACGCCGTTTTTCGCCAACAATCCTTACGGCATCGCCAAGCAGTACGCCCACCAGATGATGATGAACTACCGCGATTCTTATGGCATGTTCGCCTGCGGCGGCATCCTGTTCAACCACGAGAGCGAGCGCCGTTCGCTGCATTTTGTCACCCGAAAAGTGACGATGGCGGCAGCCTGCATCAAGCTGGGCGTGGAGCACCCGCCGCTGAACGAGATTGGTGAAGCCCTGGTGCAGCAGGGCAGGGTGAAGATTGGCAATCTGGACGCGGTGCGCGATTGGGGCTATGCCAGAGAATACGTCGAAGCCATGTGGCTGATGCTCCAGCACGACAAGCCGCAGGATTACGTCATCGCCACCAATACCATCTATACGGTGCGCGATTTGTGCCGCGCTGCCTTTGACTGCGTCGGGCTGAACTGGGAAGACCACGTCGTCAGCGACGAGCGCTTCATGCGTCCAACCGAGATCGCCGCCTCGCGCGGGGATTACAGCCGGGCGAAGGCAGAGCTTGGTTGGCAGCCGCGCACCTCATTTAAGGCGCTGGTCGAACTGATGGTCGAAGCGGATCTGCGTCTGCTCTCTGCTCGCTAATTAAATATTGCTACTCTTGTAACGGGTGCTATACTTGTAGCGCTTTTCACAATAACTCCAGCCTGAGAGAGAGCTTATGCACACGAAGTCGATTCGTCTGATTATTGCTGCCACAGCGCTGGCAGCCCTGTTTGGCGCGGCAGCCTGCGGCTCAGTCGCAACCCCGGAATGGGCAGATGAAGCCCAGGGAACACGAGCCGCGCTGGCGGTGACCAGTGACCACCTGACGGCAATCGCGCCGACCCATACGCCAACCAATACGGTGGTGCCGCCCACCGCGACGTCAACACCCGCCGCTACCGCGACTGGCGCGCCGACTGATACCCTGCCGCCCACCGAAGCGCCCACAGCCGAAGCAACCGCAGTGCCGCCGACTGAAGCCCCCACCGAAGAAGCCGCTGTATCAGCGGGCGCGGCGGGTGACGCAGCCAATGGACAGACGGTCTTCAACACTGCCCATGCCCTGCCCGACGGCGTATCGTGGGCATGTTCGGCGTGCCACAGCGTAGACGCCTCTGAAATGGTCATGATCGGTCCCGGCTTGTACAACGTCAGCGTGCATGGCGTTGGACATCAGTCTGACCCTAACCTGACGCCGGAAGAGTATATTCACAACTCCATCATTAACCCGCAGGATGTCATCGCGCCGCATCCGCAGGGCGCGCAGTGGCCCCTGCAAATGCCTCAAGGCTTTGGCGAGGTGCTGACCGAGCAGGAGATCAACGATCTGGTCGCCTATCTGATGACGCTGCACGACTAAGAGAGCAGTAGAAAAAGTAAGAGAAGTAAGGACAGTAAGAAAAGTAGGGGGCGGCTCGGTGAGTCGCCCTTATTGATTCAGTCGGCTATTTCGCCGCGTGTCCGACCGTCGTATCCAGCCGCACCGTTTCACCTTCCATGTCGGTCGTCAGATACGGCAGTTCGATGCTGACGGGCGAGGTCAGCGGCAGCGTGAAGTAAACGGCTGTGCCGACGCTGGGCGTGCTCTTGACGTGGATGCGTCCGCCGTGTGCCTCGATGATCTGGCGGGCGACTGACAGCCCCTGACCCGTGCCGGGTACGTGAATGACCTTGCCATCGGGTGCCGTGGGCGTGCCGCGAAAGAAGCGGGTGAACAAGTTGGACAGATCGGCGGGCAGAATGCCGACGCCGTTATCACGAATGCGCAGCCGCGCCATGCCCTCTTCTTCGCCCTTGATCTCCAGCGACAGCGCGCCGCCGGACGGCGTGTATTTGATGGCGTTATCGACCAGGTTACCTATCGCCCAGCGCAGGCGGCGTTCGTCGCCCAGCACATGCAGCCCCTGCTTTTCGATCTGGACATCGAGCCGCAGGTTTTCCGCCTGCGCCACCTGCCGCCACTCGTTGGCGACTGTCCATATCAGCGTTTCCAGCGGCAGTTGGCGCTGGGTGCGAGCGACCGGGCGCGTGCTGAGATCGGTGCTCAGATCGCGCAGCTCGACCACCAGCTTTTGCAGGGCGATGGCGTTGCGCGACATCTCGCGGGCGAACCGGCTGATGGCGTCGGGCGTCAGGGACGGGTTGACCAGCGCCTGCGCCTTGTCCAGCATCGGCTTTTCCACATCCCAGGTCATGCGGCTGAGGACCGCGTCACGGGCGCGCTCGCGGCGCACTTCGTCGGTAATGTCGCGCAGCACGATCACCGTCCCGACACGCTCGTGCGCTGGCGAAATCAGCGCCGCCGCCTGGGCGCTGACCATGCGCCCGTCAAGTTCCACCCGGCGCGGGTCGCCCAGGGCATAGATGCCGGGGGCAATCGCGTCGCCGAGCACGTCGGCAACAACATCGGTCAGGCTGTTCAGGTCGCCGGTCTGGGTGCCGCGCTGCGATTTCAGGAGTTCCTTGGCGCAGTCGTTCATAAACATCACCGCGCCGCTGGAATCCTGCACCACGACCCCTTCGGGCAGCGCTTCCAGCACCGATGTCAGGTGGGTGATCTCGCGGCGGTGACGGCGCAGCGTGGCGCGCAGTTCGTCGTGACGTTCCTGTACGTGGTCGGCATACTGATCGAGCGCATGTCCCAATCTGCCGATTTCGTGGGTCGGTTTCATGCCGGTACGGGCAAACATATTCCCGGCGGTCAGCGCCTCGGCGACACGGGTCACGCGGCTGATGCCGTACCCCAACCAGTTCATGCAGATGAACAGGGCAATGATGGCAAAAGCTGCCACCGAGGCAAAGACCAGATTTGCCAACTGCTGGGCGGCTGGAGTCGCCATTTCGACCACGGTGCGCGGCAGCATATACGCGCCGACCATCGAAACAATAAGAACGACTATAAAGAAGGGTAGAATTACCCGCCATCGTAAGGAGAGGAAGTGTTCAGGGCGGCTCATCTTGTGCTCTCCGCATAAAAGGATGACACTTACAACTCTAATGGTACATGGTAATCCTCAAATGAAGTGTAGTGCCTATGGACTATTCGCATAACGGTTTACAAACTTCAGAAACAACGCTCGCTTCGTAGAAATTGATGCTTGACATAGAGCGCGCTCTAAGTCGTACACTGCTAGCTATACAGTTTGAACTCAGCGCCAGGACAACATCGCAGCAATCAGGACTGTTTTTGACCTCAATTAGGTTGATAATAGAACTATGAACGACGACACACTCACCATTCAGCAGGTTGCCGGGGCGACCGGACTCAGCGAACACACGCTGCGTTATTACGAGCGTATCGGATTGATCCACCCGATTGCCCGGGCGGACAATGGGCATAGACGGTATCTGCCGGATGATGTCGGCTGGATCGATTTTCTGAACAAGCTGCGCGCCACCGGCATGTCGATTCAGCAGATGCAGCAGTACGCCGAATACCAGCGGGAAGGCGACATGAGCCTGCCGCAGCGGGTTGAGATGCTGAAGAACCACCACGAAGAAGTGGAAGCGCGTATTGAAGCGCTGGAGGAGCATCTCAAGCTGATTCGCTACAAAATCGGCATCTATTCGGACATGCTGGAGCCAACGCCGGGCTAGCTCGACTCGCAGACAATCATCGACCTGGACATCCGCATCATATGACCCACCTGTGCTGATTAGCAGCAGGTCAGTTTCACTTCACACCATCACCGAAAGATAGCATGTAACATGAGACGGCTTCAGCGCGTCTAACGTGAGGAGTAGAAAGGAATCAGTCCTATGGACCCAATTATGGTGCAGCACCTCGCGCGTATTCGCCAGCAGGATTACCTGGAGACAGCCGCCAGAGAGCGCAGCGGCACATCTTACCGCGAACTGCTGTGGCACGCAGGCAGCGCAATGGTGACCGTTGGGCAGCGGCTTATGCAGGCGACACGTCCCACCTTTGAAGCGCCGCGTCCTGCTGCCACGCCGATGACAACCGAAAACTGCCTGTAATCTCTGGCATTCACGGGCGGCGCTTTTCGCTGTCCATGTCCCCCTCAGCCACACGCTGGCGAGGGGGACTTTTTATTGGCAGGCAACAAGGCTGATTTAAGCCGCAAAACCGCGCCGAACGACCAGCGCGAAATGGCGATCAGTTGACACAGAGTGTCCGACTGCGTACAGTGGGTGCGTTTGTTGATCAGCTTACCCAGAAGATGGACAGTAGTGAACACCATTCTACGTCTTCGGCTCTTGATCATCGTCATCAGTGTTAGCCTGACCGCTGCCGCCTGCGGGGGCAGTCAGACGGCTCCAACCAGCACTCCGGTTGGCAGCAGCCGTCCCGCCAGCGGCGATCCCCTTGCGATGATCGCGGATTTTTACGAAGCCCTGTACGGTGGCGGCGACGCCGCCTCGTTTGTATGCGCGGCGTCTCCGGAAGTTGCCGCCGTGTTCAGGCAGTCAGCGGCGCTCGCCGGGATAGCTGCCGTTGCTGCTGAGGTCGATCTCTCGCGGATGACCTACAGCGCCAGCGATCAGACGGCGGACAGCCTGACGGTGACAATCAGCGGCGACGTCGTCTACCGCAGGGGCGAAAACGAGGAAATCGTCGAATATCCAGAAACGTCGATCTACGTCGTCAACGAAAATGGCACCTGGAAGGTCTGCGGCGCGGGGTGAGGTTAGCACCGCCAATTGGAATCTCGCCCCCTACCGCCTGGGCACGCGCGGCAGGATACTCGTCACCACCTCGTAATTGATGGTGCCGAGGCGGCGGGCGATTTCCTCTGCCGTGATGCGGTTTTGCCCCTGCGCGCCTAACAGCACCACCTCATCCCCCACCGACACGTTCGGGATGTGCGCCACGCTGATCACCGTCTTCTCCATGCTGACGCGACCAATGACCGGCGCGTGCTGCCCATGCACCAGCACCTGCCCCCAATTGTGCGGCGCGCGGCGAAAGCCATCGGCGTATCCCACCGGCAGGACGGCGATCCGTTCCTCGCCGCGAGTGAGATAGGTGTTGCCATAGCCAACCGGATGACCGGGCGGCAGCGTCTTCACCTGGGCGACTATTGTTTTCCAGGTCATGGCGGCGCGGAAGCCGTCTGGCACGCGGACGCCGTCCGAGGGCGACAGCCCGTACATCGCCAGCCCGACGCGGACGGCATTAAAATGACTGTCTCGCGAGGCGAGCATGGCGGCGGAATTGGCGGCGTGAACGTAGCGGAAGCTGTAGCCAGCGGCGCGCAGCGGGGCGAGCGCGTCGCGGAACACGTTCGTCTGAATATTGGTGTAAACCGGGTTTTCGTCCGCCATCGAGTAATGGGTGTAGATGCCCTCGATCTCGACATGCTCCATTTTGAGCATATGACGAAAGAACGGAACGGCTTCCGATGCGAGGATGCCGAGACGTCCCATGCCGCTGTCCATTTTGATATGCGCCAGCAGTTTGCCGCCAGCCTCGCGGGCGGCGCGGTCATAGGCGCGGGCAAGCTCAAGATCGTAGACGGACACGGTGATTCGCTGGCGCACCGCCTGCCGGATAGCTTGCGGCGGCGTGAAGCTCAGAACAAGGATCGGCGTATCAATCCCCGCGTCCCGCAGTTCCATCGCTTCGTTGATATTTGAGACGGCGAGATATTCAGCGCCGTTGAGCATGGCGGTGCGGGCGACGGCAACCGCGCCGTGTCCGTAAGCGTCGGATTTGACCACGGCAAACAGCGCCACCTGATCGCCAATGTGGGCTTTGATGGCGCGGACGTTATTGGCGACCGCGTCGAGATCGATCTCCAGCCAGCTTGGCTGGCTAGAGCGCAGGCGGTAATCGAATGAGGTCAAAAGCTGTGGACGCGGCAGAAGCTCGGTGTACTGCGGGTCTGCCAGCAGCGCCTGGGTCACCAGTTCCATGCGGGCGGATGGGCTGCCCTTGATCAGCACCACGTCGCTGGCGGTCAGCCCCGCGGCGTTGACCAGATAGCCCGCCGCGTCCTGCACGCTGTAGGTGATGCGCACGTCGCGGGAGTCCATGCCCTGATCGAGGGCGGCGCGTCCGGCAACAGCGGCGTCAGTTCCCTCGGTGATGAACAGCCTGACGAATTCTGAAGCGCGCTGCCCGATGGCGCGGTGGCTGCGCTGGCTGGTCGCCCCGAGATTGTCCATATCGCCTAGCACGAAGATGGCGCGGTGTTCCTCGTCGGTCACCGCCTGAAGCCATTCCAGCGCCGCCAGCGTGGACTGTGGATCGGCGTCATAGGAATCGTCGATCAGCAGGCAGCCGTTGACGCCGTTGAGGGGCTTCATGCGACCCGGCAGCGGCTGCATTTCGGTCAGCGCCTTGAGCGCGTCGGGCATCGGCACGTCAAAATAGGTGCCGACGGCGAGCGCGGCGAGGATGCTGTATAGCTGGTGTTTGCCGAGCAGCGGCGTCCAGCGCCCGATATGGCGACCGCCTTCGTAGCGCACGTCAAAGCCGGTGCCGGTTGGACCGACGACGATGTTATACGCGCCAATATCGGCTCCAAAGACCTCGCTGCCGATGGTCATCACGCGGGCGCGGGTGCGTCCTGTCAGCCCCCGCACCTGATCATCATCATAGTTCAGGACGGCGAGTCCGGTTGGCGACAGATAATCCAGCAGCAGGGCGTTTTCGTCGGCAATCTGTTCGGGCGAGTCGTAGGTATCGAGGTAGCCCATCTGGGTGATCACGCCGACGTGCGGGCGCACCGCGCCGACAATATCGCCCATGTCGCCGGGATGCAGCGCCTCGAGATCGAGTACGACAACACGGTGTTCGGGCGTCAGCTTCGCCAGCGCCATCGGAATCTTGACGCTGCCGACGAGATTCGAGCCTTCTTCATTGCCGCTGAGGACTTTATAGCGCGTGCCGAGGACGGTGCGGATCGTCTCGATGGTGACGCTGTTGTTGACCAAGCCGCCAACGCCCACCACCTGCACGCCGAGCGTGCCGAGAACGTAGTGCGACCAGCTCAACAGCGCGGCAAGCGGGTCTTTGACGATGATGATTGACAGCCCCTCGGTATCGAAATCTGGCGGGCGAACGCAGACAATGCCGGTCGCACCGTTCTCGACTGCCTCGCGCATGAACTGGTGCCCATCGCCGCGTTCCGTTTTGATGGCAACGTAGAGATTTGAGTCGCTCGCCAGACGCGCGTCAATGCAGAAGTCGTTAAATAACTGCGGTCCCGGCTCGCCAAACGGCTGCCCATTGGCGGCTTCGAGGATATCGTACAGACTGATCATAGGAGTCCCATCGTCCATTGTGGCAGCGTCTACAGCGAAAGTGATCTATGCCTGTATACAGCATAATTCATGTACGGGAAATATTTGCTATAATCTCGGCGTTCGATTGTGGGAAAACGTATGACATTCTATTTTGAGCGCTTGAAAACGCAAGGTGCGGCGCGCGCGGGTATCCTGCACACGCCGCATGGCGATATCCTTACGCCTGTATTCGCGCCGGTTGGCACGCAGGCGACGGTTAAAGCCGTCCCGCCGCGCGACCTGCGCGAAGTTGGGACGTCGCTGGTGCTGTCGAATACCTATCACCTGCACCTGCGCCCCGGCTCCGATCTGGTGCGCGATCTGGGGGGGTTGCACCAGTTCATGCAGTGGCAGGGACCGATCTTAACCGATTCAGGCGGCTTTCAGGTCTTCAGCCTGGCGCATATCAACCGAATTGACGATGACGGCGTCACCTTCCAGAGCCACATTGACGGAAGCCGGCACCGTTTTACGCCCGAAGTTTCGATGGCGATTCAGGAAAATCTCGGCGCGGACATCATCATGGCGTTTGATCAGTGTCCGCCGCCGACCGACCGCGCGGTGGTTGAAACCGCCGTCGCCCGGACGAGCGACTGGGCGGCGCGCTGCCGTGAAGCCCACCCCGACGATGCGCGGCAGGCGCTGTTTGGCATTCAGCAGGGCGGCATTTTCGCAGATTTGCGCGAGCAGTCGTCGGCGTTCTTACGCGGGCTGGATTTTCCGGGGTATGCTATCGGCGGGCTGGCGGTGGGCGAGAGCAAAGCCGAGATGTATGCCACGCTGGATCAGTGCGTGCCGATGCTGCCTGAAGACAAACCGCGTTACCTGATGGGCGTCGGCGCGCCGGATGATCTGGCGCAGGCGGTGAAACGCGGCATCGACATTTTCGACTGTGTGCTGCCAACCCGCCTGGCTCGTCATGGGGCGGTGTTCACGCCGGACGGCAGCATCAATATCGGGCGCGAGCTGTTCAAGCGCGACGAACGCCCGCTGGACGCCGACTGTGACTGCTACTGCTGCCAGAATTTTTCCCGCGCCTATCTGCGCCATCTGGTGAAGGCGAAGGAACTTCTGGGACATTATCTGTTGAGTGTGCATAATATCCGGTTTCTGATTCGCCTGATGGAGGAAATGCGCCGCGCGATCTTCGAGGAAAGACTTGAAGCCTATACCCAGTGCTTCCTCGAACGTTACTTGCAGACAGTGTAAGGATGCCTGCCGTTGAAGCCATCATCGCCACAAGCCCGCCTGTACCGTGTCTGCCCACCTGGGAAGTAAACGTATGCGGCGAACCAAGCGGGCAATCGTCGTCGTTGCATTTACACTGGTAAGCTGCAGCAGTCGCGCGCTCCCGGCGGCAACGCCAACTTTACAAGCCACCGCGCTGCGCTTGTATGCTACCACCTCGACTCTTCCGCTGGTGAACGATCTGACCAGCGCGTACAGCCGTCTGAATCCATCAATTACCTTTGAAATCGCGTCCAGCAACTACGATGCGATGATGGAACGGCTGTTAAATGGTGAAACCCCATTTTTTCTGACGAACCATTTGCCGCCGGAGGAACTGACTCCGGTGGTTGCTTTTCCGGTGGGGCAGGATGCGCTGACGGTGCTGGTTCACCCAGGTAACCAGATCACCGGCTTGACCACCGAGCAGGTGCGCGATATCTATCAGGGATGGTCGGGAAACTGGAGCGAGTTCGGCGGGGCTGATCGACCGATCATGGTCTTCAGCCGCGAGGACGGTTCCGGCACGCGATCTGAATTTGAAAGCCTGGTGATGGGTGACCGGCGCACCGCCCGCACCGCCCAGCTAGTGCCATCGAGTGCCGCCGTTGTGACGGCGGTCGCGCGCGAACCCGATAGTATCGGCTACGTCTCGATGAGCTATGTGGATAACCGCGTGCGGGCGCTGCCAATTGACGGCGTGCTGCCCAGCGTCGAGAACGTGATCAACAATACTTATCCGCTGCGGTCGTTTCTGTATATCGCTGGTCTGCGCGAGCCGGACGGCAGCCAACCGGACGACATTCACTACCGCGTCTTCATCGGCTGGGTGCAGAGCGCCGAAGGGCAGGCGGTGGTTGCGCGACGGTACGCGCCGCTGCCGCAGTAGCCGGGTAAAAGAAGTAAGAAAAGTCAGCATCGTCGGGTCAGCGGCTTGTGAAGCCTTCCATATCATAGTGAGTCGGGAAGCCGATGGAGACGATACCTAACGGTGGCGCTGCTCAGGCTGGCAGAGACGATCCTGCGTACCCGCCTGCTGTTCCCCAGAAGGGGCAGTTCGATAACTGGCAGGATCTGAAATACTACTTGCCGCTGGTGGTGGTCATCTCGGTTCCCTTCTGGCTGCTTGGGGGGAACGGGCTGCCGCTTCCGGTTGCGCTTCCGGGCAGCGCGCTGATGTTCGTCAGCCCGATGATCGCCGCTTCGATTCTGACCTACCGGCGATCTGGACGGGATGACGTGACGGCGCTGCTGAAGCGGGCGGTAGATTTCAGAAGAATCAGGGACAAGCGCTGGCTTCTGCCGAGTCTGCTGCTGCTTCCTTCCATCTATCTGCTGTCGTATGGAGTCATGCGGCTAACCCGGCAGCCGCTGCCTGAGCCGGATATTCCGCTGCTGATGATCCCGGTCTTTCTGGCGCTCTATGCCATACCGGGGATGTGCGAGGAACTGGGCTGGACGGCGTATGCGATTGATCCGCTGCAGAACCGCTGGGGGGCGCTGCGGGCTGCCATACAGCGGTCTTGAAGGGGCGCTGGTTGCAGCACAGCGCCCCGGCGGAGTGGTCTCTATATGACTATTCGGGGAGATCGCGCCCGACCAGCGCCGGATGATCGGCTGGGTAGCGATAGGCTCGGAACACGGATGTCGGTCCAAAATAGCCGGTTTCGGGCAGGCTGCCTTCAAACCCATTGACGTAATCCCACAGGATTTCACCGTCGGCGCTCACTTCCAGAAAGTGTCCCGCGTTGCCGTTCAGGATGAGCGTGTTGCCATTGGGCAGACGCTGCGCGCCTGAGATAAAGGGCGCGTAAAAGCGTTCTGGCGGGTCGGCAGCAAATTCCCAGATTGGCGCTTCCGGACCATAGACTGCGCCGTCCCGTTCGTAAGTACCCGCTTCCGTCAAGGGCGGAGTAATTTCGATGACGGTTGAATAGGGGCGGGCGTTATCATCGCCGTTGTTGAAGATGGTGATGTTACCAGCGCCCGGATAGCCCTCTGGAATCCAGTTGGCGTCGTGCTGGTAGAAGAGCTGCTGGTCGGCTTTCGTGCCAGCCTGGTAAGCCGCCGGATTGCCCCAGCGGTACAGCAGATCGCCGCCCATGCCGCTGCGCCCGCCGGTGCTGCCCGCTGCTTCTTCCATCGTCGTGCTGTGGTCAATGATCCAGATTTCGCTGAAATGGCGCACGCTGAGCACGATTTGATCAAGCTCAGGATTGTAGTCAATGGAGTTGCTGTGCTGCCAATCTCCGAGCACCCGCTGATCGTTATAGTTGATATCAATTCGTTCGGGATATTCGGAGACAACGCCATAATTCGGCAAATCGGGATCATAATCCTGAATCAGATGATCCCATGCCCGCCACTTCCAGACGATCTCATTGGTCTGTGGATCGATCTCGACGACATGATCGGGCCAGAGCGTATCCCCGTCGGGAAGCTGATCGGGGCGCATCCCTGCCGCCAGCGCTTCTTCTTCTGAGACGACTTCCCAGGCGATCAGCAGGATATTGCCGTTGGGCATCGGCTCAATGTCGTGGTGCTGCTGGTAGGTGTCGCCGGCGTAGTCAAATGACCAGACGAGTTCGCCATCCCAGGTGTATTCCTTGATGCTGCCAGCCACGCCGCCAACCTGCCCGAACTGCTCCAGCATCTTTGATTCAGCGTTAGACTGATACAGTAGATTGCCATTGTCCAGCAGGTAAAGGGCTTGCGCGGTTGGCGTATTAAATTCCCACGTTTTGACGATTTCACCGTTGATATCCAGCAGATAGGCGGTGCTGCCGATCAGCGGCGCGTACAGCGTGTAACCTTCAAAGGCGTTTTCGGTGCTTAGGGACAGCCCGCTTTTGGGCGTGTCTTCCGTCGAAGGCGCTTCAGATTGTGCCTGAAGCGTCATGGGAATGAGTATTCCCAGTACGAGGAGTAGTGCATAAATGCGGTTCAATTTCATTCGTGGTGTTTCGCCTGACGCTGAAAGCGGAACGCCGCGAAGCGCAGGCGTTCTCCTTTCACATCAAATTACCTGTGCGCGGCACACCTTTAATACCACAATCCGTCAGGATATAGAAGCCTGGACAGCCTGATCATAGGGTGAACGTAGGGAACAGCCGTCATGGAAGCTGCGCGCGAACTTCAACACCAGCCGATCAACCTTACATTTTCGCGCGCCTCAGTTCATGTTATACTGAATTTACAATTTTTCGCCCTGCACACGTCATCGAAAACCTCATGCGTCATTTCATAGATCTAACGGATTGGTCAAGCATTGAAATACGGCAGCTTCTTGATCTGGCGCGCCACCTGAAACAGGAGTGGCAGTCGGGCGGGAATAAGCCGGTGCTGGAAGGCAAGGTTCTGGCGCTTATTTTTCAGAAGCCGTCCTTACGCACGCGCGTTTCTTTTGAAGTCGGGATGCAGCATCTGGGCGGCAGCGCCCTGGTTCTGGGACCCGATGAGATCGGTTTTGGCAAGCGCGAGACGGTCGCCGATCTGTCACGGGCGCTTTCGCGCTACGTCCACGTCATCATGGCGCGCGTGTTTTCGCACGCGCAAATGCTGGAGATGACCCAGTACGCGACGGTGCCGATCATCAACGGCTTGAGCGACACCCAGCATCCCTGCCAGGCGCTGGCAGATCTGCTGACGATTTACGAGTATTATGGACGCCTCGAAGGACTGAAGGTGGCATACGTGGGTGACGGCAATAACGTCGCGGCGTCTCTGGCGCAGGCGTGCGCCCATTCCGGAGTCAACTTTGCCATCGGCTCGCCGCCGGGGTACGAAATCCCTGAAACTATCATGGATAAGGTGGGCGATCTGGCGGCGCAGAACGGCGCGACAGTTGAGGGGTTCAACAACCCGCGCAGCGCCGTAGCCGATGCTGATGTGATCTACACCGATACCTGGGTCAGCATGGGGCAGGAAGCCGAAACAGCGCGCCGTATCCAGGTGATGCAGCCGTTCCAGGTGAATGCCGACCTGCTGAAAGCAGCGCCCAGTACCGCTGTCGTCATGCACTGCCTGCCCGCGCATCGGGGGCAGGAAATTACTGACGAGGTGGCAGACGGACCGCAGTCTGTCATTTTCGATCAAGCTGAAAACCGAATGCACGCGCAAAAAGCGGTTCTGGTCAAACTGTTGAGCAGTTGATAGGAACATCAATGCCTGGAGATCAACAAGCCTACGAGCAAGCGATGAATGCGGGTCACAATGCTGCCTGGGATCAGGACTGGCAGGTGGCGATTGCGGCTTATGGGCGCGCAATCCAGGAATTCCCTCAGGATCCTGAAGCGCACCTCCATCTTGGTTTGGGGCTGCTGGAAGTGGGGCGGCTTGAAGATGCCTTCAAGGTGTATACCCGTGCCCACCAGCTTGCGCCTGACGATCCGATCCCGCTGGAAAAGAGCGCCGACGTTCTCGAACGGATGGGGCGGCTGCGCGAGGCGGCGCAGCAGTACATCAACGTATCAGAGGTGTACCTGAGCCAGCGCGATCTTGGCAAGGCAATTGCCAACTGGGAACGCGCTACGCGGCTGACTCCCGGCTTGATCCCCATTCATGCCAAACTGGCGCAGGCATACGAGCGCGTCGGCGATAAAAAGCGGGCGGTTCGCGAATACCTGACGCTGGCGTTTAATTTCCAGCGCACCAACGACAGCGATAAAGCCATTCGGGCGGCGCAGCGGGCGCTGCGGCTGGAGAAGAACAACCCGCAGATATTGAACACGATTCGCGCGCTGGAATCCGGCGGACGTATTCTGCCGCCGAGCGACGATGGCGCGTCTCCGAACACCCGCGCCGCCAGCTTCGAGCGCGATACCGGCGTCAAGAGCAAACGCGAGCAGGTGGGCGAGGCTGACCCGCTGGGTCCGCTTGGCGAGGCAATGACCGACGCGCTGGGGATGCTGGCGATCCACGTCATGGAAGGCGACGCCATGGAAGCCGCTGGTGACGCGATGGCGGCGATGGAAGCTCAGCGGCAGGGCTACCAGGAAGACGCGATTAGCGCCTACCAGCGCGCCGACGGACACATGCGCCATCCCGCCCTTAAGCTGAACCTCGGCGGGCTGTTGGTCATGGCAAACCGATCAGACGAGGCGGTGCGCTACCTGAATGAGGCGATCCAGTTTCCGGCGCTGGCACCCGGCGCGCTGCATGGTCTGGCACAGGCATATTTCAAACAGGGCAAGCAGAAGCAGGCGCTGCGGTATCTGCTGCAAAGCCTTCAGAACGTCGATACCGAACTGGCGATGGACGACGACGAAGAATTGGAGCTGAATTCCATCTACAAGCGGCTGGTCACGGTGCTCGATCAGGTCAAAGACGAATCGCTGCTGGCGATCAACCAGCGGTTTATCGCGCTGCTAGAAGGCAAGGACTGGAAGCAGCGGATCGCCGACACCCGCCGCCAGCTTGAAGAAACGCTGCGCGAGCAGGGCGCGAAGGGGGTAGTTGATATTCTGACCGCCGCCCACGGCGACAAGCTAACTGAATCGGTCACGCTGATCGACCGCTACATGCGGCAGGGGATGCTGACGCTGGCGATGGATGAGGCGCACCGCGCCGTTGAATACTCACCCAATTATCTGCCGGTGCACACTCGGATGGCGGAAATCATGATGAGTGAAGGGCGGGTGCGGCAGGCAATCGCCAAGTACAACACTATCGCCCGCACGTTCCTCTCGCGGGGTGAAAATGACCGCGCCACCGACATTCTGACCAACGTGCTCGAACTGGCACCGCTGGATATCTCGGTGCGCGAGAGCCTGATCGATTTGATGGAAAGCGAGGAGCGCTGGGATGAGGCGCTCGATCAGTACATCGACCTCGCTGACGCGCATCATCAACTGGGCAACTTTGATCTGTCTCGCGACACCTATATGCTGGCGGAACGGATCGCCAACCGCGTGAGCGCCTCGCCGGAGAAGCTGGTACGCATCAAGCACCGGATGGCGGATATCGACCAGATTCGGCTGGATATGCGGCGGGCGCAGAAGACCTATGAGGAGATCATCCAGCTTGCGCCGGACGACGAGCGCGCCCACCGGATGCTGGTCGATCTCAACTACCGGCAGGGCAATCAGGCGGAAGCGATTCGCCGGTTGGACAAGCTGCTGAGCATTTACGCGCGGCAGAAACAGGTCAACCGCATCATCCAGCTTCTGGAAGAAATGGTCACCATGTACCCGAACGATACCGGGCTGCGGTCGCGGTTGGCGTCGATCTATCGCCAGCTTGGGCGCAAGATGGACGCCATTATCCAGCTTGACGCGCTGGGCGAGCTTCAGCTTGAGGCGGGCTTGCATAAAGACGCCGCCAACACCATTCGCCAGATCATCACCATGAACCCTGAACATGTGGAAGACTACCGCAAGCTGCTGGCGCAACTGGGCGGTTAGCGGTAAGATAAATGAGTAATGCACAGTGAAATGTTTGCGGAAGTCAATCGGCAGTGGTGAACTACAGGGGCGCAGTTGACACTGCGCCTCTGTGCTAAAGAGCGACCATGTGAGGTAAGACGAGTTGGAAATCATCTACGCCCTCAGCAACATTGATCTGCGCGCCATCGTAGACATCCTGTTAGTGGCGCTGCTGTTCTTTGGCTTGAGTTTTCTCATTCGGGGAACGCAGGCGATGGCGCTGCTGCGCGGCGTGGTGGTGCTGCTGGGCGTCGTCGTCATTGTGACCAGCGTGCTTCAGCTTACCGCGCTCCAGTGGCTGCTGCAAAACATCCTCACCTTCGCCGCCGTCGCCATTCCGGTCATCTTTCAGCCGGAACTGCGCCGGGCGCTGGAACGCCTGGGACGCGCCGGGTTTTTTGCCGCCCGCCAGGCACCCGATGATATCCGTCTAAAAATCATCGACGATATCTGCACTGCCGCCGAGCGTCTGTCTGAACGGCGTCATGGCGCGCTGATCGTTCTGGAACGCAACAGCAGCCTTCAGGAATTTATCCGCACCGGCGTGGCGCTCAACGCCGACGTCAGCCCGCAGCTTCTGCTCACCATCTTCTGGCCCAAAACCGAACTGCACGACGGCGCGGCAATTGTCAGCAATGATGGACGGGTCGCTTCGGCGGCTTCGGTGCTGCCGCTGTCTTCGGCGCGAACGCTGACGACGCCCAAGCTAGGCACGCGCCATCGCGCCGCGATTGGCATGAGCGAGATCAGCGACGCCGTTTGCGTGGTTGTCTCTGAAGAAACCGGGCGCATCTCGATTGCCAACGGCGGCAGGCTGATCACGCGGCTGGATGGCAAACGATTGAGGACGATCCTCAACGCCTTTTACGGACCTGAACAAACGCGAACGCAGTCGATGTGGCAGCGCGCGCGCGACGGCATCGCACTGCTCGCCAGCCGCGTTCGCGAACAGCGGAAGCAGGCATAATGCGTCAAATCATCGCCCAGAACCTGTCATGGTTTCTATTATCACTGCTGCTGGCGGTGCTGGTGTGGATCACGGCAGTCTCGCAGTCTAATCCGTTTGAGCAGCGCCGCGTGGCGGGTATTCCGCTGCGCACCGCCTATGATCCCGGCTTGGTCATCACCAACGAGTCGGGCTTGCCATCGGTTGTTTCGGCGCAGATCGTCGGGCAGCGCAGCGATATTACGCTGCTGACGACCGACGACGTGGTGGTCACGGCTGACCTGACCGGTTTAGCGCCGGGGACGCATACGGTGCAGTTGGAAGGCACCAGCGCCCGTGGTCGGGTGAATACGATCATCCCCAGCCAGATCACGGTAGATATCGAAGTGGTCGCTTCGCAGCAGGTGCCTATCGAGGCAAATATCATCAGCGATCCACCGCCAGACATGGAAGTGGGCGCGCCGCAGTTCGACGTGCTTCAGATTGAGGTGAGTGGTCCGCAGAGCCGGGTTGAGCAGGTGGTGAAAGTTCATGTGTCGCTGGATCTTCAGGATCAGATCATCAATTACGAGGACGATATTCGCCCGATACCGGTTGACGCTGATGGCAATGTCGTCAGCAGCGTCACCGTTTCGCCGCAGGTGGTGCATGTAGTCGTGCCGATCTCGCAGAGCGAGAACGTGCGCGAAGTGAACATTACGCCGCGCCCGACGGGCGAACTGCCGACCGGCTATTTCTTCACGTCATTTGAGTACGATCCCAAGACCATTTACATCAGCCTGCCGAGCAATCTGGTGGGCGACGTGCCGAACACGGTCTTCACCATGCCGATTGACCTGACCGGGCGCACGAGCGATTTTCAGGTGACGGTGCCGGTTGATCTGGGCACGACCGGCTTAACGCCCCTGAGCGAGGCAAACGTCACCGTGACGGTGGGCATTTCCGCCCAGACGGCGACACGGCAGCTTGACGGTATCGAGATCGAACGCATCGGGATGCAGGCAGGGCTTGAGTACCGCCTCGAACCGGCATCAGTCAGCCTGATTATCACTGCGCCGCAGCCGGTGCTGGAAGACCTGGCACCGGAAGACGTGCGAGTGATCGCCGATGTCAGCGGTTTAGGCGCCGACGGCACCTTCAGCGTCGTGCCGACGGCAATGCTGGTCGATACCAACGTCAGCGCGACGATTGCGGTGCTTCCCGCCCAGCTCGACGTGATGGTATCCCGCGCGGATACAGTGCCAGCCGGGACGGCTGAACCCTGATCGGGCGGGAACATTTCACCTGTCTAATCGGGCGCTCGTATGCTAGAATGAAATATTATGTCAGATATCGGCGGGTGTGTCCTTCGGTCTGTGGATACACTCGCCTGTTTGTAGTTGATGTGAGGAAACAATGGCGCATAAACCGCTGGTTGCTCTGGTGGGGCGTCCAAATGTCGGCAAAAGTATGCTGTTCAATCGTCTGGTGGGCGAGCGCATGGCGGTCACGGATGAAATTCCGGGCACGACTCGCGACCGTCTGATCGCGTCATTTGACTGGCGCGGCGCGGAATTTCGCGTCGTCGATACTGGCGGCATTGAGGTTTACCAACCCAAAGGCACGCGCGATGAGTCGCCGCTGGCGGAAGGCAGCAAGGAATTTGTGCCGCAGATTCGGGCGCAGGCGCTGCTGGCGGTGAATGACGCCGACGTGGTCGTAATGGTGGTGGATATCGAAGCGGGCATCACGGCAGCGGATGAAGAAGTCGCCGAGATTCTGCGGCGTTCCAAAAAGCCGGTCATCGTCGCCGCCAACAAGGCGGATCACGTCAAGCGGTTTGACGACGCGGTTGAGTTTTACGGGCTGGGACTGGAACAGGTCTACGCGATCAGCTCGATTCACGGGTTGGGCGTGGGCGATCTGCTCGACGCGGTGTTCGAGGCGGCGGGCGGCGAGGCGCTGCTTGAGGAAGACCAGGACTCCGACGACGATCATCTCAGGATCGCCATCGTCGGGCGACCGAATGTGGGCAAGAGCAGCCTGGTGAACCGCCTGCTGGGCGAGGATCGCGTGATCGTCAGCCCGATTGCCGGAACGACGCGCGACGCGATTGACACCGATATCACCTATCACAATGAGCGCGTGACGCTGATCGACACCGCTGGAATTCGTAAGCGCGGCAAGATCGAGCCGGGGGTGGAGAAGTTCAGCGTTATCCGGGCGATGAACGCGGTCGAGCGCGCCGACGTGGCGCTGGTGCTGATCGACGCCACCGACGGCGTAACCGAGCAGGATCAGCACGTCGCCGGCTACGTGCTTGATGCTGGCAAGAGCGTGGTGCTGGTGGTCAACAAATGGGATGCGGTAGAGAAGGACGACTACACGCATCACGTCTTCGAGGAAACGCTGCGCAACAAATTCAATTTCGTGCCCAACGTTCCGATCATCTTCATCAGCGCCCTGACCGGGCAGCGTATTCATACGGTGCTGGAGACGGCATACCGGGTGTGGGAAGGGCGGCACGTTCGCATCCCGACGAGCGAACTCAACCAGATCCTGCGCGACGCAGTGCAGACGCACACGCCGCCGGTTCGGGGCACGCGCCGCCTGAAGATCCTGTACGCATCACAGGTGGCAATCGCGCCGCCGCTGATCCTGATCCACGTCAACGATCCCAGGCTGGTGCATTTCACGTACCGCCGCTTCCTGGAAAATCAAATCCGCAAGCAGTACCCCTTCGACGGTACGCCGATGCGGATGAGCTTCCGCGCCCGCGAAGGCATCAAAGAGAAATAGGCTTATTTCGGCGGCTGCTGGTCACGCACCGTGGCAAGCTCGCGCTGGTAGGCTTTCCAGCCGGGACACCAGGTGGTGTGCCAGCGCCACAGCCGCGCTGAAAACGACTTCGGGTTCTGTTCCGCCTTTACCCGCATCGAGCAGGTTGCGCATTTGGACTCCATCGCAGCGACTCCTGTTTATAGCGAACTCACTGATCATAGTATACGTGCAATTTTTCACAAAGTTGTATCGTGGTAATCAGCGGCGGTTTGCGGCAGAGCCTGGCTGCGGACGGCGGTGGCTCAATAACCAGTCGTACAATTCGGGCTTGCTGTACGTCTGTGACCATGAATCGTGCCCGACGCCGGGGTAAATGGTCAGCCTGACGTTTCCGCCAATGGCATTCAGCCCGTCGGCGGTGCGCTGTGCGTCGCTCACGGGCACAACTTCGTCGGCGTCGCCGTGAAATGCCCAGATGGGCAGATGGCTCAGGCGCGGCAGCGGCAGGGGGACAATACGGGCACAGATAGGGACAGCGGCAGCGAAGCGTTCAGGATAAGCGCCCGCCAGCATCCACGTCCCCGCGCCGCCCATACTCAAGCCGGTCAGGTATACTCTGTTTTCATCCACGCGATACTGCTCCAGAACACTGTCGAGCAGGGCGTTCAGCGCCTCGACGTGCAGCGTCCAATGGGAGTCTGCCGGACACTGAGGGGACACGATGATGAAGGGCAGATCGCGCCCAGTTTCGAGAATCTCCGGGATACCATGCAGCTTGACCCGATTCAGATCGCTTCCCCGTTCGCCCGAACCATGAAGAAACAGAATCAGCGGGAACTGCTGTTCAGTTTGGGCGTCGTAATTCGGCGGTAGGTACAGCAGATAGTCCAGCCGGGCAGTCAGGGCGATTTGCGCCTCAAAGCGTTGGGATGTCTGGGACATGGTGGGTATGCGCCTCATGGTTGATTTCGGGTAGCGTCCCGGTGAGTTTGACATAGCCAATACCCGGCTTGCAACTATTTTCGCGCCGCCGTGTACGCGAAACGGATGGGCGAACTCAAGCTGGTCGGCATGGCGATGTATGACACCAGAAAGACGATTGACAAGGTGATGGACGGGTTAAAGCTGCACCGGTGACAGCCGGTGGTTAGCCCGACTCGGACGTCATTGCTCGAAGCTCGTACACCTGAGCGACGCGCTGGCGTCCTTTTACCTTCATCTCGCCCAGAGGATGCGAGTTGATGCGCCCCCCCATGCGCCGGATGGTACTTTCTTCGACCAGAATTTGCCCCGGCTTGGCGGATTCTTGCAGGCGTTTGGCGAGATTGACCACGTCGCCAACGGCGGTGTAGTTGATGGCGCAGTCGGTGCCGATGTAGCCGACGACCGCTTCGCCAACGTGAATGCCGATGCTGAACGACAGTCCATCCTTGCGCTGCGCCGCCATTTCCCGCGTTGCCTGCGCCAGCGTCAGCGCCGATTCCAGCGACGCCATGATGTGATCGTCCACGTCGTCAGGGGCGTTGTAAATCGCCATTAAGCCGTCGCCCATGTATTTGTCGAGCGTGCCGCCGTAGGAGAGGATGACGTTGGCGGCGAGGCTGAGATAGTCGTTGAGCATCTCGACCACGCCTTCGGGCGGCAGGTTTTCGCTGTAGGCAGTATAACCGCGCAGGTCGGCAAACAGCACGCTGATCTCTTTGCGCTTGCCGCCAAGCTGGAGCAGGTTGGGGTTATCCAGAATTTGATCGACCACCTGCGGCGGCACAAAACGCTGGAAGGTGCTGCGGATGCGGGCTTTTTCCGTCTCTTTGGTCTGGCGCATCTGATCGACGTTGCGGGCATTCTGGATAGCAACCGCTGCGTAGTCGGTCAGGGCGCTGAGCAGGGCGGTGTGGTGTTTGGTGAACGGCAGGGCGCTGTCGGAGATATTGCGGACGCCGAGCACGCCAATGACGGAACTGCGCAGCGTCAGCGGCGCGTAAGCGACCGACGCCGGAGCGCTGCCGTTGCTGTTCTCAGGCGAAAGCAGCATCGGCTGCCCGGTATTGACGACGTGGGTTGCGACGCTGTCGTTGATTTCGTAGTTGACGGCTTCGGCGCGCGCCTGATTATGGCGTTTCTGCGCCTGGCACAGCAGCCGGTCTTTGTGAACGAGATGCAGATAAGACTCTTCCGCGCCGGTGATCTTGATAGCGGCATCGACAATGCGCGGCAGCACCTGTTCGATTTCGGCAAGCGAGGTGACGCTCTTGCCGACACTGTACAGGACGTTCAATTCCTGCACCCGAAGCTGCAATTCGCGGTTCGCCTGAATCAGCCGTTCGGTGAGCGCGTCTTTTTCGTGGCGCAGGCGCACTTCGGTCATGTTGCGCTCAATCGCCGCGATCATCTCCTCAATCGAGAAGGGCTTTTTCACATAGTCGCGAACGCCCAGGCGAAAGACCTCGATGGCGATTTCTTCTGAGCCGTAGAAAGTCATCAGGATGACCGGGATGTTCCAGCCGTTGGTGTCCATGGCGTTGAGAACGTCAACGCCGTTCATGCGCGGCATCTGGTAATCGAGCAGCACCAGATCGGGATGGTAGCGGGCAATCATATCCAGCCCCTCGCGACCATCTCTGGCGACCAGCGCCTGATAGCCGTTCGGTTCCAGGATGTACTGAACGATAAAGTCACAGTTTTCCTTGCCGTCATCGACGACAAGAACGAGTTCACCAGCCAATGAACGCCTCTTGATTGTCCCGTCTATCTTTACTAAGTATAAGGCAGCAATGCCAATTATACGTACATGTTTAATTTAGGCGTTGAATTAGAGTTTGGCGAAGAACGTAAATGTTACATTGTGACCAGCGGGCAGCCGGTATATAATTGAATGATATACCTGTGCGTGAAATGAGCGTAATCCTTGCAGAAATTGAGACTGCAACCACGCCCACACTTCTTCCCAAGCCGCTTCAACTGAATTTCTTGAGACGGCAGCACTGAATATGGCGCTGCGAGTGTGGCAGGATTTAGGTATCGATTTGGTCACCATCAGGCTGGCTGCGGAGTAAACAGCCAGCGAAGGATAGAGTGAATGGCAGTTATCAGCCCTCGCCCCCGATTAAGCCGCCCCAGTTTGCTGCGTGAAATCCTGGAAACCTTAATCCTGATCGCGCTTGTCTATACGCTGGTGAACCTGGCGACAGTGCGTTTCTACATTGAGGGACCCAGTATGCAGCCCAATTTCTGGGCGGGGCAGTTTCTGATCGTAAGCCGCGCTCACTACCTGCTCGGTCTGCCGGAACGGGGCGACATCGTGGTGTTTGACCCGCCGGGCGATGATGATCAGGTGGACGATCCGCTGCTGATAAAGCGGCTGATCGGGCTGCCCGGCGACCATGTGGAAGTGCGCGAGGGAAGCGTGTATATAAACGGCGAGCCGCTAGGCGAACCGTACCTGCACGACATTGGCTCACCGGTGCGTTGTTCCAGCCAATGTGATGTTGTATTGGGCAGTGGGCAGTATTTCCTGATGGGCGATAACCGCAATAACAGTCGTGACTCGCGGGTATTTGGCGCGGTAGACCGGCACCGGATTGTCGGCGAGGCGATTGTGCGGTATTGGCCACCACAGGACTGGGGGATTGTGTCACATTATCGTTTTCCGGAGTCCTGACAAGTTGTATCCTGAAGAGGAGGGAAAAATGGCGAATTCAGCAGCCCTTATCTGCCCGCAGTGTCAAATCGGTTTCTTACAGCCGACGGTGACAACTTACAGCGGCGTTCATCACGGGATGTTGATCAGTGTACCGAACATGCCCTCCTGGACGTGTGACATATGCCAGCACCACGAGTTTGAAGAGACGACGATCAGCCAGATCGAGGCGCTGGTAGGGCAGTTGCGATTACCAACCGAAGTCGCGCGGCGTTCGACGACGCGCACGCCGCTGGAGAATGAGATGCCCGCGGCGCAGCGTCTCAAGCCGTAAGGGCAGGCTCAGCACACGTAATTGGGCTTGTGGTAGGGGTGCGTCACGGCGCGCCCCTGCGCGCTAATCAGAAATAACTGGTCGAGTACGCGCCGAACCAAATTCGCACAGCATCGGGGGACGCGGCGTGGGGACGCTCTCGCTCGAAAACGCTACGGTAGCCATTTCCAGCCTGATCATGCTGTCCATCATGAGTGGGCTGCTGTTCGCGGTATTGGTTCAGCCTCGCCGCGACAGAACTAACTTCCTGTTTTCAATCTTTTGTGCTTCGCTGCTGCTTTGGAGCCTGATCGCGCTGGCGGGACCGCTTGAAGGGCTGCGCTTCGGACTCAACGAGCGTCTGCGCGCCTATCTGCTGTCCAGCGCTATCGGGCTGTCGTCGCTGACCTATTTTCTGTTCATCGTCCGTTTCGCAGACCCACAAGGCAAACTGATCAAACGGCTGGTGGTGGTATCGCCGCTGCTGCTGATCGCGGCGCTGGTCATCATCTGGAGTGGCAGCGCCTTCAGCGCCGATTTCACCCCTGAAATGACCAATTTTGAGCTTCAGCCGCTGGGCTTGCTGGCGCTGGGAACGCAGATCATTTACGCGCTGGTCGCTTTTGGCGTCATCATGAGTTCGCCGCAGGAGCCGGTGCGCCAGATGCGGCTGGCGGGCTTGCTGATGATCCTCGTTTACGCCAGCCTTTTCTTTGAACGGCTGCTGCGTCTGCCAATCGGAATCCTGCTGGCGACGGTGGCTGCGGCGCGGATGGGCTGGGTGGTGCTGCGGCTCCAGTTGTTCAATCCCATGATGGCGCTGACCGATGAACTCCGCGTTGCCAACCGCGATTTGAGCCAGACGGTGGCTGATCTTTCTGCCGAGCGCCTGAAAAACGAGGCGCTTACCCGGCAGTTGGAAGCGTCGAGTCAGTACCGCGCCAGCCTGCTCGATAACCTCGGTCACCGGCTGCGCACGCCGCTGAATTCCATCGTCGGCTACAGCCAGCTTCTGCAAAGCGGTATCTACGGTGAATTGAACGACAAGCAGGCGGATCGGCTGGGGATGCTGCATCGCAACGCCACCCGGCTGCTGGATGTCATCAGCCACATGCTCGATCTGAACGCGATTCAGACGGGTAAGCTGGATTTGAACCACTCGGCGGTGCCGCTTGATCCACTGGTCACCAGCGTGTTTGAGGCGGTAGAATCGCGCCGGTTGGAAAAGAATACGCGCCTGACTTGCACGCTCCCCGCCGATCTGCCCGCCGTCTATGGCGATGAACAGCGTCTGCGGCAGATACTGGTGCTGCTGGTCGATAACGCGCTGAAATTCACCCCAGCGCAGCCGTCGTCACCGCCGGAAGTGGCTGTAACGGCGGCAAACGTGACGGTGGCGAACGGCATGTCGGACGGTTTTTCGCTGCCGGTGCTGGGCTGGCTGTCGGACGGCGAATGGGTGATCATCTCGGTGACGGACGCTGGAATTGGCATCGCGCCGGAAGAACAGGCGCGGATATTTGACGAGTTTTTCGAAACTGCTGACCAGCGGGCAGCCGAGCTGGCAGGCAGCGGCTTGGGGTTGGCTATCGCCAAGCGGCTGGTCGATCTCCACGACGGCGTGATCTGGGTCAAGAGTATGCCGGAACGCGGCAGCACCTTTTTCACGGCGCTGCGAGCAGTGCGCGGCGAGCCAAAACCGGCGAACGGTACGCCCGGTTAAGCGCGGCGGGGACAAGGATGTGCCTGCAAACTCAATTCTCTGTTGTCTGGTTTGACCTCACCCCTCAATCCCCTCTCCACTCAGTGGAGAGGGGAAGCCGAGCAGCGCGAGGCAGGGGTGAGGTCTAAGAGTTTACAGGCGCTAGGGCACCGAGATATTGGTTATCTCGTCCGCCGCTACTGTGACCGGATAGCGGGTTGACAGGTCGCTGTCAAACGATACTTCGTAGTCCCCCGCGATCAGCACGACAGAACCAGAGGTCACGTAAGCGGCATACTCGTCGCTGCCTTTCGGATAGACCCAGAATCCATCTTCACGGGTTTGGCTGCCAGTCGCATCGACTGACTCCAGCGTGCCCAATGGCGGCAGCGACACCTCAGTTGTTTCGCCGCCGCTGATGGTGATCGTCTCGTGCGTGGCTGGACTGGTGCTGATCACAGCCTCATAGGTTCCGGCGGCGAGATTCAGGCTGCCAAAACCAGTAGCGACGATCTGGTTGCCGTCTGCCTCATAAACGTACAACTGCGGATCTGTGACTGGATTTCCCGCCGCGTCGATCATCTGGATTGTCCCTATCGGCGGTTGAGCGACTTCGACAGTAGCGCCGCTGCTCACCGTCACCGTCTGGCGGGTGATTGGATTGGTGTAAACCTGAACCTCATAGGTTCCGGCGGCAACTTCGGCGCTGCCGAAACCAGTGGCGACGATCTGGTTGCCGCCCTGCGGCGATACATAGAAGGCGTAGTCATTATTCGGACTGCCGTCACTATCGACAATCTGGATGATGCCCATGCCGCCAAGCTGGATTGTGGTGGTTTCGCCCGCCACGACTGTGACTGTTTGCTGTGCGCGCGGGTTGGTGTACACATCGACATCGTAAGTTCCCTCGGCGATGGTCATCGCGCCCGTCACCGAACCGGCAATCATGCGATCACCGCCTGCCGGATAGACGTAAAAAGCGTAATCGCCAGTTGGGCTGCCGTCGGCATCCAGCAGTTGGATGCTGCCGCTTCCGGGCAGGGTGATCTGGGTGGTTTCGCCGGCTGTGATCGTCACCGGCTGGCGCAAAGGCGGGTTGGTCTGAACTTCCACTTCGTAAGCACCCGCCAGCAGATCGATCTCGCCGCTTCTGGCGGACATCATCTGACCGTCGCCGCCTTCAGGATAGGCGGTAAAGGTGTAGTCGCCCACCGGCGCGCCGGTGCTGTCTACAATTTGCAGCGTGCCGATACCGGGCAGCATGATGTCGGTGGTTTCCCCGGCGGCAATCGTGACTGTCTGGCGCAGATGGGGATTGGCGCGCACCTCAACGTCGTAAGTTCCGGGGAACAGGTTGGCTGTCCCAGTAGACGCGAAAGCGACGACTTCGACACTTCCCTCGCTGAAGACATAAAACGGGTAGCTGTCGGTCGGCAGACCGTCGGCGTCCACAAGCTGGAGCGCGCCAAAATCAATCTGGATATCGACTGTTTCGCCAGCGGTGAGGGTGACACTGTGCCGCTGATCGGTGGCGTTTCCAATCGTGACGTCGTAGCTGCCGGGCGGCAGTTCCATAATTCCGGCAGCGCCAGAGCCGATGATGCGGTCTGTGCTGGCGGCGTAGGCTGTCAGAGGGAACTGGTCGAGGACATCGCCGCTGGCGTCCACCACCCGTATCAGACCCAGATCGGGCAGCACTACGGTTGCTGTTTCGCCTGCGATGACGGTCACCGATGCTTCAAACGGCGGTTCGGTGTTGACGATGACGCTGTAATCGCCTGGCTCGAAGCTGCCGGTGCTGATGACGCTGCCGGATGTTTCGCCAGCGCTGTCTACGACGGTAAAGCTGATGCCAGTGGCAACTTCGCCATCACTGCGGACAATGGCAATGGTGCCGGTCACCGGGGCGGTCGCTGCCCGCAGCGCCTGACGCAGCCCGGCGGTATCCTGCGCTTCGTAGTAATTGCCGCCGGTTACCTCGGCGATACACTGCAACTGCGCCCGCGTGCCCGCGTCCGCCGCGAACCCGATGGTGTGAATACGAAGCTCGATATTGCGCGCGTCCAGTTCGGCGGCGACGGCACAGGGATCGCCGCCGCAGCTTTCCTCGCCGTCAGACATCAGGACGATGATGCTCCTTCCGTCAACCGGCAGGCTGGAATATGCCATGCCGAGCGACATGGCAAGCGGCGTGTAGCCTATCGCCGTGATACCGGTGACGGTTGAAGTAAAAGTTTCAACGTCTGGCGGACCCGGCGGGATAATCTGCTCGATATCGAGACATGACGCTGCCGGATCAGCCTGAGACAACCGGTGTCCGTAGACCCACAGGCTGGCATTCACATTGGGATCAAGCTCGCTGCTCAGGGCGATGATCTCCTCTTTGGCGACGGCAATGCGCGAACGGCTGCTCTCGATGAGCGCCTGCATCGAACCAGAGGCGTCAATGATCATGGCGATGCTGGTGGGTGGTTCTTCAACCTGCGCCGTGACTTGCAGCACCGCCGCGAGAACCACAACCATAATCAGTGAACCGTAAGCCAAAAATCGATGCCTCATGCCCGTTTTCCTGTCGCTTTATCGGTTCTTCCAATTCTATGCAGATCGCGATTCTGCGCTGGTGATACCGTTGGCGATATCGATTGGCGGCTAAACTGGTGAAAATAGCCATGTTTTATTACAATATAGAAATGAAATGGATTGAAAAGGTATTCTGGCATGGGTAATGGTCGTATTCTTGTCGTGGAAGACAACCGCGACAACATGACCCTGATTTCTGACGTATTAGGCTCGCTGAATTACGAGGTGATTTCCGCTAAGGATGGCGAGGAGGCGGTCAAGAGCGCCAAGGCGGAGAAACCTGATTTGATTCTAATGGATTTATCGCTGCCGCGGATGGATGGCTGGACAGCAACCCGCCATCTAAAGGCTGATCCGGAAGTCCTGCATATTCCAGTTATCGCCCTGACCGCGCACGCCATGATCGGCGACCGCGAACGGGCGCTGGCTGCCGGATGTGATGATTATCTGTCGAAGCCCATTAATATCCGCGAACTGGCGGCAAAACTACGCCAACTGCTTGGCTGAGGCTCACAATGCTGGTTCTGGTCGCAGATGACAATAACGATGGTCGGCAGCTTCTGGTCGATATTGTATCCGGTATGGGGCACAACATCGTCGAAGCGGCAAATGGTATCGACGCGCTGGCGCTGGCGCAGACGCAGCTGCCCGATCTGATCATCCTTGACGTGACGATGCCGGGGATGTCGGGCTTTGATGTGTGCGCGAAACTGAAATCGGACGAGAAGACGCAGCAGATTCCGATACTGATGCTGACCGCGCTGACCGATGTCGATCATCGCGTGCAGGGGTTAAAGCTGGGTGCGGATGATTATCTGGGTAAACCTTTTAACCCGCGCGAGCTGGTCGAACGGGTGCGCACCCGCCTGCGCAGCAAATTTGAAACCGACGAGCTGCGGTCAATGCAGACCATGATTCGGCAGACATTTGAACGGTTTGTCTCACCATCGGTTGTCGAGCAGCTTTTGCGCGATCCGTCGCAGGTGCAGTTGGGCGGCAAACTGCAAACGGTCACGGTGATGTTTGCCGATCTGCAAGGCTTTACCAGTATTTCGGAATACACCGAGCCGGTGACGCTGCTGACGGTGCTCAATCTTTACCACACGATCATGGTCAGCATGATCCGCGAGCATGGCGGGACGGTCGATAAGTTCATGGGCGACGGCGTGATGGCGCTGTATAACACGCCGCTGCAACAAAGCGATCATGCGCGCCGGGCGGTGATGACGGCGCAGCACATTCGCCTGGTACTGCCCGAATTTCACAGCCAGTTTGAGCCAACCTACCGGATGCCGATCAACTTTGGGATTCATACCGGCTTAGCGGTGGTGGGCAACGTCGGCGCGCCGGACATCATGAACTACACCGCGCTGGGAGATACGGTTAATCTGGCGGCGCGCCTGCAGGGCTTAAGCAGCGGCGGACAGATTTTGATCAGCCACGCCACCCATGAACAGATCAGTCAGGACGTGGTCACGCGCCGGATTGGTGAAGTGAAGGTAAAAGGGCGGTTGGAGTCAGTGACCACCTACGAAGTGCTGTAGCATATTCCGATAGGCTGGCTGCCGGAACCGCCGCCAGAATTGGTCGCGAGTTTCGGGTGAGCTAAGTCTTGACGCTGGGTGAGGGTATGCTACACTAAGGACAGTAACGGCCCTATCGTCTAGCGGTCTAGGACGTGGCCCTTTCAAGGCCAAAACACGGGTTCGAGTCCCGTTAGGGTCACTACGTGTGATATGAAGCGAACCAGCCGGTGTGCTGGTTCTTTTCGTTCCAGCCGATGAACCCTTGCCTCGCTTGCCGTTCTGCCCGCCCTTTGCCAGGGTATCCAGGTAATTGAACGGCGGCTTCAGCTCCATGCGGATGATCCTACCCTCCGGGTCAATCACAACCCGTTTGACCATCTGCTTCAGTATATCACGTTGTCGCTGTGCTGTGTGTTCTGCATAACGATCTGCGATCTCCGAAATCACAGCTAATGCGGCATCGAGATTGTCAATGACTTCACCGCTCTCCTTGCTGATGAGGTCAATCGCAGCAGTGATGCGCTGGCGTTCGTCTTCATACTCACGTGCCAACTGCTCGTAAATGCGTGGACGCATCCCGTGTTCGGTGAACGCCCGCCAGAGATTGATCTCCTTATCCTCCAGTTTCTTGATGGCGTTTTGAAGCGCCTGTGTCTCGCGGTGACGGTCGCTGGTATAGCGTCCCATGTCCATCAGATACACCTTGCGTATCTCCGGGATCAGGTCGGGATCAACCTGAATCGCTTGCAAGTGTTCCGGTATCTGCGCATCGACCTTCCAGCACAGGTAATTCTGGTTGCTGGACGGCACACAGTAGTAGGACACACCACCACGCGCCCGATTCGCATTTGGCGTTCCACAGGTCAACTTCCTGACTTTGCCATCAGCCTGTTGTAGGTAAACCATACCCTGCAACAGATAGAAATAGCGTTTTGTGGGTGCTGGTGTATGATTGCGTCGCGCCAGGATCGCCAAACCCTGCTCGAACTCCTCGGTACTGACGACTGGCTCCCATTCTGATCTGACCGTTTTGGGTGGGATGTTCGCCCAATCATTTTCGATCACGACCCATCCGGCATAATGCCAGTTATGAAAAACACGGGATAGCTGCTGGACGTATGGATCGCGCTCACCATTGGCTTTAACCGTCACAAACGGCTTTCCATTCTTCAAGCGATAACCACGTTCATACAGCTTCTCGCAGATTTCGGCCAGCGTGTAGCGATCTGTGAGCAGCAAATCCCACGCATACCGCCAGACTTTTGCCTGTTGCGGGTCGATTTCTACCCAGCGTTTGTATTTGCCGTGACCCAGCCGATCATCAATACTGAGGTTTTCCAATTCGGAAAGCTTGGTTTCCTTATTCAGATAGCCATCAGGCGCTGCCCAGGGGCCAGCCACCCTTGAGCAGCTTCGACAACATGCCGTTGGTGCTACGCTTGGCGATGACAGCAGCTTCGCGCTTCGCCATACCAAACAGGATATTGAGATAAAGCCGGTCATCCATGTCTGCCGGATCAAGATCAGGGTGTCCGGCAAAACGCACACAGATACCCAACTGCGTCAGTTCGTCAATGGCACGCAGCGCCTCGACATCATCACGCCCAAAGCGATCCGGCACTGATGCGAATACATGCGAGAACGCACCCTTGCGAGCATCCGTCAGCATCCGCTGATAATGTTTGCGGTCAGCCGATGTGCCGGTGTAGTTGTCGATGTATTCACCCAGATCGGGGAGGTTGGGATACGCCACCAGCAGCCGTGCAATGTCGCGGCGCTGACCGTTCTGCGAACGTTCAGGAGCCTGGGCATCCTCGTCGCTGGTGCGCAGGTACTTCACATATCCGGGTTTGGTAGTGATGCGTTTTGTCCGACGTGCCATCAAGTCTTCCTGGATTCTGCTATTTCATCACTCTACAACAGGTTGCTGATCCTGTGTTTTCTCTTCAGTTGTAGCCTGATCTTCAGCCGGTGGTTCGGTACTGTATTTCGCCAGCAGTTCCGCCACCGTCATCACACGCTTGAGCATCTGTGCCGTTTCTTCCGCTTCTGGTTTATCCTTGCGTTTACTCACACGAAGTCCTCCCTGCGTGATCCATTTCTCCAACAGCGTAGCGTAATAATCAGAACAGGTGTGCGTCGAAATGTACCAAATCGCGGTCAAAATGTACCGGGAGGTGGTCAATTTTACAGTGTTTGTAGAAATGAACATTTCTTTACCTGTTTTACGCCGATTTCACGGTATCACATTGAGTTGGTGCGAGAGCTGTAATCCTACAGTTTCGCGTTGTCAGTTTTTCGAATCGGCGAGTCAAAATTTCATTACGGTTTGTTACGATGATGGATCGCAAAAATATATATATGGCTGATGATCGCTCACCAGCCACAGAAACAAAAACGGCTGACCTCATGCGGTACAGCCGTAAACTCGTGCAAGTTCCTGGTTCGCCCTTCTGCGATGGTATTGCAACGTGTTGATGTTGTGTCCGAAGGTCTTCGCTGCCTGCCGCGAACTCTTGCCTTCGATCAAGCCACAGATGGCGGCGTACTTGATGTCTTGCTCTGGATGCCGTTCCAGCAGCTTCATCGCTGGTTCAACCTCGCCCGCGTCGAACTTCTCGCGCCAGGTCGGTTGTTTGCGCTGGAGCGTGCCCAGCATCCCACGAAGCTGGTTGCGAATCGCCGCCGCCCGCCAGCGGATGGCATCCTCACCTTTGCCCGGCACGACATACGCTAAGTCTTTGCTGGTGGCTGATGTCGTTGCGGCGTAGAGTGCCAACAACTCGGCAGAGTCATCCTTCACCTGCTCGTAAACGGTCAATACGGCGCGTTCGATGTCGATGCGGATGTCCGTGAGCGTTGCCCATGTCGCCCAGCGTTCACCGGCGATTTTGAAGCGTTCCAGACCGCCAATCCGCATCTCTTCGGGATGCTTGAAGTCATGCTTCGCCCAGAAATCTTCCATGTATTCGTAGCGGAGGTTCTGTTTACGGATGCTAGTGGATTTCGACCGGTGGCAAACGATGAGAGCCGCTTCAAACCGGCTCGACTTAGCGAGAAAATCACGGTCAGCGGCGAGCTGTTCCCAGACATACATCAGCCCGTTTTGCAGGCAATCGTCAAGGTCTTGCGCCCAGACGCGATACTGACGCAGCAGCATTTTCGCGGCGCGTGGACGAATGTCCTCCGAGATTTCCTCGAAGGTCATGTCACCGTTCCAACTGGTGGGATAGAGTGCAACACGTGGGAACGGACGGATACTGAAACGGTTGTCGTTACAAGCTGTTAAATCGTGCATGAGGAACTCCCCTCTGAACTGCTGGATCGCCAGCGCGTCGAGCGCAACGCTCAGATCAGCGGGACAGCGCAGTGGAGGGGACCCGTCAAACAGAAAAGCCGACCACAATCGGTCGGCTCAGTGGAATGTCAATTCATGGGAGGCTTTTCAAGCGGATGGTTCGGTGGTCACGTCCCGCAGGGATGGGGGCAGCGTATCGTCCGCCGGTGTTTGATGGGGAGGATGCCCGCGCTGTAAGATCGCCGCGCGGCGGAGTGCGAGAGAGAGCAAGGTCAGATTGGGCGCATCATAGCAATTGTCACCTAAAGCTCACGTGAGGCTAAATGTCATGTTCAAAGGTGAAACATGTCACTGCCTACTACGCGCTGATCGGTATAAACTATATTCAGGTTTATGAATATAGGTCACAACATGACGGATCATCTGGAGCTTGCGATCTGGCTTAAAGCCATAGCACACCCGGCACGGCTGCAAATCCTGGACCTATTGCGGGGTGGTGAGATGTGTGTCTGTCACATTGAAGCGGCGCTAAACAAGCGCCAGGCGTATGTGTCTCAGCAGTTAATGGCGCTGCGGGAAGCTGGACTGGTCGAGAGTCGCAAAGACGGCCTGCGAGTTTACTACGCTCTTGCCGATGCCAGAATCGATCCACTCCTGACCCTGATGAGCGGCGCACCCGCTGAGCACAGGCACGCAGTCATCGAGGGTTGTCCCTGTCCCACCTGCGCCGCTGTTTCACTTGCTGAAATCAATTGAATTGGAGGACTAATTGATGTTATCCATCAAAGTGCTTGGATCGGGCTGTCCAAACTGCCGCCGCCTGGAAGCGGAGACGCGCGCGGCGCTGGACGAGGCAGGAATCAGCTATGAACTGACTAAAGTTACCGAGATTGCCGACATCATGTCGTATGGCGTGATGAGCACACCAGCGCTGGTCATCAATGAAAATGTTGTATCCAGTGGCAGAATCCCGGCGCGGTCACGCATTGTTGAACTGGCCAGAGAAACGACATAGAACCATCAGCCCTGGTTAAGACGACAGGGCTTTTTCTGTGTCTATTTACATTCAAACTCTTGAATATTGGAGACCCATCATGTCAATCGGTGAGTTGATTTTACAACTCCTCGAAGCGGGCTGGCTTGGATTGCTGGATTACCTCGCAGCGCATGTGCTCTTATGTCTGGTTCCAGCGTTTTTCATTGCGGGTTATCTCTCACTTATCCCCAAAGCGACGATCACCCGTTATCTTGGACCCAACACGCCGCGATGGATCAGTTATCCCGCTTCGGCAGTCGGCGGCTTTGTGTTGGCCGTTTGCTCCTGCACCATTCTGCCATTGTTTGCCGGAATCTGGAAGCGCGGTGCTGGGCTTGGTCCGGCGATCACGTTCCTGTTTGTGGGTCCGGCGGTCAATATCCTGGCGATCAGCTATACCGGAGCGGCCATTGGCGGTGACATCGCGCTGGCCCGGCTGCTCCTGGCGATTGTGTTCGGCATCGCCATTGGCATGATCATGGCGGCGCTGTTCAGGCAGCCAGAAAACGTGCCATCCGAAGCCGACATGTTTCAACAGGAAGTGGGAATGCGTCCGGTGCTGTGGTTGTTGTTTGGCATGCTGCTGGCGGTGCTGATTGTCGGCACGCTTCAGATCGATTTGTTAACCGGCACACTGTTCTCCATCGCGCTTCCGCTTGAACTTCCCGCCGGGTTGCAGAACGGACTGGATGGGCTGCATCTCACCCTGCAAGGCGCTGTGCTGATCGTCCTGCTAGTCATTATCGCGCCGGTTGCCTGGAAAGGGCTGAACAACGTTATCAACGGCTTCAACCGCTGGACATGGACTTCGTTGGGGTTAGTTGCGGCGACGCTGCTCATCGCTGCGCCGACGACGGCCACAGGCAGCCTGATTATCCACATCACCGGGCGCTTCGTTCTCGAAGCGATTCTACTGGTAAGCATCGCCTATGTTGCCAGAAATTACCTGACCCGTGAGGAATTAGCAGATTGGCTGTATGAAACCTGGCGTTTCGTCAAACAGATTTTCCCGCTGCTGATCATGGGAGTTTTCGTCGCCGGGATGGTGCGCTCGATTGTGCCGGAGGACTGGATTCGAGCGTTGGCGGGCGAAAACACGATCTGGGCGAACGCGCTTGGGGTGTTGTTCGGCGTGTTCATGTACTTCCCGACGCTGGTCGAAGTGCCGATAGCCCGCATGTTTCTCGACATGGGGATGCACAAGGGACCGCTGCTGGCCTACCTGCTGGCTGATCCCGAATTGAGTCTGCAAAGTATCCTGGTCACGAGCAAGATCATGGGACGGCAGAAGACGGTCGCCTATGTCAGTCTGGTGGCGGTGTTCAGCACCCTCGCAGGCTATCTTTTCGGTATGTTCCTTTCAATGTTCAGTCCGTAACCATCAAGGAAGGTTTATCAGTGACTTCTCAAATCACAAACATTCCAACTTCGGCAAGCGGCAGCATCTTTGGTCGCCTGTCCCTGCTTGACCGCTTCCTGCCGCTGTGGATTTTCATTGCTATGGGTGGCGGTATCATATTGGGGAAGGCATTCCCCGACCTCGCACCTGCCTTAGATTCGGTCAAACTGGATACAGTATCTCTGCCCATCGCTATCGGCCTGCTGTGGATGATGTATCCCGTCCTGGCAAAGGTGAACTACGGCAAAATCCCGGCCATTGTCGGCAACTGGAAGATGTCCGGCACGTCTTTGTTCCTTAACTGGATTGTCGGCCCAGCCTTGATGTTCGTGCTTGCCTGGCTGCTGCTGCCCGATCACCCAGAATACCGGACAGGGCTGATTATTGTTGGGCTGGCGCGCTGCATTGCGATGGTGCTGATCTGGAACCTGCTGGCCTGCGGTGACAACGAATACGCGGCGGTGCTGGTCGCCATCAATTCGCTGTTCCAGATCGTGATGTACACCGTGCTCGGCTTCTTCTACCTGACCATCGTGCCGGGCTGGTTGGGCGCTGAGGGTGTGGCGCTGAACGTTTCCATGTGGGATATTGCCAAGAGTGTCCTCATCTTCCTCGGCATCCCGCTGGCAGCCGGGTTTCTGACCCGTCTCATTCTAGGACGTATCAAGGGCGAAGAGTGGTACGAGACGAAGTTTGTGCCGCGCCTCAGCCCGACAGCCGTCATCGGGCTGCTGTTCACGATTGTCATGATGTTCTCACTCAAAGGTGAGGTGATCCTGGAACGCCCCCTGGATGTGGTGCGAATCGCCCTGCCGCTGCTGCTCTACTTCGGCATCATGTTCTTCATCTCCTTCGGCGTGTCTTACTTCCTGAAGTTCCCTTATGCCGAAACCGTGACGATTTCATTTACTGCCGCCAGCAACAACTTTGAGTTAGCCATTGCAGTCGCTATTGCCGTGTTCGGGCTGGCTTCTGGCGAAGCGTTGGCGACGGTCGTTGGCCCGTTGGTTGAAGTGCCGGTGCTGGTCGGTTTAGTGTACGTCTCGCTCTGGTTAGGGCGCAGGCTGTATCCACGTGATCCGCTCTGGCAGCCACCCAGTTCGCCCCAAATGCAAGCTGATTCGCAGCCCGCCCCAGAGCTATCAAATGCAAAAGGAGTCCAATTATGAACGGCTATATCTGTGAAAAATCACCTGGACCAGGTGGAACCCATTACCATGTGAAAGCCGCTGTTGGTATCTGCCACAATTGTGGGATCGGAGTATGCGCTGAGCACAGTGAACGAGCGCCACAGCCGGGTTCGTCCCTGCTGTGTCCAAGCTGCGCTGAACTGCTGCACCGTGCAGAAGCGAAGCAAATACAAACGCAGCCAGAGCTACAGCCGGTCTAGGCACGGTGCGGAGCTGATGACGTTGATAAATCCGCAGCGCAATTGGGTAGGATCTGTCGCCCTACGGATCTCTTCAATGAATTTAGCGCTTCAGACAGGTTTGACATTGGTCGTCTATCCAGCGTTCTTCCAAGTAGAACGGTTAAGCGGCGCTCATCACGCCGCTTCTGGTTGCTGGGCTTCGGTTTTTGCTAAAATGGTATGTCTTCTTGCGCCTGTTCATTCGCTTCGCCGCGATCCAGCAAGACCATGCGGTTGGCATCCAGGTCAAACCTGACACGCGGCTCGCCGTTCTGGTCGATACAACGGAGTCAAGTAGTCAACGAGGGATTACCTACACACTCCTTACAGCGCGTCCAGACAATCGCAGACCCCTGAGTTGGGAGAGAAATCAGATGGATATTCTGATAATGGAAGGGCAGGTGTTTGAGTGCCCATGGACCCGCAAAGCGCTTCGACGTCCAGAGGAATACGACCTTGATCACATTATTCCGGTAGCAATACGTCCGATCAATAAACTCTGGAATTTGGTACCCGCAGATCCTGAATACAACTCTTAGGTAAAGCGGGAGCGATTGCCATCACCGGAGACATGGGATACTGCCAAACCAATCCTTGAGAAGACATATTCTATTTACATTATGGCTGAAGGGCTTCGAGATTATCTGATAAAGGATGCAGAGAAACGTTTCGGACGGTTAAATCCTGATTATTTGGCAACCGAACTCGTGACAAAGACCGGATTTCTGGTTCGGTCAATATCAAGTTCACGTAATCTCCCCTTGTTCTGAGAGTCAAAACGATGAAGATGCACCATAACAAACTCGTCCGCGACCGCGTCCCGGAGATCATCGCCGCTGAGAAGCGGGAGTATGCTACCGAAATCATGGACGATGCCGAATACTGTCGGGCATTGTTGGTGAAGTTGGTCGAAGAAGCGCGGGAAGTCGCTGAAGCTGAACCCGACGAAATCGTGAAGGAACTCGCCGATTTGTGTGAAGTGATTGACGCGCTGCTCCTAGCTTTCGACCTGGATAAGGACACAATGCTCGCCCTACAGCAAAAACGCCGCGACGAACGTGGCGGCTTCGAGGGGCAGATTAAGTTACTGTGGACAGATTAATTGCTTGCTCGATACCATGAACTCATCCACCACCAGATGCGAGAGACTGCATTTGTATTGTGCGCCATTGTATCCAGGGCATCCTGTAATGAATCCAGGCGATCCGGGTTTCTTCGCCAATGCAAGTAGGCAATGTGGGCAATATAGGGTTTATCTTCGTTCGTCCATCCGGTGTAACCCAGGTATTTTGCCGTATCGACCAACCCGGTTGATTTTGTCGGTAGCGCAACGGCATCGACAAAAATCTTATGCAAGTCGACCATGCGTAGCTTGAGGTCTTTTCGTACTTTAGGCGTAGCAGTTTCATTCAGATGCTTCAGAATAGCCTTACCCCAATAATAAACCGTCCATCCATTCCCAAACGCTAAATCACGCACGTCCATCCAGGCATTGTGAAAGCGCGGCACTAAGCCAACCATCCGACCATCCGGCAGATGTAGGTGTGTGGATAGTGTCATTTCTGGCACATCAATCAGGTAATGTTTTTCGTGGGCCGGACTGGAAAGACAGAATCCCCAGGGAATCTGCGGCAGTGTGTCGGGATCAATACGCACGTCTAATATCGCGCCAAGCTTACGAATGGACTGCGGAACAGTGCCAAACCATACAGGAGCATCCGTAAGATACGCTTGTGCGGATGCCCGGATGCGTGGTGCAGTTTTCGCGCCAATGCCGGGCATAGATTGCAGTTCATCAACCGTCATCGCCGCCAGTTGCCCCAGAGTGCGAACATCCCGCCGGGCGAGTTCCGTTAAGAGTGTCTTGCGCGTGATCACATTGCGAATATCGTTACTGAGCACGAGATTACCTGAAAACCTGATGGCTTAGTTTAACCCGGTGTACTATGCGGATGCTATACATCTAGACCTCGATATACCCGCCGTTTTTCGCCCCACTGCGGTAAGCGGTCAGACAAGCACGCATCGCAACATCAAGTTGTTCTGGCTCCAGCCAGCTTGCATCAAAGGCAGCCATCCCTGCACGGGACTCATGATAGAAGATGGCATCGGCAGATCGCCCAGCAGTAATCGCCTGATCGATTGTCTCCGCAATTGCCAACCGCCAGGAATCCCACCGCGACCGGAAATATAGTCCATAGCCGTCAATTGTGCCTTCCACCTGCACCGGACAGGCCTCGCATGTCATTCTAAGCTCACAGTTGAACTCGGCGCTAATCGCCTTGAGAAGGCGCTGGAAACCATCATCACGATCTTGCATGTAAGTGCGAAACGCCTGCAAACCTTCATCATTTTCATCGAGCCAGTTCGAGTCGTCGATCTCACACCTCCATCCTTATACTTGCTTTCGGGTTCATTATAGTCCACAATGGGTCAAATGTTGAGAGTAAAGCCGAAATAATGTCCAACCTACCCTTCATCCTGCCTGCGGGGACGCAGGTCGTCAGTCACATCGACATCACCAACAGCGCAGGTGATGTGACGTTTGCCGCCGGTGCGGTGGGCATCATCGTCAAGTCACCGCTGGATGCTACCCACGCCTATCGCGTGCGCTTCATAGACGGCACGGAGCAATCGCTCAAGCGTGAGCAGTTCAGCGTCCGCAGTCATCACCAGCGCCCGACAACGCCGGATGAGCGTCTGGCCGGCGTCGATTTGTACGCGCATGTCGTCTATCGCTGTGTGGTCGGGTCGCGTGCCTATGGACTCGACCAAGACGAATCCGACATCGACTTACGCGGAATCTATCTGCCACCTGCCGATCTGCACTGGTCGCTGTTCGGCATCCCGGAGCAGTTGGAGCGCGGCGAAGAAGCCTACTGGGAGATGCAGAAATTCATCGTGCTGGCGCTGAAAGCCAACCCGAATATTCTGGAATGCCTGTACACGCCACTAGTGCAGGATGTCGCGCCGATTGCACAGGAACTGCTCGACATGCGGCATAGCTTCATGTCGAAGCTGATTTACCAGACCTACAACGGCTATGTGATGTCACAGTTCCGCAAATTGCAGAAGGACATCGAGAACTACGGCGAAATCCGCTGGAAACATGCCATGCACCTCATCCGCCTATTGCTGGCCGGGATCACCGCGTTGAACGAGGGATTTATTCCGGTGCGGGTGGAAGATCACCGCGAGCGCTTGTTGGCGATCCGGCGCGGTGAAGTAGGTTGGGACGAGGTGAACGCCTGGCGGTTGGCGCTTCATAAGGAATTTGACGCGGCGTTCCAGACGACAAAATTACCGGAACGCCCCGATTATGAAACGGCGAATTCCTATCTGGTGCGAGCGAGGCGAAGCGCGTTATGATGGAAAAGCTCAAATCTATCGTTGACCAACAACCCTATTCCCTGCTGTTTGCGACGATCAGTGGAGCGCATCTGTATGGCTTCCCGTCGCCGGATTCGGATTATGATCTGCGTGGGGTGCATATTCTGCCATTGCGTGAAATCGCCGGACTGTATGAGCCGCAGGAGACGATAGAGGTATCCGACCATGTAGACGGCATCGAACTTGACCTGGTGACGCATGATGTTGCCAAGTTCTTCGAGCTGATGCTCAAGCGTAACGGTTATGTGCTGGAGCAGTTACTCTCGCCACTCATCGTCCACACCACGCCGAAACATGACGAGTTGAAAGCCATCGCGCCGAACTGTATCACGAAGCATCACGCGCATCATTATCTCGGCTTTGCGCGGACACTGTGGGGACTGTTCCACAAGGACAATTCGCGCAGGGTGAAGCCCTTGCTTTACGTCTACCGCGTGCTGCTGACAGGCATCCACCTGATGCAAACTGGGGAAGTCGAGGCAAATCTGGTCATGCTGAATGAACGATTCAGATTGTCCTATATCCCTGAACTGGTCGAGCGCAAAATCTCCGGTACTGAACATGGGGCGCTGGATGATGCCGATGTGGATTTCCATGAACGCGAATATACGCGGCTAGTCACTCGACTGGAATCGGTGCGAGATGAAAGCTATCTGCCGGAGTCCGAGGCGTGCAAGCCTGCATTGAATGACCTGTTACCGAGTATTCGAGGTATAGCACGATGAACAACAATCGTATCGTGACTGACCGTTTCTCCAACCCGGAAAGCGAGAAGATGTATCGTGAACATTGGCCCCATGAACCCCAGACTTACACCGATTTGTATGAGGAAGGCCGACAATGCGGCGGTTGCTCGTTCTTTGCGAAGTTTAATTCCGATTGGGGGTTGTGCTGTCATCCTGAATCGCGTCATCATCTGGAAACGGTGTTTGAGCATTTCACCTGTCCCCGTTACGTGCACGAAGGTTGGGGATCGCACAGCTTTGTAGATTTTGCCAGATACCCTGACCTGCAATGGGTGTTCACCCACTATGAACTGCCTGAACACCTTTACCATAAGGTCAAACAACGTGCCGTGGCGACAAATCCAGATGAAAGCGAATATGAGATGTACAGGCTCATCATAGCTGCGCTAGAACGTGAATTTGGTGGGAGTTCGTAGATCAAACAAGTGATATTCCCATCCCACAAAGGCACATACATTCTCATTCTGCACCTGAGCAAACCCGCGCAACTGACCATCGGCAAGCTCGGCGTATTCGACTTCCCTGCCGGATATTACGCCTATGTCGGGAGCGCGTTCGGTAGCGGCGGGCTACGGGGCCGACTGAAGCATCATCTCGCACCAGCGAAGAAACCCCACTGGCACATTGATTATCTGCGGCAGGGGGCAACCATCCTTGAAGTCTGGTATATCACCAGCGAGACACGCCACGAGCATCAATGGACGGATGCTCTGCGCTCGATGCCCGGCGCTGTTATGTCCGCTCCGCGCTTCGGTGCATCGGATTGCAAGTGTGAGACGCATTTGATCCGATTCCCTGACAAGCCAGGGCCAGAGTCTTTCTGTGATGAGATTGGCATCGGTGGCGAAATCCAATTGTGCATCGAAAAAACTGACCATTCTGCCCACAACTGACCATTCAAAGTCAGAGTACAATAGGGGAAATGGTTGAAAGATGTGATGTATGAACCAATCAACAGTTGAACTGCAAATCCCCCCTGAAGTTTACGAGCGTGCCCGGCAGATCGCCAAAGCCAGCAATCGCTCGGTTGAATCTGTGTTGTCGGATGGATTAACCCTGCTCTTTGGGGCGTTGCCCGATACCGGAATTTCCTCTGATGAACTCAAGAACTACACCGATGAGCAGTTATGGGCGATAGTGCATCAACGGCTGGCCTGGCCGCAGGATACCCGCCTGCGTGAGCTGATCACCCTGGGCAAGCAGGGGCAGATCACTGAGGATGAAAAAGCTGAAATGGAACGCCTGATTGATCTGGTCGATCACCAGATGCTGCTGCGTTCCGAGGCGCTGCTACTGCTGAAACAGCGCGGGCACAATGTCGAGAAGCAGCTCAAGCTCGGGGCATAATGGCCTACATTTCTGAGGATTTGCGCCAGGAGGTCACTGATCGGGCGCGTGGTCGCTGCGAATACTGCCAGACTCAGCAGGTGATCGTCGTAGCAATGGAAATCGACCACATTGTGCCAGAATCTGCTGGCGGAGAAACAACTCTCGACAACCTGTGTCTGGCGTGTGTGGGTTGTAACGGCTTCAAGCTGGATTTCCAGAGCGGTATCGACCCCGAAACGGAACAAGAATCTCCGCTGTTCAATCCCCGTGTTCAGGATTGGCACGACCATTTCCGGTGGAGTGACGATGGTTTACAGGTTACTGGCCTGACAGCAGTTGGCAGAGCAACAATTACCCGTCTTCGAATGAACCGCGATGCTGTGGTGAATTCACGGCGGCGCTGGGTGCAAGCGGGCTGGCATCCGCCACAGAGATAAAATCACGTGCTATTTGATGCGGTTATCCCGGAGCGAATATGAGATGTTATGGCAAGAAAGACTAAACGTTGACTCGCTCGCCTGGTTACTTGAGCCGGACTCGGATAACCCATCCATACGCTATTTTGCCCTGCGCGATTTGCTTGATCGTCCAGTCAATGATCCTGATGTTATCGCCGCACAATCTCAGGTCATGTTTAACGGCCCCGTGCCAGTAATTCTTGAGGCACAAAACCCCGAAGGCTACTGGTTACAGCCTGGTGGTGGTTATCGCAAGTATCAAGGCACAGTCTGGCAGATTATGCTGCTGAACGAATTGGGGGCAGACCCCACTGACGAGCGCGTACAACGCGGTTGTGAATACTTACTCAGCCACAGCATCGCCAGCAATGGCGGTTTCGCTGCTGGCAACACACAATCGGTGGTGCCAAGTAATGCGATTCATTGTCTCAATGGGAATTTACTCTTTGCGCTGATTCGTCTGGGATTTCTGGGTGATCCGCGTGTGAAGCAGGCATTAGATTGGCAGGTCCGTAGCATCACCGGCGAAGAACCTATCGTGTATTACCAATCTGGCACAAGCGGGCCGGATTTTGCCTGTGCGGTCAATGAAAAGCAGCCCTGTGGCTGGGGTGCCCTCAAAGCCATGAAAGCCTTACTCGCTGTTCCATCGCAGCAGCGCACACCTGATATGCACCATGCCATTGAGCGCGGCGCTCAGTTTCTGCTGCGCTATGATGTGGCGAAAGCAGATTTCCCCTACACCGAGAAAATAAGTTCCGCATGGTTCAAGCTCGGCTTCCCGCTCAGTTATTGGAGCGATGTGCTGGAAACACTGGATGTGCTGGTCACATTCGGCTATGGTGGCGATGCCCGGTTGAAGGAAGCCTATCACTGGCTGTTGAGCAAGCAGAATGCCGAAGGACGCTGGAAACTCGAAAACACGCTCAATGGTAAGATGTGGATCGACATTGAGAAACGGGGCAAGCCGAGCAAATGGATTACCCTGCGTGCGCTACGGGTCATCAAAGGGATTGAACAGGCACAGAGTCAAGCGGGCTAACATCCATCTAAAGAACAAAACTGACCATCCTCTTTCCCTCGAAGATGGTCAGTATGGTCAGTTATGGCAAGTGTGGTCAGTTTTTCGGCGAGTCAATTTGAATTTGAGCCACATCATAGCGGCGCATCATGTCGCTGACTTCTGTACGGTCAATCAGATACATCTGCCCGCCGGTGTAGGCTTTCTTGCGATTACGGTCGGTGAGCGCCAGCCGGTTCAGCACATGCCCAATCCACTGCGCGTGTCCCATCTGCTCCCGGCTGATACCCATTATGTCGCGTACCCGCTCCCGCAGATCAGTTGCTTTGAGCCAGACACTTTCCTCGGTATTTTGTGTCATAATTTCCAGTGTCTGAAGCACCGCTTCCTCACGGTCAGATAGGGCTTTGCCTTCGCTCAACTGCTCGTCCCACTGTGCCGCCTCGCTGATGGCATCCAGTAAACCGGCAGCCTGTCCTTCCTCCTCGAAGAACGCCGCCAACGCCACCAGCGGCGACCACAGTTCACCGGAGCGATTGTGTAGCTTGTGCAGTTCCGGTCGGGCGAAGTAGTTGCGCTGTATCGCTTTGAAGTGTGTCAATGCCAGCGTGTAGAGTTGATGCCGGATTCCCGCGCCGTCAAAGTCTGGTGGGAAAGCGGGCATTCGTTTATCGGTGCGCCGCATCGGGATGGCGATGCAGCGGCTGGCGAGGATGTCTTCCAATCCCATAATCGCCGCCAATATCTTGGGTGAGTACACGTCAAATGCCTGCGGCTTCATGTCTTCGCCAGTGATGCGAATAGCGGGCATCCCCTGCTTGTAACCGCTGTTGAGAAGCTGGCGAATTTGCTGCATCCCCGGATCGCGCGGATTGTGATACCGTTCGGCTTCGTCAATGCCGACGGTGCAGGACGTATAGTGAATCAGCCGGAACATGCTCGCGCCCGTCGGGTCAGAAGTCGAAATCATGTTGAACGCCAACGGCTGAAGCACGCGCAGCGGTTGACTCCGCGCTGTACGCTTTGTGAACGAGTCGCACATTCGATATCATGTAAGGTGCGATGAGTAAATCATCGTACATAATGTACGTTAAACGTACAGTTGAGTCAAGCCATTGATTAGGGCATTGAGGGTTTTCTCATGTGGCGAGATCAAATTCTTCAGTGGTTTAACCGCGACACGATGCCCAACCGCCTTTCGATAGCGATGGGTGAACGCATTAAAGAGGCACGTGAGGAAAGAGGGCTTAGTCAGACCCAGCTTGCAGAGGCAATATTTAAACGCCGCCCATCTATTTCTGAGATGGAAAATGGCAGAATGTACCCCGACATTCAAAGCCTTCTGCTAATGTCTCGCTACCTGAAAAAGCCCCTTTCCTATTTCATTCCGAGCTTCATTCGCGTGTTCAAAGCTGAGGAAGCACTGACACCGGAGGAGGAAGAGTTGCTTTTGCACTTCCGACGTATTCGTCAGCGTGACCAACAGCGCCTAGCCATTAACCAGATGCGCGTTCTCTCGGAGTTTGAGCCGTCAGATGACAACGATGACGAGGATTAGCTGAAAGGCCAACGCCAAGATAAAATAGAACGCTCGTTCCCTTCGTCTTAACTGTAAGCTTAATGTCTCATCCCATAGGACACCAAATGGCCCCTATCCCGAAGTTATTTTGCCCAATTCGAGGCGAGTTGCGTGTTTCTGCTCACACAAAAGATGGCCTCAAATTCAGCGAGGAAAAGAGACGCATAGAGGCAATCGTGTTCTTACTGGATCGCGGTTATCCGCGCGACCATATTCGTGTTGAGAAAACTCTGATTACACTCGGTCATAAGGGCAAGAATTCCTTGCGCGCTGACATTGTTGTCTATGATAGGCCGTGTATTGAAGTAATTCCGCTTGCGCGCGAACTGCAACGAACACATACCTTACTCGTTGCCGAGATTAAACGAGAAAATCAAGATGCTGAAAGCGCGATCAAGAACCAATTAGAACCCGCATTACGTTTACTGCCCAACACACAAGCGGTAGGTATATATTGGGATGACGTTGAGCAACGTCTCTTATATAAGGTTATTAAGGGGCAATCAGAAAATGTTCTAGAAGCTCCTATTGCCTTTCTGCCCGATTTTGGGCAGAGCGTTAATCGGAATCAGCTTCGATTTGCTGACTTATCACCATCGCCCGACCTGGTAGGGCTTTTTCAGAAGATAGAAGATACGTTGCATCACTATGTGGTAGATAAGACTGCTAGGTTTCAGATTTTGATGCAATTATTGCTCGTAAAAATGTACGATGAAAAGAAGCACAAACTGTCAACTGAATCACTTGGACTGCAAGACTTTACCGTTATCGAAATGGATGACGATAATCTTGCAAAACGATTTAACACTTTACTCTCAAGCGGCCTCGCTCTATATCAGAAGTACTTACCAGATGAGGTAGATAGCGAATTTGATCTGCCGCCGCAGGCGCTTCGAGAAGTGAGTAAGCTCCTCGCTCCAATCAATCTGTTGAGTGGCGATCCAGATGTAATTCAGAGTTTCTATATGTATTTTGCTAAGCAATTGTATAAGTGGGACTTGGCGCAATACTTTACGCCATATGAAGTTGTAGATTTCATTGTGCGCATCATCAATCCTCAATATGGCGAAGATATAAAGGATCCTGCGTGTGGGAGCGCAGATTTCTTAACGGCTGCATTTCGACATCTCAAGTCTGTTGATGATCGTGCTGGTGATCGGGTATGGGGAGCAGATTCCAGCAGGCAAGCTGTTCAAATTAGTATTCTGAATATGCTGCTAAATGATGATGGAAAGAGCAATATCAGGGAAGAGGATAGTCTGGTTAATGTCAATCGGGATCGTGATAAGTATAAGATCATGCTATGCAATCCTCCCTTTGGCGTAAAGATTGTTGAGAAACGCTCCGAAGTATTGGCTAAGTTTGATTTAGGAAAGGGAAAGAAACAGCAGGAAACAGGTATTCTCTTTGCAGAGCTTTGCGTTAAACAAGCAAGCAAAGATGGCAGAATCGCGATTATTTTGCCCAATGGCTACTTGGCAAGGTCTACGCTGCTAATGCGTATCGTCTTGAGGGTTGAAGTCCCGTTAGGGTCAACAATCGCTTCATCGCTTGAAAGAGTGGTGGAGCGATTTTCGTTTCCCTCATTCCCATCATCAGAACCACTATTGCCGCCATCATCACCGCCGTAAAGATCCGCCCGCAGCATGAGGTATTGATCCGCCCACGCCCTCAGCCCGAAGTCCACAAGTTGCGGTTTGTCTTCGTTATCGTGCAAATATGCTGCTGGCGCAGCATGACGGAACGGCAGCCGCGATCACATGCTCTCAGCCAGAGCCGATGGGCGGTACTTCAAACCGCCAGGCTGAAGCCTGGACAGTGGGCTTAAGCCCACTGTCACTGCGTATTTTTCTCGCTGCCCAGCCAGGCGTTTGCCTGCGCTACTGCTTCCTCTGTCGATGCGCCAATGGTGGCGCTGCCGGGCACGATATGTACCGCCTCTTTCAGATCGAGCTTGCCGACGCGCCGCAGTTGGGCGCTCACCTCCGCATCGACACCACTCAGGTAGAGGCGACCACCCACTTCGGCTAGGTCGTCGGCGTAGCTGTCGAGAACCTCGATCAACGTTGCTCCCACGCGCGTCCTCCCGCGCAGGCGGAGCACAACGACCGGGCGCGTCGCGCCTTGCGGGCTGGGCAGCGCCTCCAGTAACGTCCTTGCTCCGGCGAAGTACAGGCTCCCATAGACCGCGAGAACGGTCACGGTATTACTGGGTAAGCGTGCCGGGGGCGAAGCCTCCGAGAAGCGCCCGTTACCGGCGGGAATTATCGCCCGCACCGAAACGTCGCTTGCCGCCGACATCAGATAAAGCACTGCTGCAACCAGCACACCAATCGATACGGCAACTGGGATCGACAGCACCAATGTCGCCAGAAACGTTACAAGAATTGATGAGCGCGCAGCGCCACCTGTTGCCCAGATCGACTGCGCTTCACGGAAGTTGATTGCGCTCACGCCGGCGACGATCATCAGCGCCGCCAGCACCGCCATCGGCACTCGACTGACCAGACCGGGAATGAGCAGTACGATCACCAGCATCCACACGCCGCCGAGCACGCCCGCCCACCGACTGCGCGCTCCAACGCTCACATTGAGCGCCGTTTGTCCAACCGAACCACCCGCCGGAATGCCAGACAGCAGCCCGCTGAGTAGGTTGCCAGCGCCCTGCGCAATCATATCGCGAGAAGGGTTCACCGGGCTGCCGTCAGGGTTTTCTACGCTCTGACTCACCCCAGCCCCCTGGATAGCGATCACAACGGCAATTGCGAGCGCAGAGAGAATGAGTTCCGGCGAGAGTAGAGCCAGCTCTGGCAGCGCTGGCGTCGGGATTCCACGCGGGATAGGACTGACGTCCGCCACGCGCTGAACGCTCTGCAAGCCCAGGAGGGATACCAGCAGCGACGGGATCACCAGCGCTGCCAGCGAAGCCAACTGTGAAAACCGGGTGCGCGCCAGCACCATCATGATACCAAGCGCCAGTAAACCCGTAAGCATGGTGGGGACGCTAAACTGCCGAACGTGTGCCAGCAGGTCGATAAACTGCATAATCTCGTTCCCGCCTTGTGGGTTGAAGCCGACCAGCGGAGCGAGTTGGTCGAGAATCAGCACGACTGCCACGCCAATCAGGAACCCCGTCATGACGGAGTGCGAGACAAAGCGGATCAATCGTCCCAGCCGCAGGATGCCAAAGATAACGAGAAACAGCCCGATTAGCATGACCAGTGTGAACAGCGCCTGATCGCGCTGCGCTTCAGGATAGCCAGCAATTGCCTGACCAGCAGCCAGCGCCGACGCGCTGGTCGTGGAAACCTGCATCAACTGCGCGCTCACCAGCAGACTGCCGCCAATCGGCGCGGCAATGCTGGTGTAGAGTCCATAAACCGGATTAACGCCCGCCAGCGCGGCAGACGCGAGTCCATCGGGAACGCTCACTACTGCGTTGATCAATCCCGCGACAACATCTCTCCAGCGCGCGTTTCCTTTTGACTTCGCTGGCGGGCTTCTATCCGACGGAACCGAACTGCTCATGCCTGTCGCCCTCAGTTTATAGGTGTAAGCAGAAAAAGCTGCCTTTAGTGAGATAGACTGTCGGGCTGCGCCTCGTCCGGCGTGGCATTTCCATTCTCGCCAACCAGCCATGCCTGCGCGTCTTCATATGCCTCATTCGTGGACTGCCCCCTGACCGAAGTTGCCTCATAAATACGTACAGGACCTGTGAGCCGGAGCTTGCTGGTTTGCAGCATTTTTCTGCGCGCGCCTTCGCTGATTCCTGTCAGGTATAGCTGTCCATCTACGTCCTGGAGTTTGTCGGCATAGTTGGAGAGGACTTCTATCAGCGTCGCGCCGAGATTTGTCTGCCCGCGTAAACGCAGAATGACGACTGGTTTCTGCGCGTTACGGGGAGAGGGTAAGAGGCGTTCCATCATCCGCGCGCCTGCGTAAAAGAGGTTGCCGTAAATGTCTAACACGGTGGCTTGATTCGAGGGCAGTTCCCGCGGCGGCTGGCGTTCTTCTATCGTTTCATCATCTCGCTTGACCAGTTCGACAACAGAGATGTCATTTGAGGATCGGGCAAGGTAGAGAAGCGCTGACAGCACGACTCCAAGCCCGACGGCAGCTTGAATTGGCAGGAACAGCGTCGCCAGGAAAGTGGTGATGCTGACCATACCGGAGGGCCAGCCGATCCGAAATATGGCGACCATCTCCCGGATCTGGATGCCGCGAAGCCCCGCGAGAATTAGCAGCGCTCCCAGCGCGGGCATCGCAATGAACGATACCGCGCTGGGAAAAATCAGCACAATAACCGCCATCCACAACCCGGCAAGGATCGCCGCCCAACGGGTGCGCCCGCCATAGATCACATTCAGCGCCGTCGCGCTTAGAGAACCGCCAATGGGCAGCCCCCCGAACAGCCCGGAGGCAGTATTGGCAGCGCCCTGAGCGAGAAAATCGCGGGAGATGCTGCGCCGGGAACCATCGAGATTCGGCACGCTCTGGCTGACTCCCGCGCCCTGGACGAGGATAATCGCCGCGACCGCCGCTGCACCGCTCAACACGTCTAGCGAGATGCTTGAGAAGGATGGCAGGATCGGCATCGGGAAGCCGCTGGGAATCTCGCCCACGTCACGAACGATTTCCACGCTGTCGATGCTAAAAATCGCCACAAGGGCAGACGGAATGATGATCGCGGTGAGCGTGCCCAGACTGCCGAGGCGCGTTCGCGGCAGCGTGGCTGCAAGGATGAAGGTCAGGATGGCTAACCCCAGCGACGGCAGATTGATCTCACCGATATGCGCGATGAGGTCGAATGTCTGCGTGACCTTGTTACTGCCCGTCGCCGCGTAGCCGGTAATAACCGGAAGCTGGTTCAGTACCAGCAGCGCGGAAACGCCGGTCAGAAAACCGGTCATGACCGAGTAGGACACAAAGCGGATCAGCCGACCAAAACGCAGCAAGCCGAATACGATCTGGAAAATGCCAATGAGCAGCACCATGAGCGCCAGCGCGCTGGCACGCGCGTCACCGGATAGGGAGTCGAGCGCCTGCCCAGTCGCCAATGACGCGGCGGCAGTGGTGGTGATGACCATTAACTGCGTGCTGGAGACGATGCCTCCAACAAACGGACCAAACATGCTGGCATAAAGACCGTAAATTGGGTTGACGCCAACGAGAAGTCCGTTCGCCATGCCGTCCGGGACGTTGCTTATCGCCAGGCTTACCCCCGCCACCAAGTCCTGACGAAAATTGCTACGACCGGGCAGCCGTCGTCCCAGATGGTTTGCCACCGCTTCCCGCAGTTGGCTCAGTCCCGGCTGCTGGATCGCGGGTTCTTCGTCAGGTGTTTGCGCTATCTCCATGAGTTTATGACACCTTTGCTGGCGTAACGTCCTGTATGGACGATTCTGCGGCTTGAGCGCGCTTTCCGAACTCCCCGGCTACAGGCATAATGATCAGCATACTGATGAGCGAGGCTGCCAGCAGCAGCAGCAGTACCGTTGGTCGGTCGCTGAAGTTGCCCCCCGCGATCACGAACGCGGCGGCATAGTTGCGCTGTCCCGTCACGACCGACAGGACGCGCCGGTTCTTCACATCGGAACCGCCGAGAAGATAGCCAGCGACGAGACCAATCACAATCACCAGTACAACAGCCAGGATCGCCCCGGTACCGAGCAGGGAGAGCACATCGCCGACATTCGCCAGGTTGAGCACAATCATCATGGCAAGGCTGATATTGGCAATTTCGCTCATGATCGGGCGTGTCATTTCAGCTTCCTCGTCGTAACGGAAGTTCATCAGCAGCCCGGCGGCAAGGGGCAGCAAAATCTGCACGATGAGAGGCATAGCGATGGCAACGGTATCGACCTGCACGCCAGGAATCAGCAGCGGCAGAACGAACGGCAGGTAAATCACCGTCACCACAACCTCGAATACCACCAGGCTCCCGGCAAGCGTCACATTGCTCCTGGCGATCTGCGCCGCCTTAATTGCAAAAGGAGCGCCCGCGACTGCCGCCATAAGCAGAATTCCAACCTGCAAATCCTGCTCCAGCAGCAGAATACGTGTGAGGACGAAAGCTGCCAGCGGCACGATTACAAAATTCGCCAGCAGCACTTTGATCAGTATCTGTATGTTCCTGAACGGCTTGACTATCTCCTGGATGGTTGTGCCCAGACCCAGCGCGAACATGCTGGTAACGACGAACGCCAAAGTGAAGGCGCTGGTTAAGCTGCTAATAATTTCATTCATGACTCAAGCCGTTCCTTCCCTGCCTGAATGGAGACGAGTTTGGAATTGTTCCCAGAGCGCTTCAAGCACGCTGTTTGTCCTTCCGGCGCGGCACTCGCCTACGCCTTTTTGTATTTGACCTCTCTCGTGCCGAACATATCGAGGTCGAAGGGAGCGTGGTCGTCACCGATCTCGTGTTCCACCAGCGCATGTAATTTCCTGAGCATTCGCTCGACCAGCGCCGGGTCATGTTCAGGATGCTCTGGATGCCCGATGTTTTCCAGTTCGCCGGGGTCATTCACGAGATCGTAAAGTCCTACGTCACTGGTCGCGTACAGCTCGTCGAGGGTAGACGGATTGCCGTATTCCAGCGGACTGAACCAGCGCGCCAGCTTATACTGCCCGTCAACGACAGTGCGGAAGAACGTCCGCTTGCTGTAGTCCGGCGCGCCGTACTCTGCTCCCACCGCCTTGATCCGCTTTTTCGCGTCGGTAAATTGATTGCCGGGTGACAGATCCATTGTGCTCAGCGTTCCAAACGCGCCCGTTTTGGCATATTCCAAATCAAGCGATTGCAGCAGGTCGCTGCAGTAAAGCGCGCCGTCGCCGGGCGCGTTCACGCTGCCGCGTGGACCAGTATCGTCCGGGTTGAGTATGACTCGCTTCAGACTCCGCCCCTTCAACTGCGGGTAGCGTTCGTGGATTTCCTGCTCACTCAAGCCGGAGAACTCAAGCAGCGTCGGCGCGAGATCGAGATGGGAACCGACGGCGGCGGTTCGCTTGTTCTGGGGCGCGCCCGGCGCGCAGACTGTCAGATTGACCACTGCCGCCTCATCGTAAGTAATGGCGCCTTTCTGCTGCAATCGATGCGCGCCATTCATTTCGCCATGATCGCCGGTGAAGATCACAACCGTGTTGTCCCATAGGTTCTGGCGATCCAGCGCTTCGAGTATTTTGTTGAACTGCAAATCCACCAGGCGCATACAGTTGACAAGATAGTTGCGGCGCTTGATCCACAGATCGGGACGATCTTCGGGAATGTGACCGTAGGTAGCATCAATGCTGTCTCTGTATGCCAGCACCCCGAATGGCTGGAGATTGAAATCGTCATCATAGTTGTCCGGCAAGCCGACGTCCCACTCCATGTCAAACCAGCCGAGCCGCTGCTGCGGCGTTTTGAGCGGACCCATGCCGCCGGGCGGTGGCATTTCAATCGGGTCTGGCAGATAGAACATGATGTCGTGTGGGTTAATGAGACTGCATATATGTAACCAGGGCTGGTCAAGGGTTGGAGCTTTCGTCTCCAGCCAATCGACAGTCTGAAAGGCAGCGGTTCCATCGAGCTTCTCGCCTTCCAATGGAGATCCGTACATCTCACCCCACTGCTGGAAGTCAGAGAAGCCATACGCTTCGAGCGCGTCCTCGCTGTGTTCTAACCACGACAGGTGCCACTTGCCCTTGAAGGCGGTGTAGTAGCCCTGCTCGCGCAGCATTTGACCAATAGTGGGAATGTCGTGGGTTAGTTCCTCAATCCATGCCTGATTCGTGTTCTCCTGCACCCCGGTCAGGTTAGCGTGTACGCCTGTCCACATCGTCGCTCGTGATGGCGTACAGATCGGATCGCTGCAATATTGGTGGTCGAAGCTCACCCCTTGTGCTTCAAGGCGCTCCATCGCTGGGAAACGCACATCGTCAGGTAACCCCATGTGAGTTTGCCACTGATCCATACACAGGATCAGGAAGTTGGGGCGCTTCTTACGACCTTCGGCTGCCTGACTCATCTCTTTACTCCTTTAAGAATTCTGCTCTCGAACGATACAGCGGAAGCCGATATGGCTTGCCGCAGAATCGACCATCTCGCCTTGCCGGGCGGCGGGTCGATAGCGTAAGCAGTAGTTGGGCGCGCACAAATGCGAACCGCCCTTCAGCACTTTGCGCGGGATATCTATGCCCGGCAGATTTCCGACCAGACTCTGCTCTGCTGCTTCCACCCTGGGGTTGCGTGGGATGCAGCACGATTTGATGACCTCGTTCGGGTGACGCGGGGTGAAGAAATCGCTCGTCCACTCCCATACATTTCCCGCCATGTCGTACAGCCCGTAGCCGTTCGGGGGAAATGTGCGAACTGGCGACGTGCCTTCGTAGCCATCGGTTGCCAGGTTTTGCCAGGGGAACTCGCCCTGCCAGGTGTTTGCCATCATGCGTCCTTTGGGCGCGAACTCGTCACCCCACACATAGGCTGCTCCATCCAGCCCCCCGCGCGCGGCAAACTCCCATTCCGCTTCTGTGGGAAGCTGTTTTCCCGCCCATGCTGCATAGGCTTCGGCATCCGCATAGGCGATATGCACTACCGGATGCCTCTCACGTCCGTTGAGCGTGCTGGTGGGTCCTTCGGGATGTTTCCAGCAGGCACCGGGCAGGTATGCCCACCACAGGCGATAATCGTTGAGGCTGACGCGGCGTGAGGGGCGTTGAAAGACGAGCGAACCGGGCACAAGCAGCGTCGGGTCGATACCCGGATAATCGCTGGGATTTGGTGGGCGCTCGGCGAGCGTAACATAGCCCGTCTCCTGCGCGAACCGGCGAAACTCGGCATTGGTTACCTGCTGTTCATCCATCCAGAAGCCATCGACGGCGACGCGGTGAACGGGACTCTCCTCAGGGTAAAAGTTATCCGAACCCATCAGGAAGGTTCCGCCGGGAATCCAAACCATATTTCGCATATCGATTATGAACCTTTAGCGCCTGGAGATGTTTCGTCTGCGATGTCAGTGGAATCGACGATTTTTCATTATAGGCATTAAGTAATGCTATTTGCAACATGTTGAAAAAATGGTGAAAATCGCGGCGGTTGTTTGACATTTCATTTGAAGACGGTATCATAGAAGCGTACTCAACATCGCTGAACTATATTCCATATTGTGGAACGCTGTGAGCAGCCGACTATGATTCTTTCAGTGGTTAAAGCCCTCAAAATAATGGAATTGTTTTCTCCGGTTGAGCCGCGCCTGCCGCTTCGGGAAATCAGCCAGCGGCTGAACATGCCCAAAAGCACCACTCACAACCTGCTCAATACTCTCGTTGCCGCAGGCTACATCGAAAAAGCGGATAGTGATCACTACGCGCTGGGTACGGCGATTATCGGACTCACGCAGAACGTGCGGGTAAACGTCGAGCTGCGCGACCGCGCCGCGCCGCTGCTGCGCCAGCTTGCCGATAGCTGCCACGAGTCGGTCTATCTGACCGTCCGGGATGGCTGTCATGTGCTCTATATCTATGCCATCGAATCATCGCAGCGGTTGGTAGCGCGAACGGCGGTCGGCGAGCGCGCCGAAATGCACTGTACGTCAGTGGGCAAGGCGGCGCTGGCGTTTCTTCCGCCGGAAGAAGTAGACCGAATGTATCAGGATGCGGCGCTCACCCGGCATACGCCGAACACCATCACCGATCTGGACAGGCTGAAGCAGGCGCTGGCACTCACACGCGCGTGTGGCTACGCCGTAGACAATCAGGAACACGAGGCGCATACTTACTGTGTCGGCGCGCCGGTCTTTGATGAGCGCGGCGGCGTTCTGGGCGCGTGCAGCGTCAGCGGTAGTGATGAGGAAATCGTCGGCTTGCGGCTGGAGTCGATTGCCGCGAGTGTTGCTCAAACGGCGCAGGAAATTTCGCGCCACATGGGCTATATCCCACCGCGAGTAACGCTAGGCAGGGCAGCCGCGCGATGAACCCGATCAGCCCCCCTCAGGTCAGTATGCCGGTGTTTGACCGGATGTATGAACGCCCGTTTGCCCACTGCGCGACGCTGACAGACATTGGCGGCGGCGAGCTGATGACTGCCTGGATGGGCGGCTATTACGAAACCTCGCCTAACGTGGCGCTGCTGGCTTGCAATCTGGCTGCTGGCTCGGATAGCTGGTCTAAGCCGCGCGTGATCGCCGATATCCCCGATCATTCGCTCGGACAGCCGGTGCTGCTGCCGCGCCCCAACGGTGAATTGTGGCTGTTCTTCGTCGTTATTATGGCGACGGACTGGACGAGCGTTCAGCCATACTTACAGAAATCGCGCGACGGCGGCGTGACGTGGGAAGCGCCGGTGCAGCTTTTCGACTATCCCGGCTTGATGTTCCGCAGCCGGGCGCTGGTCACCGGCAGCCGGATCATCGTTCCGGCTTACGACGAGAATACCTGGCAGTCGCGCATGATGATTTCCGACGACGACGGCGCGACCTGGCGACTTTCGACGCCGCTGGCGTCGCCTTCGGGCAATATTCATCCCTGCGTGGTACAACGCGGCGACGGAAGCCTGCTCTGCTATCTGCGAACGGGCGGCAGGGGCGGCGTCATCTGGCGAACAACCTCGTCCGATGGCGGCGATAGCTGGGCGGAACTGACGCCGACGATGCTGCCCAACCCCAATTCCGGCATCGATCTGCTGCGGCAAACCAACGGCAATCTGGTGCTGGCATTCAACAACAGCGACACCTTGCGCACGCCCTTGTGCCTGTCGTTATCGGGCGAGGATGAACGCTGGGACTGTATCCAGCCCATTGAAACCGACAACGGCGAGTTTTCCTATCCGACGCTGGCGCAGCGGGCAGACGGCACGCTGCATCTGGTATACACCTATAAGCGCGAGCATATCCACTATGTGCAGTTCGATGAAGACTGGCTTCGAGGAGGCTGTTAGCCGATGAGCAAGCTGCGGATTTCTGGAGTCATTGTGCCGATGCTGACGCCGTTTGATACGGCGGGGTCGGTTGATGAAGCGGGGATTGAACGCCTCACGAATTTCCTGGTCGCATCCGGCGTGTCCGGTCTGTTTCCGCTGGGCACAACCGGTGAAGGTCCGTTAATGACGACTGACGAGCGCCGCGCTGCCGCCGCGCTGGTGATTCGCCATGCAGGCGGGCGCATTCCGGTCATCATCCATACCGGGGCGATTACGACGGCGGAAACCACCGCGCTGACGCGGCACGCCCGCGACAGTGGCGCGCAGGCGGCGGCGATTGTGCCGCCCTATTTCTACACCCTGTCTGCCGAGGCGCTGTATGACCATTATGTCGCCGTCGCCAGCGCGGTGCCCGACTTCCCGATTTACCTCTACAACAATCCCGGCGTCACGCCGAACGGACTCTCCACCGAGATGGTGTTCCGGCTGGCGGAAGCCTGCTCGAACGTCACCGGGCTGAAGGACAGCAGCGGGTCGCTGGCGACGCTGTTTGCCTGCCGCCGCCTGCGCGACGGCGAATTCAACACCGCCAGCGGACCTGACAGCCTGATCATGGCGGGGCAGGCGATTGGGCTGGACGCCTGCGTGTCCGGCAATGCCAATTTCGTGCCGGAGCTGATCGTCGGCATCGTCAATGCCGTCCGTCAGGGCGATCTGGTTTCAGCGCGGGCGCTTCAGGCACAACTGGATGAAGTGCGGCGCATACTCGGAGACGGTGCCGACTTGTCGCTTTTCAAGGCGATGTGCGCCAGGCGAGGAGTCTCCATCGGAACGGTTCGGCAGCCGCTGCGCCCGGCATCAGCCGAAAAGGTCGAGTCATCGTGGCAGGAAATATCGAACCTGGGCGTGTTTGTGACGCCATAACGCTGTTTGAAGGCATAGCGCGAAGGAGGTGATCGCCAGAAGCAAAAACACTGTCCTCGTATTGTATCGTCTGTTACAGACCGTAGTGATTAGTTAAAGGAAGACAAAATGCGTAAACCTATTCTTGCTATCCTGATCGTCGTTCTGTCGGTATTGCTTTCGGTTGGGGTCGGGCTGGCGCAGGAGCCAGTGACGCTCGAATTCTGGGGCGGCTGGACGGGTCCCGATGGCACCATCATGCAGGAGTTGGTGGATGAGTACAATGCCGCGAACCCCGGCGTTCAGGTGAACCTCAGCGTTCAGCAGTGGTCGCCTCTGTTCGACCAGTTCATTGCGGCGGGCAGCGCGCAGCAGGCACCCGATATCATGTCGATGCACCCTCAGGAGATCGCGCAGTTCGTGGAACTGGGCTTGATCGAGCCGGTGACAGAACTGGTGGCGACTTCTGAGGTTTACACGGAAGATGCCTATCTGCCTAAGGCGTGGGAACTCCAGTTCTACAACGACACCATGTACGGCTTGCCGTTTGACCTGGGCGTACACGGCGTGTACTACAACGTCGATCTGTTTGAGGCGGCGGGCATTGAAGAATTCCCGACCAATCAGGAAGAAATGCTGGAAGCCATGCGGCTGCTGACGCTGGACGCCGACGGCAATCACCCTGGCGACGAGGGCTTCGATCCTGAGAATATCGTCCAGTACGCCATCAATATGCACACCAACCACCACGCTTTCTATCAGTGGTACGCGCTCTATAATCAGCTTGGCGGCGAACTGCTCTCCGAAGACGGTACGCAGTGCGTCATGGATACCGACAAGGCAACCCAAGCGTGGCAGTGGCTTCAGGATCTGGTCTACGTGCATTATGCCGCGCCGCAGGGACAGACTGACTACGCCCGCGACTTCCTGACCGGGCGCACCGCCATGCTGGTGGATGGACCGTGGCAGATTCCGGCAATGGAAGCGGCGGCTGAAGAAAGCGGCTTCAACTGGGCAACAGCGGGCTATCCGACGATCTTCGACGAGCCAGCGACCTGGGGCAGCGGGCATACCTTCACGCTGCCGGTTTATGGCGATCCCGACAAGCGCGAAGCGGCTGTTGACTTCATCGAGTGGCTGGGTTCAAACTCGCTCGGCTGGCTGGCTTCCGGTCAGCTTCCGGTACGCCACGACGTGATTGAATCGGAAGGCTACGGGGAACTGGTTGGGCGCGATGCTTTTGTTGAGACGCTCCAGTACCAGGAACTGCTGCCGAACATTCCGAAATTCAACGAAATCTTCGCCGCGAACGCGCCGTCACCCATGAACGTGATGGGACAGCGCATCATTCTGGAAAATGCCGACATCCGCACCGAGGTAGAGGCTGCCTGCAGCGCGATCACAGGTATCCTCTCGATTCCGTAACTCGTCTGTTTGATGAACCTGCCCTGACCTTTCTGGTTGGGGCAGGTTTGTCTCAGGTCAAGGAGGCATTGCGATGGCGGTTTTGCCACAGACTGCTCGACGCGCGGCGGGGATCAAAGATGGAGCGCGAACTACCGCCCGCGCCACGCCTTATTTATTCGTGCTGCCATACATCCTGGTGTTTCTGCTCTTTCGGCTGGGTCCCTCGCTCGCCGGGCTTGGCATTTCGCTGACCAACTGGCAGGCGGTCGGCAGCCCACAGTGGGTGGGGCTGCGCAACTTTGAAGCGATGCTGCTGCGCGATACTGTTTTTGGAGTCGCGCTCAGGAATACCCTTGTGTTTTCGGTCATCACCGTCCCCGTCCTGCTCGTTATGGGACTGATGCTGGCGCTGTTCCTGAACCAGCGCATGAGGGGCAGGGCAGTTGGTCGGGTGGCGGTGTTCACGCCGTATGTGGTGATGTCTACGGTTGTGGGCGTTGTCTGGACATGGATTCTGGATAAAGACTTTGGCTTGCTGAACGCCTATACCGGCGTGGCGACGCCCTGGTTGGTGAGCGAGCGCTTCGCCCTGGCTGGCATCATCCTGGCGACCGTCTGGTGGACGGTGGGCTACAACATGGTGCTTTTCCTCGCGGGCTTGCAGGATATTCCCGAAGAACTTTATGAGGCGGCGCGGATTGACGGCGCGAACACGGTTAATGCCTTCCGGTTCGTCACGCTGCCGATGCTGGCACCGACCATGTTTGTCGTCCTGATGCTGACTATCATCAATTCATTTCAGATTTTCGATCAGGTCTACGTGATGACTTCCGGGGGACCGGGTACGGCAACCCTGACCCTCGTTCAGTACATTTACACCCAGTCATTCCAGTATCAGAAGTTTGGCTACGGCTCCGCCATCGCGGTCGTGCTGTTCCTGATCCTCGTCGTGGTTGCCATATTCCAGACGCGGGCGTACCGCCGGGGACTGGAGGGAGTTTCATGAGCAAGCGAACATTGAGCCGCATTGCCTGGTACGCTGTTCTGGTGGTTGTGATCGTGCTGGCGCTGGCACCGATTGCCTGGATGCTGACCACGTCCCTGAAGCCTGAATCCGAAATCATCTCGACTGGAATTCAATGGATTCCGCAGACCTTCACGCTGGAACACTTCCAGTCTATTCTCAACCGCTATCCAATGGCGCAGTGGACGCTGAACAGCCTGATCGTTTCGACTGCCGCCACGCTGCTGGTGCTGCTGCTCGATTCGCTGGCGGGCTATGCCTTCGCCCGGATGCAGTTTCGCGGGCGGGGAATCCTGTTCACCATCATCCTGTCGATGCTGTTTGTCCCCATCCAGATCACCGTCGTGCCGCTGTTCATCCTGTTCTCGCGAATGGGACTGACCGACACCTATTGGGCGATGATTTTACCGGCGGGCGCGAACGTGACCGGCGTGTTTCTGATGCGCCAGTTCTTCCTCAGCGTTCCGGCTGAACTAGAGGAAGCGGCGCGGATTGACGGTGCCAGCAGCCTGCGCATCTGGTGGTCGGTGGTGCTGCCGCTGGCGCGTCCCGCGCTGACCGCCGTTGCCATCCTGACCTTCCTGAGCACCTGGAACAGCTTCTTCTGGCCCCTGATCGTGACGCGCACCGACGCCGCCCGCACGCTGCCGGTGGGTATCGCTCAGTTCCTGAGCCTGCGCCCCGGCATGGTGCAGGGGCAGCAGTCCATCGGGCAGAGTATGGCGGGCGCGGCGCTGGCGGCATTCCTGCCGATCATCGTCTTTGTCGTGCTTCAGCGCTATTTCATTGAAGGCATTGCCCGGAGTGGTATCAAGGGATAACATCGTCAGACCATGCTTACCGATCTGCAAGACCGCCTGCGCGGCATCGTCACGGTACTGAACACGCCGTTTACGCCCGATGACCAGCTTGATCCCGACTCGCTCAGGCGGAACGTGACCTCGGCGCTCGACGCGGGCGTTTCCGGGTTTCTCGCGCCGGCAATGGCGAGCGAAACCGCGAAATTGTCACCGGACGAACGCCTGCTGATGGTGCGAACGGTGGTCGCGCAGGCTGGCGGGCGCAGACCGGTCATTGGCGGCGCGTCGGCGGCAGCGCAGGCAGACCGGGTCGAGCAGGCGCGGCGGTTGATGGACGCGGGCTGTGATGGTGTATTGGTCAGCATCCCATTTGAGGATGAGTCCAGCTATGCCGCGAACGTCCGTGAAATCGCGGCGCAAACGCCGTTCCTGATGCTTCAGGACTGGGACTTTGGCGGCTACGGGCTGCCGATTCCGCTGATCGTCAGGCTGTTTGACGAAATCGAGTCGTTTCAGTCGCTCAAGATCGAGGTCGTACCGGCAGGCGTGAAGTACAGCCAGGTGCTGGCAGCCACCGGCGGCAGGCTGCATATCGCTGGCGGGTGGGCGGTCATGCAGATGATCGAAGCGCTGGATCGGGGCGTTCACAGCATTATGCCCACCGGAATGCACGCCATCTACACGCGCATCTTCGACCTGTACAGCGCGGGCAATCGCGACGCGGCGCGGGCGCTGTTCTACCGGCTGCTGCCGGTGCTGGCGTTTTCCAACCAGCATCTGGATATTTCGATCCACTTCTTCAAGCGGCTGCTGTTCAGACAGGGCATCTATGCCACCGACCGGACGCGCCAGCCGATCCTGCCCTTTGACGAGTTTCACGAACGCATCGCCGACGAACTGACAGCGTATGTTATCGCTTTGACGCAGGACGTGACGCAGTATAAGGAAGCACCATGAATTTTGATGACAAAGTCGTGCTGATTACCGGCGCGTCGCGCGGCATAGGGCGCGCGTGCGCTGAACGATTCGCGGCGCATGGCGCGCGGATAGCGATCCACTATCACCGCAACCGGCAAGCCGCCGAAAAGACGCTCGCCGGACTGCCAAAGCGCGATCATCTGCTCGTGCAGGCGGAAATGGGCGATGCCGAGTCGCTGCGGCACATGGTAGAGACTGTCATTCGCGAGATGGGTGGGCTGCATATTCTGGTCAATAACGCTGGCATCTTTGAGGATCATCCGCTGCCACGTTTGAGCTATGACGACTGGCAGGCGGCGGTTCAGCGGATTTTGACCACCAACCTGATCGGCGCTTCCAACGTCACCTACTGCGCGGCGCGGCACATGATGGCACACGGCGGCGGGCGCATCATCACCATTTCGTCGCGCACCGCCTTTCGCGGTAAGCCCGAAGCCCCGCTGTATGCCGCCAGCAAGGCGGCGCTGAACGCCATGAGCCAGTCGCTGGCAGTGGCGCTGGCACCCTACGGCATCTTCATCGGCATCGTCGCGCCCGGCGTGGTGGCGACTGATATGGCGACGCTGGATCTCGCCGGACCGTCGGGCGATTCGATCCGCAGCCAGAGTCCGATGGGGCGGGTGGCAGCGCCGGAAGACGTGGCGTATGCCGCCGCTTTTCTGGCTTCGGAAGGCGCGGAGTATATGACCGGAACTATTATTGACGTGAACGGCGCTTCGTATCTCCGGTCGTGAGCAGAGTCATTAGCACCCGGAAGGCGCAAACGCTGCTTGGTTACCAGCCGAAATACACGATTAATCGCATTATCGAAGACGGAAACCAGGTGACCTATGCTCATCGCTGACGCGCACCTCGATCTGGCGTGGAACGCGCTGCAATGGAACCGCGATCTCACCCGTTCGGTATACACGATACGCACCCGCGAAGCGGCGACGGCGGGCAAAGGGCGCGGGCTGAACACCGTCGCTCTGCCGGAACTGCGTCAGGGGCGCGTCGCGCTGTGCGTGGGCACGCTGCTGGCGCGTTCGACCGGTCGGGCGGTGGCGCACGTCGATTTCGATACGCCTGAACAGGCGTATGCTGTCGCTCAGGGGCAGTTGGCGTATTACCGCGCGCTCGAAGCCGCCGGTTTGATCCGTATCATCACCGATGCGGCGGCGCTGGACGAACATCTCAGCGCCTGGATGCAGTGGGAAGGTGGCGGGGCGGGGGATGAGACGCCGCCCATCGGCATCGTCATCAGCATGGAAAGCGCCGATCCGGTGCTGTCGCCGGAGCAGCTTGACCAGTGGTGGGCGCAGGGCGTGCGGCTGATCGGTCCGGCGCACTATGGTTTGGGACGCTACGCGGGCGGCACCAGCGTTGAGGATGGGCTGACCGAAGCGGGCGTTCGCCTGGTGCGGCGCATGGCTGAAACCGGGCTGATCCTCGACCTGACGCACCTGAGCGATCAAGCCTTCTGGCAGGCGCTGGAGCTTTATCCCGGCGTGGTCATCGCCAGCCACAACAACTGCCGGGCGCTGGTGCCGCACCAACGCCAGTTCAGCGACGCGCAGATCCGCGCGATTGCCGAACGCGGCGGTGTCGTCGGCGCGGCGCTGGATATCTGGATGCTGGAGCCGGGCTTCATTAAGGACGTCAGCACCAATGCCCGCGTCACGCTGGATACGGTGGTCGATCACATGGATTACATCTGCCAGCTTACGGGCAGCAGCCAGCATGTCGGCATTGGCTCGGATCTCGACGGCGGCTATGGGCGCGAACAGTCGCCCAACGATCTCGATACGATAGCCGACCTGCAAAAGCTGGGCGATCTGCTGGCGCGGCGCGGCTACTCGAATGATGACATTACCGCGATTATGTCCGGCAACTGGATTAACCTGCTGCGCCGCGTCTGGTCACAGGGGCAGCCATGACCAGAGCCGTCGAAGGTCTGAAACAGCATTTTCAGCAGCAAACACCATTTGGGCTGGTGAATCCAGCGGCGAGCGACCACCGTGTATCGCGCTGCCGGATACCAGCATAGGAACAAGGATTGAATGTATTGGCGGTTCTTCGATAGCTCATTCCACCTCTATCACCCAGTCTCGGCAGTCGCCAACACGTCGCAGCGGAACACAAGTTCAACCATTCGCGTCGGCAGCGATTCTTGCGCCCTCAGCCGGAGCCGATGGACGGTCACGCGCTCGCCATGATGCTGCTGCGCCTCAAGCGTTTGCACATCGGTGACCAGGGCAGCGCCATCAAACTGCATAGTAATCCTGCCGCTGGTTCCCTGCCACGCCACTTTGTTGCCCTCGATTACAGGTTGAACAAGGCTGACGAAGCATTCCGCCATTTGACCGCCGGACGCGCTAAACCGGAACGTATCGGTGAGGCGCAGCACAGCAGCGCCAGCAAGTGGATCAACCGACCAATCAAACGAGCGCGTGAACGCTTCCAACGCGGCATCGCTGTAAGCGCGTGTCAGATCGAGCGTAAAGGCGACTCCGTCTGATCGCTTCTCGTAATGCAGCGGCGTGGCGCTGTGATCGTCGCCCTCCTGCTGGGTCAGCCCGTTGATGATGGGAACGGAATGTCCTTGCGACCCGGTATGCAGAAATTCGTAGCGCTGCTCTCGAAAATACTGGCGGGTATACACACCCGCGCCGAGATCCACCAGCAGGCTTTCGCCGCCCACATGGATGATAAAATGACCCAGATCGTTGTGATTGTGTGGTTCGGCGTTGTGCCCGCCTTTGGCGGCAAATGCCAGCGTGAATCCGTCCAGAATGCGGCGATCCACCACCCAGGCAAGATCATCGAGATAGAACGAGCCTTCGGATATTGCCTGCTCCAGCGCGCTGGCGTCCGTCCAGATGAGATCGCGCGTCAGGTGTCCCCAGCGGTAGCAGTGATCGGCGTGAAAATCCGGCGGCTTAAGATCAGGTATCGTCGGCTGCACAAGCTGTGCCAGCCGCGAGCCAAGCCCAGGATGGATCACCACTCGCGCCGGGGCGTCCGAGAAATTAACATACTGTCCTTCACCCAGGCAAACCACCTGCGGAAAAGCGGCGATCTGTCTGACCGGCTCGCTGGCGAGTAAATCGAGCTGCCCGCCGGTGAAACGGGAGAGCATGTCCGCGAAATAGGTGAAGAAGCCGAATCCGTACACCCAGTAGCCGATGCCTTCGGCACAGCCGCCATCAGCACCGAAGCCATCGAGGAAGCACGCCATCGTTCGGATGACGCGGTCGATCATGCCCGCCAGCCGTTCGCGATCCGGTTCGAGGATCAGCGCCGCCATGCCGATACAGCCGCCGCAGACGGCTGCCCAATTCATGGTCGTCGATTCCCACCAGAAATGACGCGGGTCATCAAAAACCGGGTGAAAAGCGCGCTGGTTTACCTCGGCGCGTACACGGTAATGCAGCCAATCGGGCAGGCGATCACCGAGCAGCGCCAGGACTTCGGCAAGCATGTGCGCCGTATGCGCCGAGAACAGATCGACGACCTGTTCAGGCGGGACACGGTTCGCCCGCGCCTGATCGATGCCGATGGGCAGGTGGGCGGGCAAACACCAGCTATATTCTCCGCAAATATCCCAGATGAGGTCGTTCAATGCTGGTAGGTAGTCGTCGGTTTCATCGACAACGCTGGTCAGCGCCAGACCTGCCAGCCTGCGCCGCCGGTCAAAGTAAACGCGCTCAAACGCGGCGCGATCTCCGGTGGTTTCAAAAAGTTGGAACAGGCTGAACGACAGCGGTTCCAGCGGCGTCGTTTGGGCGCGGGCGGCTTCGAAGCGCTGGTCACGCAGGAACGCTTGCAGGTGGGGCGCAGCGCGAAGGTTATTGAGAACGCCAGCATCGCGCAGCCCGTCCAGCGGGAAGCCAGAGGGGACAGGCGAAGCGGCGACAATCGCATCTCGGATGGCGCGGAAATTGGGCAAGCCGGTATCCGGTTTCGTCACCATACGACCTCGTCTCAGGCGGGGCTTTTGCGCCCGTTTGGCGCGGGCTGTTCAATGCGTGTTTTGAGAAAGTCGGGCAGCGCTGGCGTTTGCTGCCAGTCTCGCGCCCACTGATCGCCGTCGGGATCGGCGAGCACCGCGCAGGCGAGCCAGTATTCGCCGGGCGTGTGGGACGCGGTCAGCGTTGGAATGACGGTGCGCGGAGCGAGCAGATTGGTGTTCGGATCGACCCGCAGCACCTGTCCTTGGCGCTGCCCCCACAAATCGCGCAGCCCGCTGCCGCCCCCCGGATACCGCGCCGCCGCGATTCCCGCGCCGGTTTCAAGCAGCCCGGCGTTTGTCAGCACATCATCCCCGGTGCGATCCAGGGCAAAACCGCCTTCGGCGCTCCACAGCGGTTTATTGGTACGAAGGCGATGCACGCGCATGTGCCAGGGGGGAGCAGGAATCAGCCACGTCTCGACTTCGACGCCGGGGATCGGCTGCCAGCGCGAATAGAGCGTGCCCTGCTCATAACCGGCGTCGGTGGTTCGTTCCCGAACGCGGTAGAAATCGCCATCGTCGCTCAGCGCCAGCATACTATCGGCTGCCGTTTGGGTCAGCCCTCGCCGCCCGCCCGGAACGCTGAAGCCAAAGGCGGTTGAATAGGCGAACTTGGCGTATTTCTCGCCCGCATGGCGAATCCAGGGTTCGTGCTGACCGCTGGTGAGCGCGATGACCTGGCGACTGGCGCGATCACGGCAGCAGATCATCGCGGGCTGCGGCTGGTGATGAACCGGCGGCAGTTCCGGCAGCGGCAGTTCTTCTGCCTGCCAGAACGGGTGGCTTTCAGACAGCGCCAGCGGCAGGAAGAACTTCAGCGCCCAGTACGGCGATCCGGGGGCATTATACTGCTCCGCCATGTTGAGATTTGGGTAGGCATAGCCGATAGTGAGCGTGCCGTCCGGCGCGAAGATCAGCTGCTGGCTCCACCAGCGCAGGTGGCGCAGGGTAAGACCCTTGATGACGCCCCAGGGCAGCGCTTCGACACCGGCAAACGCCAGCCCGCCCCAGAACGCGCCCTGCGCGAAGCGGTAGGTCAGGCTGCGCCCGAAGGGGAGCGCCGAACCGTCGGCTGCAAACCAGTGGACGAAATCGCGGGCGAACAGCGCCGCGCGCTCGCGGTACACCTGCGCCCGCCCCGGATCTCGTTCCCCGGCAAACCCGGCGTAAAGCAAGCCGTAGAAGTGCATGGCGAACGGGATGTAGTAATCGCGCTGCTGGGTGATGCCGTCCGAATACCAGCCGTCGCCCAGGTAAAAGTCATCCAGCCGTTCGAGGGCGCTGGACAGGGCGGCAGCGTCGAAATCCGCGCCTACGTTTGCCAGCCCCATATTCGTCAGGACTCGGAACCACAGCCAGTTGCTGTCAATGATGTCCACCTGGTTGATCGTCCCAAGCCAGGCGGCAAGATGCGCTTTCGCTTCCGGTTCAAGCGGCTGCCATACTTCGCCTGGTGCCAGCATCAGCGCCAGCCCCATCGCCGCCATCTCAACAAGGCGCTGGTCGCGATCAGTCGGCGCGCCCCAGTATTCCTGATGGGACGGATTGGTGCCGTTGGTCAGTCCCCGACGATAAAGATCCCAGTTGGGGAAGTCGCCGCCACCCGCCGACAGCGGCGCTAATCCCCAGAGGGGTCGCGCAAAGGCTTCCAGTTCGGCAGCGTGGGTATCGTACAGCGCCGCCGTATAACCCAGCCGCAGACGCGCCGCGCCGGGGCTGAAATGCGCCTTCAGCGGCGCAAACAGATCGACGACGGCTTTCTGCAAATCAGCGCGCGTTCGCAGCGGGTTGTTCGCCAGTGGATTGGTCAAATTTCACCTGCTCCTGCCAACACGACAGGGCGGCTGGGCATCAGCCTTTTACGCCTGTGGTCGCAATGCCCTCGACAAAAAACCGCTGAAGCGCGAGGAAGAGGATGACCACCGGAATGAGCGAAACCAGAGCCGCCGCCATAATCAGCGCGTAATCCGCCGAATACTGCTGGATAAACATGCGCAGCCCTAACTGGATCGTCTTCAGGTGCTGCGAAGTGAGATAGATCAGCGGTCCCATGAAGTCGTTCCACACGGCGACCGAGGTGAAAATCGTCAGGGTTGCCAGCGCGGGCTTCGACAGCGGCAGCATAATGCGGAAGTAAATGCCGTATTCGCTCATGCCGTCGATCCGCGCGGCATCCAGAATTTCATCGGGGATGCTGACGAAGAACTGCCGTAACAGGAAAACGCCGAAGGCAGAAAAGGCTTGCAGCAGGATCAGCGACGCATGGTTATCCACCAGACCCAACTGCCGCATCATGATGAACTGCGGCACCATATAAACCTGCCACGGAATGGCGATGCTGCCGATGTATGCCAGAAACAGCAGGTCACGTCCGGGGAAATGCAGCTTGGCAAAGGCGTAGGCGGCGAAACTGCTGGTAAAAACCTGAAGCAGGGTAATGGTCACTGTGAGCTTGAGCGTGTTCGCGAAAAACGTCAGGAAGGGGATTCGCGTCCAGATAGCGATGTAGTTGCTCCACTGGGGGATGGCGGGAACCCACTCAATCGGATAGCGGAAAACATCCTTATCCATTTTGAGCGATGCCGAAATCATCCATAGAAATGGCAGCAGCATCAGGAGCGCCAGGCTGATCAGTATCGCGTAGGTGATCACCCGTCCAAGCCTTATTTTCAGGCGGGGGTAGATCACTGATGGTTCGTGGACCAGTGTTTGTGCCGCGGAACTATCCATGGTGAGCATCTCCTCTCAGGCTACTGGTATTTCACCCAGCGTCGTTCCATATAGAACTGAACGATTGTGATGCCCAGAACCATGACCAGCAGTACCATCGCAATCGAACTGGAGTAACCAAAGCGGAACTCTCGGAAGGCGGTGTTATAAATGTGGATGACGAGAACGTTGGTTGCCCGTCCGGGACCGCCACCGGTCATGACCATGATCAGGTCGAAGATTTTGAAGGACGAGATAATCAGCATGACGCTGATGAAGAATGTCGCCGGGGTGAGCATGGGCAGCGTGATGTGGCGAAACTTCTGCCACCCATTGGCGCCATCGACTGCCGCCGCTTCGTAAAGCGTGCTGGGGATGCTCTGAAGCGCCGCCAGGTAGATGATCATGTAGTAGCCCATCCCCTTCCAGACGCTCGCCATGATGACGGTTGGCATCGCCCAATCGACCGATGCTGCCCAGCGCGGCGGATTCTGGACGCCGAGTGAGATGAGTACCTGATTGACAGGTCCCGCCGACGGGAAAAACAGCATATTCCAGACGACGGCAACGGCGACCAGTGAGGCAACGTAGGGAAAGAAAAAAGTGGTGCGAAACAGATTTCTACCGCGTAACGGCTGGTTAAGAAGGAGCGCCAGCCCCAGCGACGCCATCATCGTCAGCGGCACATTGCCAGAAACGAAAAATAATGTGTTCCTAAGTGAAATACCAAACGTTTCGTCGGTCAGCAGCCGTCTGAAATTGTCCAGCCCTGCCCAACTGATTTGATTAGCGCCGTCCCAGTTCATGAACGAGAGCGCCAGCGAAAAGACCATCGGCACAAGCGTGAAGATGGCAAAGCCAATCAGGTTCGGCAGGATGAACGAGTAGGCAACCAGGTATTTCTTGAAGTGGCTTCTTCGCTTGCCCGCCGCGATTGTCGTTTGTCTCAGACTCACGGTACTCATTAGCGCGTGCTTTCTGTAAGCTAGCTGGCGATACGCCGCCCGGCTCAACTGCGAATACCGGCTGTGGAAACCTAGGGGAAATGAGCTTCCACAGCCGAGTACAGTTGACCGCAGCTTATATTATGGAACCGGGGTTATTCTTCGCCCAGTTCCGCGATGCGACGGTTAATTTCGGCGATTCCCTCTTCCACCGAGATCGAGTTCGTCATGATCAGTTCGTGTTCTTCATTCAGAACCTGCTCAATGGCGCCGACGCGGGGGTGCATGGGCAGCTCAAGGCGAACAGTCGTTGTTTGCAGGGCTTCCGCTGCTTCTTCAGGCACACCGTCAAGCGCGGCAAACGTTGCCAGCACTTCTGGCGTGCGAATGGCGGGGAGATTGCCCGTCTCGGCGAGAACCTGCGCGCCTTCGGGACCGGTGTAGAACTGGATAAAGTCCCAGGCGGCTTCCTGATTGGCGGAATTGGCGTTGATTGCCAGCGACGTCAGCGTGCCGGCGGTCGTGCCTGCCGCAACCCCTTCAGGATGCGGATAGGCGGCAACACCCCAGTCAAAGTCGAACTCGCCCGCATTTTCGGCAGCGATCAGGGTGGCAATGAACCACGAACCCATCGGCAGCATGGCGACCTGAGCGTTCTTAAAGACGCCGGAATAGTGAATGCTGCCGGTGCGCAGTTCGCCATAATCCATGATCATGCCATCCGCCTGCAAGCCGGTCACCATATTGTACATGGGAGCCAGGAAGCTGTAGTCTTCGGCGATGATGGTGTTTTCGCCATCCTGAACCGTCGCAAGCTGAACCGTCGAGCGCCAGACGTGGAAATGACCGCCGTAGACTTTGTCGGCACCGCTGCCGCTGGTAAGCTGGCGCGCCAGAGCGTCAAATTCGTCCCAGGTCATGTCATTCGTCGGGTAGTCGATACCAGCAGCGTCAAAAATGTCCTTGTTGTAGTACAGAATCCAGATGTCGCTGCGGAAGGGCAGGGCGTAGATTTCGCCCTCATAGGTCAGTTCTTCAGCCGCGCCGCTGTAGACGCTCAGGTCAAGGTCGGCGGCTTCGATGAGGTCGGTCAGCGGGATAATCTGACCGCGGGTGAGCATGGCGGAGTAGCCGGGGATGTCTTTAACGGTGATGATGTCGGTGGTGTCGCCGCCGGAGAGCATGATGTTGACGACATCCTGATAGTCGGCTGACGCCAGATCGGTCAGTTCGACGGTGACATTCGGATTCTGAGCTTCATAGGCGTCGATTAGCGCTTGCCAGTAGGGGGTGGTGGCGACGTCCCATGCCGTCATGCGCAGGGCAACCGGGGCGGCGTCCTGTGCGAAGACACCACCGCTAAGCGCCAGGACGACCAGCAGGCTGAGTAACACAACCGGGAATTTTGCATTCCGTTGAGCAAACAAACGAGGCATTTTTACAGCTCCTTCTGCAATTAAAGCGTACCTGTGCCGAAAAGCTTCTGTTGGCGTACTTTAGCCGCGTTTCGGTCGATAACGTGCTCCTCTCTTTCTCATTACGGACAGCCGTATCAGGTGGGTAGCAGCCTGTCAGCTTGCCAGCCAGCCTCCATCAACAGGGATGATTGCGCCATGCAGGTAACGGGCGGCGTCGGACGCCAGAAAGACGACTGCGCCTTTCAAATCTTCCGGTGTTCCCCAGCGACCGGCAGGGATGCGCTTGAGGATGCCTTCTGAGCGAACCGGATCGGCGCGCAGCAGCGCGGTGTTGTCGGTCGCCATGTAGCCGGGGGCAATGGCGTTGACGTTGATGTTTAAGGTCGCCAGTTCATTCGCCAGCGCGCGCGTCAGCCCGGCAACACCGCTTTTGGCGGCGGTGTAGGATGGCACGCGGATGCCTCCCTGGAACGACAGCATCGACGCGATGTTGATGATCTTGCCGCCGCTGCCGCGCTGCGCTAAACGTTTGGCGACGATCTGCGACAGGAAAAAGACGGATTTGAGGTTGATTTGCAGGACGTCATCCCAATCTTCCTCGCCAAATTCCAGCAGATCGGCGCGGCGGATAATTCCCGCATTGTTCACCAGAATGTTGATGGGTCCCATCTCGGCTTCGATTCGGGTGATCTCGTGGTTCAGGTCGTCAACCGAACTCGCCCGCAGATCGCGCTGGACGGCGAAGAAGCGCCGTCCCAAAGCCGTGACCACCTCCGCAGTCTCGGCGACTTCGGAGCGATCCCAGCCGACAATGTCAGCGCCAGCTTCGGCAAGCCCGATGGCTGCCGCCTGTCCCAAGCCTCTGCCCGAACCGGTCACCAGGGCGATACAGCCGTCGAGCCGAAATTGATCGAGGATCATCGCAGGCTCTTTCTCAGTGTCCGAGGTCGCGCAGCATGGCGACCGTGCGGTTGACCCAGCCAACGTTGGGGTCGTCTACTGCCCCCTGAACGCGCTGCGTTCCGGCGAGGAACCAGATATAGTAGGTCGTGTATCCCGGCGCGCTGACCACAGTGTGATAGCCCTTCGGCATCATGTGGATGCTGTTGTCCTTGATGGTGAAGTTTTCTTCTTCGCCATCCTCGTTGTAATAGTGGCAGATGCCGAAGCCATCGTTAGGGCTTACCCGGAAGTAGTACATCTCCTCATGGTATGCCTGACGGGGCAGGTCATCCTGTTGGTGTTTGTGCGGCGGGTAGGTGCTCCAGTTGCCCGATGGCGTGTAGGTTTCGCCAACGATCAATCGTCGGGCGGGCAGTTCGGGCTGTGATGCCAGCGTCAGAATCTGGTGGTAATTGCGCGAGAAATTCGCCGCGCCCCAGACGCCGGTGGCAACCTGCGCCGGTTCGATGACGTAAGGCGCGGTTTGCAGGTCGCTCGGCGCGCTCGTCAGCCCGATTTCAACGGCTGAGGTGGCGGTGATGGTGAATGACGCGCCCGCCGGAATGTAGACCGAATGGGGTTTGCCAGCAAAGACATTGGGACGCCCGCCGACGTTTTCAAAGCGGCTGCCGTTGATGTCAAACGCTGCCTTGCCGCCCAGTAGAATGGCGAGGATTTCGCGCCCGCCGCTTTCGCCCTGGTGCGTTTCGCCTGGCGCAAGCCGAAGCAGGCTGAAATCGAGCAGGCTGCATGGGTTGTAGGGCAGGGTATTCAAGCCCGGTTCGTTTGAAAGATACGCATGGTATTTCATCGTTGCGCCGTAAGGCGACACACAGGATTGTGCGAGACGCATCGCAGGTTGAAGAAATAACCTGTGAGGTCATCCGACTTACCTGAAAGGGAAACCGGACAGCGGACAATAGCATGTCGGAAAAGGGGCGAACTGCGAAACCGTTTAGCAGAGTAGGAGCCTCAAGACCTGAGTGATATGGGCAAGGCTGGATTGCTTCAAGTCTAGTGGTGAGTTGGAGACAAGTACCCTCCCTCGATACAACGGTTGAGATCGAGACCCGACAGCACCATTTCCACCGATGTGAAATGGGAAATCTTCCTGTCGGGAACAATGGTCAGTGAGACCTATCAAGCCACGAAAGGACGCACCTAAGTCACTCTAGATACGTTCTGTGTGATCGTACTACGGGATCGCCTAAGGGGTGCGAACCCTATGGTGACGGAGACCATAACCATACTAGTCGTGGGAGTAACGCCCCACCAAGGCGGCTGGCGATAAACCAGCTACAGGGCGAAGGGGGTCAGGAACTCATGCTTGTACAAAGAAGGAGCGGTATGCGAATGCAGAAAGCCAACCAGATTTTGCAGGCTATACGGAAAATGGGAAAGCAACACATCCCGCTGACACGAGTGTATCGCAGTCTGTACTGTGAGGAGTTGTATCTCGCAGCCTACGACAAGATACGCCGCAACAAAGGGGCGCTCACCCCAGGGACGAACAACGATACAGCGGACGGATTTAGTCTCCGAGACGTACAGAAAGTCATCGCCTTGCTGCGTCAGGAGCGGTTTTACTTCCGTCCGTCACGTCGAACTCAAATCCCCAAAAAGAGCAAAGGGACAAGACCACTCGGTATCCCGGACTTTACAGAGAAGTTAGTGCAAGAAGTGCTACGGATGATATTGGAAGCCTACTACGAACCCCGTTTCAGAGATAGCTCACACGGTTTCCGTCCAGATCGCGGCTGCCACACTGCACTCACTCAACTCAAACAGAAGTTCACCGGAACCATCTGGTTTATTGAAGGCGACATCAAAGGCTGTTTTGACAACATCGACCATCAGGTACTGATGAGCATTCTGTCGCGTGATATTCACGACGGACGCTTACTCAACCTTATCCAGCGAAGCCTAGATGCCGGTTATATGGAAGATTGGGTGTACCACAAAACCTACAGCGGAACACCGCAAGGCGGTGTCCTTAGCCCGATCCTTTCCAATATCGTCCTTCATGAACTAGACACTTTCATCGAAGACGAGCTAATCCCTCAGTATAGTCGGGGCAATCATCGTGGAATGAACCGCAGCTATAAACACTTGAGCGATGCCATTGCGAGAGCGAGAAAGCAAAGAAACACCGAACTCGCTGAGCAACTCGTGCAAGAACGGCGGCAATTGCCAAGCGGTGACCCTCACGACCCCGATTACCGACGACTCCGATATATACGCTACGCAGACGACTTCATTCTGGGCTTCAGTGGACCAAAGTCAGAAGCGGAAGCCATCAAAGCAGCCATCGGAACATTTCTGAGCGAAAAGCTCCACCTCACCCTGAGTGTGGAAAAGACCCTCATTACCCATGCTCGCACGAAATATGCTCGTTTCTTGGGCTATGCTGTCAGTGTCCAGCAAGCGAATGACAAAATGACACGCAGTCAACGGACTGGTGTTCTGCAACGCAGCGTCAACGGCAACATTCGTCTTGGTATCCCTTACGGACTGGTCACAGAATACGCCAAACGTTACTACAGGGGCGGCAAAGTGGTGGCTGAACCCACCCTATTATTCAACAGCGATGCCCATATCATCGAAACGTTCCAACAGCGCTTCCGGGGAATGGCGGAATACTACAAATATGCGGTAGACCGCAAACGCCTACAGAAGTTGAAGTTTGTTATGGAACTTGCCCTCGTGCGAACACTGGCGAACAAGTACAAAGCTCGTGTCAGCAAAATCTACCAGAAATACCACTCAGCAATGGTTGTCGAAGGTACGACCTACAAAACGCTGGCAGTCGAAGTGCCGACTGAACAGCGGACGCGCCTTATCTATTGGGGCGCTATCCCGCTGAACCTTGTCAAAGTAGGCTACGACACCCTCAGGGACGAAAAACCATTCGACTTATCCCTAGATCGTACTGACCTCGTGCAGCGACTACAGGCAAATACTTGCGAACTGTGTGGTTCACACGAAAACATTCAAGTTCATCACGTTCGCAAGTTGGCTAATCTGAAACAACGCTGGGCAGGACGTAAAGAAAAGCCTGAATGGGTGGTGCGCATGATTGCCATTCGTCGCAAAACCTTAGTGGTATGCCACAAATGTCACGTGGATATTCACGCTGGTAGACCTATTCCCAAATCTCGTAGACAGAGTTCTGGAGAGCCGTGTGCAGTGAAAGCTGCAAGCACGGTTCGGAGGGGGGATTGTGAAAAAGTATCCTAAAGGACAACTCGTCACATTACCTACCCTACGCACGGAACTGCCTGCCGCAGTTCAAGCGTTGACCACAAGTGACGCTCAGCCTGACGGAGATCAATCGGACAACGTGTTAGCGATGGATATGCTGGCGGTAGGTGTGTCATCCAGCAGTGACGATCCCTGCACCGTTGACGAAGCTGCACAAATTCTGGGAGTGCAGCTCAAGGAAGCATCCACGAGTGAGCGGGCAACGCGGTTGTTCGCGCTGAATGAAACCACCTACGCCCGCCACGACCTCGAAACTGCGGATGGCAAACCGATTCCGACCGGAACGCGCGGGAAGGTGGTTCGACTATACAACCATAACGCGAAACACGGTTGGAGCTGCGATGTGGATTTTGACGGCATCGGGATAAGTTGGTGCTTCGAGCAGGAACTCACGTCTCTCGAACCGATTCCCGGCATTAAGATCACGCGCGGAGTGGTGGTGCCACCCAGCGCAGCCCTGCCGCCAACGGATGCTGAAATCAAACGTCAACTTATCGAAGCTAGCTTGCAGCCAACACCGCTTGACCCATTCCCTATTGTCTCCGAAAATGATGTCGAAGCCTCTGCTATACCGGATGAAGAACAGACACCCGCCATCCGCATCATCAAGGCTGCCCCCATGCCGTCAGCAGGCGAACCGCTCGATGCGGTGCAGTCGGCTATCCGTACCGTGAAAACAGAATCCATTGCCACTGCGCCGACCGTTCACATCCCCAACGGACGGATGGCACGGATTGAGCAGGCGTATGTCGGTGAATTGACGGGCAGCATCACTGGACAGGTGTTTTGCTATGGATGGGCGGTACACGAGGGCATTTGCATCTATTTGAATATGGCTGGGCCGCGCATGGCGGTCGAGGCGATCAGGGCGAAACTGTCGAAAAGTGAGCAGGTTTCCGTCGTACCGCCAGATGCGCCTGCTGTCGAACTGACCGCTGGAGAGGGTAACTCAGGCATGTACCATCCCTACCTGCATTACCTGCCTGAAGCGCGGTTTGCGTCGCTACTGCTCGTTCATGATTGGGCGGTGACACCGAACTATGGCGGCAAGGCGACGACGTTCATCTTTCGCACCAGCAATGCACAGGCGATCCTCAAGCTCAAGCATCATGTCACGCAGCTCGTCAACATCCCGGTGTTCGATACTTGGTCGGACTACCTGTACGAAGCGGGGCAGAAAGCGATGCTTGTCCGCAAGACGCGCTCGGCGGGCGGCATCGACCTCTTGAGTGTCGATCTGGATGTGGATGCATGGACCCGACTGATCACCGGCGGATTAGAACAGAAAATCATCGCGCTGCCGTAAATGCACTATAATGGAACCAAAACGAGAAGGAGGTTCGGCTCGATGACTGACCGAACAATTACACTGCGCTCCGATCTGGTGGAGCGTCTGGAAACACTGGCTGAACGGCAGGGCCGGTCGCTGAACGAAGTGTTCGGCGAACTACTCAACACCTACGCGCCGACAGCAAGCGGGAACTGGGCGCTGGCGGTTGCGGAAGGCATGGAAGCCGCCGATATCGACTGGATCGATGATCCCGACGCATCCCTGAACAGCCGTGCGCATTTCCAGCAGCACCTGCGCGAAAAGTGGGAACGCACACAAAATACCGGTGGGGACGATGCCTAACGGGACGTCCGAGATTCTCGTTGATGCCAGCTATCTCGTCGCATTGGGTTATCCGCGCGACCGCAACCATGAGAAGGCGAAAGCATTCGCCGCCACCCATGAAACGGGACTGCTCATCCCGGATGTTGTCCTCGTTGAAGCGATCTACAATCTCCAACGGCTGGGTGGAACGGCTGCGACGGTTCAATTCTCCAACCTGCTGGTCGCGCAAACGCCGCAGTTCGTGCCGCTGTCGGTTGTGGATTTTGCGCGTGCCGTCGCGCTAATGGATCGCTACCGTGATGCTGAACTGGATTTTGTGGACTGCTGCCTGACCGCGTTGGCGGAACGCCTCAATATCACCCACATCTGCACCTTCGACCGCCGCGACTTCGCCATGATCCGACCGCAGCACGCCGAGTATTTTGACCTGCTGCCGTAAGGTATGGCACTTCAAGATATTTAGACAGCAGTAACGCCCCACTGTAATCGGACCGCCAAAGCCCCCGTGCAAACGGGGGTTTTTTGATTCCTGAGGTGCGCTCATGATTCAAACTGACAAGCGGCGACGTATGCCACACATCTGCCCGGACTGCGGCTGTGTCCGCCGACTGAAGCCGTCCGACGCGGCAAAGACCAAGAAATGTCTACGGTGTCACTGCCGAGAGATTGCGCCGCTGGGTTTCGCGGCGACGGCTGCCCGTAAAGGACGTGACTTCGCCATTCGTGCCGCCGCCCGCAAACGCAAACAGTGCCCGAGTTCGCTCGAGCAGCGGGTGGAGGCGGCGCTGCGCGAGATTCCCGGCATCGCTTGGGAACGTGAATACACCGTCGAGCGCCCGGACCACAATCCTTACTTCGTGGACTTTGCCGTGACGACGAGCAGGTACCGAATCGCGCTGGAGGTCAACGGCGCATATGCTCATCGCAGCGACGGCGAGCGCTTGCGCGATGACACGCTGTTTCTGTACTTCGACGATGTGATCATCCTGACCGAAGCCGAGATCAAGAAAACGCCCAATTTGCCCGCTTATATCCAAAAACTGCTGGCATGAAAGGATCGTCGTATGGCACGCGCCGAGAGCAAGATGATCATGGGCTATCTGCCCATCGAGGAGCGCCACTATCCGGCGCTCCTTTCGTTAGTCGCACCCGCTGCGCCTGCCATGCGGCTGCTGGATCCGTTCGCAGGTGAGGGAGCGTTCCTCGAAGCGGCGGCGCAGGCGTGGAACGTTACGCCGTATGCCAACGAACTCGACGGGGAACGCGCAGCAGCGTGCATCGTCCGCTTCGGCGCAACCCAGGCGGTGCGCTGCGACGTGGAGCGGCTGGTGGCGTCGAACAATGCCTTCGGCGCGGCGTGGCTCAATCCACCCTACGACCACGACGCGGCGGCATCGGGCAGCAAGCGCGTCGAGTTCCGGTATCTGCGCCACGCCTGGAAGTGGGTGCAGGACGGCGGCTTGGCGCTGTGGTGTGTGTATCGCCAACACATCACCGAGGAAGCGGCGGCGTTTCTCGCCAAGCACAGCAGCCGCGTCGATGTCTGGGCGCTGCCGGGGAAGCATCTTGGCGAGTACGACCAGATGGTCGTTGCCGCCGTGAAAGGGGTTCCGCTCGACCCGACGGCGCTGTACGAGCAGATTGTCCGCGACCGCGACCACCCGCAGCCGCTCACCGTGCAGGCAGAGCCTCGCTATCGTCTGCCTGCGCCGCGTGCCATTCAGCGCTTCGTGTTTGCCCCGGACATGCTCGACGAATCCGCCGGACTGAAGCTCATCGAAGAACAGGGCGCATGGAAGACGAGCGGATTTCAAGCACTGCTCGAAGTCCCACCGCCACCCGCCGAGATTGAGCCGGTGGTCGCGCCGCGACCGGGACATCTGGCACTGGTGCTGGCGGCGGGCGTCGCCGACGGCGCAGTGATTGAAACCGACGAGTACGGGCGTGTGGCGCTGCGCGGCAAGACGCGCCACGTCGAGCAGGTTGCCCGCGTCGAGGTCGAAGCCGATCCGAACGACCCGGAACGTCAGGTCAAGAAGACGACCATCCGACTGAAGCCAACGACGACGCTTTCGCTGCTCGCCAGCGACGGCACGACCGTCGAGATGGAAGGCGACGAGGCGCTGCTCGGCTTCATCACGTCCAATAAACGGGCGCTGGCGCACTATCTCAACGCGAAGTTCCAGCCGATGTACCGCTTCGATATGAACGGCATTGGCCGCTGGCTTGACGGCCTCCGGCTGAAGGGCAAATACACGCTCTATACGGCGCAGAAGCACGTCATCGCGGCGGTGACATGCGGCTTGCAAGACCGCGACAGCATCCTGCTCATCGGTCAGATGGGGGTGGGAAAGACGGCGCTCGGAGGCGCATCTGCCATCGCTATCGCGTCTAACATCGCGGCGGCTTTCCAGAACGAAATGCGCCCAGGTCAGATCATTCTGATTGTCGCGCCACCGCACCTGATCGACAAGTGGAAACGCGAGCTGTTCAGCATCGCCACAAAAGCCGTCATTGAACGTCTTGGCCGGCATGAGGACGTCAAGCGCTTCATGGAGCGAGCCGAAACGCTGCCCGCGAAGGTGCCGAAGATCGGTTTGATCAAGCGCGATCTGACCAAACTCGGTTGTGCGTGGGAACCGGCAATCGTCTGGCGCAGCGAAGCGGTCGCGCTGTGGCGATACGACTCGCCCGTGCCAGAGGGCTATCTGCCGAATCAGCGTCTCCGCCGGGAGCGTGTACCGAAATGCCCGCACTGCGGCTGCACGGTGATACAGGAGAAGAATGGCGTGAGCGCGCCCGCGTCGCAGTCGTGGCTCGAAGGCGGCAAGCGCACCTGCGGCGTGTGCCAGACACCGCTCTGGCGCGAGAGTCGAGACCGGGGTTCACAGCCGAAGCCCGGTGAGAAGTACCCGCCGAAAAATCCGCGTTACCGGCTGGACGAGTACCTCAAGAAGATGTACCCGGATCGGGTTTATCTGCTGATTTGGGATGAGGTTCACGAGGCGCAGCACGGCGACACGGGAAACGGCGAAGCCTTCAGCCGAATGGCGGGACTGGCAGGGAAGGTGCTGGCGATGACCGGCACGCCGTTCAATGGACGGTCGTCGTCGATTTTCAACCTCGAATACGCGATCAATCCGCGCGTGCGTCAGCGCTACAACTGGGGCGGCGGCAAACGCTTCAGCCGGAAAGCGCGCGGTTCTCACCAGTTTCAGGAGGTCGTCAGCGAGAGCAGTAATCAGCGCGGACGCGCCGAGTCGCGCTGGGTTGCCGATATGGGAGTTAGGGAGCAAGTGGTCGAAGAACGCCCGTCGTATGACCGAGATACCGGCGCGTACACGGGGACATCGACCTACGAGCGTCCGTATCAGGAAGCGCCGGGCATCTCGCCGCTGCTGGTTGCCGAAGTGCTGGATCACGCTATCTTCTTCTCGCTCGCCGATCTGGGCAAGGCGCTGCCGCAGTACGAGGAAATCGCGCTGCCGGTCGAACTCGACGAGGACGTCTATGCCGAATACGACCGCACCCGTCAGAAACTCAAGGATTACCTGATCCAGCGGCGGTGGGAAGGCGATACCAGCTTTCGCGGGGCATACCTGCAATGGTCGATGGGCTGGCTGAACGCGCCGTATCGTCCATACGAGGTGATCCACAACCTCAAACATCCGATTACTGGCGCAAAAGAGCCGTACACGGTCGCCAGCATCCCCAGTTATGGCGCGGATCGCATCTTCGCTAAAGAACAGGCGCTCATCGACCTCGTGCGTGCCGAACTCGCCGAGAATCGTCCGTGCGTGATCTACTTTCGCCAGACCGCCACGCGCGACATCCAGCCGCGTGTAGAGAACCTGCTGCGCCAGCATGTGCCAGAGGCGCGAACCTACATCCTCAAGAACACAGTCGATGCCGAGCGGCGCGAAGCGGTCATCGAGCGCGAGATTGCGAAGGGAACGAACGTCGTCCTGTGCAATCCCGAACTGGTCAAGACCGGTCTCGACCTGATCCACTTCCCGACGCTGATCTTCTACGAACTGGTCTTCAACCTGTCGACCTTGATGCAGGCAGCGGCGCGGTCGTACCGTCTCAACCAGACGCACACGCACTGCAAGGTGGTCTACCTGTATGCCGAAGGGACGATGGAACAAACCGCCGTACAACTGATGAGCCGGAAGCAGCGGGCAGCGAAGCTGCTCACCGGTGACATCGGTCTGACCGGATTGGACGCGCTGACCGAAGGCGAAGGTGGATTCGAGGAAGCGCTGCTCGAAGCCATTGGGCGCGACGAGAGCCTGCTCGACCCATCGCAGTTGTTCAAAGCATCGGATGCCGTGACCGAGATCGACACCGAGGACGCCGCCTACTGGAACGTCGAAGGCGTTGACGATGGAAGCGATGCTGTACCGGTGGACGAGCCTGATCCGCTGTTCGCGCTGGCGCTGGAACTGGGCGCGACGATCAGCCCGGTCGATGAGCAGCCTCCGCATGAACGAGCGGCAGCGGATGAAATCGCTGTGCGTCCGGTCGAAACCGTCGTCGCTTATCTGGAGACGGTTCACCTGATTGCCGATGAAATCGAGTGGGCGCGCGTGCGTGCCGAATTGCTGATGCTGCTCGACGGCGGCGCTGCGCCAGAGATCGCGGCATGGCTGATCGAGCATCGCGTCGTCTTTCCGGGCTGTGAAATGGACGTGGCAGAGAAGCTGCTGTCACTCATTAGCAGTGGTAGCGAAACTACTCCTTCCGTCCACGTCGTCAAACCGCAGCGGATGGTTTCCTCTAAGCCGCCACGCCGAACGGAACGGACGGTGATCGCCTTCCCGCAGCGTGAAGCGGAAGACGAAACCCCGTTCACGCAGCAGTTGGCATTGTTCTGATGCCATGTGCGACGAACGCGGCACGTTTTTCGCGGCGCTGCTGGCACGCTGCTCCGCCTATCGTCAGACCTGCCTGACGCTCACCGCCATCCACCCGGACGGGGAACACCGCACGCCTTCGCGTCACATTCCGCTGAATAACCCTGCCGCGCTGCGTGAGGCGCTGGCGAAACTCGACGGCGCGAACGCGCTCGGCTGGGGTGCGTATTTCGCAGTCGGGCTGCGTCGTCCGGGTTTGACGCGGTGGCAGCGCGGTGGCACGGCGGATGTCGTCGCGCTGCCAGCGCTGTTCGTCGATGTCGATGATCCATCACCCGACGCGCTTGAACGGCTGCACTCCGCGTTGCCAGCGCCGTCGTGCATCGTCCACAGCGGCGGCGGGTACCACGCTTATTGGTGGTTGGATACACCGACAGCGGATCTCGAAATGGCGCGCCGCCTGCTGCGCGGACTAGCCGCTGCGCTGCACGGCGACATGCTCAGCGTCGCCCAAAGCCTGCGCGTCCCCTCGACGGTGAACACCAAACCGGCGCGAGAGAAGGCGCAGTGCAGCGTGGTCTCACTGAGCGACCACCACTTCAGGTTGAGGGATTTCGCTCCTCTGCTTCCCACACACCCGGCAAATGCCGCCAAACCATCTGACCATCGTTCATCTTATATCCCCAGTTCCGATTTGATTGCACAAGTGACGAATGCACTGCTCGCGTGCGGCTGCAAACAACGCGGCAACTGGCTCAACGGCGCGTGTCCGTTTCCAGAACGGCACAAACACGACGACCAGCATCCCAGCTTTGGGTTCAACATCCGAAGTGGATATGGCTTCTGCCACGTGTGCGGCACGCTCCTGCTCAGGGAATTATGTCCAGCGCTCGGTATTCCACCACGTGATCACACACGAAGGGAGGTGATGCCCGTTCCACAAACGCCTGTCTCAAGTCGCCATCTCGCTCGCTAAATCAGTGAAAGGAAATGCCTCATGGCAAAGAAGAACGCCAAACAGCCGACTATCATCACGCTCACGCTGCCCGACAGCGAGAGCGATGAACGGCACGGCACGCTGCTGATTGCGCGCGGCGATCTCGCGCACGTCCGTCAGTTCGCCTACGCCAACCTGTCCGATCTCACGGCGATTATCAAGGACGGCGTGATGGCGCTGTCCGCCGTCGAAGCTGAACCGCCGGTCATCGCCGAACTGCCTCTGCCCGCTGGCGCGCCAGCCAGCAGCCAGAAATCCGCACCGCCACCTGCGCCTGCTGAACCGACCGTCGATATTCCGCTCAAGAAGGGCAAGAAAACGGTCAAGATTAGCCATCTCAAACTCACCGGCGGAGAAACGGACGCCGCTGCCTACCGTCAGGCGGTGCAGCTTGCCGCGATTCTCATCGACGGCAAGCTGTGGGACGGAGAGACGCCGATCCGCATCCCTGACGTGTACGCGCTGGCGAAGAAGATGAAACACCTGACGGCGTGGGATATGGCGCTGTTCGCGCTGGAAGACTTCGTGCAGGTCGGTGAATCAACTGAGAGCGACGAAACGCCAGCCGCCGCTGAAGACGACGAGCCGCTCACGCTTGAAGCGCCGACTTCGCCCGCCATCTCGACCAACGGCGCATCCGCCTCAACTGCTCTCCTCTAGTTCACCTCACCAGAAAAGGACAACTTCACCATGACTGACCAAAACACAACTCCCACCCAGCCGACGCGCGTGTTCAAGATCGGCGCGACGCGCATCGTCGAAGACCCGTCAATGGCTCCGCTCGACAACAACGCTGTACGCGATTTGCTCAAGACCAGCTACCCGGAAATCGCCAACGCCACCATCCGTGAGCGCGACGAGAATGGGCTGCGCGTCGTCGAATTCCTGCCCCAGCCGGGTCGCAAAGGCTGAGGACAATGGGCGGTATTTCATTCGGCTTGGACGAATTACGTCACTGTCTTTTGTCCATCGCGCCGGTTGAGCTGAAGGGCATGGGGCTGCTGCGCGAGCAGCCCCACCTGATCACCGGAGCGGCACGCATCCCGCGCGAGACGCTGGTCGAAACCGTGACCGAGATCGTCGCCTACACCGGACGCTGCGCGGCGGCGGCGCGGCAGTTGACCAACCTCGCGCCTATCCCGCTGTTGAACGCGAGTGTGCTGGAGTTCGGCGTATGAACGCAATCACGGCGATCTATGACCACTTGGCAGTTGCCCTGACCACTGATCCGCTGCTGTTGTTGGCGTCGGCGGCTGCCACCTTCGATCCGTTCTGGGACGACTTTGAAGACGAGATTGATTACGAGACCGACCCGCTGACGATTGGCTTGCAGGTCACTCGCGGCGCGTTCCCCGATATCTATGCAGACGCGATTGAGCGGATGCGGGCAGGTGCGCCGTATGCTGAACTGGATCGGTTGCTATGCCGGGCGATTTCCGCGAAGGGCATCCCACTCGACGACATCGAAACCATCGGCTGGGGGATTCCGCTGGTCGCGCTGGGCATCGATCTCGAAGACCCGGAGTTCTATGCCGTTCAAAGCGACCTGCTGCCGATTCTCACGCCGTTTGGCATTGAGATACCCGAAGGCGAAACCTATCGCATCGACGTGCCGGAAGCGATCCATCGGGTCGGCAGCTTCATTGCCAGCAGTCTGCACGAACAAAATGATCCAGCGCTACGGCAGGTGGGCTGGCTGTTCGGCTGGCTGTTCTCGTGTACCGGCAACTCTTTGGTCGATTACACCGACGAGGCACTGTCCGAAATCCAACCGCTCTCGTGGTCGCCGGAAGACATCGCTTTCGCCGTCGAGATGATCGAAGAAGCGAACGGCATCATGGGCGATGCGATGGCGGGGCTGGATGTCCTCAAGACCACCCTTGATCTCATGGCAGCGCTGGAGCGCCATATCACCACGCTCTATCGTGAACTGAAACAGAAAGGCAAGCTCAATGAACGATCAATCCGACTGGAATGGACAGGTGTTGACAGCGGCGCTGAACGAACAGCCGTCGCTGATCCTGAGTTTTTACTCGTTCGGGGTGATGCTGCGTAAGACCGACGGTGAGCGGACGACCGAATACCCGGTGGATGTGCGACGTGCAAAGCGTCCTGAGTAATTGTTCAACGCGCAAGCGTTACGAACCTGTTGTTCCATCAACAGTACCCTAGGTGGTCGGCGGTGAGGTAACGAACTGTCTAATCGCCCACTGACAATGTATCCCACAGTCGCAAAACTGCCACACAACCTGTGAGGGAAGGTGGTTCTGCCAGCATCAAGGCGGATAGGGGCTAGGGTAGGGTGGTATGGCGAGCAGATGCGAATTCTCGATAAACGTCGTTAGGTACTGACAAGCCAAAGATGCTGACAGGCTTGAACCAAAAGGTGCGTGGCTGGTACAGGGATTGTCGACTTCCCTGTCATGGACATCAAAGCCACCGGCGGAGAGAGAGCGTCCTAACCCACCCGCGTTACTCAGGATGAACACGGTAAGCCCGTCGCGTTCCCGTGTAAACGGGTAGACAGCCGTAAGGTGCGTCAATGACGCAGCGGGTAAAGGAGGATGGAGAAAGCGAACGCTCGCCTGTAATGGGCGGGATAGAGGTTGAGGGTAAAACCGATATCACCTCACGCGAAAGCGGGCAGACTTCCATCTGGTCTCTTGTCACGAAAGCGTTTGAGAAACCGATTAAGGAGACAAAGCAGATGACGGTAGTTCACCCTACTGGTGCAGTCTCCCACGACAACGTGGAGGACTGGCACAGTATCGACTGGCAGTCCGCTCACAAAACCGTGCGTCGGCTGCAAACTCGTATCGTGAAGGCAACTCAGGAAGGCAGATGGGGCAAAGTGAAAGCCTTGCAGCATTTGCTCACCCGCTCGTACAGCGCCAAAGCGCTGGCAGTCAAACGAGTGACCGAAAATCAAGGCAAGAACACACCTGGCGTAGACGGAGAACTTTGGGATACGCCACAGAAAAAGCTTCAAGCGGTCTACCAGCTTCGGCAGCACGGTTATCGCCCTCTTCCTCTGAAACGCACCTACATTCCCAAGAGCAGTGACAAAACGAAGAAACGTCCACTCGGTATCCCGACCCTTTACGACCGGGCGATGCAAGCGCTTTATTTGCTTGCACTCGAACCCGTTGCAGAAACCACCGCTGATACCTGCTCCTATGGCTTTCGTCGAGAACGTTCCGCCCATGATGCGATTGAACGCTGCTTCACGGCACTTGCGCCAAAGCGCTGCGCGAAATGGGTCATGGAAGGTGACATTAAAGCCTGCTTCGACACCATCAGCCACGAGTGGTTACTGACCAACGTCCCAGTTGAACGCAGCATCCTCCGTAAATGGCTCAAAGCGGGATATTTGGAAAAGGGGAAATTGTTTCCAACAGAGGAAGGCACTCCACAAGGCGGCATTATCTCGCCTGTATTGGCGAACATGGCGCTGGATGGATTAGAGGCACTGCTGCTCAAACGCTTTCCAAAACACCAACCAAAAGGACAAAATGCGCTCGTCAATCTGGTGCGCTACGCCGACGACTTTATCATCACCGGATGCTCACGCGAACTACTGGAACACGAAGTCAAACCCCTTGTAGAAGCTTTTCTGCAAGAACGCGGGCTGCGCCTGTCCCCGGAAAAGACACTGATTACCCACATTGATGATGGCTTCGATTTTCTGGGGCAAAACGTCCGCAAGTACAAGGGCAAGCTGCTCATCAAACCAGCGCGAAAGAGCATTCACAAACTCCTCAACAGAGTGCGTGAGTTGGTGAAAACGCATCCGCAAATGCCTGCTGGAAAGCTGATATTTCTGCTCAACCCCATCATCAAGGGATGGGCAATGTACCATCGTCACGCCGTCAGCGGAGAAATCTTCGGTTCATTGCAGCACGACATCGTAATGACGCTGTGGCGATGGGTGAAGCGGCGACACCGCAATAAAGGAGCGCTGTGGCGCAAGCGCAAGTATTTTAAGGTGGTCAATGGGCAAGACTGGACATTCTTTGGCGACTTCAACGGCGAGCAAATCCTGCTTTTCGACCCAACCCATCTATCTATTCAGCGGCATATTCAAGTTCAGTCGGACGCAAATCCGTTTGACCCCGCTTGGGAGATGTATTTCGAGCGGCGATTGGAATTGAAGATGGTCAATACGCTGAAGGGCAAACGCCACCTCATCCGTCTGTGGAAAGAGCAGTGCGGTATTTGTCCAATCTGTCAACAGAAAATCACCGCCGAGACCGGATGGCACAACCACCACATCTTGGAAAGGGTTTTCGGCGGTTCTGACCGGGACGAGAACTGCGTACTGCTTCACCCGAACTGCCATGCACTTGTTCACACTCAGAAACTAACGGTGGAGAAACCGCGTCCCTCACGGGGCGTTTAAAGAGGCTTGAGCCGTATGAGTCGAAAGGCTCACGTACGGTTCTTAGGGGG
>JAUQWZ010000027.1 GCA_030834905.1 Aggregatilineales bacterium | reverse complement strand
GTCCGCTGCGGAAGTGAGCAGCAAATCGGAAATGCCCAACCAATCTATTGCCGCGTCGTCCAATGTACGCACCGCGTCAACCACCTGTAACGTCCAGACCCCGTTCACATTTTGGAAACTCACGATTGCGGTAGTACTCAGTGCCTCATCGGTTTCCATCACGAGATAGTGACCATCGGCGCTCCACTGGATAGGGATTGTCTTAATATGGGCTGAAAACAGCGCGTCCAGCGAGAGCTTTTCGGCGGTTTGCAGGTTGAACAGAAACGTCGAGACAATTGAAGATGGATAGCCCGAAACTGGATCGAGTAAATTATTATCGTACCCATTTATCTGAACCAGTATCCACTCAGGATAAACAGGATTCCATCGCGCTTGTCGCATTTCGTATAGATTGAAGACGGTAGCATCTGGTGGAAGGGGCACATCACTCATCGGGTTGTCAACGGTGTCAGTAAACAAAGGGGTTGTCGCGCCATCGCTCACGTTCACCCGCTGCAACTGATACTGGCCAACTGCATTGGACAAAGTATAACTGATGCTCAAAAGCTGGCTGCCGTCGGGTGACCACGATTGGGGTCGTGAAGAGTAGCCCGGAGTGGTCAAAACGTCGGCAAATGACCCGGTTGTGAGGTCATAAACGCTGACTGCGGGAACATTTAGGAAATTCAAAAAGGCAAAGGCATTTCCATCCGGTCTCCATATAGGTGATCGGGCAGCGACATCACTTTGCAAGAGTACATCAAGGCTGCCGCTGTACGTGTTCACCAGCAAGAGTTGATTATCGCCGGGTTCAACGACGGTGCCGCTGAGGTTACCGGGGATCACAAACTGTCCATGTATAGGGATGGTGACCGGCACCGTGACCGACTGCGCGGCGCTCGGAGGTGCCAGAAACACGAGACCCAGGAAGAGCCAGAAAATCGCTGTCGAGCGTTTCATCGCAGTTTACCTTATCGTCCAGAAAGCCATTAAGGGGTCTTCACGATCTCTGAAGTCCGGCGACCCATCGAAGCTGCCGTCGTTATACCGATCAATATGGACCTCGTAGTGCAAGTGCGGCGCAGTAGCGAATCCGATCCGACGGGCTTGCCCGACCCAAAAGCCCTCGGCGGAAAGGGCTGTCGTGATTTTGCAGATGTCGTAGCTCGGATTACTCTCGATCATCGTCTGTGTCCAGGTGAGGTCGCGGTCACCTGAACACACCGAGCGCCAGTCGCCGTACTGCGGTATCGTGTCTACGGCGACGTGATAGTAAACCGTTTGAATCTCCGGGCGGTTGGGTCCATCATTCGGTTCATCATTGGCGACGTCATACCAGATGATCAACTGTCGCCCAGGTTGGTCAACGCAGACACCTGGATTGCTGCTGCATACATTCGTGAACTGGAAAACCTGCTGCAAATTATTCTCACGTTCTAGGCGACTCAATCCAAACGGGTAATATCCGGTTGCCGGTTCTTCACTGTCCCTTACCTCACCTGAGATCGTATCATCCTGCTCTCCTGTGACAGCAACGAAGTATATTTCCTTGACACCACTAATACCGCCACATGTATCGCTTCCGATGGGTATGGGTACAGTCCAGTAGAAGACCCCGCCACGATTCGGATATTGATTGCCGGGAACTGGCTCTTGTCCGCAGTAGTTCTTCTCGTACTGATAGGAACGGGTGATCCCGTCGGGTCCAGCATCGACCACGATGCCATTCGACTGTGCGTACACTTCAAACGGAATGGAATTGCCTGCACCATCGGTTGTGCAGTTGCCCAACCGTATCCAGATGACTTTTAGTGGAAACCCGTTTGCTGTCAGCGAATCGTTGAAGTCCGAATCTTTGCTGACGAGGGTGTAGCCGTGCTCGCGCGCGGCGTTCCAGACCTGCGGATCAAATGTGCAACTAACTTCGGGGAAAGATTATTGTCCAGCAGGAGTTTCAAGCGCTAATGATGACGATGTGGCGTTCCCGATCAGCGGCATAGCTGAGACATGCTAAGATGTCATCGCGGGTCAGACTGGGAAAATCACTGATGATTTCCTCGATACTCATGCCCGCTGCAAGGTAGGACAGCACATCATACACGGTAATGCGCAGCCCACGAATGCAAGGTTTACCACCACGCTTGGCTGGCTCAAGGGTGATGATGCCTTTGTAGTCAATCATCAGCTCTCCTCAGCAACTTTACACTTCATTATTAACATTGACACGCATCTGCTGCCCGATCTTCCTTGTTTTCGCTGAGGCTCGTATGCTTTTCTTCACAGGGCAGATGGTGAAGGGATAGACCGTCTCCATCATTGTTGCACTGCTGCCCGGTGAACAAGTAGCTGTAGTGGAGCCGAGCTTTCGCGCAACCATTGCAGCACAGCTTTCGTACATCTATTACTTGTCAAAAACCACCATTCCTCATTGCGGATCGCTTGACATACTGGACACCATTAAAGAGTCAGTCATGTTGCAGGGATGATGGGCAGTTCTCATGAGAAGTGTAGAGAGTGAGTGCCGATGATTGCTCAGAAACAGTACTATGAGCAGCAGGGAATCACCGAAATCCTGCATACCAAAGTGGCACATCCACGGCTGCGTGTTCCTTTTGTCCGGCGCGAGGCTTTGCTGAAGCGGCTCAGTCAGGCGGTAGAGCGTCGGCTGATACTGGTTTCGGCACCGGCAGGATTTGGGAAAACGCATCTGATCAGCCAATGGATCGCTGATGCGCCGGTTGCGGTTGGCTGGCTGACGCTTGACGAGGGTGACAACGATCCGGTGCGGTTTCTGCGCTATCTGATTGCGGTCTGCCAGCAGTTCGATCCCGATGTTGGCGCGGATGCGCTGGTCGTGCTGGAAACGCAGCAGCATCGCTTTATGGTTGCTCTCACCAGCTTGCTCAACGATATGAGCGCGCTTGAGGGCGTTCATACGCTGGTGCTGGATGATTACCATGCCATCACCGCACCACCAGTTCATGACCTGATGGCGTTCATGCTGGATCATCTTCCTGAGACTGTGCGTCTGGTCATCCTGACGCGAATCGACCCGCCGCTGCCGCTTGCCCGGCTGCGCGCCCATGACGAACTTCTCGAACTTCGTGCCGCCGACCTGCGCTTCTCGCCTGATGAAGTTGAAGCGTTTGTCCGCCAGTCACTGCCCGATGCCATCTCTCAGACAGGCATCCAAAAGCTCGAAAACACCACTGAAGGCTGGGTAGTGGGGCTGCGCCTTGTCAGTCTCGCGCTTCAGAAGCATCATCCGGCAGAACGAGAACGCATGTTGAACACGTTTTCAGGCAGCCACCGGCACGTGCTGGATTACCTGTGCGCTGAAGTGCTCTCGGCACTGCCGAAAACATGGCGCGACTTTCTGCTGCAAGTCTCGTTCCTCAATCGTCTGTCGGGTTCGCTGTGTGATACGGTAGCTTTGCGCGACGACAGCCAGGACGTGCTCGAAACACTGGAGCGCGCCAATATCTTCCTTGTGCCTTTGGATGATTCAGGGACGTGGTATCGCCTGCACGCATTGGTTGCCGAGGCATTGCAGCAGCTCACGCGCCAGCAGATGGGCGAGGACGCGGTGCGTGAACTACAGCGGCGGGCAAGCCGCTGGTATGCAGCCCATGGGCATCTGCCCGAAGCAGTCGAGGCTGCGCTGGCGGCGCGCGATTTTGATCAGGCTGCCGCGCTGGTCGAGCGCTTGATTGAGCCGCAGCTTGTCAAGCGGAACACGGAGTATCACACGCTGCGGCGGTGGCTTGCGCAGCTCTCCGATGACGTGATCGCACAGCATCCGACGCTGTGCATGACGCTTGGCGTCGCCATCCTTTTCACCTCTGACCGTCATGCGCCAGCAACCGCGATCCAAATCAACAAAGTGCTGCAAATGGCAGTCGAGCGCTGGCAAGCCGAAGGCAATACCGCCAGATTAGGAGAACTGCTCGCGTTTCGCACGCTGGTCGAATACTGGCAGGGTGACTACCATCAGGTGTTTATCACATCCCGGCAGGCGCTTGAACTGCTTCCCGAGACGCAAACCGAATGGCGCGCTATTCTGCTGCTCAATCTGGCAATGGAGCAGCATTTGTTGGGGCAGAATGACAGCGCGCGCCAGTTAGTAAACGAGAGCGAAGCGCTCAATAAGTCCGTCGGCAACGAATTTGCGAAGCGATCTGCGATTCTGCTGAAGGGGCAGATCGCGCTGTCTCAAGGCAGTCTGGATGAAGCCGATCAGCATTTCCAGCAGTTGATCGTGTTGGCTGCTCATCAGCCGCGTGAAAAGGCAGGGGCGCTGGTCGGGCTGGCGACCATCGCCTTCGAGCGCAACGATCTTGAAAGCGTTGAGCACGACGTGACAGAAGCTTTTGCCACTGCCGAACAGGTTGGCGATAAACATGTCATGGTCGAAGCTACCATCCTGTGCGCGCGCCTGAAACACGCGCAGGGCGACGCGGGCGAGCCTCGGCGTTTGCTCCATACCCTTGCATCCAGAGTAGATATGGTTGTGCATGTGCGCACGCTGCGAGCATGGGGAGCGTGGCTGGCGCTGATGTCCGGTGATATCGCAGCGGCAAGCGCATGGCATATGACGCTTCAGCAGAGCGAAGGTAGTCCATTTCTGCTTCAGCAGGAACGTGAGGTGCTGGTCGTGGCGCGGCTGCTGCTGGCACAGGGGAAAACCGCGCCCGCCCTTGAATTGCTGGATGACTGGTACGAACGCAGCGCGACTGGACAGCGCGGACGTTCCGAGCTTGAAATCCTGATCCTGAAAGCGCTGGCTCACGCAGTGGATCGCTCGCTGCCGGAAGCGTACCGGGCGCTGCATCATGCCCTCGAATTTGCCTGTCAGGCGGGCTATGTGCGTGCTTTCGTGCAGGAAGGCGAAGCGATGGAGATGCTGCTCAGGAGCATTTCGATAGGGGATAACCTGGAGTTGGCGAAATTTGTGCGTCGTCTCCAGCGTGAACTGACGCAGGATCAGACCAGCAACGAGCTGACGGACCGGCTGGAAGTGCTGGCGACCATCGATCCACTCAGCCCGCAGGAGCAGCGTGTATTCCTGCTGATTGCCGAAGGCGAGTCAAACCCCGATATTGCCGATGCGCTTGGCGTTTCCATTAACACGATCAAGACGCAGGTCAAGAACATTTACAGCAAGCTCAACATCCGCACCCGTCGGCAGGCGCGTGAGATGGCGCGTTCGCTCAATCTGCTCTGAGCCAGGACTGGAACTTCCGTTGATGAGAGGCGATCCATTCGCCTCTCATTCATTTTTGTGCTTGAGTTGATGATCTCCCTCACGACGGCTGCATTGACATAATCACCTGATTCGGGTGATGCCCCTTCCCGCCAAACTCCATACCATGTGTCCATCTGGCTGAACCTGACTAAACCGCTGCATGACTGCCCCGGTTATCAGCCGGAGGCTCGATGAATTAGCTGTATGAGGGATCAAGATGCAGTATCTCAATGGCTGGCTGGAAAAAGCCAATGACCCTTTGCCCGCTGGCAGCGCGCGCTTCAGTCTTGTACTGCTGCGGGTGTGCCTCGGGATCGTGTTTCTCTGGTTTGGCGTGCTGAAGTTTTTCCCGGAAGTGAGTCCGGCGCAGGACCTCGCGACTCGTACCATTGAAACGCTGACACTGGGCGTGGTGACGCCCTCGCTGTCGATGCCTGTTCTGGCGCTGTGGGAATGCCTGATTGGTCTAGGGCTGATCACCAACCGCTATCTTCGCGTGACGCTGCTGCTGCTGTTCGTGCAGATGCTCGGCACATTCACGCCGATGCTTCTGTTCCCGCAAGAAACGTGGGTACAGTTCCCGACTGTGCCGACGATGGAAGGGCAGTACATCCTGAAGAACATTGTTCTGGTGAGCGCGGGGCTTGTTATCGGCGCGATGTCGCAGGGCAAGTGGATGTCGCTCAAATCTGCGCCGGATATCAAAGCGGACGAACTGCCGGAACAGGCGCAGCTTTACGTTGAACGCACCCCAAGTACACAAGGGAGGTAATCAAAATGGCAACAACATCCTATTCACCTGACCGCCTGCGAAGTGAACAGCAGCCTGTCTCCGGTATTGTCAGCGCGCTTCGTGGTCTTTATCTGCTGCTGGTGCTGCTGTTCGCCGGTGCGGTCATCATGCAGGTGTTCTTCGCGGGCGCGACCTTGCTGGCAGATGCGCGTTACCTGATGGATCACCGCAGTCTAGGCATCGCAATGGGACCGCTGCCACTGTTGATTGTCATCATCAGCCTATTCGCGCGGCTGCCACGGCGTATTGTGGGGTTCAGCATTCTGCTGTTCGTTCTCTACGCAATGCAGTATGTGATGCTCTATTTGTTCCCCGCATTGGGGCTGCCGGCGGCGTTTCGAGCGCTTCATGCGGTTAACGCGCTGGTGATGTTCGGAACGGCGCTGCATCTCGTCAAATCAATCCGGCAGGTGCTGCTGTCGAAAGCACGCGCTGAATAACGCAACGAAAGGAAACCAACATGAGTCTACGCCTAATTGAATGGCAGAGATTTGCAGGAGTCCTGATCCTGAGCCTGGCGCTGGCTGCCTGTGCTACAACTGAGCAACGTAGTCCAGCCCGGCAGACGAGCGTCCCGCCGACGGCGCAGCCAGACGCTTCCAGTGATACCGACGCGGGGGACGCCGCGCGAGGTGAACAACTCTTCACGGAGTCCGTCGGTGGTATGCCTTCCTGCTCGACCTGCCACGCGCTTGATTCTTCGCAGATTATCGGTCCGGGGATGGCGGGCATTGGTGAACGCGCCGGGAGCCGTGTGGAAGGACAGACGGCGGCGGAGTATCTGCACACCAGCATCGTTGATTCGGGGGAATTCGTGGTCGAGGGGTATCAGAATGTGATGCCCGATGTATTTGAGCAAAGCCTGAACGAAGCGGAAATCCGCGATCTGGTTGCTTATTTGCTCTCGCTCTAAGTACAACCACGAAAATCATGACGGAAGTGCCCCGATAATCGACAAGATTTGGTGGGGCATTTTGTTGTAACGGTCAAAGAAATGCTGTGCCGCAAGGAGCAGCGCTTTAACACTCTCGAACAGTTCACCGTGAGTG
>JAUQWZ010000026.1 GCA_030834905.1 Aggregatilineales bacterium | reverse complement strand
AGCGTCACTTCCAGCGGCTGGTTGGCGGGAATGGTCTGGGCGACCTGCTGCAGGAAGCCGCCGTGGGGCGAACCGCTGGCGCGGGCGATGTTCAGGACGCCGCTGTTGACCTGGGCGATGCTGTTCCAGATATTCCAGCCTGCGGTGCCGCTGCTGAAGCTGCCGTTGGTCAGCAGGTTGGTGTTAGCGGGCGCTGTCGGCGAGAGGCACTCGGTGGTGGTGACGCTCAAGCCGGGCTTGTACTGGAGGTTGACGTTATCGACCTGGAGAGGCATCAGGCTGTCGGCGGGAGTGACGCCTCCGGTCAGCACCACGGCTGCCCAGGTGGCAGGCGTGCGCACCCGCATGGTGTAGGTTTGCAGCGGCGCGCCAGCCGGGATGGCAAAGCTGCACTGGGTGAGGTTGGTGGCACCGGGCGGTCCGAGGTAGAGGTTGAGCGACATGCTGGCGCTGTTGGCATTGCCCAGCTGCAGCGTCACTTCCAGCGGCTGGTTGGCGGGAATGGTCTGGGCGACCTGCTGCAGGAAGCCGCCGTGGGGCGAACCGCTGGCGCGGGCGATGTTCAGGACGCCGCTGTTGACCTGGGCGATGCTGTTCCAGATATTCCAGCCCGCTACCCCTGCATCGAAGTCACCGTTGGTCAGCAGGTTCACGTTTGCTGGTGGCGGCACCGGCGTAAACGTCGGCGTGTGGGTCGGTGTTGGCGTGGGCGCGGTGCCGTCCAGCAGAATGTAATTGTGGTAGTAGCGCCGGGTATCCTGATCAGTTGCGATGACGACGAGTTCGGTTGTGCCGTTCACGTTCTGATCGGTGGAAGCGGCGTTATTGAGCCTCAAAGCGCCGGTGTAGGAGATGAAGATTTCGCCTATCCCTACCGGGAACGAAGGGGCGTCCATCGACGTGCTCTTATAGTAGATCGTGCCGCCGCTTTGCCCCGAGGTCGCGAACAGATAGACGCGATTATTCGATTCGTCGAGCACGAGGATTGGGCGCGTATGGCTGTCAACGGCGGTGCCGAACGGGAAGCTGTTCCACGTGCCATTGACCAGCCGCCGGTACATCACCACCAATGGGTTGGAACCGGTCAGCGAGGTCTTGCTGGCGACAAACAGCCTGCCCGAAGCATCAACCTGCATATTGAAATGATCATCGGCGATGTTGCTGCTCTGCGCGACGATTTCCAGCGGCTGCCATGTCGTATCGCCTGCCGAGTCGTTGTGGATGGCGAAGTAAACAGTATTGTTACTCTGATTGCTCCAGATGACGCCAATCTGCCCATTGAAGGCGATGATTGACGAAATATCGTCAGTGTTTGTATTGGGCGTGCTGGCTGCGGTGGGAATCTCGAACGGCGTCCCCCATGAGGTATCACTTCCCGACGTGCGATTCACAACCACGCGCCTGCCCTGCACCATCGTAATCCAGAGCTGTCCGGTGGAGTCTTTGGCGAGCACGACGTTGGGCCACTCGCCGCTAGCGGCAACCACCGGGAAATTGGCATCGAGGCTGTAACTGTCGGAAGCGCTGTTATAGCTGTAACGGTACAGGCGGGCTTCCTGAGAGCCGGAACTGCCGCTGTTGGAGAAAATATGCGACAGGACGTACAGCTTCTGAGCGCTGCTATCCCACAGAACATCGACTTTTGTGCCGGAGCGGTTATCTATCGCGACGCCGGTATCGATCCAGGTCTGACTGCCCCAGTTGAGGCGATAAATATGGTAGCTGCTGTCCGCACTGCACAGAACCCCCCACCATGAGCCATCCGTCCACCACAGTTTGCTCTGCGGCTTTTCTCCGCTGGGGGTGGAATTACAGGAACTGCCAAACTGGAAGTCTTCAAAGCCGACGTTGGGCGCTGCCAGCCACAGCCGCCCGGTACCCGTTTCCACATCATAGCCCGCAGCGTTCATATCAAGCGCGCGGGATTCGAGGAACTGGCGTACCTGGGCGGCGGAATATTCGGGGAAGCGCTGAAGTACCAGCGCCGCCGCGCCCGCTACATGGGGCGCTGCCGCCGAGGTTCCGCCAAAGGTTCCATAACTGTAATTGGCGACGCCGTCATACCCGGCGATACGCGGCTGAGGGTAGCCGCTTCCGGGCAGGGGCCACCAGGTGTTGTCGGGCGGGTGAGCAGGACCGACCGAGCTATAGCTCTGGCGCGTGAACGAAGCGCCGCCGTTGGTGCTGGTGACAGCGGCAACCGCCAGCGCGCCGGAAGCCGTCGCCGGATCAACCAGGCTGCGCGCCGCCGTCGAATTTTCGAGGTTGCGATTAATAAAGGCGTGCAGATCGAGCACTTCCGCGCCGGTGGCGGAATAGCGATTGATGACCACGCCGAACTGCTGATTGGCGTATAGCGCCGGTACCGAGTACTGGAACCACTCCAGCGGGGCAACGCCTCCGGTTGCCTGTCTGGTCTTTGACCCAATGAGGGTATCGCACGACTCCACCCCCGCAACGACAGAACACACGTAGACCCATCGCTGGGCGACAGTATCGTAACGCATCAGATACAGATCGTAGTCCTGATTGGTCGTGGGCCAGCCGTTCCAGCGCAGGGAAATGATGATGCCCGTACCCTGTGGCAGCGTCCCGGTGCCAATCTGGTTCACTTCAGCATTGTGCGGAACCGTATTGCTGGCGCTGTTGCTGCCCGCGCCAAACTCGTGGCTGATGTCCCCATCCACCGAGGTGAACGGTCCTTCCCAATGGGTTAAAGCGCTGTTGCCCGCCGCCTGAACGTAAACCGTTCCGCTGCTGTAAGCCGCATTGATCGCCTGCGCGACCGGACCTGTCCCGTCATTGAGATCGGCGCTGCCGCCGGTGGGAATATACGACATTGAGGACGTGATGACCCTATATCCCGCCGCTGCCATCGCCGTGATGTACTGCCCCATCTGTGTAGGAGAGTTCGGAACCGCGAAGGCAAGCTGGGCATTGGGCGCCATGTCGTGAACGATTTCGGCGACGCCGGTGCCGTGGATATTTCCCCCATTGAGCAGTGGACAATTTTCGGTCGTAGGGGCAGCGGCTGGCGAGGTGTAACACAAAATTTCTGCTGGCAAGTTTCCATTTGCCTGGGCGGCTGGATGATTCAGAAAGCCCACATCGATGATGCCGATGCTGATGCCGCTGCCGGTGAGGTTCGCGTCATGCCATTCGCTGGCGTTCGACCAGGTGACGCCCTGCGAAGTGAGGCTTCCTTCCTGTGGCAGAACGTTTTCGCCCTGCTGCGCCGGGCTGTCAACCGGAAACACGGGCACGACCGGCTGCAATAAGGTCACGCCAGGAAGCTGTGCCACCGCCTCAAGCTGAAGAATCGGCACCCAGGCGTCGATCCAGATGTCATACTGCGCGGTGACTTCGCCGCCGAGCGCTGGCAGCGCCGCCAGCGCGGCATTGGCGGAAGCGGTATCCAGCATGATCAGGTTCACATGGACGCGATCCGTCTCAACCTGAAGCCCGCGCAGGTCACCTTCCTGCAATGCCTGGGCGGCGTTTTCGCGATACCCGCGCAGCAGGTCATCCAGTACGCTGCTCAGCGTCGCGACGTTGGGTTTGCTGACCGGGAATTCATCGGTTGATGGAAGCTGCGGGATCGGCGATGGCGTGGCTGGAGTAGTGGTCGGCTGCGGGACGCCGCTGGCGGTGATCAGACTGCCGTCGAACGTCAGCGAGCGCCCGCGCGCGAGTTCCAGCGCGGCAATGCCGGCGACCTGCGGGGCGGCAAATGACGTGCCCGACATCGTGCCATAAGCGCCGCTTATCAGCAGCGATAGCACGCTTTGCCCCGGCGCGAAGGTGTCTACTTCGGGACCGGTGCTGTTGAAGCTGCTTGCTTGCAGACTGCTGCTGACTGATGCAACGGCGATCACGGCGTCATAGGCTGCCGGGTAAAGCACGCCCGGCTGTCCGGTGTTGCCCGCCGCCGCCACCACGATCACGCCTCGCGAAACCGCATAGCTGACCGCATCTTCGAGTATGGCTGAAGGCACCGATCCGCCGAGCGACAGGTTGATCACCTGCGCGCCCAGGTCGGTGGCGGAGACGATGGCTGCCGCGACGTTGGAATACGTCCCGACGCCGCCGTGATCCAGAACGCGCAGCGGCAGAATACGCGCGTTGAGCGCGATACCGGCGATGCCGATGCCGTTGTTGCTGCTGGCGGCGATAATACCGGCGACGCCGCAGCCGTGACCGAAATCATCCTGCGGCGTGGAATCGTTCTCGACATAATCCCAGCCCGGAAGCACTTTGTCCGCCAGATCGGGGTGATCGGCGCAGACGCCGCTGTCGATGACGGCGACCACTACGACGGGCGCGTTATCCGGCATCGACAGCCAGGCATTGGGGACGTTCATGGCTGGCAGCGCCCACTGCTGGCTGTAGTAACTGTCGTCCGGCGGCACGTCGAACAGCGCCGTTACATAGTGATCCGGCTCGACGTCTTCGACGACGGCGGACGCTGGCAGATCGGTGAGCGTGTCGGGGATTTCAACCACGACCGTATTTAACGACTCGATGGAGCGCGTGATTTCGCCGCCAATCGACTCGATGTAGGCGGCTTGCTCCTGGGCGCTGGTATTCTGTGAGAAGGTGATCACCACCTGGTTTTCGACCGGATGCGCCGGCGGAGCGACAAGCTGCGCCGCTGTGTTGGGAAGCGACACGTCCGGCAGCGCCGTCGAGGGGGCAGCGGGCGGCAGCGCTGGCACAGGCGTTGACGCGCGCGTAGCGGTGCTGGTATAGGTGCTGCTGGTCGTGTAGGTGGGTGATGTGGTGTGCGTTTGGGTGTATGTTGGCGTGTTGGCTGCGGTATCGGTCGCGGTGTTGGTTGGCGTGGCTGCCTGACTCTCGGTGGGCAGCTCGGCAACCGCTGGAGCAGCGGTTGGCAGCGACATAAGCGTAGGGACACTGACCTGCGGCGGCACGGGGCGAAGGCGCAGCGCGATAATGACAAAGGCGGCAGTTAAGACGACGGCGAGTGCTGTAAGCCGAAACAGGTCTTGTTTGCGCAAGGTAAGTCACCTATTTAGGTTATAATAATGAATCTGTCCAGTAGTCCAGTATAACATCGCTCAACAGCCGCATGTACGCTTCGCGCGCATACGTTAAGAAATACGAATGTTATTGAAGAAAATTTACGATTTTCATAATTCGGCTATTGGGGAATTCAACTGCTGGCGTAGGCGTCCAGCACTTCTTCGGGCGCGCCGTCCAGCAGAAGCTGACCGTGATTCATCCACAGCGCGCGGGTGCACAGCTCTTTGACTGATGCAGGGGAGTGGGAGACAAGCACAATCGTGCGCTTTTCATCACGCAGCCCATAGATGCGCTCCTGGCATTTGGCGGCAAATTTCGCGTCGCCGACGGACAGCACCTCATCGAGAAAGATTATGTCCGGCAGCAGATGGATGGCGATGCTGAAGCCGAGCCGGGCAACCATTCCGCTGGAGTACACCTTGACCGGCGCGTCGATGAACTCGCCGATGTCGGCAAAATCCACGATCTGCTGCTCGATTTCCCGAACCTGTTCGGGATTCCAGCCGAAAAATGCTGCGTTCAGGTAGATGTTTCTTCTTCCCGGCATATCGAAGTTGAAGCCCGCGCTGACGCCAATCAGGGTGGCGAAGTTTCCGATCACTTCAACGCTGCCTTTGGTTGGGCGCGTAATGCCCGAAAGCAGGCGCAGCAGCGTGGTCTTTCCCGCACCGTTGTGCCCGACGATCCCGACTGCTTCTCCTTTTCTGACGGTGAAGCTCACATCACGGACAGCGTAAAAGGGTTCCTGCGCTTCTTTTTTGACGTAGCGCCCCAACATCCGCTGCAAAGCCGCGCCGGTTTCATGGCGCAGGCTCAACTGGTGCATGTGCTGGCGGTATTCTTTATAAACGTGGCTGACCCGGACGACCTCTTGGGGTTGGGCTGCCTCATTCACGTTGGCAGGCGCAGTTTCAGGGATGACGCTCATACGTAATCCGCCATTTCTGTCTCAAACGATTTAAAAGTTGAATAGCCGACGACCAGCGCCACCCCGGCGAAGACAATCGAATAATGCAGCGACACCAGATCCGGCGCTCGTCCATAGGCAATGATGTCGCGGAAGCCCTGCATGATCGGCGCGATTGGGTTGACGACAAACAGGAAGCGGAGATTTTCGGGGAACCGGTCAATTGGATAAATGATCGGCGTGACATAAAACAACAACTGCATGATGACGTGCAGAAGCTGTGGAATGTCGCGCACCATGACCGTGAGCGAACTCACCAGAAACATTAAGCCCAGAGTCATGACCACCAGCGTCAGTAACAGCAGCGGCAGGTAGATAAAGTTGACATTTGGCGAGACGCCAACTAACAGATTGATCACCAGCATCGCCGCAAAGGCGAAGCAAAAATCGACCACCGCTTCGCCCAGGGTCAGCAGCACGAGGATTTCGCGCGGGAAATAGACCTGAGCAACGATGCGAATTCTGGATACAACGGCACTGGTGCTGTTTATGACGCCGTTCGAGAACAGCGTGTAGGGGATCATCGCTGCCATATAAAACGAGATGAACGGCACATCGATTTGAATTCGGAGAAACTGAGTAAACGCAAACGATAAAACGACTGACGTCGCAATCGGCAGCAGAATAATCCACAGGATTCCCAGAACCCGCTGGCTGTAACGCGCCTCAATGTTGAATTGCAGCCAGATCCACAGCAGCGCTCGTCGTTCCCACAGCAGCGACAGCGATTCGACCAGATCGTTGCCCGGATGCCCGACATAAATCCGGTACGGCAGCGCAACGCAGACGATGCCGAGAATTAACCCCGTAACGGCGAAGTAGACCATTTGAAGCTGCGATACATCCGGCAGCAGGAACAGGACGAGCAGCGCTGCCAGCCCCAAAGAGACGAGGTATCGCCGGAATGGATGGCTTTTCGCCAGAAAGATGCTGAAAGGTTCCTGCGCTGCCAGCGGCGTTTGAATGAGCAGGCTGGTGATCAGCGCCGCGCAGGCGAGCAGCGGATAGAGCAGCAGCGGCTGCGCTTGATATTCGGGCGGCAGAAACTGCCCAAGCGGCACCTGCAGGCGAATTTGTACCGCCAGCAGCATGGCACCCATCAGCACGAGGAAATGTGAGACAAAGGTGGTGAGGAAGTCTTCCAGCCATTGTCTGTCAGTTGTGGATTGGATGGCAGCCAGCACGAGATGCTCCAGGACATATGACGACTTATTGGCTCTATTTTCACATGGTTGGACTGAATTCTAAACCCCAAAAGAGATCGGTGCATTCACGAACTCAGCTTTGTTAGCCGTTTGGAACCTCAAATCTGCGCAGGCGGTAGGCGTCAGGTTTGAAGAGGCTGTGTGCGGCGGTTTATGCGCTTCAGGCGATATACTAAGGAGCCATGCGAATCGTTCAACTACTCAGGATGGAGCTACCTTCATTATGGACACGCATTTGACAGGGAAACCTGCCGCCGAGAACAGCATCAGTCACCTGCCCTGGGAAGACCGCCCGGCGGGCAGCAGTGACGTGGTCTGGCGCTACAGCCAGAACCCGATCATCCCGCGCAATGCGGTTCCGCGCGCGAACAGCATCTTCAACAGCGCCGCCGTCGCGCGCAACGGCAAATTCGCGGGCGTTTTTCGTGTCGATGACCGGCAGCGGCAGATGAATCTGCACGCGGGGTTTAGCGACGATGGCATTCACTGGAACATTCAGCCAGACCCGATTGAATGGATCAACCCCGATCCAGAGCTGGCGCGGTTTGTCCATCGCTACGATCCGCGCGTGGTCTGGCTGGAAGACCGCTACTATGTGACCTGGTGTAACGGCTATCACGGTCCGACCATCGGCATCGGCTACACCTACGATTTCGAGACGTTTCACTTTCTGGAGAATGCCTTTTTGCCCCACAACCGCAACGGCGTGCTGTTCCCACGAAAGATCAACGGTAATTACGCCATGTTCAGCCGACCAAGCGACACCGGACACACGCCGTTTGGCGACATTTTCTACAGCGAAAGCCCGGACATGGTGTATTGGGGAAAACACCGCTTCGTGTTGGGTCCCAAAGCCTGGACATGGCAAAGCACCAAGACCGGCGCGGGTCCGATCCCGATTGAAACCAGCGAAGGCTGGCTGCTGATCTATCACGGCGTGCTGACTTCGTGCAACGGCTATGTCTATAGTATGGGCGCGGCGCTGCTTGATCTTGATCAGCCCTGGAAGGTGATCTACCGCAGCGCGCCCTACCTGATGTCACCGCAGACGCTGTACGAGTGTGTGGGCGACGTGCCAAACGTCGTCTTTCCGTGTGCTTCGCTCTACGACCAGCCGACCGGACGCATCGCTATCTATTATGGCGCTGCTGATACCGTGACCGGGCTGGCGTTCGCGCAGATTGACGACCTGCTGGACTATCTGAAGCGCAATTCGGAACTGTGAGACTACCGCCCTCACCCTACAACCCTCTCTGTGAGAGAGGGTTGTAATCACCCGCGCGACAGGCTTAATCGGGGCACGATGATTCCCTGCGTCAAACGTGCTGCCAGTGCCAGCACCAGCGCCGATCCGACCGGGTAAAGCGCGTCCACCAGACTCCAGCCGACGATATACGCCAGATTGCCGTCGATGAAGAAGAAATGATCGAATTCCCAGGTGCCGAGAACCCCGTGCTCGGTCACCTTAATGACGAAGCTGTAGACGGCGAACAGCACCAACAGCTCCCACAGCGGGCGTTTGCCGTAGGACACACTGTACAGGAAGCCCAGGCACAGCCCGATCCAGATGAAGGCGTGAATGAAAGTGTTCAGCCAGGGCATAAAGCTCATGATGCCGAGCAGGTAAAAGACGTAATCGGCAATAAACACGCCCACTGCCCAGACGACGAGCAGTATCACAAACGAGCGCTTAAATTCCGGCTCAATGCGCGGCGATACCTGCCGCATCGCCACAAATAGCCCGGCGTACACCAGCAGAACCAAGCCGTAATCGAACAGCGTATTGTTGGCACCCAGAATCGCGTCCATAGTTAACCTGCGCTGCCTCCATTTTGCTCATGAAGCCACGTAACAGTGATATGAATGCGTAATTTGGCTGTATATCATGCCTCACTATACAGCGATTCAGCGCCGTTCGGCTGCTCCTTTTTTCTCATCACGCCGTGTGATGTTTCCCAAAATAACGAATTGATCCTATAGTGATGGTTACCGTGAGCCGGGCGTGAGGATAATTGAACCATGAACACCGAGGTTGCCTACACGCAGTCTGAACAACGCCTCGCCGTTTTCCTGAACATTATCGCCTCAATACTGCTGTTTCTGGGCATCGCCATCGTGATCGCGCCGTACCTGCTGCCGGATGCGCCGCTGTTTATCGCGCCGCCGTTCTTCGTCACCAACACCATCGCCGGGCTGTGGCTGCTGGCGTTTCTGGCGTGGTGTTCGGCTGCCGACGTGCGCCGCTTCCGCGCCATGATCTACGTGTTGATGGGCGGCTTTATGATCGGCGCGGTTGCGTTTCTGACGCTGTCTCTGCCGACCATCGACCGGCTGCAAAGTGCCCCGCTGTTCGTCGGCTATGGGCTGTCGGTCACGGGCGCGATCCTGCTGGCGTTTCTGGTTTATCGGGCGAAGATGCCCGAACCGCCGTGGCTGCCCTGGATACCCAACAAGCCGCTGACCCGCTGGGAGCAGATCGCGCGGGTGGTCTTCGGGCTGTTCGGCGTTGGCTCGTTGAGCGCTGCCGCCGGAAGCCTGCTGCTGCCCTATCTCGGGGTCACGCTGCTGACCGATTTTCTGGTCAACCCATTCATGGTCGCCGGTTCTACCATCAAGATCGGCGTCCTGGGCTTGTGCGCGCTGCTGGTCGCCCTCGACGTGCGCCGCTTCACCCACCACACCCAGATGATCACCGCGCTGGTCGTCGGACACGCTGGTTCGTTCGCCGCCATCGTGCTGCTGTGGCTGTTCGGTTTGGGGCGCTTTGGCGATTACACGCTGTCGATTGCCGGTTTGACCCTCAGCCGCGACCAGATGATGTTTGGTGCCTGGGCGCTGGATGTCGTCATCATCACCGGCTTTGTCTTTCTCAATTCGCGCATCAATCTCGTCCTGCTTGACCATATCGGCTTCCTCAACCCGACCGAGTTCCGGGCGCTGGAAGCGATTGCCGAAACGCTGGTGGCGGGCAAGGATGCCGAAATCGTACCGCCGCACGAAATCGTCCTGCGCACCGACAGCTACCTGCGCTCGTTTCGTTCCAACCGGCTGGGGCTGGCGAAGCTGGCGGCAATCGGCTTGGAACTGGCACCGCTGACCTGGGGAATGCCGCCGGTAACGTATCTGCACCCGACGGCGCGGGCGGAGTTTATCAACCGGCACTTCAAGGAAGAAATCCTTCAGCAGCCGCCGCTGTACCGCCTGCTCGACCGGCTGGTGCGCGGCGTCAATGTGCTGTTTCTGCGCCTGCGCGGGCGTTCGGCAGACGAAGCGGGCGCGGCGCTCAGCTTCACCGGGCTGCTGGAAGCGATGATGCGCTTCAACATGCAGCTTACCTATCTGGGCTATTACAGCAATCCCGATATCTGGCAGAAGCGGGAAAACGGCAGCGGCATTGGCTACGTGCCGTTCTCGCAGCGCCCGAAGGACTTTGACCCGAAGCCGATTCGCCGCCATCCGCCGCTGAACGTGCTCACGCCGCAGATGCTGGAACAGAAGGGCATCGACGCGATCGACGACGCCGACGTGGTCATCATCGGGTCGGGCGCGGCAGGAGCGACGCTGGCGGAACAACTGCTGGAGAAGGGGCGGCGGGTGCTGGTGCTGGAAAAGGGCTTGTACGTCCATCCCGACGACTTTAAAGAAGACGAGATTGACATGATCAGCCGTCTGTACAGCGATGGCGCGCTTCAGATTTCGCAGGCGCTGCGCTTCACCATTTTGCAGGGAAGCTGCGTCGGCGGCACGACGGTGGTCAACAACGCCGTCTGCTTCGATACCCCGCAGCGCGTGCTGGATACCTGGAACGCTCGCAGCAGCAATGGCAAAGTCATTGACGACGCGAAGTTCTACCAATCGCAGCAGGCAGTCCGCAGGCGGATGAAGATCGGACCGATCACGTCCGGCACGCGCCAGCCGCTGGATGGCGTCCTCAATCATGGCGACAGCCTGGTGACGTCGTCCATCCATAAATATTTCGAGAATCGAACGGACGGCTACAAATACGACGTAGTCGAGGCGAACATCGTGGACTGCCTGGGATGCGGCTACTGCAATATCGGCTGCGCCTATGGTCGCAAGCTGTCCATGCTGGACGAGGTGCTGCCCGCCGCGCAGCACAAGTATGGCGCGGACAATCTGCGCATCATCTCCGAAGCCGAGGTCACGAAGCTGGTCGAAAGCGGCGGCAGGGTTATTCAGATCGCGGCGAAGATTCAGGGAAAGCGCCAGCTTCTGATCAATAATCCGAAGACCGTGATTGTCAGCGGCGGCACGATTCACTCAAGCTGGCTGCTGATGCAAAGCGGTATCGGCAAGGGGAAGCTGCCGGTGGGGCAGGGGCTTTCGTTCAACATGGGCAGCCCGCTGCACGCGCTGTTCAGCCAGGAACTGAACGCCTACGACGGCTTGCAGATCGCCCATTATCTGGCGCTGGAAGATCATCCCGGCTTTGTGTACGAGACGTGGTACAACCCGCCGGTAGCGCAGGCGCTGGCAATGCCCGGATGGCTGGATACGCATTTCCACAATATGCAGAATTACAACCGCATGACGGCGGTTGGCGTGCTGGTCGGCACCGAGTCGAATGCCCGCATCGTGCCAGCGCTGATCACCGGCGGACCCGACGTGGTGTTCCAGCCGACTCAAGGCGACATGAAGAAGCTGATCGACGCGCTGGTAATTCTGGGCGATATTTTCTTCTCCGGCGGCGCTCAGGAAGTCTACGCTTCGACCCGCAGCTATCAGTCTTACGTCAACAGCGCGGCGGTGCTCAGCGCCCAGAGCGAGGTTGACCGCCTGCGCGAGCTGGTGAAGCACGATTACGACATTCTGCTGGGGACGGGACACCCGCAGGGCGGCAATGCCATCGGCGCGTCGCCAGCCAACAGCGTGATCGGTCCCGATTTCAAGGTGTTCGGCTACAGCAACCTGTACGTCTGCGATGCCAGCGTCTTTCCAACTTCGACGACGGTCAACCCGCAGCTTACGGTGATGTCGCTGGCGCATTACGCGGTGGAGTTGATTCATTAGAGGCGCGCCTGTGATACGGGCGCTGTAGGGACACGATATATCGTGTCCCTACGAATGCGACAATCCGCTGCCCATGACGATTTCGCAATCTACAGTTTGAGTGATTGACGGGAAAGCCGCCATGAAGACATCACACCGCACCCCATTTCTCGACTCGGCTGAAGCGCCGAATGCCAGCCGCCTCCAGCGGTTTGAGCGCTTCGTGTTTCGGCAGCGCCCGCTGAACCACCAGCCGCCGTTTGCTGCCCAGGCGGACGACCCGCGCCTGTTCCAGCCGACGGAAGAGGGCAGCGGCAATTTCGGGCGCTGGATCGTAGACGAGGCTGGCTTGCCCGCATATCAGTATGAGATGGATCAGTACGTCGATCCGCGCGCTGCCTTCCCCAACTCGGAAGGGCTGGATCGGCGCGACCACTGGCATCAGGTTGGCAACCAGCGGGTCACGGCGCTGGCGTCAAACGACGGAACGGTGCAGGTCTATCAGTGCGACCGGGGCGGCGTCTTTCTCAACCGTTTCGAGGCTTGGGAATATGACCGTCCGGCGTTTCAGGCGCAGCAGTTCCTCTACCGGCTTCTGCGGTCGATCATCCTGTTCCTGACCAGCCTGTTTCGCCGTCCCAATTCGGTCGTGACGCCGCTTGCCAGCCCGCAAGCCCAGGCAGCCCGCGCCGCTGTCAATCCGAATGTGCCGCCGCGCGGCATCTCGTCGCTGGACGCGCTGACGCAGCTTGCCGCCATTAATGCCCAGGCAGCGCCAGAAGCGGCGGCGAAGTCCGACCCCGCCGCGCAGCGCTACGCCTTCAGCGGCGGCTTCAGCTATGTTGATGACGGCAGCGAGGTCTGGGCGACAGCGTTTCGCTATCGCCCGACCGGGGCGCAGACGCGGCGCGTCTTTGGCATTGGCTATTTTGAGCACCAGACGACGCACCGCAGCTTGCGCATGACCCGGCGGGTGTACGCGCCTTACGGCGATGATCCGACGCTGATCGCTGACGTGGAGATCGAAAACCTCGGCACCGAGGCGGTCAATCTGCGCCATTATGAATACTGGGACGTGAACGTCCACCAGCTTCAGCTTGAATGGCTGCGCAGCGGCTCGTTCGCCGCTACCAGCGACAAAACGCGGCGCGAAGTCAACCGGCTGTTTGCCAAAAGCGTTGAATGGAACGAAGGCGCGTCGGCGCTGCGCTTCCGGCAAACGCTGCGCCAGCCCGCGCCGCCCCAGGCGTGCCCGCCCGAACAAGCGAGCGAGGTGGACTGGCATCCGGCGGATATCTTCCTCGCCGATCTCAACGGAACGCCGGACGCCTTTTACATCAACAAGCAGGTCTTTTTCGGCGCGGGCGGCGCGCGCCAGCCGGACGCCGTTCGGACGCGGCGCGCCGGGGATGACGCTGGCGTGCCTGTCCCCGACGACCCGATGCCGTACTGCCTGGTGATGCGGCGCGATCTGACGCTTCAGCCGGGCGAGCGCCAGAAACTGCGCTACGCTTACGGGTCGGCGCGCGCTGGCGAATCGCTGGGCTTCCTCGAACCCTATCGCCAGCAGGCTGACGGCTTGCGGCTGACGCAAACCGCCTGGAAAGATCAGCTTGCCTACTTCAGCACCAGCGAAGACCCGGTCTTGCAGCGCGAGATGGCATGGCACGCCTACGCGCTGCTGTCGGCAGTCGTCTACGCCGATTTTTACAAGGCGCATCTGGTGCCGCAGGGATCGGCATATCTGTACCTGCATGGCGCTGACGGCGCTCCGCGCGATCAGGCGCTGTTTGCGCTGCCAGCCACTTACCTTGACCCGCCGCTGGCGCGCGATATGCTGCGGCTGATCATGCAGGTCACCAGCGGCGAAAGCGGGCAGATCAACTACGCCTTCGCCGGACACGGCTGGGTATCGGACGGCTTGAGCATTCATACCAAACCATCCGATCTTGACCTGTTTTTCCTGATGGCGCTGTGTGAGTATCTCTCGGCAACCGGCGACTACGATTTTCTCGACGAAGCCGTTCCGTTTTACCCGCCGGAAGCATCGCCCGAAGGCGCGACGGTTATGGATCACGTCCACAAGGCGGTCTGGCATCTGCTGGAAGTGACCGGCACCGGCGATCACGGCTTGATCAAAGTCGGCTCTGGCGACTGGTCGGACTCAATCGTGCTGGAAACGTCGCTGCGCGATGGTCCCGGTCCCTTTGGCGTGACCTATAACAACTCCAAAGCGAACGGCGAATCGGTTCCCAACACGCAGATGGCGCTTTACGTGCTGCCGCTGCTGGCGGCGGTTCTGAAAGACCGCGATCCGCAGTTGGTCGATCTGATCTACGATGCTCCGGCGCAGCCCAACCGTATCGAGCGCCTGCGTCAGGCGGTTCGACAGCAGTGGAACGGGCAGGGCTGGTATAACCGGGCGGTGCTGCGTAATGTGTTGAACCAGCCGGTCAGCATTGATCATTTCAGCCTGGAAGCTCAGCCGTGGGCGCTGATCAGCGGCGCTGCCGATGACCATGAGGTCGCCGGGCAGTTGATCGAGAAGATCGACCAACTGCTGGATCGCCCCTCGCCGATTGGCGGGACGCTGGTCGCGGGGGGTATGGTCTGGCCCGCCGTCTCGCAGCTTTTGACCTGGGGCTATGCGCAAGCCAATCGTCCCCAGTTGGCATGGCGCTCGCTCAACCGCAACACCTACGCCATGCACTCCCACACCTACCCGAACCAGTGGATTAACACCTGGTCGGGTCCCGACGGCATCAACGGTCTGGAGTCAGACCTGCCCGGCGGCACCTGGTTCAGCCCGATCACGCCGATGACTGACTTTCCGGTGATGAACGCCAACCAGGACGCGATGGCGCTGCTTGGGCTGCTGCGCGTGTGCGGCATCGAGCCTGCGCCCTCTGGCGACGGGCTGGTGATTCACCCGCGCGTGCCGCGAGCGCGTTTTGTGCTGGATCTGCCGCTGCTGCGGCTGGAAGTCAGCCCGTCAGGTGTGAGGCTGTCGTACCGGGCGGTCGTTGCTGGCAGCCGAACGCTGTATATCCATCACCAGTTGGGCGCGGTGACCGTCACGGTCGATAATGTGGAACTGAGCAGCGTCGAGCCGGGCGCGAATCCGGTGACGGTGCCGATTGCGTTTGAGGCGGGGCAGGTGGTGCGGGTGAACCTGACGGCGCGGTAGTGGGTGCTTCATCTCGACAACCCATATTGTGAAATCCGAATTCGCTCGATTTCCATTCGTTTGACCATCGATTTTCTTGACAAGATTCTTTTCCTTTTTACAATATGGGATATTGAGATATCGTTTTCTCAGAGCGCAGGTTCATAACTGCGGCATCAGCCTTCAGTTTGGCGTTTTACACACCGTGTCCGGCGTGAAACCGGGAAACACAGCGCCCTAATCTGTCACCTGATGCAGAAAACGATTACTGAATACTTAAAATTGAAGATAGTGTAAATATGTCGAATACGACGATTGATGACGTTGCGAAACACGCGCAGGTTTCCAGAGCAACGGTATCGCGCGTGCTGAACGACAACCACCGGGTGGACGAAAAGCTTCGAGAGCGTGTCCTTGAAGCCGTCCGAGTGCTTGGATACCAACCCAATCACGTCGCCCGCCGTCTCCGCGCTCAATCGAGCACTGTCATCGGCTTAATCATCTCCGATATTCAGAACCCCTATTTCCTATCCGTCATTCGTGGTGTTGAAGACGAGGCGTATGCCAACCGTCTCTCGATTGTCCTGTGCAATTCCGATGAGGACGCGGCAAAACAGCAGCTTTATTTGCAGGTGATGGAATCCGAGCACGTCGCCGGATTGATCCTCGTGCCGACCAGCAGCGTGGATACCGGCGGGATCGAACGCCTGCGGCGGGTTGGAATTCCGGTGGTGCTGCTGGATCGGAACGTCAACGGACTGCTGGCTGATGTCGTCAAGGTCGATAATGTGCGCGGCGCTTTTGACGCCGTCCAGCATCTGATCGACCTCGGATACCGGCGGATCGCCACGCTCGCCGGATGCTCGCACCTTTCGACCGGCAGCGAGCGCTATCGCGGCTACCGCGAGGCGTTAGCAAGCGCCAAAATCCCCCTTAATGAAACGCTGGTGAAGTACGGCGACTATAAGACCGAAAGCGGCTACCGGCTGACGCACGAGCTGATGTCGCTGCCGCAGCCGCCAGATGCCATCTTCGCGGCAAACAACATGATGACGCTCGGCGCGCTGCGCGCTTTGCGTGAACGCAATATTCACATTCCAGGCGAGATCCGTCTGGTCGGTTTCGACGATATGCCGTGGTCAGGCGAGCTGTATTCGCCGCTGACGTCGGTGTCGCAGCCGACTTACGAGCTGGGGCAGGAAGCCGTTCGCTTGCTGCGGCAGCGCATTATCCAGCCGGACGCGCCCTTCCGAACGGTCACGCTGCAAACGAGTCTGGTCGTTCGCGAGTCAAGCGGCGCGGCGCTGGCAGGCAGGAGATAATTGATGGACAGCGGAGTATCAGACCAGAAGCCGATAATTCTGAGTATGCGCCACATCACCAAGCGCTTTCCGGGCGTGGTGGCGCTCGACGGCGTAACCTTTGATGTACATGCCGCCGAAGTTCACGCTCTGGTCGGCGAAAACGGCGCTGGAAAATCGACCCTCATGAACATCATGAGCGGCGTCTACACCACTTTTGACGGCGAAATGCTGCTGAACGATCAGCCGGTTGCCTTCCACAACACGCGCGAGGCGCAAAACAGCGGCATCGCCATGATTCATCAGGAACTCAATCTCGTTCCTGAACTCACGGTCTACGAAAACATTTTTCTCGGACGCGAGTACAAGACCCGGCTGGGCACGATTGACCGCTGGGCGATGCGGCGCGCGTCGGAGCAGTTGATGGCGAAACTTGGACTGGAGATTGATTCGAACCGCCGCGTCAGCCAGTTACGGGTTGGGCAGCGCCAGCTGATCGAAATCGCCAAGGCGCTGAACCTGAACTCGCGCATCATCATCATGGATGAGCCAACGTCGGCGCTGAGCGACAGCGAAGTCGAGTACCTGTTCAGTGTCATTCGCAGCTTGTCTGAACACGATGTCGCCGTCATTTACATATCGCACCGTCTCGACGAAGTGTACTCAATTGCTGATCGCATCACGGTGCTGCGCGACGGTCGGGTGGTGGGCAGTTCGCCTGCCAGCGAGATGCCGCGAACGCGGCTGATCAGCCTGATGGTCGGACGTGACCTCGAAGTGCTGTATCCGAAAGCGCCGGTTGAACTGGGTGACGACGTGTTCCGGGTGGAAAACCTGAGCTATGTTCAGGGGCAGACGCAGATTCTCGACCGTATCTCACTGCACGTGCGCGCCGGTGAAATCGTCGGCATTGGCGGGTTGATGGGCGCGGGACGCACCCAGCTTCTGGAAGCGATCTTCGGCGTCTACCCGCCGAGCGCCATAAGCGGGCGCATGATTCTCAACGGACAGCAAGTCGTGTTCGAGTCGCCGCAGGATGCGATTGAGCATGGGTTAGGCTTGATTGCTGAAGATCGCAAGCAGCAAAGCCTGGTGCTGGAGCGCTCGGTAGCGGAAAACACCAGCCTTGCGGCGCTGCGGATGTTCACCAACCGGCTTGGCATTCTCAGGCAGCGCGCCGAGCGCCGCGCCGTCCGCCAGGTGGTGGACGACCTGAACGTAAAAACCCCGACCATCGAAACGATGGTGGCGAATTTAAGCGGCGGCAACCAGCAGAAAGTCGTCATCGGCAAATTCCTGCTGTCGCAGATCAAGCTTTTTCTGCTGGACGAACCAACGCGCGGTATCGACGTTGGCGCGAAAGCCGAGATCTACAACCTGATCGGGCGGCTTGCCCAGAACGGGACGGCATTCCTGCTGGTTTCCAGCGAAATGCCGGAACTGCTGGCAGTCTGTGATCGCATCTACGTACTGTGCGAGGGGCGGCTCACAGGCGAATTCTCGCGGGATGCCTTCGATCAGGAAGCCCTCATGGAAGCCGCCACGCGCTTCGTCGGAAAAGTGAACAATCATCTACAGGCACAGCCGGAGGAAGTTCGCGCATGACTACAACCATCCCCGAAGGTCAGATGCTGCGGCAGCAGACTGGCGGACTCAGGCTTTCGAGCGTCGAAGGGTTGGCGCTCATCTGCGCGGTGCTGGTGCTGCTGGCTTTTGTCCTGCTTCCCTGGTTCAGCGAAGCGGGCGTGGACAGCACCGGCATCAGCGCGCTCACTTCGGCGGCGGCGGACGGCTCCGCCACCGTTCAGTCAATCGTCCAGGCGACCCAGAATATGCTGTGGTTAGTGCCAGCAGGCGCGGTCATCGCCTTTGCGGCGACTCTGTGGGGGCAAGCGTCGCGCCGCCGACGGCTTTCAGCCTGGTTGTCTCGGATCGGCGGGCTGCTGGTGATTGCCTATTTTGTGCTGTTTGCATTGCAGGATCGCCAGGACACGGCGCTGACCTACGCGCGCTATGCGTCTGGCGGCTTCTGGCTGGCATTCTTCGCCGGGGCTGTGCTGGTGTTGCAGTACACCTTTGCCCGTCCGGCGGGCAGAAGTCGCGCCGCTTCGCTGGATGATATCGCGGTGACCGACGGCGGATTCAGGCGGCTGATGCGGCGCTTGACCGACAATCCGCGCTTCATCCGCGTGACCGGCTTCATCTTCCGCTTTCAGAGTTTCTTCGGGCTGATCATCGTGCTGCTGCTGGCAATAGCGGCGTCGCCCATTCGCAATGACGCCAATATCTTCCTCAGCCAGCGCAACCTGAGCAATGTCACCCGCGACGTTGCCGAAACCGGCGTTCTGGCGGTGGGGCAGATCATGGTGATTATCATCGGCGGAATCGACCTGTCGGTCGGTTCAATCGTAGCCCTGGGCGCGACCGGCGTCGCCTTCCTGCTGATGCGCGATTTTGTCCCGGCGATTCCCGCCATTCTGATTATCCTCGGTCTGGGTGCGCTCATGGGCTGGTGGAACGGCTGGACTTCCGAGCGTTTCAAGATCCCATCGTTTGTGACGACGCTGGCGATGCTGAGTATCGCCCGTGGTATCGCGCACATCTGGTCGAACGACATCGCCGTTCCTCTCTCTTATGGTCCGGGGGGCGCGGATCCGGCGTTTGAAATCATCGGACAGCGCATTAACGGGGTATTCCCCGTCCCGGCGATCATCATGTTTGCCGTCGCGATTATCATGTCGCTGATCCTGCAGTACACGGCGTTTGGGCGTCACCTGTATGCCATTGGCGGCAATCAGGTGGCGGCGCGGCTGTCTGGTCTTGCCGTCACCCGCATCAAGATTATCGCCTTCATGTTATGCGGTTTCTTCGCGTCGATGGCAGGTATTCTGCACGCCGCGCAGCTCAACCAGGGCAGCCCGAACGAGGCGGTTGGCTACGAGCTGAACGCCATCGCGGCGGTGGTCATTGGCGGCGCCAGCCTCAACGGCGGCAAAGGGACGATTGCCGGCGCGATTGCGGGCGCGTTCATCCTCGGCATCCTCGATAACATGCTGAGTCTCAACAACGTCAACAGCAACATCCAGTTGGTGACTAAAGGGCTGCTGGTCGTGGGCGCTGTCGCTTTACAACAACTTCGCCCGCGCAGTATTGACTAGCGGCGGGCTGTATCCATGTCAACCTAACCGAGCCACGAAAGGAGGCGTCGGCAAGCTGATGTAGCACCCTGTACGGCTATACAATGCGTTCAAGTGGAGGAATATTCAGATGAAGAGACCGATCTTTTTCTATATGATCCTTGTCGCAGTACTACTTGGCAGCTTCTCAGCCGTTCTTGCTCAGGAGGGTGACTGGACTCCATACACGACTGACATGCTCGGCGGCGGAACGGTCAGCCAGGACTCACGCCCTGAAGGGGCGCTCCCCGCCAGCTGTCCCCGACCGGAAGTGAAAGATCATTATGTGATCGGGATGTCGCAGGCGAACCGCGCCGAGCCGTGGCGCGAGGCGATGGACAGCCAGATTGCGGCGGCGGCGGCGGATTACCCCGAATTTGAGGTGATCTTCCAGGACGCGGCGCAGGACAACGCTGACCAGGTGAGCGATGTCGAGAACCTGCTGACGCAGGGTATCGACCTGCTGATCATCTCGCCCAACGAAGCCGCGCCGCTGAACGCGGTGGTGCGCGAGGCGTGGGAGAGCTGCATCCCGGTGATCGTGCTTGACCGCAATCTGGTGGATCCGAACTACTCGATGTTCATCGGGGCGGAC
>JAUQWZ010000025.1 GCA_030834905.1 Aggregatilineales bacterium | reverse complement strand
TGACACTGGTGGCGAATTCTCCTGGGTTGTTCACGCCGCTCCTTGAAGGGCGGCAAACCGCGAACAACGGGTCGGGGCTGTTGGGGTCCCCGCCAACCACTCACCGACCCGGATCAGGTTAATCGCGACGGCAGTGACCAGGTGTTGTAGGTGGGTTTTGGCCAGTCCAATGTAGCGGCACTGGCGCAGGCCACAGCGCCGAATGGCTTGCTCGTGGGTACTTTCAACCCCGGCACGGGCCGCATACTGCTGGCGGAAGGCCTCGGTGGTTTGAACCTCGCGGGTGGCTTGGAGGGCTTCATACTGATCGCGGGGTTGTAAGCCGATGATACGCGGTTCCTTTTTGGATCGGGTACATCGGGCACGGTGTGGACATGGCGTGCAATCCTGACCCGAGAAACGGGCCTCCACCACGACTCCGGGAACCGTGGTTTTCGGTAACCACGAGCCGCTCTGGTGACCCACTGGGCACGTCACCACCTGGCGGTCCCAATCGATCCGAAAGTCCGCCTTGGCAAAGCCTTCCCCGGCCCGGGCCTGCCAACTGGGATCATCCGCCACCGGACCGATGATAGCCACATGATAATCCCGCTGGCTGTCCAGCAGCACTTGCGCCGAGGTATAGCCCTTGTCCACGAGGTGCTCGGCGGGGAGGCGGTGGCGCGCGGCGAGCGAGGCATGAACGACCGCGACCCTATTGTCATCGGGCGTCGTCGCCGGCGTGGTCTCGACGTTCACGATCAGGTGCGGCGTAGCCGGGTCGCAGGTCTCGGTGAGGTGGACTTTGTAGCCGACCCATTCCACCCTGCGCTTGGTGCTATAGCGCGCGTCCGGGTCGTAGGGGGAGGCGCTCAACTCGGCAGGTGCGGGCATGTCTTGGACCGGGCGCCAGACCAGCGCGCCCTCGACTTCGATATATTGCTCCGCCCAGACCCGACGCAGGGTCTGTACCGCAGGCACCTTTCCGAGCCAATCGTGCTCGGTGGTGGCATCCACAGCCTTCAACAGGCATTGCCCATCGGCCCCGATCGTGGCCGCCAAGGCTTGGCGCGCGGCGTCGCTTTTCGGCAAGTGATAGTTCTCGATCCGGTGACCGTAGCGCTCGTACCACACCGGCGGCGCGAGGATCTGTAACCAGTCCGGGGCGACCACCGCTACGCTGTTCAGGGCGGCCCGCAGCGTTTCACCGACCCGTTCCAACCGGTTAAGATCGCGCACGGCCGCCAGGACATGGGTCGAGTCGGTCCGTTGGCGACCGCCGGCTTGGAGCAGACCTTGCTCCTGCAACCGCTCCAGGAGCCCCTCGAGCAGCCGTTGCTCGACCTGACCCGCCACTAGGCGCGACCGGAACTCGCTCAACACGGTGTGATGAAAGCCAGGATCGGTCAACTCCAGTCCGAGTAAATACTTCCAGTCCAGCCGTCCCCGCACGGCGTCGGCCGCCGCCCGATCCGACAGGTTTTCGACAAATTGCAGCACGGTGATCCAGGCCAACCGTCCAGGGGCCTCGGCCGGTTGCCCGCGCCGGGGAAAGAGATCTGCAAACTGCTCGTCCCCGTAAACCGGACCCAGCGCATCGGCGATCCGTAGACATAAGGTGCTCTGGGGGAAGGCCGCGCGGGCGACCCGTTGGGTTTCTTCCGGAATCTTAAAAGCAGTGCGGGGCTGGAGCGACATGGGAAACCTCCGGATCGGTCACGCGCGGGCGGTATGGCTTTCATAGATACCCTGGACTGCTACACCGCCGCCGTCAATGCGCCGGTTACCAGCAGCGAAAATGAATTCGCCACCAGTGTCA
>JAUQWZ010000024.1 GCA_030834905.1 Aggregatilineales bacterium | reverse complement strand
GGCGGTTCGCGAACCGCCACTACTGATCTCTTATCGCCGCCTCCACCTCGTCCAGCAGCGTGTCAATGCGGCTGCGAACTTCTTCGCTCTCGCCGCCCATCTCCACCGCCATCGTTAGCCCAAGCAGACTGATCGACGGCGGGAACTTCGCTGCGTCGGTCAGGTTCATGGTCAGCAGTGGGCAGCAGAACAGTGCCGCCTTCAGGTAGGCGCGCCAGTCCTCGCGCAGCCATCCCCGGTCGCGCAAATCACGCAGGATGGGAATCAGGACCCGTTCGACCTTGCTGCTCTGGAACATGTGCCGCACCGGATGCAGGACATAATCATGCTCGACGCGCCACACGTCGCCGTCAATATTCAGCCGAATGGTTGTGCTGGCGGCTTTCTCATGCGGAAAGTACATCCACATGGCGAAGACGTTGTGAAACAGCGGCTTGGTCAGGTCAAGCAGCGGGTGATGCCGCCCGGCGAACGCCGGATCGAAGTACAGCAGCGCGTTGGTTTCGGCGCGGAAAAACACGTTGCCATTGTGGGCGTCGCCATGCCCAATAACCGATGGTCCCGCCTGCGCTGGCAGCAGCAGCCGCGCCGCTTCGGCGATCAGATCGTCCAGAGTCTGCGAATAGCGCTGCCCGTTGATCACCCAGCGGGCGCGGCGCGCCTCAGATATCGCCGCGCTGCCAACGGGCAAGGCGACGGTGACATCTTCGCCATAGAACCGCGCCAGCCGCCCGCCAGCTAAACGGTGATAGAACAACTGGTGGATCGGCACGCTGGCGGCATCGTCGGCGTTCTGCCAGGCTAATGTCTGCCGGTAAATATTGAGCAAGTGATCGTCGGCGGCATTCTGCGCCTGCGTAAGCTGTGGCAGCAGTTCGCTCCGGCTGTTTTCGATATCCCACGCCAGATCAAAGACCGATGGATCTTCGATGACTTCGTAGATCAGAAGCTGCTTGCCCGCCTCGGTCGAGCTGTAGATCGGCTGAAGCACCGGATACCCCGCGCTGGCAAGCTGCGCCGCGTTATAGTATTCGCCGATCACGCCGTCCGGCTCGGTGTGTGTTTTGAAGAACAGCCGCCTGCCATCACCCAACTGCATAAAGCCGTTGAACGAATTGAGCGACACGGCAAGCGGGCGCAGCATCACCGACTGGACATCCAGCGGGAATAATTCGCGCAGGAAGTTCAGCAGCAGCGCCTCCGCCGCGCCCTTATCGTGAAACTGAAGCTCCTGAACCTGTTGAAGGAGACTCATATTCCGAGAATGTCGTTACGCTTGCGAATCGCCAGCGCGTGCGCCGGGAAGCCTTCGTAATCCGCCAGCGTCGCCGTAATGCCTTGCAGATTGCCGTAGCCCTCGCGCGAGAGATAGCCAACGCCGCTGCGCTTCAGGAAATCCCAGACGCTGACCGACGAAAAGCTGCGGGCAAAGCCGCCGGTGGGCAGAATCGCGTTCAAGCCGAGACAGTAATTGGCGGTTGGAATCGGCGTGTATGAGCCGAGCAGGATCTCGCCCGCGTTCCTAATCTTTTGCAGCGTCACGAACGGCTCCGCCGTCAGAACTTCCAGATGTTCGGGCGCGTAGTCGTTGACGAACTGGATCGACTGTTCCAGCGAGTCGGTCAGCAGCACCCCGCCATAATTGGTCAGCACCTGGTTGACGAATTCGCGCCGCCATTCTGGAAGCTCATCGATGTAGCCAGGCAGGATTTCGAGCGCCTTCTCGGCTACGTCGCGGCTGTGCGTCACCAGCAACGCCGCCGAATCGGGACCGTGTTCGGCTTCTACCAGCAGGTCAAGCGCTGCCAGTCGCGGATCGACAGTCTCATCAGCCAGAATGATCGACTCACTGGGACCGGCGGGCAGCCCCACATCGACGACGCCGTACAGCAGGCGTTTTGCCGCCGAAACGTAGCTGCTTCCGGGACCGATCAGCTTTGCCACTTTGGGAATCGTCTCGGTGCCGTATGCCAGCGCCGCCACTGCCTGCATCCCACCGACGACGTAGACCTCATCAATGCCGCAGATCTCAGCGGCAACCAGCGATGCCGCGTCGGGCTTGCCTTCCGGCGTTGGCGGCGTGACGACGACGATACGCGGAACCCCCGCCACCTTCGCCGGAGTCGCCAGCATCAGCATCACCGACGGAAACGCGCCTTTGCCACGCGGCACGTACAAACCGGCGCTTGCCACCGGCGTGACGCGCTCTCCGGCGAGCACACCCGGCTGCACTTCCATGAACCACATTGGCTCTGGCATCTGCTCGCTGTGGAAGCGCCGGATGTTGTCGTGCGCCTGCCGGATGGCTGCCACCACCTCGGCGCTCAATGACTGGCGCGCCGCTTCAAAATCGGCAGGCGTGGCGCGCAGCATCGATGCTTCGAAGCTGGCGGCGTCAAACCGCCGGGCATATTCGACTACGGCAGCATCGCCATCTACGCGCACGCGGTCGATGACTTCCTGCGCCAGCGGAAAGAGATCGCGAATATCCTTCTCGGCACGCCGCATCAGACGCGCCAGTTGTTCCGGCGTAAGCTCGCTTAACTTGAGGAACTGCACCATTGTTCTGCTCCAGTGACAGAAAGACACAAATAAAAAGCGCGGGGCGGTTCAGCCCCGCGCCCACAGGCACGCTCGATACCAACTTACTAGGCTGACGGGACGGCTTCGTCGATGCGATGCGAGCGATGGCGTCCGCCATTCCAACGGATATCCGGCACGAGGATGTCGTATTTCGCGTAGATACGTTCTTTATGCGGCAGCAGATCCTGTAGCATGATTCGCACTTCCGCCACCACGTCATGGGTTGGCTGGTAGCCGAGATCGATCAGATGCTGCCGGTCAGGGTTGTAGTAGTGATGGTCGCTTTCCGTCCGAGGGTTGTCGTAATGGTAAATCTCCGTCTCCAGCCCGACGGCTTCCGCCGCTTCGCGCACCTTGTACGCCAGCGCTTCAATCGTGTAGCACTCCTCAAACTGGTTGAAGACGCGGTATTCACCCGGCGCGGGCGGGTTTTCAATCGCCAGCGTCAGGCACTGCATAGAATCGCGCATCGGCAGGAAACCGCGCGTCTGACCGCCCGCCCCATACAGTGTCAGTGGATGACCGATGACCGCCTGACAGGCGAACCGGTTGATCGCCGTACCAAAGCACTGGTCAAAATCCAGGCGGCTGAGCAGGCGCGGATCGTCGCCCATCTCGTCAATCTGCGTGCCAAAGACCACCCCCTGCATGATGTCCGTCGCGGCGAGTCCCCACGTTTTGCAGGCAAATACGGTGTTATTGGAGTCGTGGACTTTGGTGAGGTGATAAAAGCTGTTCGCCTGGCGAGGAAACGGCAGTACGTCTTTGCGCCCGCGATATTCGATCTCAAAGAAGCCTTCGGGAATGTCGATATTGGGCGTGCCATATTCGCCCATCGTGCCCAGCTTGACCAGATGCGCGTCTGGACACACTTCTTTCATCGCCCAGAGGACATTCAGACTGCCGACGACGTTGTTCTGCTGGGTAAATGCCGCGTGCGCCTGATCGATCATCGAATACGGCGCGGACGGCACTTCGCCCAGATGAACAATCGCGTCCGGCTGGAAATCCGCCAGAAAGCCGCGGATGAACTCATAATCCAGCAGATCACCTTCGCGGAAGTTCAGCGGGGTGCCGTAGCGCTGCCTGAACGCCAGCAGTCGTTCTTCCATGCTGTAAACCGGAATGGCGCTGTAACTGCCAACTTCTTCCACCCATTGACGGCGAAGAAACCGATCCATTCCGGCGACTTCGTGCCCACGTGCCGTCAGGTACTGCGCCAGCGCCCAACCGAGATAACCGTCAATGCCAGCGATAAAAACCTTCATTCATATCCTCCGAAACGCCGCTTACTACTGATGAGAACCCCAAACCCGGCGCTTCGTCGCTCAACGCACCGCTTCGGCATCCGGCTGGAACTGCGGAATGAAGCCCTGCACCGCCAGCAGCTCGGCATTGAGGATGCTCCCTCCGGCAGCGCCGCGAATCGTATTGTGCGACAGCGCCACAAATTTATAGCCGAGGATCGGGCATGGTCGCAGCCGCCCGATGGAAGTTGTCATCCCCTTGCCGTAGCCGCGGTCGCGGCGAATCTGCGGGCGATCTGGCTGCCTGAAATAGTGCAGCGGCTCTGCCGGGGCGCTGGGCAGCGACGGCACCGGCTCGGCACCGCGGAAGCTCTCCCACGCCTCGATCACCGCTTCCAGCGATGGCTTGGCTTCCAGTTCCACCGAGACGTTGACCAGATGCCCATCCACCACCGAGACGCGGTTGCATGACGAACTGACAATCGCCGGCAGCCACTGCACGCGACCGCCATCAAATGCTCCCAGCATACGCAGCGGCTCGGTTTCCAGCTTGTCTTCTTCGCCGCCAACATAGGGCACCACATTGTCAAGGATATCAAGCGCCGCCACGCCGGGATAACCCGCGCCGCTGGTCGCCTGCTGGCTGACGATGGCGACTTTGCTCACGCCGAACTGCCGCAGCGGCGCGAGCGCCATCACTACCGGCATGGCAGTACAGTTAGAATTGGCGACCAGCGCCCCCGACCACCCGCGCTGCTGGCGCTGAATGTCGATCAGACCGACGTGGTCGGCGTTCACTTCGGGCAGCAGCAGCGGCACGTCTTCAACCATCCGGTTCGACGATGCATTGGTGCAGACGACGTGCCCCTCAGCAGCAAGCTCTATCTCGCGTATATCTGCCGCTTCTTTGGGCAGCGCCGAAAATACCAGCGGCGAGTTCAGCGGCGCATCCAGTGGCTTCACCGGCAGATCCAGCGCCGACGCGGGCGCTTCGCCGTCCAGCACCCAACGCGCCGCCTCACCATAACGGCGTCCGGCGCTGCGCTCCGAACCGACCACTTCGGCTACCCGAAACCAGGGATGGTTCTCCAGCAATTGAATGAATCGCTGTCCCACAGCGCCGGTTGCGCCGAGGACAGCGACATCAAGCTTCTGCATTATTCACCTCGCTAAATGCCAACTGATTGAGTTTTGACCGCGGGATAAGACCCCAGCATTTTGACAAATGATGCCCGCTGCAGCAGGCGCGCCAGCGCTTCCTGACACAATGGATCCTGCCAGTGTCCCTCGAAGTCGAGATAAAACACCGGCTCCCAGGGGCGGTTGCGGCGCGGGCGCGATTCGATCTTTGTCAGATTCAGGTGTCGCTGGGCAAATTCACCCAGACATTCGTAAAGCGCCGCTGGATTATTCCGGGTTGCAAAGACCAGCGACGTTTTGTTGAATTCGCCGCGCGGCGGATCGTCGTGCCCAAGCACAAAAAAGCGGGTGTAGTTGAAGGCGACATCCTCAATTTCGCGGTCGATTACGTCCAGCCCGTAAAGCTGTGCCGCCAGCTCGCTCGAAATCGCGCCGGTAGTCGGATCGAGATCGACAGAGAGATCCTTCGCCGCGCCAGCCGTGTCGTACCACGGGACGGGCGTAATTCCATGCCGCTGCAAGAACTTGGCGCACTGCGCCAGCGCCTGCGGGTGCGAACGCACCTGCTTCACGTCCTCCAGCCTGGTGCCTTTGGGCACCGACAGCGTATGATGGACGTGCAAAATAACTTCAGCCTGGATACGCAAATCCGAATCCATTAACAGTTCGTATGCCATGCTCACCGCGCCAGCAAGCGCGTTTTCCACTGGTAGAATGGCGTATTTCACCTGCCCCGCCTGGATCACCTCAAACAGAGAGGTCAGATCGGTACAGGGGTAGACTTCAGCCGCGTCGCCAAAATGCTGGCGCAGCGCCTGCTCGGAATACGCGCCATGAATCCCTTGAAAAGCGATACAATCGCGCAATTTCAACAGCTCCTAGGGGTATAACCTGAGTGCGCGCACATCGTAACATACGCGAGGAGAGCCGTCAACGCGTTGACACTCCTGCACTGTCAATGATAAACTTGAAGAAGATGAGAATAATTAGAAATATGGCGCAAGATGCAGCAAACACGTCGCTCCATTCTCGATATTCTGAGAAGGCGCGGGCAAGCGACCGTAGACGACATCGTCGAAGACCTGCGACAGCAGCGCGGTGATGCCATAACCTCGGTTACGGTACGCCACCATCTGAATATCCTTCAGGAGGAAGGATTGCTTGCCACGCAGGAAATGCGGCGGCGCAGCACGCCGGGAAGACCGCAGCACGTCTACGCGCTGACCGATAAGGCGCAAACCTATTTCCCCAACAACTATCAGCGGCTGGCGCAGGGACTGCTGCACGAGCTTGAGAAGCATGTGCCCCCCGAAGGCGTAAATGTTATCCTGGAAGGCGTGGCGCAGCAGATGGCAGTGGATGCCAGTATCTCTGACGCGCCCCTGCCCGAACGCCTGACGATGGCAGTGGAATATCTGTCAAATCACGGCTATGAGGCGGTCTGGGAACACACCGAGGCAGGCTATATGCTGCATACCTCGAACTGCCCCTATCACCGGGTCGCCAATGGTAGTGAGGCGCTGTGCGAAATGGATATGCGCCTGATCGCCAGTCTGTTAGGCGTCGTGCCGCGCAGGCTGGCGCGGCTGAGCACGGGCGGCGAAAGCTGCTCATATCACATCCCTGACAATCGTCACTGAATTTTGCTCACGCAGATTACTTTTATTGACGCTGATCTGCAATAATGTTAGAATCACTCGCAGAGATGTAACTTTAGAAAGGTACACAGGCATGGCGGTCAACGAGCCACTGACGACTGAAAGAATTGAGACGGACGAGATTTTGACTGTGACCTCAGCGGCGGCGGATACAATTCGGACGCTGTTGGAACAACGGAGTATTCCCGGTTACGCGCTGCGGGTGTTTGTTTCCGGCGGTGGCTGTTCTGGGATGCAGTATGGCATGGCATTTGAGGAAGCAGCGCGCGACTTCGACGCTGTAGTAGACGCCGAAGGCGTGAAGCTGATTATTGATCCGACGAGTCTGATGTACCTTCAGGGCGCGACTATCGACTACGTAGACAGCCTGATGGGCGGCGGCTTCCGCATCGACAACCCGAATGCGGTGTCTTCCTGCGGCTGCGGTCATTCGTTCCGCACCGATGACAGCGCTGAAGCGGACGACGGCGGCTGCGGCTGTGGCGGCGGCGGTTGCAGCCACTAAAGCATCTACCTGTTAACGGGGCGCTCTCACCAGCGCCCTGTTTTTTATCGCCTCAGCACACCGATAGCCAACCCCAGCAGCCCCAACCCTCCCAGAGCCAGAATCGGCACCAGCGGCGGAATGCCATCGGTCGTTGTCTCAACCGGCGGCGCTGAAACCGACGTTGGCACGATGCTGCCGCCCTCGGTCGGCGCGGACGCGACCACGCCGGGCGGATAGGTGAAAGTTGGCAGCAGACCACCCGCGTTGGCGGGAAGGTCGGCGTTTTCCGGCGCACTGCCAGCCGCCGTGTTCTGTCGCGCAGCAGCCGTCGCTGTCTGTAATCCGCCGGGCGTTTGGGTCAGTGCCACCAGCAAATCGGCGGTAGCATTGGCTTCGACATCTTCGGTTTCCTCGCCTAAGCCAATCTCAGGCACGCTGGCGATATCGCCCGTGACGTTGACCAACTGCCCAAAGACCCAACCACGGCGGTTCGGTTCAAACTGAAATTGAATCCATTCGAAATAGCGCCCGGTGGCGATGTACGGTTCACCGGCGCGTATCTGCCCAAGCTGCGCCGCGTTCGGGTCGGCGTCGGCGCGAACATTGGCGACATCCAACGCTTCGATCAGCACCTGCCCTTCCGGCGTCGGCGTCCACGAGGGCGTCAATCCCGGGACTTCCTCGACCGGCGGCACAGGCGAGACAATGTTCAGCGGCGCTGGCGTTGCCGTCGGTGGCTGCGCTGCCAGGGCGTTGGGCGCTGCGACAGCCCCCAGCACCAGTAGAATCCAAACAAACCACAGACGTTTCATAACATTCCTAAAGACCTGCTGACGAACTGCTTGATTGTATCACCAGGAAAGCTGGTTTTCGGTGATCAGCCGTCCCTGCTCGGCGATACGCCGGTCGCCACCCTTGAGCATGATCCCCTGATATTCCTGTCCGGTGAAGCCGACGACCGTCCAGCCATCCATCACAAACGGCGGGCGCTGCTGTCCCTGTGGGCACGAATCGCAGGATGCCGGAATCCATTCGCCGTTATACCGCCGGGCGATGTGCATGTGGGTGCCGTTCGAGAAGCCGCCCTCGCACGACGGATGCCCAATCTGGTCGCCAATTCGCACCGTCGTCCCCGCCGCGATCCGATCCTGGGCGGCGATATGCAGGTAAAGCACCGTCCAGCCGGTACTTTCGTCGCCATCACCGTCTAAATCGAGGATGACGGTTCCTTCGTCGGTTCGGGCGATAACGCCGGGCGCGAGCGCGGTCGCGTAAAACTCCGACATATAACACGCCGACGACACCAGTGAAACGTCGTCGGGCGGCGCGAAGTCAATCGCCGCCCAGGCGCTGCCCGATCCCCAACCGCCATGGGGTCCCCCGGTGTAAAACCAGGTATCGCCCTGCGGGAAAGGAAACATCATTTCCGGCTGTTCAAGTCCAACCGGAACTACCGGATCAACTACTCCGGCAAATGGATCGCCAAAATAGCCAGTGTAGGTGCGATAGAAGCCGTCCGCGCCGACCTGCTGCTGCCAGGTGTAGAAGTCGTTGTACTGGCTCAGGAGAAATTGCAGACCGACCGTTCCGGCATTCAGGCTGTTGGCGAAGCGCAGCCGCGTACCGTCGGTGAACTCGACGCTGTTTAAGCCGCGATTCTTCCAGCCGTAATAGCCGTAGTTGAGTTGGTCGGCTGCCCATGTGAGCTGGCGATACAGCCCGTTGCGGTCAAATCCAAACGGCGAAGCCTGGGCGCCCATCGGGTATGTTCTGGCGGCGTCGTCGGGCTGCGGGTTGCTCAGCCAGCCCGATTTATACTCCAGCAGCGCCAGCAGCAGGCGTGGGTCAATGCTGTACTCCAGCGCCACGCGCTCCACGACTTCGGTCGCCGTAAGCATCTCCTCGTTGACCATATCGGTGGCAATGCGGATATAGCCCGCCTGACGGCTGATGAACTCGGTCACGTTGAAGCCACCGCTGCCGGGACCGCGCACCATCCGGCTGTCGGGCACAATCTTAAATTCGCTGCCCTCGTCACGCGGCGGCGCGGGCATTTGAATTACCTGCCCGACCTCAAGCTGGTCGGGGTTGAGCAAATCGTTGACCTGTAAAAGCGTGACTACGCTGACGCCGTTGGCAGCCGCGATTCCTGACAGCGTATCACCCGGCTGGACGACATATTCCTCAGCGGATGGAATCGCAACGGCAACCCGGGTTGGATCTGCCGTAGGGACAATCAACGTTCCCGTATCCACCGGCGGCATGACCGGCAGCGGTGTTCCCTGGGGCGCGCCCGGTTCAGGCAGGAACGTAGCGGTAATGACGATGACTTCGGGCTGATCGCGAACGCAGGCTAAAGCGGCAAGCGCCAGCATCAAAATCGCAATGGCAAGGTTACGCATAGACTACAGTGTATGAGAACTCCACATCGCTCGAAACTGCCCACGTTCTTGATTATGGGCATCGACAGCAATAGATTGTATACTATTGCCCGGCTTAACAACACTGCTTTACCTGAGGATAGGAGTACGGATTTATGGCAACACGCGAAGAAGTGGCAGGCGTTTTCCCCAAGATGGCGGAGCGCTTCGATCCGCAGAAGACTGAAGGCATTGACGCCACTATCCAGTTCGATCTGACGGGTGATAACGGCGGCAATTATTGGCTGCGCCTCGGCAAGGACGCCGCGCAGACAGGCGAAGGCGCGGCGGAAAACCCACGCATGACCCTGCGCGCCAGCGCGGATGACTTTTACTCAATGCTCAACGGCACCTTGAACCCTATGCAGGCATTTATGACTGGCAAAATCAAGATTCAAGGCGATACCGGGCTGGCACTCAAGTTGATGCCCCTCATCAACGGATAAAAATACCGCCCGGCATCGTACCGGGCGGTATGTCCTGCTGTCTGTTTATTCCTCGTCGTAACTCATCAGATACAATGAGTCTCCGCCAAGCTCAGCGTTCGCCAGCGCCTCGTCAATCGCGTTGGCTGCATCCTGATCGCCACGCGCCTGAGCATCATTAGCGAGCAGGTTGAGGATGCGCGTCGCTTCCCTGCCGCCGATCTCGCCTAGCGCCCAGACCGCCACGTCCTTGATCTCGACGTCGTCGTCAAACGCCAGCCGCGACAGGTGCGGAACGGCTTCCTGGAGTTCGAGTTCGCCTGCGGCGCGCGCCGCTTCATAGCGCATTTCGGCGTTGTCGCTGTCCAGTTCATGGATAACAACGTCGCCCCAACGGTCGTCGCAGGTACGCCCCATCGCAAAGACAGAACTGATCTGCATCCGGTGTTCGTCGCCGTTGTAAGCCGCGTCAATTGCTTCTTCAACGATTTCATGTCCGCAGTTGGCAATCGATTCGAGCGCCCGGCGGCGCACGTCAATATCTTCCGACGGATCTTCGAGGATATCGATGGCGGCATCCTGCGCTTTCACCGTTTCAGATTCTGGCAGGTCGCCGAGTTCACCGGCGAGTATAAACCGTCCAAGCGCGCTGGTCGCAGCCGCCCGAACCTCGCGCGAGTCATCGTGCTGCGCCATGGTAATGAGCGCATTCATCAGTTCAAGCGACTCGTTTTCCCACAGGACTTCAATCGCGGCTTCGCGCACGCCGGGATCGCTGTCTTCAAGTCCATAGCGCCCGAACGCGGTGTAGTCCAGCTCAAAATTTGTCTCGGCGACTTCAACCAGCGCCCGCATCAGGCGGCGGCGGTACGGCGCTGGCAGCGACTGCCATACCGGATGAAGCTGCTCGACATGTTCCACTTGCAGCATCGACAGTCCGTAAAAGATCGTCGAATCCGCCGCGCTTTGCCCACTCGATAGCAGCGCTTCAAGCGCAATTGCGAAGCTGGAAGGCGCGTTGGATGGATTTAGATTCTGAATATCTGTCATTGTTTTATCTCAGCAAATTGGTCAACGGGTTGGCGATGTCGTTCAGCAGAACAACCACCATCAGCGATAACAGCAGTACAAGCCCGATCAGATGCACCACGCCTTCGCGTTCCGGCGCAATGGGGCGACCACGGACGATCTCCAGCAGGACGAATAGAATCCGTCCGCCGTCCAGCGCGGGAATCGGCAGCAGGTTTGTCCATCCGAGGGCAAGGCTGATCAGCGCCACAAATTCCAGCATGATCGTCGGCTGATCCTGGACGATACTCTCTTGCAGAAACACCGCCCCCGCCTGACTAATGCCCAGCGGGCTGGTCAGACGCAGGGAATCCGGATCGGCTGTGCCGCCGATGATTTGACCGGGGATGCTGGCAATCGTGTTAAAGACCTGCCCGATCCGGTCAACACTGTACTGAACGGCAGCCCCTAACGGCTGCGGCTGAATCACCCGCTGCGGGATGGCATTTTCGAGCGCCAGCCCGGCTTCCGGTGCCAGGGTGGCTGCGCCGATGATGATTCCCATCGCGCCCTGCCCGGACGGCGGGCTGCTGCGCGGCGTCAGGGTGACAACCTGTTCCTGCCCCTCACGCCAGATAGTCAGGTTGATTTCCTCGTCCAGATGCTGGCGAGTCAGCGCCTGTAGTTCTTCGTAGGTTTCAGTCGGCTCGTCGTTCAGCGCAACCACCAGATCGCCCGCTTGCAGTCCGGCGCGCGCCGCTGGTGAGCCTTCTGCCACGTCGCCGATTGCCGGGTGCGGAACGACCTGTACCTCGCCTGTCAGATCAGACGCAGCCGTAATCGTAAACGGCTCGTCCACGTCAATCCGGCGCACCGTGAAGGTGACATCTTCTCCGTTCGCCGCGTACAGCAGCCCGACAAATTCGTCGTAGTTGCCGAAGTAGCGCCCATTGACATCTTCGATCACGTCGTTGGGCTGCAAACCCGCCGCCGCGAAGGTGGAATCGGGATCGACGTACAGCACGTTCACCCGCCCGCCGATCACTTCGGGGATGCCGATCAGCGCGATCAGCACGAAGATAGCGAACGCCGTTACGAAATTGGCAAACGCGCCCGCCGCCATGAAGATGATCCGCGCCAGCGGTTTGGCTTCATTGACCGACACCGCTTTGGAGATGCCGCGCATTTCGGCTTCGGATCGATCCTGATCCAGCGCTTCATCGCCCAACTGCCGCACCATGTCTTCGCCGAGGGGGCGCACAAAGCCGCCCAACGGCAGCCAGTTGAGCGTGTAATCGGTGCCTCTCCAGGTGAACATCTTGAATATTCGCGGCGGCAGCCCGATTCCAAACTCCAGAATGGTGATGCCAACGGCTTTCGCTGCCAGAAAGTGCCCGATCTCATGCACCAGCACCGCCGGAATGAGCACCACAATAAACGCTACAATCGCGGACAGCGCATCGCTTTCGAGGAGAAAATCAAACATTCATACTGCCTTTTCGCCCACCTCACCAGGTTATGACACAGAAGTGGCTATCATTATAATGGTTTTCCAGGCGTACTAATATCGGAATTACCTTAGATATTGATGATTGTTGCGCCAGCGCCGGGGCGCGCCAGCCGAACATCTAAAACATCAGATATGGCGTGAAGCCGCTGGCTTACCTGTTCGGCGTCATCTCTTACGCAAATACAATGCACGTTAGGACCAGCGTCCAGCGTGTAACAGACGCGCAAGCCTTCGGCGCGCCACTGTCGCACCTGTTCCATAATCGTCAGCGTCGGCGGCAGCCAGTAGAACAACGGCGGACGGCTGGTCATCATGACCGCGTGCATCAGGTTGCTGTCGTGTTCGACGACGTCGGCAAAAGCGGCGAAGTCGCGTTCCAGGATGGTACGCCTGCACGTCTCAAACCGCTGCTCTGCCCCGGCGACGCGCGCCGCCTGCAAATCGCTGGTCAGGGCTGAATGGTGACCGGCGCTTGAGCCAACCTGTTTGTGCTGCTGGCTGACGACGGCGATCACGTCGACGATATCCCAGTAATCGGGCGGGGCGAAGCTTTCGGCAAACGACTCGTCATGGGTTGACCCAGCGTGCCATTCTACAAAGCCAGTCGGCACTGACCGCGACGCCGAACCTGAGCCAAGCCGGGCGATGGTCGTCAATTCGCGCTCGGTCAGCGCCGCGCCCGCCGCCGCCACGCCTGCCACGGTCAATGCGGCAAATGCCGCTGCCGACGAGGCAATTCCCGCGCCGGTCGGAAAGTTGTTGCTCGATTCAACCCGCGCGCGCGCTTCGATATTCAGCCGTTGGCGCAGCACGTCAAGGTGTCTCGAAACGCGGCGCAGGGCTTCACCAAAATGAGCCTTGCCATTGAGGGCGAAGGTGTCCGCCTCCAGTCCATCATCCCAGGTTACGGTCGTCTGGGCGTGCAGCCCGTCAAGATTCATGCTGATGGATGAATTGACCGGAAGCCGAAGATCGTTATCGGTGTTGCCCCAGTATTTGATAAAGGCGATGTTGGCGTTGGCGCGGGCGGTGGCTGTGGACATGGCTGCACTTTCGTTTTGGGATTGTCGGTCACGACAACCGGGTTATATAATCTCACTTTACGGTGTCGCCGCAATCACTGGAGTAATCGTGCCAGCCTTCATCGGTTTGATCCGCACAATGCGCCCCAAGCAATGGACAAAAAATGGCATCATTTATGCGGGGCTGGTCTTTGATGGGCAGCTTCTGGTGCCCGATTCGTTCCTGCGAGTGACGGTTAGTTTCATCTTATTATGCCTTGTTTCAAGCACGATTTACATTGTCAATGATCTGGTCGATATCGAGAGCGACCGGCAGCACCCGCGCAAGCGCAAGCGTCCGCTGCCTTCCGGTCAGCTTCCCGTCCCGCTGGCGATTGCGGCGTCGGTCATCATTCCCATCGTTGCTGTCGGGATGGCGCTGCTGTACAGCCCGGCATTTGCGCTGGTGCTGGTCATGTATCTCGTCCTGCATCTCGCCTACAGCTTCAGGCTCAAACATATCGTCATCCTCGACGTGCTTTCGATTACGGCGGGCTTCATACTTCGCGTAGCGGCGGGCGTTGTCGTCATTCAGGTGGCACAGTTTTCGCCCTGGCTGTATGGCTGCGCCGGGATGCTGGCGCTGTTTCTGGCGATTGGCAAGCGGCGGCAGGAACTGCTCGAACTGGCAGATCAGGCGGGTTCGATTCGGGTGATCTTCAAGCACTATAACCTGGCGCTGCTGGACGATATGCTGCGCATCGCCATGATCATCACCATGATGTCGTATCTGCTCTACACCATTGAAGCGCCTTCAGCACTGCTGGAAGGGACAAATCTTGCCCTGCTGACAACACCGTTTGTACTGTACGGCATGTTTCGCTATCTGTACCTGATTCACGTAAAAGGCGAAGGCAGCGCCCCCGACGAGGTGCTGCTGAAAGACCGACCGTTACAGGTTACGCTGCTGCTGTGGGGTCTTACGTTCGTCATTATCCTCTATCTGCCCACCCTGACATGAATATCCAGACCAGCGCCCCGGCGAAAATCATTCTTGTAGGCGAACACGCCGTCGTCTATGGCAAACCCGCCATCGCCGTCCCCGTGTCCAGCCTTCGCGCCTATGCCGAGGTCGAGCCTTCGTCGGGCGGCTTGCAAATCGCCTCTGCCGACCTTGACGAAATGGTGCCGGTCGATATCAGCGCCGCAACCATTGACAACGCGCTGGCGCTGACCGCCCGGCTGGTGCTGCAAAAGCTGGCGGCGTCTCCACCCGAAGTCACCATCCGGCTGCACTCCGATATCCCGATTGCCAGCGGGCTGGGCAGCGGCGCGGCGGTTTCAACAGCCCTCGCCCGCGCCTTGTGCGCCGCGCTCAACGCCGCCCTGCCCGAAGCGGAACTGAACGCCCTGATCTACGAAGTTGAAAAGGTCTATCACGGCACACCCAGCGGCATCGACAACACCGTTATCGTCTACGAACATCCGGTGTATTTTGTGCGTCAGCAGCCGATTCAAACCGTCGTGATAGGCGGCGACTTTATGCTGGTCATTGCCGATACCGGCAGGTCAGCCTCTACGCGCAGCGCCGTCGATGGCGTCCGGGCGCTTTATGACAGCCGCCACGAGCAGGTACAGGCGCTGCTGGATGACATCGGGGAACTGGTCGCGCAAGCTCGGGGCTGTATCGAGCGTGGGCAGGCGCAGGCGCTCGGCGATCTGATGAACCGCAATCATGCGCTGCTCCAACAGCTTACGGTGTCCTCGCCCGAACTGGATCGACTGGTCAAGGCGGCGCTGGATGCTGGCGCGTTCGGCGCGAAGCTCTCCGGCGGTGGGCGCGGCGGCAACATGATCGCCCTCGTCGCGCCGGACAGTGAAGGCAAGGTGACTGACGCGCTGACACGGGCAGGCGCTGCCCGTGTGTTCACCACAATTCTGGGTCGGAGGGCGCGATGCTGACGTTTGTGAAACTAGGCGGTTCGCTGATCACCGACAAGCGGGTCGAAAACAGCTTCCGCGCCGACGTAGCGCAGCGCGTCGCCAGCGAATTGTACGAAGTCTACTCACGGCGGGACTGGTATCCGCTGCTGGTGGGACACGGAAGCGGATCGTTCGGACATGTGGCTGCGAAAGAGTACGATACTATTCACGGCGTCGAAACGCCGGAGCAGTGGCGCGGCTTCGCCCACGTCGCCACGGTGGCGGCGGAACTCAACTATCTGATGGCGAAGGCGCTTCACGAAGCAGGCGTGCCGGTCATGCGTTTTCAGCCGTCAGCATCGGCGCTGGCTGTAGACGGGCGTATTGACGAAATGGCAGTTGAGCCAATCCGGCGCGCGCTGATGGGGCGGCTCGTCCCACTCGTTTACGGCGATGTCGCCATTGACAGCCGCCGCGGCGGTACGATCATCTCGACTGAAACCATCTTCTTCTATCTTGCCCGCTATCTGCCGGTGAGCCGGATACTGTTATTGGGCGAAGTGGACGGCGTTTACGACGCCAGCGGCACCGTCATCCCCACTATCACGCCGCAAACGCTGGACAACGTGGAACGCGCCCTCGGCGGGTCTGCCGGAACCGACGTCACCGGCGGCATGGAAACCAAAGTGCACGACATGCTGGCTCTGGTTCAGGAACAGCCAAACATCACCATCCGCATCATGAACGGACAAACGCCGGGGCTGCTGCGCGACACACTGCTCAATCAGGCTGCGCCCGGCACGCTCATCACGGCTGGCTGACAGCCGCAAATGCGCGCGACAGACGGTTCAGCAGCACCACCAGCAGCGTGATACCCAACCCCGGCATCAGACCAATCCAGGGCGCGGCGCGGAATGCCGTTCGCGCCTCGGCAAGCATCATTCCCCAGTCTGGAATACCCGGATCGCCGCTAAGTCCGAGGAAGCTCAAAGCGGTGTTGTTCAGCACGCTGTAGCTAAAGACGACCACCACATAGGCGAGCAGTGTCGGCGCGGTATTCGGAAGGATGTGATACATCACAAGGCGCATACGACCCGCGCCAAGCGATTCGGCTGCCTGCAGGTAGAGATAGGATTGCACTTCCATCACGGCTGCCCGCGTGACTCGCGCGACTGGCGCGATCTGTGTCATTCCCGTTGCCAGTGCCAGCGGAACCGCGCCAGTACCGACCAGCGTCAGGATCACCAGCGCCAGCAGCAAACCAGGAAATGCCAGCGCCGCGCTGATCAGAATTTGCACGCCGCCATCCAGCCAATGAGGTGCCAGCCCGCTGAGAACCCCCAGCAGCACCCCCGGCACAAACGCCACCACCGTCGCTGCGACGGCGATCAACAGCGTGCGCTGCCCGCCATACAGCGCGCGGCTGAGGACATCGCGCCCCAACAGATCGGTTCCCAGCAGATGCGCCGCGTCTGGCGACTGAAGCTGGTTGAACGGCTCGGTCGCCATCGGGTCATACGGCGCAGCCAGCGGCGCAAGCAGGACAAAGGCGACAAACAGCAGCACAAGAATGCGAAACATCATTGGTTCAGGGTTTTAGACGCGGGTCAGCGACATGATACAGCGCGTCCGCCAGCCCGTTCATGACCGCGTAGACCAGCGCTGACCAGACGACCACGCCCTGCACCACCGGGTAATTCTGGCGCAGCGTCGCATCCAGCAGCACGCGCCCGATGCCAGGGCGATTAAACAGCGCCTCGGTGATGACGACGCCGCTAAGCAGGAACCCCATCTGGATGGCGACGACGGTGATCACCGGCAGCAAGCCCGCCCGCAGAATATGGCGCAGGGCAATTCGCCGTTCGTCCAGTCCTTTGGCGCGGGCGGTGCGCACGAATTCGGCTGACCGCGTTTCACGCACGCCTGCCTGCACCACCTGACCGATGGCTCCGGCAGTATGAAAGCCGAGGATAGCCGCGGGCAGCACCAGGCTGGCTAATCGCCCTGCCCCGCCAGACGGCAGCAGGTTGAACTGGGCGGTGAAGATAAAGATGGCTATCGTCCCCGTCCAGTAAATCGGCACGCTCAATCCAAGTCCTATCAGCATCTGGCATAGGGTCGAAATTCCCCAGCCCACATCCAAGCCCGCCAGGCAGCCCAGGCTTAACCCGACCGCCAGCGCGATGACCAGCGCGCTGCCCGCCAGCTCCAGCGTTGGCGTCAGTTGTTCGCCGATGATGGCATTGACCTGACGCCCGTCGAGCAGCGATACGCCCAGATCGCCGCGCAGCAGCCCGCCCATAAACTGCGCGTACTGGCTGATCAGCGGCTGATCGAGTCCGGCAGCAGCTCGGCGGTCGGCGATGGTTCGCTCGCTCGCGCCGCTTTCGATAAGCTGTGTTTCGACGGCGTCGCCGGGTATCACGCGCAGCAGCAGGAAAGACAGCGTCGCCGCCAGCCAGATGATCAGCAGGGTCGATACCAGCAGGCGTAACAGGTTCAACCGCTACCCACCGTCACATTGTTCAGCAGCGGAAACCAGCCGTAAGCGTCAAAGGTCAGCCCCTGAAGGCTGGTGCTGACGCCGTTGATGTTGACGTAATCGCGAATGGGCAGGATCAGCGCCTGTTCCATGATGAGCCGCTGCGCCTGACTGTAGAGATTGCCGCGCAGCGCCGGGTCCTTCTGGCGCGTCGCGTCTGCCAGCAGCCCATCAACGCTGCTGTCGGCAAAACCCGTCCAGTTGTTCGCCCCTCTCGACGTGAAGTAGCGGTTCAGGAATGAGGGATCGACGCCAAACTCGTACCAGGCGACGAGGTTGTATTCGCCCGCCTGCACGTGCTCGGTCAGCAAGCCTCGGCTGGGCACCTGATCGAGATTGAGGCGGATGCCGACGGCACGCCACTGATCCTGGATAAGCTGCGCCACCTCCGGGATCAAGCCCCAGGGCGGGATGATCATCGTCACCTCGACATCCAGACCGCCAAAATCCACGTAGCCGCTGCCGTCCGTATCCGTAAATCCGACTTGCGCCAGCAGCGCGCGCGCCTGCTCAGGATCGTAGGAATATGCCCCCGCCAGATCGCCGAAATAGAACTGGGTGCTCCGCGACACCGGTCCCCAGGCAACCGGCGAGAAGCGCTGGAACACCGCGTCGATGATCGCTTCGCGGTTGGTTGCGAACAGCAGTGCCTGCCGCACGCCCAGTTCATCGGTCGGGAAACGATTCGTGTTCATCAGGAACTGAAGCGGCTGTCCGGGGATATTGGCTGGCGCGATGCGCACATCGCTGTTTGCCGCCAGCGCCCGCGCGTCGGTTGGCAGCAGTTCGCCCATCACCTGCGCGTCGCCGTTCTCCAGCGCAATCGCCCGCGTGCCAACGTCGTCGAAGAAGCGGAAGATCACTTCATCCACCGAATTCGCCTGTACGGGCTGGTAGAACGAAGGTCCCCAGGCATAATCGGTGCTGCGGCGGATCACCAGCCGGTTGCCGGGGACGTATCCGACGAAGCGAAACGGTCCCGTCCCCACCTGATGGAACTGATATACATCATTGCCGTATTCCTGAAGGGCAGCCGGGCTGGCGATGCCCAGATACACCTGGCTTAACCCATCCAGCAGCGGACTGTAGGGTTCAGATAGCAGCAGGCGAATGGTATAATCGTCCACGATTTCATAGCCGGTGTAGGTGCCCAGCAGAAAAACAGCCTTCTGCGAGCCGGTGTCCGGGTTGGTGATGCGATCCAGGTTCACGCCGACGGCTTGCGCATTGAACGGCGTGCCGTCGTGGAACAAAACATTCTGGCGCAGCGTAAAGGTATAGGAAAGCCCATCTTCGCTGGTCGTCCAACTGGCAGCCAGACCAGCTTCAAACGCCTGCGTCTCCGGGCTGCGGTACACCAGTGTGTCGTATACCTGGCGCAGTGGAATACCCAGTTCCGACGAAGCGTGGATGTGCGGATCGAATCCGGTAGGCTGAAGCGTCAGCCCGTAGGTAATGCTGTTGCGCGGCTCGTTCGATTGTAACGATGCGGCTGGCGAACAGGCTGCGGTCAGCAGCACGAACGCCAGCACCCCGACCATTAATCGCGAATGCATGATTGCCTTTCCGGTTTTGGCGCTCCGCGTTAGGATTGAGACAGTATAACGCAACCATTTTTCAGAGATAAGGGTACGTGTCTACTTACGATTATCGCCTCCTCATCCCGCCCGAAGAAGAAGAAGTCTACCCCTACCGGCGCGTCTGGCAGAGTATCGCGCTCGAAAGCGGTATCCTGCTTGCCGTAGCCGCAGCCAGTTTTGTCGTCTTCGGCTTCCTCAACTTCAGTCTGCCCGCTGCCCTGACTCAACCTTTTAACCTGTTGGTGGCGCTGCTTCCGGCGGGGTTGTGGCTCGTCTTCTCGCTCTGGCGCGAGCGTTTCGCCCTCCAGCCGCGCAGTCGCCTGCTCGCCGTCGCCGTTATCAGCGCGCTGGTTGCCAACGCGCTCAGTATCCCACTGATTGAAGGCGTCTTTCAGCCAGATCGCTGGCTGTCGCTTGCCAGCGCCCTTGACCGCATCATGGGCTACACCTTCACGGTTGGCATCGTTCAGGAAGTGTTCAAATACCTGGTCGTGCGCTACCTGGTCTGGCCCGATCAGTTCCGAACCCGTCTCGACGGCGTGGCATACTGCGCCGCCAGCGCCGTGGGCTACACGACGGTGCTGACGGTGCGCTTCGTGCTCGATGGCGCTGTCCTGCCGGAGATAGTGGCAATCTACGTCTTCAGCACAATGGCGGTTCAACTGGCATCCAGCATCATTGTTGGCTATGGGCTGGCGGAAGTGCGTTTCGACAACCCTTCGGCATTTCTGGCAGCGATCACCGTCGCCCTTGCCGCGCTCACGAACGGCATCTTCATTCCAGTACGATCCGGGTTGGTCAACGCGGGTTTCTCACTGGATGGTGGCGCGGCAACGCCGATCTTCAGCGTGGCGGTCGCCGCCATCATTCTGCTGGCAGTGATCGTGATCATCGGATTTCTGTTCAATAATGCAGAGCGCCGCGAGCGTGAAGTCGCTGCGGCGCGTGAGGCATAATCGCCTATGGCAGTCATCGAAGTTGTCGAGCAGCCGTCCGAACTGACTCAGCGCCAGCGCTGGAGTCATTATTTTGTCCTCATCTACGCGGCAGTTGCCATCTTTATCGGCTTGCAGCTTCGCGAAGCCGCCCTGTTTTCGTCAGTGCCCTACGTCAATACGCAGGTAGGTGTTCGTGCCTTCTACCCGCAGAACTGGATGATCGACACCGAGGGCGACTATATCTTTCGGGTACGCGATATGTCGCAGACCGGCTTCAAGACGACTATCCAGGTCGATGTGCAGCCGATTACACCCAGTACGACGGCGCGCAACCTGTTCGACAGCCTGATCCTGAATCGCTCGCAGATTCTGTCGATGTTTCGCACCATTTCGCGCGGCGAACTGTATATTCTGCCCGACGAGCGCGAAGGCACCGCCATGACCTATGTCTTTGTCGAGGATGTCGGCAGCGGCGCGTTCCTTGAGAGCGTACCAGTGGTCGTCGAAGGGCTGGATATTCTGTCGTTTGAGGGCGATCAGGCAATCGTCATCACCTTCCTTTCTGACGCCGACAATTACGAGGAAACGCTTCCAATCTTTGAGAGGTTTCTGAATGATTTTGAGTTTTAAGCGTCGCCTGAGCCTGCTCATCTATCTGAGCGTGCTGCTGGTGACCGCGGGCAGCCTGTCCAGCCAGCAGGTGGCGGCGCTCGATCTGGAATATATCCAGCGCGCGACCGTCTTTATCATGCAGACCCGCAACGTCGGCAACAATCTAATCATCTCGTGCGTCGGCACCGGCACGATTGTCAGCCGTGATGGGCTGATCCTCACCAACGCCCACAGCACCGTTTCAAACGCCAACTGCCCCGGCGACACCCTGGTCGTCGCGCTGAATGTGCACTTGGCAGAGCCGCCAGTGCCGCGCTTTCAGGCGGAGATTGTGCAGGCTGACCCGGGACTTGACCTTGCGCTGCTGCGTATCACCCGCGAAAGCGACGGCAAGCTGATTGAACCGGGAAGCCTCACCCTGCCCTATGTGGAGGTGGGCGATTCGTCGGCATTGCAGCTTGACGACACCATCACCGTTGTCGGCTACCCAAATATCGGTGACGACCCGATTGCGGTCGAACGGGGAACCGTGACCGGCTTTATGGCGGAGCCAAGCGGCGGCAGCAAGTCATGGATCAAGACCAGCGCCACCATTCGCGGCACTATGTCCGGCGGCGGCGCATACAATCAGCGGGGGCAGCTCATCGGTGTGCCGACGACCGCGCCGCTGTCGTCATCGTCACCGGAAGCAACCTGCCTGATCGTGCAGGATACCAACGGCGATGATCTGGTCAACAGCAGCGATTCGTGCATTCCGGTGGGCGGCTTCATCAACTCACTGCGTCCAGCCAACTTCGTCAGCCCGCTGCTGCGCGCCGCGGCGCTGGGCATCAGCGTCGAGATGGTGACCAGCTTCACCCAGCCGCAGCAGTCCGGCGGCGCGCCTGACCTGCGCTATATCGGCTTTTCGCCGTCGGTCAACGAAGCGGGTATGCCCACTTCGATCATCCGCAGCCTGCCTACCGGCGCGAACAGCCTCTATCTGTTTTTTGACTACGACAACATGACGCCGGAAACGGTTTATGAGCTTCAGGTGTTCACCAACGGCGTCCAGAACGCCAATTTCTCGCTGTCGCCCGTCCGATGGAGCGGCGGCAGCAGCGGCTTGTGGTATATCGGCAGCAGCGGTCAGACCTGGCCCAACGGCGTCTACGATTTTACGCTGCTGGTCAACGGCGTGGCGGCAGATAACACCCGTCTGGTGGTGGGCGAAGTCACCCAGGGGAATGCCCAGTTCAGCGATCTGATCTTTGGTCTGCGCGACTTGCAGGGCAACATTCTCGGTAACAGCTTTGTGCTGCCCACCGGCAACGTCGCCTTCGCGCGCTTTCTCTATCGCAACATGGCTGAAGGCACGCCCTGGGCGCAAATCTGGTACTACGAGGGCGAGGAAGTTCAGCGCATCGAAGCCCAGTGGCTTGCCGAAGATGGGACGGACGGCACCAAAGACATTTCGGTTGAATCTGCCGGTGGGCTGCTTCCGGGCAGCTACCGGCTGGAACTCTATATTGAAAATCGTCTGGCGGCGGTATCCAACTTCACGCTGGCAGGCGCGCAGGCGGGCGGTGCCTTTGCGCGTATTTTCACCGGCGAGCATTTCACGACTGCCAGCACACCCGACGAAGCCCGAAATGCGGCGCGTATCTCCAGTTTCTCGACCGGCACGCAGTCGATCTATACCCTGTTTGACTGGGAACAGCTTGCCGCTGGAACGCTGTGGACGCTCGAATTTACGGTCGATGGCAATCCCTTCTATCGGCGTACCGTTCCCTGGAACGGACCCGGCACCGGCGAGAATTTCCTCATCCGGCTGTTCAACACCGGCGGCGTTCCCGACGGCACCTATGAGATGAACCTCTCGGTCGGCGCGGTGCGGTTGGCGTCTACCCAGGCGCGCGTCGGCATCGGGCAGCTTCCGATTGACCGCTTTGCCACGACGGGCGGCGTGCAGCTTCGCGGGCAGCTTCTCGATTCGGAAACACTGGAAGGCGTATCTGGCGTTTCGGTGCTGCTCATCAGCGCCGATTACTCGGTCGCCGATTTCACCCGTGACTGGCGGCAGGATCAGCTTTATGACATGACGATCTCTGACCGCAATGGGCGGTTTCAGATCGAGCGCCCCCTACAGCGTGACACCCTCTACAGCATCGTCATTCTCGCTGAAGGCTATCTGCCGATCACCGCCGATGCCGTCGAAGTGAACGATGACACCCACCCGGATAATTCGCCCATCGACATCACGCTGCATCTGACGCGAGGCTAACGGCGGATGGCGGAAAAACAGCGGTTGGACATTCTGGTGCATCAAAGCGGGCTTGCCCCCAGCCGAGAAAAAGCGCGCGCTATCATCATGGCGGGTCAGGTGCTGGTCAACGGAGAGATGGTCGATAAGCCGGGTACCCGCGTGAACGCTGACGCGCAGGTAGCGGTCAAATCAAGACCGCGCTTTGTCAGCCGCGGCGGAGACAAGCTGGCGGCAGCGCTGGAAACCTTTCCGGTGGACGCCAGCGGGCGAATATGCGCCGATGTTGGCGCGAGCACTGGCGGCTTCACCGACTGCCTGCTGCAAAACGGCGCGGCGCGTGTCTATGCCATTGACGTGGGCTACGGGCAGCTTGATTATGGTCTGAGGCAGGATGCGCGGGTGGTGCTGCTCGAACGTACCAACGCCCGTTATCTGGAAACGCTGGCGGAGCCGGTCAGCCTGGTTGTTATGGATGCGTCATTTATTTCGCTGCGGCTGCTGCTGCCAGCGCTCAAGGGCTGGCTGACCTCGCCAGCCGACATCATCCCGCTGATCAAGCCGCAGTTTGAAGCGGGGCGCGACGATGTCGGCAGAGGCGGCGTTGTCCGTGACGCTGGCGTGCATCAGCGCGTGCTGGAAGAAGTGCTGGCTTCGGCGCAGGGATTCGGCTTCACGCCGCGCGGTCTGATTCGCTCGCCGCTAAAGGGACCGGCAGGCAATATCGAGTTCCTGACGTGGCTCACCTGGGGCGATAACTCGCCCGCGCCTTCGCTGCCGAGCCTGGTGCAATCCGTCATATAATAACCTCCCGCGTTCTGCTATACTTGCGCCACTATTCAACAACAGGTTGCCTCATTCGATGAAGCGCGAAAACATCCGCAATTTCTGCATTATTGCTCATATTGACCACGGCAAAAGCACGCTGGCAGATCGGCTGCTTCAGCTTACCGGCACTGTGGCTGACCGCGACATGCAGGAACAACTGCTTGATACGATGGATCTGGAACGCGAGCGCGGTGTGACGATCAAGGCATCAGCAGTACGGATGCTGTATACCTCCCGCGCGGGCAGCCAGTACGAGATCAACCTCATCGATACCCCCGGTCACGTAGACTTCGCCTACGAAGTCAGCCGGGCGCTGCAAGCCTGCGAAGGCGCGGTGTTAATCGTGGACGCCAGCCAGGGTATTGAGGCGCAGACACTGGCGAACGTCTATCTGGCGCTGGAGCACGATCTCGAAATCATTCCGGTGCTCAACAAGATCGATCTTCCGGCTGCCAGCCCGGATGACGTGGCGCAGGAAATCGAAAACCTGCTCAGCGTCCCCGCCGAAGACATCATACGCATTTCCGCCAAGCAGGGATTGGGCATTCAGGACGTGCTTGAAGCCGTGATTGAGCACGTGCCGCCGCCAACCGGTAACGACGACACGCCGCTGCGAGCGCTGGTCTTTGACTCGCACTACGACTCGTACAAGGGCGTGGTCGCCTATGTGCGCATCATTGACGGCAAGCTGACCAAAAACGCCATGTATAAGCTGATGGCGACCGACGCCCGCTTTGAGCCGGTCGAGATTGGCATCTTCAGCCCCGGCATGGTGGTGACCGAATCGCTGGGCGTCGGCGAGGTCGGCTACGTGGCAACCGGCTTTAAGTCGGTGCGCGAGTGCCGCGTCGGCGATACCATCACGCTGGCGCTGGGCGGCGCGGCTGAGAGCCTGCCCGGTTACAAGCAGGTCAAGCCGATGGTATTCGCGGGCATCTATCCGGTCAACAACGATGATTACGGTGCCCTGCGCGACGCGCTGGAAAAGCTCCAGCTCAACGATGCCTCGCTGGTCTTTCAGCCTGAAAATTCGCAGGCGCTCAATTTTGGCTTCCGCGTTGGCTTCCTCGGTCTGTTCCACATGGACATCATCCAGGAACGGCTGGAACGCGAGTATGAACTCGATATTATCGCCACCGCCCCGAGCGTGGAATATCAGGTGATCATGCGCGACGGCACGATGGTAACTATCGACAGCCCCGCCGACCTGCCCGACGATCCGAGCGTCTATGCCGAAATCCGCGAACCCTGGATGAAGATTCAGATTTACGCCCCCGAAGAATTCATCGGCGCGTTGATGGAAATGGTCATCAAGAAGCGCGGCGAATACGTCAACATGGAGTATCTCGACAAATCGCGCGTCATTCTGACCTATCGCCTCCCCCTGTCGGAACTGATCGTCGATTTTTATGACCGCCTCAAGAGCACCACGCGCGGTTATGCCAGCCTTGACTACCAGTTTGACGAGTATCGAACCGAAGATCTGGTCAAGCTGGACGTGCTCGTCAACGGCGAGCCGGTGGATGCGCTGGGCATGATCGTCCACCGCGAAGACGCCTACCATAAAGGGCAGCGGCTGGTGACGAAGCTCAAGGAACTCATCCCGCGGCAGATGTTCTCGGTGCCCATTCAGGCAGCCGTGGGCAAGAAAGTTATCTCGCGCGCCGACGTGAAGGCAATGCGCAAGGACGTGCTCGCCAAGTGTTATGGCGGCGACATTACCCGCAAGAAGAAACTGCTGGAGAAGCAGAAGAAGGGTAAGAAGCGCATGAAGATGATCGGTGCAGTCGAAGTGCCGCAGGAAGCCTTTATGGCGCTGTTGAGCCTGGACGACGAATAAGCCAGCTTTCAACTGCTTCCGCCTGTCCTGCCGGAATGACGCCGCCTGCGTGCAAGCCGGACAGCACTTCCGTCATCTGGAAGAGAGAGACGACGGGCAGCGATGACGCCATCCCCAGATCGATGATGGCGGCGTAGGCGTGGACATTCAGCCCAACGCGCCGCGCCGTTTCCAGCAGCCGAGTATACGGCGCGTATCCGCTGACGCTGGTCACCAGCACCGCCGGGTGCCCGATGTCGTAGGCACCCACCAGATCAAAGGCTGGCTCGTCCTCGCCACCCTGGCTGTAAACCAGCGGAATGCCTGCCTTTACTGCCACCGCTGTAGCCAGCGGCACCGCATCCGCCGGACTCAACAGCCGTTCTGCCCTCGGCAGCCGCTGTGCCAGACGATCCGCCACCTCGATCAGAATATCAGGATACGACGCCAGCATCTCCAGTTGAAACCGAATCGGCTCAGTCTGCCCGTCAGCGGCGAACCAACCGAACTGAATGAGTCCCGCCGACATCAGTTGATCCAGCAGGTTCATATTGTTTTCGCCTTCAACGCTGCTCGAATCGCGCTGGCAAACTGGTCAGTGCTGTCGGCATATACCACCTCGTCGCCGATCAGATGCAGCGCGATTTGTCCGTAGGTCAGCCGGGACTCTTCTGGGACATACAGACCGACGTCATCCGCGCCAACGGGCGCGAAGACCCCGACGCCAGCCTTGAGGTAAGTTCCGGCAAAACGGGCGTCGGAAACGGTGACAGCATCGACGCTGAACACAGCTGCTCCGGCTGCCGCCGCGTAGTCGGGCGAGGCGAAGGGTCCGTGAAGGATTGTAATCGCCGGATCAGGCACGTAGGCAATCGTCCGTTCCAGCGCGATCAGACCTGCCGCGCCCAGCGCCATGTATGAAGCCAGATCGAACAGATAGCCAGCAACCAGATCGGCTGTCGCATTGATGATCGCCTTGCCGAAGGGCAGAAACGGGTCGTCAACTGGCTGAATTGGCGCGGGCATCTGTATCAGGCGCGGGCGAAACGCCAGCACCCAATTGCCCTTCCGCTGGCTGAGTTTTATCATCATCCTATTCAAGGCGTTCCCTCAACATGCGCCAGCCCATCGACGCCGCCCAGGTGCTCGTCCACGACCGCGCCACTTCCGATGATCCGCTGAAACCATAGGCGCGGGAACGCACCTGTCCATAGCTGTAAACCGCCAGCGCGCTCATCTCATCGCTGTCGGCGCGGTCTTCCTCTGCTCCCAACCGGCTGACCACGGCAATCGCCAGCGCCGCGCCCGTCTCGACTGCCAACTGTTCGGCGGCTTTCTCGGCAATCATGCGAATCGAGCCGTCTTCCAGCCCAAGTGATTGTGCCAGCGCCGCCAGATCGTCAAAATGGCGTACTGCCCTGATCAGCCCTTCGCTATCCGGCAGCGCTTGCAGTCGCTCACTCAGTACTGGGGGAACGCCGCTTTCGTTGATGGCGATGGTTCCGTCGGCTTCGCGCAGGCTGCGGATCAGCGCTTCCTCAACCGTTTCGGCATCCACGCCAAAAACATACCTGCCGATGCGCTCGCGCAGATGCGCCTCTACCGCCGCGATCATGCCGTCAGCTTCAGCTTCGCTGTCGGCTTTGGCGGTAATCCGCACATCCACCTGCCCGCTGTGCGCCGCCAATCCAACCGTCGGGTTGCCCGCCTGAAGCAGCGCGCTGCCGATAGTGTCGTCCAGCGTGCTCTCACCGATTCCGGCGGTGCGCAGCACGCGCGCTTTGATGATTTTGCCGCCAAGCTGATACCTCTCACGCAGATACGGCACTACGTTTTCCACCAGCAGGAATTTCATTTCCCGCGGGACTCCGGGCAGGCTGATGACGCACTGCTCGCCCTGTTCAACAATAAAGCTGGGCGCAGTTCCAACCGGATTCTCGATGATCAGGGCGTCGTCCGGTACGTATGCCTGACGGCGGTTGTTTTCCGTCATCTGGGTGCGAAAGCCGACAAAGCGCTCGGCGATTTTCTCCAGCAGGTGCTGGTGAAAAGTCAGCCCTCGGCTGGTAGCGGCGGCGACCGCCTGGCGCGTCATGTCGTCAACGGTAGGTCCAAGTCCACCGCAGGTGATCACCACCTGCGCGCGTCCGAGGGCAATGCGGAGCGCATCGGCAATGCGCGCTTCGTTGTCGCCAACCGACGTCATGTAATAGAGATTGACGCCGATATCGCGCAGCATTCGCGCAATATAGACAGAATTTGTGTCTGTGATTTCTCCGAGTAAAATCTCAGTTCCAATAGCAATGACTTCTGCATTGATATCTTGTGACATATTACCTCAAATGAAAGTTTGCAAAATTCGCGTGGCACACTATAATTCACCGCAATATTTGAAGCTTGTGGAATGCAATATATTTGTGCATGTTCCACAAATTCATTCAATATGCCCATCACCTAAGCCGACATATTGTCTTATGGAGGAAAACTCGTGGCAAGTGTGACTTTCCGTAATGTCTGGAAGCGATTTGGAAATACCGTCGCTGTAAAAGATCTCAATATTGAAGTTTTCGATAAGGAGTTTTTAGTCTTAGTAGGACCTTCCGGCTGCGGGAAATCCACCAGCCTGCGTATGCTGGCAGGTCTGGAAGAGATCAGCGAAGGTGAAATCCTCATCGGCGACCGCGTGGTCAACAACGTAGCACCGAAGGATCGTGACGTGGCGATGGTGTTCCAGAGCTACGCCCTTTACCCGCACATGACGGTATACGACAACATGGCATTTGGTCTGCGCCTGCGCAAGACGCCGAAGCAGATTATTGACCAGCGCGTGCGTGAAACCGCCAAGAATCTCGGCATCGAAAATCTGCTGGATCGCCGCCCCCGCCAGCTTTCGGGTGGTCAGCGCCAGCGTGTCGCCGTCGGTCGCGCCATCGTCCGTGAGCCTGCCGTCTTCCTGATGGACGAGCCGCTGTCGAACCTGGACGCCAAACTGCGCGTAGAAGCCCGGTCATTCATCAGCAAGCTGCACCAACGCCTCGGAACGACTTTCGTGTATGTCACCCACGACCAGGTCGAAGCCATGACGATGGGAAGCCGCATCTGCGTGTTGAACGCTGGCGAACTACAGCAGATTGATACGCCGTTCAATTTATACCACAACCCGCGCAATCTGTTTGTTGCCGGTTTCATGGGCAGCCCGTCAATGAATTTCTTCGACGCCGAACTTAAGTCGGTGGATGGGCGTATCGTCGTCCACACTTCGACCTTCGAACTGCCAATTCCGGTCTCCGTAGCCGACGCCTTCAAGGGCTATGTCGGCAAGCGCGTCATCGCTGGCATCCGCCCTGAAGATATTCACGACGCCGAATTCCAGCCCAGCGGTATTACACCGGCGGTCATCGAAGCCAACGTTGACGTGGTCGAGCAGATGGGCAACGAAATGATCCTGTATCTGGAAGAGCGCGGCAAGACATTCCTCGCCCGCACTGACCCGCGCACGCAGGCGCGCGTTGGGCAGCGCATGGGTGTGGCGCTCAACCTCGATAACCTTCATGTCTTCGACGCCGACACCGAGCTGTCGATCACCTATGACCACAAGCAGCAGAAAGAAACAATGCCCGCGTAGTCTGAGTTTTCACCCGGCAAAAGCCGCCGAGGTCATTCTCTGGCGGCTTTTTAATTTGTTTATCAGGTAAGCTGTCTATAATAAGCGGGCGTCCCGTTAGAGGAATTTGAATCTCGTGAATATCAGCGTCTACACCAACCCCAGTGTTTTTGAAGAACTTGAGCCGGAGTGGAACGAACTGCTCGGCAGCAGCCCAACCGACGTGATCTTTTTGACATGGGAGTGGCAGTCTACCTGGTGGAAGACGTATGAGGCGGGCGATCTGTGGGTAGTCACCTGCCGCGATGACGATGGGCGGTTAATGGCGATTGGACCGTGGTTCATTCAGCAGGTGGATGGTGAACGGGTCGTGCGCACCATTGGCTGTGTCGATGTAACCGACTACGTGGACATTATCGTCCACAAAGACTGTGTCGATCCGGTTCAGGTGGAGTTTGCGCGTTTCCTGGCGGATCACACCCGCGACTATGACCGCATCAACCTGTGCAATATCCCCGAATCTTCGCCAACCTACGTTCGATTTCCTGATCGCCTGCGTATGCAGCACTTTGACGCCGACATGGTGCTTCAGGAAGTGTGTCCGGTCATTCATCTGCCTGGCGAGTGGGAAGACTACCTTGCGATGCTTGACAAGAAGCAGCGGCACGAAATACGGCGAAAGCTGCGCCGCGCCGAAAGCGAGGCAAAGCTGGAGTGGTACATCGTGGGATCGGAACACGATTTCGAAGCTGAAGCCGATCAGTTCATGAAGCTGATGGCTGCCAGCCAACCGGCAAAAGCCGAATTCCTGCAGGACGATAATAACCGCCGATTCCTGAGACAGGTGCTGGAATTTACCTTTGCCAGAGGCTGGCTGAGGCTGAGCTTCCTGAAGGTCAACGACACCTACGCGGCGGCATACTGTGATTTTGACTACAACCGCCAGATCCTGGTCTACAATTCCGGGCTGCTGCCTGAGGCTTACGCCCATCTCAGCACCGGCATCGTGCTGCTGTCCTATAACATCCGCCACGCGATTGAAAACCAGCGGACGGTGTACGACTTTCTGCGCGGCAATGAAACCTACAAATACCGGATGGGCGCTCAGGATACCCGCGTTTATAAACTTGTCGCTCGCCCCAACGGCAGAATGAGCCGCGAGGAATAGCCCCCGGCAAGCCGCGCCGGAGACAGCGCTACCGCGCGAAGGCGTTGAATGGATTGGTGTGAGTAATCTGCCGGATAGTCGTCTCATCGACGCCAGCGGCGCTTAGTTTCGGCAGAAACGTCTCCGCCAGATACGTAAACGGCAGCGGTGTGCCGCCACCCGGCTGAGCCGGATCGTACCATCCCCGGTCGTGACTGAGCAGCAGCCGGTCACCATATCCGGCGTCAAGCAGGCGCTGGATGCGCCCGATAAAATCTTCATCAGCCGCATTCTCAGCGCCGATACTGTCATACTCAATCCAGGCACCGCGCCGCGCCGCTTCCAGGTGCAGATCAAAATCAGGTTCCTGGTTGGCGTGAATCCAGATGTACCGTCCAGCGGTATACCCCGCTTCCTCGATAATCCGAATCTCGTCAAGCGCTACCCTACCCCGGATAGTATGGATGCCGATCACGGCGTTCACTTCGCGGGCAGCCCGGGCGGCGGCGCGCAGGTTTTTGGTTTCCGCCGGAGTCAAGCCGTCATCACTGGCGCCCAGCTTTACCCAAGCCGCCTGAACGCCGCTGTCCTCGATTCCGTCCTCTAGTTCGCTCAGCATCCAGTCACGCAGGGCGTCTTCACTTTTCTCGCGCATCGCGTCAGGAATCCACTGTTCGCGGTAGACGCCCGTCGGCACGACGATGGGCAGTCCCGACGCCTCGGATACCGCCTGATCCAGATCGGCGCGCCGCCCCACCCCAACGGTGCTGCACTCCACAACAGCAGTCACGCCCTGCGCCTGGATTCGGGCAATCTCAGGCTTCATTAGCGCCACGACGTCGGCAGCGTTCGCCTGCGCGTAGCCCGGCTCATGCCACTGGCGCAGATCGACAAAGACGTGTTCGTGCGGCAGGATGAAACCGAGATCATCAGCCGACTTCGGACCGAGCGTTGTGATCAGATTGGGCATAATGATTTCACCTTCGCTTGCAATTAGCCGCCGCTGGCGTTTGGAATGTCAGCCACTTCGACCGAGAGGTACGGGACAGCTTCCTGAATCGTCACTGCCTCGCGTTCGGTAATCGTCGTCTGCCCGCTGTAGTAGAGCACATTGTTGAAGGCATCAAACCGATAGCGGCGGCGCACCCAGCCATAGAGATTGTTCTGGAAAACGACATCGAACAGCACCGCTTCATCTTCGGGGATAATGCGCTGGTTGACTAACCACACCGGCGCGTACTGTTCGAGATGTGGTTTCGCCTTGGCATCGCGCCTATCGATCATCACCTGCTCGCTGCTCTTCATTCGCTGCCCCTTCTACAGTTGATTCGTTGAATGTCCCTATTGTAACGAGCAGTAGCGAAATTCGACAAGGCGCGCGTTAGGAATGCTGCCCGTTTTGCCCGGATATGTGCGCTTTGTGCCAGAACCGTCAGCGCGTTCTAGCGTGTAATCAGGTCAGTCTCCGGCTCATCCATCACCATAGCGGGTATCCCGCCCGTCTCATCGGGCACCTCAACAATCAGGCGCACTGAGTGGTCATAGGTGAAGTAATTCCATACCCAGTTGATGAAGACGTTGAGGCGATTGCGGAAGCCGAGCAGCGCGATCAGATGCAGCCCCAGCCACGAGAGCCAGGCAAGGTAGCCGGTCAGCTCAACTTTGTTGAAAATCCAGGCGACGGCGCGGCTGCGTCCAATCGTTGCCATAATGCCCCGATCAGCGTACCTGAAAGCTTCCTGATTCCGCCCCTCAATCCGCCGCAGGATGTTTTTCGCCGCCAGGATTCCCTGCTGCTTGGCGACCGGGATGAGCATCGGGTATGGATGCCCGCTGGCATCTTCCAGATATGCCATGTCACCGATGACATAGACGCCGTCCAGCGGCGCAGCCTCCAGCGTTGCCGTGACCGGCACCCGCCCGCCGCGGTTCAATGGCAGATCGAGCAGCGCGCCCATTGGGCTGGCTTTGACGCCCGCTGCCCAGATCAGGGTGTAGGTTGGGATAACGCGATCATCGCTCAGGGTGACATGGTCGGGCGCGGTTGCCTTCACCGGGCTGCCGAGAATGACTTCCACACCCAGCGATTTAAGCTGCCGCAGCGCCGCAGCCTGCAGCGACTTCGGATACGGAATCAGCAGCCGGTCGGTCGCTTCGACCAGAACGACTCGCGGCGTGATGTCGCGCAGGAACGGATATTCCTTGCTGAGGACGTTCTTGAACAATTCGACCAGCGCCCCCGCCGTCTCCAGCCCGGTCGCGCCGCCGCCGACCACCACCAGGGTGATGAGCGCGCGCCGGTAGTCTTCATCGTCCGTCCAGGCTGCCGTTTCGAAGGAGCGCAGGATGTGGTTGCGCAGCGCGATAGCATCGGGCAGCGTCTTCAGCTCAAACGAATCGCGCGCCAGCGTGGGCAGGTTGAAGTCATTGGTCACGCTGCCCGCTGCTACGATCAGATAGTCATAATGCTCGTGGCGTGTCCGTTCGCTGGTAATGACTTCGACATATTTCTCAGCCGTGTTGACGCCGATGACCTCCCCCATCAGGAAGGCGATATTTGATTTGGCGCGAAAGATGCCGCGCACCGGATAGCCGATTTCTTCAGGCTCCAGACCGGCAGTCGCGACCTGATACAGCAGCGGCGTGAAGGTGTGATAATTCTGCCTGTCAATCAACAGCACATCGACGGCTTTTTGCTCCAGCGTTCGCGCGGCGTAGAGTCCGCCGAAACCTGCGCCGATGATAACGATACGGGGACGCTTCTGCATGGTTTTGCCCTCACCGCTTGTGATAATATTCACTATAACATAGATTGTGTAAACTTACACAATCTTACTTCTGAATATTTTGGCTGGGCTGAATGGGCTGAAGATGAGTGCCGCGCGCAAAATCCTGCCGAACCGTTTCAACATCCTCTAAGTGGTCAGCGATGACGTGAGCAAAAACGTTGAAATCATCCTGAGTATCGAGCGACCCGGCAGATCTAGCTGCCGCAGCTACAACGGAACCACGAATACCGGATGCAGGTCTACCTCCACAGTTATTTCGCTGTGCATCCATAACTGCCGCCGCATCTTCGGGATAGTCTGCCTGAATCACGTAGGTAGTGATAATAAAAAACCTGCCCGGGTACAGCTCAGACGCAAAGCCATCACGAGTGAGACCGTCATTGCCGACAAGATTAGAGAACTGCTCTATAGGAATATCCAAGCCTGCGATGACAACACCCTGTCGATATGCTCCACTCACCCATTGCTGATCAACCATTTCAATGGCTGTCTCGTCAATGATTAAGGCATCAATGGAGTTCTGTTGGTTAAGCGATACCACCTGCTCCCAGGATGTGGAAATCTGTGCCCCAAGTGTTTGCTGAAGGAGATTCGGCAAATCAATAGGCACAGTTGAGTCCTGAGCCAACACCGTTTCATCTATTAAATAAACAATTGTGCCGTTAGGAAGGTTTGGAAGTGGCGGTATATTCTGTGCGATGGCGGGACTTGGAACTATGAGTAATCCCAGTACTGCTGCGATCAACGCCCCGCTAAGAAGTCCTGGAAATTGGGTTCGCATCATCAATCTCCTTCTGACTTATAGTTTCTATTGCACAAATATTATAGCTCGGATACGCTTTTAGCTTTCCCCTGTGCAACCGCTTGGCACTCGTTATAATTGCGCCGGAAATCAGCCTTCGCGGATATTTGCCCATGTCATTTACTCACGATCAGTTCGTTTCTCCGTTCTCCTGGCGCTACGGCTCCCCCGAGATGCGCGCCATCTGGAGCGAACGAAACAAGCGCCTGACCTGGCGGCGGCTGTGGGTAGAGCTTGCCCGCGCCCAGCAGCACGCCGGTCTGGTCACTGCCGAGCAGGTCGCCGATCTCGAAGCGCGCGCCGGTGATGTGGACATAAACCGGGCGCTCGAAATCGAAGCCCATATTCACCACGACCTGATGGCTGAAGTACAGACCTTCGCCGAACAGGCGGCAGTCGGCGGCGGCATCATCCATCTTGGCGCGACCAGTATGGACGTGGAAGATAACGCCGATGCCCTGCGGATTCGCGCCAGCCTCGATCTGATCGCGGCGGCTTTGGATGATCTGCTGGCAGTGCTGGCGCGGCAGATCGAGCGCCTCGCCGATGTGCCGGTGATGGCATTCACTCATATCCAGCCAGCCGAGCCGACGACGATGGGCTACCGCCTCGCCATGTACGCCCAGGATCTGCTTGAAGACCGAACGACGCTGCGCCTGCTGCGCGGAACTATTCGCGGCAAGGGCTTCAAAGGCGCGGTGGGCACATCTGCCTCTTACGCCGAACTGCTTGACGGCACCGGCATTAGCCCGGCGCAGCTTGAACGCTGGATCATGGAGGCGCTCGATCTGCCCGCCTACCCTATTGCTACCCAGACCTACACCCGCAAACAGGACTGGCAGGTGCTGTCGGCGCTTTCCGGTATCGCAGGCAGCCTCTACAAGTTCGCTTTTGACCTGCGGCTGCTGCAATCGCCGGTAATTGGCGAATGGGGCGAGCCGTTCGGAAGCCAGCAGGTTGGCTCGTCGGCGATGCCGTTCAAGCGCAACCCCATCAACGCCGAAAAGATCGACAGCCTCAGCCGCCTGATCGCCTCGCTGGTTGAAGTCACCTGGAACAACCACGCCCATTCGCTGCTGGAGCGCACGCTCGATGATTCGGCGAACCGCCGCGAAATGCTGCCGGTGGCTTTTCTGGCAGCCGACGAAATCCTGCACGTCTCAACCCGAATCCTGACCGACATCCGAATCGATGAAACCGCCGCCGCCCGTAACCTGGAGCGCTACGGCGTCTTCGCCGCCATCGAACGGGTGCTGATGAGCGCCGCCAAACGTGGTGCCAATCGCCAGCTTCTGCACGAACACCTGCGCCAGCACAGCATGACGGCATGGGCGGCAGTGGCGCAGGGACAGCCAAACCCGCTGGTCGATTTGCTCACCCAGAGCAGCATGCTTCAAGCGGCGCTGTCAGCCGATGAAATTCGCGCCCTGCTCAATGCTTCCGCCTATGTGGGCGACGCGCCTCAGCGCGCTCGCCAGTTCGCCGCTATCCTCATGACTCAGCTAAAGGAAAATGTCTGATGCCACGCGCGCTATTGAGCGTCTTTGACAAAACTGGCTTGATTGAGCTTGCCACTGCCCTGCTCGAACACGGCTATGATCTCGTCGCCAGCGGCGGCACTGAGCAGACTCTGCGCAAGTCAGATCTGGCGGTCACCGCTGTCGAGCAGCTTACGGGCTTCAGCCAACTGCTTGGCGGGCGCGTCAAGACCCTTCATCCTGCCATTCACGCCGGGATCATGGCGCGCGACCGCGAGGACGATCTCGAAGACCTGCGCCAGCATGGCTACGCGCCGATCACGATGGTCGTCTGCAACCTCTATCCCTTTCAGGAGACGGTCGCCCAACCGGGCGTCTCGCTTCAGGATGCAGTCGAGCAGATCGACATTGGCGGCGTGACGCTGCTGCGGGCGGCGGCAAAAAATTTCCTCCATACCGTCGTGATCTGCGATCCGGCGGACTACACCCGCGTGACTGACGCGCTCAACAGCACCGGTCAGGTTGATCTGGCGCTGCGCCGCGAGCTTGCCGTCAAGGCGTTCGCCCACACCCGCGACTATGACACTGCCATTCACGCCTTCCTCTCGCAGGATCTCGCCTCGACCATCCTCAGCGAGGAGCTTCCGCGCCAGCTTTCGGTGGGGATGCATCTGGTTGATGTGCTGCGCTACGGCGAAAACCCGCATCAGGCAGCCGGTTACTACAGCCGCCGCGCCAACGGCGGACCCCTCGGCGGAACGGTGCTGGGCGGTAAACAGCTTTCGTATAACAACATTCTCGATCTGGATGCTGCCTGGCGCGCCGCGTGCAGCTTCACCCAGCCCGCCGTTATCATCGTCAAGCATCTGAATCCATGCGGCATTGCCAGCGCCGCGTCGCTGGCGGAAGCCTTCGCGCCAGCGCTGGCGTCTGACCCGGTATCCGCCTTTGGCGGCGTCATCGCGGTCAACCGTCCGGTGGACGAGGAATTTGTCGAAGCCGTCGGAACGCTGTTCATCGAGGCTATCGCCGCCCCCAGCTTTACGGCGCGCGCGCAGGAACTGCTGACCGAACGGCGCAAGAACTGCCGTCTGCTGCAGGTTCCCGCCACTTTTGACGGGACGGAAATCGAAATTCGCAGCGTCCATCGCGGGCTTCTGGTGCAGTACCCGGACGCAGGCGACCCCGATCATACCGGCTTTCGCACTGTGACCCAGCGCGCGCCCACGCCCGAAGAAGTCGAAAACCTGCGTTTTGCCTGGAAGTCGGTACAGTTCGTCAAATCGAATGCGATTGTCCTCGCCGCCAACCGGGCAACGGTTGGTATCGGCGGCGGGCTGTCCAGCCGGGTTGACGCGGTCAATCTGGCGATCACGAAGGCAGGTCAACAAGCCGCCGGTTCGGTACTGGCGTCGGATGCGTTTTTCCCGTTTGCCGATGGCATCGAGGCGGCGCTTGAAGCCGGTGTCACCGCCATCATCCAGCCGGGCGGCTCGATTCGCGATAGTGAAGTGATCGCGGCGGCGGATAACGCGGGCGCTGCCATGATCTTTACCGGCGTGCGTCACTTCCGGCACTAGCGATGGCGCTGGGGACTTATTCCGTTCCGCGATTTTCCCTGCTCCCAGAGGAATTCCGGTCTTGAAAGCGGAGTCTCCACTTGTTATAATCGCCTTTGTTGCCACCTTAGCTCAACGGTAGAGCAAACGCTTCGTAAGCGTTAGGTTTTCGGTTCAAATCCGAAAGGTGGCTCTCCTTGGTGCCCGCCCTGTTCGCGCGGGCGCTTTTTGTATGCCCAGAGAGACTCCGATGAACGATCATCCCCGTCCAGTCACTATTGCCGTTGCCGGTGGCAGTGGTTCCGGCAAGACAACCGTGTCGAACGCCATCCTCGAACGTGTCGGCAGCGATCACATCGCCTACATTCCGCATGACGCTTACTACAGGGATCTGGGTCACGTCGCGCTGCTCGACCGTACCGCCATCAACTTTGACCATCCCGACGCGCTGGATACGCCGCTGATGCGTGAGCATATCATCCAGCTTCAGAATTGGCAGCCGGTGCATATCCCGGTCTACGATTTCACCAAACACCGGCGAACGGATGAGAGCATCGTGGTTGCGCCGCAGCCAATCATTCTGGTAGAGGGGATTTTAGTACTGGCGGAGTCCTCGCTGCGCCCGCTGTTCGATGTGAAGATCTTCGTGGACACCGATCCGGATCTGCGTCTGATTCGCCGCCTGAGACGTGATATTCAGGAGCGCGGACGCACCGCCGAATCGGTCATTTCGCAGTATCTGGAAACCGTCCGTCCCATGCATCTTGAATTTGTCGAGCCGAGCAAGCGCTATGCCGACGTCATCATCCCCGAAGGTGGCTTTAACATGGTCGCCATCGATATGGTGTCTGACCGCATCCGAAGTCTGCTGCGCGCCCAGTTAAAGGCGAATCCGGGGGAATGGGGAAAATCGCGGTGACAGTGGGTTTAAACCCACTGTCAAGACGGTTGCTGTATCCTTACAATTCCCCACTCCCGAATCCGGGCAGGGATTGACGGCATTTAGCGGACGATGCTATACTCAATCTAATTGGAAATTCGTAACAACGATGAATGGGAGGAGTACGCAGCTTCCCTGCGCGAGAGAGTGTGGGTCGAGGGCTGGAAGCCCACTCGCAGTAGCTGCCGAAGGTCGCCCAGGAGTTGCCTCGCCGAACGCTTCGCCTGAAGTGAGGTCGGGTACGCCCGTTATCGCGTCAGAGCGCTGATGGAATGCGTGGCATTCCCAGAATCAAGGTGGTACCGCGAAGGCAGCCCCTCTCGTCCTTGTGTCAAGAGGGGTTTTTGATTCGTTCAGGAGGCTCGCGATGCAGACCAGTACCGAAGAAACCAACGACTTCTACGACGCCATCGCTGAATCGTACACTTTGTTCTATCGGGACTGGGAAACCCAGATGGAGCGAGAAGGACTCGGACTGCGCACCATCTTTCGCAATCGCGGCGTGCTGCGCGTCCTGGATGCTTCGTGCGGCGCGGGTGCCCAGGCGATTCCACTGGCGCAGCTTGGCTTTGAAGTCTTCGCGGTCGATCCAAGCATCGGTATGCTGCGCAAGGCGCAGGAGATCGCGGCAGCCTGCGGCGTGGACGACAAGATCGAGTTCTTTCGCGGCGACTTCATTCACCTTTTCGACGTGGTAACCGGTCCCTTTGATGCGGTCATCACCAAAGGCAATTCCCTGCCCCATTTGCTCACCGACGACGAAATCGAAACCACGCTGCTGATCTTCTTCGAGCTGCTTCGCCCGGGCGGCACGCTCGTCATCGGGATGCGCGACTTCGGACAGTTCATGGAAGACCGCCCGCGCTTCCTGCCTGGCTTCATCCATGCGATTCCCGGCGGCGGCGAGCACATTACTTTTGAAACCTGGGAATGGGAAGACGGTCCCCCGGTGATCGCCACCTGTAACCTGTTTATCGTCAAGGGACAGGGCGAACATTACGGCGCGATCAAGCGCAGCGTCGTCTTCCGCCCGCTTTCGACCGACGAGGTCAAGGTTGTCCTGCTGGAAATTGGCTTTGAGGAAATCGCCGATACTTTTGATCGGACGGAGCGCATTCTGGTAGCGCGCAAACCGCTGGCAATCAAACACCCGCCGTCATGGCTGCGACAAGATGGACAGAAGAACGGAAAACGAGGATAGAACATGCTCAGGACGATGCCCAGGACGTTTGACTTTAGCGAAGCCGAAGGACGGCTTTATAACTGGTGGCAGAGCAGCGGTTGGTTTAAGCCGGAAGCCGCGCCACCGGATGCCGAACCCTTCGTCATCAGTATGCCACCCCCTAATGTGACCGGCGCGCTGCATGTGGGTCACGCGCTGTTCAGCACGCTGGAAGACCTGATGATCCGCCATGCCCGCATGAACGGCAGAGCGGCGCTGTGGGTGCCGGGCATGGATCACGCCGGAATTGCTACCCAGCTTCAGATCGAGAAGATGCTGCATGAAGAAGGCACCAGCCGCGAAGAAATCGGGCGCGAGGCGTTTCTCGCCCGCACCTGGGATTGGAAGGAAAAATACGGCGGCGAGATCAACCGCCAGCTTCGACGCCTCGGCGCAAGCTGCGACTGGGATCGCGAGCGCTTTACGCTTGACGAAGGCTTATCGAACGCGGTGCTGGAAGTCTTCATGCGTCTCTACGAACAGGGACTGATCTACCGTGGACCGCGTCTCGTGAACTGGAGTCCCGGTCTGCGGACGGCTGTCTCAGATCTTGAAGTGGAGCGCGAGGAAGAAACCGGCAAACTGTACTTCTTCAACTATCCGATTGAAGGCGGCGAATTTATCCCGGTGGCGACCACGCGACCGGAAACCATCCTCGGCGATACGGCGCTGGCGGTTCACCCGGAAGACCCGCGCTACCAACACCTGATCGGCAAAATGGCGCTGGTGCCGGTGCTCAACCGCCGGATTCCGGTGATTGCCGACGAGTACGTGGATCGAGAGTTTGGCACGGGCGCGGTCAAAATCACGCCGGGACACGACTTCAACGACTACGAGATCGGCAAGCGGCACAACCTGCAGCTCATCAACATCATGAACAAGGACGCCACCCTCAACGAAAACGCCGGTCCGTATGACGGTCTGGATCGCTTCGAGGCGCGGCAGAAGCTGTGGACGGATATGACCGCCGCCGGACTGACCATCCGGGCGCAGGATCACACCATGGTCGTGCCGCGCACGCAGCGTGGTGGCGAAGTCGTCGAGCCGATGGTCAGCGATCAGTGGTTCCTCAGGATCAAGCCACTGGCGGAACAGGCTCTGGAAGCGGTGCGCGACGGGCGCATCGAAATCGTGCCCGAACGCTTCGAGAAGATCTATTTCCACTGGCTGGAGAACATCGAAGACTGGTGTATCAGCCGCCAGTTGTGGTGGGGGCATCGCATCCCGGTATGGTATGGACCCGACGGCGAGATCTATGTCGGCAAGACCGCGCCCAAAGGCGACGGCTGGACGCCCGAAGAAGATGTGCTCGATACCTGGTTCAGCAGCGGCTTGTGGCCCTTCAGCACGCTGGGCTGGCCCGAACAAACGCCCGATCTGGCGCGCTACTACCCGACCACCATCATGGAGACAGGCTACGATATCCTGTTCTTCTGGGTGGCGCGTATGATCATGCTTGGGCTGTGGTTCACCGACGACGTGCCGTTCAGGACGGTGTATCTGCATGGGTTAGTGCGTGACAAAAACGGGCGCAAGATCAGCAAGACGCTGGGCAACGTCATCGATCCGCTGGAACTGGTCGATAAATACGGCGCCGATCCGCTGCGCTTTACGCTGGTGACCGGGAGCACGCCCGGCAATGACATTAACCTCGACGCTGATCGTGTCGAGCGCAACTGGCGCTTCGTCAACAAGATTTGGCAGATGTCGAACTTCGTCACCCAGAATCTGGGCGAGGATGCCGAGAGCCTGCCGCCGGGCGCGCCCCCGCCCAATGAACTCGATCTGCCTTCGCGCTGGATTCTCAGCCGCCTCAACCGGCTGGTGAGTACAGTCCAGCGGCTGTTTGAAACCTATCAGTACGGTGAAGCCGGTCGCCAGCTTGACGACTTTCTGTGGGGCGACTTTGCCGATTGGTACATCGAAGTGAGCAAACACCCGCTGTATCAGGGCACCGGTGCCGAAAAGACGGCGGCGCGGCGCGTGCTGCTGCACGTGCTGGATACCAGCCTGCGGCTGCTGCATCCGTACATGCCGTTTGTGACTGAGGAGATCTGGAGCTATCTGCCGCACGAAGGACAAGCCCTGATCATGGCGGCGTGGCCCCAGCCAGACGAGCGCTACTATGACGACAATGCCGAGCGCGACATGCTGCTGCTGATCGATCTGGTGCGCGGCGTGCGCAACGTGCGCGACGAGTACAGCGTCGAGCCTGCGCGCAGGATCACCGCGCTGGCGGCGCGCAGCGACAGCGAGCATCTGATCGAGGGCTACGCTTATCTGTTCTCGCGGCTGTGTAATGTCTCGGCGCTGCGGCTGCTGGATGCTGGCGAGGAAATCCCCGCGCAGGTCGCTTCGGTGGTGGCAGGCGATATCACCCTCTATCTGCCACTGGCGGACTTTGTTGATCTGCAAGCCGAACGCGAGCGCCTGACGAAAGAGCAGACCAAACTGCAAGACCAGATCGCCCGGTCACAGGGCATGTTGGGCAACGACCAGTTTATGGCGCGGGCGCGACCGGAGGTGATCGAACGCGAACGCACCAAACTCGCCGATCTGCAAGCCAGCGTCACTCAGATTGCCGAGCGCCTAAGCGCCTTAGACAGCGCCACCACCCGCTAACAGCGTAGCAGGGGCGCGGGAAGTATCTCGCGCCCCTGCCCTAGCGGCTGCCCTGCTGCCTGCGATAGATGACGCGCCCGGCGTCCTGTGCCGCCTGCCGCACTTCAGCGTCCACGTCGGTCGTGTAGACGGCGTGCAGGGCTTCCAGCGCTTCCGGATCGCCTAGCTGCGCCAGTTCCTGAATGGAGCGCAGCCGCACATCAGGACTGCGATCACGCAGGCGCGCGATATGATATGCTACCAGCTTCTTGCTGACACCCACGATAAACAACCCTTTAAGTGTAGACAGCGTTCAGTATTCCTCACATTATAACCACACTTCGTTCCTTCGCGCCCCGAAATCCTGCCCGTTTGATGCCAGCCGCCCACCGCGAGATCAACCCTTACGCTCTTATGTTACGAGTGGTTATAATGGCGGCGCTTTGAATCCTGTGCAGAGGTCGTCCGATTGTCCTACAAAGTTTGTCCTATCTGTGGCACGCCAGCGCATCCCAACGCGACTCTGTGCACGACCTGTGGGACAACCCTGACTAACGTCGCCACCGTCAAAAGTGACGCCAAGCCAACGCAGTCGCAGCGTTATGACCGCCGCTATGGCGAAGCCGACCTGCTGGAAGGCGAAGTCGGCAGCCGGGGACGCCTGTACCTGTTCAGTGTCATGCTGGTCATCGCGCTGCTGGTCTGCGGCGCTGCCGTCCTGTACGCGGCGACTCGTATTCTGGATACTGCCAACAGCGTGCCGACGCCGACTGTCACCGTTATGTCGCGCTCGGCGGACGGCACCGAACAGCCGATTCTGGTCGTCACCAATACGACCCGCGCCACTATGGCGCTTTCGACCGTGACCCCCGCGCCGCCAACCGCCACCGCCACGCCCACCGAAGGACCCTGTACCCGGCAGGTGCAGGCGGGCGATGACCTGCTCAGTCTCGTCTTTGCCTGCGGTCACCGCAGCCAGGATGTCATCCCGTTAGTGCTGGAGATGAATGACCTGTCCGCGCCGGAGCAGCTTCAGGCGGGGCAAACGCTGCTGATCCCCTGGCCCACGCCGACAGGCGAAGCCGAAGCGCCAACAGTTGAAGGCAGCGCCGACAGCACCGAGGGAGTCGATGCCGGGCAGAGTGGCAGCCAGCAGGTTGCTGGCAGCGCTGACGGGGCAGACGCGGTCAATCCAGTGCCGGGGACGCGCACGCCCATCCCCTCGGCAACTTTGCTGCCCGGCGTCGCCTGGCACGTCGTTCAGGCGAACGAGAGCATGGCGGCGATTGCCTACACCTATCACACCAACGCCGAGACGCTGTCGCAGCTTAATCCCGAGATCTCGTTCTCACTGTGTGATTATAAATACGATTCGGGCGGGGATAGCTGCACTGTGCTGCTGCAAGTGGGACAGCAGGTGCGCGTTCCCGCGCCCACGCCAACCGCCACCCTGTCGCCCACGCTTTCCGGCAGCGAAACGCCTACCTTCACGCCAACCGCTACTTACAACGCGCCCAGCGCCCTGAGTCCGGGAAGCCGCGCGCGCTTTGGACGCGATGACCTGATCACGCTGCGCTGGGTGGCTTCCGGCTTGTTGAACGCTGGCGAAGCCTACCGTGTGACGGTAGAGGACTTAACGACCAACACGGTTTATACTGCCGACACCAGCGATCTGTTTTACATCGTGCCGACCGGCTGGCAGGGACAGGACGGTGGGCGGCATGAATACCGCTGGTCGGTAAGCGTCATTCGGCTTGACGATCCTGAAAATCCAACTTTTACCACTGAAGCCCGCCTCTTTTCCTGGGACGGGCGTGGAGACTCCTGATGCTGAAAAGAGCCGTTCTAACGTTTCTGCTCGCGGGTACAGTTGCGCTGTCCGCCTGCGATTTTGGGCTTCCGCGCGGCGGTCCTACGCCGACGATCCTCGAAAATATCGAGTCGCCAACGGCGGCGGTTGAAGCGAGCGCGACGCTGCCCCCGAGCGAAACGGCGGTGCCGCAGCTTGAAAGTCCGTCGCCAACTTATACGCCCGGACAGCCAACATTTACCTATACAGCGAGTCCAACGCCGGGACCGGTGGAGTACGAAATTCAGCCCGGCGACACCATGCTCTACATCATCCAGCAGAATCCGTTTAATTACACCAACACCAACGTCATTGCCGAGATTTTGCGGCTCAACCCACTCATTACCAGTATTGACCGGCTGCCGCCCCCCGGCTCGACAATCCTGATTCCGCTACCAACGCCCTCGAACACGCCCGAAGGTTATGACCTGACCCAGACGGCAGATCCGGCGACCGCGACGCCTGAGAACTCCAGCGCGCCCGTCACCCAGCACACCGTGGGCGAAGGTGAGACAATTATCGGCGTCGCCGGGCAGTACAACACCACGCTGGTCATTCTGGCAACGCTGAATCCCGATATTGGCTTCTTCAACTGTGATTACAGCAATCCAAGCGGCGGACCCGACTGTACGGTGTCGCTTCAGGTCGGGCAGCAGGTGAACGTGCCCATGCCCACGCCAACCCCAACGCTCTCGCCGACCTTCTCTGGCAGCGAAACACCGACGATCACGCCGACCTATGCCTCTCCGGCGATGATCTTCCCACCGCAGGACGCCAATGCCGCCGCCCGAACCTTCCCGCTTCAGTGGGTCAGCGCGGGCATCCTTGAAGACAACCAGGCGTATATCGTCCAGATTGAGGACACCACCTCTGGCGCGACCCATCTCGATACGACTCGCGCGCAGTCCTACGAGCTTCCCGACTCGATGGTTCCCGCCGACGGTCAGCCGCACAGCATCCGCTGGCGCGTCAGCATCGGCGAGCCGACTGAACAGGGATCATGGCGGATTGTCAGTGGCGAGAGTGAATGGCGCAGCTTCCAGTGGCAAAGCCGCTGACGACGCGCCGCATTGTAGGGACGACTCGCAGGCAGCCCGAAGGACTGCCGTCGCCCTCCTTCATCTATCCCATTCGCCCGAATTCCCGCGCCAGTTGGTCGCTGGTCATGTGAATCATGGTTGGTCGCCCGTGTGGGCAGGTTAGCGGCGTGTTACAGCGCTCAAGCTGGCGGATCAACGCCTGCATCTGCTCCAGACTCAGCACCTGCCCGGCTTTGATTGCCGCCTGCTTGCATACCCGCAGCACAATTCGGTCTTCAACCGCCTGCTGACCGGGTTTGTTCCCCTGTACCAGATCGTCGAGTATACCCGCCATCGTCTCGATGGGATCGCTGTCGGCGAGCATCGCCGGCACGCCACGAATGACAAACACGTTGGGTCCAAATGGCTCGATCCCAAAACCAAGCTCTGCCAGCGCGTCAATGTTTTCTTCAAGCAGGCGGGCTTCCGGCGGCGCGACCTGGATTGTCTGCGCCGCCAGCGCATACTGCGATATCGTGTCTTTGCGAGCGTGTTCCGCCATAAACTGCTCGTACAGCACCCGTTCATGGGCTGCGTGCTGGTCGATAAGATAGAGTCCCGCCGGACCTTCCGCGATAATGTAGCTGGCACCAATCTGCCCGACCACCCGCAGCATGGGCAGCGTGCGCGGTCGCGCGGGTCCCTGGGGACCGTCGGGGAATTCCGTATCGTCGGGCGCGGGCGCGTCGGCGTGCTGCTGGACAGCATACTGCCCCGTTCCCTGCATCGGCAGGCGCATATCCAACTGCACCGGGTCAGCCGCCGGATTCCACACCCGTTCCGCGCCGCCGTTCGCCAGTCGCCCGCGCAGCATCGGCGATTCCGCCTGGTCGATAACCGCCCGGCGAACCGCCCGCTGTATCGCCGAAAACACCGAGTCGCTGTCGCGGAACCGGACTTCGGCTTTGGTTGGATGCACGTTGACATCGACCTCTTCAGGCGCAATGTTCACCAGCAGCACCGCCACCGGAAAGCGTCCAGTCATCAGCAGCGTGTGATAGGCTTGCACGACGGCATACGTCAGGCTGGTATCCTGTATCCAGCGCCCATTGACAAACAACGTAATCCGTGACCGATCCGACCGGTTGTAGCTGGGCGCGGACGTGTAGCCGCGTACATGGATATTCAGATGCGTGTCGTTGACCTCGAACATGTTCTTGATCTGGTCAAGCCCAAGCGCGTTCATCATCACGTCGAGAAGCTGCCCGCTGCCATTGGTGCGAAAGACCTCACGACCATCCTGCTCCAGTTCAAAACGCACGAACGGATATGCCATGGCATAGCGGGTGATGATCATGGCGATCTGGCGCTTCTCGGTGTTCTCAGATTTCAGGAATTTCAACCGCGCGGGCATGTTGAAAAAGAGGTTTTCGACGGTGATGGTCGTTCCACGAGGCGCGCCCACCGAGCGCTTCTGCTGAATGTGCCCGCCTTCCAGCCGCAGGAGCGTGCCCGACGGGTCAGTTTCGTGGCGGGTGGTCATCGAAAGCTGGCTGACCGAGGCGATGCTCGCCAGCGCCTCGCCACGAAAACCAAGCGTTTCGATGTGGTAGAGGTCGTCGGCTGCCCGCAGTTTGCTGGTGGCGTGGCGGGCGAATGCCAGTTCAATCTCGTCGGCGGGAATGCCGCTGCCGTTGTCGCTGATCTGTATCCTGCGCCGTCCGTCACTCTGGATGGCGATGCGAATAAACGTCGCGCCAGCGTCAACCGCGTTTTCGACCAGCTCTTTGACCACCGCCGCCGGTCGCTCGACGACCTCGCCCGCCGCGATCTGCGCGACAACGTCTTCCGCCAGGATTTGAATCGCCATAATATCCACCTCTAACACAACACCCAACGCGCGCCGCCAGAAAAGCGAACACTTGTGCGATGAATAATGTTTAGTTTACCGGAATTCTAACGGGCTTTCAATCGTTTGACGGCGGCAGGATGAGGTTGGCACCCTGAAGTGGAATAGTCAACCCAAAAGTGCTGCCCTGCCCTTCGGCGCTCTCCACCCAGGTGCTGCCGCCGTGCTGCCGCGCCACGCTCCGAACGATGAACAAACCTAACCCGGAGCCTTTGACTTTTTTATGCTCGGCGCGTGGAATACGCACATGACGCTGAAACAGCAGCTTCTGGTTGTCCGGGCTGACGCCAAAGCCGTTATCGTGTACCGCCAGTTGAACCTGGCTGCCGGTGGCGCGTACCGCGACCTCGATCTTGCCGCCGTTGGGAGTGTATTTGATGGCGTTGTCGATCAGGTTGCTGATAGCGCGTTCCATCATCAGGCTGTCAACGTTGATGATCGGCACGTCGTCAGCGACGCTCACCGAAATTTCGATCTCCTGCTTCTCAGCGGGTATCAGATGATCCTGCACGATCCGCACCGCGATTTCGCCCAGGTCACAGGGCGACCGCCGCATCTCATAGAAGCCGGTATCGGGATCGAAGCGCCCGGCATCCTGAATGTTTTCGACCTGCGCGGTCATCTGGGCGATTCCCGACAGGATTTTCTGAATGTATTCCATCTGTTTGGCATTGACGGGACCGGGCGCGCCAGCTTCCAGCATACTGGCGAAACCGCGCATCACCGTCAGTGGAGAGCGCAGATCGTGCGAAACGAGATGGATGAACTCGTTCTGGCTGCGATTTACGCCTTTAAGCTGAGTGATATCGTGCAGCAGCAGCACCCAACCCAGCGTTTCGCTAGCGCGACCAGCCACTGGCTGAAGATGCGGCACGTATGCCGCCAACCTGTTTGAGCCGTCCCAGTCAGGCGTCCACTCAGACAGCATCTGGCTGCCCCGCGCAAAGGCGGTCAGCGCCTCAGATCGAACCACAGCCTTCAGCGGCTTACCAAGAGATTCGTCGCTCAGCGCAAACAGCGCCGCCGCCGAGGCATTATACAGATGCAGCTTATAATCCTGATCCCAGACCAGAACCGGATCGGGCACAACCTCCAGAAGCGCTGACGTTAGCCGTCGCAGTTCCTGGGAGTCATCATCAGAATTCAACGTCAGGTTGTCAAGCATGTGGGAGCCTTTTTGCGCCTGCATCCAGCAGGGGATTGCGTTCGCGGCGGCTTGCTGTAATAGACTCCTATTATAAGGCTGCAAATTCTGCCGCGCAAACTCCCCATCACCTTTCTTGCAGCGCTAATTCTTTCATGCTAGACTTTTAATAAAGATGCTTACGGTCAACTTAGATGGCGACAACATGGCTGAAAAAATACTGGTGGTAGATGATGATCTCGATAGCCTGAAACTGATTGGGCTTATGCTCCAGCGTAATGGGTACGACGTGATTGCTGCCAACGCTGGCAATCAGGCGATTGCCAAAGCTGTCAGCGACCGTCCCGATCTGATCATTCTGGATGTGATGATGCCAGATATGAACGGCTATGAGGTCTGCCGTCGTCTTCGTAAGAATCCCGAAACCAAAGCTATTCCGATCATTATGTTTACCGCCAAGACTCTGATCGACGATAAGGTGGCTGGCTTTGAAGCCGGAGCCGACGACTACCTTACAAAACCCACCCACCCGGCTGAGCTTGCCTCGCGCGTGAAAGCCATTCTGGGACGTAACAACACGCAGCGTCCGGTGGCGCTGAATCGAGGCACGACGATTGGCGTTCTGGGGGCAAAAGGCGGCGTCGGCGCAACTACAATCGCGATGAACATCGCCGCCGCGCGTCTGATGGCAGGCGACAACCCCATCCTGGCTGATTTTCGACCCGGCGCTGGCAGTCTCGGCTTGACGCTCGGTTTCAACAATGCCCGCGGCATGGCGAACGTACTCAGTAAGTCGGTGGAAGAAATTCATTCGCGCCTTATCGAAAGCGAGCTGGCGACGCACAGCAGCGGCTTGCGCGTGCTGCTGTCGTCCACGCGCCCGCTGGAATCGTACCATAACTATCCACTGGAGTCCGAGCTGGCGGTCATTGATACGCTGCGGACGATGGGACGCCCGCTGGTGTTCGATCTCGGCAGCGGCTTATCTCAGCAGGTGACGAGGCTTCAAGCGGAAATGGATCACCTGATCGTGGTCGTCGATTCGAGCACGATCACCCTGACGATGGCGCGCGAAATCATGGCGGAAATCGAGCCAACACGCCCGGAACCGAGCAATATCCACGTGGTTGTCGTCAACCGCGCGGCGTCGAGCAACCCGCCCTCATGGAGTGAAGTCGAGCAGATGGTCGGGCACGAGATCCGCGCCATCGTCTCGCTGGCATCAGAGTTGATGTACCAGGCGACATACGCCCACACGCCGGTTGTGCTCTACCAGCCAACCGCGATTGCCTCTTCGCAAATCATCAAACTCTCAGAAGATATTCACCTGCGTGTACGCGCCCCCGTGGGTGGTGAATCGGCAACCTGATATGGCAGCGATTGACCGAATTGCCGAGATCGCCCGCCTGTTAAAACATTCACGCGCTGCGGTGGCTTTTACTGGCGCTGGCATCAGCACTTCGTCTGGTATCCCCGATTTCCGCAGTCCAAGCTCAGGATTGTGGAACAATGTCGATCCGATGGCGGTTGCCAGCATCTACGGCTTTCGCCAGAATCCGCAGTTGTTTTATGATTGGGTGTATACGCTGGCGCAGATAACCTGTGACGCTAAACCCAATGTCGCGCATTACGCCCTGGCGGAACTTGAAACGCGCGCCAGCCTGCAGAGCATCATCACCCAGAACATCGATGCGCTGCACACCCGCGCTGGCAGCAGCCGCGTTTTCGAGCTTCACGGGCATCTGCGTGAGGCGACCTGCACCCACTGCTTCAAAATCTATCCCGGAGAGCCAATCCTGCGCCAGTTTCTGAGCGACCGGGTGATTCCGCGCTGTCCCGCCTGCGGGGGTATCATCAAGCCCAACGTGATTCTGTTCGGGGAGCAGCTTCCGCATCAGGTGTTTCATGCCGCCCAGGTCGCCGCCCGACATTCCGATCTGATGCTGGTGATTGGGACATCGCTGGAAGTAGCGCCCGCCAGCGACATTCCGCGTCTGGCGCTGCGTCACGGCGCGCGGCTGGTGATTATCAATCGTGAACCTACGCCCTTCGACCAATCCGCCTGTGTGGTAATTCACGGCGATGCGGCGGAGGTTTTGCCTGAAATCATGCGCCACCTGGAGTGACGATGCCGAGGACAAGTGACTTATCGTTCGAAAAGCTGCTCGACCGGTATGAACGCATCATCGAAATCAGCCAGCAGCTAAATTCCACGCTCGATCACGTCGCCCTGCTGCGGCGCATCATCCTCGCCGCGATTGAACTGACCGAAAGCGAAACTTCGTCAATCCTGCTGATCGATCCCGCGACCGGCGAACTGCGCTTTGAGCTTGCGCCCAATATCACCGCCGATCAGGCGGACGAAATTCTTGTCCCGATGGAAGGCAGCATCGCCGGTTGGGTGGTGACCCATGGCGAGCCGCGCGTCATTCAGGACGTGACTCAGGAGCCGAGCTTCTTTAAGTCGGTGGACGAAGCGCTCGAATTTCGCACTCGAAACATCCTGGCAGTGCCGATGCGGACGCATAACAAGGTCATTGGTGTTCTCGAAGCGGTCAACAAGCGCGATGGTCAGCCCTATGACAGCGAAGACATCAAGACGCTAGTCACGCTGGCAGGACAGGCAGCCATTGCCATCGAAAACGCCCGCCTCTTTCAGCAAAGCGACTTCATGGCGGAAATGGTTCATGAACTGCGCACGCCCCTCGCCGCCCTCAAGACCAGTACCGCCCTGCTGCTGCGCGAAAACCTGCCCGAAGACACGCGCACCGAAATCATCGAGACGATGCAAACCGAAACCGACCGGCTGATTCGTCTGACCAGCGATTTCCTCGATCTCGCCCGGCTTGAGTCCGGGCGTACCCGGCTTGACACCACCGAGTTTGCTCTCAAAGGCTTGATTGCTGAGTGTATTAATATCGTGCAGCCGCAGGCGCAGGACAGGAATGTGTTAATCGCCTATAAAGGGGAAGCCTTCAACGTCGTTGCCGACCGGGGAAAAGTTAAGCAGGTGCTGCTTAACCTGCTGACCAACGCCATCAAGTACAACCGGAACGGCGGCGGTATTTCGGTCGCTGCTTCCGAGAGTATGCACCACGACGAGCCGTTTATTGAGATCGCGGTCACCGATACCGGCTACGGCATCTCAAAAGACGACCAGCGGATGATGTTCCAGAAGTTCTACCGCGTGGCGGATACTGCCGGGTTTACCCACGGCACCGGGCTGGGGCTGGCGATTGCCAAGCACATCATCGAGGGTCACGGCGGCGCTATCTGGCTGGAAAGCGATACCGACGCCGGTTCAACCTTCTTCTTCACCCTGCCCCAGGCGGTGTAGCCGCCGTCCAGGTTGATAATTGAAAGGGCGCAGCACGCTGCGCCGCTACATCGATCCGATGGTTTAATTCACCACACTGTCAGAATTCCAGCAGCACCTTCAGCGCGCCGGGCTTGGCGGCGTGGTCAAACGCCGCCAGCGCGGCATCGATGCTGTAGCGCCCGTCAATCATCGACTCGGTATCAATCAGCCCGTGGGACAGCAGGCGCAGCGCCGCGTCGAAAGGTCCGCAGCGGCTGCCAACCACCCTGATTTCATCGACGGCGACCCGTGTCAGGTTCGCAGCCGGGGTGCCAACGTAAGTGCTTTTGAGGACGATAGTACCGCGCGGCTGCACCAGTTCGAGCGCCTGCGCGAAGCCTTCCGCGTTGCCGGTGCAGTCCACCACCACCTGCGCGCTGCGCCTGGCAAGTTCGTCGGCGGTCACAGCGCGAATGCCCCATTTTTGCAGCAGCGCCGCCGGTTTCTCACGCCGCGCCACCACCGACAGATCGGCTCCGGTCAGCTTCAGCACCTGAGCGACCAGCAGCCCCAGCTTGCCCGCGCCGATCAGGACCACCCGGTCGCGCGGCGAAATATGCACGCCTTCAGTAACCTGCAAAGCGGCTGCCAGCGGCTCGACAAAAACCGCCATATCGTCGGATACGTCGTCCGGCACAGGATACAGATTGCGAGATACCAGCGCCAGATAATCGGCAAACGCGCCCGGATGATCGTCAATGCCGATGGCGTTGCGATTCAGACACTGGCTCGGGATTCCCCGCTGGCACATCTCGCAGGTGCCGTCGGTAACGTTGATCTCGCCAACCACACGCCGCCCCGCCAGTTCACCGCCAACCACTTCAGCGACAAATTCATGCCCCAGAATGCCAGAAAACTCCTTGTAGCCCGCCATCAGTTCGAGGTCGGTATTGCAGATGCCAGCGCGACGAATCTTCAGCAGCGACTGCTCGCTTGTCGGCTCTGGCTTTGGAACAGTCGTGTCCAATCGCAGCACGTTTTCGTACATAACTGCGCGCATGATCGGTTAAGCCCCCGCTTTAGCTTCAACGGCTGGACGCGGACGGCGTGTCAGCGGCAGTTCACCTTTTTCCCACGCCACCAGCAGCGGCACAGCGACGAACAGCGACGAATACGTGCCCGTGAGCAGCCCCAGAAACAGGATCGCGATGAACTGCTTAATCGAATCGCCGCCAAACAGCAGGATCGCCGCCATGATGAAGAAGGCGTTAAGCTGCGTTGCCAGCGACCGGTGAATCGTCTCCAGCATACTGCGGTTAACAATCGTCTCGTAAGGCTCGCCCAGATGCTTGGGAATGTTCTCGCGGATGCGGTCGAACAGGACAATCGTGTCCTGCACCGAGAAACCGACTACGGTAAGCACTGCCGTCAGGAACAGCGCATCGACTTCCCAGCCGAGCAGCAGCCCCGCCAGCGACATAATCCCACACACTACCAGCACGTCGTGAAACATCGCCGCGACGGCACAGGCACCGTAGCGGATGGCATACGGCACCTGACGGAACGCCAGCACGATATAGCCGGTGACGACCAGCGTGGCGACGAAAACCGCCAGCACCGCCGCCTGGGTCACTTCCTGCCCGACAGTGCCGGATACCTGCTCAACCCGCAGGCTGCCCTCGTCCAGCGGCGCGATAGCATTCAGTTCGGAGATGATGCGCTCAGTAATAGCTTGATCCTGAAACGAAGCCCGCACCGACCATCGGTTCGCCTCAGGATCGCCCAGCCGCTGCACCGAAATATCGGCGTTGCCGTTGCGCTCAAACACATCGCGCAGGCTCGCCTCGGTATCGCTGCCGGTATCACCAGTGAATTGGAACTCATAAATGCTGCCGCCAACGAAGTCATTACTCAGGCGGAAGAGACTGCCGGTCGTTACCAGGGAGTAGAGCATAATGAGCAGCCCCGGAATGATGATCGCAGCCGAGATCAGGAAGAAGTACCGGCGTTTTTGAACCAGATTGAACATAGTCGAATCTCTTCTTTACGCGCCCAGCAGCCAGGCGCGCTGCCGAAGCGGCTGGCGCAGCAGGCTCACCAGGATATGGAGAAAGGTTCGTGTCACCACCACGGCGGTGAACAGGTTGATAATCAGACCGATGGCGAGCGTCACCGCGAAACCGGCAACCACGCTTGCGCCCGGCGTCTGCCCGAACATGAACAGAATGCCGCAGATGATGATAGTGGAGAAGTTGGAGTCGCGAATAGAATGCCAGGCGCGATAGAAGCCAGCTTCCAGTGCTGCGTCCAGTTCACTACCCGCCCGCATTTCTTCTTTGATGCGCTCGAAGATCAGGATGTTGCCATCAACCGCTGTGCCAATCGAGATCAGGAAGCCGGTAATGGCGGGCAGCGTCAGCGTAATCGGTACCAGCTTGAAGACGGCGAAGTTCATCAGGATAAAGACCAGCAGCGCCAGGTCAGCGGCGATGCCCGGCACGCGGTAGTAGATGAGCATGAACAGCAGCACCACGATCACGCCGATGATGCCCGCGCGAATGCTCAGGTTGACCGATTCCTGTCCCAGTGTCGCGCCAACCGTCTCGGCGCTTTCGACCCGCAGCGGAATCGGCAGCGCGCCGGAACGCAGTTGCAGCGCCAGTTGTTTGGCTTCCTGCTCATCGAAGTCGCCTTCAATGACGCCGCCCGTATCCAGGCGGGCGCGGATGACCGGAGCCGACAGAACCACGCCATCGAGGACGAGCGCCATTGGCTGGTTCAGGCGCGATTCGGTGTAGGGACCAAAAATCTGCGCCCCCGCTGGCGTCAGCTCGAAGCTGATAAACCACTGCCCCAGATTGGTCTGCGCCACCGCAGCTTGCAGATCGGCGCCGGTCAGCACTGTTTCAAACGGCTGCCCGGTGAGCGGATTGACGACCGGCGCTTCTTCCTGAGTTTCGGGTAACGCGCTTTCGACGCCGTTCTGTCCGTTTTCCGCCGCGGCAGCGTTTGCCTGGCGCTGCTGCTCGATCAGCACCTGCTGCGTCGTGAGGACTTTATGCCCTTCAAGCTGCTGTGCCTGACTGCCAAGCCCGCTGAAATCGACGAACTCCAGCGCGGCGGTCTGCTGAATGGTGTCAATCGCTTCTTCACGGTTGGAGATGCCAGGAAGCTCCACCAGAATCCGGTTGCTGCCCTGTACCTGAACGGTTGGTTCAGTGACGCCGAGCGCGTTTACGCGGCGGGCAACGTTATTGGCAGCCTGCCGCAGATCGTCAACCGTGAACGAGCCGGGCGGCAGTTCGGCGGTGAGCAGCACCCGCAGCCCCCCGACCAGATCCAGACCGAGACTTTGACGAATGTTGAAATTGATATCGGGCGTACCGTCGCCATCGGTATCCCAGTGAATACCGTCTGTCTCCGGTAAGCTCACCCAGCCGCAAAACAAACATAGTATGATAATGACGATTAGCCAGCCAGCCTGCCGACTCACATTTTACCCTTTCACAAAAATTGCGGGGCATACGCGCCCCGTGACTGCCAGAGTTGTCTATTCCTGCTGTGCCGCTGTCTGCTGGGCGCTGACCGCCAGTTCAGCCGGATCATACGGGCGCAGCAGCGATGCTGTGACCACGCGCACGATCACCCCATCGGCAATTTCGACCTGGGCGATACCTTTGTCAGCCTCAATCTTCAGCACGCGCCCGATGATGCCGCCAAAGGTGATCATCTCGTCACCTTCCTGCAGCGAGCGCACGTACTGCTGTTGTTTCTGGAATTCGCGCTGGCGCGGAAAGATCACCATCGACCAGTAAGCGCCCAAGCCTAACAGCAGCAGCAGACCTACAAATGCAATTTCTTCCATGTCGAACCTCAGGAAATTATAGTCGTGTTTGGGCGGCGTACCATTGGTAAGATCGGAGGTAATCTGCCAGTGTGCTTGACCCAGCGCCCTATTGTACCTAAAATACGGTGCGTTGTGGCATTCTGAATGAGGGAGTCGCGTGATGAAGCGCCTATTCGTGGTGGTTCTGTTGTGTCTGCTGATGTTGACCGCCTTGCCTATCAGCGCCCAGGAACAAACCCTGTCTTTGAATGGTAACAGTCAGAATGCTGTCTGGTTCATTTCCGGCGAGGCGTCGCTGGTGATGAATGGATTTGATTTGAACGCCGCTGGAATTGCGCTGCCAGCGACCATCAGCGCGGTGAGCATTTCGGTTGAGACCCCCACGCCAGGAACGGCGGTGGATGTGGTCATCTTCCAGGACGCCAACGGCGGCTCGCCAGTCGATGCGGCGCTTGCTGGGCAAACCCAGGTCGATATCACTCAGGCGGGTGTCTTCACCGTTAATTTCCCAACGCCAGTGACCGTCTCGCAGCCCGCTGTGTGGGTGGGCTTTTACCTGCCGGTCAATTTCGAGTTTCTGGCGGATACTTCGGGATCGTCAGTGCTCACGTACTGGGCATGGACGCCCAATGGGCGCTTTGACGTGACCAATCTTGCCTCGGCTCAGGTGCTGGGTCCCTCTGATGGTTCCGCGCCGGTCAACATCGATATGGGCGGCAAAGCCCGCATCAGCCTTGAAATCGCGGCGGCTGGCGAAGGCGTGAATGCCGTTGCGCAGACAATTGGCGCGGCAGATGTCAGCATGTCGGTCTTACAGACATTTGCCGAGTGTCAGGCGCTTCAGTGGGATACCGCCGACGAATACGTCAGCTATCGCGATAATCTGAATGTCCACTGTCGGGAAGTGTCGTCGCAGTATGTCGCGCCTGCTCCTGAGGGTTATACCCGGCGCGGCGTGGCATATGACATGCAGTTCTATCAGCAAAGTGGCATTGTTTCGGGGCGGCTGCCGATTGCGGTCACCCACTGTATCCGTCCGGCAGCCGAGGATCTCGACCTCGCGCTGGTTGGCAATGCTTACGGCTTCCCGCGCACGTGGCGAATTCTGCCCACGCAGCGCTATGGAGATGTGGTCTGCGCTGAAATTCGGCGCGGAGGCAATCTCGCTTACTTCGTACCAGGATAAATGAGTCAATAATGCGCGTCGAAACCAACATCAAGCTCGCGCGTCGCAATCGGCAGATCGCGCAGTATCTCTTTTTTGCCAGTTTTGGGGTTCCGCTTATTGGTTTGCTGCTCATCAATCAGCAGGCTGCTGCGCCAACAGACAGCAGCCTGTTGATCGGCTTCGTTATTCCGCTGCTGGTGCTGCCCGCCGCCTATGCGATTACCATGATTTCGGTGCGCATGGCGAACAACTGGGTGCGCGCTCCGCGTCCAGAGGAGATCATCCCCCAGGGGCTGAAGGGAATTGGCAATAAAGCGGTTCTCTACAACTATTTCCACTCCCCTGTCCGGCACGTGCTGATTGCGCCGCAGGGCGTTTTTGCGGTGGTCACCCGTTTTCAGGATGGCAGGTTTACCGTTGATGGCGACCGCTGGATAACCCATCGTTCCAGTCTGGGCAAGGTCTTCAGCCTGTTCCGCATGGACAGCATTGGCGACCCAACCCGCGATGCGGTTCGCGCTGCCGAGCATGTCAGGAAGCTGCTGGAGCCAATCGCGCCGGATGTGCCGGTGCAGCCGGTGATTGTCTTTACCGACCCGCGCGGTCAGGTCAATATCATCAGTACCGATGTGCCGGTGGTGTACGCGCATCCAAAGCGCGATCCGAGTTTTAAGGACTATGTGCGCGATGTGGGCAAAGAGCGCCGTCCTACCCTCACTCCTGATGAGATCGCCGCGTTTGAGGAAGCAACGCTCCCTTAAATGAAGACCCGAACGCTTACGCTGTTTGCGATGGTGGCGTTGGTGTGCCTGGGTTTCGCGCTGCGCCTCTACCGCATCAATGTGGTGCCGCTGCGTGGTGATGAAGCTTTCACTGTCATTCACTGGATGCGCGAGCCGCTGGCGGATACCCTTGCCAATATTGCGACGACCGATCCTCAGCCGCCGCTGGCGTATATTACGTATCGACTATATGCGCTGGCGGTGGGCAGTGACGAGAATCAGGTGCGCTTCCTGCCTGCCCTACTCAACCTGATCGGGATCCCGGCGTTGTATGGATTGGGCAAACGCATTGGTGGGCGGCGACTGGGGCTGCTGGCGGCGTTTCTGTGGTCAATCAACCCCTATCAAATCTGGCACGCGCAGGACGCGCGTAATTACGCTGTCTGGGCGGCGCTGTCTCCTGCTGCTTTGTGGCTGGCGCTGCGAGCGCTTCAGAAGCGTCGGCGGGTGGATTGGCTGCTGTATGTCGTCGCGGCGGTAGTGACGCTATACTTCTACTACCTTGAGCTGTTTGTCATTTTCGTGCTTAATGTCTACGTCCTGATTGTGTATCGCCGTGATCGGAAGCTGCTGATGCAGTGGCTGGCGTCGCAGGTGGTGGTCGGGCTGGCGCTCGCGCCCTGGTATTTACAGGAGCGTTTGCTCGTTGGCAGTGGTTACGGCGGTACTGCTTCGCGCTTTGATCCATCGCTGCTGTTCACCCAGTTTGTGCCGTCGCTGCTTCTGGGCGAGGATTTCGCCCGCCACATTCAGGCGCTGACGCCGATATTGTGGCTTGGGCTGCTGGCGGTGCTGGTGCTTACGCTGCTGGCCGGATGGTGGGTGGTGTGGAAACGGGATAGAAGCAGTGGTCTGTTGCTCGGTCTTTTAGGGACAGTACCGCTTCTTTTGTTGGCAGTAGTGTCTCTTAGGCTGTCGGTCTTCACGCCAAGATATGTGCTGTCTGTCTCATCGGTCTATGTGTTGTTGGTGGCAGTCTTGTTGTTGAAACTCTGGAGGTTAAGGGGAAACGGCAGGCTTCAGGCTGGGTTTGCGGTAACTGGATTTGGTGTTGTTCTGTGTGTGGGTGGGGTAAGTCTCAATAATTACTATTTCCCGCTTGACTATGCGAAATCCCCCGATTGGCGTTCACTGGCATCCTACCTGGCGCAGAATACTGCTGACAATGACCTGATCCTGAACACCACCGCCGACGAGGCGTATACCTTCTACCATCAGGAATACGGCGTTGCCGCCGATTTTGTCCGTATGCCAGCGCGCGGTGACCAACCCGTTGACGAAATCCAGAACCTGTTGGCGGAATACCAGCCGCGCTATACCAGCATCTGGCTCGCCGCCCAAACCGATCCGACGTGGAGTAACGCCGGTGTCGTCGAAGCCTGGATCGGCGCGCATATGCAGCCGGTGCGCCAGACCAGCATCAATGGCTTGCGCGCTGACCAGTACATGAACCGGGAAACCGACGCTATCGACCAACCCCCGCTGGCAACCTTTGGCGATCTCGCAGACCTGAACGCTGCTGACGTGCTGCTGCCGCCCGACCCTGACGGCGATCTGACCGTCCTGCTCTACTGGCAGCCGCTTGGAACATCCCCTGCCCCACTCAAGGTTTTTGTCCACCTGCTGATGACGCCGGACGCGCCGCCGCTGGCGCAGGATGACCACTTTCCGCAGCATGGGCGCGTCAGCACCGCCAACTGGTCGCCAGATGCCGTCTATCGCGACGTGTACACCCTGTCAGTGGATGCAGTTCCGGCGGGCACGTATACCGTGGCGGTTGGATGGTACGACCCTGAAACACAGGCGCGTGTTCCGGTAGAAGGTGAAGAATACTTCGCGCTGCAAACCATAATGCTGCCTGACTATGCGAATTAGCGCGCTCGGCATTGCAGTTCGTTCATGAAAACTACGTGGGCGTTCAGATGAACGCCCACGTAGCTACCCCTAGCTCAGTTCCTCAAGCCGCTTTTGCCACTTTTCGACCAGCCGGTTGTAGATGGCTTCCGAGATTTCACCCGATACCAGCTTCGCGTCCAGCGAATCGAGCAGCGCCTGCACTTCCGCCTTCGTCTGCGGGTTTGTGCTGGCTACCGCCGCCTCTGGTGCTGTCCCCGCGCCCTGCGTGCCGGACTGATTCTGCATCATATTCATCATCATTTGCTGCATCATCATCTGCTGCTGCGCCATCTGCCGCTGTAGTTCAGCCGCCTCCGGGTTAAGCGCCGCGCCCATCTGCTGACCGACGCCCAGACCAACGCCAGCGCCCGCCAGCGCGCCGCCCATGCCCTCGTTCTCCGCCGCGCGCTGGGCGATATTCAGCCGCTGCACGCGCTCATAATCTTCCAGGCTGATGTAATTGCGCAGTTCTTCCAGCGTCACATCTTCCTTGGCGCGGAAGGGGTTGGATTCAAACGCCTTGATGCGCATCCCCAACGCCTGGAACTTCTCGTTCACCTTTGCCAGCATTGCGCCTTCAAGGTCGCTTAGAATCCGGTTCGCGTCCGGCACGCTCTGCGCCCCTGACTTGAGGATCAACTCGCTGATTTCACCGACCAACATGCTCTGGATGCGATCTTTAATGTCGCGCAGCCGCACGATTGGCTTACCAACGCCGTACTGCTTCACAAAACGCATCGGGTCGTCCACGCCAATGTCGATCACGCCATGCGTAATCAGCAGCACGACTCCAAGTCCGCGCCCCGGCGTCTCCATGACAATCGGCGGGTTCGTCCCCCAGCCCACCTGCGGCATGTCCTTCAGGTTGACGAAGTACAGATCGGCGGTGAACGGCGTCCTGCCGCTGGTCGCCAGACCAATCAGCCCGGAAAGAATCGGGATGTTGGCGGTCGAAAGCGTGTGCCGACCGGGACCCAGCGCGTCCAGCGCTTCGCCGCCGCGCACGAACACCGCCGCCTGGCTCTCGCCGACAATCACCTGCGATCCCAGTCGCCAGTCGCCGCTGCCGGTCTGCGGCTCGCGGTACGTCAGTTCGTCATCAGCAACGTTGACATGATCAATTACATCGATAATACGCGGCATGGATCAATACCCTTTCTACTCAGCGTGTTTTCCGGTCAAGGTCGGTCAGTACATTCTCGCGCAGCGAGAACGCTTCATTCGCTTCAATCGAAAGCGCGTCAAGCTGGGCGACCGCATCATCGACGCCTTCGCCGTTCGTAATCGCCGTCTCCAGCGCCGTCAGCGCTTCGTCAAAGCGATCAGCATAGCGAATCTGCGCCTCGTCAAAGGCGTAGAGGCGCTCCAAATCGTCGGCTTCCACTTTAATGGCTTCCATAAAGCCGGAATAGCCCGGCGCAGCCGCTTTGACCCGATCGCGGTAGGTTTGCAGCTTGGTCTTCACGCTGCTGGTTTTGCTCATGTACGACAAGCCGCCGTCATCCAGCAGCCGCCTTTCAAGCTGCGCCAGCCGGTTTACCCGCTGCGTCAGCAGCCCGGCGATATGATCGCGGATCATCCGGTCTGCCGTTCGCCGTGAAGCCTTGTCGATGTAGCCTCGAAAGCCCGGAATCCGCGCCAGAAGCCCTTCAAATGACCCGCGCTGGCTGACGATCTGATCGTAGAGTTCAGACATCATTCGCTCCTTTCGTCCTGTCTATGAGATAAAGTATTCGGTTCCGCAGAACCGGCAGACAAATACCCCCTTGCCTGCCAGAGTGATTTCGCCGCCGCAGTTGCGGCACTGCTTCAACTCGCGCAGGTTGCTCGCTTCTGCTGAATACAGCGTGCCTTCGTCCCAGTTGATATAGCCGCTGAACACCTGCAAGCCGACAAGCTGATGCACCATCTCCTTAACCATAGCCACGCTGACGTTCATCTCCAGCGCCATATTCTCGACCGATACCTGTCCCCGGCTCTTGAGGATGTCCAGAAGCTGGCGCTGCTTCTGCATCATCGATTCCTGTTTGGCTTCGGTGCCGCCACGCGAATACAGGTAGATGCCAAAGCCCACCAGCAGCGCCACCGGAATAAACGCCAGTCCCGCGCCAATCAGCGCCCCGCCGCTGCTCATCGACCCCGCTGCCACCTGTGACGCCACCCACAGTCCCGCGATGATGGCAATGCCTAACCCTACAACCGACAGAATGATGCCGATAAGCCGACTGCTGTTCATAGTTATCCCCCTGCGTTATCCAAAGCCCCGACTGCCGCCGCCGCTGCCACCACCACCGCTGAAGCCGCCGCCGCTCCAACTGCTGCCACCGCTGCGCCAGCTTCCACTGCTGCCGCTGGACGCCGACTGCGGGCGGCTGGTCATCACCCGCGCCGCCGAGTCCATCATGCTCGTCAAGCCGTCAGAAATCGACTCCAGTCCCCCCGCCAGACCGCCCGACATGTTATCCAGCGACAGCCCGCCATCACCAGCCCGCGCCAGTTCGCCGGGTAAGCCGCCGCTGCCCATTGGGCGCGGCGCGGCGCTGCCGGGAATGTAGCCCCGGCTGTAGGGTCCGCCAAGATAAGTCGGGAAATACCATGTCGGGATCGGCACGTTGTCCACCTGTGAGAAGCGTCGTATCCAGGTGCGATCCAGCCCGAAAGCGACCGCGTATGGCAGATAGTCGTCAAACCGGCTTGAGGCTTCCTCAAGTCCCTGGTACTTCTCCAGATTGCGCAGATATTCCTCAAATGCCTTCCACTTGGCGGCTTCTTCCGCGCCCTTGCGCGTCTTGGCAGGCATAGCCTGCGCGACCATCAGCGCGACCAGACCCACCAGACCGACCGCAAATGGCAGGCACATCAACGCGCCGGACAGGCTTTCGACAAACGGCATCGCCAGGACGAACACCCCGAATGCCACTACCAGCAGCACCCCACCCAGCGCGCCCCACAGGTTTCGCGTCGTGTTCGGGTTGCGCGAGAAGAAGCCCTCGGTCACCAGTTCGTCATACAAATCGCTTTGCAGCTTTGGTATCGCCGTGTAGAACGTATTCTTCATGGCGTTCATGCCCCGTTCCAGGCTGCTGTTGAACACCTTCCGCAGCATCTGCTGTTCATACGCCCGCAGATCGGTTTCCGCCTGGTTGGTGCGCTTAAAGGTGAACTCGCTGCTCCGCCCAATGCCAAACAAACCTTCGTTCTGGTTCTCCTCAATCACCAGGTATCCCCGGTGCGCCAGATCGAGCAGCGTGGACATAATATCCCGCAGGTCAACGCGCTCATCCACCAGCGCCCCGACAACCGCTGGCGGCAGATCAGACGGCGGCTCGGTCAGGAACGTGGGAACGGGACCGATCTGCGGATCGCGTCCTTTGGTCTGCCAGCGCGTCACCAGAAACAGCGTCCCGCCAATGGCGACCAGCAGCGAAACACCGATGATGCCAATGTTCAGCAGCGGCGCGACGTTTTCTTCAAACTCGCGCTGGCTGTCGAAATCTGACTGCCATATCGGCGCGCGGGCGTTCGGATCGTGTGGATACTGCACGCGGATGCTGAAGCTCTCGTTGCCGTCGATCTGCCCAGTGGCGGTCGCCACAACGCGGGTACCGTTCACCTGAACGTCGCTCGCCGCGCCATAGGTCACGACCGGATCAACGCCTTCACGTGGCGCGTAGCCATCCGGCAGATTCACCGTAATCGTGCTGCTGCCAATCGAATAGCCATAGTGTTCTTCGGGAATCGCATTCCACCACAGTTGATCGCCGCCTTCGTACACGCGCAGCGCGCCAGCGACCTCATAGGACAGCTCAATCAACCGCGAGCTGTTGGTGACCACATCGGCGAAGTAATAGACAATCGAAAGCTCGTCACCGCTGCGGCGGGCGCAGTATGTCCCCGCCTGCTCGCTCGAACAGGACTCGCGCAGCGGCTTGCCATTGTCACTGACCTGGATATTACGGATCGAGTCGAGATTGGTGTAGGGAATGACCGCCGAGCCAAAGCGGAATGTCCCCGAAAACAAAACGTCATACGTCTCTGTAACTCTGAATACATTGGCGCTGGTATCAACATTGTCGATGACAACATCCCACTGCCGCCAGAAAACCGAACGCGCCTGCGCCGAAACCCCGGTATGGCTCAGGAACAGCCACGCCGCCAGCAGCAGCACAGGCAAAAACCGACGCTGCATAATCAAACTCCTACACGGGTGCAAAACACAGCACGCATGTGTATCGATTCATCAACCAGCTTATGAGTATACTTCGTACCAAAATTCAGGGACACCCAATTTCGAGGAGGTTGAGGCTGGGGCGTGCTGGCATCTGCGCTCAGCCTGTAATTCAGGCTCACGGCTGATTAGCTGCCCGCCCATCGGGGGGGCTGTAGCCAGCATTGAGCCTCTGCGCCCGGCGAATCCGCGGCAGTTGGAACACGCGAACTCGACTGGAGAGGCTGTCGTAGCCGATCAACTGAAGACTGCCGGAAGTCGTCATTTCGATGGCATGTGGCGAAACGTCGCGCTTGCGCATCTTCGCGCCATCGCGCGACGCATATACAATTCTGACCGGCGACCGATCACCCCAGGCGCGGGCGATAGTCTCCAGCACCTCGACCTGCGAGGCATCCATCGGGTGGCGCTGCGTATGTTCGACCAGAGAATTGGCGTATGACCGAATCGAATGCGGCAGGATACGGCTCAGTTTCTCCAGCGCGCTGGTCAGGTGCGGTCCCACCGACTGCCGCGCTGCCGGTGCTGCCAGCAGTATCAGCGCCAGCAGCTCGTCAAAGCTCAGCCGTACCGTCGCCTGATAATGCTTCCTGTTGAGGTGAAAACGCCCCGATTGCTGGTAGATAGGCACGCCAATTTCGTTCAGCAACGAGAGATCGCGATAGACGGTGCGCCTGTCAACGCCGCAGGCTTCCGCAAGCTCGACCGCGCGCATGCCGGTATCGCTGTGGAACAGCAGTTGTTCCATAGCGATCAGGCGTTCGGTTCGCAACGTGAGGCGCGTTGTCATGGATTGATCCCTCTGCCGACGTAAGAGGCAGTATATAGCAGGATCAATTTTCGCGCGCGAATACCCCGCCTGATCGCGCCGTCGGATGATTAGCCGCCAAAACGCGCCTGGAACACGGCAATATACAGCGGAATCAGGCACGCAACCGCGAAAAACGCCAGCACTGCCAGCGCCACCGTCACTAAATCCAGTGTCGTCGGCACGTCCTGCTTTCGGTCGTACAGCGGCTGTGAATAGAACGGACCCGAATTGCCAGTGGACTGCTGCTGGTTGAACGGATTATTCTGATAAGCCTGCGGCATGGGCGTTTGCTGCGCCGCGCCCCGATTGAACGGCGACGCCTGAGGCGCGTTCGGCGCGAGGTCGTAGCGCTGCGTCGGTAGCGGCTCGACGCCCTGCGGCAGTGTCTGCGCGGCGGGCTGCGGCGCTGCTGGCTGCCAGGGGGTGGGTTCAGTTTGTGGATACGTCGGCGCTGGCGTCGAAATGACCGGGGCTGAGTCGCGCCGGTCGCGGTAGCTGATCAGGATATGCCCAAGCTGATCTGCCATCCGGTAGCGCGCCGCTGGCTCTTTGCTCATGACCTTGTAGACGATCCGCGCCAGCGGTTCGGGAATGGTGGGGTTGAACTCGGTCACCATCGGCACCCGGTCGCGGATATGCGCCAGCGCCAGTTCCTGCTGGTTCGCGCCGGTGTACGGCAGCCGTCCGGTGAACATCTCGAACATGACAATGCCGATAGAATACACGTCTGACGCCGGAGTCGGCTTTTCACCCCGCGCCTGTTCCGGCGCAAAGTAGTGCGGGCTGCCCCACACCACCGACTGCTTCTCGCCTGGCTGAACATCACTCAGCGCCTGGGCAATACCAAAGTCGGTCACTTTCACCGTGTCATCGCGGGTGACAAGAATGTTCTGCGGCTTGACGTCGGCGTGAACCAGACCGGCTCGGTGGGCGAAGCCAATGCCAGCGCATATCTGTATGGCAAGGTTAAGCGCCCGTTCAACCGGCAGCGCGCCGTCCGACTTGATGATCTTCTTGAGATCCTGTCCTTCGATGAATTCCATGACGATGTAATGCGTCGGACCATCGTTGCCAACGTCGTGGACGGTGACGATGCTGGGGTGCATCAGGTTGGCGACGCTGCGGGCTTCATTGCGAAACCGCGCCAGAAACGCCGGATCGTTCGTCAGGCTTGGGCGCAGAATCTTCACCGCGACGGTGCGACCAAGCGCCTGATCAGTTGCTTTGTAGATGACCGCCATTCCGCCCGACCCCTGCTGGGCAACCAGGCGGTAGCGGTTGTTCAACACAGTTTCATTCGTCATCGCACTCTCTCAAGGGCGCATCATCGGATCGAACAGCCGCCGGTATTCTAACAGCGCGCTGCGATCTGTCATACCGGCAATAAAATCGGCAACGACGCGATACATATCGCGCGCTTTCATCTCTTCCTGACATTCCTTCGGGAGCTGGCGCGGGTCTTCGGCAAAGGCAGTAAACATCTGCTCGATGAACCGTTCGGCGCGCCGCTGCATTCGTACAACCCGGTAGTTGGTATACATATTCTCATAGAGAAACTGCTTTAGCGCCTTGTTCATCGCGCCGACGTGTTGGCTGTACCCCACCAGATTCTGGGGCTGGCGCTGGATATCTGTCACTGACTGCGGCTGCACCCGTTCCAGATTTTGCTCGGTAGTCCGCAGCACATCATCCACCAGAACGCCGATCAGTTCGCGAATGAAGGCGTGGCGCGTGATCTCGTCGATCTGCCAGCCGTGCCAATCCAACCGGCGGCACAGTTCACGCCAGATTTCCACCTGTTGCAAGTCCTGCGGCGTGAACAAGTCCGCGTTCAGTCCATCGTCCAGGTCGTGGGCATTATACGCCAGTTCGTCGGTGATGTTGGCGATCTGCGCTTCAAGGCTGCCGCGCATCACCGGATCAAGCCCAGCCACGCGGCTGAGGTCGTAATTAGTTTCGTGCTTGGCAATGCCGTACAAGGTTTCGCGGGTCAGGTTCAGCCCTGCCCACTGTGGATAGCGATGCTCAAGCTCGGTGATGACGCGATAGCTCTGGTGGTTGTGGTTGAAGCCGCCATGCTCCGCCATCATCGCGTCCAGCGCCCGTTCGCCCGCGTGTCCAAACGGCGGATGCCCCAGATCGTGCGCCAGGCAAATCGTCTCGACCAGGTCTTCGTTCACCCACAGCGCCCGCGCAATCGTTCGCCCAATCTGTGCCACTTCCAGCGTGTGCGTCAGCCGGGTGCGGTAATAATCGCCTTCATCGTTGACGAAAACCTGCGTCTTGTATTCCAGCCGCCGGAATGCCGCCGAATGGATGATGCGGTCGCGGTCGCGCTGAAACGCCGTCCGGTAGCGCGACTCCGGTTCTTCGTGAATACGTCCCCGGCTGTCCCGGCTCAACTGCGCGTAAGGGGAAAGGCGCTGCGCTTCCAACTCCTCCAGCCGACCGCGTTCGAGGTACATTGACCAACCTCCTGCTCCAGTGACAATTATTGTACCCTAAAATTATGTCGGCGCTTCGGCTGCGCTAGAGATCGGCTGGCGTTGTATGCTATAATCCGACCATCGGATCGAAGCCTGCGCGGGAGGGTGTAATGGATATAAATCAAGCTGCGCGGATGATTGAATGGTTAGATGAAGAGCGCCGCCGTGACAAGGCGACGATTTCCACGCTTGAGGAACGGCTTGCGCAGCAGCAGGACACGGTAGACACCCTGCTCAAACGACTCAACACGGTCGAGTCCGACCAGACGGTGCTACGTACTCAGGTCGCGCCCGCCGGACGCGATACCGAACTGGTCGATCAACTGCGCAAGGAAATGCGCGACATGATCGAATCGGTCGAAGCCAAGCGCCTGACCGCCGAACGCGAAGCCGACCGCCGCGCCGAACTGGCGCGCGAAGCCGTGTCCCGCCCGGTGCGCGAGATCACCGAAAAGCTGGGCAAGCTGGAACGCACCACCACCGAGCTGCCCGCCATGAGTGTCGAGAAGGATCGTCTCGCCAGCATCGTCGCGGCACAGCAGCAGCGAGTAGATGACTTGTTCAAGCGGCTGGAAGAACCGGATCGACGCCTGGCGTTCCTTGAGGAGCAGCGCCGCCAGGACGCCCGCCGCCTGTCGGAAGTTGAATCGGAACTGCCGGAAGTTCGCAAGCAGTTTGATGGCATCAAGCCAAAAATAACGCTTCTGGAAGACCTGTCGCTGCGGAACGAACGCCGGATTCAGGAAGTCCAGAACGGTGACCGTGACCGCCGCGAGCAGATTCAGCAGTTTATTGACCAGCAAACCCTGCTGCTTCAGCAGCGAGACCAGCAGGTACAGGACTTGCTGCGCCGCTTTGGCGAGCAGGAAAACGTCATGCAGCACAATATCGAGCGCTTCGAAACCTGGTCAGAAGCCTATCGCGAGATGAAGCGCATTGTGGACGACTTCGAGCGCATCGGCGACCGGCTGGAACGGCGCATCAACGAAGTTGCCGAAATGCAGCGCCTGAGCGAAGAACGCTTCCGTCAGGAATGGAACGACTGGCGCAGCGACGACCAGAAGCGCTGGAAGCAGTTCACCCTGTCCAGCGACGAGGTGTGGCGGCTGCACGACAAGGAATTCGAGCGTTATGTCAAGCAGATCGGCGAGATCGAGGAATTGTTCCCGCCGCTTCAGGACAGCCTCAGCCGCCTGTGGAGCCTTGAGCGCGAGCGCGCCCAACTGTACCGCGAGCGCTATCAGGCGCTGCTGATGGAGTATGATACCTCATCGTCAACCGCCACCCCGCCAAAGAACGGGGCGACCACAACCAACACCATGCCAGCGGTTAACCCAACCACGACTGGCAGCGGCAGCAACGGAACCACCTAGCACTCTACAGCAGTCGGGGCGCAGCCAGCGTCCCGGCTTTTTTACTCCTCGATGCGCTCAGGCGGCAGCTCGCCAATTTGAATACGCACGATGAGCGCGCCCAGCGCTTGCAGCTTTTCCTCAACCCGTTCATAGCCCCGGTCAATCTGCTGGATGTTCGAGATGCGCGTTTCGCCTTTGGCTGCCAGCGCCGCCAGAATCAGCGCCATCCCCGCCCGAATATCGGGGCTGGAAATGTACGGCGTGCCTTTCAGCGCGGTCGGTCCCTGCACCAGCACGCGGTGCGGGTCGCACATGGTAACGCGCGCGCCCATCCGCACCAGCCGGTCGGTGAAGAAGAAGCGGCTTTCATACATCCAGTCGTGGAATAGAACCGCGCCCGCGCTCTGGGTGGCAATCACCAGCGCAATGCTCATCAGGTCGGGCGGAAAAGCGGGCCACGGCTGCGCCTTAATCGACGGAATCCGGCTGCCTAAATCCGGCACAATCGTCATCGATTGGTGCGCTGGCACGAAGATGTCATTGTCGCGCACTTCCCAGCCAACGCCCAGCCGTTCGTAGACCAGCGCGATCATGTCCAGATATTCCGGGTCGGCGTCCTTAATGGTGACTTCGCCGCCTGTGACCGCCGCCACGCCGATGAAACTGCCGACTTCCATAAAGTCCGCGCCCACCCGCGCTTCACCACCGCGCAGCCTGTCCACGCCGGTAATGATCAGCCGGTTCGAGCCGACGCCGTCGATCTGCGCGCCCATGCCGTTCAGCATCTGGCACAAATTCTGCACGTGCGGCTCGCTGGCGGCATTGCGTAATATCGTCGTGCCTTTCGCCAGCACCGCCGCCATGATCGTGTTTTCGGTCGCCGTCACGCTGGCTTCGCTGAGCAGAATATCGGCACCGCGCAAGCCGTCGGCGCGCATGTCGAAAGCGTCGCCCAGATAGTCGATCTGCGCGCCCAGCTTGCGGAGCGCAAAAACGTGCATATCCAACCGGCGCTCGCCGATAGCGTCCCCACCCGGAACCGGCAGCAGCAGCCTGCCCATTCGCGCCAGCATCGGGCCCGCCAGAATGACACTTGCCCGCAGCCTGCCCGCCAGTCCCATTTCGATGGTCGTCGAAGTGATTTCGCGCGCATGGACGCGCAGCACATTGTCGTCAATCCAGCCCACTTCTACTCCAAGTGAGCGCATGATCTCGCACAGCACCCGCACATCGCCTATTTCGGGCACGTTGCGCAGTATCACCGGCTCGTCGGTCAGCAGGCACGCCGGGATCATCTTCAGGGCGGCGTTTTTGTTGCCGCCTGCCGTTACCTCGCCAGACAGTGGATAACCACCTTCAATCACAAACTGCTGCATCTCGCCCTATCCCATCCTCAATACCACACCGTCACCGATCTTTGCGCCCAACCGCCGCCCGGCATCGCCGCCGTTCACCGCCATCTCAAGCCAGCTGCTGCTGCCAATCAGACATAGCAGTTCACCCGGCGCGGTATCGCTGTAGGTTCGTTTGATACCCATCAGCCGCGTTTCGCCCAGCGCCATCTGTGCCCTGTCAGCCGCGATAGACCGCCCGGCGTCAGCGCCCGCAGCCGATAGCGCAAGTGTATCCGGTGACTCCCAGCGAAACTGCCCGATACTGGTCACGATATTGCCAAAATGATCGATGTGCGTCACTTCGCCTTCGATCTGATGATCGCCCACTAGCAGCCGCGGACGTTCGAGGATCACCAGATCGTCCACCGGCGAACCCAGCCGATCCAACCCCGCGCCCGCCGCCAGATGTCCCGCCGCTGGCGCGAAAATGTCGCGCCCGTGAAAGGTGCTGCTCGTCTCCGCCAGGTGGTAAGCGGAATTCGTCAGCGTCACCGCGCGGTATCCCCCCATGCCAGACAGCGCGTAGCTCAGAACGCCGTTATCCGGCGCGACAAACGCCCAGCCGCCCGCCTGCACAGCCACCGGACGGCGGGCGCTGCCCACGCCGGGATCGACCACCACCAGAAAGATCGTCCCCGGCGGGAAATAGCGATACGCACTCTCCAGCGTCAGCGCCGCCTGACGGACGTTCTGCGGCTGCACCGCATGAGTAATATCGACGATTTGCGCCGTCGGGGCGATATTCAGGATAACGCCTTTCATCACGCCGGCATAAGCGTCGGTCATTCCAAAATCGGTCAGCAGTCCGATAACCATTTTTCTCCGCCGCGTTGACAATGAATCGAGCGCTCATTATACTTGAACATCATCAAGAGGCGACAACATGCGGTTTCAGCACCATCACCATCTACATATCAAGTTCCCAGTGTTGGCATGAGACCGTCACGTGTTTATGTTTTGCCCGTCAGTCCCCGCGCCAATGCGGGGATTTTTATTTTATCGAGGGGATCACATGCTGGCTGTCATTGATTATGGCGCGGGGAACCTGCGCAGCGTCCTGCACGCGCTAAACCACCTGGGCGCTGAAAGCATCCGGGTTGTCCGCTCGCCCCACGATCTGCGCGGCGCGACGAAGGTCATCCTGCCGGGCGTGGGCGCGTTTGGCGCGGGAATGCAAAAGCTGCGCGAGCAGGATCTGGTTCAGCCCATTCGCGATGCCGTCCATACCGGCGTGCCGTACCTCGGCATCTGCCTTGGGATGCAGTTTCTGTTTGAAGGCAGCGACGAGATGGGCGAGCACGAAGGACTCGGACTGCTTCCCGGCACAGTCACCCGCTTTCCCGATAACCTGGGGCTGAAAGTGCCGCACATGGGCTGGAATCAGATCTGCACGCACCGCCCCTCGCCGCTGCTGGGTGACATTGAAAGCGGCAGCTATGCCTACTTTGTCCACAGTTATTACTGCGCTCCGGCAAACCAGACCGACGTGCTGCTGACGACTGATTACGGCATCCCCTTTACAGCCGGTGTTCAGCGCGACAACATGTATGGGGTTCAGTTTCATCCTGAGAAAAGCCAGTGCACCGGCTTGCAGATTCTCGCCAACTTTCTGAAACTGGAAGGCTAATGCAAACTTCAACTGACAACATCGCCTTTTGGCTGGAAAAACTGTGCTGCCCGGTCGATCAGAATCCATTGTCCCTTCAAAACGGACAGTGGGAATGCGCGACCTGCGGATTTCAGACAGTGAATGCCAAAGTTGCCAACCGTGACATCACCGATTTTCGCGCGCTGAATCAACGTCAAATGCGGACGCTCGCCTTCGAGCTTCCCCTAGCACCACTGAAACGCTATGAATTCGCGGAGCGTTCGTTTCAGGCAGTGAACCAGGACTTCGACCACTATTCGCGTTCACAGGTGCGCCAGCGCTTTGGCACGAAGCTGGACAAGGGCATTCAGTATTACTGCCAGCAGGTGCTGAGAGAATTCGGGGAAAATGCGGCGATTCTCGATCTTGGATGCGGCAGTGGGGGCAACCGGCGCTATCTCAATTCGCTTGGGTTCAGAAACGTCTTTTGCGTGGATTGGGCTGCTTCAGGCGCAGATATTCTGGTGGACGCGCACCGACTGCCACTTCAGTCCGGCATCGCTGATCTTGTTATCAGCACTGCGGTATTTGAGCATCTGTACAATCCATTTATCGCTGCTGCGGAAATCGCGCGAATTCTCAAGCCAGGAGGTTATTTCGTGGGCGGTGCCAGCTTCTGGGAAGGCTGGCATGGTTCGTCACATTTCCACCTGACGCCCGACGGCTGGAATGCGTTGTTCGTGAATTCAGGCTTGGAATGGCTTGATTTCTGGACGGGCTGGGGCATTGTGCCTGCCGCGCTCACTCACGTTCTCACACCGGGTCATTTCCGTAGCTTCGGCTATGCCCTACAAAACGGAATTGAAACAGTCTACCGCCTGTTGATAGGCGAACGAGGCGTTCGGCGGCTTCAGCTTCGCGCAAGCGGCTCTTACATGGTCTGTGCCAGAAAGAAAACAGGTGTCTTGTGATCATCTACCCGGCAATTGATATTCGCGGCGGCAAGGTCGTGCGACTGCGCGAAGGCGATCCCGAACGCCAGATCACCTTCGGCGATGATCCGGCAGCCGCCGCGTCGAAATGGCAGGACGAAGGCGCGGAGTGGATTCATGTCGTCAATCTTGACGGCGCGCTGTCGCAGGCAAATGACAGCGGCGCGGTGCTTGAACGCATCACCCAACTGAAGGCGAAGATCCAGTTTGGCGGCGGCATCCGGTCACTGGAAGACGTCGCCCGCGCCCTGAAAGCAGGCGCATCCCGTGTCGTACTCGGCACCGTCGCTATCGAGCAGCCGGAAATCGTGGAACAAGCCGTGATCCAGTGGGGCGCGGAGTCCATCTGTATAGCGCTCGACGCCCGCGACGGCAAAGTCACGACGCGCGGCTGGCAGCAAACTACCAGCTACACCCCCGCCGAACTGGGCAGGCAGATGAGCGCCTACGGCGTCCGGCACGTCCTCTATACCGACGTGAGCCGTGACGGCGGACTCGGCGGCAGCAGCGTTGATGCCACCATCGCCCTGGGGCGCGAGACGGGCTTGCAGGTAATTGCGTCCGGCGGCGTCACCACCGCCGACGAAATCCGCCAGTTGGCGCGCAGCGGCAGCGTCGCCGGGGCAGTGATCGGCATGGCGCTGTATGAAGAACGCCTCACATTGAGCCAGGCTTTGGAAGCAGCAGAGGGTTAGTATGCTCGCAAAACGGATTATTCCCTGTCTGGACGTGCTGAACGGGCGCGTCGTCAAAGGCGTTAATTTCGTCAACCTGCGCGACGCGGGCGATCCGGTAGAACAGGCAGCCATTTATGACCGCGAAGGCGCGGATGAACTGGTCTTTCTCGATATCACCGCCTCGCACGAAAACCGCAGCACCACGCTGGATATGGTTCGGCGCGTCGCCGATACCATCTTCATCCCCTTCTGCGTTGGCGGCGGTATTCGCGCCATCGACGACATCCGCGCGACACTGATGGCGGGCGCGGATAAAGTGTCGATCAACAGCGCCGCCATCCGCAGCCCGGAGCTAATCAACCAGGGGGCATGGGCATTTGGCAGCCAGTGTATCGTCGTCGCCATCGATCCCAAATGGGTCGATGGCAGATGGCAGGTGTTCATCAACGGCGGGCGCATCAACACCGGCAGAGACGCGGTCGAGTGGGCGCGCGAGGTCGAAAGCAGGGGCGGAGGCGAAATCCTGCTCACGAGCATGGATCGCGACGGCACCAAGGCAGGCTACAATATCGAGCTGACTCACGCCATCGCCAGCGCAGTGTCGATACCGGTCATTGCGTCAGGCGGCGCGGGCAAAAAAGAGCACTTTGCCGAAGCGCTGACCAACGGCGGGGCAGACGCAGCGCTGGCGGCAACGCTCTTTCACTATGATGAACTGCGAATCGGCGATCTCAAGCGCTATCTGGACGATCAGGGCGTCGCGGTGCGCCTGTCAGGATGGGAAACACTGTGAATGTGGAAGCTGTTCGCTGGGATGAAGGCGGGCTGATACCGGCGGTCATCCAGGACGCACGCACCCGCGAAGTGCTGATGGTCGCCTACATGAACGCCGAATCGCTTCAGCAAACGCAGTCGCTCGGTCAGACGGTCTTCTGGAGCCGCAGCCGGGGCGAGTTGTGGCATAAGGGCGCGACTTCGGGCAACATTCAGAAGGTCGTCGAAATCCGCGTCGATTGCGACGCCGACACGCTGCTTATCCTGGTTGAACCGGCGGGACCCGCCTGCCACACCGGCGCTGTCTCCTGCTTTTACCGCACGCTGGAGGATTCCCATGGCTGACATACTCGACCACCTGCAGGCGACCATCGCCGACCGCAAGCGCAACCCGAAAGAGGGCAGCTATACCAACCGTCTGTTTGAAGAAGGTGTGAACCGGATGGCGCAGAAAGTAGGCGAGGAAGCGATTGAAGTCGTTATCGCCGCCGTCAACCAGGATCGCGACACGCAGATTAACGAGTTGTGCGACTTGTTCTATCACACGCTGGTGCTGATGACCGAACTCGACATCAGCCTGTATGACGTGTTCGCGCAGCTTGAAAAGCGACACAAGAAATAGCCGCGGCGCTCACTCCCGCGCTTCCAGAAAGTAATCGCTGCCGCCCGCTGGCGTGATCACGCCTTCAGCCGTCCAGCCGGTGACAAACGGCGCGCTGGTGGTTTCGATGAACCACCAGACAAAGTCATCGACACATTCGGGACCGCCGATAATGTCAAATTCCGTCCCTTCGGGGACTGGCACGCGGGGTTCGCTGTCCGTTCCCGGCGCGGGACGAACGTTCTGCGCCCGCGACAGCGCCCCCGCTTCGGAAAGCGTGACCCGCGCTGCCATGCCCACATTGAGCCGTGACGGCGGCGCGCCGTCGCAGACGATAGGGTGCGGCATCAGCGCGGCAGTTGGCAGACTGGCAGCCGTCGGTAGATCGGCGGCAGGCTCGGTCACCACAGCCTCAGTCGCCGTCGCAGTTGGTTCGACGGGCGCGTCTGTGTCCGTCGGCGCAGGCGTGCCGCCTGGCGGCTGTGCCACGCTCAACACCGTCCTGGATGGCGCGGGCGTTGGCGCATCGGTCGGCGTGCCTGCGCCGCCGCCTCGCGACAGCAGAACCGCCCCGACAAGCAGCAGCGCGATCACCGCCACTGCGCCAGCCACCAAGCCTGCCCTGCCTCGCCCACTCATGCCGGGCGCGGCGGCTTGCGATTCGGTAGCTGCTGGCGCTGGCGGCGCGTCAAGCTTTAGCCCATGCCGCCGCAGTTCGACGTGAAGCTGGCGCAGCCCGCCGTCATACGGCTGCCGGTGAAAATCAACGTACTGGATACGATTTAACTGGAAGTGCATTTTAGCGGGACGAATCAACACCGGGATGACTGGCTTTTTCTGCTCCAGATAATACTGCCATTCATCTTCGACGTTGGTGGACGCCATCGAGTCGGGTGAGACGACGACGATCAGCGCGTCACAGGTATCCAGCCCCTGCTGAATGGCGCGGCTCCATTTGGTGCCCGCCGAAATTGCCTTGACGTCGATCCAGATATCGGCTCCCAGATCGGAAAGCGACTGCGCCAGCCGGTGCGCAAACGCTTCATCCTTGCGACTATAACTGATAAAGATGTGCGGCATAGTCTTCCAATGCTGGGAGCCGGAAAGGTCGAATCTGGATTATAGCCTGACTTTTAGGGCGGCGACGGAATGGTTGCCGCGACCTCAACCTCGGCGTCGCTCGGCGTCAGCTCGACCACGCGCGACCAAATCCAGGCGGGATCACCACTCTCCAGCGTCACCAGATACCACAACGCCGTTCCCGTGCTCTCCGTCCGAGCAATCACCGGCAGGCGCGTGCCAACATCCACCGATCCAACCACTTCAAAGCGGGTGCCCGGACCATTGCGGACAGTTGTATTCTGGAAACCAACCAGTACTGTTGTGCCGTCGGCGACTGCCTCGATTTCGGTGCTTTCTGACGCTGCATCGTCGTCAGCCGCTTCGGTTGCGTCGATCTCGTCCTCGTCGTCCGTCGTCGCTTCTTCAGTCGCGGCTTCCGTTTCCTCCGCGTCAGCAGCCGCTTCGGTCGCGGTGTCCTCCGGTTCGGCAGTTGCGGTTGGCTCCGGTTCCGTTGGCGCTGGCGTGGCGGTTGGCGTTGCGCTGCCACCGCAGGCGCTGATCGTCATGATTACGGTCAGCAAAATGAGGATTCTAAGAAGTCGATAATTCATCGGTGCTTTACTCCCTTTCGTTTTCGGTGCATAGAGCGATGGGGACATTATGCACTGTACCCGCTGCCAATTGCCATTATTGAGGCTGCGCAGGCGAACATCTGGCTTTTGCGCAGCCGCGCGGTATGCTTAATAGACCTTACTGAAGGGAGTGAGAGCTTGCCGGAAACGGATCGGTTTATCGCAGAAACGACCTTCTATGTCCGCTACGCCGAGACGGACGCCATGGGCGTCATCCACCACGCCAGTTACATCGTCTATTTTGAAGAGGGACGCAGTCACTATGCCCGGCAGCGCGGCAGTGACTATGCAAGCTTTGAGCGCAGCGGCTATTATCTCATCGTTGCCGAAGTCAGCGCGCGCTATATCAAGCCAGCGCGTTATGGACAGCAGATCGCCATTCGCTGCTGGATTGCCGAGCTAAAGAGTCGCACCGCCACCTTTGAATATGAGATCGTCGATGCTGCCAGCCGCGAAACGCTGGTCACCGGCTTCAGCAAGCACATCTGCATTACACACGACGGACGGGTCAGCACGCTGCCGCAGGAATGGCGTGCCTGGGAGAAGGCGCTTTGACAGCGCCTTCCTGACGTTTCATAATTTTGTCAAATAGCTGCGGTTTATTTTCATAATTGTTAGGAGCAGTTCAATGGTTACTTATTCAGACCGCCCCTGGGTCAAACACTATGACAACGGTGTGCCTTCCACGTTGGAGCCTTACCCACAGGTTCCCCTTCATCGCTTCCTGCAGGATGCGGCGGCGCAGCATCCGAAAAATGTCGCGCTGGTCAACAGCGCCCGCCTGCCGCTGGTCGGCAGGATCGGTGCCGAACTCACCTATGCCGAGCTTGACAGTCTATCCGACGCGCTGGCAGTCGGCTTAATCGAGCTTGGGTTGAAAAAGGGTGACCGCGTCGCCCTCGTCATGCCCAATATCGCGGCGTTCATCATCAGCTACTACGGCGTCCTCAAGGCGGGCGGCGTGGTTGCCGCCGCCAATCCGACCTATCCCGCTGAAAAGATGCAGTTCCAGATCAACGACTGTGATGCCGAAATCGTGATCACCATGTCGCTGTTCTATAACCAGATCAAGCAGATTCAGCCGCGCACCAAAGTGAAGACCGTCATCGTCACCAATGTCAAGGAATATCTGCCGGCGGTGGCGCGGGCTTTGTTCACGCTCGTCAGGGAAAAGAAGCAGGGACACCGCATCGAGTCGCTGCCCGAAGGCGACATATGGCTTCAGGATGTGCTTGCCAAACATGCCGGCAAGAAGCCGAATGTAGACGTCAAGCCCGACGATCTGGCGATCTTCCAGTATACCGGCGGCACGACTGGCGTCTCCAAAGCCGCCATGTCAGCGCACCGGGCGCTGGTAGCGAACACCGTTCAGTGCCGCGCGGTGCTGCTCGGCAGCGACCCGGATGCCTCCGGCGCTAACGAGGTGTTCCTGGGCGCGATTCCGTTTTTCCACGTTTATGGCTTGATTACGGTCGTCAGTTTTGCCCTGTCACTGGGGGCGCGTATCGTTCCGGTTCCCAACCCACGCGATATCCCCGACGTGCTGGATACGATCCATACCTTCAAGCCGACTATTTTCATGGGCGTGCCTGCGCTCTACAACGCCATTAATAACCACGAAGACGTCAAATCAGGCAAAATCGACATTCGTTCCATCCGCATCTGTATGAGTGGTTCAGCCCCGCTTCCGCCTTCAACCAAGCGCGAATTTGAACGACTCAGCGGGGGCAAGCTGCTTGAAGGCTTCGGCATGAGCGAAGCGCCGACGGCGACCCATGCCAACCCGGTCTACGGCGAAAACCGGACGGGATCTATCGGGCTGCCCTTCCCGGATGTTGATGCTCGTATCGTCAGCCTTGACGATGGCGAAACTGAACTGCCGGTGGGCGATATCGGCGAACTGGTGATCAACGGTCCGCAGTTAATGACCGGGTATCACGGAATGCCCACCGAAACCGCCAACACGCTGCGCCAGCGCGATGGAAAGACCTGGTTGTACACCGGCGATATCGCCCGCATGGATGACGATGGCTACTTCTACATCGTTGATCGCAAGAAGGATATGGCGCTGATCGGCGGCTTCAACGTTTACCCCAACAACGTCGAGAAAGTCCTTGCCGACCATCCCGCCGTTCTCGATGTTGCGGTTGCCGCCGTCCCGCACCTGGAGAAAGAGGGGCTGGAATCCCTCAAAGCCTGGGTGGTCGTTCGACCGGGCAGCACCGTGACGTCCGACGAGCTGATCGCCCACGCCGCGCCGCACCTTGCCCGCTACGAAATCCCCAACCGCTACGCCTTCGTCGATGCGCTGCCCAAGACCACGGTTGGCAAAACGCTCCGCCGTGAGCTGGTACAGATGGAGATGGAAGAACAGGAAAAAGCGCAGTCGTAGGGCGCAGGTGTCGCAGATTGAGATACAGGGGCGATGTTTGACCCATCGTCCCTGTTTTGTTTCCCCTTTAGGTCAGGCGGGGGTGTTCGCTGGCTCGCGCGGTGTTTCAGGCACTGCCAGATAGTACCCACGATAAAACGCCCGCGCGGGCGCTCGATTCATGTACCACAGCACATACAGCGGCACCAGAATCGCCAGCAGGATGCGTCCGGCGAGCAGGGATCGCGCGATTTCCGCCCCTGAATCGAGTCCTGCCTGCAAGGTCGGCTGGCTGACCAGCGGCAGTACCGACGTAATCAGCGTCATCAGCGTCAGCCCACAGACCGCCGCAATCATCACGTAGCGGATGAACGACGGGCGTCCCATCCAGGCGAAGACGGCAACCAGCAGGAATGCCACGCCGAGCAGCGTTTGCAGGAACAGCGTGGCGTCGGAGACGCCGGTGAAATCCCCGCCAACAGCAATTGGCTGAACGTCCTGCGCGTCTGGCAGCGGATCAGCCACCATCTGGGTGATACGATACTGAACGATCAGCACCATCGACACCTGCATCAGCGGCAGCAGGCTGAACAGCATTACACTCGCGAGAATTGCCAGCGATAACCCAAATGTCCGACCCGGTTTCATAGCCCTCCTGGGAAGGGTGTAAGAGTTTTCACGATTAGTAAATTACCAATATCTATAAGGGGTCAGTATCAACAATCTGGTGCATTTCTTATCAATTATGCTACAATGCGACACAATGGGTTCAGTTCCACAGGAGCCACGACGCACATGAAGCTTTTAAACATTACTGAACACTTATTTGATGTCTTTCGTGAGCATACTGCCAACAGCAAACTTGTCCTGCTTCATCCCGACAGCCAGTACCGTTCTGTCCTGGTGGCGCACATCAGTAACCTGCCCGATATCCCTGTATTCTACTATGCACTCGGACCCGACGACATTAACGTGCATTCATTCATCAACGGCATGATGCACGATGTTGCCAACCAACAGCCCACCTTTGGACGGCACATCAATATGCTGACGCCCGAAGCCCTGCTTAACTTTGACATTTTGCTGGATACGTTTGCTCAGGATCTGGGCGAGCTTAGCAGCCAGCCATTCTATTTTGTGCTGGACGAATATGACCGCAGCGACACGGCGGACGACATCCAGATGTTCATCGAAAAGCTGGTAGACCGGCTGCCTGATCAATGTACGGTCGTGATCAACAGCCGTACCCTGCCCCGCCTGCCCTGGGTTTCGATGATCGCCAAGAATAAAGCGGTCATCCTGCACGACGATCAGTTGGTGCGCCGCGACTTCTACGGCACCGATAATCAGGGCACGCAGTCGCTGGAAGTGTACGCGCTCGGTCCCGGCTTCGTGCTGTTCAACGATGTTCCTATCGACACCTGGGAAGGACACCTCCCGCGCCTGCTGTTCTTTTTCGCGCTCGACCGTCCGGTGATCACGCGCTCGGAGATCTGCAACGCCTTCTGGCCCGAACTGGACACCGATCAGGCGGTGAACGTCTTCCATGTCACCAAGCGCCGCCTGCACAAGGCGCTCGACATGGACGTGCTGGTTCATGATGACGGCTACTACCGCGTCAATCCTGAGCTGAACGTGCATTATGATACGATTGAATTTGTTGTCCGCCTGATGGAAGGACGCGACAAAGATAACCCCAACCGCGTGCAGGCATGGCAGCGGGCGGTCGAGATGTACCGGGGTCCGTTCCTGCAAGGGCACACCGATCCCTGGATCGTCAGCCGTCGCAAGGATTTCCGCGCGGGCTACCTCGAAGCGCTGATGGCGATGGCAAATGTGCGGCTGAGTGAAGACCGCCCCGAACACGCGCTGACGCTGTTCCAGCGGGCGCTTGCCGAAGATAACCGGCGCGAAGACCTGCACCGCGAGATTATGCTCCTGTTTACCCGGCTGGGTCGCCGCAGCGAAGCCGCAGCCCATTTCCAGCGGCTCACGGAAGAAATGCGCAAGCAGGGGCTGGATGTCGGTCAGGAAACCCGCGCTGTGTACAACGAGATCATGTCCTGAAATCAAAGATGCCTGCGCGCGCAGGCATCTGTTTTTTGCCCCCGGCAGGATTCGAACCTGCAACCTTAGACTTAGAAGGTCTCTATTCTATCCGTTGAACTACGGGGGCGCATCCATCGGCATTGTATACCCCGCCCCTGAAGGCTGTCAAGGCACGCAGCGTGTGAGAACATTTGTGCGTGCTTCCCCATTGTTTCTATCCCTATAGTAGGGTATAATTAATGAAGTGAAAACACACAATTACGCACCCAACGGCAGCATACAGCCTCGACTTTCAAGGAGCAAAAATGGTCGATAGAACCGCCGCCGCTTCCTATACCGAAGCGAATATTGATGTACTGGATCCAATCGAACATATTCGCCTGCGCCCCGGCATGTATGTCGGCGGAACGGACGCGCGCGCACTTCACCACCTGATCTACGAAATCGTGGACAACGCCGTTGACGAAGCCCTGGCAGGTCGCTGCGACAGCATCACCGTGACGCTTTATGACGACAACATCGTTTCGATTTCAGATAACGGCGTCGGCATTCCTGTGGGTATCCACAAGAAAGAAGGCATCTCCACGCTGGAACTCGTGCTGACGAGGACGAATGCTGGCGGCAAATTCAATAACAGCGCCTATAAGGTCAGCGGTGGTCTTCACGGCGTTGGCGCTTCAGCCGTGAACGCGCTCTCCGAACAGATGATTGCGCAGGTCAAGCGTGAAGGCTACCTCTGGCAGCAGGTGTATCAGGCGGGCAAGGTCATGACGCCGGTTGAGGCAGTCCGCCCTCTCGAACCCGGCGAAGGTACCGGCACGATCATCTCCTTTAAGCCGGATTTCAAAGTGCTCGAACACAACGAGTTCAGCTTTGACACGCTTGAAACCCGTTTCCGCGAAATGGCATTCGTCACGCGGCGGGTGACGATCACGCTCCGTGATGAGCGCGCGCATCCACTTCCGCAGGAGAAAACCTTCTACTTCGAGGGCGGTCTGGCGTCATTCGTGCGCTATCTGACCAAGAATCGCGAGCCGCTGCATCCGGTCGTCTACGCCGAACGGGACGTCGAGATCGCGCCGCCTGAAAAGACACCCTTCAGCGTCGGCATTGAAGTCGCTTTCCAGTATACCGACTCGGCGAACGTCACCGAACTTGCCTTCGCCAACACCATCAATACACCGGACGGCGGCACGCACCTCACCGGGCTTCGCTCGGCGATCACCGGCGTCATCAACCGCTATGCTCGCAAATCCGGTATTCTCAAGGATAAAGACCCCAACTTCTCCAGCACCGACACCTACGAAGGTATCACCGCCATTGTCAGCGTCAAGCATCCGAACCCGGCGTTTGAGAGCCAGACGAAAGTCAAGCTCATTAATCCCGAGGTACAGGGCGCGGTGTCGCAGGTTGTCACCGAAGCATTCAACGAATTCCTTGAGGTCAACCCCCGTGACGCGCGGCGCATCATTGACAAGTGCATGATCAGCATGAGGGCGCGTGAAGCTGCCCGTAAAGCGCGCGATCTGGTTCGCAGCGGTCCCAGCCTGCTCGAAAGCAGCACGCTGCCGGGCAAACTGGCGGACTGCTCGCAGCATGGCGCGGGGGCAGAAATCTTCATCGTCGAAGGCGACTCGGCGGGCGGCTCTGCCAAGCAGGGACGCGACCGCCACTTCCAGGCGATTCTGCCGCTGCGTGGAAAGATCCTGAACACCGAGCGCGTGCGCCTTGACAAGATGCTCGACAACATGGAAATCAAGGCGTTGATCAGCGCGTTTGGCACCGGCATCAGCGACGATTTTAACGTCGAGAACCTGCGCTATGACCGCGTCATCATCATGACCGACGCCGACGTGGACGGCAGCCACATTCGCACGCTGCTGCTCACCTTCTTCTTCCGCCAGATGCAGCCGCTGATTCAGGAAGGGCACCTGTATATCGCCCAGCCGCCGATCTTCCGCCTGCAAAGCGGCAAGGATCATCAGTATATCTACAACGAAGCCGGGCTGTCTGAGCAGGAAATTCTCAACCGGGCGCTCCAGCCGTATAAAGACCCCGACAAGGTCAAGGTCAGCCGCTACAAGGGTCTTGGCGAAATGAACCCGGATCAGCTCTGGGAAACGACCATGGACCCACAGCGCCGCACACTGCTTCAGGTGACCATCGAAGATGCCGCCGAAGCCGACCGCGTTTTCGACATGCTCATGGGCAGCAGCGTTCCACCGCGCCGCCGCTTCATCCAGACGCACGCCAAGAGCGTTCGCAACCTCGACGTCTAGCGCCTGCCTGAATAGTCGGAATTTGTCTTATAGGGGCACCATCAAAGATGGACGCCCCTATTCATTTCCAGACAGCCTCCGAATGATGCGCTTTGGCGGCTAATGCGCCTCAGTGTGACGGCGGAACAAAGATCAGGACAAAGCTGGCAATCGCCAGCAGCACCAGCAGGAAGCGCTCAAAAGCGACCTGATTGATGCGCCGGATCATCCACCGCCCGGCAAAAACACCGCCAAAGATCAGCGGCAGCACCCAGAGTACCGCCACGAGACGCTCGAACTGCATGATGCCAGCCAGAAACTGTGCTGGCAGCTTGAGCGCGTTGACGATGGCGAAAAACAGCGTCGTCGTCGCGGCGAACACCTCTGGCGACACGCCTTGCAGCAGCATGTATGCCGTAAATGGCGGCGCGCCGGTGTTTGCCAGCGCCGAACCCAGCCCCGAGGCAGCGCCAGCAGCGTACCCATGCCAATCGCGAGATTGATACCGCATCGACTGCAAACGCACCGACAGCAGCCGGTAGATGATGAAGATCAGGGTGAAGCCGCCGAGAATGCGCCGCAGTGTCACGTCGGGCAGGGTCGCCAGCATCAGCGTTCCCACGGCAATTCCCACCACTGCCGAAGGCAGCATCAGCCGCACGTAGCGCATGTCCCACTTCTTCCAGAAGACGTACAGCGCCAGCACGTCGGCGAACATCAGCAGCGGCAGTGACAGGCTGACCGCTTCTGAGGTAGACATGACCAGCGTCAGCAGCGGCGTCACCATGACGACCAGCACCGCCCCCATACCGCCTTTTGACAGACCGATCAACACGCCGACGACTGCGACAACGAGATAGAATTCCATTCAGGAAGCACTTTGTGGGTAGAAAAAATCGCCAGACAACCGAAAAAACAGACTGCTCACGCGCCGTTGGCACGCCCAAAGGGTAACAGGTGGACACCAGGGCGTGTTAAGAATTTGCGCCTGCTGAAAACAGCCCTCACCCTAAATCCCTCTCCCTCATGGAGAGGGACTTACAGACCAAAACTATGGTTTGCGTTCTTGTCCCTCGCCCCGCCTGCGTGGGAGAGGGACGGCTCAACGCAGTTGAGCAGGGTGAGGGGATAACCAGGCACGAAACGAGGTTGGCACAAAACCAACCCCATTCACCGCCACACGCTCATATTGGCGTCACGTTTAATTAACTGCGCCGCATCCAGGTGACGTAATCGCGCACCTGCAAATCGGTGTTACGGATTTTCATCGCCAGGTCAGCCGCCAGATTGCGCATCAGGCGATACCCCAGATTGGGATAGGTATCGCACAGCAGCATCAGCTTATCGCGCGGGATGATGATCAGGTGGGTGTCGTTCTGCGAGCAGCGCGCCCGCGCTGAGCGCACGCCTTCATCCACCAGCGCCACTTCACCGAACGACTGTCCGCGCCGCAGGGTAGCAATCGTCTGCGCCCCGCCCTGATCGTCGGGATTGATCAGCACCGGATCGACCTGTATTTCAACTTCACCTTTGGCAATGATATACAGTTCCTGACCCGTCGTATTTTCTTCAAAGACGATATCGCCCGACTGATAGGTGCGCTCGCCGGAAATCGAAGCGATCAGCTCAAGCTGGGTGGGCGTCATCTCGTAGAAAACGTCTGTCTGTTTGAGGTAAGCAATGACTGTCATCTCAGCCTGCCGCTTTCGAGTGAACCTGTTATCATTAAGGCGGATTGTAGCATGAAAGCGAACGATATGTCGAACGCCGACGAACTCTGCCCGAATCCCCTGCGCCAACGGCGGCGCGAGCGAGGCGATACCGGATGACCAGCCATGATTTCACCATCGACGAACTGATCAGCGTCTGTATCTCGCGTCAGGTGGTTGACGGCGAAGTGCTGGCGCAGGGTATCAACACTCCGCTGGTGATGGCGGGCTTCATCCTGGCGCAGTGTACCCACGCGCCCAACGTGCGCTTTGCCTCGGCAATTGGGCAGAGTGTCACCAGCGATTGGGCACCTCTTGGCGTCGGTCGCGCCGAAGACCAGTGGCTCGGCAAGGCGCTGATCCACGTTGGCTTTGTCGCGGCGGCGGCGGATCTGCTGCCCAAGTTCAATCCGAAAGAGTTCTTCCGCCCGGCGCAGGTGGATGCGGCGGGCAATTTCAACAACATCGCCTTTGGCGACAATTACCAGCGCCCCCGGATGCGACTGCCCGGCACCGGCGGCATCCCCGACGTAACGCCTTATTCCGACCACATCTATCTGTACGTGCCGCGCCATTCGCGCGTCATCTTCGTGCCGAAATGTGATTTCATCAGCGGTATGGGTCACGTCCCGCACCGGCAGGCGGGCAGCGGCGTTCGCTACCTGATCACTGACCTTGGACAGTTCGACTGGGCGAACGGGCGAATGCGCCTCATCAGCCACCACCCCGGCGCGACCATCGAGCAGATCAAAAAGAAGACCGGCTTTGAGCTGGAGATCGCGCCCGACGTTCACGAAACGCCGCCGCCGTCACCCGAAGAAGTGCGCCTGCTGCGCGAAATTATCGATCCGCTTGGCGTGCGCAGGCTGGAAATCCTCGCGGGTGCTGCCCGCAAAGACCTGCTGCGCCAGATACTTGAGTCTGAGGACGCGCTCTGATTCTATGTGTGACACTTACCCCATCTTCGTGTCTCTAAAGGCAGAACCTGAACCGGAGAGAAGGCGCGGATGACGCACCAGCCGTCGAACGACGACGATGCCGCGATCCTGCGGGCGGCACAGCACGATCTGGATCGTTTTGCGCCGCTGTACGAACGCTACGTTGACCGAATCTATGCCTACTGCCTGCGCCGCGTTGCCAGCGAGGCAGACGCCGAAGATTTGACCAGCCACATCTTCACGCGCGCCATGATGGGGCTGCACGATTACCGGGGCGGATCGGTCGCCGCGTGGTTGTTTCGCATCGCCCACAACACGGTCGTCAACTACTACCGGGATCGCCGTCCTCAGATAGCGCTGTCAGAGGATGACGGTCTGGTGGCAGCGGATACGTCCATCGACACCGTGATCGACGCCGAAGATCAGCGGCTGGCGCTGCGGCTGGTAGGCACGCTCCCACAGGATGACCAAAACTTAATCTGGCTGCGGCTAAGCGGCATGAGTTCGCCCGAAATCGGCGCGGTAGTAGGCAAGAGCGCTGGCGCGGTTCGCACCGAACTGTACCGCCTGCTCAAGCACCTGCGAAGCCGTTTCGCGCGGGAGTTAGAACGATGAGTCAGCCCATAGATGACTATCTGGACAAGCTCATGCGCGACCCGGACGCGCTGCCACCTGAGGGCATGGACGCCGATACGGCAGCTTTCGTTCGGTCGCTGGTCGCGGCGGGTACGGTCAGCACGCCGCCCGCCCTGCGCCGCCGGATATGGCAGCGGTCGCTGAATGACGCCCGCGCGCGCAGCCAGACGCCGACCTTCACGCCTTCATCCAACGGTCATCAGGTTCACACATTCGATAACCCTGGAGATGAACCAATGGCTCAAGTGACTTTACCCGTCAATTGGCGGGCGCGGCAGGCTTCGACGTCGCAGCGTATCGGCGTCTTGACACTGGTCGCCGCCATAGCGCTGGTGATCATCGGCGTCATGCTGCTGACGACCATGCGCAGCGCGCCTTCCTACCTCAATGCGCCCGAAGACCCGAATTCCGCTGGTAGTCTGCTGCAAGGCACAACGGAGACACCGACTGCCTCCCCCATCTCAACCGCGCTGCCTACGATTGTGCCGGAGGCGATACCCGAGATTGTGGAGTACATCATCCAGCCGGGAGACACGCTGCTGTTCATCCTTCAGCGGTTCAACATTGAGGATTTCGCCGCCATCCGGCAGATCATGGAGTTGAATGAGATCGATCAACTGCCCGCGCCCGGCACGATGATCCGCATCCCTCTACCCACGCCAACGCCCGTCATGCGTCCGCCAGCCAATGCCGAAGCCACGGCGCAGCCGCCGACGGTTGTGCCGCCCGTTGTGTCCACGGCATCGCCCACTCCGGTGATCAGCGGCGGTGGAGCAGCAAGTACGCCGCAGGTGACCACATATGTGGTTCAGGAAGGCGACACGCTGGTCGCGCTGCTGATGCAGTTTGATACCACCCTGCGGACGCTGGCGGAGCTAAATCCACAGTTGAATTTCTCTGGATGCGATTTCACGCGATTCAGCGGCGGCGCAGGATGCCGCGTGGTGCCAACGTTCACGATAGGCGATGACATCAGTGTTCCGTTCTACCCGGAAGCGGCGGACAGCGATATCCCCACGCCGGAAGCAGGAATGCCACCCATTGTTACCGCAACCCCGCTGACTACAGCAGCACCCCGCTAGATCAAAAAGGGGCGAACCATCTCTCAAGGTTCGCCCCATTCAATGCCATCAGTTGCAGGAAGATCACCTCGCTGACCATTCACCGATATTGCGGAAGCGGTCGCTGGGCAAGCCGATAAAGCCAATCTGGACACCCTGAACCTGAGGCGAGGTAACGTAGGTGAACAGCGGGTAATACAGCGGCAGCGCGATAACCCGTTCCGCGAACACGCGCTGGAATTCACGATATTCGATGATGCGATTCATGCCGTATGGATCGCGGCGGGCGCGTTCCAGCAGTTCGCTGATGCGGCGGTCATCCGCGCCGCCGTAGTTCGCGCCGTCGGGGTACTGCCCCTGATGCCAGAAGCCATACACGTCCGGGTCGGCGCTGTCACCAAGCGCATATTCCACCAGCGCCATATCAAAGTCGCCTGTATCCAGCCGCGTTTGATAGGCTGTCAGGTCAACCGGCTCAACCGCGACGACCAGATCAAGCTGCGCCCACTGGGTCGCGATTTCCTGCGCCAGCCGCACCCGCGCCGGGTCGTCCGGCGTCAGGATCGAGAAGCTGAACAAGCCAGACGGCGGCGGTTCGGCGGTGGCTTCGCCCTCAACCACTTCAGCCGTTTCGTCGCCTGCGCCGTCGGTTCGCCCGATGCGCTCGACCGCCTGCGCCAGCAGCAGCCGCGCCGCTGCCGGATCATACGGTTCCCACGGCAGATCGGGCACGTATGCCCACGAGCCGGGCATCAGCGGGCTGCCAGCGGGTACTGCCAGATTGGGCAGCGTGCGCTCGATAATTGAAGTTCGGTTCAGTCCTGCTTCCAAAGCCACCCGTACCCGCTGCTCGCGGAAAAATGGAACGCTCTCCCAGTTGAAGATCAGCACGCCGAGCGTGTTCTCAATCTGGTTGTACATGGTCAGATCATGCTGGGCAGCCGCCCCAAACAGCACTTCGCGCTGGCTGCCTTCACTCGCCGCCAGTCCGTCCACTTCGCCCGATTGCAGCGCGACAAGGGCTTCGTCAAACGTGCCGAACAGGCGGAAGCTGACGCGCTCAATTCCAAAAGGCGCCGCCTGTCCTTCCGGACGCTGGCGGTATACCGGCGAAACGCGCAGATCGACCGCCTGCACGCCGCCGGTTCCGACGAACGATTCTAGCTGGTACGGTCCGGTGCCAATGGGCGAGAGATTAAACGGGTGATCATCAAGCTGGGCAGCGCGGGTGCCGCTTAAAGCATGTTCCGGCAAAATGCCCACCCGCAGTTTATCGAGGAATGTCCCCAGTGGCTGTGTCAGGCGGAAGCGCACAACGAAATCGCCAAGCTGCTCGGTTTCGACGGTGCGCCAGAAATCGCCAAGTGCTTCAGGACCGGGGAAGTCGGGCGCGCGCAGCAGCGACATCGTGTAAATGACATCCGCTGCCGAGAACTGGATACCGTCCTGCCACAGCACATCCTGACGGAGAAAGACGATGTATTCCAGCCCGTCGGACGAAATCACCCAGCGCTCCGCCAGCGCGGGCACCGGCTCGCCATAGCCGTTGGTGCGCGTCAGTCCTTCAAAAATCAGCGCGGTAATGTCCTGATCGACTGGATTTAATCCGGCAAGCAGTGGGTTAAGCCGCTGAATGCTGCCAACCAGCGCCTCACGATAGGTCACAAGCTGTCCGGCGGGCACAGGGGTTGACGGCGTGACGGCGGTGGTGGGGACGGCGACGACTTCCTGGGTTGCCGGCTGTCCCGCCTCGGTGGGCGGCGGCGTTTCCACGTCCGGGCTATCACGCAGCGTTAAACTGACGACGAACAACCCCGCCGCCAGCAGCAGTGCCGCTAGCTGCCAGCGAAATCCACGCAGCATTTTCACCTCATCAGAAGAAAAAAGAGGTGTTTAGCCAGTTTTGACAAAACACCCGATGAAAGGTCATTCGCGAGGTCGGCAAATGGTTAGCCAGAGTAAACGACCGACAAAATGGCAATCGCCATGAAGATTACCGAAAGCCCAATCGTGATCTGAAAAAGCGTTTTCTCAAGCCCGCGCCGCGTGCGGGCAATGCCGCCGCCGCCTTCGGTACCCAGAAAACCGCCTAATCCGCTGCCCTTGACCTGAAGCAGAATCATCACGATCAGGATGAGTGAAATGATAATGGATACAATCTGCAAGGCACGATCCATGCCCGCTGCTCCTCAGTACATGATGCTATCGAAGTGAGCGCAGTATAGCACGCGGGATCTCAATTGCAAACCCTCACCTCGTCACGATAAGGCGTCGTCACAGCCGCCGCTTCCCCTCGCCTGCGCGCGGTTAGTGCGGCTTAATCCGTCACCGCCACCATGTCCTGTAGAAATTCCAGCGCCGCGCTCAACTGAAGATCCTGATCGTCGTCATAGGAAACTGGTGTCCACTCAACGGTGATATCCGGCTCCACCCCATTCTCATGAATCCAGCGTCCGCTGGGCGTCAGCCAGCGCGCAATAGTCAGCCGCACGCCGCCGCCGTTGACCAGTTCATGCCAGGTTTGTACTGTTCCCTTGCCAAATGTCGTCTCGCCGATGATCGTCGCCACGCCAGCATCCTGCATGGCTCCAGCAACCAGTTCGGACGCGCTGGCGCTGCCTTCGTTCACCAGCACCACAATCGGCACGCGAACATCGGCATAATTGCCTGTCGCGTCAAACACGATCTCATCATCGTCGCTGAATGACTCGGTGACAATCGTGCCTTCTTCGATGAAGGCGCTGGCAACGTCAATCGCGCTGTTGAGCAGCCCGCCGGGATTGTCGCGGAAATCCACCACCAGCCCGTTCAGACTGTTAATCCGCATCGCCTCCAGCGCGGCGTCGATATCCTGTCGCGCTGTGGCGCTGAACTGGTTGAGCTTCAGGTAGCCAATCTCGCCATCCAGCACCTCTGACTCCACGTTGGGGATGATGATGCGTGCCCGCGTGATGGTGAAGTCGATCAGTTCGCCGTCCCGCTGCATGGTGATGAGCACTTCAGTGCCTTCGGGTCCGCGCACCTCGGTCGCCAGCTCAAGCTGCGACATGCCGACGACGTTCTTGCCGTTGACTTCGGTGAAAATATCGCCCGGCAGGATACCCACGTCCTGCGCTGGCGCGCCGTTCAGCACGCCGACGACTTCGACTGCGCCGGTGTCCTCGTCGGTACGGATGACCACGCCAATGCCCTCAATTTCGCCTTCAAGATCATCGTTCAGCAGAGTATAGGTTTCGGGATCCATGTAGCCGCTGAACTGATCGCCCAGCGCTTCGACCAGCCCTTTGGCTGCGCCGTCCACAAGATCGTCCAGTTCGACCGTGTCGATATAATCGCTTTGAATGAGGTTATAGACCTGCCACATGGGCGCAAAAGCTTCGACCACTTCGGCAGGAACAGAGGTATTGCCCTGCGCCGCCCCGATGACATTAAGATTGCCGAGCGCGAAGCCAATCGCGAATACCGCTACAACCACCAACACCGTTGCCAGGTGATGAAAACGCCCACCGAGGGCGTTTGAATTACGCATCTGAGTTCTCCAGGAAGTTGTTTGCACGCTATTATTTTAGCATCTTCATCGTCCCGGTGTTATTGAAGAAAGATGAGTGGATTATATGAGTTTCGATAAAGCGGCTGGGCTGCTGTTTGGGCTGGCGTTGGGGGACGCCCTGGGCGCGCCGGTCGAGTTTCTGTCACTGCCAAGAATCGAAGCGCAGTATGGGCGAACGGGCATTCAGGAGCCGCCTATCCCGGCGCTGTATACGGACGATACCCAGATGACGCTGGCGCTGGTCGAGGGCTTGCTTGACGCGGGATTGAACGCGCCGCTTGACGCGCAGATGAACGCCATCGGCAGCCGGTTCGTTACCTGGAAGCACAGCCCGGAGAATGACCGCGCGCCCGGCTATACCTGCATGAAAGGCGTCGGGCGGTTTGAAGCCGGTCATCGGTGGCACGAAGCTGGACTGATCGACTCGAAAGGCTGCGGCTCTGCTATGCGCGTCGCGCCCATCGGCTATCTTTACCAGCACGATGAAGCCCGCCTGCGCGAGATCGCGGCTGCCAGCAGCGCCATTACCCACCGGCATCCAACGGCGCTGGCGGCTTCGGTGGCGGCGGCTTATGCCGTCAGGCTGGCGCTGGATGGCGTGCCGCCAAGCGAGTTTCTTCGCCCGATCATGCTCTTTACCGACGGCATGAGCGCCGAAATGGACGACGCGCTCTATAAAATCGGACATGTCGGCGCATGGTCAGATGAAAAAGCCGCGCTGGATCACATTGGAGAGGGCTGGACAGGCGAAGAAGCCGTTGCACTGGCGCTGTACTGCTTCCTGCGCTACCCGGACGACTATGTAAGCTGTGTACGCCGCGCCGCCAACACCAACGGCGACAGCGACTCGATTGCCTGTATCGCTGGCGGCATTATCGGAGCGCGGCTGGGCATCGCCGCCATCCCCGAAGCATGGCGCGAGTCGTGCGAAAACGCCGCCTACCTGACCGAGCTGGCGGCGCGGATGGACGAAGCGCGCGCTATACTAGCGACATCTGATGAGAGGGAATCCGATGGAACGTGAACGCCTGCGCGCCTACTGCCTCGACAAACCGGCTTCAGCCGAGGATTTCCCGTTCGGTGATGACGTCGCCGTTTTCAAAGTTGCCGACAAGGTGTTCGCCCTGCTGCCAGTTGCCAGCACGCCGCCGCGCATCAGCCTCAAGTGCGACCCGGTGCTGGCGGAACTGCTGCGCGAGACATACCCCACCATCACGCCGGGCTACCATCTCAACAAAAAACACTGGAATTCGATTGAAGTCGATGCCAGCATCCCGGAAGACGAACTATTGGAGATGATCGATCATTCCTATGATCAGGTCGTCAAAGGCTTCACCCGTAAAGAACGCGAGCGCCTGAACAGCAGCGCCTCGCCCTCTGGAGACAGCAGCTTATGACGCAGTGGATTTCACTTTCGGAAGCCGCCGCGCTGGTGCAGGACGGCATGACGCTGGCGCTTGGCGGCATGACCGTCTACCGCCGCCCGGCTGCCTTCGCCCGCGCCCTGCTGCGCCGCGCGCACCGCCCCAAAGACCTGACCCTGCTCTGCTTCACAGCGGGATATGAGTCCGATCTGCTGGTTGGTGGTGGCTGCGTCAGTGCGGTGCGTTCGGCATACTTCGGGCTGGAGTCGTTTGGACTGGCACCGATGTTCACCGAAGCCGCCAATAAGGGTCAGATTCGCATCATCGAAGAAACCGAGTCCAGCCTGGCGATGGGTATTCGCGCCCGAACGTCCAACGTCAGCTTCATGCCGTCCCGCGCCTGGATTGGCACCGACCTGCCCCGCCTGCGACCGGACGTAAAGACCGTAACCGATCCCTATACTGGCGAGACGCTGATGGCGTTCCCGGCGATTCACTGCGATGTCGTCGTGCTGCATGGTCTGGAAGGCGACCGGGACGGCAACGTGAAGCTCAACAACAATCTCGGCGTTGATCTGGAACTGGTCTACATCGCCGATACCGTCATCGTTACAGTCGAGCGCATGGTAGACCAGTGTCAGCGCTCCACTGACGGCTTTCTCGTCCCCTCGCCCGGCGTGCGCTACATCGTCCACGCGCCGCGCGGAGCCTTTCCAACAAGCTGCTACCCCGATTATCCCGTCAGCGGCGGCGAATTCCTGCGCTACATCGACGCCTGCAACGCCGGTCAGTTTGAGGCGTATGTGGCGGCGATGGCGGAATAATTAAAAAATAACCTGAACCGCCAAGAACACAGAGGACACAAAGGGAGAAACTGAAAAGAATGCGCCTTATTTCCAAACGGATACCGTAGGGACACGACATGTCGTGTCCGTTCCCTTCAATCAGGCGGCGGACACGATAATATCGTGTCCCTACAATATGCGGCGGTTTCTAGTCAGTTTGTCCATAAGGGATTTATAGAAACTATTCCTGGTGTCCTCCGTGTCCTGGCGGTTCAATTCGTTTTTCTCAGCCTTTGCAGGCGGCTCATCCTGTGTTATACTCGTCGCAATTGTATAGTCTTGCCAGGGGGGTCCGCGCAAGCGGGCTGAGAGGGTGCGTTAAGCCGCACCGACCCTTTGACCTGATCCGGATCATACCGGCGTAGGGAGCGCGTACATCTTATGTACACCGTCCACCCCTACCATCCAGAGGGGTGGTTTTATTTCTCCCCAGGTTCAGCAGGTCGCCCCCGGCACCATAGGAGGAGCGTACCGTGAAACATATCCTGTCTCTGTTGATCCTGCTTCTGCTGGCGGTGACGCCGGCAGCCGCCCAGGACACCACCCTCACCGTCATCACCCATGACAGCTTCAGTTACAGCGAAGATGTGATGCAGTCATTTCAGGACGAAACCGGCATCACCGTCGAGGTGCTGCGCCTCGGTGACGCCGGGACGATGATCAACCAATCGATCCTCAGCCGCAAAAACCCGCTTGGCGACGTGATGTACGGCGTCGATAACACCTTTCTCTCGCGGGCGCTTAACGCCGATCTGTTCATTCCCTACGAATCGCCCGCGCTGGCAGACGTGCCGGAGGAATTCATCGTCGATGACGAATTCCGCGTCACGCCGGTCGATTACGGTGACGTGTGCCTGAACTACGACGTCGCCTACTTCGAGGAGAACGACCTCGCCGTACCGCAGTCGCTTGCCGACCTGACCGATCCGGCGTATGAAGGGCTGCTGGTGGTCGAAAACCCGGCGTCATCTTCTCCCGGTCTTGCCTTCCTGCTGACGACGATTGCAGTCTTTGGCGAAGAAGGCGGGTACACCTACCTCGATTACTGGGCGGATCTGGTCGCCAATGATGTCTTTATCTCCGATGACTGGTCAGACGCCTACTACACCCAGTTCAGCGGCAGCACCGACAGCCAGGGCACGCGCCCGCTGGTGGTCAGCTACGCCAGCAGCCCGCCGGTAGAAGTCTACTTCCTGCCCGAACCGCCGGAAGCCGCGCCAACCGGCAGCATCGTCGCCGACGACACCTGCTTCCGGCAGATCGAGTTTGTGGGTATCCTGCAAGGCACCGACAATGAAGACGCCGCGCGGCAGTTCGTGAACTTCTTACTCAGCCGCGAATTTCAGCAGGATATGCCGCTGAATATGTTCGTCTTCCCGGTGCTGCCCGACGCCGAACTGCCGGAGATATTTGAGGAATATGCGGCGGTTCCAGAGCAAGCTGTTACACTCGACATTGACGAAATCGACACCAACCGCGAACGCTGGATACTGGAATGGACCGAAACCGTCCTGCGTTAAACCTGCTGAAAGGGGTGGTGCTGCTGGCACCACTCCTGTTTCTTGTCGTTTTTTTCTTCTACCCGCTGCTGTCGATCTTCGCCGTCAGCCTCGCGCCCGAAGGAACGCTCGATCTCAGCGGCTTCACCCGTATCTTTACATCGGACTACTACCGAAGGACGTTCTGGTTCACCTTCGGGCAGGCGCTGCTTTCTACCGCGCTGACAATTGGACTGGCAATACCGGGCGCATACGTCTTTTCGCGCTTCAGCTTCCCCGGTAAATCGCTGCTGATGTCGCTGGCGACGCTGCCATTTGTGCTGCCGACGGTTGTCGTGGCAGCGGCGTTTTCGGCGCTCATCGGTCCGCGCGGGCTGCTCAACCAGACCCTGATGTCGCTGTTAGGATTCAGCGCACCGCCAATTGTGCTGGAGCGCACGCTGACTATCATCCTGATCGTCCACGTCTTTTACAACTATGCCGTCGCGCTGCGCATCATCAGCAGCTTCTGGGCAAACCAGAGCGTCCGCATCGAAGAAGCGGCGCGGGTGCTGGGCGCGCATGGCTGGCGGCTGTGGTGGAACGTGCGCCTGCCGCTGCTGCGCCCTGCCCTGCTGGCAGCGTCGATACTGGTCTTTATCTTCACCTTCACCAGCTTTGGCGTCGTCCTCATCCTGGGCGGACCGCGCTTCGCCACCATCGAAGTCGAGATTTACCGGCAGGTGACCAGCCTGTTCAATTTACAGGTGGCGGCGGCGCTGTCGCTGGTTCAGATTGGCTTCATGTTCGTGCTGATGTTGGTCTACACCCGCCTTCAGCGCCAAACGACAACCGATCTTCAGGCGGCACAGTCGGTGGTGCGCCAGCCGCGCACAGTTCGTGAACGGCTGTTCGTGGCTGCCAACGTCGTGCTGATCGTGCTGCTGCTGATCGCGCCGCTGGCGGCGCTGGTGCTGCGCTCATTTACCAGCCAGGGCGCTTTGACGACCCAGTTTTACACGCTGTTGAGCAGCAATCCGCGCGGTTCGGTGCTGTTTACGCCGCCGCTGACGGCGGTTGGCAACTCGCTGGTCTTCGCGTTGGCGACGACGGCACTGGCGGTCACGCTCGGATTAATCACGGCAGTGCTGCTTTCCAGCCGCGCCTCGCGCCTCGCCCGCTGGCTCGATCCGATCTTTATGCTGCCGCTGGCTGCCAGCGCCGTGACGCTGGGTTTCGGCTACATCATCGCTCTGGACGAGCCGCCGCTGAACCTGCGCTCGTCGCCAGTGCTGATTCCGCTGGCGCACACGCTGGTCGCTATGCCGTTTGTCGTGCGCAGCGTGCTGCCGTCGATACGCGGCATCCCGCCCAACGTGCGCGGGGCGGCGCGGTCGCTCGGCGCGTCACCCTGGCAGGTGTGGCGCTGGATCGATCTGCCGCTGATCAGCCGAGGTCTCATCGTCGGAGCAACCTTCGCCTTCACCGTCAGCATGGGCGAATTTGGCGCGTCCCTGTTCATCGCCCGACCGGATACGCCGACTATCCCCATCGTCATCTTCAGGCTGCTTGGGCAGCCCGGCGCGACTAATTACGGGCAGGCGATGGCGATGAGCACCATTCTGATGGCAGTCTGCGCGATCAGCTTTGTCCTTATCGAGCGCCTGCGCACCGCCGGAGTCGGGGAATTCTGATGCTGACAATCAGCCATGTGACACGCGCATTCGGTTCCCTTCAGGTGCTGCGGGGAGTCAGCCTGACGATTACCGACGGCGAGATCGTCTGCCTGCTGGGTCCCAGCGGCTGCGGCAAGACCACCCTGCTGCGTACCATCGCCGGACTGGAGACGGCAGACAGCGGTGACATTCAGGTTGATAGGCAGTCGATTCGTGACGTTCCCATCCACGAGCGCGATTTTGGGCTGATGTTTCAGGATTTCGCCCTGTTTCCACACATGAACGTCGCCCAGAACATCCTATTTGGCTTGCGAATGCGGCACATGCCAAAACCGCAGGCACAGCAGCGGCTTCATGATGTATTGGAACTGGTCGGGCTAAAGGGTTTTGAGCAGCGCGACGTGGCGCAGCTTTCCGGCGGCGAGCGCCAGCGGGTCGCGCTTGCCCGCAGCCTCGCGCCCAGCCCGCGCCTGCTGATGCTGGACGAGCCGCTAGGCTCGCTGGACGCGGCGCTGCGCGAGCGCCTGGTCGTCGAACTGCGCGATATCATCAAGCGGATTGGCTTGACTGCCATCTACGTCACCCACGACCAGCACGAGGCTTTCGCCATTGCTGACCGCATCGCGGTGATGAACGCCGGACAGATCGAGCAGGTAGAAGCGCCGCCCGCCCTCTATCGCCAACCCAAAACCCCCTTCGTGGCGCGCTTCCTCGGCTTCCAGAACATCGTTCCGGTGACAGGACGGATCGACGGTAAAGTGCAAACGCCGCTTGGGGTGTTTGCGATAAGACCTCACCCCCTAATCCCCTCTCCACCAGGTGGAGAGAGGAACTTTAGCGGAGCGAAACGGGGTGAGGTGTCGCTCCTGCTCCACCCCGACGGCTTGCAGCTTGCCGCTGCCGGGGATGGCAGCCGCATCACGGGTATCGTTCGGGAACTCGTCTTTTCGGGCGACACCTACCGGGTGGAAATTCAGCATGACAGCGGCATCAGCCTGTCATTCCGCGTCCCGTCACGTGAAATGGGCGAAATCACAGTTGGAGAGACTGTGTACGTGTCGGTAGCGGAAGATTGTATTGTGCCGCTGGTTAAGAGGTAGGCAGAGCGACTTTTCGTGCGAATTGATGTAGGGGCGACCCGTGGGTCGCCCATCTCAAAATCCGGTCTTTCGTCCCGGCACCGTTTTACCCCTGCCCCACCAACCGCACAAACTTGCGCTTGCCGACCTGAAGCACCACCGGCAGCCCATCCGGCTGTATGGTGGCGTTGATGTCGCTCACGACCTGCCCATCAAGGCGCACGCCGTTCTGCTGGATCAGGCGCTTCGCCTCCGCCCCGCTGCTGACCATGTTCAGACGGCGCAGAATGTCGGTGACGCGCTCTTCGGCGCTAAGCTGTTCTTCGGGGATGTCTTCAGGCACGCCCGAGCCGCCCCGGAACACTTCATCCCAGCGGCGCTGCGCTTCCTGCGCGGCTTCGGGGCTGTGGAAAATCGCCACGATCTCGCGAGCAAGCCGCATCTTGACTTCGTTCGGATGCAGCGCTCCACTTGCCAGCCCGGTTTCCAGGTCTTTCACCTGCTGCGGCGACCAGCCCAGAATCAGCTTGTGATAAATCGGCATCGCCTTATCCGGGACGCTCATCACCTTGCCAAACATATCCCAGGGTTCAGACAGCAGCGGAATATGGTTGCCGAGGCTCTTGCTCATCTTCACTTCGCCATCCGTCCCCGGCAGACTTTCGCCCATGATGATGGCGATTTGCGGCTTCTGTCCCATGCCTTCCTGCAGCTTGCGCCCGGCGACCAGAATGTTGAACAACTGATCCTGTCCCCCAACCTGCACGTCGGCTTCCTGCGCCACGGCGTCGTAGCCCTGCATCAAGCCGTAGAACAGTTCGTGCAGATAAATCGGCAGCCCTTCGTCCAATCGCTTGGCGAAGTTCTCGCGCACCAGAAACTGCTGGACGGTGAAGTTGCTCGCCAGCCGGATAATGTCGGCGAAGTCGAGCGTGGACAGCCACTCGTCGTTGCGGCGCACCCGCGTCAGTGCGGAGTCAAGAATCTTGAACGCCTGCTCGGCATAGGTGCGAGCGTTCTCCTCCACCTGCTCGCGCGTGAGCTGTTCGCGCAGCTTGTCCTTGTCGGACGGATCGCCAATCAGGCTGGTGAAGGTGCCGATCAGGAAGGTCACGTCATGCCCAAATTCCTGAAACTGGCGCAGCTTGCGCATCGGGATAGTGTGTCCCAGGTGCAAATCGGACGTGCGCGGGTCAAAGCCGGCGTACACTCGCAGCGGTCGCCCTTCCTTTTCCGCTTCCAGCAGGCGCGCGCGAAGATCGCGGCGCATGTGTTCTTTGGTTTGCGGGTCGCCATATTCAGCGCCCGACATCAGAATTTCGACCTGTTCATCAATTGTCGGCATAGTTGATTTCCTGCGTGAGAGACTGGGTTCAGAACAGGTCAAGTATATCACACACACTGCCCTTGTTCAGCCTCCAGCCGCGCACTATAATTTCGGAGCGTAACACAATCTATCTCTGGGGAAAATAATGAAGCAAATGACCAGCGTCGAGGCGCGCCAGGCATTTCTCGATTTCTTTGTCGAAATGGGACACCAGCAGGTCGCGTCCTCGTCGCTTGTGCCTGCCAACGACCCGACCCTGCTGTTCACGAACGCTGGCATGGTGCAGTTCAAGGACGTGTTTCTGGGACTGGATAAGCGCGACTACAAACGCGCTGCCACCTCGCAGAAGTGTATGCGCGTCAGCGGCAAACACAACGACCTCGAAAATGTCGGTCCGTCGCCGCGCCATCACACCTTTTTCGAGATGCTCGGCAACTTCAGCTTCGGCGATTATTTCAAGCGCGATGCTATTCGCTTCGCCTACGCGCTGCTGACTCAGGTCTACGAACTGCCGCCTGATCGCCTCGCCTTCACCGTCTACAAGGACGACGACGAGGCTTACGATATCTGGATCAACGACATTGGCGTTGACCCGCGCCGGGTGGCGCGCATGGATACCAAAACCAACTTCTGGCAGATGGCGGATACCGGTCCCTGCGGACCCACCAGCGAAATCCATTGGGACAAGACGCCGGAACTGGGTCTCGACAGCATCATTCCGCTGATGCAGGCGGAAGATGACCGCTTCCTTGAACTGTGGAATCTGGTCTTTATGCAGTACAACCGCACCCAGCCCGACCCTGAAAACACGGGAAAATATGATCAGCCGCTGCCCGCCCCCGGCGTCGATACCGGCATGGGACTGGAGCGCATTCTCAGCGTCGTCAACGGCGTGACCGCCAACTACGACACCGATCTGTTTACGCCGATCATCGCGGCGACACAGCGCCTGAGTGGGCACACCGATGAAGAACGCGACACCAACTACGTCCCCTACCGCGTCATCGCCGATCATATCCGCGCCGCCGTCTTCCTGATTGCCGAAGGCGTGCTGCCCGGCGCGAAGGGACGCGACTCGGTCTGCCGTCTGGTCATCCGCCGCGCCTCGCGGTTTGGGGCGAAGCTCGGCTTCCGCGAGCCGTTCCTGGGCAAGCTGGTCGATACGGTGGTCGAGATCATGGGCGGGCACTACACCGAACTGGTCGAGCGCCGCGACGCCATTAAGAAAGTGATCACGCAGGAAGAAGAGCGCTTCCGCCGGACGCTGGATCGCGGCGTGGAAGAACTGGAAGCCGAACTGAGCAAGCTGCCTGAGGGCGGCGTGCTGCCCGGCGGTGTCGTCTTTTATCTCAAGGCGACGCTCGGCTTGCCCGATCAGGTCACTAAAGACATTGTCGAGGAGCGCGGCTACAGCGTCGATATGGCTGGATTTAGGGCTGCCGAAGCCGAACACGCCATTCGCAGCGGCGGCGGTCAGGCGATGGGTGAGATCGACGCGGTTAACGTCTACAAGGATACGCTGGCGCAGCTTCAGGCAGGCGGCGCGCTGGCATCCAGGGGCGTCGTCTATAACCCCTACGGCTCGCTTCAGGTCGAAGATCAGGTACGCGCCATCCTTCAGGACGGACAGCGGGTGAACAGCGCCATTGCAGGCGACAAAGTCGAAATCGTCCTCGGCGCGACGCCGTTTTATGTCGAGGCTGGCGGTCAGGTCAGCGATACCGGCGTCATCATCGGTGACGGCTGGCGGGTGGAAGTTGAGGACACGCGCCGACCGGTAGGCGGCTTGATCGTCCACATCGGCGAAGTTGTCGAAGGGCAGCCGCGCGAAGGTGATACGGCGCTGGCGTCGGTTGACGCCGGGCGGCGTATGGACATCCTGCGCAACCACACGGCGACTCATCTGCTCCACGCGGCGCTGCGCAAGAATCTCGGCTCTCACGTCCAGCAGCGCGGCTCGCTGGTCGCGCCAGATCGGCTGCGTTTTGACTTCGCCCACGACGCCAAAATGACTCCGGATGAACTGCGCGCCGTTGAAGCGCAGGTGAACGATGTCATCATGGCAAACTACGAAGTCTGCGCGGTGGAAAAGCCGCTGGCGGAAGCCCGCGCCGAAGGCGCGATGGCGCTCTTTGGCGAAAAATACGGCGATACCGTCCGCACCATCAGCATCATTGGCAATGAAGACAGCCGCTACAGTTATGAGTTATGCGGCGGCACCCACGTTTCTGAGACGGCGGAAATCGGACCCTTTCTGATCGTCAGCGAAGGCAGCGTCAGCGCGGGCATTCGCCGCATCGAGGCGCTGACTGGCAGCGCCGCCATGCACTACATTCAGAACAGCCGCGGCGCACTGGCTCATCTGGCGGCGCGGCTGGGCGCAGCGCCCGAACACGTGGAGGAGCGCGTGAGCGCCCTTCAGGACGAACTCAACCAGGCGAAGAAGCAGATCGAACGGCTTCAGCGCGAAATTGCCCGGCAGCAGTTTGACCAACTGGTGACGTCACTGGAGCCTATCAACGGCACTCAGGCGCTGATCGCCCAACTGGACGACGTGCCGCCGGAAACCCTGCGCGAGATGACCGACTGGTTCCGCGGCATAGTGAAAAGCGGCGTGCTGGTACTCGGCAGCGTCACCGACGGTCGCCCGCAGGTGGTGGTCGCCGTCACCGACGACCTGACCAAACAGGGGCTGCACGCGGGCAATCTGATCAAGCAGATCGCGCCAGTCATTGGCGGCGGCGGCGGCGGTCGCCCGACGATGGCGCAAGCCGGTGGGAAAGACGCATCGAAACTCGGTGCAGCGCTGGAGACTGCTCGCCAGCTCATCGCAGGATCGCACAGCAGCGGATGAAAAACCCGGAATACTTTCAGCTTGAAACGAGTGACGACGTCGCCTCAGTACGGGATCGACTGGCATTCCTGCGCGGCAAGAACGTCCTGCTCATCTGGCCCGAACGGGGCAGCGTCCTCACTCGCAAGCTGGATCTGGTGCTGATCCAGCGCGAGGCAGCCCGCAGCGCCACCCGTATCGCCCTCGTGACGCACGATCCGGCAGTGACCCGCCACGCCGCCGAACTGAACATCAGCGCCTTCGAGACGATTGGCAGCAGCGAGCGCCGCAAATGGAAGCGTGGGCGCTCGCGCGTGTTCACCACCCGTTTTCAGCGCCCGCGCCATGACCCCCAGCCTGACGAACTGATGCCCTATGCCAGCCGCGTTCGCGGCGAAGATGACGATACGCCCTGGGATCGTGTCCGCCGTATTCTGGTACGGGCGCTGGTGCTGGGCGTGCTCGGCGGGGTGCTGGTTGCCATCGGTTTTCTGCTCATTCCCAGCGCGACAGTTATCATCACCCCTGCCCGCGACTTCGTGCGGGTGGAAGCCCTGATCACAGCCGATCCCAATCTCCAGCAGTCAGTCGTGGATGTCGAAAACGGCATCATCCCGGCGACGCGCTATCAGGCGCAGGTGGTGGACAGCGCCACCATCGAAACCACCGGCGCGCAGCCGCTTTCCAGCACGCCCGCCGTCGGCACCGTCGTCGTCGTCAATCGCACCGATAGAAACGTCACTATCCCAACCGGCACGCTCGTCAGCACCAGCGCTGGCACGCCGATTGTCTACCGCACAACCGAAGACGCCGCGCTGGGCGCGGGCGCTGGTCAGCAGGTGGAGATCGCCATCGAAGCCATTCCCGAATCGACCGGCGAGATCGGCAACGTAGACGCTGGCATGATCAACACGATTGTCGGCGACCTCGCCAGCAGCGTTGAAGTACGCAACCTCGCCGCTACGTATCGCGGCGAAAGCCGGGTGGTGCGCACTGTCACCCAAGCAGACCGCGACACGCTGGTGGCGATCCTGCGCCAGACGATCCAGGATCGGGCATACCGCGATCTCGCGCCGCTGATCACCGAATCACAGTTTGCCATCCTCGATACGCTCCGCATTGCCGAAGAGCGCAGCGACTGGATGACCTTCGATTACAGCGTCGGCGATTTCGCCGATACGCTCACCCTGACCATGCGGGCGGTGGTCGAAATCGTCGCCGTTGACGACAGCCTGGCAGAGCAGATCGCCTACGCCCGACTTGGTGCACAGATTCCGCGCGGTCGCGTCATCCGCCCGGAAACGCTGGTCTACGAGCGCGGCTCGGTGACCGCCATCGAGCCAACCGGTCAGGTGACCTTCTCGATGGTCGGCAGCGCCCAGGTCGTCGGTCAGATCAATATTCAGCAGCTTCAGGAACGGCTCGCCAGCCGCGCGCCCGCCGACGCCATGCAGTACCTGATCAGCAGCGCCGATCTGGACGAGAACGCCATCCCGCAGATCAGCATCTCGCCCGATTTCATGAAGATGCTGCCGGTGCTGCCGGTGCGAATTACCATCCGCGTGCTCGACACTGCCCCGCTGCCCGACGCCGCGCCGGAAGCGCCGCCTGAACCCACCCCTGAAGTCACAGCCGAGGCGCTTGCCGAATGATGGGCAGGCTGTTGGGAATCGATCATGGTCTGGTGCGTATCGGGCTTGCCGTCAGCGATCCACTCGGTCTGGTCGCGCGCGAACTGACGATCATCAAACGCAAATCGAAGGTTGAGGATTTCCAGCGCATCCACCACATCGCCGCCGAACAGCGCGTGGTCGGTTTCGTCGTCGGCTTGCCCTACAACCCGGATGCCCCGCCCGGCGCTCATCTACAGTCGGATACGGTGCGGCGCTGGGTCGAGCAGTTCGAGCCTACCACGAACTTACCGGTCATCCTGTGGGACGAGCAGATGTCGAGTTTTGACGCCGTCGAACTCTCGAAGCGCCGCAAGCGCCGTTATGATGAACCGATTGACGACCTCGCCGCCCGTGTTATCCTCCAGAGCTATCTGGATGCCGTTCGCGATGGATTAACGCCGCCGTTCGCTTCCGGCAGTCGATCATCCGATCAGGAGAACTAACCATTGAGCCGTCCTGTCCGTGTCCTCATCATCGCCGCCAGCCTGCTGTTTCTGATGGCGATTCTTTGTGTTGGCGGGCTGTTGATCGTGTCACGCGGTCAGCCAGTCGATTTTATTCAGACCTCGCTGGTGCGCCTGCGCCTTGCCGGGCGCGAAGCTGACCTCAACCGCAGTGTCGGAACCGATACAACGCCGGTGCGCTTCACCATTTCAGCGGGCGACACGCCGCGCCTCATCGCCGCCAACCTGCTGAACGCCGGACTGATAACCGATGCCGATCTGTTTGTGGATTATGTTCGCGCCAATGATATTGACGTGGAACTGGAAGCCGGAACCTACTTCCTCAACCAGTCTCTGTCCCTTAGCCAGATCGCCAACGCCCTGACCGATTCGCGCAGCAGCCAATTCCTGTTCCGCATCCTCGAAGGCTGGCGCATTGAAGAAATTGCCGAGATCATCGATCGCAATCCCTATTTCGGCTTTTCGGGCGCGGACTTCCTCGCCGTCGTCGGTCCTGGCGCGGCGCTCGATCCCGATTTTGCCGCCTATGCGGGTATTCCGTCGGGCGCATCGCTGGAAGGCTTCCTGTTCCCGGATACCTACCAGCTTCCGGCGCAGGTCACGCCGCTGCTGCTGCGCCAGTATCTGACCGAGCAGTTTCGGGAGGAAGTCGGCACGCTGCTTCCGGCGCAGGCAGCCGCCCAGGGAATGACGCTCCACGAAGTCGTGGCGCTGGCGTCTATTATCCAGCGCGAAGCCGTCCACGAAGACGAACACGCGATGATCGCCAGCGTCTATCGCAACCGCCTGCGCGACGGAATGCGCCTGGAAGCCGATCCAACCGTCCAATATCCCATCGGGCAGACCGGCAACTGGTGGCCCCAAATCACTCAGGCGGATTACGTCAACGTCAGCTCGCCCTATAACCTGTATCTGAACTTCGGTTTGCCGCCCGGTCCTATCGCCAACCCCGGCATCAGCGCCATAGAAGCGGCGGTCAACCCGGCGGTATCGCCCAATTACTACTTCCGCGCCCGTTGTGACGGCAGCGGCTACCATGAATTTGCGATTACGTTTGAACAGCATCTTGCCAACGCCTGTTCATAGGCAAACCGCGCTGCGGCTGTGGAGCGTGGCGCTGGTCGCGGCGCTGTTGTGCGGGTGCGCGGTGGTTACATCGCCACCCATCCGCCGAATCGCGCTGCTGGCACCGTTTGAAGGACGCTATCGCGAAGTGGGCTATGACGCGCTGTATGCCGGGCGGCTCGCCTTTGCCGACGCCGACCGTCCAGCCTACGAATTTCTGCCGGTAGATGACGGCGGTACCCCGCAGCGCGCGGCGGATCGCGCCCGGGCATTGGTCGGCGATTCAAGTGTCGTCGCCGTGATCGTGCTTGGCTACCATGCGACATCCGATGAGGCGCTCGCCGCCCTGGGCGACATGCCGACCCTGATCGTCGGCAGTTGGACAACCACGCCGCCCATCAATCAGGTCTACATCCTGTCGAATCCTGACATTAACGACCGCATCACCGCCCCGCCGACTGTGAGCGTCACCAAGGCGGCGCGGCTGGCTTCGCCGGTCATGGGCGGGGAGGTCTTCGCCCTGCCCGGCTTCGCTGAACTACGCGGCTCGCTGGAAGGTGTGATGGTGCTCTCCAGCGGCAGCCCTGCCGACGCTGCTTTCGCCGAACGCTACCGCGCCAGTGACCCGTTTGCGCCGCCGCCCGGCTTGCTAACCACCCTCACCTATGATGCCGTCCGTTTTGTCCTGCAAGCCAATCAGCCGGATCGCGAAAGCGTTGATCGCGCCATGAATGGCATCGCATACTCAGGCTTGAATGGCACGATACAACTGGCGGATGGCTACTGGTTAAACGCCCCAATCCATCGCTACCGCTATGTGAACGGACAGCTAACGACTGCTGATGACGTCGTAGAACAGCGGCAGCGCTTCGACTGGCTCGGCGCTGAAGGCGAACGCCTGATCCAGACTGCTCACCGCCGCCTGAAGCTTGCGCTCATCGCTGGCATATAGGGTCACGAGGGCATCGCCAGCGCCGACCGGCGAACCAACCTTGACGTGAACCTTCACGCCCACCGCCGGGTCAATCGGATCGCCCTTCTTTTCGCGCCCCGCGCCAAGCTCAAACGCCGCGCGCGCAATCGCCAGCGCATCCACCTGGGCAATGTACCCGGACTGCGCGGCGGTATATGGCTGCTGAATGCTCGCCTGCGGCAGTTTGCTGGTGTCGTCCACCATTGCCGCGTCACCGCCCTGCGCCTCGATCATCAAACGGAAGGACGCCAGCGCCGCGCCGCTGCTGATCTGCTGTTCCAGTAATGCTCGCGCCTCGCCCGCGTCGGTGAAACGCTGACCGCGTCCGGCAAGCCGCAGCATGTGCCCGGCGATTGCCAGACAATGTTCGCGCAGATCGACCGGACCTTCGCCGCGCAGCGTTTCGACCGCCTCCGCCACTTCAAGCGCGTTGCCGACTGCCTCGCCAAGCGGCTGATTCATGTCGGAGATGATGGCGACCACATCGCGCCCGGCGTCTGCCCCAATTTCGACCATGATCTTCGCCAGCTCGCGCGCGTCATCCAGCGTTGCCATGAAAGCGCCGCGTCCCATTTTCACGTCCAGTACGATGCCATTCGCGCCCGCCGCAATCTTCTTGCTCATGATGCTGCTGGCGATCAGCGGCAGGCTGGGTACGGTCGCCGTCACGTCGCGCAGCGCGTACAGCTTGCCGTCCGCCGGTGCCAGCGCCATCGACTGCCCCGCCAGCACAATGCCGTTCTTCCGCGCCAGCGCCCGAAACTCGTCAGCGCTGAGATCGACGCGAAACCCGCGGATCGACTCCAGCTTGTCCAGCGTGCCGCCAGAAAACCCCAGTCCGCGCCCACTCATTTTGGCGACCGGCACGCCGCACGCCGCCACCAGCGGCAGCACCACCAGGGTGGTTTTGTCGCCCACCCCGCCGGACGAGTGTTTGTCCACCGCGTAATCGGTGATGTCGCTCAGGTCGAGCATCTCGCCCGAATGCGCCATCGCCAGCGTCAGATCGACCGTTTCAGACCGCGTCATACCGCAAAGAAAGACCGCCATCAGAAACGCCGCCGCCTGGTAATCCGGCAGGTCACCGCGCGTAAACCCATCAATGAAGTAGCGAATTTCATCGCCACTCAATTCCAGTCCGTCGCGTTTTTTTTCGATGATATCCACTGCTCGCATACGTTCATCTCCTGGGCGCAGCCCCCGCCAGATCACAGCCCAATGATACCCTTCATTGCCTCGCTGCGGTTGGCGAACCCAAAGACCAGAAAGCCGCCACAATTCCCCGCCATCGAAAATCCATTCATTGAGCGCCGGGCGTACATACGTTACAATGGGCGCTCGCCATGTTTATCTATTGGAGTAGTATCGTATATCATGAATCCGAAGCAGAAACAACTTCTGATCGTTGGCGTCATCGTCGTGATCGCAATCGTCGCCGTCGGCGTGGTCATTGCTATGTCGGGTCAACGCAATACGACCGCCGTCGATTACGCCGCCATTCCGCAGTCTCGCGCTGAAGACGGCGCCTTTGTCCTCGGAAACCCCGATGCGCCGGTGACGATCATCGAGTTTGCCGACTTTGCCTGCCCGCACTGTCAGAATTACCACCCCGAAATTCAGCGCTTTATCGCCGATTATGTCGCCACCGGGAAAGCGCGGTTTGAATATCGCCTGTTTGCCACCAGCGCCGGTGGGCAGCAGTCGGTCTTTACCAGCCAGCTTGCCGAATGCGCCGACGAAATCACCCCCGGTGCCTTCTGGCGCGCCTATGACGTCCTCTACGAACTCGGCGCGACCGGGCAGTACTTCAATCAGGATGCCGGGCGAATAGTCGCTGATCGCGCAGGCGTATCCAGCTACAGCGAATTACTTACCTGCAGCGGCAGCGCCGACCAGATCACTATCGACATGGAATTTGGACGCCAGAACGGCGTTGAAGGTACACCAGCGGTGATGGTGCGTTATAACAACGGTCCCGCCGAGTGGATCAGCTACAACGGCACCACCTACAGTCGCGGCAATGTTTCTTATAGCATCCTTGCCGGCGTCGTCGATCAATTCTCATAACCGGGCTTGCGAGCGCTCAGGTTAAAACATATCATCACTTGCAGGGACGCATAACCGGCGTCCCTGCGCTTTCTCCTCGCGTCCCCTAGCCTAAAACATCGCTCGATTTGACCAGCCCCAACCCCAGCTTCGCGTATTGTTTCAGCGTTGCGTTCGCCAGCGCGTCAAAATCAATTTCCGGGTGCGCCACCGGCGATGTACAGTCGGTCAGCAGCCGCAGCTTATGGATGACTTCGAGACGCTGCTCGAAATAGCGCACCATCGACGTGATCGTCTCCAGAACGCAGTGGCTTTTTGCCTGCCCGGCAATGTAGACCAGATCATAGCTGGCAATCATCTCCAGAAAGGCGGTGTTCAGGCTGCCCAGCGGCTGATCGGGCACTTTGACTTCAGGCTCCAGCATTGAATAGTGCTCGGTTCTGGGAATTGAGCCTTTGTTGAGGAAGATCGGCTGCGCTTTCCGCGCCGCCGCATGATACGCAGTCGCCTCGTACAGGGCGGGCGTCAGGCTGTGACCGGGCGTGCCGATCAGCGTGTGATAGGGCCAGATCATGAGCTGCTTCTTCGCCTGCTGCTCCAGTTCCTTTACGTAGCTGACCGACCATTCCGGCTCGTACAGCGGCTGCCATTTGCCACCCGTGACCTCGTCGCTGCGAATTGCCGTGTAGGGCATCGGGTGCTCGCCGCTGGCGTTGACCCACCACGCCGGTGAAAAAATCTGAATCGGTACGTGGCTGTCCAGCGAAGCGGCGACCGTCGTCACCTGCCCGACATGCCGGAACAGCCATTCAATCGTGCGGCGCGTGTCGTCCACCGCGCCGGGCACGCTTAACGCCCCGTCAGTATGCACAAAATCAACCTGAGCATCGACCAGCAGCAGGATGATCCGCCGCTGATCATCGTCCGATGGGCTGATGCCTGCCGTTCGACCGGCGTCTACCGTCAGGGTTGCGCGCGGCGCGTACATCTGTCCGACGCTGTCCGGGCTGTAAAAGGATGGAAATGCCATCTTCACCTCACATGAATTCGGTATGTTGATCAGCCGCCTGTCAACCGGCGGTTATCCCAGCGCAACGTCAAGCACCATCATGACGGCAAAACCGATCATGCAGCCCAGGGTAGCGATGTCGGTGTTGCCCCCAAGCTGCGACTCTGGAATCACGTCTTCCACCACCACAAAGATCATCGCTCCGGCGGCGAAGCTCAACGCATACGGCAGCAAAGGCTGAGCGATTGAGACTGCCATAACGCCAATAACAGCGGCAACCGGCTCGACCACAGCCGAAAGCTGCCCATAGAAGAAGCTTCTGCGCCGGGAAAGCCCCTCACGCCGCAGCGGTAAGGCAACGGCAATCCCTTCAGGGAAATTTTGCAGCCCGATGCCGATGGCGAGCGCCACCGCGCCAGCCAAACTGGCAGAGGATATACCGCTGGCGGCTGCCCCGAATGCCACGCCAATCGCCAGCCCTTCGGGGATGTTGTGCAGGGTAATGGCAAGCAGCAGCAGCACCGTCCGCTTCCAGCCTGTGCGGATACCCTCCGCCTGGTCAAGACGCGCCCCGGCGTGCAGATGCGGCAGCACCAGGTCAATTCCGCGAAGCGTCGCCCCGCCCATCAGGAAGCCAACGACAGCGGGAAACCAGGCGGGCGTGGGACCCTCTTCTGCCATTTCGATTGCCGGAGCCAGCAGCGACCAGAAGCTGGCGGCAAGCATCACCCCGGCGGCAAAACCAAGCATAAGATCGAGAAACTTGCGATCGACCGCAGTTTTCAGAAAGACCGCCGCTGCCCCCAGGGCGGTTACGCCCCAGGTAAACAGAGTTGCCAGTAACGCCTGCGTCACGGGTGACAGGCTTTGAAGAAACTCCATCGAGTGACCACCCAATCCTAGATGTCTAACCACCGCGCAAGGATTTCACCTGTCGGGCGCGCCGCGCCGTCCTGATACCGAAACAACATCACGTAATCAGGGTAGTCGGTGTCGATGCGCGACTGCCATTCGGCAATGCTGAACAACCGCAGCCGTTCCTGGATACGCGCCACCGTCAGGACAAATGGCAGCCGGTCATACAGCGCGTGAACCAGCGCTTCGCCCCGTCCGGGGCTGGAACGCCGCGCCAGCATCCCCAGCGCGCTTTGCAGCCGCTTGGCATCGGGTGCCCCGCGCACCGCCCAGATCTGGCGCGGCGTGCTGTCCGATTCCAGCAGCGGGGCGATAGTGTCCGGCTGGTCGGCGCGCACTTCGTCCAGCAGCAGGCAGGCTGGATTATCCGCCAGCGCTGCCAGAATCTGATCGCCAAAAGTGAGTCCGGGCTGGTCATCCACCGACCATACGGCGCGCAGCCGCGTGACGCCGGACGGCAGCCGAAGCTCGCCCGCCCGTTCCACCGCTGCCATGCCGTCGGCTGCCAGTATCCCCGCCAGCGCGTTGAGCAGCGTCGTCTTGCCCGTTTCCGGCTCGCCAACAATCACCACGCCATAAGCCGACGCGGCAATCTGCCGGATGAGCGCCGCCGCTTCTCCGGACATAAACTCGCTCGCCACCAGATCGTCGAGCGACGGCGGCTGCGCCGGATGCAGCCGAATATCGGCATTCAGATCAAGCGTGTACGGCGGCAGCACCAGATTCAGAGCCACCGGGCGACCGCCGACGGTCAAGCCGGTTTCAATCATGCCGAGATCCTCGCGGTACTGCGCTCCGGCGTCCATCAGCAGCCGGGTCACAATACGCCGCAGATGCTCGTCGTCGTCAAACAGCGGACCCAGAGACTCCAGTTCCCCATGCCGGTAGCGCGCCGCCGCGTGATCCGCCCCTTTCAGGGCAATGGTCGTCACGCGCTCGTCGGCGAACAGCGCGTCCAGCGGACCATACCCAAACAGTTCGCTGTACGCCTTGCAGACCAGTTCGGCGCGTCCGTCGGCGTCCAGCGACACCGACTCAACTGCCAGCACGTAGTTCGCCGCGTCAAGCACCAGCCGCAGACGGCGGGCAGCCGTATCCGCCTCGCGCAGGGCGGGCGAATCCGCCCCGTGTTCGGCAGTAAACTGATCGAGCACGCGCTCCACTAACGCGCCAATGGAATACAGGCGGGTGCCGCGCCGCCCTTCGACCAGTTTTGGCAGTCGGCGGCGCGGCGCGTTCGGGTTGGCTCCGCCATCAGAGGGGAAGTCGGTCATTGCGTCCTTCCTATAGTGCCGCCAGATCAACCGGAAGCAGATCGGGGTTATGGTTGGGCTGCCGCCCCACCTTCGCCATATCCACCCACTGACCGTTCAGACAGACCCGGACGACATCCATCGTAAAGTCAGTGTTGGTTTCAAGATCGTTGCGCAGCAGCGACGAGCCAACCCCGTAACCACCCACTGGAACGCCTTCCGCTTCATAGGCGGCGATCCGTTCCTTGTGAAAGCCGCCAGTCACGATAATGCGGACGCTGCGGCAGTACGCCTGCGCGGCTTCGAGCAGTGACGGCGGCACGTTCCAGTTACCCCAGGCATCGTCGAGCGCCTGACGCACGAGATACACCAGCTTCGGACTCACGCCGCCGGAATCGCCGTCAACGAGAGACACATCGCGGGTATTCGGGCTGGTATCCAGCCGCACGCCGTTGAGCAGCCAGCGCCTTTGCGCCTCATGATCATCCTGCTCCAGCGCCGTCCGGTAGCGTCCCCAGAAGGCATTGATGACCTTGAGCGAGTCGCCAACCACATCGTTGTTGAAATCCACCAGCGCGATGCGCGGCACTTCCACCGGCATCGTTTCGGCGAAAGCGATCATGGCTTCGGCAGTGTCCGCCAGATAAGCGGCGATCAGCGCGTGCGGAATCGTGCCCGCGCCGCGCCCGCCCCACCAGCGCCCCTGAGCGTCGGTGCTCACCAGCGGCGTGGTGGGTGTGGCGCTGGCGGCGTTGTAGCGCTGCACCGCCAGCCAGTAGGCGTACCCGTCCACCGCCTGTACTTCGGGCACGTCAAAACGCGCCGGAAAGAACAGCATCTGCTTGCCCTTCGTCACCTGGAGCACGTCGTAGATGTTGGTCGCCAGTCGGCTCGCCCGCGTGAGGATGCCGAGCATCGGCGTTTCCAGCATGGCGAAATCGCGGTAACGCCCGCGTATCTTCAGGATCGGCAGGGCGGCTTCGGGGCGTCCGTCGTAAGGCACCAACACCCCATCCTCAACCGCTTCAACTTCGAGCTGGTCGCTGGTTTCGACAAACTGCTGCTTGCTGGCGTTGTCCTGATAGAAGCCGGTCACATGGCGGATGATCGCCAGCGCCGCGTCCACGCCCGCGATTAGAGCATACGGCGCGCGCCGCGTGAAAATCTGCGCCTCAACGACCAGATCGCCGATTTGGGCGGACGCCGGATCGACGGGCAGCGAACGCGGGCTGTGACCGGCGAAGGTATAGCCCCGCGCCGCCGCTACTGCCAGAATTCGAGCGACATTTTCGAAGTATTTGTCGGTGTATTCGCCGCGCCGCAGCCCGTCGATATCGAGCCGCAGCACATCATTTGTCAGACGCTTGTGGTCAAATGCGGTCATAACAGCTCATCGGTTTTCACATCTACAACCATGCCGGTAGAGTGTGGTATACTGCCGCGCGGCACTGAAACTCACGGCAGGAAATCACTATGGACATCATTGTAACGGGTTCAATCGCATACGACTACCTGATGCGCTTCCCTGGCTACTTCAAAGACCAGATCATTCCTGATCAACTGCATCAAATCACCCTCAGCTTCCTCGTGGAAGACATGACCAAGCACTGGGGTGGCAATGCCGCTAACATCGCCTATTCGCTGGCGCTTCTCGGCACCCGCCCGCATCTGGCTGGCACAGTCGGACGCGATTTTGGCGACTACCGTCAGTGGCTTGAGTCGGTTGGCGTCGATACGACCAGCGTTCGCCAGATTGACGATGTCTTCACTGCCTCGTTCTTTGCCAACACCGACTTAGAATATAACCAGATTTCCTCGTTCTACAGCGGCGCAATGGCATACGCCAAAGATTACCGGTTGGAAGATGTCTACGACGGCAAGCCGGATATGGTCATCATCTCACCCAACGACCCGACCGCCATGCTGAACCTCACCGACGAGTGCCGCCGCCGGGATATTCACTTCATCTTCGATCCCGGTCAGCAGATTGCGCGCTTCAGCGGCGAAGAGATTCGCTATGGGCTTGAGGGCGCTTACGCTTTGGTGGTGAACGCCTACGAATCCGAACTGATCTGCAAAAAGACCGGGCTGACAATTGGCGATCTGCGTCGTGACGTCAAAATCCTGGTCATCACTCAGGGCAAAGACGGCTCGCATCTTTCCAGCAATGGCGAGCGCATCGACGTGTCCGCCGTACCCATCGCCGACATCAAAGACCCGACCGGCGTGGGCGACGCTTATCGCTCCGGTCTGTTGTTCGGCATTGCCAACGGCTGGTCGCTGAAGCTGGCGGGCGAACTGGGATCGCTGTGCGCGGCTTACGTGCTGGAACAGGTCGGCACCCAAAGCCACCGCTTTACCCTGCCTGAATTTGTGACCCGCTTCCGCCAGTATTATGACGATCAGGGTCAGCTTGATCGGCTGCTGAAGTCCGAGATCGAGGCGTAAATCGCCTCACCTTCATTCGCTATCTTTCTTATATCTGAGGCGCTGCGCCTCCATAGCTATCGATTTTAGGAGACATACATGACCGTTGAACACGACGTAAAGAGCCTGGAACTCGCCACCGGCGGCAGGTATCGGATTGAATGGGCGGAACACGAAATGCCGGTGCTGCGCGCCATTCGCGAACGGTTTGAGGCGGAAAAGCCGCTGGCGGGGATGCGCGTTGCCGCCTGCCTTCACGTCACCACCGAAACTGCCAACCTGATGCACACGCTTCAGGCGGGCGGCGCGGATGTCGTGCTGTGCGCGTCGAACCCGCTGTCCACCCAGGATGACGTGGCGGCATCGTTAGTCACCAACTACGAGATTCCGGTCTACGCCATCAAGGGCGAGGACAATAACACCTATTACGACCACATTCGCGCCGCGCTGGATCACAAGCCGCACATTACGATGGACGACGGCGCTGACCTGGTGAGCACCATCCACAAGACTCGCCGCGAGCTGCTGGAAGACATTGTCGGCGGCACCGAAGAAACGACCACTGGCGTGATCCGACTGCGGGCAATGGCAAAGGACGGCGCGCTCGCCTTCCCGGTTATCGCCGTCAATGACAGCAATACCAAACACATGTTTGACAACCGCTACGGCACCGGACAGAGCACGATTGACGGCATCGTCCGCGCGACCAACATTCTGCTGGCAGGGCGCACCATCGTCGTCGCCGGCTACGGTTGGTGCAGCCGGGGCATCGCCAGCCGCGCCCACGGCATGGGCGGCAACATCATCGTCACCGAGGTCGATCCGCTGCGCGCGCTGGAAGCCGTGATGGACGGCTACCGCGTCATGCCGATGGAAGAAGCCGCCCCTATCGGTGACATCTTCATCAGCGCCACCGGCGACATCAACGTGATCGACAAGCATCATTTTGCAGCGATGAAACACGGCGCGATTGTCGCCAATTCGGGACACTTCAACGTCGAAATCAACCTGCGCGCGCTGGAAGCCATGAGTGATGGCAAGCCGCAGCTTGTGCGTCCGTTCGTTGAAGAGTACCGCATCGATGGCAAAGCTGTTTACATCCTCGGTGAAGGTCGTCTAATCAACCTTGCCGCCGCTGAAGGTCATCCCGCCAGCGTCATGGATATGAGCTTCGCCAACCAGGCGCTTGCAGCCGAATATATGGTGAAGAACAGCACATCGCTTGGTCCGCAGGTCTACACCGTTCCTCAGGACATCGACAACGAAATTGCGCGGCTGAAGCTGGAATCGATGGGCATCAAAATCGACCACCTCACCGATGAGCAGGCGCATTACCTGAGCCAGTGGGAAGAAGGCACCTGATTTTTCGCCCTGAGCAAGGAGACATATCATGCAACGCTTGTTGATGCGGCTGCTGACAGTCGCAATTGTATTTGTGCTGGCAGTCACCCCGGCGCTGGCGCAACCAGCCGGTGAAACTGCCCTGCTGCGTTTCGTCCACGTCATCCCCGCCGCCGCCGCGGTGGACGTGTATATCGACGGACAGCTCGCCATTGCCGAACTTGGATTTGGAGAAGCCTCCAGCTACGTTCAGGTAGACGCCGGAGCGCGCGCCATCACGGTCACGCAGCGCGGCGTCACGACGACGCTCTGGCAGCAGGAAGTCACAGCCGCCGCCGGAACCGCGCTCACGCTGGTGGCGTCATCCACCGAGCCGCTTGGCTTCCAGGTCTACCCGGATGATTTGAACCCGCTGGGACTCGGCACCGCCCGCCTGACCGCGCTGCACGCCGCTGCCACCGCCCCAACGCTGGACATCATCCTCACCGACGGTCGTGCCGTAATGCCCGGCTTGGAGTACAACCAGCCCTACGGCACGCTCGATTTACCGGCTGCCGTCTACGACATTGCCGCCGTTCCGGCAGGCGATACCATCGAGAACGCCAGCCTGCTGCCAGTGTCGCTCAAGCTCAACGGCGGCACATCGTATATGGCGGTCATTTATGGCGCGGCGGCACAGCCAAGCCTGCTGCTGCTCTCCGCGCCAGCCCAGGCAGCGGCGAACAGCAGCTACGTGCGTTTCGTTCAGGCGACATCCGGCGCGAGTGTCGATGTGTTCCTGGACGATGTGGTGGTCGCCCCTGCCCTCAACCTTGAAGACGCGGGGACGGAGTTCATCGCCCTGCCCGAAGGTGAATACAGCCTCGCGGCGCGCGCCAGCGGCAGTGACACCGATCTGATCACCGACACCATTGAAGTGGCGGCAGGTGACCGCTTTACGCTGCTGGTGCAGGGCGCAGGCGACGATGCCGAACTGGTGCGTGCCGATGATCCGGTGAGTACTATCAGCGCCGAAGAAACAGTCCTCAACATCATCAATGCCACCACCAGCGGTACGGTCAGCGCCTTTGCTGCCGACGCCGAAGTGCTGGGCAGCGTGGCGGCGGGTGAAAGCGATTCCGCCATCCTCGAACCCAGCGATGAAGGACTCACCGCGGCAGTTGAAGTAGGCGGCGCATCTGAAACCGTCGAACTTCTGGACGTGATTTATGGCGGCGTGTACTACACCCTGCTGGCTGTAGACGGCGAAGATGGCGCGGAAGTGCTGCTGCTGAAATCAACCAGCCTCGCGCAGACCGCCGACAGCGCTCCCGGTGACCGGACGGTGACCGTGGTCACCCAAGCCGAAACCACCGAAGTGATCGAGCCAGTGCCGCCCATCGAAGTGGCGGCAGCTACCGCTGAACCCACCACAGCGGCGCAGGAACCTGTCGTTCCCGAAGCAACCGAGCCGCCGCAGGTCGCGGTGACGGCAGCGCCGGGTGGGCCCACCGCGCGGGTGCTGGTCGATCCGGGCGCGAATCTGCACGTGCGCCAGTACCCCAGCAGCGATGCCTTTTCGCTGGCGCGCGCGCCAAGCGGCGCGCTGCTGTCGGTCATTGGTCGCCAGGGCGCGGAACAACTCGCGCCTGAAGAAACGCCCGAACCGGAAGCCACCGAATTTGTCGATCCGGCTTTCCTGCTCACCGATCCGGATCAGGACTTAGACCCGGTGGAAACCTGGCTGTTCGTCACCTTCCGCCCGGCGGAAGGCGGCGAGATCGATGGCTGGGTGAACGCCTTCTTCCTGACGGTCAGCGACACCGCCGGACGTTCGCAGCGGCTGGCAGAGCTGCCAACTGTCCCGTCGAACCGCGCCGGTGAAGCGCGTCAGTTCACCTCGGATCAACTGCCGCCGACGGCTACGCCGATGGCAGCCGATCAGGTGCTGGCGACGGTGCTGCTCAACGAAGGCGCGAACCTCCATCTTCGCCGCAACCCCGACCCGGCAGCCGAGTCACTCCAGCTTATCCCCAGCGGGGCGCAGATCGTCATCACCGGACGCATCGAATCCGGTACGTGGCTTCGGGCGACCTATCAGGGACAGCAGGGTTGGATCGCCAGCGAGTATGTCACGCTGGCGCTGAACGGCGCGCCCTATCAAGCCGCCCGCCTGGACGTTATCTCGACGCCGACTCCCACGCCCACGCCTGAAGCAACGCCAGCGTCGTAACATCGATTGTTTGCATCTCAGGGAGTCCTGTCGAATTACCGGCAGGACTCCCCTATGCTGTTTAGTGGAGTAACCACGTATGCAAAAACGCGCCCTTGTTACCGGCATCACCGGGCAGGACGGTTCGTACCTCGCCGAACTGCTGCTCGAAAAAGGCTACCAAGTCTACGGTCTGGTGCGGCGCACCAGCACCGTCAATTTTGAGCGCATCCGCCATATTCAGGATCAGGTCAACATCGTTACCGGCGATCTGAGCGACCTGACCAGCCTGATGGGCGCCCTGCGGGAGAGCCAGCCGCAGGAAGTCTACAATCTCGCCGCGCAGAGCTTCGTGCCAACCTCATGGTCGCAGCCGGTGCTGACCGGCGAAGTCACCGCCCTGGGCGTCACCCGCCTGCTGGACGCGATTCGCGCCATCAACCCGGACATCCGCTTGTATCAGGCGAGCAGCAGCGAGATGTTTGGCAAGGTGCAGGAAGTGCCGCAGCGCGAAACCACGCCGTTTTACCCGCGCAGCCCCTACGGCGTCGCCAAGGTCTACGGTCACTGGATCACGGTCAACTACCGCGAAAGCTACGACCTGCACGCCACCAGCGGCATCCTCTTTAACCACGAAAGCGAGCGCCGGGGATTGGAATTTGTCACCCGCAAAGTGGCGTATACCGCCGCCCGCATCAAGCTTGGGCTGGCGACTGAACTGCGCATGGGCAATCTGGAAGCGCAGCGCGACTGGGGCTATGCGCCCGATTACGTCGATGCGATGTGGCGGATGCTTCAGCAGGACACGCCCGATGATTACGTCGTCGCCACCGGGCGCACGCACACTGTCCAGCGGCTGGTCGAAATCGCCTTCGACTGCGTGGGACGGAACTGGCAGGATTACGTCGTTCAGGACGAGAAATTCATGCGCCCGGCGGAAGTCGATCTGCTGGTCGGCGACCCCAGCAAAGCCAGGCAGGTGCTTGGTTGGGAGCCGCAGGTGTCGTTTGAACGCATGATCGAGATTATGGTCACAACCGACCTCGAACGCCTGAAAGCGGAACATCACCTGTGAGCCTGATCGACACCCACTGCCACCTGAATTTCGACAGCTATGACGAAGATCGGGACGCCGTCATCGCTCGCGCCGCCGAACAGGGGGTGATGACCATCATCATCCCGGCGACGGACGCGGACACCACCCGTCAGGGGCTGGCGCTGGCAGCGCGCTATGACGGCATCTACGCGGCGGTGGGGATTCACCCCAACAGCAGCGCCCATTTCAGCGACGACAACATCAGCACGCTGGCGGAACTGGCAGCCGCGCCCAAAGTGGTGGCAGTGGGAGAAATCGGCTTGGACTATCACTGGGATACCAGCCCAAGAGACACCCAACGCCGGGCATTTGAAGCGCAGTTGGCGCTGGCATCGTCGCTGGAACTGCCGGTGATCATCCACAACCGTGACGCCAGCGACGATGTGATGGCGGTGCTGGAAAGCTGGGCGGCTGACCTGCCCCCGGCGCTGCGCCAGCGTCCGGGCGTGCTGCATTCGTTCTCCGCGCCGCAGGCGATTGCCGACCGCGCCCTCGCCTGCGGCTTTTATCTCGGCTTCACGGGACCGATCACCTTTAAGAACGCCGATGACCTGCGCCGGGTGGCGGCAAATACGCCCCTCGACCGCATTCTGGTGGAAACCGACGGACCCTTTCTCACACCCACGCCGCATCGCGGCAAACGCAACGAACCGGCTTACGTTCGCTTTGTAGCCGAACGTCTGGCGTCCATCCGACAGATGAGCGATGAGGCGCTGGCACAGGCGACCACCGCCAACGCCGTTCGCCTGTTCGGGCTGCCGCAGTAATTCACAACCGGCAAATATGACGAATAATGTAAATTGCTGGTAAAATCGGTGCGCGTAGGCACATTCAGCAGCCACAGAGTGTTCATGCTCGACGTCTCAATTCTCATCGTCAGTTGGAATGTATCCGCCTTACTGGCACAGTGTCTGGAAAGCGTTATCGCTGCGCCGGTATCGCTGGATGAGTCCCAGCCAAACTCGCTTCAGGCGGAAATCATCGTGGTCGATTCCGCCAGCGCTGACAACACCGTCCAGATGCTGTGCCAGCGCTTCCCTCAGGTCAGGTTGATCGTCCAGTCGGAAAACGTCGGCTTCACGCGCAGCAACAACATCGCCCTCAAAGAAGCCCGGGGGCGTTATCTGCTGCTGCTGAACCCGGATACGCAAATTGCTGCCGACGCGATTACAAACATGGTCGCCTATCTAGACCAGCATCCCGCCGTTGGCATCGTCGGACCGCATACCCTCAACGACGACGGCAGCACCCAGTCCACCCGCCGCCGCTTCCCGAACTTCTGGATCGGCTTGTTTGAGAGCACCTGGCTTCAGCCCTACGCCCCAAAATCGCTGCTCAATTACTACTACGTCACCGATGGCACCGCACCCCACGAAACGATGGAGGTGGATTGGGTGCAGGGTTCGGCGATGATGGCGCGCCGCGAAGTCTACGAGCAGATCGGCGGCTTGGACGAAGGCTACATCATGTACTCGGAGGAACTCGACTGGTGCAAGCGCGCTAAGAACGCCGGTTGGCGGGTGGTCTTTCTGGGCGAAGCGAAGATTATTCACTACGGCGGCAAAAGCAGCGAACAGGCAGTCGCCCGCAGTCACATCCTGTTTCAACAGAGCAAGCTCCGCTACTTCCGCAAATATCATGGCTGGCTGACGGCGCAGGCGCTGCGCCTGTTCCTGCTGCTGAACTATCTGTTCCAGCTTGCCATCGAGGTTGGCAAGACCATCCTCGGGCACAAACGAACCATGCGGCGCGAACGAATCCATGCTTACTGGCAGGTCTTGCGCTCCGGTCTGCGGGTGAGCTAGTGCGCGTCGGCATTGTCACGGGAGAATACCCGCCAATGCAGGGCGGCGTCGGCGCGTACAGCCGCATCCTCGCCCAACACATGGCAGACCTGGGTCATGATATTTTCCTGCTTGCGTCAACGCAGGCGCAGGAAACCGATACGCGACTGACGCTGTCGCCGCTGGTCGAACAGTGGAACATCGGCAGCCTCAGCCTCATGCGCCGCTGGGCAGCCACACGGCGGCTGGATATCGTCAACCTACAGTACCAGACCGCAGCCTACCGCATGTCTCCCTGGATTCACTTCATCCCCGATGCCCTGCGACAGGTGCCGGTGGTGACGATGTTCCACGACCTGCGCTTTCCGTACCTGTTCCCAAAAGCCGGGCGGCTGCGAAGCTGGATCGTTATGCGCCTTGCCCGCGCCTCGGGCGGCGTGATCGCCACCAATCACGAGGATATGCAGCGGCTGGCGCATTTGCCCCACGCGGCGCTGATTCCCATCGGAAGCAATATCCTGCAACCGCTGCCCGCCGGGTATGATCCGCAGGGCTGGCGTGTCCGGGCTGGCGCGGCTGACGGCGATCTGCTGCTGGCGTTCTTCGGGCTGATCAACCACAGCAAAGGGCTGGACGTGATGATCGACTCGCTGGCGGCGCTGCGCGACCGAGGCATCCCAGCGCGGCTGCTGATTATCGGCGGCGAAGCGGGCAGCAGCGACCCGACCAACGCGGCGTATCGGCAGGAAATCGAGGCGCAGATCGCTCGCCGTGACCTGTCGCCACTGGTTTACACCACCGGCTTTGTCGATGAGGCGGCTGTTGCCAGCTATCTGGCGGCGAGTCATGTCGTGGTGCTGCCCTTCTGTGATGGCGCGTCCTACCGGCGCGGCAGTCTAATGGCAGCGCTCCATTATGGCTGCCCGATAGTGACCACCCAGCCGGCTATCGCCGTTCCCCCGTTCGTGGATGGCGAAAACATGCTGCTGGTGCCGCCGGACGACGCGCCCGCCCTGACCAGCGCCATCGCCCGCCTGTACGAATCGCCGGGGCTGCGCGAACGCCTCGGCGCTGGCGCTAAAGCTCTGGCAGCGCAGTTTGAGTGGACGCAGATCGCCCGTGATACGATTAGCCTGTTTGACCGCGTTTTAGGAGATCGTGTTTGACCACAGATTCACACTGGCGCGGGCGGCTGGCGCTGTACGCCATCCTGACCGCCTACGTCGTACTCGCCACGATTTACAGCCTCATCACGCCGATCTTCGAGGCGTCGGACGAACTGTGGCATTATCCGATGGTGAAGTACATCGCCGATCACGGCGGGCAGCTTCCGGTACAGGACCCGGCGCTGGAAACAGCCTGGCGGCAGGAAGGAAGCCAGCCGCCGCTGTACTATCTGATCGCCGCCGTCCTGACAGGCGGCATTGATACGTCCGACATGGACGATCTGCGCCGCCAGAATCCTCATGCCGATATCGGCGTCATCCCCCCCGACGGCAACGTGAACATGATCGTCCATCGCGGCGATCTGGAAGCCTTCCCCTGGCGGGGGACGGCGCTGGCGGTGCATGTGGCGCGGTTCTTCTCGATTGCCCTCGGCTTGGGCACCGTTCTGGTAACCTATGCCCTGTCTCGCGCCGTCCTGCCCGATTATCCGGCGGTGGCGCTCGGAGCAGCGGCGCTCAACGCCTTCCTGCCAATGTTCCTGTTCATCAGCGGCTCGGTCAACAACGACAATCTCTCAAACCTGCTGGGCAACCTGCTGACCCTGCTGATCGTGCTGCTGCTCAAGGCGCGTTCGCTGCCGCCGCCCCGCGCCTATGCCGCTGTGGGCGTGGTAGCTGGCGCGGGCTTGCTGGCGAAGCTCAACATCGGTTTTTTGATTCCGCTGGTGATACTGGCGCTGCTGGTGCTGTCCCTGCGCTTCCGCAGTTGGCGTCCGCTGGTCATCGGCGGCGCTGTCTCCGGCGGGCTGACCATCATGATCGCGGGCTGGTGGTACGCGCGTAACGCCCAGCTTTACCGCGATCCGTCCGGGCTGAACGTCTTTCTGGAACTGGTGGGACGGCGCGCGCCACCCGCCAACGCGGCGCAGTTGTGGGCAGAACGGCACAGCTTCACCCAGGCGTACTGGGGCTTCTTCGGCGGCGTCAACGTCATGCTGCCGGAGCCGATTTACCTGATTTTTAATCTCATCGGCGGCTTGGGCATCGTCGGCACGGTGGTGTTCTTCGTCCGCGTATTCGCGCGGCGCGGCTGGACGAGCGAGCGCTGGCTGCCCGCGCTGGTGACCATCCTCTGGTCGCTGGTGACATTTGTATCGTACCTGCGCTGGACAAGTGAAACCCCCGCCTCACAGGGTCGGCTAGTGTTCGGCGCGCTCTCTGCCATCCTGATGTGGATGGCGCTTGGCTTAAGCTGGTGGCTGCCGCGCCGCGCCCGCCCGCTGATGCTGGGCGCGGTGGCGGTGTTTTTCGCCGTTGTCGCGGCGCTGGTTCCCTTTGTCACCATCGCCCCCGCTTATGACGTAGGGCACACCCGCCTGCACGAGCAAAGCGGTAGCAACGATCAGGTTGTCCACGCCATTTTTCGCGAACCTGACGACGGCGGTATGGTTGAGCTTATTGACGCCGCTGTCGAAACGCCTTCAGTTCAGCCGGGCGACTACGCGCTGGTCAATCTGGTCTGGCGGGTAGCAGCCCCACTCTCGCGCGATTGGAGTCTGTTCGTCCATCTGGTCACGCCAGATGGGGTGATCATCGGGCAGCGCGACATCTATCCGGGGAATGGGCTGCTGGCGATGACCGATCTGAGCGAAGGGGCGGCGTGGCAGGGAAACATTGCCGTTGACATTCCGAATACCGCCTACACACCGCTGCTGCTCGGCGTCGAAGTCGGCTGGTATCATCTGTCCACCGGCGAACGGCTGATAATGACTGACGGATTCGAAACGTACCGCGTCGGCGCGGTGGAGCTGCTTCCACGCAGCAGCGCCCTCGACGTTCCGAACCCGGTCAGCGTCAATTTCGGTCATCAGATCGAACTGGTGGGCTATGATCTGACCGATCTCAGCCCGGCAGCCGGGCAGACCATCGAACTCACGCTTTACTGGCGCGGGCTGCGCCCGATGGAAGCCGACTATGTCGTTTTCGCCCACATCGTCGATCCGATCACCACTACGCTCTACGCCGGTTCAGACGCCCAGCCAGCCAACTGGACAGCCCCAACCTCTACCTGGCAGGCTGGCGACATCATCGAAGATCGCCACATCCTTGAAGTTGACCCGGCAGCGCCGCCGGGCGTTTATGAGCTTGAAATTGGGCTGTATCTGCAAACCGAAGACGGCTTCCCCCGCCTGCGCGTCGTCACGCCGGATGGCGGCATGGCGAACGACTATCTCTACCTGACGCGCGTGTACCTAATGCCCAACGAGGACGCCTCATGAGGCTGCGGCGTCCCCATCCCGACCTGCTCGCCATCGCCGCGTTAGTCGTGCTGTGGCTGGTTTTTTTCTGGCGGCTGTTCACGCCAGCAGCGAGCGAGCAGGCTTCGCTCAAACAGGGCGACTTTTCGGGGCAGTTTGTCGCCTTCGCCGGTTACCAGTACCAGCGCTTCACTGAGGGTGAAGTCCCGCTGTGGAATCCGTACAATAACGGCGGCTTGCCGTTCATCGCCGATACGCAGGCGGCGGTCTTTTACCCGCCGAGGTTGGTCACCATCGCGCTGGCGCGGCTGTCCGGCGGTTGGAGCTACCACGCGCTTGAACTGGAGATGACGGCACACGTCCTCGCCTATACATTGATGATGTACGCCTTCACGCGCCGCCTGACGCTGGCATGGCGCGGCAGCGTCATAGGGGGATTGGTCGCCGCGCTGGTGGCGGGCTATGGCGGCTACCTGACCGGCTATCCGCCGCTGCAACTGGCGCTGCTGGAAGCGGGCATCTGGCTGCCGCTGGCGGCGCTGGGCATCTTTGAGGCGATGCGAGACGAGCGTCCCCGCTGGGGTTGGCTGCTGCTGACCGGGCTGGGGCTGGGTCTGTCATGGATGGCGGGACACCCGCAGACCAGCTACTTCCTGACGCTGCTGCTGGTCGCCTATTTCGGCTGGAATGTCTGGACGCGCCGCTGCCGCTGGCATGTCTTTGTGCTGGGAACGGCGCTGTTCGGTCTGGTCGCTTTCGGGCTGGCGGCGGTGCAGCTCATCCCCGGCATTGAGTACCTGGCTCATACCGCCCGCCTCGATCTGACTTACGAGGACAAGGGCAACGGCTTTCCGGTCAGCGATATCGTTCAGTTTATCTTTCCGGGCATCGTCAGCCTGTGGTCGCCGCTGTGGGTCGGCTTTCCGGCGCTGGCGCTGGCATTCATTGCCAGTTGGCGCAGACTGCCGCAAAGCCGCTTCTGGGGAGTGGTCGCGCTGTTCGCCCTGCTGTGGAGCTTCGGCAGAAACGGCTTTCTTTACCCGCTGCTTTACAGCCTGCTTCCCGGCGTCCAGTTTTTTCGCGGGCAGGAACGCGCCGCCTATCTGGTCGCTAACAGTCTCGCCGTTCTCGCAGGTGCAGGGGCGGCATGGCTGGTCACGTGGAACCAGCACGAGGACAAGCCCGCGTCGCGTCACCTGCGCGCCACGCTAAGCCGCGTCCTGATTGTGATCATCCTTCTGGCGGCGCTGGTGCTGGCGGTCTGGCTCATCAGTCCTGGTGCCCATGGCGATATCGTCAACAACATCCTTTTCGCCGCCTTCATCGCCGGATTATCGGCGCTGCTGCTGTCATGGCTGACCGCCGCGCCGCGTCCGCGTCGTGTCTTCTGGCTGCTTCCACTGCTGGTGGTGGTCGAGTTATTCGCGGTGAATATGAATGCCGAAAGTAATTACGACCCGGTGCCGCCATCACAACAGCTTTCGATGACTCCGCCGCCGCTGGTGGCGCAGGCGCTCGCCGATACCAACACGCCCTTCTTCGTCGATGGCTTTCGCGGCTTAACCGACAACTACGGCAGCCTGTACGGTCTTGCCGACATTCACGGCATCAGCCCGCTGTTCTTGCAGGGACCCTACACGATTATCGAAGGCGTCATGCCCGACCCGGTCGCCTGGTGGCTGTTCGCGGTGCGCTATGTCTACTCGGACTGGAGCGAGCTTCCGGTTCCCGCCGAAATCGTCGCGGCTGGCCGCGACCGCTGGGGCGGAATCAATCTGTTTCGACTGCAAAACCCGCGCCCGTTCGCCAGCATCTATTACGACTACAGGGTCATCAGCAGCGACGAGGACGTATTTTCACAACTGGGCGATCTCAGTTTCCCACTCACCACTACCGCCATCCTCGAACGCGATCCGGCTTTAGCCTCCACCACAAGCGAGCCAACCGGCGCTGGGGTGACCATCTTTGAGCCAGAGCATATCGCCATCGCCGCCAACGCATCGGACGACGGAATTCTGGTTGTCGCCCTACCCTACTACCCTGGCTGGTATGCCACCGTTGATGATCAGCCCGCCGACATCCTCAAGGCGTATGGCGCGATTTCGGCGGTGGTTGTTCCACAGGGCGAACATATCGTCGAGCTGACCTATAATCCGCTGTCATATCGTGCCGGCGCTGCGATCAGCCTGTTCACCTGGATCGGATTAGGTATACTGGTCGCGGTTTTAATCTCACGAATCAGGAATGGTTATGTACGTCAGCAACCCGCTGCAGGACTGGATCGCCCGGCTTGACCGCCGCGCCTACGCGATTTTAATCGGCGCTGCCATCGGTATCACGGGCGGCGTGGTCGGTCTGCTGCTGGCAGTCACCGGACCGATCATCACGTTTGGCATCCTGCTCGGTCTGTTCGCGGGGCTGTACATCATCACCAACGTTAACGCCGCGCTCTACGGCATTATCGCCGTGATGGCGCTGCTGCCTTTCGGCACCTTCCCTTTCAAAATTGGCTTCACGCCGACCCTGATGGACGCCGCCATGGGCGCATTCCTGATGGTGTACGCCATTCAGTGGATGACCGGGCAACGCCGATCCGTTCGGCTGACGCCGGTACACCTGCTGATCGCGCTCTACATCGGCTGGCTGATCCTCAGCTTTATTCTCGGCGTGCGCTACGCCCGCCCAACTTCCACCGATCTGCGACAGTTTGCCGAAACCATCCTGAGTATTGGGCTGGTGTTCATCCTGGTGGACATGCTGCGCGACACAACCTCGCTGCGGCGGCTGGTGCTGGTCATCATGGCGGCGGTCAGCGTTCAGGCACTGATCGCGATTGCGCTGTGGGCGGCGCCGGATGATATCGCCGAGCGCACGCTGGTTCGGTTGGCGCGCATCGGCTACCCTGATGGCGGCGTCATTCGCTACATCGAAGACAACCCTGAGGAGATGGAACGCGCCATCGGCACCTGGGTCGATCCCAACGCGCTCGGCGGCTTTCTGGCAGTCTCGGCTACCATGATCGCGCCGCAGGTGTTCGCCCGCCGTCCGGTGCTGCGCCGCCGCTGGATCGCCTGGGGCGCGCTCGGTATCGTCGGCATCGCGCTAGTGCTGACATCGTCGCGCGCGTCGATTCTGGCGTTTGGCATCGGCTTGGCATTCATCGGTCTGTTCAAGGGCTATCGTCGCTTCCTGCTTTTGCTGGCGCTGGGTCTGGCGCTGGCGCTGCTGCTGCCGCAAACGCAGGATTTAGTGCAGCGATTCGTCGAAGCCTTCACGGGTTCTGACCTTGCCACCCAGATGCGCGTCGGCGAATATGGCGACTCGCTGGAACTCATCAGCCGCTACCCCATCGCCGGGGTTGGCTTCACCGGCACGCCCGAAATCGGGCTGTATACGGACGTCGCCAGCACCTACCTGATCATGGCGAATCAGATCGGGCTGGTCGGCGTCGGGCTGTTCGCGCTGGTCGTCGGCGGCGTCTTTATCTACGCGCGGCGCGCCTGGGGGGCAGCCCACGACGACCCCGATCTGGACTCAATCCACCTCGGCTACCACGCCGCCCTGCTCACCGCGCTGATCAATGCTACCGCCGACCTGTACTTTTTCCGCCTCGACTTTCATGCCTCGATCACGCTGTTCTGGCTGGTCGTCACCCTGGGTTTGGCAAGCTCGCGGCTGGCACTTGAAGGACAACTGACGGTTGTCAAACCTTCGCGCATCATGTAATATATTCGGCGCGAAACTGTCTTTCCGCTCTGTAAACTGACGCCTCTCGTCACAGGCAGGGCAACCCCGGGGAAAGGAGAACTGAGTTTACCCCAATGAAAAGACCGTACGAAGTCACGTTTATCGTGCGTCTCGATAACGCCGACGAAAACCAGGTGAATAACACTATTGACCAGGTGCGCGGCTGGATCGAGACAGACCAACTGGGTCAGGTGACCCGCATTGATCGCTGGGGACGTAAGAAGCTGGCTTATGAAATCGAGAAGCAGCGCGAAGGTTACTACGTCCTGATGGAATCACAGATTGAAGCCAAAGCGCTGATGGAAATTGAGCGAAATCTGAATTTGTCGCCGTTCATCCTGCGCTATCTTGTCGTCCGAACTGAAGAGTAGACGCCAGCGGGCATAGAACCCGGTCGGTCGTCACGGTTCAAGGTTGGTCATCTATGGCACGCGGACTGAACAAAGTCATCATCATCGGTCATGTTGGGCGCGACCCGGAAATGCGCTATACGCCCAGCGGTCGTCCTGTGACCAGCTTCAGTGTCGCTACCAGCAGAACGTGGGTATCGGCTGAAGGCGAACGGCGCGAGGAAACCGAATGGTTCAACGTCGTTGCCTGGGGCACCCTGGCGGAAATCTGCAAGACGCATCTTAGCAAGAGCCAGCAGGTGTATGTCGAGGGGCGTTTGCAGACGCGCGGCTGGGAAGACGAAAGCGGCAAGAAGCACTTTCGTACCGAACTGGTTGCCAACGAGATGATCCTGCTGGGCGACCGGCGCGCACACCAGACTGACATTGATTTTGTGAGCGACGACGGCGAAAACAGCGACTACGCTTTTTGAGTCAGACTTTCTCAATCTACCTACAGACAGAGTGAATTGAATCAGGAGATAATGACCTGTGAGCGATATGGTCAATGCTGAAGAGGTAAAAGGTCGCCCCAGCCGAGGCGAGGGTGATTCCGGCGAGCGCAGCGACCGCGGCGAACGTTATGAACGCAGCGATCGTGGGGACCGTGGTCCCCGTCATTCCCGCGATGATGGTCCGCGTGGACGCCGTTTCCGCAACACCCGCTACTGCCCTCCCGGCAAGTGCTTCGATTACAAGGATATCGACACGCTGCGCCGGTATATTGGCGAAACCGGCAAAATCAAGCCGCGCCGCCAGACGGGCAACTGCGCTCGCTGCCAGCGAGAGCTTGCACGCGAAATCAAGCGCGCGCGCCACTTAGCGCTGCTGCCTTTCGTTGTTGTTTCTGACTAAGCGCGATAAGGGCATCTCTGGATGCCCTTTCTTTTATTGAGGAGCTAGCTTCATTATGGCAAAACGTGGTCAAACGGGTGGAATGCCTAAAGGCTCACCTGCGAAACCCACTTCAGCGGACGCGGCATCGCACAAGCGCAATCAGCCTCGCCTTCTGCGTGAGTACAAAACTAAAGCCGAACGTGAAGCCGTGATTCAGCGCTGGATCATCATCGGCACTGCCCTGCTGGTCGGCATTTCGCTGGTGATTCTGCTGGCAGCGGTTCTGGTCGATCAGCTTGTCGTGCCTGGGCAGGCTGCGGCAGTCGTGAACGGCGACACCATTACTATTGGCGAGTTCCAAAGCCGTGTGCGGTTTGAACGCGCGTTGATTAACAACCAGCTTAATCAGGCGGTTGTGACCGCCCAAAGCCTGGGCATGAGCACCGACGAACTGACCAATTTCCTGGGAAGCCAGCCGCCTTACAGCACCTGGCTGAACGAAATTCAGGTTCCCGATCAACTTGGCAACCGCATTCTGAACGAAATCATCGAAGATCGCCTGATCCGCCAGCAGGCGGCGGCGCTCGGTGTAACCGTAACCGATGCCGAAGTGCAGACCAAGATTAACGAGTTCTTCGATTACGATCCCAACGCCGCCCTGACAACGCCAACGCCGACGGTTGCGCCCAGCGAAACGCCGACGCCGTTTGTCTCGCCGACGCCGTCGAATACCCCCACCGCCACGGCGACGCCAGAACTGACGGCAACGGCGACGTTCACGCCCTTTCCATCGGCAACGCCAACGACTACGCCCGATGCGACGCAGCGCGCCGAATCCTTCACCAGCCTGCGTGATGAATTCTACGGCTATCTGCGCAGCCAGGCGGGTTTGAGCGACGACGATATCTATGCCTTCTTCGAGAGCCTGACGCTTCGTGACGCGCTGCGCGACCACATCACCGCCGATCAGACGCGGACAGCATCGTTTGTCAATGTGCGCCAGATCGTGGTTGAAAGCCAGGATCGCGCTCAGGAAGTGATCACCGCGCTGGAACAGGGCGAGTCGTTTGCGCAGCTTGCGCAGACAGTCTCCATTGACGCATCAAGCACCCAGGGCGGCGAGCTTGGCTGGCAGCAGCTTTCGAACTTCGATACGCTGCCGGGTGAAGCCTTCACCGATGCCATCACCAACGCCGAAGTTGGCGCGGTGGTCGGTCCTATCCAGAGTACGGCGGGCTTTCACGTGGCGCAGCTTCGCGCCCGCGAAGATCGTGACCTGACCGAAGAAGAATATGAGGCAGCGCGTGACGCAGCCTTTGAGCGGTATCTGGAAGATCTGCGCGCCAGCAACCAGGCGAACATTCAGACTTTTGACGCCTGGCTGGACAACGTTCCCGAAAATCCGCGATTTGTGCTGTCCATCAGCTAACACTCGCGCGGTCTGAAACAGTCAAGGGCGAACGCAGCGTTCGCCCTTTTCATTTCACAGGTTGTGCGTTCTACGCTAACAGGGCTATAATGCCACGCCATGAGCGATCCCAGACTTTCGCGCCTTGAGGCGCAGCTTGAACACCTCATAGAAGGCGCTTTCGCGCAAATCTTCAGCAAGGCGATTCGCCCTCAGGACATCGCGGTTCAGCTTTCGCGCGCGCTTGAGAGCAGCCTCCTATCCGGAGACGACGATGATTATCGCCCGCTTGCGCCTGATGATTTTCTGATCCGCATGAATCCTGACGTACACGAGCACCTGCTCAAGCGTCAGCCGCGGCTGGCATCGCTCCTCAGTCAGCACGTAGTCGAACTGGTCACCTACCGAGGCTACCGGCTGAACCATCAGCCCGCGATCCGCATCGTCGCCGATCCGTCGCTCGCTCCAAATGAACTTTCGGTCTTTGCCGAGCACCTTGACCGCCAGAAAAGCGCCACCGCTGTCATGGAGCGCATCGATCTGCCGTCAGACATGGAGCGCGCGCCCTACAACGCACAGCTCATCATCAACGGACAAGAGGTGATTCCACTGACAAACCCCCTGGTAAATATCGGTCGAAGCCGCGAAAACGACATTGTTCTGGACGATCCTTATATATCCCGACATCATGCCCAGCTTCGCCTGCGTTTCGGCTCGTACACGCTGTTCGATACCACCAGTCAGTCCGGCACACTGGTGAACGACGTGGCGGTGCGCGAACACCGGCTTCAGCCCGGAGATGTGATCCAGATCGGCAAATCCCGGCTGGTGTATCTCGAAGACCGTCCGACTGATACCCAGTCCGGCGGCACCACATCACTGCACCTGTAGCGAGGCAGCGTGAGTACTGAACTCGTGCTTTTTCTCCTACGTTTGATCTCTGGTGGGCTGCTGCTGGCAGTTCTGCTGGTCGTCTTTCTGTTCCTGTGGCGCGATTACCACAGCGCCGCCACCCGGGTTGAAGCCAGCCGCCGCACCTACGGACGCCTGACCCTACTGTATGAAGTCGATTCGAACCATGCAGTCGCAGGTCCGTCCTATCCACTGCTGCCGATCACCAGCCTGGGGCGCGCCCCCACCAATACCGTCCCGATTGACGACACCTTCGCCAGTTCGGAACATGCGGTTGTGGCGATGCGCAGCGGGCAGTGGTGGCTCGAAGACCGCCAGAGCCGCAACGGCACCACGCTCAACGGTATGCCCGTTACCCAGCCCGTTATCGTCACCGACGGGGATATTGTCGGCGTCGGCAAAATGCACTTTCGCCTCGATCTGGAGTAACCGGCATGGATCTTGGACTCACAAACGCGCGGGTGCTGGTCACCGCCGCCAGCCAGGGGCTGGGCGCGGCGACGGCGCGGCAGTTCAGCCTGGAAGGCGCGCGGGTAATCATCAACAGCCGCAATCTAGCAGCGCTGCAGGACACCGCGGCTGCCATTGTCGAGGAGTCGGGCAATCCGGTGTTCACGCTTGCCGCCGACGTCAGCGACGAGGCGGCTGCCAGCCGGTTGGTCAAAAATGCTGCCGAAGTCTACGGCGGGCTGGATATCCTCGTCACCAATGCTGGCGGTCCTCCCGGCGGCACGTTTGACGATTTTGACCTGACGACCTGGCGATCCGCCGTCGATCTCACTCTTTTGAGCGCGGTCAGTCTGATTCGCGCCGCCCTGCCCTATCTGCGCCAGTCGAAACGGGCGGCGGTGCTGGCAGTGGTGTCGATAGCCGCCAAACAGCCAGTTGGCAACCTCACACTTTCCAATGTCATCCGCCCGGCAGTCGTCGGACTGACCAAAACTCTATCGCTGGAGCTTGGCGCGGAGAATATCCGTGTGAACAGCATCCTGCCCGGCATCACCGAAACGGAACGTATCGTCCATCTGATGCAGGGGCGCGCGTCCCGTAATAACACCTCAATTGACGACGAACGGGCGCTCACGGCGAACGAAATTCCGCTGCGGCGTTTTGGCACGCCGGAAGAATTCGCCAACGCGGCAGTCTTTCTCTGCTCGCCAGCGGCGGGCTTTATCAACGGAATCGCGCTGCTGGTGGATGGCGGCGCAGCGCGGGCTACTCTCTAGGAGATGATTATGGCGGAAACTGTCCACATCGGCGTGATTGGCGGCTCAGGACTGTATCACATGCCGGAGCTAACAGACATCGTCACCACTTCGGTTGAGACGCCTTTTGGCAGACCAAGCGCCGACATCGTCATTGGCACGCTGCGCGGCAAGCGCGTGGCGTTCATTCCGCGTCATGGGGTCGGACACATCTACACGCCGAGCACCGTGCCTTACCGCGCCAATCTCTGCGCCCTCAAAATGCTGGGCGTCCGCCAGATCATCGGCGTCAGCGCCTGTGGATCGCTGCGCGAGGACTACGCGCCCGGTCACATCGTCATCCCCGACCAGTTGTTTGATCACACCAAAGCAGATCGCGGTCGCTCGTTCTTCGATACCGGACTGGTCGCTCACGTTTCAGTCGCCGAGCCATTCTGCGCCGAGCTGAACCATGTCACGGCGGCGGCAGTCCGGCGCAGCGGCGGCGACGTTCATGAAGGCGGCACGTTCATCACCATCGAAGGTCCGCGCTTCAGCACCAAAGGCGAAAGCCACGTTTACCAGAAGTGGGGATGCAGTATCATCGGCATGACCACCAGCCCGGAAGCCTTTCTCGCCCGCGAAGCCGAGATGTGTTTCACGTCCATGTCGCACATCACCGATTACGACGTGTGGCACACCAGCAAAGAACCGGTCACGGTCGATATGGTCATCGAGACGATGAACCACAATCTCAAAATCGCCCAGCAGGCGGTTGCCGAAGCCGTCGAAGGGCTGGACGAACACCGCGACTGTGCCTGCCATCATGCGCTCGATAATGCCATCATGACCGACCGGAAGGCGATTGCGCCGGACACTTTAGCGCGATTGAAACCGATTGTGGGGCGGCTATTCGCATGACGACCGATTCGCTGGAGCTGGCAGCCGCGCGATCCGCGCCGCGCGTCAATGTCGAGCGCAGCCTGCTGATCATTGCCGGGCTGTTCATCCTGACCAGCACCGTGTCGCTGTCAATACTGCGCCGCGGAAACGATCTTCACGGCTGGATACATCTGATCGTCTGGATCGCCTGCGCGGTGGTCGGCGCCTGGCTGCTGCACCGCTGGCTGCCAAAGCGCGATTCGCTGCTGTTCCCACTGGCGATGTTTATGACCGGCTGGGGCTTGGTGCTGAACGAACGTCTCGCTCCAAATTTCGCCGAACGCCAGACTCTGTGGCTGGTCGTTTCGATGGCTGCCATGCTGGCGGTGGTCGCCACACGCCCGGCGCTGCGCTGGCTGCGGATGTACCGTTACATCCTGCTGTTTGGCGGGCTGCTGCTGCTGCTGGCGACGATTGTACTGGGGACGAATCCTTCCGGGCAGATCGGCGCGCCAGAGTTATGGCTTGGCTTCGGCTCACTCTTCTTCCAGCCGTCAGAAGCGCTCAAGATCATTCTGGTGGCGTTTCTCGCCAGCTATCTTGGCGAGCAGTACCCCGCCTTGCGCGCCGAGGGTCTGGACAGCGAACAGCAGCACCGGCTGTCACTCTCGCCGCGCATCTTCGGACCGATCCTGCTGATGTGGGGCTTGTCGGTGGTGGTGCTTATCTGGCAGCGCGATCTCGGGACGGCAGTGTTGTTCTTCGCCGTCTTTCTGGTGCTGCTGTACGTCGCCAGCGGCTATACGCCGCTGTTGGCAATTGGTGCGATTCTGGTGGTTCTCGCCGGAATTGTCGCCTACCAGTTGTTCGACGTGGTTCAGCTTCGGGTGGATATCTGGCTCAATCCCTGGCCCGAATCCAACACCCGCGCCTTCCAGATTGTCCAGAGCCTGATGGCGTTTGCCGCGGGCGGCATCTTTGGACAGGGCGTGGGACAGGGATCGCCGGTCTATATCCCGGTTGTCCACTCCGATTTCGTCTTTGCCGCCCTGGCTGAAGAATGGGGTCTGCTCGGCGTCGTCGTCATGATCGTCTGCATTGCGGGTGTCGTGGTACGCGGGCTGCGGGTTGCCGTCGCTCAGCCGGGTCGTCCATTTCACTCGCTGCTCGCCATCGGGCTAAGTCTGCTGCTGGGTATCCAAAGCCTGCTCATCATGGGGGGCGTCCTCAAACTAATTCCCCTCACCGGCGTCACGCTGCCCTTTTTTAGCTACGGGGGAAGCTCGCTGTTGATGAACTTTATCAGCATTGGGCTGCTGCTCAGGCTGTCCACAGAGGAAAACTAAGTGCAGTTCACGCGCGAGATCAACCGTCTGGTCGTCGGCATGTTGATCTGCTTCAGCATCGTCACGCTGGCGGCGGCTTACTGGGCAGCCGTCGGCGCGAATACGATTCTTCAGCGCGAAGACAACCCGCGCCGCGTAGAAGCCGAAGCCGCCATCATTCGGGGCGACATCGTGGATCGCAGCGAAGTGCCACTCGTCACATCCACCCGCGCCGGGACGGGAACAGTCGCGCGCGAGTATCTGCACCCTGAAACGTACAGCGCCATCGGTTACTACAGCCTGCGCTACGGCGTCTCGGGCGTCGAAGAAGCGTTTAACTCGGTGCTGCGCGGCGATGATATCGAACGCTCACTGGGAGACGTTCTGCAAGCCGACCTGCTGCATCTCCCGCAGGAAGGCGCGGATATCCGATTGACCCTCGATCTCGAAATTCAGCGCGCGGTGGTCGAAGCCATGCGCGGGCAGACTGGCGCGGCAGTTGTGCTGGCGGTTCCGGGCGGCGATGTGCTCGCGTTAGTGAGCCAGCCTACCTTTAACCCGAATACGCTGGATGTCGATTGGCAGACTCTACAGGCAGATCCAACTAATCCGTTCTTCAACCGCGCCGTACAGGGGAATTACCAGCCGGGCGGCGTGCTGCAAACGCCGCTGGTGGCAGCGGCGCTCTTAGTGGGGCAGCCGCTGGACGAGGACATCGAAAACGCGACCGATCCCGTCCCGATCAACGGACTCGAACTCACCTGCGCCGTTCGCCTACCGTCGATGACGCTGACGCTGCGTGACGCCTATGCCTTCGCCTGCCCGCAGCCCTTCAGCCTGCTGGTCAACCAGCTTGGCGTCGAGCCAGTCGAAGCGGTGTTTGACACCTTCCGTCTGGAAGAATCGCAGCCGCTGTTTCGTCCGATCACGACGACCACAGCGGCTGAAGCAGCCGCCCCCGCATCGTCGCCCGACGAAGTGCATCTGAACGCGCTGGGACAGGGCGATCTGACCGTCAGCCCGCTGAACATGGCGATGATGGCAGCCGCCATCGTCAATGACGGCAACGCGCCGCAGCCCTACCTGCTGCGCGAAACGCGCTCGCATGAAACGCAGGCATGGACAGCCGCGCAAAGCATCCGCCCCACCCTGCCGGTCATGACGGTGAACACTGCCCGCCAGCTTCAGGACCTGATGCGTAATGCCGTCGCCAACGGTGCCGCGCAAAACGCCGGGCGACCCGATATCGACATCGCCGGACACGCTTCGCTCGCCTACTCCGGGGAAGGCACCCAAGCCTGGTTCGTCGGCTTCGCGACACTTCAAGGCAGACAGGGTGCCGCCGTTGCCATCGTCCTCGAAAACAGCGATGATCCCGGTCTGGCGGCTCATATTGGCGGTACGGCGCTCATGGCGGCTCAGGTCGCTCTCAGCCCAGGTGAGCCATAAGTGAGAAGTTAAAAGTTAGAAGTGGAAAGTCGAAAGTATTCTTTACTTTGTACTTTCTACTTGCTACTTTTAACTTCTCTTATTACCCGCCTTCCCACAGGCGCGGGCGCAGCCCCAGCTTCTTTGACCATTTGGCGGTCTTGCTGTGCAGGTGCACCAGCACTGAACTGTAGCGTTCGATAAAATCCGCCTCCCGCAGTGACGCCAGAAAATCCGCCGCGCCCTCGAAAGGCTGCATCCGCGCCAGCGCCCGCCCATACTCAACCCGGCTGTGCGCGTCCGATCCAATCGTGCCGACAAGCTGGCGCTGCCGCGCAAAGGCGGCTGCTTTGTGATTATCCGCCGGGAAGATGCAGCGGGCGTTGAACACCTCAATTGCATCTACTTTATCGATAATCCGCAGCAAGTCCGGTTCCTGCCAGGCACCCTTGCGCAGCCGGTCAAACGGATGCGATACGCTGATCACCGCCCCCTGATCGCGCAGGCGGCGGATCGTCTCATCGGGCGACAGCATCGCCGGGATCGTCTCCTGCAGGAAGTAGCCCAGCAGCTCGCCCTGGGTGGTCATAATCTCCTCACCGACGATCACCAGTTCGGGCGCGATCTTCCGCATCGCCAGCGCCCCATCGGCAGTGTTGTGATCGGTAATGGCGATCCGGTCAACGCCGAGTTTCTGGCACCGGCGGATAATTGTCTCGAAAGTCACCACACAGTCCTTTGACCAGTTGGTGTGGCTGTGCAGTTCAACTTGCCAAACGTCTGTCATGCCGCAATTTCTCCATGCCCTACCGCGCTCAAACAGCGCCATTCTAACAGTCGTTCGGCGCTGCGCACATAGCCTTGTGCTATAATCACCACCCTTCAGTAGGGGAAACGTCAGGTTTATAGCTGTGCAAACACGCCAAAGTGTGGCAGACTGCTATCGTCCATCGGTAAACCAAACAGGTTGCAAACAAGGGTTTAATGGATCGAGTGATGCATCAAAATCAGAATGACCTGCCCGCGCCGCCGCGCATTATCTTCTGGTTAGCCATCGGGATATTTGTGTTGATCGTGCTGGCAGGCATAGGTGGGATTATCTACTATACCAGCGGGCAGCGTCTGGGCGCGCTGATTCCCTATGCCGCCGTCGTCGGGGCGCTGCTGCCCATCACCGCGATACTCTTAGCCGTTATCTTCCGCAAACGGCTGCCGCGTTACTTTCTGCCGGGCATGTTGATTCTGGTGATCGTTCTCTTCGCCGTGGGCGTCTTCGCCGCTATCTTTGGCTACCGTGAGCTGCCGCCGCGCTATCAGGAAGAAGTGCTGTCCTACGCGCCGTTTATGCGCTCCTTGATGCGCCCAACACCTGCGGGTGGAGTTGTCCCCACCATCGCCAGCACCAGCGCGATTTCGCCCGAAGAACTGCTGGCGATGCCCATTGGCGGCGCTGCGCCCACCTCTCCGGCAGCGGCGCTGCTGGAGCAGGCGACCGACGAACCCACCGCTGCGCCCACAATCGAGCCAACCGCTGAAGCCACCGCCACCGTGATGCCCGCCACCATCGAGCCAACTGCCGTGAGCGCCCTACCCACCGACGCGCCGATCTCGACGGCTGAGCCTGTCGTCAACGTGGAAAGCGCGGTCAGCCGCCCGCCAGATGCGCGCATGTACAATTTCCGCCACGAGCAGCAGCAGTGGAACAACTGCGGTCCGACCAATATTACGATGGCGCTGAGCGCCTATGGCTGGAATCAGGATCAGACCTTCGCCGCTTCGTATATTCGCCCTAACCAGGAAGACAAGAACGTCAGCCCTCACGAGATGGTCGCCTTTGTCAACGAACAGACCTTCGTGCGGGCGGTGTGGCGCATCGGCGGCGATATGGAACTCATTAAAGATTTGATCGCCCAGAATTTCCCGGTTGTCATCGAGAGATCGTATACGCCCGAAGGCTATGACTGGATCGGGCATTACCAGACCGTTGTCGGCTATGATGATAACCTGCGCACCTTCTATCTCTATGACAGCTACCTCGGCACTGGTGCCAATGGCGAAGGCGTTGCCGAATCCTACGACACCTTTGACAACAACTGGCAGCATTTCAACCGCACCTTCATCGTCGTCTACGAGCCGAGCCGCGAAACCACCGTCGCGCAAATTCTCGGCAGCCGCGCCACACCCACCGGCGCAGCCGAGTACGCGCTTGAGACTGCCCGCGCCGAAGCCAGCGCCAACCCGAACGACCCGTTTGCCTGGTACAACATGGGAACGGCGTTCCTGCGGCTGGGCATGAATGACGAGGCTGCCAATGCCTATGACCAGTCGCGGCGGCTGGGGCTACCCTTCCGCATGATCTGGTATCAGTTTGGCATCTACGAAGCCTACTTCAATACCGGTCGCTACAGTGACGTGCTCTCGATCTCGCAGACTGTCATCAACGACAGCGCGGGCAATATCGAAGAAGCCTATTACTGGAAGGCACGCGCCCTCGCTGAACAGGGCGACCGCGCCCAGGCGATCACCGCGCTGAACAGCGCGCTGCGTGTAAACCCGTTATTTGCCGATGCCCGCGACATACTGGATACGCTGAATGCCTGACGCAAGCGTGGAGATAGCTGAATCCAGACGCGCCAACCTCGCTCGTTCGACGCTGCTGGTCATGGTTTCGTTTGGGCTGGCGAAGGGAATTAGCCTCGTCCAGACGTTCATAATCGCCCGCGCCTTTGGCGTCAGCGCCGATTATGACGCCTTCGTCGCCGCCAACCGGCTGCCAGAAGTTATCTTCAACCTGATCGCGGGTGGCGCGATTGCCTTCGCCTTCATTCCGGTGTTCACCGGCTTGCTGGCGAAAAACGAAACCCGGACGGCATGGAAGACCGCCAGCCACGTCGTCAACACTGTCTTTGGGCTGACCTTAGTGGTCAGCGCTATCGTCTTTGTGCTGTCGCCCTGGCTGGTGTCCACTTCAATCGCGCCGGGTTTTACGGCACAGGCGCAGGCGCAGACCTCCGACATGATGCGGATTCTGCTCGTCAGCACGCTGATCTTTTCGATCAGTGGTCTGGTGATGGGTATCCTGCAAAGCCACAACCGCTTCTTGCTGCCCGCCCTCGCGCCCATCATGTTCGACGTTGGCATTCTCGGCGGCGTCATTTTCCTGCTGCCGATGATGGGCATTTACGGCGTCGCCGTCGGCGCGGTCATCGGCGCGGCAATGCACCTCGGCATCCAGATTCCCGGCTTGCTGCGGGTGAAGGCGCGCTGGTTTCCCGAATTTGGCTGGAATGACCCCAACCTGCGCCGCATCGTCCGCCTGATGATCCCGCGCATCGCCGATCTGGGGTTAGTCAGCCTGAGCACGCTCATCATCCAGAACCTGCTCTCGCGGCTGGGCGAAGGCGCAACCAGCGCCTACGACTGGGGCTGGCGGCTGATGCAGATCCCCGAAACGTTAATCGGTACGGCAATGGGCGTGGTCATCTTCCCGACGCTGGCGGCGCTCAGTTCAATCGGCGACGAAACCGGCAAGCGGGATGCGATGTCCGGCGCGCTGCGCTTTATATACATCGCGACCATCCCTTCAGCCGTGTTTCTGATCGTGGCGGGGCGCACGCTCATCAGCATCCTCGAAGGCAGCGCCTTCGATGCCACCGCGACGAATCTGGTCTACAGCGCGCTTCAGTTCTTCGCCATCGGCATCATCGTCCATTCGATGCTCGAAGTCGTCGCCCGCAGCTTTTACGCCGATAAGGACACCCTGACTCCGCTGTTCGCGGCGATAGGCGGCGCGATCATCACCATCGGCTTTGCTGCCGTGTTCAGCGGCGCGTTGCAGCGGTCGTCGTCAATCCAGTTTCTGGTTCCGCCGGTCAGCAGCGGCGCCCTGCTGTCGTTCGGCGTCACCCGCTTTTTCGCTACGCCCGAAGGCGTTGGAATGCTAGCGCTGGCGAACACCCTCGGCATTGCCTTTGAAGTGGCGGTGCTGCTGTGGATTCTGCGGCGGCGCTGGCACAGCCTATCCGAAAGCGAGATGGCGCGCACGATTTTCAAAACAGCGGCGGCGAGTCTCATCATGGCGGTGGCGGTGGTCGCCGTCAATGCGGCGTGGAATCTACTCGGACTTTCCGGGCGCGGTACGCTGTTCGCCATCATCCAGACAGCCGTCGAAGCTGGCATTGGCGGGCTGGTGTTCATCGGCGCTGCCTATCTGCTGAAGATGGACGAGGTCAAGACGCTGCTCGCCGTCGTCCTGCGCCACCTTCGGGCGCTGCCCCTGCGCAGCCGCGCCGAGGCTGCCACATGACCATTCACATCAGGATGCTGACGCTTGGACAGATAGCGACCAACGCTTATCTGATCGGCGATACCGAGACAGGTGACGCCGTCCTGATCGATCCGGTGGACGACGCGCCGCTGCTGTACCAGGCGGCAGCCGACGAAGGCTGGACGATCCGGTTAATTCTGGCGACTCATGCCCATTTCGATCATGTTCTCGCCAGCCAGCCGCTGAAAGACCTGACCGGCGCGCCGTTCGCCATCCACCAACTGGAAGAAAGCTGGCTGCTTACGCTACCCGAACAGGGCATGATGTTCTTCGGCACCCACTTTCCCGCCGCCGCCAAACCCGACCGCCTGCTGATGAGCGAGCCGGAAACTATCGAAGTCGGCGCGATCCGGCTGGAGACGCTGTTCACGCCGGGACACGCGGCGGGGCATATCAGCTTCTATCTGCCCTCAGAGCGCGTGGTATTCAGCGGCGACTGTCTGTTCGCGGGCAGCATCGGACGCACCGACCTGCCCGGCGGCGACTTTAACACCCTGATGAGCAGCATCCACGACCAACTGCTGCCGCTGGGCGATGACGTGTCCGTTATGCCCGGACACGGCGAGCCGACCACGATTGGCGTCGAACGGCGCAGCAACCCGTTCCTCCAGTTATAAGCCCTGCTATAATAGACATCCATTCGCCCACCAGAAACAGAGATATCAACCGCCGTGATTGACAAGCACATTCTGCTCATCTTCCTGGACGGTGTCGGTCTTGGAGACGACGATCCCAGCCGGAATCCGTTTGCCGCCGCCAATACGCCGACCCTCAACGCCCTCGCCAATGGACACCGCTGGCTGCGCGATACCGGTCAGCAGGTCAGCCAGCGCGCCATCTTCATGCCAACCGATCCGCGCATGGGCGTGCCCGGCAGACCGCAGAGCGCCAGCGGGCAGGCGGCGATCCTGACCGGACGCAATATCCCGCAGTTGATCGGCGAGCATTACGGACCGCGCCCCAACCCGGCAATCCGCGAGTTGATAGCCCAGGACAATTTCTTCAAGCAGGTGGTCGCCAACGGCTTGACCGGCGCGCTCATCGAAGCCTACCCGCCGATGTTTCATCAGAGCATCAACAGCGGCAAGCGGCTGCGCTCCAGCTACCAGCAGGCGCTGCACGAAGCCGGGCTGCCGCTGTTTGGCGAAGACATGATCTACAGCGGCGAAGCCCTCGCCGTCGATTGGACGGGTGAAGGCTGGCGGCAGCACCTGGGGTACACCGATACGCCCATCTATTCGCCTTTGGAAGCCGGGCGGCGCATGGTCGAAATCTCGCGCCGCTATAACTTCGCCTTTTTCTCTCACTGGATGTCGGACACAGTCGGTCATCGGGGGACGGTTGACGACGGCGCGCGCCTGCTCGAAACCTTCGACAGCGTCATGCAGGGCGCGCTGCAAGCCTGGCAGGACGACGAAGGGCTGATCGTCATTACCAGCGATCATGGCAACCTGGAAGACCTGAGCCACGGTAAACACACCGAGAATGACGTCGCGACGGTAGTCATCGGTTCCGGCAAGGAAAAATTCGTTGACGGGTTAGCTACGCTGGCTGACCTCACGCCGCGCATGGCAGATTTCCTGTTCGCCAGACCGTAAGATGACCTTAATAACTGTACTGAGGGACAGGTTTACCAGCGCATTCTTCCGCTATACTATGGTAATGACCTGACATGGAACGGGGTTTAGTGGAAATGGTAGATCCTCAAACGATGCGTGACACCCTGCGCTTCTGGGCAAGCGGCGTCGCCGTCGTCACCGCTGGCGATTCGCAGCGCCGCGCGGGTATGACCGTCAGCGCCTTCAACTCGCTGTCACTCGAACCGCCGCTGGTGCTGGTGTGCCTCTTCAAAGACACTACTACCGCGCAGCTTGTCACCGAAATCAAGCATTTCGCCATCTCTATTCTTGGGGAAGAACACGCCTACCTATCCGACCGCTTCGCCGGTCGCATATCGCTTCAGGAAAACGAAGACCGGTTTGATGGCGTCTCGACCACCACCGCCACCACCGGATCGCCCATCCTCACCGACGCGCTGGCATGGCTGGACTGCCGTATCCACAAAGTCCACGATGGCAGCACCCACTGGATCATGTGCGGTGAAGTGCTGGCGGCAGGACACGGCGGCAGCGACGCCCCGCTGATCTACTATGACCGCAATTACCGCAGCCTGATGCTGGAAACCGAACACACGTAACCCACCGCGCCTCGCTGCTGCATTCCTCACAGCGTCACTTATACAACCTGAGGAAACGTTCTTGCGCTTCGGATGTGCCGACCAGGACGATACGAACGTCGTCGGGTAGCGGCAGATACGGATCAACCGCCACGTGCATCCGATCTTCACGGCGGAAAGCAATCACGCTGCATCCGGTCCTGGCGCGGATACCGGCGTCGGCAATCGTTTTGCCTTCAAGCGATTCGGGAATTTCGACCTCAAACACTTCCAAACCTTCGGCGATCATCAGGATACTGTCGCGCCCGATCAGATTAATGATCGCGTTCGCGCCGGTCGAGGCATACGACATCACAAAATCTGCCCCCGAACGGTGAAGGGTGGCGATATTGCGTTCCAGCCCGGCGCGGCTGATGATCTGCGCCTCCGGGCGCAGGCGGCGGCAGTAGATGGTCAGGTAGATGTTCATGTCGTCGTCGTGCGTCGTGACGATGATCGACGGCGCTGTTCGGATGCCTGCTCTTTCGAGGATGTCCAGTTCTGCCGCATCCCCTAAAACATAGTGCCTTTCATCGCGGATGCGCTCCGGCGATTTTTCGACGATCCGGTAATCCAGCCCGCGCGCGGCGAGCGCCCGCCCGGTTGCCTTGCCCACCCGCCCGCCTCCGATAATCAGGATTGGCGCGTCCGGCGGCGAAGGCTGACGATACAATTCGTTATAGTAGGCGATCTGCTCGCCAGATCCTGCCATCACCATCAGCGTGTTGGGGGTCAGGCAGGTATCGGGTCCGGCAAGCTGGAATTTGCCTCGCCGCCATGTCCCGAGGATGTTGACGCCCACCTGCTCGCGCAAGGCGCTTTCGCGCAGCGTTTTACCGACCAGCGTGGTATCGCGCACTGTGGCTTCAGCAATGAGCAGGTCGTCAAACTGACCGATAGGGTGCGCCAGCGTCTCGCCAACTGCCACCCGCCGCGCCAGTGCCTGCCCCATCATTTCGCCAAACTGAAGCACGGTACTGCTGCCAGCAAGCTCAAGGATGTCAACCGAGGCATGGGCGTTGGCAGTCGCGACGATCTTCACCGTGTCAGTCAATTCACGCACCGTCGCCACCACGTTGGTATTGATTTGATCGCTGGCGGTGGCGGCGATCAGCAGCGCCTGTTCGGCGCGGGCAAGCTTATACGTGCGCGGATTATCCAGCTCGCCCCGCATGACCTGATAGCCCAATTCGTGCAGGCGCAGCGCCTCAGCCAGATCGGGCACGATCACCACATAGGGATACTGGTACTGTCTCAGTTTCTCGATCAGGGTCTTGGTCACCGCATCAAAATGGATCAGGATGACGTGTCCGGCTGTTTTTTCCGGCAGGCGGGTCGGCGCGCGGGCGGCGTGCTGTGCCTTCATCCAGGGTTCGTAGAAAAACTCGATAAACGTGAACGGCAGCAGCACCAGCAGGAAGATGATGCCACTCATCAGGACGATGGTGGAAAATATCCTGCCCAGGTCGGAATGAAAGGTGATATCGCCAAATCCAAGCGTAGACATCACCGTGAGCGTCCAGTATAAGCCGGTAATCCAGCTTTCCGAACGTCCCTCATACGCCATGATATAATGGAACAGAACGCTGTAAAGCACGATGAGTCCTACCAGGATGGCGAGAAAGCGCAGGATCGCCAGCATGTTGATGCGGTTGGGACCGAATTTGGTGAAGTGCAGCAGTTGAGAAACGAGGAACTTCATGGCGTCAGGCGTCTGTGCCTTTGTGTGCTGAACTTACAGCCGACTCTAGCACAGCTTGCGCGGCAGGGTCAATGAGGGTGCTCCGCCGTCTCGCCGGTTCCCGCAGGCGAGTCACGTCGGTCTGTTTTGCGGCGCTGCGCGGTTTTCCAACGTGAATTTTGCACTCAATCTTCTACTATTGGCTGACGATGACGCCCAACCCTTACCTTGACGTTCACCTGGCGCTCAACTACAATTCTCGCTGGAGAAGGCACACCTATGTTTGAACAACTTTCAGACCGACTGCAAGGCGTATTTGACAATTTAGGTCGTGTTGGCAAGCTCACCGAAGCCGATGTGGAGAGCGCCATGCGCGAAGTGCGGATGGCGCTGCTGGAAGCTGACGTCGCTCTGCCGGTCGTCAAGGATTTTGTCCGGCGGGTGAAGGAACGTGCCATCGGCGCGGAAGTCGCCCGGAGCCTGAAGCCCGGTCAGCAGGTCGTCAAGATCGTCTATGAAGAACTGCTGGAAACGCTGGGCGAACCGGGACGTCTGAATTTCTCCGGCAGCACCAAGCCGCACGTTCTGATGCTGGTCGGCTTGCAGGGTTCGGGCAAGACCACGACTGCGGCAAAACTGGCACTCCAGCTTCGCCGCGATGGTCGCCAGCCGTTCATGATCGCCGCCGACACCTACCGTCCGGCAGCGGTCGATCAGTTGGTGACGCTGGCAAAGCAGATTAACGTGCCCTACTACGAGGAAGGCACTGCTGCCAAGCCGCCAGATATCGTCACTCGAGGGTTGAAGGTCGCCCGAGAGTCGAACGCGGCGGTGGTCATCGTGGACACGGCGGGACGGCTCCAGATTGACGACACGCTGATGAATGAGCTTGAGGAAATCAAGCGCCGTTCTAACCCGGTCGAAATCCTGCTGGTCGCCGACTCGATGACGGGTCAGGAAGCCGTCAACATCGCCGATGGCTTCAACAAGCGCCTCGGCATCACCGGACTGATTCTCACCAAAGTGGACGGTGACGCGCGCGGTGGCGCGGCGCTGTCGATGCGCTCGGTTGCTGGCGTGCCCATCAAATTTCTGGGTACGGGCGAAAAGCTGGACGGCTTCGAGCCATTCCACCCGGATCGCCTGGCGCAGCGCATCCTCGGCATGGGCGATATGCTGACGCTCATCGAGAAGGCTGAGTCAGAATTTGACGAAGCCGAAGCCCTGCGCCTGCAAAAGAAGCTAATGCAGAACCAGTTCACCCTGCAAGACTTTCTTGATCAGCTTCAGAAGGTCAAACGCATGGGGTCGATCAGCCAGATTCTGGGCATGGTTCCCGGCATGAACAAGTTCCGCGACCAGATCGACGAACAGGAAGCGGAAAAACGCATGAAGCGCGTCGAGGCGATCATCAACGCTATGACGACCGCCGAACGCAGCAACCCTAAGGTACTTAACGCCAGCCGACGTAAGCGTATCGCGGACGGCAGCGGCGTCGAAGTGCGAGACGTCAATGACGTGCTCAAGCAGTTTAATGATATGCAGAAGCTTATGAGTCAGATGCGCAAGGGGCGGCTACCCAATATTCCGGGAATGCCCCGCGGCATGATGCGCTAGAGCAGTCCGCCTGCCCTACCGCTACTGAGTCACGTATTCGTGCCAGTGGCTCCCTGCCCCGGAAGGCGCAAGGGAGCGCTTAATCTATCAGGAGAACAACATGGTTCGTATTCGTCTTCGCCGCATTGGCTTCAAAGATCAGCCAAGCTATCGTATTGTGGTCGCCGATCAGCGCAGCCCGCGCGATGGCAGCTTCATCGAAATCATCGGCTTCCACAACCCGCGCACCGAGCCTTCGACCGATGTCGTGGACGAAGCCCGCGCGCTGCACTGGCTGAACGTTGGTGCCCAGCCCAGCGAAGCCGTGGTCAGCATCTTCCGCCGCACTGGCACGACGGCGCGTTTTGAGCGTCTGCGTAAGGGTGAAGCCCTGGAAGCGCTGATCGCCGAAGCCGACGCCGAGAAAGCCGCAGCCGAGCCGGTCAGCCCGCGCACGCGCTACGACTCGCCGGAAGCCGGTCAGGGTACGATGAAAAAGGCGGCTCAGTAAAGCCAGTTATCAGCCACACGTTGAGGGGTTAACCGATGGAAACATTGGTCGAGTATGTTGCCAAAAGTCTGGTGGATGATCCTACCCAGGTACGCGTGAAGAAACGCGAAACCGGCAATTCGGTCATCCTCGAACTCCACGTTGCCCCACAGGATACCGGTCGCATTATCGGCAAGGGAGGGCGCGTCGCCAATGCGCTGCGCACCCTCCTGCGCACCGCCGAAAGCGATCAGAAATCCAAGCGGGTCATTCTGAAGATCGTCTAGGTGATGGACAATCGTCCACAGTATCTGGTGATCGGCGAAGTCCTGCGCCCGCATGGGGTGCAGGGCGAGCTTCGCATTCGGCTGCTCACCGACTACCCCGAACGTATTGGTCAGCTTAAAGTCGTCTATATGGGCGAAAGTGTTGACTCACCCAACGTGAAGGCGTACCCGGTGGAAGGGATGCGCCCGCACCTCGATTACGGCTTGCTGAAGATTCATGGCATTAACAGCCGCGCCAAAGCCGACCGCCTGCGCAACCTGCTGATCATGGTGGACGTGGAAGACGCCGTCCCCCTCGAAGAAGGCGAGTTTTACCTGTTCGAGCTGATCGGGCTGGAAGTACGCACCGACGACGGCGAAACGCTCGGCAAAATTACCGAAGTCATCGAAACCGGTGCCAATGACGTGTATGTGGTGGACAGCCCTCGCTACCGTGAAGTCCTCATCCCCGCGACTGATCACACCATTCTCAAGACCGATATCGCCGGTGGAGTCGTCGTCGTCAAACTGCCTGAAGGGCTGCTGCCTTCGTCCGATCAAACTTGACAGGGCGCGACTCTGCGCAGCATACTGAGCAGAGTGACCTTCAGATGGTGGGTCGTTGTTGAACAACCCGAAATACTGGCTGGGCTTCAGCCTCATTCCCGAAATTGGACCCAAACGACTTCAGAACCTGCTCAACGCCTGCGGAAGTCTCGAAGCCGCCTGGAACGCGGAGTCGTCCTTCCTGCGTGAGATCGGCTTGGAAGAAGCGCCCACCGCCAATCTTGCGCGGCTGCGGGCGCAGCTTGATTTGGATCACGAATTTGCCAGAATTGCCCGCGTCGGCGCGCGGCTGCTGACACCCGACGACGAAGACTATCCTGCCCTATTGCGCCAGATTCCAGACGCGCCCATCGTGCTGTACGTGCGCGGCACGCTGCTGCCCCAGGACGAACGGGCGCTTGCCATCGTTGGCACGCGCAAGGCGAGCACCTACGGGCGCGACGCGGCGGCATATCTTGCCCGCCAGCTTACGCGCCATGAAGTCACCATCGTCAGCGGGCTGGCGCATGGCATCGACGCGGCGGCGCACCGGGGCGCGCTCGACGGCGGCGGACGCACCATCGCTATTCTGGGCTGCGGCATTGATCAGGTCTACCCGCGCGACCACCAGCCGCTTGCGCGTGAAATTATCGAACGCGGCGCGGTCATCAGCGAGTTTGCTATCGGCACCCGACCCGACGCGCGTAATTTTCCGCGCCGCAACCGCATCATCAGTGGGCTGTCACTGGGCGTGCTGATTGCCGAAGCGCCCGACCAAAGCGGGGCGCTCATCACGGCAGCGGTGGCGGCGGAACAGGGACGCGAAGTTTTTGCCGTACCCGGCAGCATCTTCAATCCCATGAGCGCGGGCGGCAATCATCTGATTCAGGATGGCGCTAAACTGGTCACCAGCGTGGATGATATTCTCGACGAGCTGAATATCGCCCACCGCAACGTGCAGACCAGGACTGTCACAGAGCGTATCGCTCCGGCGAACGCGGTAGAAGCCGAGCTTCTCCAGTATCTGAGTCACGAACCGGTTCACATTGACGATCTTGTCCGCGTCTGCGGGCTGCCGGTGACGACCGTCACCAGCACGCTCACCCTGCTGGAACTCAAAGGGCTGGCGCGCAACGTCGGACACATGCAGTACAGCTTAATGGTTGACCATTGAGACACATCGAGAAATGAGGCATCGCATCTATGGAACACTTCTACGCGCTGATTATGGCGGGCGGCGGTGGCACTCGCTTGTGGCCCATGAGCCGGAGCAGCACGCCAAAGCAGTTACTGCCGTTAATCGAAGAACGATCCATGTTCCGCGTCAGCATCGACCGTCTATCACCCCTGTTCACGCCCGACCGGATTTATGTCGTAGCGGGTGAAAAGCACATGCAGACGCTGCGCCAGCAGGCTCCCGAACTGCCGCACGAGAACTTCCTGACCGAACCGTTTGCCCGTGACACGGGTCCGGCGGCGGCGCTTGGGCTGACCATCATCCAGAAGCGCGATCCTGAAGCCGTCGTGGCTATCCTGACCGCCGATCACCACATTGGCGATAAGGAAGGCTTCCGCGCGGCGCTGGCGGCGGGTTACACAATGGCGCGACAGGAAAGCACCATCGTCACGCTCGGCATCTCGGCGTCGCTGCCCTCAACCGCCTTTGGTTATATTCGTCGCGGTGAGTTGATTCGCTCACTGGATGGCTTCGACTGCTATCATGCGCTCGGTTTTACCGAGAAGCCGAATCTTGAAACGGCAATGATCTTTATCGCGTCCGGCGACTACAGTTGGAATTCGGGCATGTTCATCATGCGCGCCAGCCAGGCACTAGGCGAGTTTGAACGCCAGCAGCCCGAAACCTACCGCCTGATGATGCAGCTTCAGCCGGATGTCGATACGCCGCGCTACCAGGAGACGCTGAATCGCGTCTGGGAACAGGTTCCGAAAAAGTCAATTGACTACGCCATCATGGAAGGCGCGCAGTCTATCGCCGTCATTCCAGTCGATATCGGCTGGAGCGATGTCGGCAGTTGGGATGCCCTCTATGGCATTCTGGAGCGCGACGCCGACGGAAACTGCTATAAAGGTACCGCGCCCCAACGTCTGAAGGTTGACACGACGAATACGCTGGTTTACAGTGACAAACTAACCGTCACTATTGGTGTAGATAATCTTGTCATCGTAGAAACAGATGATATTCTGATGGTCTGTCACAAAGATCGTTCGCAGGATGTGAGACAGATCGTAAACATTCTGCGCGAAATGAACGGCGAGTCCTATCTCTAGCGTAAGTTTGAAGGCTAACGAATGAGCGACCTACAGGCGTACTGCGTAAAATGTAAGACCAAGCGCACGTTGAACGATGCGCAGCCTGTGTATACCAGCAATGGCGCTGCTGGCACCCGCGGCATCTGCCCCGTGTGCGGCACTGCCTTGTTCCGCATGGGTAAAACCGATGCCCACGCCAACCTGCCCAAACCCGATCCAGCGCCGAAGAAGGCGAAATCCACCAGCGCGAAGGCGAAGAAATCCACCAGGAAAACCAAATCGGGCGCTAAACGCGCGACCACAACCAAAAAGTCTGCGCCGCAGAAGGCAGCGCGGTCTGCCGGCTCGGTGGGCAAGCTGGTGATTGTTGAATCGCCGGCGAAAGCCCGCAGCGTGGGGCGTTTCCTGGGCAAGGGCTATACCGTCAAGGCGTCGAAGGGACATGTGCGCGATCTGCTGGTATCGCAGCTTTCCGTCGATGTGAACAACGACTTTGAGCCGAAATACCGCGTTCCCAACGAACAGCGCGCGAACGTCAAAGACCTGCAGGCTGCCGTCAGCGGCGCTAAGGAAATCTTTCTGGCGACCGACCCTGACCGCGAAGGCGAGGCGATTGCCTGGCATCTGATCGCGGCGGCGGAGATGGAAAACAAGCCTATCAAGCGCGTCGTCTTCCACGAAATCACCGAGCCTGCCATTCAGGAAGCATTTGGGCAGCCGCGCGATGTAGACATGAATCTGGTCAATGCCCAGCAGGCGCGCCGCATCCTGGATCGGCTCGTCGGCTACAACATCACCGAACTGCTCTGGTCGAAGGTGCGCAACCGCCTTTCGGCAGGGCGCGTGCAGAGTATCGCGGTGCGGCTGATTGTGGATCGCGAGCGCGAAATTGAAGTGTTCGTGCCACAGGAATACTGGACGCTGGACGCGCGGCTGCAAAAGCAGCGCAACGGCAGAAACGAAGCGCGCCCATTTCTCGCCCGGTTGATGAAGATCGGCAGCCAGGACGTTGCTTTCCACGCCGAAAGCGACGTGCTGCCCCATCTGGAAGTGCTCAAGCGCAGCCAATTCGTGGTCGCCGACGTCAAGCGCGGCGAGCGCGTGCGCAAGCCCTCTGCCCCTTTCACCACCAGCACGCTTCAGCAGGAAGCGTCGCGCCGTCTGGGTTTTAACGCCCGGCGCACCATGTCGGTCGCGCAGAAGCTGTATGAAGGCGATGTCAAAGGCGAAGTCTCTGGCGGCTTGATCACCTACATGCGTACCGACAGCACCAACATTTCGCCGCAGGCACAGAAAGAAGCCCGCGAGTTCATCGAGGCGCGTTTTGGCAAGGAGTTCATGCCCGCCAAAGCGCCGGTGTACAAGACCAAAGCCAAGGGCGCGCAGGAAGCGCACGAGGGCATTCGCCCGACCAGCATCACCCGCCACCCTGACAGCATCAAACACATGCTGACGCCGGAGCAGTACCGGCTCTACAACCTCATCTGGCAGCGCTTCGTCGCCAGCCAGATGTCGAATGCCGTCTACAACACCCTGCGCGTGGATATTGACGCAGGCAAGACGGCGAAAGACCGTCCGTATCATTTCCGCGTTTCCGGCAGCACCATCAAGTTCCGGGGCTTCCTCATCCTCTACGAAGACGCCCGCGACGAAGATATTGCCCTTGACGAAGACGAAGGGCGCATCCTGCCGGAGCTTACGGTTGGCGAACAAGTGGATTTGCTTGAGCTGCTGCCAGAGCAGCACTTTACCCAGCCGCCGCCGCGCTACACCGAAGCCAGCCTGGTGCGCACGCTGGAAGAATACGGCATCGGTCGCCCCAGCACCTATGCGCCAACCGTCGCCGTCATTCAGGATCGCGAGTACGTGGTCAAGCAGGAGAAAGACCGGCTCGTTCCCACTGAAACAGGACGAATCGTAAACGACCTGCTGACCAAATTCTTCCCGGAGATCATGGACGTTCAGTTCACCGCCCGGATGGAAGGTCGGCTGGACGACATCGCTGAAGGCAAGCGCGAGTGGCGACCCATGCTGCGCGACTTCTACAATCCTTTTGAGCGTGAGCTTCGCAATGCCCGCGAAGCCATCCCCAACGTGCAGCAGGAAGAGAAGATCGGGCGTGATTGCCCGGTCTGCGGCAAGCCGCTGGTCATGCGCTACGGTCGTTTCGGCAAATTTATCGGCTGTTCCGACTACCCGACCTGCCGCCACACCGAGCCGTTTCTGGAGCGCATGGGCATCGCCTGCCCGGTCTGCGGCGAACAACACGGCGGTGAACTGACCGTTCGCCGTTCCAAGAAAGGGCGCACCTTCTACGGGTGTTCCCGCTTCCCGGACTGCGAATTTACCAGTTGGAAGCGCCCGCTTCAGCAGCCCTGCCCCAACTGCGGCGGATTGCTTATCGAGCAGAACCGGACAACCGCCCAGTGTCTGAACTGCGGCAACAGCTACCGGGTCAACGAGCTGCCCAGTATCGAAGCAGAACTGGCTTAACAAATGACAAACGCCAGCGGAAATCCTCTCTGCTGGCGTTTGCATATTTTAACCTTTAGCGTATATTAGAGAAAGTTTCCGGTAGAATCAGTCTTGGGACGGGATTCACACGAAAGGCGCCAGCCTTATGATGAAATTTCTTCGCGATAGTTACAACGGAATCTACGTTGTCCTATTGAAGCCCTATATGCCAAGCGGGGGAACGCTGCTGGCGCTCGTCATCGGCGTAATCGTCGGGCTGGTGTGGGCTTACGCGCTTGCGCCAACGATCTACTACGATGCCGATCCAAGCACGCTTCATCAAAGCTGGCAGGATGAATGGGTCAAGCTTCTGGCAGATCGCAACGCCGAAGCCAACGCTGATATCAGCGCCAACATCACCGATCTGTTGAGCCGGGTGGATGACCCGCTGCAAATTGTGGATCGCCTCATCATTACGCCTGGCGAAGAAGCCAACGTTCAGAAGCTGCAAGACATTCGCCCCTACGCCGAAGCGGTCAACGCGCTGGCGGTGGAAGCGCCGCAGCCCAACGTCCTCAGCAACATTCTGCCCTTCATCGTCGCGCCGCTGGTGGCAGTCGTCATCGGCACCATCGTCGCCATCCTGTGGGGAATGTTCATTCAGCCCAACCTCATCGACCCGCTGATCAAACGAGCGCGCGGCGAAAAGGTGAGCGAAGAAGTGCAGGCAATGCGCCAGCAGGTGCAGGCAACCCGTCAGGCGCTTCAGACGCAAAGGACCGATTTCGCGGCAACATCCTTTGGCGCGCCGCTGATGCAGCGCATGTCCACCTATATTCTGGGGCATGGGCAGTATGATGACTCGTTCAGCATTGAAGACGAAAACGAGCGTTTCCTCGGAGAATGCGGCGCGGGAATTTCGGAAACCATCGGCGTAGGCGAGCCGCAGAAAGCCACCGCGGCTGAAGTCTGGCTGTTCGACAAGGACGATTTTGTCCGCACGATCACCAAAGTATTCGTGTCCGAACACGCCTTCAATGACCCGGCGCTGCGCGCCAAGCTGGAAGGCAAGGGCGATCTGGTACTCGCCGAGCCGGGCGCAACCGTCCTGCTGGAAACTGCCTCCCTGCGGCTGCAAGCGCGGATCGTTGAACTGGAATACGGAACGGGTCCGCTGCCGCCGCGCAGCTACTTCCAGAAGCTAACGGTTGAACTCGCCGCGTGGCGCAAGGAAGCGGGCGCAGGTGTTCCCGCCGTCGCGCCAGCGGTCACGGTTCAGACAGCGCCAGCCGTACCCGTCGCCACCGCGCCAGCGCCCTACGCGCCGACGTATGAGCCGCCACCGGCAGCGCCAGCCCCGCGGGCACCCGTACCAGCACCTGCCCGCCCGCCAACCGGCTTTTCGCCAGCACCCTATCAGCCGCCGCCAGCGCCCGCGCGACCTGCTCCTCCGGCTGCGCCGCCGCCATCGACCCTTAACGACGACGATCCCTTTGGCGGAACAGGGGACTTCACTCCGATTTCATAGCGGCGCTGCACACAAAACCACGTATGAACAAGCAGGGGCGACCCGGCGTGAATGAACGTCGCCGTCGCCCCTGTTATCTGCCAGCATCCTAGAAGGAATTAGCCAATCTTTTTGATCTTAAAGGTGATTTCACCGGCGGGTGTCTTCACGCGCACCTTGTCGCCCTTTTTGCGCCCCAACAGCGCGCCGCCAATCGGGCTTTCATTGGAGATCTTCCCTTCAGTGGGGTTTGCTTCGGCAGCGCCGACGATGATGTACGTCTCTTCGTCGTCTTCGCCATCTTCAACGATTGTCACCTTCGCCCCGACGCGCACCATGTCAATTTTACCGTCGTGCTGGATGATCTTGGCGCTCCGCAGCGTGTTTTCGAGGTAGTTGATGCGCCCCTCGATAAACGCCTGCTGCTCCTTGGCGTCGTGATAGTCGGCATTCTCCTTGAGATCGCCCTGCGCGACAGCCTCCGTCAGCATACGCGCCAGTTCAGGACGGCGCTCATTAATCAGCATATTCAGTTCGCGCTGCAAATCTTCCGCGCCTTCAGCAGTGAGATAGACCATTTCTTCCATGATCGACTGACCTCTACCTGATACTTCACATTCGGACAGTTGTATTGACTTCACAACCCCAGCGCTGCCAGACGATTGCCGGGAAATGTTCTGGCTGCTGCTGGTCATTGATGCCGCACAAAAGGTATAGCAAAAGCTCACTACTCGCCGCAGCGGGTAGCGGCATTTGACCTTATACTTTTCAGAAAAAAGCGACTGCAACACCCTCGCAGCTTGCAAAAGCCGCGCCTGCCAGCCATTCGAGATTATTGCCTGCGCTGCGCCATGCGACGCCCTGCAAGCGTGTTTCTGAACGGCTGCCTAAATTGCCAGTATAGTCAGGAAACCCTGAAAATCAAGATGAGAAGACCGTTCGCGTGGCGCGGCGTGGAAGTGCGGGTATACTGACATCCATACAAGGAGAGGAAACGATGATGCAGCGACTCAAAATTATTCTCTTATGCCTGATCGCCTCATTTACGATTGTCCACGCGCAGGAGCAGCCTGTGCTTCGCATCGGCGTGCTCGACGACGAACAGGGCGCGATCACCAATGGCGCGCGCCTCGCCGTTCAGGAAATCAACGACAGCGGCGGCGTGCGCGGCGCGGACGGCTCATTTTCCCGCCTTGAATTGATCATTCAACCGTCCGGTATCGATATGGAAGCAGCGGTCAACGCCCTGCGAAACGCCGCCGTGACCGCCGTCCTCGGACCCGAAACCAGCGAGGAAGTCCTTAACGGGATGCCGCTGCTGCAAAGTCTCGGCGTGCCGGTGCTTACCCCGGCTGTTGGCGATACCATTATTACATCTGACAGCAGTGGACGCCTCGTTCGCACACGCGCGCCCGAAGTGATGCAGGGGCAGGCGCTGGCGAATTTCCTGCTCAACGAATTTGGTCTTCAGCGCATCGCCACGGTGCAGTTGGATGTTGCCAGCACCGCCAGCGTAATCGGCTTCTCAACTTCGGCTTCCGCGCTCGGTGTCACCCCACAGCCAGCGCTGCTGCTGCGACAGGATCAACAGATTAATGACCTCGTCCAGCGGTTGGTTGAAGCAGATCCGGAAGCGATCGTCGCCTACGGCAGCCCGGCGCTGGCGGGCACGCTGTACAGCAATCTGCGCAATGACGGCTGGCAGGGGATCTTCGCCTACAATCTGGCGAACGATGAAACCTTCCGCAGCATCGTGCCGTTCAGCCAGCTTTCCGGCATTCTGTCCACCACTACCTGGTCGTACACCGCCACCGACGTCACCAGTGTCACCTTCCTGAATGCCTTCGTCCGCACGTTCGGCGCTCTTCCCGGTGACGTGGAAGCCAGCGCTTATGACGGCGTGCGGTTGATTGCCGCCGCCATCGGTCAGCCGGGCGACCTGCTGACCAGCCTGCACCAGCTCGATAACCTGAGCAGCGTCCAGGGCATCCTGCGTCCGGCGCAGCTCAACAGCGGCGAAACCAGCAGCAACGTCACGGTCACGCGGCTGGGCAGCTTTGGCGCGCCCGAAGTGCTGGCGCGTTACGAAGGCAGCCGCCGCCTTCCGACAGACGTTCCCGCCCCGCTGCCCAATATCACGCCGACGCCTGTCCCCACCAACACGCCCGAAGGGGTCTCCATCACCATTTCCAACGCCCGCCAGAACGTCCGCAGCGGTCCCAGCATCCAATTCGACATTCTGGGGCAGTTGAACGAGGGCGAACAGGCGCGGGTGATCGGTGCCAGCATCGACTATACCTGGGTGGTCATCGATTTCCGCGGTCAGCAGGGGTGGCTGGCGACGTATCTGCTCGAAGTGCATGGCGAACTCAACCGCGTGCCGATTATCGCGCCGCCGCCCACGCCAACGGTTGGCGTGACGCCAACGCCAACTCCCGCGCCGGAGCCGGATATCGTCATCGACGCGGCTGGCGTCCTGCCTTCGCCCATCATTCCGGGTCAGCCGTTCACCGTCAGCGTGACGGTGCGCAATGCCGGCAATTCCAACGCTGGCACGTTCGCCATTGCCAGCACCTTCCCGCCGAACAACGTCTACATTCCGGCGCTGATCCCGTCGCTCAACGTTGGGCAGAGCGTGGTCGTCACCCTCAACGGCACCCTCACCAATACCGGCTTCTATACCACCGCCATCGTGGCAGACATCAACAATGAGGTCGCGGAAGGCGCAAATGGCGAGCTGAACAACACCTTCACCTTCAGCTATATCGTAGATCGCCCCATTCGCAACCAGGGGGCACAGACGCTCAACCTGGGCGACACGATTGATCTGGAAGGCGATTTCGTTCAGGGCGACGCCAACTGGAACGCTGACGGCGGTCTGGCGCTGGATGCGATCTTCGGCGCGAAGCTCGGCATCATCGCCGGGTCGGACATCAGCGCCGTTCACTGGGATCTGATTAATCCCGGTGTCATCAATCGCGACAGCATCCCGCGCGCCGAAATCAATCTGGGATCGCTCATCGGCATCGTCACCGCCAACGGCAACCGCGGCGTCATGCGCGTGGACAGCGTCACCGATTCGCAGCTTACAGTTACGTTTAAGGTGTATGTGGGCTAACGGCTTTCAGCCTGAAATATGGGGCGCGTCAGGTGTCTGGCGCGCCCCGTTTCCTGCCTGTCGCTATCGATCCAACTGCACGTCGAGCCAGGTGGTGCGGTTGGGGTAAATGTAGACGATTTGCTGGAAGCGCGCCCGGTTACCGTCGCTAACGATGACGGTGTAATAGTTGGCTGGCAAATCGCCCAGCGTGAAATTCTCTCCAAATGCCGGGTCGCTGTTGACCGAGGCATCGGCATAGCTGAAGGCATAGCGTATAATATCGGTTGATTCGATTCGCAGCGTGACGTCATAGAGCAGATTGCCGTCGGCGTCGGTCACGCGCCCCGCCAGCGTGCCAAACGTCGGGAACGGGCGTATCCACAGTTCTGGGTTGCGGGTATTATCGAAGTTGTAGTAGTCACCTACCCGCACTTCCAAATGCAGATGCGGTCCCTGCGCCACGCCGGTGCCGCCCACCGTCCCCAGAATATCGCCCACCGCCACCCCCTGCCCCACCTGCACCGATACCTGGCTCATGTGCCCGTAGAGCGTGAACAGCGGCTCGCCTTCCGGCGTGTTGAAGTTGTGCTGGACGACGACCAGATTGCCATAATAGTTGTTGATTGGAGCGAAGCGAACGTTCAGGTCATCACCCGCGTATACAACCGTCCCATCGGCAACCGCCAGAATGGCGATTCCGGTCGGGTTCTGAATATCGACGCCGTGATGCACCTGCAAGCGCCCGCCGCTGGTGCCGCCGTAAGGATACGTCCGCGCGATCCAGTTGGTGGCGTGGTCGGAAATCGGACGGCTGAAAGCATAATGGTCGGCGATCTGCGCGCCGGGGTTTGGCGGTGGTGGCGTCCAGGTCGGCGGCGGTGTGTAGCTGGCGTCCGGCGTCATGCGCGTGGGCGATGAAATCGGTGACGGCGTCAGCGTCTCGGTGGGCGTCAGCGAAGGCGTCAGCGTGTAGGATGGCGTCAGGGTTGGCGTCGGCGTCAGGCTGCGTGTCGGTGTATGGGTGCGCGTGGGCGGCAGCGTGCGCGTGCGGCTCGGCACCAGATTTGCCGTTGGAACCGGCGTGTTGGTGCTGTTCTGGGCTTCCAGCGACACCAGGCGAGGCATGACAGCCAGCGCTAGCAGCGCTGTGAAAACAAACCACATGAACTTACGAAACATAGGCTCCACTCGAACTGTATCTCTCGGTAATTGCCAACTGCCGCCCGTCGCTAAAAGTGGGGACACACTGCCAGCGTCACTTATTCCTCATCCTCGAAGGTCGGCGGCTTCGCGGGAGTATAGGGACGCGGCGCGGGCGGCGGCGCGGTGGGCTGACTGGCAAGTGATTTCAACGTTTCTTCATCCACCACGCGCCCATTGAAGCGCTCATACAGTGCCGGATTTTCGATTCTATCCACCGCGTAACGCCAGCGGCGGCGACCCGCTTCGCGCAGCACCGACCGGCAGGCGCTGCATCGCACCGTCGAACGCGCCCGCGGGATGCCAAACACCCGATCCTGGCGCGTTTCAACCGTCAATCGCCCGCTGCGGCACACAGGGCAATCATCAATCACAAAGCCGCCCGCGTAGCGCTCCAGGCTTGACAGCCCGCGCCAGTATAAGCCGACATAGACGAGCAGCAGCGCCAGCAGTCCGCCACCGACGATCAGCTCAACCGGTAAGCGTCCCTCAGTCCCGGCATCGGGCGGGGTATCGGGCGCGCCGATCTCCGCCTCGCCTGTAGGCGCGGCAATGCCGATCATGTCCGGTACGACGCTGGGTGATGGGGTGATGGTGTTCGTCGGAACGGTGGTCGTTGTCGCGGGTATTTCGGTTGAGGTCGGCGGCAGCGGCGTGTTTGCTGCCGTATCCGTAGGCGCTGTCGTCGCCGTATTCGTTTCGGTCTGCGTCGGCGTCACTGACGGTGTGCGAGTCGGCGTGTTCGTCGGAACAGCCGTATCAGTCGCGGTTGGCGTTTCGGTGGGCGGCGGCGTGTCAGTTTCAACCAGACCAGCCTGCGCCAGCGTCTCCGTCGGCGCGGGTTGGGTGCGGGTCGGGATGCGCGTAGAGATATCGGTCGCTGTCGCCGATGGACTGACAGCCGCGGCGACCTGTGTGGCGCGTCGGGTTGCCGTCTCAGTTGGCGTCGCCGTTGGGCGAACCGTCCGGGTGGCAGTTTCGGTCGGCGTGTCAGTGGGAATCAGCGTTTCAGTCGGCGCAGGCGTCCGCGTCGGCGTGTCGGTTGCGGTAGGCTCTGGAGTCGCGGTATTGGTCGGCGCAGCCGTATCAGTCGGTACAGCCGTCGGTTCAGGCGTATCGGTGGATGTTGGCGACGGTGGCGGCGTATCGGTCACGACGCTGGCGACAGCGCTGGTCACCACTGGTGTAACCGACGGCGCGGGGGTACTGGTCGAACGCGGGCGCGGCGTATCGGTTTGAGTCGCCGTTTCGGTCGGCTCTGGTGTTGGCGTGTGAGTCGCCATGTCGGTTGGCTCTGGCGTAGCCGTATTCGTTGCCGTATCCGTCGGTTCGGGCGTGTGAGTCGCGGTATCGGTCGGAACAGTGGTTGCCGTGTGAGTTTCTGTCGGCGTCGCAGTCGGCAGCGGTGTATCGGTTGGCGTTGCCGTGTTACTTGGCGTCGGTGACGGCGTCCGGGTTGGGGTGGCGCTGGGCGTCGGCGAATGAGTCGGCGTTGCCGTGGCGGTGAAGGTAGCGCTGGGCGTCAGGTCGGGCGGGCGCAGGACGGGCAGCGCGTCGAGATCATCCTGCCAGCGGGCAAGCGGGCGAAATATCCAGCCAAAGCCATCGCCAAACCGGATCAGAATCCAGTCGGTGTCTTCATCACGTCCAAACGGCGCTACTGGGTCGCCATCGACCAGTTCACCGAGGATTCCATACGTCAAGCCGGGTCCGCTTCGGATAAATGCGCCGCGCGGACCTACGTTGATCCAGTTTCCGGGCGGCGTGGGCGTAAAAATGAACGGCGTCCGCGTGGGACTGCCGGGAACCGGACTGGGCGTGAGCGTGAGCGAGTCGTATACCGGCAGTTCGTCTACATCGACTGCCCAATGCGCCAGATCGCGCCGAATCCAGCCAAAGCCGCGCCCGTAAGCCAGCAGCACCCAGGTGCCCGCCTCATTTTGATTCAGGGGAAAAACCGAATTGCCTTCCACCAACCTCCCAACGGGGATGTACTGCTCTCCCGGTCCCCCGCGCACGTAGATATCCGGGCGGATGACGTAGCTTCCGGGCGGAGTCGCCGTCGGTGAAGCAGTCGGCGTGGCTTGTGCCTGAACCAGCGCAAAGCTAAAGAGCGAGCAGATCAATGCCAGGGCGACGAGGCGAATCTTCAAGGAAATTCCTCTAGTGGCAAGCCGTCAGACAACGGCTTTTCATGTTAGCACGAATGCGGCGCTTGTACCAGAGGGCTGGCATCCGGTGACTCACCCGGTTAGCTCTGGACAATGCTGAAAAACACGCCCGGTTCCTGCGCGACTCCATCAAAGGTAAACCGGACTGACCAGTTTCCCGGCGAAAACTGAATGTCTGACGGCTCAATATAGAACCAGATACACAGCGCCGATTCATTCGTTTGAATGGTGAAGCTGCTGCTTTCAAAGAACCGGTAGCCCGCGTATGCCCACGACGCGCTCACCGTCGTGCCGGATACCGGATTCAGCACCCGCGCGGTTGCATAAATGACCTGATCGTTCGTCCTGAAGGTATCCTGGCGGGTGGCTGCGCAGCCATCGGACTCGTTAACGCCCGACGCAGCGCCGACTTCGGTCAGCATATTTGGCAGATCGGCGCTGACGGTCGTCTCGCTGCTGCCAGCCATATTCGGTGCCTGGGTCGCCAGTTCGCCCGGACGCGGAATCAGTCCCGGCGTCACCTCACCTGAAGTATCCACCACCTGCTGCGTCGGCGGAATCAGGGCGCGCATGGTTGCCGCCAACTGGCGGTTCACGCCGTCAGAGATGGCAACGTAGGTTTCGGCGTAGGCGGCAGTCACCATCACCTCGGTGCCGCGCGCGCGCAGTGTGCTGGCAATTTGCGTGCTTTCGCCGACAAATTCAGTCTGCTCGGCTTGTATCGTCGCGCTGGTGTTGGGGGCGCTGCCCACAGCGCTGCACGCGCTCAATAAAATCAGCAGGCAGCCAAGCCAAAATCGACCATAATACGTCATGCAACACGTCCCTCATCAACCTTGCGTCGCTAAGGCAACAATGATACAATGCCTTCATCTATTCGCCCCCATAGCTCAGCGGATAGAGCGTTGCCCTCCGGAGGCAAAGGCGCAGGTTCGATTCCTGCTGGGGGCATGAGATTATACAAAAAATGCTCCTTCGACGACCAGAAGGAGCATTTTTGTTGTCTGTGTCCATTGGCGGCTAGGATACTGTCTCAAAGCCGTTAGGATGGGTGCGGTGCCACTTCCACGCTGTCTCGATGATTTGTTCCAGCGCCGGATATTTCGGTTTCCAGCCCAATTCTGACTGAATAAGCTGGCTGTCTGCCACCAGAATCGGCAGGTCACCCGGTCGGCGCGCGCCAGCAGCCTCAGGGATCGGGCAGCCGGTGACCACCCGCGCCGCGTCGATGACCTCGCGAATGGAGTAGCCGGTGCCGGTGCCCAGGTTATATTTCCGGCTTTTTCCATCGGCGAGCGCCTCAAATGCCGCCACATGCGCCGACGCCAGATCCATGACGTGGATGTAATCGCGAATGCAGGTGCCGTCCGGCGTAGCATAATCATCGCCATAGATGACAATCTTCTCGCGCTGCCCGAGGGCGGTTTTCAGCACCAGCGGAATCAGGTGGGTTTCCGGGTCGTGGTCTTCGCCAATATGCCCGTTTGGGTGCGCTCCGGCGGCGTTAAAATAACGCAGGCAGCACGACTTCAGCCCGTAGATTTCGTCCATCCAGTGAAGCTGGCGTTCAATCATCGCCTTGCTTTCACCGTAGGGGCTGCCGGGCAGCACGTCTTCATCTGCCGGAATTGGAATCTGCTTCGGCTGGTCGAACAGCGCCGCGGTTGACGACAGGATAAAGCGCTTCACGTTATGGGAAACCGCCGCTTCCAGCAGGTTTGAGGCGGCGACGACGTTATCGCGCAGGTAAAGCCAGGGCTTTACCATGCTCTCTGGCACCATGATGTGCGAGGCAAAATGAAAGACGCCGTCAATGCTGTACTCGTCAAAGACTGCCTGTATCTGCTCCGGCACCAGCAGGTCGCCGATGATCAGCCGCGCTTTTGGATGTACCGCCTGCCGGTGTCCCTTAAAGAGGTTGTCAAAGACGACGACGTCATAGCCCTGCTCTATCAGCAGTTCGACTGTGTGGCTGCCGATGTAACCCGCGCCACCCGTCACAAGAATTGTGTTCATAAGCGCTCTCTGGAGATAAAAACACCGTCGCTATTGTAGCCGATAATCCTTCAGACCATGAGCCTCTGCGCCTGAATTGCATTCCGATCCATCGCGCACTAGAATCCTGCCGCGCTCCAGGAGAGAAATACCATGACCCAACGCCTTTACTACGACGATTCGTATATTCGCGAATTCAGCGCCCGTGTGGTCGAACGGCTGACGGTGGACGATCATCCGGCAGTTGTGCTTGACCAGACCTGCTTCTATCCGTCCAGCGGCGGTCAGCCGAACGACCGCGGCACGATCAACGGCGTGCCGGTAAGCGACGTGATCGCCCGCGATGGCGACGCCGCCGTCGTTCACGTGCTGGCAGCGCCCATCGAAGCCGACGACGTGACTGGACAGGTAGATTGGAACCGGCGCTTTGACCACATGCAGCACCACACCGGGCAGCACATCCTGTCACAGGCGTTTGTCACGCTGGAGGGCGCGGCGACAGTGGGCTTTCACCTAAGCGCCGACAGCGTCACGATTGACCTGAGCCGCACCGGGCTGGACGCCGCCGCGATCAGTCGCGTAGAAGACCTCGCCAACCAGATCATCTTTGACGACCGTCCGGTAACGGCGCGGCTGGTCAAGCCTGAGGACGCCGACGGCGTGCGTATCCGCAAACTGCCCGAACACCTGCTGACCGATGGACTGCGGATCATCGACATTCAGGACTTTGACGTAACCGCCTGCGGAGGCACCCATGTATCGCGTACTGGCGAAATTGGCAGCCTTAAAATCGTGCGGGTGGACAAGCGCGGCGACAAGAGCCGGGTCGAATTCCGCTGCGGGTGGCGAGCGCTGAACGACTATCGGATCAAAAACACGCTGGTCTACCAACTGACGTCGGCGCTGACCTGCGGCATGGACGAGCTTCCGCAAGCCGTTCAGCGCCTGCAGGACAGCCTCAAAACGATGCAGAGTGACCTTAAGAGCGCCCGCCAGCAGCTTCTGGACGAAGAAGCCGCCCGGCTGCTGACCGCAGCGCCGGAGTTCGGCAGAGTCCGGCTGATCTCGCTTGCCTTCGCTGATCGTGATGCGGCTGAAATTCGCCTGCTGGCGTCACGGCTGACCCAGACAGCGGGAGTGATCGCCCTGCTTGGCGTGGCGAGCGAGCGCGCTCATCTCGTCTTTGCTCGCAGCGCCGATCTCACTCAGGATATGAACGCGCTGCTCCAGCAGGCGCTGGCATCTATTGATGGCGGGCGCGGCGGCGGTCAGTCGGCGCTGGCGCAGGGCAGCGGCACCGGCACGCCGGCGCAGTTGCAGGCAGCGCTGGATGCAGCCGAACGAGTCGTGAGCGCGCAGTAGACAGCAGCGAAACAAAAAGGGCGAGTCGATGACCCGCCCCTTCGATTTCCCTTTGTACCCTCTGTGCCTTAGTGGTTCAACTTTTCCTTACCCCGGCAGCGCGCCGCGCCATATAGTCGGCATATTTTCGCCGTAATCAATCGCTTTCGCGCCGAGCCAGTGCCCCAGTTCCTCGATGGCGGCACGCACCGCCTGACCTGCTTCCGCCAGCGCGTCGGGTTCGGCGTAAACGTTGTTGACTTCCAGCCGCTGCGCCTTGCGGTTCATTATCGGATCGATGCGTCCAATCAGGCGATCTCCATGAAGGATGGGCAGTACGTAGTAGCCATACTGGCGTTTATGTTTCGGCACGTAAATCTCGATGCGGTAGTTAAAGTCAAACAGCAGTTCGGTACGCGCCCGGTCGCAGATTAGGTTGTCGAACGGCGACAGCAGCGTGGTGCGCGGCTGCCAGCCACCCGCCTGCAGCCGTTCCAGCAGCGGCAGATCGTCGCGGTGGATGTACCACGTTCCCGGCAGCGTCCTATCGCCATCCTTGATGTGAACGCGCTGAATTTTTCCTTCGCGCTCTAGCTGGCTGATGGTGTCGTCCAGATTGCGGTAGCGGTCGCGGATATAGTGGATTTTGATATGGCGCGGCTGGGCGACACCCAGCGCCCGCAGCGCCTTCTGGACAGCCCGATAATCGATCTCCTCGTCTGTCAGGGCGCTGCCGTTGGCAGCAGGCAGGCAGCGCTCGGCTAAGTCCCACAGCTTCTGCCCACCTTTGCGGTTGGCGACCAGAATCCTGCCTTTCAGCCACAGGAAATCGAGCATCCGGCTGACGTTGCGCCCGGAAGTCCAGCCGGTAGATACCCACGCCTGAGGGTCTCTGCCGACTTCTTCCAGTTCGCGCGAGGCAATCGGTCCGCGAGCGGTGATTTCGCTGAGGATGTAATCGTGCAGCACCTTGTTTTGCTCGATCCACTCGCGCACGCGAACGTGCCAGCCTGAATCCCCTTCGGCGTAGCTGCGCATCAGCGCATGGTGAATCGGGTAGTCTTCCGTCAGCACAATCGACGCCGCGTGCGCCCAGTACTCGAACAGATGGCGATCCTGCCACAGCAGCCGGTCGAGTTCCTCAAGATCATAGTTGCCCACCCGACTGCGCACCACCAGCGTATGGCTCCGCGCGACTGCGCTGATCGGGTCAAGCTGAAGGCAGCCGATATCGCGCACCACGTCCAGAATGCCGCTGCTGGTTGCCGGTGGGCGGTCACCTGCCAGCCGCTGCCTGTGAATCGCCAGCCGCCGCACGATTTCGGGCGTGATCGTATGCTCAATGGGTTTGCTCATCGTCTGCTCCGGAATATGGAATCGCCTGGTCGCCTGCCGTAAACGACAGGGTATAATGGCACAGGCTCGGGCTGGGAAATGTTTCACTATTATGACGACCATTATACCGCACATTCGTTCTAGTGCATACAACTATCATGCGATCAATCGCTCGCCGCGGCGCTGACGGCTTCCGGCGGCGCTGGCGCTGGTGCGTCCGCGGCGTAGTGCTGTGGCTGCTGCTGGGGACGCTGCTTCCCGCCGCGCCGCGCGCGCCGCTGGGCGAGCCGCAGACCGTCGAAACCGACCACCCGCTGGTGTGCCTGCACACGCGCCTGATCGAAGAGGTGGACGAGTGGAAGATTCAGCGGTCGCTGCAACTGGCGCGGGAAATGGGCGCGGATACGATTGTCGAGTTTTTCCCGTGGGCATACGTCGAAAACGACGAAGATCAATACAATTGGTCAAACGTTGACCGCATTGTGGCTCATGCCCGCAATCAGGGCATCCACATCATCGCCCGGATGGGTTTGGTGCCCGCCTGGGCGCGACCGGATACCGACGACGAATTCTCGACGCTCAACACACTGCCAGAGGAGTCGTATCCCGATTTCGCCGAATTTGTGGCAGATTTCGCCGGGCGCTACGCGGGCGTCATCGACCATCTGATCATCTGGAATGAGCCAAACCTCGCCTTTGAATGGGGCTACCGGCAGGTCGATCCCGAAGGCTACGTGCGGCTGCTGCAAGCCGTGTATGATGCCGCCCATGCCGCCAACCCCAACGTCGTCATTCTGGCAGCGCCGCTGGCGCCGACGCTAGAACCGCCCGGAAGCGCCGCCGGGCTGAACGATCTGCTCTACCTCGAAGCCATCTATGAAGCAGGCGGCGCGGCATACTTTGATGGGCTTGCCATGCACACTTACGGCTTCACCGAGCCAGCCGCCGCGCCTGCGAGTGAAACCGCGCTCAATTTTCGCCGCGCCGAGATGCTGCGTCAGGTAATGGAGCGCTACGGCGACGCCGAGACGCCGGTCTTTATCACCGAAACCGGCTGGAACGACAACCCGCGCTGGACAAAAGCGGTCACGCCGTCGCAGCGCATCGCCTATACGCTGGACGCTTTTGAAATCGCCGAGTTGGAATGGGATTGGATGGAAAAGCTGTGTCTGTGGGTGTTTCGCTATCCTGCTCCAACCTTCAATTACCCTGACAACTTCACGCTCGTGACAACTGACTTTCAACTGAAGCCGATCTACTATGCGGTTCAGACATACGCGCGCGGCTTCACCACCGATGAGTCCCTATGGCTGCCTCCCCCTGGCGATCAGTAATCCTGACGCTCATCGTCGCCGCCGCCGTCTGGCTGTGGGCGCTGGTGGGCGCGCTCTACGCTATCCGCTGGAGCGCCGTCCCGCGCCCGCTGCCGCCGGTCAGGGTGCTGTTCCCGTATGGTGAGATGCGGGTTGGCGTGGACGCCAGCTACCCGCCGTTCGCCGTCGCCACCGCCGACGATATGTTCGGACTCGAAATTGACCTCGCCCGCGCGCTGGCGGCTGATATCGGCGTTCCGGTTCGCTTCGTCAACCTCGGCTTTGATGGGCTGTACGACGCGCTGCGCACCGATCAGGTGGACGTGCTGATCTCGGCGCTGATCGTCGATCCGTCGCGCGGGGACGCCGTTGCCTACTCGCAGCCGTACTTCAACGCTGGTCAGGTGCTGGTGAGCAGCGAAGGCAGCCCGGTACACGAAATGGCTGATCTGCCAGATCACCGGCTGGCGGTGGAATTCGGCTCGCAGGGACAAACCGAAGCCGAGCGCTGGCTGCGACGCCTGCTGCCTTTTACGGTGCTGCCCTACGAACTGCCGGAATACGCCCTCGACGCTGCCCGGTTGGGTGAAGCCGAGGCGGCGCTGGTCGAAAATGTCGCCGCCCGCCTGTACCTGCGCCAGCATCCCGCCTGGCAGCCGACCATCACCGAAGTGACGGTTGTCCCGTTTGCCATCGCCACCCGCGCCAACCGCCCTGACCGCGCCGCTGTCATTGACGCCGCGCTTGAGTCGCTCATGCTTGACGGCAGCCTCGAAGCCCTCATCCGGCGCTATCTGTAGCGGGCGGCAGTTCGTTCATTTTGCGCCCTTCCAATCTGGACACGCCCCAACCGCGCGGCTATACTCAAATCATGCATATCGGTATCGACGCTCGCCTGACCACCTACCGCGCTGGCGGTATCAGCACCTACATCGTGCGGCTGATTCAGGCGCTGGAGCGTCTGGATCAACAGCACCGCTGCACCATTTTCGAAAGCCGGAAAGCGCGCCAGCGGCTCGCCCCGGCTCGGTTTGGCAGCGTAAAAGTGTGGACGCCGCCGCATCATCGCCTGGAGCGCATCGCCTTGTCAGTTGAACTGGCTCGATTTCGCCTCGACGTGCTGCACTCGCCCGACTTCATCCCACCGCTGCGAGGCGCGCGCCGCCACGTGATCACCGTTCACGACCTGACCTTTCTGCATTACCCGCAGTACCTGACCGCCGCCAGCCGCCTCTACTACAACGGTCAAATCGCCGCCGCCGTCAGCCACGCCGATCACATCCTGACCGACAGCGACTCGAGCAAGCGCGATATGGTGGAGATGCTCGGCGTACCGCCTGAAAAGATCACGGTGCATATGCTTGGCGTGGATGAAAGCTTCCAGCCGCTGCCGGACGATGTTCTGGCTGGCTATCGCCAGCGCCTCGATCTGCCGGAAAGCTATATCCTGTTCGTGGGCACGTTTGAGCCGCGCAAGAATATCGTCGGGCTGCTGGACGCCTACCGTGAACTGCTGCCAGTGCTGCCCGACGCGCCGCCGCTGGTGCTGGCGGGCAAGCGCGGATGGCTGTTTGACGAAACCATGCAGCAGATCGAGCAGATGCAGCTTGGCGACCGGGTGCTGTGGCGTGAAGATGTGCCGCAGGACGCCATGCCCGCGCTGTATAATATGGCAGCCGTCCTCGTCGTCCCGTCGTTCTATGAGGGCTTCGGGCTGACGGCGCTGGAAGCAATGGCGTGCGGCACCGTTCCTATCGTCAGCAATCGCTCGTCGCTGCCGGAAGTGGTTGGCGACGTGGGCTTATTGGTAGACCCGGACGATCCATCTACGCTGACCGCCGCGCTGCAACGCGCCCTGACCGACACGGCATGGCGCGAAACCAATCAAACGGCGGGAATAGCGCGCGCCGCCACCTTTCGCTGGGAAAATACCGCGTCTATCGCGCTCGCGACCTATCAGGCAGTGATGTAAATGCGAATCCTTCTTCTGACATCTGCCCTTCCCTATCCGCCGCATGGCGGTGGCGCGCTCCGCACCTTCGGCATCCTTCGCGGGCTTTCCGAAGCCGGGCATGAACTCTCGCTGGTGTGTTTTCACGATGACAGCGTAGCAGTCAGTTCGACGCCGCTGGTCGAATACTGCGCCCATATCGAAACTCTGCCGCCGCCGGAACGCAGCATGTCCGACCGTCTGAAGATGCTGGCATTCTCGAATCAGCCCGATCTCGCCGGACGGCTCGAAAGCAGCGCCATGCGCGACGCGCTGCGCCGGCTGCTGAACAGCACGACCTTCGATATGATTCAGTTTCAGGGCTTGGAAATGGCGATCTACCTGCCGTTCGTCAAACAGGCGCAGCCAGCGGCGAAACTGATCTACGACGCCTTTAACGCCGAATACGTCCTTCAGAAGCGCATCGCCGAAGTGGATCGCGGCAACCCGCGCAGGCTGCACGCCGCCGTTTATTCCACCATTCAGGCGGGGCGCATCGCCCGGTTTGAGCGCCAGATTTGCGCGTTAGCCGATGGCGTGATCGCTGTTTCGCCCGAAGATGCCGAATCGCTGCGCCCGTTCCGGCATGATGGCAAGGTGCATCTGCTGCCAAACGGCATCTTCGTCGATGACTATGCGCAGCCGCGCCAGGGAATTGATCTCGGCGATCAGGCGCTGGTGTTCACCGGGAAAATGGACTACCGCCCAAATGTCGATGCGGCGCTGTGGTTTACCGAGTCGATACTGCCGCAGATTCGCCGCCGCTGCCCAAACACCAAGCTGTATATCGTCGGGCAAAAACCCCATTCCAGCCTGCACGCTTTGGGCGAACACGAATACGTCGAGATCACCGGCTGGGTCGCCGAAGTACAGCCGTTCCTGCAGCGCGCCGCCGTCTACGTCGCGCCGCTGCGGATGGGCGCTGGCACGCGCCTGAAGCTGCTCGAAGCGATGGCGTCGGGCTGCGCCATCGTCGCCACGCCGGTGGCGGCATCGGGGCTGGTGCCGGAAGCGCAGGCAGCGATGAAACTGGCGGATAGTGAAACCGAATTTGCCGACGCCGTGATCCGGCTGCTGGAAGCGCCGCAGCAGCAGAACGAACTCGGCGCGGCGGCACAGACAGCCGTTCGCCGCTTCTATGATTGGTCGGCGCTCATCCCCTGTCTGCTGGAAATCCACCAGGAAATCGCCAGTGGATAGAGAAGCGCTCGTCCTTCGCAACCTGGCAATGGCGGAAGCCTTCCACCAACTGCCGCTTAAACACCGCCTGCGTCGGGTTCTGCTCAATACCAGCGCGCTGGTTCCGGTGCTGACCAGAAAGCCGACCCAGCAGCGCATCCTCCTGATTCGCCCTGACCACCTGGGCGACGTGCTGCTGACGACTCCTGCCGTCCGCCTGCTGCGAGCCGCCTGCCCGGACGCCGAAATTCACGCGCTGGTGGGTCCGTGGTCAGGCAATATCCTGGCGAACTATCCCGAAATAGACACTGTCCTCACCCTGCCTTTTCCCGGTTTTGAGCGCGGTTCTGAAACTGACTTGCGCGCGCCCTACCGGCTGGCGTTTCACTCGGCGCGCCATCTGCGCAAAATCGGCTACAGCAGCGCCCTCATCCTGCGCCCCGATCACTGGTGGGGGGCGATGCTAGCAAAGTGGGCGGGCATCCCCCGGCGCATCGGCTATAACCTGCCCGATGTCGCCCGTTTCCTGACCGACGCCCTGCCGGACGTACACCAGCACGCGGTGCTTCAGAATGTCCGGCTGATCGAGGCGCTCACCGGGCAGCCCGCCGACGAGCAGCAGCTCACGCTGGATTTCCCGGTCAACGCGCTGGATCAGGCGTGGGTGCGCGGTTATCTGGAAGAAACGGGCATCCCGGCTGAGCAGCCGATCATCGTCATTCATCCCGGCTCTGGGGCATGGGTCAAGCAGTGGAGTGAGGAAAAATGGGCGTCGGTTGCCGACACCCTGACCGAACAGTTGGACGCAGCCATCATCTTCACTGGCGGCGATCATGAGCTTTCGCTGGTGCGGCAGATTCAGAGCGCGATGAAACATCAGGCTTTGGTCATGGCGGGCGAAACAGGCGTGGGCACGCTGGCGGCGCTTTACCAGCGCGCGCGGCTGGTGCTCGGTCCTGACAGCGGACCCCTGCACCTGGCGGCTGCGGTGGGTACGCCAACCGTAGCCCTGTTTGGTCCGGCTGATCCGGTCGAGTTTGGTTCGTGGGGTCCGGCTGACAAACACATTATGCTCTGGTCGTCCATCGGCTGCCGCCCCTGCCGCGTGCTGGACTGGGGCGGCGACGCGCCGGAAAATCACCCGTGTGTGCGCGAAATCCCCGTCGGTAGCGTCCTGGATGCCGCGCGGCGGGCATTCGCTGCGGGCTAAACCCTCAGTCTTTTATCTTCACCTTGTCGAGGTCTTTTTCTGGCTCTGGATACGCCAGCCCCATGCCTTCCATCGTCTCGACAATGGCGCGGGTGATCACCACGTCACGATACCATTTCCGGTTCGCCGGGACGATGTGCCAGGGCGCGTAGTCGGTATTGCATTCCGACAGCGCATCGGCGTAGGCTTCCATGTAGCAATCCCAGTCCTTGCGCACTTCCAGATCGCCGATTGAGAATTTCCAGTGTTTGTCGGGTCTGTCCAGCCGATCCTGAAAGCGCTCCTTCTGCTCGTCCTTGCTGATATGCAGGTAGAACTTGAGGATGTGCGTTCCCGTGTCGGTGAGCAGCCGTTCAAAGGCATTGATATGCTGGTAGCGGCGCACGCACTCCTGCTTTGAAACCAGCTTATTCACCCGCGTCACCAATACATCCTCATAATGGCTGCGGTTAAAAATGCCGATATGCCCCTTGCGCGGCACGCTGCGGTGAATACGCCACAGGAAGTCGTGCCCCAGTTCTTCGTCGGTTGGTACTTTGAAGCTGGTGACGAACACGCCCTGCGGGTTGATCCCTTCAAACACCTTCTTGATGGTGCTGTCCTTACCGCCAGCGTCCATCGCCTGCAGCACGATCAACAGCGCGTGTTTGCCCTGCGCGTAAAGCATCTCCTGAAGCACCTGCAGGCGCTCCTGCATCTGCCTCACTTCGTCGCGGGCAGTCTGCTTATCGTAATCGCCCGTGTAGTCAGGGTCATAATCTGCCAGATTAACTTTGCTCGATGCTGGGGGAATAAGCCGCTGTTTTTTCATGAATACCCTTTCATCCGAAGTCTTTTTCGCTGCGAGGGGCGATAGTGCGCGTGACCTCGTTACGATAGGTCACCATGCCGGGACCGCCACCCTTGATCTTTCTGACGTAGCGACGCTCGGTGACATCGACAATCACCTTACCCTCATTCTGGTTGGCGCTGTAGTATGCCGCCAGCGCCGCCGCCTGTTCGATGACCGATTCAGGGGCAATCCGTCCGTCGGTCTTGATGACGACGTGCGCGCCGGGCACATCGCGGGCATGAAGCCACAGATCGTTAGGGCTGCCCTTATCGAACGTCACCTGTTCGTTCTGGCGGCTGTTGCGCCCCACCCAGATGACGAAGCCATCCGGCGACACCACCCGCAGCGGCGCGCTCTTGCCGCCCCCGGCAATGCGCTGGGCTGGCTTTCCGCGCCAGTAGCCCCGGCTTTGCAGCGTCTGCTGCACTTCGTCAATTTCGGGCCAGTTGGCTGCCAGCGCCAGGTCGGTTTCCAACTGCCTCAGGTATGCCAGATCCGCCTCTGAGTCCTGAATCAGGGCTGGCACATCGTCGAGCGCCCGCTTGGCGCGGTTGTACTTGTCAAAAAAGCGCTGGGCGTTCTCCAACGGCGTCTGGTCAGGGTCAATCGTAATGACCAGTTCCGGCGCGTCGGCGTCATACTGCGCCCGCAGTTCGGTCTGCCCCTTCTGGATAGCGTACTGATAAGCCAGCAGCAGTTCGCCACTTTGCCGAAGCACTTCGCGCTCGGTTTCGTCGGTCATTGATTTCCGCAGAGACGCCAGCTTGCCCGCCACCTTCGCCTGCGCCTCGTGCAGCGCCTCGCGCACCGGCACTTTCGCCGCATTATAGGCGTCTGCCCCAACCGGCGCGCTGTAGTACAGCGTCAGCGCCTCGCTCACCGTTTCGGTTCGTCGCCAGCCGGGGATGCTCTCCAGTGGGTAGACGCTGAAGGCTTGGATGCCACGTTCGTTTTCGGCGATGCCCGGCTGCCAGTCTCGCCGCGCCAGCGGTTCCATCAGCGACTGAAGCGCCGCCAGCAGCCGTTCGGGGTCGGCATTTCCCGCCTTCTGGTCAGGGCTGCCGCCCGCCCGATACACGATCTCGCGCGCCACCAGAGGACTGGCGCCCAACAGCCGCGCCGTCAGCACCTGCTGGGTCTTGCGCTTCGGGTCGTCGTTCTCCGCCAGCAGCCCCGCCAGTTCGTCCAGTGTCAGCCCTATCGGGTTCAGCTTGCCCGTTTGCGGCGGCGGTGGTACGTACTCATGGTTGGGCAGGCTCACGCGATAGCGGTTCTCGTCGGGTCCCACGCGGCGCATCGAATCAAGGATGATCCCGTTCTGCACCAGCAGCAGATTGCTGCGCCGTTCCATCGGCTCGACGATGATAGTCACTTCGCCTTCGGGTCCCTCAACGTCGATATGAAGGATGCGTTCCCATTCCGGCTGGCTGATATGCGAGATAATGCCGCCTTCGACCTTGCGACGAAACAGCAAGCCAACCTGCGACGGCTTCACCAGCCCGCGCCGCAGCTTGTCCGGCACCAGATGCACACGCGGAGTCTGATGGTCGGCGCTCAGGTAGAGGTAGCGGCGCTGGTGGCTGGCGTATATCTCCAGCCCGATGCCCATGTCATCCACAGAAACAGAGTCCTGCACGCGCCCGCCAACCAGCACGTCCAGAAATTCGTCCACCAGCGCTGAAATCGTCAATGCGTCAAGATACATAGGAGTTCACTCACAGAATACGGCGACATTGTAACGCAGATTACGCCTGAGCAGAATCAAAAGGGCGACGCAGTTTCACGTCGCCCCACGTTCTTAAGTCAGTCCTCAGCACTACTTCTTTTACTTCCCTTACTTCTTCTACTTTTCTTACTATTCGCTTCCGCTTTTACCGGGTCTGTAAATAGGCGATGACGTCCGCCAGTTCCTGATCAGTCATCCGGTCGCGAAAATTCTGCGGCATGACGTTGGAATAGCTCTCGACCAGATAGTCTGCCGGGTGAACGACGGATTCATACAGATATGCGTCGGCGGGCAGCGGCGGGCGGCGTTCGCCTGCCCGTTCGGAAATGCCGGTCATGGATGGCGCGACGCCGGTAGACGCGGCTGAATCGTGACACGCCGCGCAGCCATAGCTTTCAAACAGCGCTTCGCCGTGACCGATGTCGGTTACATCCGGCAGCGCGACCAGTTCGGCGCGGTAGCTGTCGGCAGTGACGACCCCACCGCCAGCGCCGTCGGGCGTGAAAGACAGCAGCTCGAACAGGAAGACCGCGCCAAACACGATCAACAGGACAAGCACCACCAGCGCGGGCAAGCCCAGGTTTTTCATACGGGTTGAGGTGGACACTATGAGAACCTGCCTACAAGATCACCGTATCGAGGATCATTGCCATGAACAGGAAGGCGAGGTAGGCGGTCGAATACTTGTACGTTCGCCTCGCCGCCGCGCCATCCTTCTCTTTGATCAGCATGACCGACATGCGAATTAAGCCCAACCCCAGCGCCAGCGCCGCCAGAAAATAGATCGTGCCCAGCGTGCCAAAAAATGACGGCAGCAGGCTGACCAGCAGCAGTTGAATCGAGTACGCCAGAATCTGCTGGCGGGTAACTTTTTCACCGCGCGCAACCGGCATCATCGGCACATTGGCGCGGGTGTAATCGGAATTGACGAGTAGCGCCAGCGCCCAACTGTGCGGCGGCGTCCAGTAAAAAACGATTGCAAACAGAATCATTGGCTCGAAATTGAGCGATCCAGTGACGGCTGTCCACCCGACCAGAACGGGCATCGCCCCCGCCCCGCCGCCAATGAGGATGTTCAGCACCGTGTTACGCTTCAGGAGCAGGGTGTAAATGACGACGTAGTAAAGCGCGCCGCCCAGTGCCAGCCCTGCCGTCAGCCAGTTGACGAACAGCCCAAGAATAAGCGTAGACCACACAATCAGCGAAAGCCCGAAGATCAGCGCGTTGATTGGCTCCACCCGTCCCGATGGAATCGGGCGGCGTGACGTGCGCGACATACGCGCGTCCATATCGCGGTCAATGTACTGGTTGATCACGCTCGCGCCCGCGGCTGACAGCGCGCCACCCACCAGCGTCGGCAGCAGCAGGGCGAGATGCGGGATACCATCCGCCGCGATAATCATGGCGGTGAGGGTGGTAAACAGCAGCAGCAAGACAATCCGAAGCTTCGTCAGTTCGAGATACGTGCGGATTGTAGCGCCCATCTTGGGTTTATTTAGCCTGGTAGAGGAGTGGACTGCCATTCCGTTACTGTTTCACTTTCAAGACTGCTCATCGATTCGATAACACTTAAGCTGACTAACAATGCCCAGGTCGCAGCCGCAAAGCCAACATGCGCCGCCCCCCAGAGTGGGCTGGCGCTCGACAGCACATACAACGCGCCGATACCCGCCTGCGCCAGATAAGCCACCAGCGCCCCAACGGCGAGAAGCCGGGCGCTGCCCTCTTTGCGGCTGGCGAATGCCTTCCAGACGACCAGCGCCAGCGCCAGCCCTAGCCCGGCAACGGCAAAGCGGTGCATCATGTGGATTGTCTGCAACTGTCCCTGCTCAAACGGCAGCACCTGTCCATTGCACAGGGGCCAATCGGTGCAGGCAAGGGTCGCTCCGCTGCCGCGCACCAGCGCCCCGGTCAGAATAATCACCAGCGCCAGCGCCGTCGTGACGTAGACGAGCATCGTAAACCGCGCATCGCGCGCCGCCGAGGTTGGCTTGACCACCGCAAACAGCGCCGCCGTCAGCAGCGCCGCCAACAGCAGCATGGCAGTTCCCAAATGCAGCGTCACGAAGGTTGGCGGCAGTTCCAGCACGACGACGACTGCGCCCAACGCGCTCTGTGTCAGAAACAGGATCGCCGCGATGATGGTCGCCGTCAGTACGCGGCGGTTGTGTTTGCGGTAGGCGCGGATAGCAAGCGCCAGCGTCACCAGCCCAAACAAGCCAATCAGCACCGCAAACAGCCGGTGCAGCCACTCGATCCAGGCGGTCACATTATCCAGTGGAGGGAAGAACGTACCGTTGCACGAGGGCCAGTGATTGCCACAGCCCAAACCGGAATCGGTCACACGTACAACAGCGCCAAAAACAATCAAGCCAATAGTGAGCAGCGCCGTAGTAACTGCCAACGGCGCGAAATAACGTGAACGCTGCATTCCTGAAATCCTGAAATTGGTTCGAGTGCTAATTCTACGCGCCCAAGCGCGGTTTTGCTAGATTTTTGTAGATTTCTAGTGCGACTCTACTCTTCAGCCCGCGCCGGAGTGGTCGTCACCGCTGCTGCGGCAGAAGCACGGTTGCGGCGCAGCCCGCGATCCACCAGAAAGAAGATCAGCGCCAGCGTCGCGGCGATGCCGATGAGGTTGAACAGGATGAAGCCTACCAGCAGAAAGACCTGTTCCGCCTTCCAGGGCAGTACGACGGTCGGCGAAGCATCTGGCACGCTGGTCGTCGTGAGAATGGGCAGCACTTCGCCGTTGTTGCCGATCAGCATCGACGTCAAGCCACCACCGATAATCAGAATCAGTAACACCACCACAACTGTGATGAACGCTCTCACAAAAACCTCCATTGCTTACACTAGCGACCCGTGTCCGATTGTACTCTCTGTCACAACTCACCGCAAGGCAGAGCAGCCGCCAGTCTACAACTGGTAAGCGCCGCGATCATGGCGCTCGTGATCCGACAGATTGACCTGCAGGGCTTCCTGAATGCTGTCATCAACCGCATCCGACTCTTCGCCGGTCGTGGGCGGGTTCGCCAGCTCATTTCCCCGCGCGTTCGTCAGCGCCACCGCTGGCGGCGAGTCCGCTTCCCGCGTCACCTCGCGAACGTCCGTCGCATCCGTTTTAGGGCGGCGCGGCAGCACGAAGATGAAGGACGCGCCTTCGCCTACGACGCTCTCTACCCAGATACGCCCGCCGTGTTTTTCGATGACCGCCTGCACGATTGCCAGTCCCAGCCCCTGCCCTTCGATGCTGTGCTGGCGGCTCGCCTGAGTGCGGTAGTAGCGCTGGAATATGTGCTCCAGTTCTTCTTCGGGGATACCCTGTCCGGTGTCGCTCACCGTCACGCGGACTTCCCGCTTCGAGCCTTCAACGGTCACGGTGACGAAGCCGCCGTCGTGGTTGTATTTGATGGCATTGCTCAACAGGTTGATCATCACCTGATCGAGTCGGCGTTCTTCACCCTGAATTTTGCCCAGACGCGGCGCGTATTTGACTTCGATAGTAATCTTGCGCTGCGCTGCCTGATTTTCGAGAACATCGAGCGCCCGATCAACGACGTCGCGCAGATCGACGCTGTGCGGCTCAAGCGGAACATCCGCGCCCATCCACGCCAGTTGCGACAAACGCGCCACCATCAGCTCCATGTGCAGCAGCACGTCGAGCGCGCGCTTGGTGAAATACTGCTGGCGTTCGGTCAGGGGACCGTTGTGCTGAACCAGATCGACAAAACCTTTCGCCGAACTAATCGGAGTCTGAAGCTCGTGGGCAATGTCGCGAAGCAGATCGTTAGTGTTTTGCATCTAAGCCTCATCCAAAGGACATAACAGGTTGGGAACGGTGTTGAACGCGCGCGCCATCCGCGTCCCATGCCAGGTGAGCAGCGAACCTTCTACCAGCGTGATTCGCCCATTTCTCGCCGCTGGAATATCGAGGCGTTCAAACAGCGCCCGATGCTGTTCACCAAACGAATATGGCTCATCCGGCAGTAAAATCACGTCTGGTTGGGCGGCTTCAACTTCATCAAGGGTGATGCGGGGATAGCGCCGGTCACGTTCCTGAACGCGGGGATCGTCGGGCGCGTAGGCTTCCGCCGCGCCAGGATCGGCTGCCAGCGGATATTCGCGCTCGCGTTCGGCAAAGACGTTCGTCCCGCCGCATACGCGCAGCAGGTCATGAGCGAACGTGTCGCCATTGAAGGTCATCAGCGGGTCGAGCCAGATCGGCACAAAGACGCGGCACTGGGTGACGCGGCTCTCGTCCAGGCGTTCCAGCCAGTCACAAGTCCATTCCATAGCGCGCACCCGTTCCACCAGCGTCGGCTGGTCGAACAGATGCATGATGTTCCAGAGCAGATTAAAGGCATCGCGCACAGTACGCGGAAATGTCACCCAGACGGGCATACCCGCCGCCTGCAGCCGTTCGATGTCCTGCTGGCGGTTTTCTTCGCGATTGGCAATGACGAGATCGGGCTGAAGCGCGATGATGTGTTCGACATCCGGGTTCTTTGTCCCGCCGATACGCGGCAGCCGCGCCACCTTGTCAGCCGGATAGACGCAGTAGTCGGTCACGGCGATCAGGCTGCCACCAACGTCGAGGTCAAACAGCGACTCCGTCACGCTCGGAACCAGCGATACCACCCGGCGCGGGGGCGCGCTCACGGGCATATCCATCTGATAGATGTAGGTATTCGCGTCCACGCACTCCTCAGAGATGCACTAACTGCTCTCGTTCCGGACCGACGCTCACTGTCCTGATGGGCGTCTGGCACAGTTCAGCCACGCGCTCGATATAGGCGCGGGTGGCGTCGGGCAAATCGCCCCAGCGGCGTACCGCCGACAGGTCTTCCTGCCAGCCCGGCAGCGTTTGATAGATCGGCTGGGCGCGTTCCAGTTCGGCGACCGTCGTTGGCGGAAATTCAACACGCTCGCCATCGACATCAAAAGCATACGCGATCTTCAGCGCTTCGAAACCACTGAGTACATCGAGCTTTGTCAGCACCAGTTCGGTGCAGCCGTTGACCTGAGTGGTATAGCGCAGCAGCACCGTATCCAGCCAACCGCAGCGGCGCGGTCGTCCGGTGGTCGTCCCAAATTCGTCCCAGAAATTCTCGCCAGTTCCACGCAGGCGCGCCGCGAGTTCGCCTTCCAGTTCAGTCGGCATGGGACCGGAGCCGACTCGCGTGCTGAAGGCTTTGGCGACGCCAACGACCCGGTCTACCTGGAGAGGTCCGAAACCAAGCCCGGTCAGCGCCCCACCCGCCGTCGGCGAAGAACTGGTCACGAACGGATAATCCCCGTGATCGATGTCAAGCATCGTCCCCTGCGCGCCTTCGCACAGCACCCGCCCGCCGGTCTTCAGCCGGGAATTGATGTACAGCGACGTATCCTTCAGGAAGGGTTTGAGCCGGGCGGCAGCATCGACATACGCCGTCGCGCTGGCATGTGGATCGAGCGTTTCGCCACCCTCTGCCGCCAGCGTCACATTGGCAGCTTCGATGTGCTGGTAGAGCGCGTCGGCAAACGCCTCCGGGTCAGCCATGAGTCCGGCACGCAGTCCGCGCCGTCCGGTCTTGTCCATGTATGCCGGACCAATGCCGCGCAGCGTCGTGCCGATAGCGCCGCCGCCGCGCGCCTGTTCCGAGGCTTTATCCAGCGCAATGTGCGCGGGCGTGATAATGTGCGCCCGCGTGCTGATGACCACGCGCTCCGGCGTCACCTCGACGCCGTTGGCAATGAGTTCTTCCATTTCGCGCAGCAGGTTGACCGGGTTCAGCACCACGCCGTTGCCAAGTACGCAGGTCACCCGCTGGTGCAGAATCCCCGAAGGCATCTGGTGCAGCTTAAAGACGATGTCGTTGGCGTAGACCGTATGCCCGGCGTTGTCGCCGCCACTGGAACGCGCCACCACATCCGATTCGGCTGCCAGCCAATCGGCAACCCTGCCTTTGCCCTCATCCCCCCACTGCAATCCAACCAGTATGGTCGCTGGCATCTATGTTCCTCCGTAGTTTGCGCCCAATGCCACTGTCACCTGACGCTTGCCCCACGTTTCGACCTGTCCGTCGGGTCCGAGCGCCAGCGCCGAGCCAAAACCGATTCCTACCGCGACTGCCAGCGGCTGCGAGAGCAGCAGGTCTTTGGCGTAGATGGCGGCGCTGTCCACGTTCGGGAGCACCAGCGCCTCATCCAGCCAGTTCAAGCCGGGCGCGAGGCTGCCATCACCATTCACCAGAAAGCCGCCCAACGCCATCGCGCAGGCACCTTCCGCCAGCACAACCGCGCCGTTCTCGAAAGCCGTCTGAATACCTTCAATCGCCGCGCCAGTGAGCGCCGAGCGCACCACTTCCGCGCCCTCGTCGCTGACGATGACGACAACCCCGGCTTCCGCCAGCTTCGAGCGCACCGACTCGTCATCCTCGGCGGCAATATCGACCACATAGCCCGATGGAGCGCCCAGGTCTTCCACATCATCCAGCAGATGATCGCCCGCGCCGGGATCGCTGCTCAGCGCGATACAGGCGACGCCGCCATCCGCCGACGAACGCCCCAGCGCCAAGCCGCGAATCTCACCGCCTGCATCAGCGCCGCCGGAGAGTATGAGCCATCCCCGTCCATCCAGCCACTTAAACACTGCCTGCGTCGGCATCACGTCTCCGGGAGTACATACGCCGCCACCGCCGTCGAGAGCAGCGCCATTCCCAGCGGCAGCGATTCTTCATCTATCGAAAACTTCGGGTGGTGGTGTCCGTAGTAAGCGTCAGCCGTTGGATCAGCCGCGCCAACCAGCAAAAACATACCGGGGATGTCATTCATGAAAACGCCAACATCCTCAGCGCCCATCGTCCGCACCGTCGGATCGAGTCCCGCCCCGCCGACAATCTGCTCCAATCGCGGCAGCAGCTTCGCGCTCACTTCCGCGTCGTTGACCACCGGCACTGTCAGTTCGACAAACTCGCTCTCAGCCCGGCAGCCCAGCCCACGCGCTACGTTTTCGACGCATTCTTTCATACGCCGAACCACCAGATCGCGCACTTCGGTGTGGAAATAACGCACCGTACCCTGCATGGTCGCGCTCTGTGGAATCACGTTGTGCGTCTCGCCAGCTTTGATAGTCGTCACCGAGATTACCGCGCTGTCGAACGGATCGACATTGCGGCTGACGATGGATTGCAGCGCCGTGACGATATGCGCGCTTGCCACTACCGGGTCAATGCCCTGATGCGGCAGCGCCCCATGACCGCCTCTGCCGGTGACCTCAATGCGGAACATCATCGCGCCCGCCATCATCGCGCCCTGCGCTACGCCAACCGTTCCCACCGGTAGGCTGTTCCACAGGTGCAGACCGACCGAGACGTCAGGACGCGGATCGCGCAGCACGCCGTCCTCCGCCATCGCCACCGCGCCTTTGGCGATCTCCTCAGCGGGCTGGAACACAAACTTGATCCGCCCTGCCATCTGGTCGCGCTGTCCCACGAACCACTCGGCAACACCCAGCGCAATCGAGGTATGCCCATCGTGCCCGCAGGCGTGCATCTTACCCGCCGCCTGCGAGACGTAATCGGTCTGGTTCTCCTCGTGAATCGGCAGCGCGTCCATGTCAGCGCGCACCAGCACCGTTGGTCCGTCGTGCGCGCCTTCTAACACCGCCACCACGCCCGTCCTGCCGACTCCGGTCTGCACTTCCAGCCCCAGATCGGTCAGCGCGCGGGCGACGATGCTGGCGGTGCGAAATTCTTCAAACGCCAATTCAGGGTGCTGGTGAAAATCGCGCCGCCGGGCGATCAACGCCGCGCGATATGACTCAGCTTCTCGTCGAAAATCAATCATCGTCTCTTACCGATCAAATGAAATCAGCCGAAAGGAATCCATGTAACGCGGCATGTCCGGCGGCGATTCAGGATCGCGGTTGCTTCGCTGCCTCTCCGCCATCGCTTCCATATCGGCAATCTGGCTCCTGTGCTCGCGCAGCGCCGCGATCTTCGTCTCGACGTAATCGGTCACGTCCACTTTTACGGTTGGGGTATCAGTGCCGCAGATGTACACGTCTTTGACTTTATGCGGCTCAAGTCCCTCATCCCGTTGCAGTTCGATGAAATTTAGCCGGTCGCGCGCCGTCGGATACACTGCATCCAGCACCGCCTCGCCTATGGCGCGGTGATCGGGATGGTTCAGCGCCCGGTTGCCAAACCAGAAGACGGTCGGGTCACAGGTGACGACAATATCGGGCTGCTTCAGCCGGATCAGCCGGACGATATCGCGGCGAAGCTGGAGCGTTGGCTGAAGCTCGCCGTCGGCATAGCGCAGAAAGACCACGTCCTTCACGCCAAGGGCGCTGGCGGCGCGGCGTTCCTCTTCCTCGCGTATGGCGACGAGTCGCTCTCCGGTCATCTCCGGGTCGCTGCTGCCTTTGTCGCCGCTGGTCGCCAGCACGAAGGTGATCTCCGCGCCTTCCGCCGCCCAGCGGGCAAACGTTCCACCACAGAAAAACTCCGGGTCATCAGGATGCGCGAACACACCCATCACCCGCCTGATTTCCGACGCCTGCATCTTGTCTCCGTTTCGTGGCTGCCATGTACGCCCGTCCCGTTAGCGAACGGGCGCAAAACGCTGTGTTCCCGTCGCTAGGACTCAGTGCCTTCATCGCTGGCAGTTTCCGCGCCAGCATCCGGCGGTTGTGCCTTGCCCGGCTTCGCGCCGCACTCGCAGGGTCCGTCACCGTGAACGGTGCAGGGTTCCTTCGCTTTCTTCGCCAGCGCTTCCAGTTCATCCAGCGGCACCAGCTCTTCGCGCTTGACGACGTGGTAGGCTTCCGCCACGTACACCAGCACCGCATCCTGAAGCGGCAGCACATCCAGCACCTTGCCTTCGCCAAACGGCGTACCGACGCGCTTATTCTTCTTGGGCAGCTTCTGGCGCGCTTCGACATACTGCTCGTATTCATAGACGAGACAGCAGCGGAGCCGCCCGCACATGCCGGTAATCTCGGAAGGATTCAGCGAGATGCCCTGCGCCTTCGCCATCTTGATCGAGATCGGGCTGAAATCGGTCAGGAAAGTACTGCAGCAGCGCAAAATGCCGCACGCCCCGTAGCCGCCCAGCAGCTTGGCAACGTCGCGAGGACCAATCTGCCGCATTTCGATCTGCGCCGAGAAAATCTTGTTCATCTCCGCCCACAGGCGGCTGACGTTGGTCTTGTCCTCGGCGCTGAACAGAAACGTGAGCAGGCTGCCATCATAATTGTAGCTGGCGGCGACAAACTTTACGTCGTTGAATCCGCCTAATTCCTTCGCCTTGTCGCGGCAGATGCGGATGGTATCTTCCTGCTGCGCTTCCCAGTGCTGGCTCAGCACAAGGTCGCGCGGGGATGCCATCCGCATGATCGGCTTGTAGTCGCGGCTCTCGTCCTCAACCCCCGTGAAGCCCATCACCTGCCCCATTTGCCGACCGCGCGTGGTTTCGACGATCACATAATCGCCCGTTTGAAGCTGAGGGTACTCACTGTAGTCAAAATGGTATAACTTGCCAACTCTGTGAAATCGAACACCGGCAACCATCCGCTGCCGTTCGAGTGTCATTTCCGTCATACGGTTCACCTGCGAAGATAGTCGTGCAGAACGTAACGATCATACTGAATACTCTGGCTTCTCAAAGTATTGACAAATTTTTCGCAAAATGCTAGTTTGAGTTACCATCTTACGTTGAGTTACGCGAAGCGCGAAGCGAAAGCTCGCGTTTCCTTTTTTTTGCTTACTTCCACCGGATAATCACATGAGCACGCTTGTCATGAAGTTCGGCGGAACGTCCGTTGGCATGACCACCGGGCTGACGCAGGTCTTAAGCATCGTCCTTCACGAAGCCGAACGGTGGGATCAACTGCTGTTAGTGGTTTCAGCGCTGGAAGGCGTGACCGATGCGCTGATCGAAGCCTCGCATCTTGCCCAACTGTCAAATCGCCGGGGTTACCGCCGTATCGCTGCTACGCTGCGCACGCGCCATCTGGCTCTCATTGAGCAGCTTCCGCTGGGACCCACCGAGCGCGTTTCGCTGCAAGCCGATGTTGACCGGCTGCTGTTTGACATGCTCGATCTGTGCCAGAGTCTGGCAGACCGCCACGGTGAAAAACCGAACCCAGAAGTGATCGACTCGATCATCGGCACTGGCGAGCGCCTGTCGTCGCGCATCGTCGCCGCGCTGCTGCGCCAGAATGGGCTGCGGGGCGTCGCCATCGACGCGACCGATCTGATCGTGACCGATAACGTCTACAGCAATGCCACGCCGAATCTCGAACTCACCCGCGAGCGTATCAACGAACTGCTCGCGCCGATGCTGGAACGCAAAATCATTCCGGTCATTACCGGCTTCATCGCCTCAACCGTGACCGGCAAGCCAACGACGCTGGGGCGCGGCGGCAGCGATTACACCGCGTCGGTGCTGGCAGTCTGTACCGACGCCGCCGAAGTGTGGATCTGGGCAGATGTCGATGGCATCATGACATCCGACCCGCGCGAGGTCAGCGACACGCAGGTGATTCCGCTGATGTCTTACGATGAAGCAGCGGAGCTTGCCTCGTTTGGCGCGCGCATTCTCCACGCGCGTATGATCGGACCCCTCAAGCGGCGGCGCGTGCCGCTGCGAATCCGCAATGTCTTTAAGCCGCAGGCGGCAGGCACCCTGGTCACCGCCCAGCCGGACAACGCAGCGCCTTCGCTGAAAGCGGTCACGTCAACGCGGGGATTGGGACTGACCGCCCCACACGGGGGACCGATCCACCAACTGGCGGCGCTGGTGGATGAAACGTTGTTTGGCGTCAGCGGCACTCATGCCGGGGTCACTATTGCCGGACAGTCATCGTCACACAGCTTCGTCTGCTTCGTCATTTCGACCAGCGCCGGATCGGACGCGCTGCACAATCTTCAGGTCGCGCTTGAGGAACGGCTGCCAGCGCTGCCCGAAAACGACTGGACGATGATGCCCGTCGCCGTCATTACCGTCATTGGCACCCGCCTGGACAGCCTGCACAGCCTGACGCCGGGCGTACTGAACGCGCTCGACGGCATTCGCGTGCTGGCGCTGGCACCAGGGCGCAGCAGCCTGACGCTGGTGGTCGAGCCGCAGCGGGGCGAGCACACACTGCGCCTGCTTCACCAGCTCATCCTCAATAGCGGCTGATGTAACGGTCGATTTCCCAGGGTGTAACCTGACGGTGATAATCTTCCAGTTCCTGCCGTTTCGCCGCGATATACCGGTCGCCCACGTAAGGACCCAGCGCCGACAGAATCACATCGTCCTGTTCCAGCGCGTCGAGCGCTTCTTCCAGCGACGCTGGCAGCGTTTCAACCTGCCGCATCCGGCTGCGATCCTGGCGCAGCAGCGACTCTTCAATCGCATCTGGCAGCGGCATTCGCTGCTGAATACCATCCAAGCCAGCCGCCAGCATCACCGCGCTGGCAAGATAGGGATTGCTGCTTGGGTCTGGGCAGCGCAGTTCCAGCCGGGTATGCGCCTCTTTGCCGGGTGAAATGTGCGGCACGCGAATCAGGGCGGCTCCGGCGCGGTTGACATGCGCCCAGGTCACGTATTTGGGCGCTTCAAAGCTCACCGCCAGCCGCTTATATGAATTGACCAGTGGAGCCAGTACCGCGCACATCGCCCGCGCGTGGCATAACTGCCCGGCGAGGAAGTAGCGTGCCGTTTCCGACAGCCCATACTCATGATCGTTATCGGCAAACACATTGGCGTCAGTCGTCAGATCGTGCAGGCTCTGGTGGGTGTGCATCCCCGAACCCGGCAGGTCGGTGGATGGGCGCGGCATGAAGGTGCAGTGAATGTGATTGCGTTGGGCGACGGTTCGCAGCGCCACCCGCGCCGTCAGCAGTTGATCTGCCGACACCAGCGCGTGTTTGTAGTCAAAATCAACTTCATACTGCCCCGCTCCGATCTCATGATGCGCTGAATCGACGCGAATCCCCAGCGAACTGAGCGTCGAGATCAGCTTGCGGCGCATACTCTGGGCGAAATCGTTGGAGATGTCGAAATAGCTGGCGTCGTCATACGGCGTCAGCGGGAACATGCCCTTTTCCTTGTCATTGCGGAACAGGAAAAACTCCAGTTCCATTCCCGTCTTGAAGGAATAACCCGCCTGCTCCGCTTCCTTCAGCGCCCGGATAAGCACGTTGCGCGGATCGCCGATAAACGGGCTGCCTTCCGGCGTCTGCACATTGCAGATCAGCCGGGCGGTGCGCTCGTCGGTGTCATCCCAGGGCAGCACCACGAACGTGCTCAGGTCGGGCATCAGCACCATGTCACTTTCAGCGACGCGGGCGAACCCTTCCAGAGACGAGCCATCGAAGTGCATCCCGTCGTCTATGACGTCGGCAATCTTGCTGGCGGGTACGGTCACGCTCTTGACGATGCCGGTGATATCGGTGAACCACAGGATGAAAAAGGCGATTCCCTGCTCCTCGATAGTGCTGAGCACCGCCTCTTTGGTCATTTCGGTATAGCTTCGGTTGTCCGCCATCAGGTTCCTTCCGTCTCAGCACAAGCATACCGTTTAGCCGCCGCGAAATTTACAGGCGAACTCACCAAAATCGACACCCCGAAACTTAGCCACCCATCACAATCAATCGGATACGCCGAGGTGTCCCAGCAGCGCTTCAATCGCCAGCAGGTAGCCGCGCCAGCCAAAGCCGCAAATCTGCCCGACGCAAACCGGCGCGATCAGCGATTTATGCCGGAATTCCTCGCGGGCGTGGATATTCGACAGGTGAATTTCCACCACCGGCAGCTTTACAGCGCTGATCGCATCCCGCAGCGCGACCGATGTGTGCGTGTACGCGCCTGCGTTGAGGACGATGCCGTCCGCCCAGTTGCGCGCCACGTGAATGATGTCGATCAGAGCGCCTTCGTGGTTGGACTGTTCCGCCCGAAGTTCGGCGTGATGCCTGTGGGCGTAGTCCACCGCCGCCTGGTTGACTTCTTCAAGCGTCATCCTGCCGTACACTTCCGGCTCGCGCGTACCCAGCAGATTGAGATTGGGACCGTGTAAAAGGAGTAGTTTTTTGGGAATGATTTTTTGGCTCATTAAATAATCCCAATGCAAACTATCGTGAGCGAACAATAATGCCATTCCTGTAGGGACACGACAATGTCGTGTCCCTACCTCTACTGCGTTGTTCGCCAGCCCGATTCGCGTTCGGTTTCCTCTCAGTACTCAGCACTCGGTACTCAGTACTTCTCACTTAAGACTTTCCAGCACCGCAATTACATCCGATTGTGCCACATTTTCAACCATCGTGGGCTTGCCCATCCCTTCCAGCAGCACAAAGCGCGAGCGCCCGCCGCGCCACTTTTTATCGGTGCTCATGGCGGCATAGATGGCGTCCGGGTTGAGGTCATCATCCAGATGCTGCGGCAGCCCCACCGCCTGCGTGATCGCCTCGACGCGCTCGACCAGCGCGGAATCGCACAACCCTAACCGCTGTGACAGACGCGCCGCCGCCACCAGTCCCAGCCCTACCGCCTGCCCGTGAAGCCAGCGATAGCCCGATGCCTGCTCGACAGCATGACCAAAGGTGTGTCCGAGGTTGAGGAAAGCACGAACGTTGTGCTCAAACGGGTCTTCTTCCACCAGGTTGATTTTCACCTGGATCGAGCGCGGCAGCAGCCGGGTAAGTGCTTCAAAATACGGGCGCGGATTCTGCACCTGATAATCGAACCAATTGGGCGGCTGATGCAGATCGAGCACCTCGTTAAACAACCCTTCATCAGCAATCAGCCCGTGTTTGATGACCTCCGCCATGCCGCATTGCAGCTCGCGTCCGGGCAGTGTTTGCAGCACCTCAGGATCGATCAGCACGACTTTCGGCTGCTTGAACGCGCCAACGAGGTTCTTGCCCTGCGGCAAATCGACGCCGACTTTGCCGCCAACGCTCGAATCGACCATCGACAGCAGCGTGGTCGGCATCTGCGCCAGCGATACGCCGCGCATGTAAGTCGCCGCCGCGAAGCCCGCCGTATCGCCCAGCACCCCGCCGCCGAAGGCGACGACGATCCCGCTTCGATCCAGACCGACTTCGACAAACTGATCGTAGATGAGGCGGATAGTGTCCAGCGCCTTATACTGCTCGCCATCAGGAATGGCGATCACAGCCGCCTCCGGCAGCGCCCGTTCCAGCGCTTCGCCATACAGCGCGGCGACGGTGGTATTGGTGATCAGCACCACCCGACCGCTTAAGCCGCGACGGTCAAGCTCAGTACCAAGCCTCCCAAGCAGCCCCGGCTCGATGATAATCTCATATCTGCCTTCAGGCGTGTCTACGCCGAGCGCCATAATGTCACGATCTCCTGGGCGATGTCATCCGGTGTCCGATTGGTCGTTTTCACATGGGTGGGTATGGTCGCATAAATCGCGTGCCGTTTTTCCAGCACCGCCTGCCAGTTGCGCGCCAGTGGGCGGCTGCTGGTGTATGCCAACCGTTCGGCGATGGCTTCCGGCGCTGCATCCAGACAGACGACAAAACCAGTTGCCAGCATCAGCGAGCGATTGCCCTCATCGATCAGCATCCCGCCGCCAGTGGCGATCACCAATCCCTGCTGCCCGGCTAACTCGACGCACAATTCGCGCTCAATCGCGCGAAAGACGAATTCGCCATCATCGGCGAAAATCTGCGGGATGGATCTGCCTTGTCGCCTGACGATCTCGTCGTCGGTGTCGATAAACGGGCGATTGGTAAGCGCCGCCACCCGCCCTCCCACCGTCGTCTTGCCGGTGCCCATGAAACCGGTAATGACGATGTTTTTCTCTCCTCTGCTTGAGTGAGATGGGGTGAGGGCGTCAAATGGGGTATCCAAACCGCCACTCCACATTGTCCATCGGCAAATCTTCCAGCCGCGCGCGCCGCAGCGACTCAAATCGCGGGCGCATTTCGTCCACGCTGTCGCCGCCCAGCTTCTGAATCATCTCGTCGGCGAGCACCAGCGCCAGCATTGCCTCGCAAATCGGAACCGCCCTCGGAACGGCGCAGAAATCGCTGCGTTCATAGGTCGTCTGCTCCGGCTGCCCGGTCGCCAGATTCACCGACTCAAGCGATTTCATGACTGTTGAAATTGGCTTCATCGCCGCGCGGGCGACAATCGGCTCGCCGGTGGTGATGCCGCCTTCCAGCCCACCAGCGCGGTTGGTGGCGCGATTCAGGCTGCCCCCCTCGCCTAATCGGATCTGATCATGCACCTCCGAACCGCGTTTGCCCGCGTTCTCGAAGGCGGCTCCAACTTCCGCGCCCTTCATAGCGTGGATGCTGACCAGCGCCGCCACGATTTTGCCGTCCAGCCGCCGGTCATACTGCACGTGCGATCCAAGTCCCGGCGGCACGTTCAGCGCCACGACTTCGATGACCCCGCCCAGCGTGTCTTTGTTGATTTTCGCCTGCCGGATCTCCTCGTGCATTCGTTCAGCGATTTCAGGCACCGGGCAGCGCACGTCACTTTTCTCGGCGTCGGCAATGCGCGCTCCCAGCAGGTAGTCCTCGCCCAGCGTCACTTTGACCGAGCCAATCTGGAGGACATAGCCGCCGACGACGATGCCAAATTCCGCCAGCAGCTTCTTGCAGATCGCGCCCGCCGCCACGCGCATGGTCGTCTCGCGGGCGCTGGCGCGTTCCAGCGCGATACGAAGCTCCCGGTAGCCATACTTAATCGCGCCCGTCAGATCAGCATGTCCCGGACGCGGCGTGGTCATCGGCGCGATGTCTTTTTCGCGCCAGTTTTTGTAGTCGCGGTTTTCCACGATCAGCGCAATCGGCGCGCCGGTGGTTTTGCCCGCCGCCACGCCCGACGTAATTTGAATGGTGTCGTGTTCGATATTCATGCGCCCGCCAGAGCCGTACCCTTCCTGGCGGCGGCGCAGTTCCCGGTTCACGTCCTCCGAAGTAAGCGGAATTCCGGCGGGCATTCCCTCCAGAATCGCCGTCAACGACGGACCGTGTGATTCCCCTGCTGTGAGAAAACGAAGCATCTATATGCCTACCTGGTAGATGACAGGGCGATATGTCGGTTCTGGGATTGGTATCCCCTCTTCACGAGCAACTTCCAGCCACCCTTCCTTCGCGATGAGCACCTCATGCAAAGCTTCTTCCTGCGTTGTCCCATGTGCAGAGCAATACTTGAGGTCAGGAATATCCGCAATATAAGCTTCATCCTCATCGCTGTAAAAGATGTTGATGTGGTAGTTCTTCACCTCTTGGCGTCCTTTGCGTCCTGGCGGTTCAACAATTCTTCCTCATCTAGAATGGCTTCCATGCGCATATCGCGTACCACGAAGCCCTGCCGCGTATAGAAGGCAATCGCACGCTCGTTGAATGCCCACACGTTCAGGATCACCCGATTGAGTCCGAGCGACTTTGCCAGTTCAAATGTCTGCTGCATCAACTGCTCCCCGTAACCCGCGCTGCGGTGCGCCTTGAATACGCCCATCTCTGCAACGTACAGGTAGCGCACTGCGTACTGGTACGAATTTTCCGGTCGTTCAACAATCTGAGCGATGATATGACCGACGACCATTCCATCTTTCTCGCCAATATAAACGTAGGTGTTCGCATCCGCAAGCTGTGCCTCGTATTCCGCAATCATCATGGGCGTCACCTCGTGCGGCTTGAAGTAGGCGGGATGCGCCGCCCGATGCCCTTCCTGTATTGCCCCGGATAAATCACACAGCGCCGGAATATCGTCAAGAGTGGCGCGTCTTATGTGCAGCATCCTCTTCGTGTCCTTTGTGTCTCGGCGGTTCAGCCAGAGTTCTCTTTTAGTGCTTCTTCCAGCGCCGCGAACATCACGTCTACAGGTGCTTCTTGCCCTGTCCAGATGGAAAATGCCGCCGCGCCCTGCCGCACCAGCATCCCCAGACCGCCGATAGCGCGACCGCCGTTCGCCTCTGCCTGCCGCATGAGCTTCGTCGTCTGCGGGCGGTACACCATGTCATATACCGTCACGCGCGGCGGAAACGGCACTTCGTCCGTCCAGGGGCTGTCGTCGATCTTTGGGTACATACCGACCGAGGTACAGTTGACGATCAGCGCGGCTTTGCCCTTCGCCGCCTTTTCGAACGTCATCGGCATCGCATCGACGCCCAGATCGCTGATCAACTGCTCGGTCTTTTCCGGCGTGCGGTTGACGATGGCGACATTCGCGCCAGCCTGCGCCAGCCCGTAGACCGCCGCCCGCGCCGCCCCGCCCGCGCCGAGCACGATCACATTCTGCCCGGCGATTTCCACGCCGTGTGCGGCTAAATCGTCCATGAAGCCGCTGACGTCAGTGTTCGTGCCCACGTTGGCGCGGAAGTCAATCGTGTTGACCGCGCCGATTGCCTGCGCGCGTTCGTCAGCAGTAACGTAGCGCATCACCGCCTGCTTGTGCGGCACAGTCACGTTGATGCCGGTGAAACCATGGTCGCGCAGTTCGCGCAGGCTCAAGCCGACAATGTCCGGCGGGATCGCCATCTTGTCGTAGAACCAGTCGGTCATGCCCAATGCCGCGAACGCCGCGTTGTGCATCACCGGACTCAGGCTGTGATCCACGGGCCAGCCTATCACCCCAACCTTATTCACCTGCCAGCTCCCGCACAGCTACGTCCGCGCCCAGACGATGCAGCGTTTCGGCATAACCGGGGAACGAATCGCCCGCGCAGCGCGCGTCCAGCACCGTCGTTTCGCCTCCGGCTGCCAGCCCCGCCACCACCAGACTCATCGCAATGCGGTGGTCATCATGCCCATAGACCGTCGCGCCGTTCAAACGCTGCCGCCCGACGATGATAAAGCCATCTTCGGTTTCGGTGATCTGCGCGCCGAACTTGCGCAGTTCCTCAGTCATTACGGCGAGCCGATCCGTCTCTTTGACGCGCAGTTCACCCGCGTCGCGCACCATCGTCTGACCTTCGGCAAACAGCGCCGCCACCATGAAGATCGGGAACTCGTCGATCATCCGCACGACGACCTCTCCGCCAACGCTCACGCCTTTGAGGGCGCTGTACCGCGCGATAATCGTTCCAACTGGATCGCCGGCTTCTAGTCCTGTTTCGGTCACAGTCATGTCCGCGCCCATCTCCCGCAGCACGTCGAGGATGCCGGTGCGTGTCGGGTTGAGGCTGACGCCAGTCAGTCGGATCTCGCTCCCCGGCAGGATCAGTGCCGCTACGATCAGAAATGCCGCCGACGACAAATCGCCCGGCACAGTGAAATCCATCGGCTTGAGCGCAGCGTCGGGCTTCAGGATGACAGTATCGCCCTGGGTGACGAGATTCGCGCCCATCGCCGCCAGCATCCGTTCGGTATGGTCGCGCGCCGGACCCGGCTGTCGCACCACCGTTTCACCGTCGGCGAACAGTCCCGCCAGCAGCACCGCGCTTTTGACCTGGGCGCTAGCAACGGGCAGGTCATACTCGATGCCATGCAGCCGGGCTGGCTTGATAACCAGCGGCGCGCAGCCGCTGCTGCCTTCGATATTCGCCCCCATCATCCGCAGCGGGTCGATGACGCGATTCATCGGGCGGCGGCGCAGTTGTTCGCTGCCATCGAGCACGCTCTCGAACGGCTGCCCAACCATGATCCCCGCCAGCAGGCGGATACCCGTCCCGGCATTGACCAGATTCAGCGGCGCGTCCGGCTGGCGGATAGTGCCGCCGTAAATGGTCAGGTCGGTGTCGCTGTGGCGCTCAATTTCGATGCCCAGCGCGCGCGTCGTCTGCAGCGACGCCTCGGTGTCGCCCGCTGGCAGCCAGCCGCGCACATGGCTGATGCCCGACGCCAGCGCCCCGAAAAACACCGCTCGATGTGAAATCGACTTGTCCCCCGGCACCGTCGTGGTCCCATGCAGCGCCTTACCCGGCTGCACGACAAAGCAGTCTTGAGCCATATCCCCCTCTTTGCGCCCCTGCGTCTTTGCGCCTTCGCGTTAAGTTTTTTGCACCTGTAGTTTGTCTTGCCCGCCGTTCGCCCACGACAGCCGCGCCTCGCGCGCGGGTTCGAGCAGTTCCAGCAGCCTGCCGTTTTCTTCTGAAATCAGCCGCGCCTCGATCATCGCCAACTGCATTCGGAACAGCGCCAGCATCGTCGCCACCGCCTGCGAATTGGTGCTGAGGATGTCATTCATCATGTCCAGGTCACTGGCAGCCAGCCGCGACATATCGCGGAAACCGCCCGCCGCCAGCTTCCAGACCGAGTCGTCTTTTTGCCCTTCCTGAGCCACCGTTGCCACCAGCGCCGCGCTTAACAAATACGGCAGATGGCTGATTGCCGCCACCACGCGGTCATGTTTGTGCGCGTCCATCTCAATCGGCACCGCGCCAATTGCCTCGATCAGCGCCAGCGCCCGCAGCCGCGCGGCAGGTGTTGTGCGGCGGGTGGCGCACAGCACGAACGGGCGGTGGTGGAACAGCGCCGCGTCACTGGCTTCAACGCCGCTGGATTCCTTGCCCGTCATCGGGTGACCGCCGACCGCCTGAATACCGATTGGAAGCGTCCCCATGGCATCACAAATATCCTCTTTCGTGCTGCCAATGTCAATCAGCAGCGTATTTGAGCGCAGGTACGAACCAATGCGCCCGCGCGTCAGGCTGATGATTGCTCGTACCGGCGCGGCGAGGATGACCGCGTCTGCCTCGGCAACGCCTGCCCGCAGATCGTCAGTCGTCTGATCGACTACCCCCTGCTGCTGCGCGTAGCCGCGCGCTGCCTCGTTGAGTTCAATCCCGGTGATCGTCTGGCAGTAGGGTCGCAGCGCCAGCGCCAGCGAACCGCCCATCAAGCCAAGTCCAACCACCGCCAGATGATGAGCGCGAAAGCCGCCGGGCATCGCGCCGCCAGTAAAGCCATCGGCTGACATTATGCCGTCCGCCCCACCGCTTCTGCGACCAGGCGCACCGAGTCGATCATCTTCCTGAAGCCATCGTAATCGAGGCTCTGCCGCCCGTCGCTCATGGCTTCTGCCGGGCAGGGATGTACTTCGACGATCAAGCCGTCCGCGCCCGCCGCCACCGCCGCCAGCGCAATCGCCGTGACGTGTTCCGAGTAGCCAACCGCGTGGCTTGGGTCAGCGATCACCGGCAGATGCGACCGCGCCTTCAACACTGGAATCGCGTTCACGTCGAAGGTGTTGCGGGTGTATTTCTCGAAGGTGCGGATACCGCGCTCGCACAGCATGACGCGGCTGTTGCCATGCGACAGGATGTATTCAGCCGACATAAGCAGGTCTTCCATGGTGTTCGCCATGCCGCGCTTGAGCAGCACCGTTTGCTGGCTTTCGCCAACCGCGTGCAGCAGGGCGAAATTCTGCATGTTGCGCGCCCCCACCTGAAGCACGTCGGCATAGTCGCATACCATCGGCACCAGCGCCGGATCCATCACTTCGGTGACGATGGGCAGCCCGGTCTGTTCGCGGGCTTCCGCCAGCCACTGCAATCCCTTTTCGCCGTGTCCCTGGAAGCTGTAGGGCGACGTGCGCGGCTTGAATGCCCCGCCCCGCATCGCCGTCGCGCCCGCCTCTTTGACGGCGTGAGCGATCTCGATGGTCTGCTCGCGGCTTTCCACCGAACACGGACCGGCAATCACCAGCACCTGCTTTGAACCGGCGTGCGAGCCGTTCAGCGCCACCAGCGTATCGTTCGGGTGGTAGTTGCGGCTGGCGAGCTTGTAGGGCGACGACACGCGCACCACCCGATCCACGCCGTCCATCGTACTGTAATGATCCTCGCGCAGCGGGGTTGGGCTTTCGCCCACCAGCCCGATAATCGTATGCGCTTCGCCTTCGGACAGGTGCGCCTCGTAGCCATCCATCTTCACCCGCGCGATAACATTGGAAATATCGCGGGCAGTCGCGGTCAGTTTCATGATGACAATCATCGGACTTCCTCTTTCGATTGCACTACGACCTTGTTATCGGGATAGGGAAACAAATCCGGGCGCAGCACCAGCGCCCGTTCCATATAGACGTGCTTGATCTCGTCCAGGCTCTTGGGCGTGTTCCAGTGAATCAGCACCCGTATACAGCGCGGTATCCCCTCAGGATGATCGATCTCCTGAAAACCCATCAACGCCGTCCGATGCCAGCCCAGGTCACGGGCTGCCTTCGCCGGGAAGCACATGTTCAAATCCGGCGTGGTCGAAAACAGCACGCTGGCGACATCCTCCTCGTCAATGTCGTTTTCCTGGATGATGGCGTCCAGCAGTTCCCGCGTTGCGCTCAGGATGGCTTGGTGCGTATTCTCCTCCACCGTCGTCGCTCCTCTCACGCCTCGAAGTTTAATCATCTGTGCTTCCTCGTGTCTGCCCGCGAAAATAAAAAAGGCGCGGAGCGTATTGCTCTGCGCCTTGAATGCACCCGGTTTATTCCGACTACTTCGCAGTAGGCAACGCCCGACCCTCGACTATGTCGCCGCTAAAGTAGTAGTAATAAGCATAGCGGTTCGGCTGGGCGAAGCTGGTCACGAAAATAGTCCTGAACACCTCAGATCTCTAGTCGCAGAGCATAACACGGTTGTTGAAGCGCTGTCAACAAACAGAGCGAAGTGACAAGTTCAAAGTGAAAAGTTGAAAGTGATACATGACGTATGTACTTTGAACTTTAGACTTTGCACTTTCAGCTTCTTTCACTCAGCACTAAGTCCTTCTAGCAGCGCCTGAGTCAGTGTCCTGACCGCCTCTGTCCCCGCTTTGCCCGCGCGGACGATGGCGCTGCCGACGATGACGCCGTCCACCAGCTGGCTCACCAGACGCACATGCTCCGGTGTGCTGATGCCGAAGCCCATCACCAGCGGCACGTTCCGAGTCTGTTTACGCAGACGTGAGACGAACTCGGTCAGATCGGCGGGCAGTTCCTTACGCTCGCCGGTGATGCCCGTCAGCGACACCACATAGATGAAGCCGGTTGCCCGCTGCGCCACCAGCGCGATTCGCTCGTCGCTGCTGGTGGGCGCGACGAAGAACACCAGCGCCAGACCTTCGCGCTGGCATACTTCTGCAATGAACTCACCCTCATCCGGCGGCAGGTCGGGCACGATCAAGCCCTCCGCGCCCGCCGCTTTCACGTCCGCCACAAACGCTTCAACGCCGTATGCCAGTATCGGGTTGAGATAGCCCATCAGCAGCATCGGTTGCGTCACGCCGCGCGCTCGTAATTCGCGTACCGCTTCCAGGCACCGGCGCGTTGTCATGCCGTTCTCCAGCGCGATCTGCGTCGCCGCCTGAATCACGGGACCATCCGCCAGCGGATCGCTGAAGGGGATGCCGATCTCAAAGCCATCCACGCCCAGTGCCGCCATCGCCGTGATCGCGTCCAGTGAAGCGTCGTAAGTGGGATAACCTATGGGAAAGTACGGCAGAAACGCCGCCCGCCCTTCCGTTTTCGCCTGCTCAAATATCGCCGTGACTGCATCAACGCCGGTCATCGTTTTGGTAGTCATTCCTTTACCTGCCGTTTCTGCTGCAACAACCGCTGGTAATGTATTGTGCCGTCGGTAGAACTGCTCGATCAGCCAGCTTTGCTCGAAAGCAAGCTGCTGAAGCGCCGCTGCTTCCGGCGTGAAATACGCCATCGCCTGCCCTTCCAGCAGCGTCAGGCTGTTCAGGTCACGCCGCACCTGACCAACGTAGACGTGATTGGTGGTCACGACTTCGCCGGGCACTGTGCGCGCCGGACATTCATAATCCAGCCAAAAGGTCAGCAGCACTTCGAGATCGAGTTCTTCGATCAGCTCGCGCCGGATGGCTTCGTCAAAGGTCTCGCCATCTTCCACTGCGCCGCCAAAGAGTGTCCAGCAGCCCGCGTAGCGCAGATTCGGCTTGTGGTCGCGCTGCTGAAGCAGGACTTCGCCGCGTTCGTTGTAGAGAATCGCTCCGACGACGTGGCGCTGTTCGACCTCACGCATGGCTGTCCAACGCCTTGATGACCGTGTCGAGGTCTTTGTCGCCGCGTCCACTCAGATTGACGAGGATGACCGCGTCTCTGGGCATGGTCGGCGCGCGCTTGATGGCTTCGGCGACGGCGTGCGAGCTTTCCAGCGCCGGGATGATGCCCTCGGTCTGGCTCAATGTCTGGAGCGCCTCCAGCGCCTCGTCGTCGGTGGCGTAAGTGTAGTAGGCGCGTTCGTTCTGGCGCAGGAAAGCGTGTTCTGGTCCGACCGACGCATAATCCAACCCTGCCGAAATGCTGTGCGTATTGACGATCTGCCCGTCGGCGTCCTGCATGACGAAAGAGCGCGTCCCTTGCAGCACGCCCGGTCGCCCGATGTTGGGATCGGCAAAGCGAGCCGCGTGCTCGCCGCTTTCAATGCTGTGCCCGCCCGCCTCGACGCCGATCAGTTCCACGTCCTCGTCTTCACGAAAGCCGTGAAACAACCCGATAGCGTTGCTGCCGCCGCCCACACAGGCAATACACAAGTCCGGCAGCCGCCCGGATTCCTGCAAAATCTGCTGGCGGGCTTCCGTCCCGATCACGCTCTGAAAGTCGCGCACCATCATCGGGTATGGATGCGGTCCCAGCGCCGAACCGAGCAGATAGAAGGTCGTCCGCACGTTGGTCACCCAGTCGCGGATCGCTTCGTTAATCGCGTCTTTCAGCGTCTTGCTGCCGCTTTCCACCGGAATGACTTCCGCACCCAGCAGCTTCATGCGAAAGACGTTTGGCTGCTGCCGCGCCATATCGACGCTGCCCATGTAGACGTGACATTCCAGCCCCAGCAGCGCGCACACCGTCGCGCTGGCGACGCCATGCTGCCCCGCGCCCGTCTCGGCGACGATGCGCTGTTTGCCCATCCGCTGTGCCAGCAGCGCCTGCCCGATAGCATTATTGATCTTGTGCGCGCCAGTGTGCGCCAGATCCTCGCGCTTCAGGTATATCTGCGCCCCGCCGAGCCGCTGGCTCAGCCGCGCCGCATGGGTGACCGGCGTCGGACGTCCCGTGTAGGTGCGCTGTAAATGTGCCAGATTCGCCTGAAACTCAGGATCAGCCATCGCCACTTTATAGGCGGCGGTCAGTTCGTCCAACGCCGGGATCAGCGTTTCCGGCACGAAACGCCCGCCAAACTCGCCGAAGTACCCACGCTCGTCAGGAATATTCGCAGCATGAATGTTGATATATTCATTCATCGGTAAATTTCCCGCCATTTGGATCGAAAACGTAGATGCCCTCGAAAGCTTCAAGCACCTCCATTACAAATACGTAATGGTTGAAGTGATCCATATTTGGGTCATCATCGGCAGCAGTCGTAATCCGTCGATTGCATGAAGCAATCCGTTCGGTGTCTGCACGTCCAGAGGCGAATCTTTTGGCAATCTCGCGTGATTCCTCTTCTACATGCGGCTCATCTTCCCAATACATACGAAACTGCCAGTTGCTCCAATCTAAAGTACACATCTTCTCTTGAACATTAATAGCTGGAGGGGATTGAATGAGACTGAATCGCTGTTCCAACGCATCCGTCACATTACCCAGAGTTATTGTCGCATCCGGCGGTATCATTGTCATCAATCGATAATAGGTGTAACCCATGTTATATCCTGTCTTTACTTTCCGCTGCATACAGCCTACTAACCGTCATCGCGATTTCACATTAATGTAACGGAAAGCGCCCGCCGCTTTTCCGCGTCAGCCTGCTTTCGCCGCCTGCACGAAATCGCGCATTTTCATCGCGTCTTTCCTGCCCGGCTGTCCGTCAAACTCGACGCCGCTTGCTACGTCTACGCCCCAGGGCTGCGCCTGGCGCACAATGCCACCAACGTTTTCTGGCTTCAAGCCGCCCGCCAGCATCAGGCGCGGCACCGCCGCTGTTACCGCCAGCGCTACTTCGATACTCGCCTGTTCGCCTGTCCCGCCGTACAAATCAGGATGATAGGCGTCCAGCAGCAGCGACGGAACGCGCTCGTCGGTCGGCGCGAACTCGGTGAAATAGGCGGCATCGTCCAGCGCTTCAGCTTTGCTGCGTGGGCGAATGGCTTTGTAGCCAGTGCCTTTCAGTTCCCGCACCATTTCGCCGCTTTCGTCGCCGCTTAACTGCACGAACTTCAGCCCAACTTTGCCCATCGTGATCGATATCCGCCCGACGATTTCGTTGACGAACAATCCGATCAGAGTTGGGCAGTCCGCGCCCAGTTCCGAGCGTAATGCCGCGCACAATGCCGCCGCCGCGTCTGACTCAATAAAGCGCGGGCTGCGCCGGTAGAAGTTCAAGCCCAGCATATCGGCTCCGGCTTGCGCCGCCGCCAGCCCGTCTTCGAGCGACGTAATGCCGCATATTTTGACTCTGGTCATGATTCACCTCGCGGTTGGCTGCTGAAGGATCGCGCCTGTAGGGCGATATTGTCCGCTTTCACCAACCCTTCGCCAACCAGCACCGCGCGCGCCCCAAGCTGCCCCATGCGCAGCACGTCCTCGGCGCTGCGGATGGCGCTTTCTGCCACCAGCGTCACGTCAGACGGCGCAAGTTTGACCAGCCTGGCGGTCGTTTGCAGGTCTTCGCGGAACGTCTTCAGATCGCGGTTATTGACGCCGATCAGCTTCGCGCCCAGTTTCAGCGCCCGCTGCATCTCGGCTTCGTTGTGGGCTTCCACCAGCGCCGCCATGCCCAGCCCCGTAATCAGCGCGTGCAGGTCAGCAAGCTGGCTGTCGGTGAGCGCTGCCACAATCAACAGCATGGCGTCCGCGCCCGCCGCTCGCCCCTCGTAGACCTGATACGGATCGATGATGAAATCCTTACGCAGCACCGGCACAGCCACCGCCTGCCGCACCGCGCGCATATCGTCGAGATGCCCTTGAAAGAACGGTTCGTCGGTCAGCACCGAAATCGCCGCCGCGCCCGACTCGGCGTAAATGCCGCCCAGTCCCACCGGATCGAACGGCTCAATAAGCACGCCCTTGCTGGGCGAGGCGTGTTTCACTTCGGCGATCAGCGCGACGTGATGTTGGCGGCGCAGCGCCGCGACAAAATCACGCGGGGCGGGCGCAGCTTCGGCAGCGCCCACCAGCCGATCCCATGCTTCGGGCTTGCCGTCGAAGCTGGCATAGACACGCTGAAGGCTGTCCGTCTTCGCCGCCAGAATGCGATCCAGCACCGTGTCCGTCTTTACGTACCCTGTCATGAACATCCTTGCTTCTTCGCCAGAAGTAGGGACACGACGGTATCGTGTCCGACAGCACCATCCCTGAACGGACACGACAATGTCGTGTTCCTATATTTTCAGTCTTGTCCACATCGCAGCCAAACGTCAGTTTTCTTGCTTCTTTTACTTTTTCTACTTTCCTTACTTCTCTTACTTTCTTTATTCTCAGGCAACCGCAGTTTGCCCGATCCGCTGGCTGCAAGCGATCAGCGCGTCGAGTTTGTCCAGCGCCGCGCCGCTGTCCAGCACCTCAGTTGCCAGAGCGATGCCATCGGCGACCGTCTCCACCAGCCCACCGGCGACCAGCGCCGCGCCAGCATTGAGCAGCACCACGTCGCGCCGCGCGTCCTGAATCTCGCGGCTCAGCACGCCGCGCAAGATGATGCCGTTCTCCTGCGCGTCACCGCCTAACAGGTCGGAGATGTGCGCGCCCCGAAAGCCATAGTCGGTCGGGTCAAGCGTGTATGTCTCGACCCACCCATCCTTGTAGTGGCTGATGTGATTGGGTCCGGTGGTCGTCAGTTCGTCAATGCCGCCGTAGCCGCTGACCACCAGCGCCGAGAGCGAGCCGAGTTCGCCCAGCACGTGCGCCAGCATATCGGTCAGGTCGGCGGTGAAAACGCCCATCAACTGCCGCCGCGCGCCCGCCGGGTTGGTCAGCGGTCCCAGAATGTTGAAAATCGTCCGCACCGCCAGTTCGCGGCGGGGACCGATAGCGTGTTTCATCGCCGGGTGCAGCCTGGCGGCAAACAGGAAGCCAATGCCCACTTCATCCAGACACTGCCCTACCTGCTCCGCCGTCAGGTCAAGGTTCAGCCCAAGCTGACCGAGCACGTCGGCGCTGCCGCACTTGCTGCTGGCGGCGCGGTTGCCGTGTTTAGCAACTTTCAAGCCCGCGCCCGCCGCGACAAATGCCACCGTCGTGCTGATGTTGAAAGTGCCGCTTTTATCGCCACCGGTGCCGCAGGTATCCAGCAGCATCGCGCCGTCAATGGTGGTCGGCACGCGATGAGCGTTGGCGCGCATGGCGCGGGCGCTGCCAACGATCTCGTCCTGCGTCTCGCCCTTCATGCGCAGCGCCATCAGATAAGCGCCGATCTGCGCGTCGCTGGCGCTGCCACCCATGATCTGGTTCATGACCGCTTCGGCTTCTTCGTGCTGCAAGTGACCGTAGCGGCTCAATACATCTATCGCGCGTTGAATATCCATAATCGCCTCGCCTCAAAAACTGTGCGTTATGTTGAGTGAAAAGTTGAAAGTTAAAAGTGGAAAGTAGTACGACCCATTATTCACTTTTGACTTTTCACTTTCCACTTCATGCCGTAACTGGCACTTTCACCTCAAGGAAATTGCGCAGAAGGCGCGTGCCATAGGTGGTGAGGATGCTTTCCGGGTGAAACTGCACGCCGTAGACCGGATACTGCTTGTGGCGCACGCCCATGATCTCGCCTTCTTCGGTGAAGGCGGTCACCTTCAGCACGTCTGGCAGCGTGACTTCTTCGACAATCAGGCTGTGGTAGCGCGTGGCTTCAAATGGGCTGGGCACGCCGGTGAACATCGGGTCTTCGCGGTGGTAGATCATGCTCGTCTTGCCGTGCATCAGGCGTTCATTGCGCCGCACCACGCCGCCGTACACCTGCCCGATGCACTGGTGTCCCAGACACACGCCCAGCACCGGCGTCGTCGCGCCCATCTCGCGCAGAAGTTCCTGCGAGATACCGGCGTCATCCGGCGTGCCGGGTCCCGGCGAGATGACGATATGGGATGGATTCAGAGCGCGAACCTCGGGCAGCGTCGTTTGATCGTTGCGAATAACTTGCAGTTCCCCGCCCATCTCGCCCAGAAGCTGCACCAGGTTGTAGGTAAAGCTGTCGTAGTTATCAATCACCAGAATCATCACTATCCTCCAGTTCGGGCAGAGCCTTCGTTTCGAGTCCTTCCAGATGCGCGATATCGTCTCCGGCGACCAGTTCCCAACCGTCGCCGCTGCGCCGAATCGTCGTCACCGATGTATTCTCAAGCGACAGTGCCTGCGAATCTATCTCCGGCAGCAGATCTTCCAGCAGGACTTTGAGCGCGGTCGTGTGCGAGATCAGCCCAATCGTCTCGCCCTGTTCTTTAGCGGTAATCTCGTCAAACGCCGCCCGGATGCGCTGGCGCACGTCGGATCGCGATTCGCCCCCTTCGACGCGGTAGCCATCCGGGTCTTCCAGCAGCCTGGCATAGTCGTCGGCATACCACGCCCGCATTTCGTCCAGCGTCAGCCCCTGCCACAGACCGATGTTGCGTTCGCGCAGCCGGGCATCCAACGCTGGCGCGTAGCCGAGCTGTTCCGCCAGACAATCCGCCGTTTCAGCCGCCCGGACGAGATCGCTGGCGTACAGGGCGCTCATGCCGATGTTGCGCACGAAATTCGCCAGCGCCTGCGCCTGCCGCCGCCCGTGAACGCTCAACGGAGCAGCTACCCATCCCTGCCAGCGCCCGCTGCGGTTCCACTCGGTTTCAGCGGGACGTATCAATATCACTCGCTTGACCGTCATATTCTCTCCTACTGTCTGAGTTGAGAATCTCTCGTAAAAACGCGCAGCATCTGGTTAGCGTTTTTGAGAAACTCATAATTCACACGCACGATCTCAAACTCATAATCACCGAAGACTTCATCTGCCATCAGTTGATCGACGTAGACACAGCGCTTGCCCTTCAGATTAGCAATCGGGAAAATCCGCACCTCTCCTGACGTGACCCGCAGCAGTTCCTTCAAGGTGTCACGGTGGAAAGCATAGTTGAGCTGGTCTTCGTACAGGAACAGCAGGTGCGAACTCACCGTCAGCGTAAAGGCGTCAGTCTCAAAGGCAGAATGTGGATAGATCGTCGGTTTGTAGCGGCTTTGCCCGTGTTGTTCGTAATCCGGCAGAAAAGCGCGGTATGCCCGCTGGCGCTGCTGGGTCAGCGCTTCGACCGTCGGGAATTCATCCCATACATACAGGTCGGCAATCGCGGGCAGCTTCGCCATCACATCTTCCAGATCGAACGCGCACTTGCGGGCAATTTCGTCCGCCGGATAGCTATAAATCACGTCCGCCGCTGTGATGTTGCAACCCAGCGCAGTCCCCTCAGCACAGAACGAACTGACGCCCGATCCCGCGTCGAGAATGATCTCCTGACGCAGTTCAGCCAAATCGAGCGCGAACATGCGGCAGTATTCGTCGAAGGCGCGCCCAAGCAGCACCACTTTCTCGATTTGCAGGTAGTGAGGCGTCTCGAACGTCATGACAAGCCCTGCTCCGCCCGCCGGATAGCGACCATCATTGCCTTCGCCTTGTTGATCGACTCCTGATATTCAGTCGCTGGCACGCTGTCTGCCACCAGACCCGCGCCCGCCTGAACGTAGAGCATGTCGCCCTGCATCAGCGCCGCCCGAATGGTGATGCAGGTATCCATCGAGCCATCAAAGCTGAAATAGCCGACCGCGCCGCCGTAAGTGCCGCGCCGCGTGTCTTCCAGTTCCTCGATAATCTCCATCGCCCGCACTTTCGGAGCGCCGCTGAGCGTCCCCGCCGGAAAAGTCGCCCGCAGCAGGTCAAACGCCGTCATGCCCGGACGCAGCCTGCCCTGCACGTTGCTGACGATGTGCATGATTTGCGAATAGCGTTCGATGTACATCAGATCGGTCACTTTGACGCTGCCATACTCGCACACCCGACCGAGATCATTGCGCCCAAGATCGACCAGCATGATATGTTCGGCGCGTTCTTTCGGGTCAGCCAGCATTGCCTGCTCAAGCCGTTTATCGTCTTCCTGATCGATCCCGCGCGGGCTTGATCCGGCAATCGGGCGGTTGGTGGCGATGCCATCTTCCAGCCGTACCATCATTTCCGGTGACGCGCCGATCAGGATGAAATCGTCGCTGAAGCGCAGAAAAAACATGTAGGGCGAAGGGTTGGTTGCCCGCAGCGCGCGGTAAATCGTCAGCGGCGCGGCGGTCGTCCGGCGGCTGAAGCGCTGCGACAGCACGATCTGGAAGGCGTCGCCAGCGGCGATATATTCCTTCGCCTTTTCGACGTTCGCCTCGAACTGTTCCTGGGTTACATTGGAGCGCATCGGCTCGTCGCTGCTTTGTCCTGGCGCGTCATCCAGCAGCGGCAGCGGCTGGCGCAGCGCGCCGACTGCTGCCTCGATCCGCTCCAGCGCGTCGTCGTAAGCCGCGTCGGGGTCGCCCTGATTATGGGCGTTCGCCAGCACCGTAAGCTGATGCTTGGCGTGGTCGAAGATCACCAGCGTGTCGATGATCATGAAGGCGATGTCCGGCACGTTCAGATCGTCAGTCGTCGTGTCCGGCAGGCGCTCGAAGCTGCGCACCACGTCATAGGCGAGGAAGCCAACCGCCCCACCGACAAAGCGCGGCAGCCCTTCAAGCTGCACCGGACGATAGCGTTTGAACTCGGTTTCAATCGCCACCAGCGGGTCTTCGCCCGGCGCGAGTTCGCGCGTGGTCGTCTGACCGTCCAGCGTCTGCGTGACCACATTCTGTTTGACGGTGATTACGCCCTTGGGGTTCACGCCGAGGAAGGAATAGCGCCCGACCTGCTCTCCGCCTTCGACGCTCTCCAGCAGGAACGAGACATTCCCGGTCTGCGCCAGCTTCATGTAGACCGAAACCGGCGTCTCCAGGTCAGCCAGCAGCGTGCGGTACACCGGCACGAGATCGCCCTGTTCAAACAGCCGCAGCACTTCGGCTCGTTCGGGCATTACATCGGTTCGTATCGCGGTCAACACCATGATGATCTGTCCTTGTAACAGCCAACAAAAAACCCCATCGTCATTCAAGGACGAGTGGGGTTCCCGTGGTGCCACCTTGGTTACAGCGATCAGGTAAACCTGTTCACTGTCGCTCTAATCCGAGTACGGGCGATCATCTACCGATACTCTTTGCTGTGATAACGGGTGCGCATCCCGGCGCGGGCTACACACGCCGGATGGCGCTTTGCCCTTGCAACTCCCTGGTCCATTCGACACCCGCGCTTGTGCCACCTTCCCAGCTACCGGCGGCTCTCTGGGACATCGCTGTGATGTGTACTCGTCCAGATCAACGTTGTTGTATGTATGGAATTACACTACGCTCCATAGCGTAACGAGATTTGATTTGGCTGTCAAGTAGGCTGATCTGAAAAAAGGCATTACCGTAAGGTCGCAAAGACGCAAGGAAAATGCTGAACTCCCTTTGCGACTTTCTTTTTCCTCTGCGTCTTTGCGTTAACTCTTTTCGCGGTCTACCCGCAGCGGCTGCCCGGAAACTCGAAATGGTAAGTCTTGTCCGGCTCGCGCAGATCAGGACCTATCAGGGCGAGGTTGCCGTGTGGGGTGGCGTACAGGCTGTTGCCTAGCCCGCTGGCGATCAGGGTTGGCAACCCGCTGGCAGCAGCTTCGCTCAATCCCGCATCGATCTCATCTGCGGCGGCGGTAAAGCCCAGCGTCCCCTGGGCGCTAGTATCGATATCCCACACTTCGATACCCCCACTCGTACAGTACGCTGCCAGCGGCGCGCCCAGTTGATCAGCGCCATCGTTCACACGTCCATCGCCAATACGCCCACCAACGCAGTCGTGTAAAGGCATGTGCCACATCGCATCGGCGGCATAGAAAACTATCGGACCAAAGTCATTCAGATAAATATCTTCACGGGCAGTTATCGGAACCAGTATCAGCAGCATACCACTGGTAAATTCATCAGGTCTGCCGGTCACAGTGCGGTCGAAATAGACGGCGCCGCTGTCAGGGTCATAAACGACGCTGCGGATGGTCATAAACGGGGGAATGAAATCCATACCCGAGGTATAACAGACGTGTTCGACCTGCGCCGAAGCCGGAAAAGCGATAGCAAACGTCAGAACCAGTAGGGTGAGCGAAAACAGAATAAATGGTCGCAACATTCTCTTCATGCGTCAGCTTCTTTCTCGATTGAGAACGCTACTCTTATTGTGCGCTGAAGGACGAGAAAAGAGCGTAAATGCCGCGGCTGGCGCGGGCGAATTTACGTAATTTACGGCAGCCGCCGCCTAGCAGTAACCACTTCCTAAAACCCGCTAGGGCGTAAACAGCCTCCACTTGCCTTCGGAGACGACTTCGACGGCTCCATCGACCCATTTGATAGCGGTCGCATCGTCCATCGCGTAGCCTGGCACCCGCAGGTCGGCTGCCCATTGTTCCGCGTGGGACATCGTAAAGTCTGGAAAAGTGGGATATTCCAGGTGCGGAAACATCTCAAAATTGACCAGACCCAGCGTTTCATCGCCACCTGTAGGTGATTTCCAGGTGACGAATCGTTGTGCTATGTTGGGCGATATCACCAGGCTCCCGGCGCTCAGCCCAACATAGACCCCCGGCAGTGACGGCAGGAGATCCGCCAGCCCGGACTGGCGCATCCAGTAGGCGAGATACAGGGTGTCGCCGCCGTTCACCAGCAGCACATCCGTCTCCCGTACCCAGGAGACCCAGCGTTCTTTATCGATACTGGGCAGCGCGGTGAGTTCCAGCACGCCCACCGACTTCCAACCCAATTCGGTCATGGGGGTTTCGGATTCTTGTCCAGTGATGAAACTCCATGCGAGGAAAGGTCCGTTGGGGAGCGCGTAGGAGGCAGTGGAGATGCAGAGGGCGTTGCACTCGGCAAGTGGTTTGCCCATCAGATCGACCAGTGCATTATGGATACTGGGGTTCTTGACACCAGCGGAAGTAAGCAGGAATTTCATGAGTCCTCTCCTTAGCGAAAGTCGTGTGATATATGAAATGGCTTGTCAGCGTTTAATGCCCGTTCGCCCCGCCGGGCATCGGCTGCTCCTTCCGATGCCCGATACGGCACGAGCATTCAAAAACTTCCGGTGGTAACCGCGCCTGCGCGCTCGTAATTCACGATGATGATGCCGTTTGGGGAGATCTGGTTATCCGTCACCTTGAACGCCGCCGGGATCGTGCCCCCGGCAAATAATCGTTTGCCAATGCCTAACGTAAGCGGATAGATCTTGAGCCAGAACTCATCGACCAGATCGTGCTTCATCAGTGTCTGAAGGAGATTGGCGCTGCCGTAAACGTGCAAATCCGGTCCCGGTTGCTGCTTGAGTTGGCTGACTTTTTCCGCAATATCACCGCTTAAAAAGACGGTGGGCTGCCATTCGCTCGAAGTCAGCGTGTTCGAGGCGACGTACTTGGTCGCTGTCATAACGCCGTGCCACATGTCCGCATGTCGGGGCCAGTACGGTTCCCAGATTTCAAAGGTTTTGCGACCTAACAACAGGTCAAACGGCAGGGTCATCTGCCTGTTCATGATGGTTCCAATAACATCGTCAGAATAGGGAACCTGCCACCCGCCATAGGTGAAGCCGCCACTGGTGTCTTCCTCTGGAGCGCCTCCGGCTTGTATGACGCCATCCAGGGTGATGAATTCGAGTGCAATCACTTTTCGCATGACCGAGTTCCTTCTTCATCTGCCGACATTAGGGCAAAAATAGCACATATGTTCATAATGCGCGAATCCAACCATCACGCTGCATCTGTCAGCCAAAACCGCAAGTCACAAGGAGAAGCGCGAAAAGCCGTCTTTAGTTCGCGGTGCGGGCGAATTTACATAATTTACGGCAGTCGGCGCGCGTCTCGCCTGACTTTCATCCCATTTCCACATCGGCTATACTGGTAGCATCAGTTTTTCACTCAGTCCTCTGTCCGATTGTTGGCTCAATCCATGAGGTTCGATGGCACTCTCCAACCGCGAAATCGCCCAGATTTTTGAAGATGTGTCCGACATGCTGCAAATCAAAGGCGAGATCATTCACCGGGTCATGGCATATCGCAACGTCGCCGAAGCGATCCGCGATCTGCCGCGCGATCTGCACGCCATTCACGCCGACGGGCAGTTGAACACTATCCCGTTTGTCGGCAAAGTGATGGAAGAGAAAATCACCGAACTGCTAACGACCGGCAAGCTGGAATTTTACGAAAAGCTTGCCGCCGAAATCCCGCCCGGCATCCTCGATATGCTGCGCATCACCGGCGTGGGACCGAAAAAAGCGATGCAGTTCTGGCAGGAAGCAGGCATCACCTCGGTTGATGAGCTTGAAGCCGCCGCCCGTGAAGACAAGTTGAGCAGCCTCAGCGGCATGGGCGCGAAAACGCAGGCGCGCATCCTCGAAGGCATCGAGTCGCTACGCCGCCGCGCCGCCAACACGCGCACGCCGCTGGGAATCGCCCTGCCCGCCGCCCAGTCGATTCTGGATCGACTGCTGGCGCTGCCCGGCGTGGGCAAAGGCAGCATCGCCGGAAGCCTGCGCCGGGGACGCCCGACTATTGGTGATGTCGATCTGGTGCTCACCACCAATGATCCCGAACCGGTCATGAAGTTCTTCGCCAGCATGGATGAAGTCGCGCGCGTGCTCGGACAAGGCACCACGAAAAGCTCGGTTGAGCTTCACAACGGCTTGCAGGTCGATCTCGTCGTTGTGCCACCGGAACGGTGGGGAACTGCCCTGGTCTATTTCGGCGGCAGCCAGGCGCACAACATTCACATCCGCGAGCTGGCTCGCCAGCGCGGCTACACACTCAACGAACATGCCCTGACCAAACTGGATGGCAGCGGCGAAATCCTGTGCGACACTGAAGAAAAGGTCTACGAACTGCTGGGAATGCAGTGGGTTCCGCCTGAAATCCGCGAAGACTGGGGCGAAATCGAGCTGGCGCAGCAGCACCGCATCCCCACTCTGATCACCCGTGACGACATCCAGAGCGATCTGCACATGCACACCGTCTGGAGCGACGGTAAGTTCACCATCCGCGAGATGGCGGAAGCCGCCCGCGCGCGCGGGCATAAATACATCGTCATCACCGATCATTCGCGCGGCGCGACCATCGCCAACGGTCTGACCGTTGAACGGCTGATGGCGCAGCGCGAGGAAGTGCGCCAGGTCGATGCCGAGATGTCGCCCGATTTCCGCGTCTTTCACGGCACCGAAATGGAGATCCGCGCCGACGGCACGCTCGATTTCCCCGACGAGGTGCTGGCGCAGTTGGATTTCGTGATCGCCTCGCTGCACGTCGGGCTGCGCCAGCCGCGCGAGCAGGTCACGGCGCGGCTGCTCAACGCCATCCGCAATCCGCATGTCGATCTCATCGGGCACCCGCGCGGGCAGTTGATCCCCGACCGTGACCCGGCAGACCTCGACATGGATGCGGTCTTTGCCGCCGCCAGTGAAACCGGCATCGCGCTGGAAATCAACGCCAACCCGCGCCGTCTCGATCTCGAAGCCCAGTATGCCCGCCGCGCCGTCGAACTGGGCATCCCGATTGCGATTGACACTGACGCGCATCGCATCGACGAACTCGATCTGCTGAGTTATGGCATCCTGACGGCAAGGCGCGGCTGGGTACAGCCACACAATGTAATCAATACGTGGTCTGTCGAGCAGTTTCTCGCTTGGAGCAGACAACGAGGACCGTAAGCTATGCCCGATGACAAGCGTTTTTTCTCCGAACCCGATCACGATCTGGACGGCACCCAGCCGGTGGAGCAGATCGATACGTCCAAGCACCTGCCGCCGCCGCCCGGTCGCAGCCATGTGCAGCTTCCCGCGCAGCCGCAAACAGCGCGCAGGCGCGAAAAACGCAAGCGCGATCAGCGCCCGTCGGACGATCCCCGCAAGCCCGTTGCGCTGAAGCGTGGCGGTACACCGCGCGACCGCAGCGGGCTGTATCTGCCTGCCTGGTCGGTGCTGCTGATGCTGGTGACGGTGTTTGTGGTCGCCTTTGGCATCATTGCGCTGGTCATCGGTCTTGGCGGTGGAGCGCAGCCGGATGGCTCGCCGCGCATCATCATCATTACGGCGGAACCCTCGAACACGCCGTCTTCACCCACTGTCGAAGCCGCGCCAACCAATCCGCTGCTGCCCGGCTCCAACTCACAGGGTGAACTTCCCATCTTCGCCCTCGAAGGACCGACTGTGCCGCCCGTTATCCTCTCGCCCACCCCGCTGACCATCACCGTCGGCAGCACCGTCACCGTCAACGCGCAGGGCGGCTTGAACGTGCGCGCGGGCGCGGGCTTGGATCAGAATATCATGTTCAACGCCGATAACGCCGAGATGTTTGTGGTCGAGGATGGTCCCACGCAGGCAAACGGGCTGACCTGGTGGCAGATTCGCGATCCTATCGATTCTTCGCGCTTTGGCTGGGCTGCCGCCGACTATCTGGACGTGCAGGGCGGGTAGCGACCGCTTGACAAATAGAATAACTGTTCTTATAACATACACAGTAATCACGGTGCAGTCTGATGTTGAACCGAGGCGCGCCGTATTCTGAAACTGTATCCTTGACCTCTGCACACAAAACTCCACTTCCCGGCTGCCTGATCGGGGTACTGGGGCTGGAGTGAAGGGTGAACGCCATGTCAGCCGACGTTTTCCAGCGCGCCGCCGAACTGCGCGAGCAGCTTCACTACCACATCTACCGCTATAACGTGCTCAGCGACCCGGTCATCAGCGACGCCGAATATGACGCCCTGTACAATGAACTGCGGGAACTGGAAGCGGCGCACCCGGAACTGATTACACCCGACTCGCCCACCCAGCGCGCCGGCAGCGACCTTTCAGAAGACTTCCCCAAAGTGCGCCATCCCGCGCCCATCCTCAGCCTCAGCAACGGCTACAGCCTGGACGATATCCGCGCCTGGGAAGAACGCAATCTGCGGCTGCTGGCTTCCGGCACGACGCTGGACTACACCCTTGAACCCAAGCTGGACGGATTAACCGTCGTCCTGACCTACGAAAAAGGCGTGCTGGTGCAGGGAGCAACTCGCGGCAGCGGCGAGATCGGCGACGTCGTTACCCCCAATATCCGCACCATCCGCAATATCCCACTTCGCATCCCAGCGCACCGCGACGGACCGCCCGCGCCAGCGCTGCTGGTCGTGCGCGGCGAAGTGATGTATCTGAAGAAAGACTTTGAGCGCGTCAACCAGCGCCAGATCGAACAGGGGCTGCCGGTTTACGTCAACGCTCGCAACACGGCGTCCGGTTCGCTCAAGCAGAAGGATTCCCGCATTACCGCCAGCCGCCCGCTAACGGGCTTCTTCTATGGGATTGTCGAGTCGGTGGGAATCACGCTGGATAAGCAGTGGGATATATTGGAATACCTGCGGGATATGGGCTTCCAGATCGGTCCCGACTCCGCCTACTATCCAACCTTATCCGACATTATCCAGCAGATTCCCACGTGGGAATCCCACAGAAACCAACTTGACTTTGAGATCGATGGCGTAGTCATCAAGGTCAATGACCTGCGCGTCGCCCGTGAGCTGGGCATTGTGGGAAAAGATCCGCGCGGCGCTATCGCCTACAAGTTCCCGGCACAGGAATCGACCACCCGGCTGCTGGAAGCGGTCGTCAGCGTCGGGCGTACCGGGCGCATTATCCCCAATGCCCGGCTAGAACCGGTCTTTATCGGCGGCGTAACCGTCAGCAATGCCACGCTGCATAACTACGACATTGTCCAGGCGCTGGATATTCGCGTTGGCGATGTGGTCACAGTTCGGCGCATGGGCGACGTCATCCCAAATGTCGCCGGACCGATCATCAACCTGCGCGACGGCAGCGAAATTCCCATCAAGCCGCCGACACACTGCCCGTTCTGCGGGACAGCCATCGTCCGTCCCGAAGGCGCGGTTGATTATTTCTGCCCCAACGTCTACTGCCCGGAGCGCGTCTATCGTCAGGTCGAATTCTTTGTATCGCGGGCGGCGCTGGATATTGAAGGCATGGGTGGGCAAACGGTCAAGACTCTCATCGACAAAGGGCTAATCCGCGACGAAGCCGACATCTTCTCGCTCACCGCCGAACAACTGCTGGAACTGGATGGCTTCGCCGAAAAGAAGGTCAATAACCTGCTCGCCTCGATAGACGCCGCCAAAAGCCGACCACTGGCGCGGGTCATCACGGCGCTGGGCGTAGATGGGGTCGGCAGCACCGTCGCCGTCGCGCTTGCCAACCATTTCGGCTCGCTCGAAGCGCTGGCAAATGCCGCCGTCGAGGAATTGCAGGAAACCACCAACGTCGGCGCGATTCTGGCGCAGGGCATTTATACCTGGTTCCGCGATCCGTATCATCTCGGCGTGCTGGAAAAGCTCAAAAACGCCGGGCTGACGATGCAGGCGGAAGCGCGGGAAAAGGTCAGCAGCGCCTTAGAGGGTCTGACCTTCGTGCTGACCGGCACGCTGCCGACGCTCTCGCGCGATCAAGCCGCCGAGATGATCCAGGAAAACGGCGGCAAGGTGACCAGTACCGTCAGCAAGAAAACCAGCTACGTCCTGATGGGTGACTCGCCCGGCAGCAAAGCCGAGAAGGCGGCGAAGCTCGGCGTCCCGATCATCTCCGAAGACGATCTCAAGCACCTGCTCGGACTGGCGTAATCCACAAAATCGATCCCGAACGTAGGGGCGAAGCGATGCTTCGCCCGCCCGGCGCGACTCACCGAGTCGCCCCTACGTCCTTAATTCCTCACCTACCCTTTCCCACAACTTCTTCGCCCGCCCGGCGCGACTCATCGAGTCGCCCCTACGTCCTTAATTCCTCACCTACCCTTTCCCACCAAATCCGTGTAATATCTCCTCATCTTTTCACTTTCAACTTTGAACTTGTCACTTTCAACTTTTTCCCTCAGTACTCAGTACTCAGTACATTCTCTCTTGAGGTTCCATGTCAGCCAGAATCATCATCAAACCCAACCGCGAGAAGCCGATCATCAACCAGCACCCCTGGATTTTTTCGGGCGCGATAGATGCGGTGCAGGGCAATCCCGCCCCCGGCGACATTGTGGATGTGGTGGGAAAGAGTGGCAAATTCCTTGCGCGGGGCTACTGGAATCCCAAATCGCAAATTCAGGTGCGCATCCTGACGTGGCAGGACGAGGAGATTAGCGACGGCTGGTGGCGACGGATGATTCAGCGCGCCGTAGATGCCCGCAGCCCGCAGCCCGACGCCGCCTGCCGCTTGATCAACGCCGAGAACGACTGGCTGCCCGGCTTGGTGGTGGATGTATACGCCGACTACGCCGTGTTGCAGACGTTAACCCTGGGCATTGACCAGCGCAAGCAGATGCTCGCCCGGCTGCTCGCCGAAGTGCTCGGCGTGAAGGGGATTTACGAGCGCAGCGACGTGGATGTGCGCGGCAAAGAGGGACTCAAGCCCGTGACCGGCGTGCTGGTAGGCGACGCGCCGCCGGAACTGATAGCTTTCTCCGAGAATACTATCCGCCTGCAAGCCGATCTCTATAAAGGTCACAAGACCGGCTTCTACCTCGATCAGCGCGACAACCGCCGTCTGCTTGGCAGGCTGATCGCCGCTGAAGGCGAGAGGCAGCGCGTCCTCAACCTGTTCAGCTATACCGGCGCTTTCGGGCTTCATGCCCTGCGGGAAAACGCCGCGCGCGTCACCAGCGTCGATGCTTCGCGCGAGGCGCTGATGTTGGGCGAGGCGAATCTTCAGCTTAACGGCTTCGATGAGGAACGCGCCGAGTTCCTGCAAGCCGACGTGTTTGAATACCTGCGCGACGCCGCCCACGAGCACGAGCGCTTTGATGTCGTCGTCTGCGATCCGCCCAAGTTCGCCCACAACGCCCAGCAGATCGAACGCGCCGCGCGCGGCTACAAAGACCTCAACCTCAACAGTTTCAAGCTCATCAAGCCCGGCGGCTATCTGATGACGTTCTCGTGTTCAGGCGCGGTCAGCGCCGACCTGTTCCAGAAGATCGTCTTCGGGGCGCTGGCGGACAGCGGACGGCAGGCGCAAATTCTGCGCCATCTCGGTCCCTCTGAAGACCATCCGGTTGCGCTCACCTTCCCTGAAGGCGCATACCTGAAGGGGCTTCTGCTGAGGATATATTAGTCAAAAGTAGAAAGTTGAAAGTCGAAAGTGAAAATGACTTTTCCTTACTTTATACTTTCAACTTTCTACTTTGCACTTTTCACTCCGCGCCCTTTTCGCCTGCCAGCCGCCTCACTTTGCTCAGCGTCTCGACCCAGCTTATGCGGCTCAAGCCGAGCTTTTCGCGGATGATGTCGGGATCGACGCCCGCCGCGTAATCGGAGACTGCCGACATCCAGCGCAGCATCTCGAATGAAATCTTATACGGGATACCCGCGCCGGTAGCGAGGTCTTCGAGGATGTATTCCAGATTGCGCGCCGTACAGTTGAAGATGACCTCGCGCGGGCGGTACTGCGCCAGGTATTCATCCAGCAGCGACACCAGCGACGGCTCAAGCGAAATACGGCGTTCTTTATAGATGTCCTTCGCCTTCTGCCGAACCAGCAGCACCGGCGGATCGAGGCGCTCGATGTCCTTCTGCGTCAGCCGCATCGCCTCGCTCTTCTTGATGCCGGTTTCGTAAATGAGGCGGAACAGGAACAGCGGTCGCGCGTCCGGTTTCTCGCCGCGCCGAAGCTGGTTGCCAAACGCCAGCACATCGCCAACCTGATCCGGCGTCAGAATCTGCGCCAGCGGCGCGGGACCGGAGCGCTGAAGCACCGCGTTGGCAGGGTCGTGAGGGACAGCGCCAATCCGGTGCAGCCACTTAAAGAACACCTTGAGCGTAGTCACGCGCCGGGCATACGACTTGCGGCTGCATGGGATGCCGCGCCCGTGTTCCAGCCATTCGAGAAAGCGGTTTAGCTCGGTAGTCGTGAAGCTGCCCAGCGCCCGGTCGCCGTCGCCCCACTCTGCGATCAGGTGCAGGTCAGACGTGAAAGCGTTGACGGTGTGACTGGACTTTCCCTCTTTGAGCAGGTATGCCTGGAACAGGCTGACGCTGTCGCGAAACCGGGTGTGGACATTGAGGTCGGCTTCAGTTGCCGGGACAAACAGCGGAAGCTGGCGCTGCTGTGTCATTTCCAGAACCTTTTATAACCATTTATTAACTTTCGCCTAGCATAAGCACGATTGAGCCGGATGTCAACCGGTCAGCGCCGCAGCGTCCACGCCTCGCTGCCGTACTTCGTTCGTTCCAGCGCGGCGGCGTCCTCGCGTTCGGCATCGGTCACGGCGCTGTGTTCAAACGACAGCCCGAAAGCAGACTCGAAGCCTCGCGCCACCGCATCGACGGCATCTTTCCACAAGGTCGGAAAATCCATGCTCCCCTCTCTCTGAGGGAGAGGGGTCGGGGGTGAGGGCTGGCGAGGGGGCAGCGCCTCGTCCAGCGTAACCGCGCGACGCCGAACCTGAACCTTCGCCTGAGCGCGGGCTGCGTCGCTTTCGTAGCGCAGCACGTCGCAGATCCGCGCCAGATCGCCATACAGCGGCAGCGTGCCATGCTGTAGGATACCGTCTTTCCGCCGCACCTGAGCGCTGCCGACCAGCTTCCTGCCCTTCACCGTGATCTCGTAGTGGGATGGTTCTTCGAAGCACACCGCGCCCGCGTCCGGGCTGGACGGGTGCGGCTCGGCGCTGGAGTCCGCGCCCAGCGCGCGCAGCGCAACCAGCAGCGCCGCGCTGATCTGACGGTAGCTTTCGATAACGCCGCGCGCTGCCAGCGGATGATCGACCGGCAGGGACACGCTGTAGGTCAGTTCGTCAGTATGCAGGATCGCCCTGCCGCCGGTTGGGCGGCGAACTATCGCCCAACCGAGAGCAGCCAGCCGCTGGTGATCGACCTCATCTGCCCGCTGCCCATACCCCAACGATAGACACGGCGGCTGCCAGCCATACAGCCGCAGCGTTGGCGCGCTGCGCCCCTGCGATACCGCGTTGAGGATGGCTTCATCAACCGCCATATTCGCCGCGCCAGTCATCGGGCTATCGTAGATCAAGCGCCATTGACGCATATTCTGACCACGCCTATACTACATTTCAGGTAAGGAGAGTGTATTATCGCACCGGGCGATTCGATGGAAAACCAGAACACTATACCTAGTCAACCCCGCTGGGATCGCCATTCCGCGCCTACAGCCAATGGCAGTTTGCCGCGCGTCGAGCCAACTCAAACCCATACGCCAGCCGTCCCTACCTATTACGCCGAATCCACGACAGCAGTCCCCCCGCCGCCGCCATCATTGCTACGCGAGTCGGCGGCGCGCGAGCGTGTCCGCCGCCGCCGCGGGCGCTCACGACACGCCAGCGGCAGCGAGTGGGCATGGGTCGTTATCGCGGTGGCGCTGCTCGGCGTCGTCATCATCCTCAGCATGAGTGTAACGCTGCTGCTTCGCACCGCCCAGAACGGCGTCAGCGTGCTGCCGACGGCGGCGGCAGGGCTGCCAACGCCAGTGGACGCCCGCGCCAATTTCATCGGCTCCAATGGCGAGCTTCCGATTGGCGGACAGGTGACGCTCGATGACGGACGGAGCATCACCCTACAGGCGTGGAACGGATCGTCGCGCTTTACGGTGCTGGTGATGGGGCTGGATCGCCGTCCGGGCGAACGAGGGCTGGCATACCGCACCGATACAATGATGCTTATCAGCCTGAATCCTGATAGCGGTGAGATGGGCATTCTCAGCATCCCGCGCGATCTGTATTTTGACGTCCCCGGCTACAGCGTGCCACAGCGGGTGAACAGCGCCATGGTGCTCGGCGAGCTTGACCAGGTGAATTACGGTCCCCGGCTGGCGATGCAAACCGTACAGTACAACCTGGGGATGCGCGTTCATAACTACATCGTCATGGACTTTCAGGCGGTGGTCGAAATCGTGGACATCCTCGGCGGTCTGGATATCGACGTACCCTACGATATCGCGGACTACGAATATCCCGATATGAATTACGGGTACGATCCCCTTATCCTGCGGGCAGGAATGCAGCACATGGACGGTCTGACCGCGCTCAAATTCGCCCGCACCCGCCACGGCGATAACGACTTCGAACGCGCGCGCCGCCAGCAGATGGTGATTTACGCCCTGCGCGATCATGTCCTCGACAGCAACCTGCTGCCGCAGTTGATTCTACAGTCGCCCACGCTGCTGTCATCGCTGGATGACAACCTCTATACCGATCTCCAGGTTGACCAGATTATCCAACTGGCGCTGTATCTCAAGGACATCTCGCAGGAAAACATCCGTACCGGCGTTATCGACAGCAGTTACATCGTGCCCTGGGTGACCACCGAAGGAGCCAGCGTGCTGGTGCCGCGCCGGGCACAGCTCCCCACCCTGCTGACCGAAGTCTTCGGCGCCAATTACTCCGAGTAAACAAAACAGCCCATCAAATGATGGGCTGTTCATTTTCAAAACTCCTGCCATGCCGTGTGTGCGACGTTTTTGAACCTGCTTTCGCAGGTGGGCATTCTTTTTGGAAATGGGGTCTTGGCTTTCGCCTATCACCTTACTTCCACAGACGAACGCCCGTTCAGTGGGTGTTGGCTCAAAACCGGGTTGCGCAGCATCACGCGCACGGCAGGTTGGAGTCATTTATACCAGCGCCACCCCACAGTGTAAAGGGTCAACGCCGTTATACTTGCTTTAAGATCAATCGTGTGCGCCTTAAAGGATCGGACGATATAATCGTGTCGGCGCGGCGGGATAAGCCGCGAAGCAAAAAAGAAAGCAACCGAAAATGGAAAACAACCTCATAAAAGCATCTATCGCCGAATTCATAGGGACATTTACGCTGGTCTTTATCGGTGGGGCTGCCGTGGTGATCTCACCCGCCTTTGGGGTGGTCGTCCCGGCGCTGGCTCACGGCTTAATCCTGGTTGCGCTGGTCTACACCTACGGGCATATTTCAGGCGCTCACCTCAACCCCGCCATCACCATTGGGCTGCTGGTTGGCGGCAAGGTCAAAATTGATCGCGCCATTTACTACCTGATCGCCCAGTTCCTCGGCGGAATCATGGCAGGCTTCGCTGTACGCGCCCTCATTCCCGACAGCGCGCTGACATCGCTGAACATTACTACCTTCAACTTTGGTCAGACAACCGGCAGCCTGACCGTCGATGCCCCGTGGACAGCCGCCGCGTTTGAGCTGGTGCTGACCTTCTTCCTCATCGCTGCCGTCTATCAGGCAGCGGTTTTTGGCAAGGCAGGCAAACACGCCGCGCTGGCAATTGGTCTGACGCTGGCGGGTGCCATTCTGGCAGGCGGACCATTCACCGGCGCGTCCCTCAACCCGGCGCGCACGCTGGGTCCGGCGCTGGTGGCGGGCGATTTCAGCTACATTCTGCCCTACTTCGTCGGCATCTTCGCCGGTGGCATTATCGCCGGTCTTGTGAACGCCTACGTCCTCAACACAGAAGACGAAGCGGCAGCATAAACCACACGACAACTAAAAAGGGGCGCGGCAGTTCTGCGCCCTTATTCATGCCGTAACAGATCGGACGACAATGTCAGATTCGACGCCTGAACGCGGATAAGGTCCAACTGAGATCATTGATGGGATGGCTGTGGATACTGACTGCCTTTGCTCAACTTCGTGCCTGATAGATTCAGGCTAAATTGGAGATTGGCGTCCGTTTCCACTCGGCTTGATGTTCTGATTCAAACGGAAGAAGTTGGTCGGGTCGTATTTGTCCTTGAGCGCCACCAGTTGCTCATATTTCTCCGTGCCATAAGCTGCTTTCACCCGTTCCTGCCCCTCATCGCCGAGGAAATTGACATAGACTCCTCCCGTGGAATAGGGCACAAGCGCTGACCACATTGCCTGTACCCATTCGATGTCCTCACTTCCTCCCTCAAGTTCCGCTGGCCATGCAGCGTCAATGTTGATTGCGTGTTCGGCACTGCGTCCGCCAAACGCCGTCGCATCATCACTCAAATGCCGCACTTCGCCCCCCAGGTGGAACATGATGGTGTACGACTTGGGCGAATGCGTTTGCCACGCCTTATCGGTGATCGTGCGGATAGCGTCGTCGCTTAAAACTCCCAGATAGTGCGATTTCCAGTAATAATTCCACCCGTGCGGCGCGCCAGGGTCTAGCATTGCCTGGTTTGCTTTATAGGTCGTCGGGCGCACGACCTCCGCTAGAGGATCGCCCAGGCTGTGCAGTGGTCGAACCACTTTCTGCGCATCCGCGATGGACCCAGCGTAGCAGACAGCGATGCTCACGACCGGTTGACCATGTATGTCCTCGGGTAGCCAGGGTACGGCGGGCGCATGGTGCAGGATGACAATGGTTCCAAGCTCGTTCGGAGCGGTGGCGATATAATCGCGATAAGCGCGCAGCACGGTTTCAGCCTGATCCGCCGGATACACAATTGGTCCAGCCAGAATTTCAGGTCCGAGCGGGTGCAACGCGAACTCAAACGATGTGATAATGCCAAAATTGCCGCCCCCACCGCGAATGCCCCAGAACAGATCAACGTTCTTAGTCTCACTTGCCCGCACAAGATCCCCATCGGCAGTCACAACATCGACCGTCAGCAAATTGTCGCAGGATAAGCCATGCTTACGCATCAGCCAACCAAGACCGCCGCCAAGCGTTAGCCCAGCGATCCCGGTATGTGTCACAATGCCGCCGGTCGTCGCCAATCCAAACGCCTGTGTTTCATGGTCGAATTCACCCCACAGAAGCCCCGCTTCAGCACGCGCCGTTCGCCTATCAGGGTCCACATGCATCCCTTTCATACATGAGAGGTCAATCACCAGCCCCTGATCGCACACAGCCGAGCCTGCGACGTTGTGACCCCCGCCACGCACCGAGACGAGCAGGTCTCGCTTCCGTGCAAAGCGCACCGCCGTCATCACATCTGCAACACCCGAACAGACGGCAATCAATCCCGGTCGGCGGTTGATCATCGCGTTCCAGATTCTGCGTGTTTCATCATAAGCAGGGTCTTGAGGACTGATCAATTGACCTTGAAAGTGTACCCGCAATGCCTCAATGTCCGCTCGCTCGATACCTCTGGTCACAAGAGTCGTATCCATGGTCATGATAATTACCTCGTCTTACCATTTTCCACTGTGTGAGCTACAAGCATTCGTTTTGTTTGTAGTTATGATAGGCGTTCCATCAGCAGCGGACTAGTTCTAGAAACGAACTAGTTTATGTAGACGATTTCAGTTAGTCTCTAGAGACAGTGGAACTAGAGGGTCGGATGCTGCTATGTATCACTATGGTCAGTATTGCCCAATTGCCAGAGCAGCTGAAATTCTCGGAGACCGCTGGACATTGCTCATCGTACGCGACCTGCTGCTGGGCATACAACACTTTAACGACCTGGAACGCGGTTTGCCCGGCATATCTCGCTCGGTATTGTCTGAGCGGTTGCGTCGGCTGGAGAGAATGGGACTGCTTGAAAAGTGTGCGACCCATAATGGCCGCAGAACAACGGAATACGTACTAACCCGGGCTGGAAGAGAACTCCAGTCCGTCATCGACGTGCTGATGACCTGGGGGGCGACCTGGACTTTCGGTGGACCCAGAACAGAGGAGCTTGATCCGGTTTTGCTGTTATGGTGGATGCACGATCGGGTTATCATGGAGCATCTCCCCGATCAACGAATCCTGATTCAGTTCGATTTTTATGGCAAGCGTAGAGAGTCCTTCTGGTTGCTTATCGCAGACGATGACGTATCAGTATGCCTAATTGATCCTGGTTTCGAGGTCAATGTGCTTGTCACGGCAGATCTGTCCGTATACTACCAACTCTGGTTGGGCCGCATTGGCTATCGCGAAGCGATCAGGGAGCACGGTGTCAGGATCGATGCTGACCCTGCTTACGCACGCGCTTTCCATCGGTGGTTCTCATGGAGTCCCGCCGCTCCGGCTGTGCGCGCGTCAAGGCGCAGACAGCACGCGCAGCAGTAATCGACATTTCCTGCCCGTTTGCGATAACTTAAGCAGAGATGGAAAGCTACACGCAAGTCACTTTGGAAGCTGGCATCAGTCCGCAGTCCTTAATCCTCAGCACTGCCTTACTGCTCTTGTTCCTCTTCCGGCACTACCACACGCAGATACAGCTCTTCTAGCTGGCGCGGGTCAGGTTCGGATGGCGCATGCGCCATGATGTCCGCGCCCTTCTGTGTCTTCGGAAAGGCGATCACCTCGCGGATATTCGGCTCACCCGCCAGCACCATCGCCAGACGATCAATGCCGGATGCGATGCCGCCATGCGGCGGAACGCCGTACTCGAACGCTTCCAGCATGTGCCCGAATTCCTCCCGCGCGTGCTCCATATCCTGCCCGATCAGCGGGAACATCTTCTCCTGAAGCTCGCGGCTGTGGATGCGAATGCTGCCACCCGCCACTTCATAGCCGTTGCAGGCAAGGTCATACTGCGAGCCGCGAGCCGCGCCGGGATCGGTATCCAGCAGCGGAATGTCCTCAGGCACTGGCGACGTGAACATGTGCTGCGACGGATCCCAGCGCTGCTCTTCTTCGTTCCAGTAGAACATCGGAAAGTCGATCACCCAGCAGAAGGCGACGGTATCGCTATCCACCAAGCCCAGCGCCTCCGCCAGATGCCGACGCAGCACGTTGACCACTTCATAGACAGTTTCCCGCTTGTCAGACGTGAACAGCAGGATATCGCCCGCCTGCGCGTCAACACGCTCGAATAATTCCACCTTTTGCTCGACGGTGAAGAACTTGCCGATGGGACCTTTGACCTCACCGTTTTCTTCCAACGGCAGCGCCATCCACGCCAGCCCTTTAGCGCCAGTCGTCCGAATGAGGTCTTCCAGTTCCTTCATCAGCCGCTTCAGCCCTTCGCCGCTGAGCGCCTTGGTTGGGTCTTCCTTGCCGCGCAGCAAACCCGGCGCGCGGATGACCTTCACCGGCTTGCCTGCCGCCGCATTATCGACAAACACCTGAAATCCGCTTTTGCCCGCCAGATCGGTCACATCGACTGCGGTGAGGTCGTAGCGAATGTCCGGCTTGTCCGAGCCGTACTTCTCCATCGCCTCGGTGTAGGTCAGGCGCGGAAACGGCTTGATCAGCGGCGTCTTGCCTGCCACCTTCTCGCTCAGTTCAATCATCATGCCTTCGATGAGGTCGATCACATCTTCGCGCTGGACGAAACTCATCTCAAGGTCAAGCTGGGTAAATTCCGGCTGGCGATCACCGCGCAGGTCTTCGTCGCGGAAACAGCGGGCGATCTGGAAATAGCGCTCGTAGCCCGCCACCATCAGAAGCTGCTTTAGCTGCTGCGGGCTTTGCGGCAGCGCGTAGAAGTGCCCCGGCATCAGGCGGCTGGGAACGAGAAAGTCGCGCGCGCCCTCTGGCGTCGTCTTGAACAGGATCGGCGTTTCGATTTCGACGAAATCGCGCTCATCTAGATAATCACGAATGAACTTGACGATCTTATGACGCAGGATGATATTGCGCTGCATCCGCGGGCGGCGCAGATCGAGGTAGCGGTAGCGCATACGCTCGACCTCGTCAATTTTCTCTTCCTTGTTGATGTAAAACGGCGGCGTCTTAGCGGCATTCAGCAGCACGATCTCGCTGGCAACTACCTCGATTGCGCCGGTTTCGAGTTCGTCGTTAGCGGTGCCTTCGGGTCGGATTCGTACCGCGCCCTTCACCTGAAGCACATACTCGTTTCGCGCGCCGCTGGCGACGGCGTGAGCTTCCGGCGCTGTTTCCTGATTGACCACGACCTGCGTAATGCCCCAGCGGTCACGCAGATCAATAAAGATCAAGCCGCCCTGATCGCGGCGGCGGTGTACCCATCCTGCCAGCAAGACGGACTGCCCATCGTGTTCGGATCGCAGTTCGCCGCAGGTTTGCGTCTTCAACATAAGAACCGCCCTCTAGTTTGTACATCAGCCGAGAACGCGAAAAGCATAGCACGCCGGGAGTTAGAAATAAAGCGTAAGAATAATCGAGGCTTCATTAGTGGGTTTGCACAAAGCGTGACGCGGCAGCAGCAGCGAAAAGGGCGCACCAACATGCGCCCCAGCTTTCCACTTTCAACTTTGCACTTTCGACTCAGCACTCAGCACTCAGTACTCAGTACTTTCTTTGCTCCCTTACGTCGCGTTCAGGTAGCCGCCCGCAAGCTGGCGATCCACCCATTTGGCAATCACCGGGAAGCGATAATCGCGCCCGTTGTAGGTCTCAATCGCGGCAATCGTCCCGTACAGCAGGGTCGCGATTGGCATCACCAGTATCAGCAGCGCCAGCGCCACCCCGACAATGCCCCACAGCGGCACCAGGATGAAGCCCACCAGGATGACCACCGCCATCAGCGCGATCACCATGCCCAGCGTCCACACCAGCCCGCCGACCATCAGCACCGCGAACGCGCCCACCGTACCGACCAACTGCAATACAAACGCCTGCAGCGCGTGGAACGCGACGTAATCCGAACGGCGGCGGAACATGAAGTAAATCACCAGCGGCACAAAGATGCTGACCGGCACAATCGCGCCAACGCTCAGAAAGCCCCCCAACAGCGTTAGCCAGACGCTGCCATGGGCAACCGCTGCCCACAGCTTCTCGTCGTCGCTGATACGCGCGGTGCTGTAGCTGCGCGGCATCTCGCGGCGTTTTGGCTTCGGAGTATCGCTACCTCGGTAGCGCGATTCGTATTCTCTGACAACCCGATCACTTTCGTCGCCGCTGCCAGTGACAGCCCCTTCGGACACGGCTGAAACGCCGGTACGCGGCGCTGCCAGGCGCGACACGCGCGCGCTGTCCTCGGTTGGGGTGTCGGGGCGGGGTGTTTCCTCGCTCATGAAGGCTCCCTCGAATAACATAACTGCCCATTCCGTAACATACACTCATTTACGCAAACTCACCATAGTAAGTTGCGCTCACGGTGTCGTGCATTTTGCCACCTGATATAATGCTGTACGTCTAGTGCCGCAGAAAAGTTGCAGACAGGAAAAATTCGTCGTCATGCTGTCCAATCATTTTACCCTCACCAAGCGCCATCTCGGTCTGCTGATGCTGGTCGGCGGGCTGGTCGCCTTCGCCGCCATCATTGGCATCGACATCCTCGACGTTGGGCGTGAAGGCGGCATCGGTCCCGCGCAGCAGATGGCGCTGGGCGGCTGCCTCCTGATCGCGCTCGTCGGCGTAACGCTGATTCCGCTTGGCAGCCAGCCCGCCTGACCGATGACCGAACAGACTTTGCCGACCGACACCGCCGTAACATCGCGCCTGCCGCTGCTGGCAGCCCATCGACTGCTGATGAGCGCGGCGCTGGTGATCCTCATTGGCTACTTTGTCGTCTACGCCGTATACGCCGTCAACCTGATGCAGTTTCCGTTCGACTATGATCAGGGCGAAGGCTTCGAGATGGTCGATACCATCCTGTTCAGTCAGGGACAGTCGCCCTATCAGGATACCAACACCTATCCGTTCTATTCCAGCAACTACCCGCCGCTGTTCCACGTCATCGCCGCGCCGTTCGTCTGGTTGTTTGGCGAAGCATACTGGTACGGGCGGCTGCTCGGCTTTCTGGGAACGCTGGTCTGCGCCAGCGCCATTGGCTTTGCCGTCTATCGCGAGAGCCGCCACAAATGGATCGCCATCCTCTCCGGTCTGGCATTTCTGGCGTCAAACACGATCTATCACATTGGACCGCTGTTCCGCCAGCACATGACGATGGTGATGTTTGAAACGCTCGCCGTCGTTGTGCTCGCCCATGCCAGCGAGATCGAGGACACGGCAAAGCGCCGCCGCACGCTTGCAACCGGGCTGGCATTCGTTCTGGCAGCGGGCTACACCAAGCAGTTGGCGATAGCCACCGCCGCCGCCGTCTTTGTGTTCCTGTTCATTCGCCAGCCGCGCCGCGCCGTCGTCTGGGCGGTGCTGTTCGCGCTGGTGGGCGGCGGCATTTTCCTCGCCATAAATGTCGCCACCAACGGTCAGTGGTGGCTGCAAACCATCGCCGCTAACGTCAACGACTTTCACCTTGATCAGACCGTCGGCTTGTTCCGGTTGTGGTTCAGCCTTCACGGATTCCTGCTCGTTCCGGCGGCGCTGTACGCGCTTTATGAGTTGTATTTCAGCCGCCTGTCGATTTACAGCGTCTGGTTCGCCACCGCTGTCGTCAACAGCGTGCTGTCGGGCAAATGGGGAGCCGGTGACAGCTACTTCGCCACCGCGATTGCCGCCCTGTGCATCCTCAGCGGTCTGTTTGCCGCGCGAACGCTGAATCGTTCGTGGACGTTCCCACGCAATTATCTCAGCCGCCTGTTAATCGACCCATTCCGCCGCTTCGCCCCGGCGCTTGCCACCGCCGGATTAATCGTGATTCCGCTGCTCTACCTCGGCTACGGGCGGGCAGTGCTGCACATGCCCACCGAAGGCGCAGTTTTTGGGACGGTAGCAAACTGGCTTGGCTTAGAGCCAAACGCCAACAACGGCTTTTACGACTCTGCCGGACGGATCGCCGGTGGTTACGCCGACATCGGACACCTGACGACGCAGGCGGATACTGACGCGGGCTGGCGAATCGTCGAGCGCGTTCGCGCCGTCGAGGGTCCTGTGTTGAGCGAAGAAGCCGCCTTTAATCTGCTGGCGGGCAAAGAGGTCATCACCAATCCGACCCAACTGCTCAACCTGTGGCTGAACGGCATGTTCGACTCGACTGAATTAGTAGGCATGATCGAGGATCAGGCGTTCGGGCTGGTGATCATGCGGGCGCAGTTCTACCCGACTGACGTGCTGCAAGCCATCGCCCGTAACTACGACCACGACGAAACCATTCACATGAACGGCTTCGACTATCTGCTGTTGGTGCCGAAATAGAAAAGCACAAAAAGGGCGCAGCGTGCTGCGCCCCTACTTTCCACTTTCAACTTGCCGCTTTCGACTCAGTCTTCGCTCTCGTCCTTCCAACCGAATGGGTTGCGGCTGCTGGACTTCTTGCTGCTGCTGCTCACCATGCTGATCGGGCGGCGCGGGTTGAGAAAATCACTTTCGGAATGCACCTGCTTCAACAGGCTGGTGACCGACTTTTCCAGCATGTCCAGCGATACGTCGGCGCAGTGTTCGTGCGCCGCCAGCATCCGGGCGTGCAGCGCCACCTCACGCACAAACGCCCCCGGCTGATCCACCAGCCGCGCGATCACTTTCTGATGATCGTCCTGCCACTGATCCGCCATGTAATGCCGCAGCATCAGTTCCGCCTGCGCTTCGTCGTGGATCGGGGGAATGATGAAGATGCGATCCAGCCGTCCAGGACGTTTGGTGATGCGCTCGTCAATCGCTTCGGGATAATTGGTGGTCGCCAGCATTAGCGCGCCTTTCGGGTTGTTAGGCGACTCGATGCCGTCCAGTACGTTCAGCACCCGCGCCTTGTCATCACCCTGTAGGTAGGCGTCCAGTTCCTCGACGATCAGCAGCACCGGATAACGCGCCGCCGTCACCGCCTGTAACGCCCGCTGAATCTTCTCAAACGACGCCCCATCGCGATCCGCGCCGGAAACGTAGACCACCACGCAGCCGCGCTTGATGGCGAGCTTTGCCATCGCCGCGCAGAGCATCGTCTTGCCAGTTCCCGGCACGCCCGCCAGCAGCAGCTTGCGGAACGGCGGCAGCTTCAACTGGCGATAAAGATCGACGCCTTTGGTGAAGAAGGCTTCCATGTCATCCAGCAGCTTGGTCTTGAGTTCTTCAGAGAGGATGACATCGTCCCATTCCACCGTTGGGTCGAAGAAAGCGTCCGTACCGCCGATGATGTAGACATCCCGGCGGCGGCGAATGCGCGGGCGTACCGTTCGGGCGCACATGAATTCAAACGCTGCCCAGGTATCCAGCTTGTCTTCGGGAACGAGCGCAATCGCCGTCAAATCCTGCGCGTCGTCGCCGAAGTAGGTGCAGGCGTAAATCACTTCAAAAGGTTCGCCGCTGTCGTCTGTGAACCTGAAGGCGAAAGCCCCGGCGCTGGAGGTCAGCACCATCTTCTTGCCGCGCGTGCCGTAATCGCTGATCGGCACAATCACCGGACAATCCAGCGTTTCAAAGCCATCGTAGCGGCTCTTACGGCGCAGCTTGCGACCGGGGCGCACCTGTGTCTGCGCCAGCCGGTTAGCGCATTCGGCGCTTGCCCAGATAGTGACGCTGTTCTGATCGGGACACCGGGTGTTCCATACTTCCTGTGCCCACTGCACCAACTGTTGATACAACATCAGCTCAATCCGGTTACGATTCTTTGGCACAAAGTGAAGCTGTGGATTCCCAGACGGTGATGAGTTCGGCATTTTCCTCGCAGGTTCACCTCACATGCTTGCATCGCCGGTCGATTACCAGCACAATCATCGTCAGGAGGATGATCCATGACGACTGTTTATACAACCCACCCCCGCTACACCGAACATGATCTGCCACAGCATCCCGAACATGCGGGACGTATTCGCAGCGTGTGGCGTCGGCTCAGCGACTCCGGGCTGCTGGCACGCCTGCTCGCGCGCGAAGCCGAAGCCATTTCGTCGGAGTTAATCCTCAGCGTGCATACCCCGGAACATCTGGCGCTGTTGGAGAAGATAGCCACTCTGCCCCGTACTGCGCGCATCGACGCCGATACTTATGCCTGCCCCAGTTCAAACGAAATCGCGCGGCTGTCGGCGGGCGCGGCAGTGATGGCGGTAGACTCGGTGATGACTGGTGAAGCAGCCAACGGTCTGGTTGCTGCACGTCCTCCCGGTCACCACGCCGAGCCGGATCGTGCGATGGGCTTCTGCCTGTTAAACAACATTGCGATTGCTGCGCGCCACGCGCAGAAAGCGTTTGGTGTCGAGCGTGTGCTTATTGTAGATTATGATGTCCATCACGGCAACGGCACTGAAGCGATCTTCTACGATGATCCCTCGGTGCTGTTCGTGTCCACCCATCAGTATCCCCTCTATCCCGGTACCGGCGCAGTGACCGACACCGGCGCGGGCGCGGGTCAAGGGTACACCATCAATATCCCGCTGGCAGCCGGCGTGGGCGATGCTGGCTATGCCGCTGTTTTCGAGCAGGTTGTCGCGCCAGCCGCCGAGCGTTTCAAGCCGCAGCTTATCCTTGTATCGGCAGGTTTTGATGCCCATTGGCTTGATCCACTGGCGGGAATGCGGCTGTCACTAGGCGGCTATGCCCACCTCTCGCGCGAACTGACGCGCCTGGCGAACCAGCTCTGTGAGGGAAGAATCATCTTCGTGATGGAAGGCGGTTATAACCTGGACGCGCTCAGTGAAGGTATGGTCAACCTTGCCCGCGCCCTGCTTGGCGAGGATACTCACGACCCGCTTGGGCTGCCCGATGACGGCGCTGTTGAGCCGCAAATTTCGACACTGCTGGGGCGGATTCGACAGCTTCACCGGCTGTAGAGGCGTACCGTTCCGCGCCGCCGAAGGAGTCACTGTGGAGGCGTGATATTCTGACCTTTTGTCTTTGGCAGCGTGTCCCGCTTGATACGCTGCATCACCGCCAGCACAAACCAGATCAACAGCGCCGCGCAGATAGCAAGAAACCACGCGCCAGTGCCGACTGCCATGCCAGTTGCGGCTGTAACCCACATGCTTGCCGCTGTGGTCAAGCCATGCACCGTGGCGCCCTCTTTCAGAATAGCGCCCGCGCCCAGGAAACCCATTCCTGACACAATCTGCGCCGCCACCCGCCCCGGATCGCCATCGCCAAACGCCTGAAGGGACAGCGCGGTGAACAGGCACGAGCCGATGCCGATCAGCATGTGCGTCCGCAGCCCCGCCTCGCGCCGTTTCTGCTCGCGATCCCAACCGGCAACCATGCTTAAGACTGCCGCCAGTATAAGCTGGAGGGCGATTACGAATTGATCTTCCAGCGAAATGGTCGAAATGTTCACGAAGCCTGGCTCTCCTCGATACCCCGACGAAGCGTGGCGATCTGGTCAAGCAAACCCCTAAGCGTCGCCTGTTGAGCACTGTAGCGGCGCGCCAGCACTTCCAGGCGGCTGAAGATCGGCGTCAGCACCTGCTTGCCATACTGGGTCAGGCGGCTGCGCTCGCGCTGGGTCAGGTCGTCCAGGGCTTTTTCATAGGTGGCTTGAAGCTGGTCAACCCGCCGGTTGAAGTCGCTTTTCGTATCGGCGGACACACGGCGATAATAGCGCAGCGCGGCATAGCTCCCAATCGCCGCCAGCGGCGCGCCGACGACAAACGCCAGTGACGCCGTCGCCAGCGCGCCCGCGCCGAAGATCGGTCCGGCAGGCAGCGCCGCCAGGATCATCAGGATGACGCCAGCCACTGCCGCGCCGGTTCCTGCCGCAAAGCCGTTCATATTCGAGCGAAATACCTCTTCCATCTCGCCAATCACCCGCCCGCTGGAATAGGTCTTCAATTCAGCTTCGGCAATGCGAATCGCCTCTTGCAGGGCTTCGCGCTGCTCGGTATACACGCTGGCGTCCAGCCCGCTGAGTTCCTGCTCCATCAGATCGCGCAGTTGGTTCAGACGTTCGATGACGCCGCGCCAGTAAAGACGGCTGTTATCGATGAGCGCGTTGATATAGTCGCCGCTTGCCGCGTTGATATCGCGCAGCGCCCGACCAATGACCACGTCCTGAAACTCCGCCTGCAGCGCCTCGCGGTTGCTGCTGCGTCCCATCCGCCGAATCGACAGATTCTCGCTGATGAAGTTCAAGCCGCGCCGTCTCATGCCTTCAAAGACGTTCTCAATTTCGGCGCGGGCGCTTGCCAACTGCGCGTTCAAGCCCAGCGACTGCTGTTCAAGCTCGCTCTGCACGTCGCGCACTTTCGCCGTATCCGCGCTCACCAGATCGGCTCTGCCCTGAATGGTGTCAAGATACTTGTTGGCGATATGCTCCGCCATGTCCAACTGTGCCAGCAGTTTCTGCTTGATGGGCGGCGCTTCGTTGAGCACGCCGCGAAGATGCGCCCGCACCGCGTCGATGCCGCCGCCGTCCGCCGCACCGCTGCGCTGTGCCGCCAGCGACTCTTTTGCCGACACCATGAAGATCAGCGGCTGAAGATCAAGCAGATCCTGCACCTGTCGCTCGACAAAGCGCCGCACCTCGGTGCGCTCCTGCGGCGAAAGCAGGTCGATCTGATTGACCACCAGGATGATCTTCTTGCCGTAGTTTCTTGCCAGTTCCAGATACAGGCGTTCCGTCTCCGCCAGCGCCCGCTTCGCCGAGATGACGAAGATCACCAGATCGCTGCGATGCAGGAATGACTTCGCCGTCGATTCGTGCTTCTGAAAGACCGAGCCGGTTCCGGGCGTATCCACCAGCGCCACGCCCACCGCGCCCGTGTTCGGGTGCGCCCACTCGCGGATGCCGTCGTCGCGCATATCTGGCTTGCGCTGGGGAACGTCGTTGTAGCGAATCAGCTCAATGGCTTCGGTGGTTGGCGTCACCCCTACCGGCAGCAGTTCGTCGCCCAGAAGCGCATTGATAAACGATGACTTCCCGGCGTTGAACTCACCAATCACCACCACCAGGAAGAACATGTCGCGTAAATCCTGCGCCACTTGCAGCAGGCGTCCCCGGTCATCCTGAGACGCTTCGCCCATTTCATTGAGCGCTGCCGCCAGGTCGCTTAGCAGCCGAATCTCCGACTCTCGCAGCGCTGCCAGCGGTCCATCCAATGTCGTCAACACCGTACTCACATTAACCTCTTCCTTTAGTGCTGAGTACTGGATACTGAGTACTGAGTGAAGAAGAGCAGAAAGTTGAAAGCCCAAAAGTGAACAACTTGTAGCTTTCCACTTTTTACTTTCTACTTCTTGATACTCAGTACTCGGCACTCAGTACTCAGTACTATGTCTTCTACTTTACTTTGCTCAACTCCGCCTCGATCCTGAGCATCTCCTGCCCCGCTGCCTGGAGGCTGGCGAGCTGCTCCTGCTGGATCTGCGTCTGCGCGTCGATCAGGCGGGTCAGCGGCAGGACGGCGTTACGGCGAAGCTGCATCCCATAGGCTGCCTGCGAAACCGCCGCCTTACTCAGCACTTCGAGGTAGCGATTCTGTAGTTTCGTCAGCCGGTTGGCATACGCTGTCGCCAGCATTCGCCCGCGCAGCGGAAGAAATGCCAGCCCCAACAGCGCCAACCCCACAAAAATGAGGAAGATCCCAATCGGCAGCAGCGGCTGATCGGGCGGCGGCGTGACCAGTGCCAGGGTGAAGATTCCCATCACCAGCACCAGAATTTCATAAGCGGCGAGATAGAGCAGCGAATTGCGGACGATTCGTTCCAGCCGTTCCGTCTCAAAGACACGGGCTTCGGATTCAATGATCTCCAAATCCTGACGCGCGTCATTCAGTGCCGAGCGATCATACTGGACGGGCGCCTGCACGCTGCCGATTACTTTGGACTTGATGCCACTGGGCAGCGCGTCGATCTCGCGGCGGGCATATTTCACCAGATCGTCCACGTCCTGAACATCTTTGCCTTCCAGCCGCGGACCGAGTCTATCGACCACGATTGGCAGCTCATCCAGCGGCTCAAATACCTTGCGGACTTCAAACGCCGCGCGGGTGTACGAACCGCCGCGCCGACCAATCCGCGCCAGCCCGGTCAATTCGCCAATGCCGCGCGTAACCGACCGCAGCGCCAGCGTCAGCCGGAACATATCGCGAATTGCCATCATGCCCCGATCTGCCGTCTCGTCAAATTTGCTCGCCGCCTCGTCAAGCACCTCGCGCACGATTCTGTCCTGTTCGCGCTGGAAGCCGTTGAGCTGGCGTTCGACGTTCTGGTTGATGCTCTGGTACTGGTCAAGCGCTGACTGGTTGCCGCGCACTGCTTCCAGCGCCGTCTGATGGACGTTCTGCATAATTTGCAGCGGTGTTTGCAGCTTCTGGCGCATCCGCGCCGCATCGCCTAACTGCTGATCGACGTGCTGTTCGATCCGGCTCAAGCCGCTGGCTGTCCAGGCGTCCTCATCCAGCGTGCCGTCGTCCTGCCGCGCTTCCAGCCCGCGCCGCGCCGACATCGACCACACCTCGGGTTTGTAGCCGAGTACATCGCGGCTCTGTTCCAGCACGTAATCGCGCACCGTTTCGGCTTCTTCCGGCGTCAGCAGGTCAATCTGGTTGAGGATGATAATGACCGTCTTGCCATAGTCCTTCAGAATTTGCAGGTATTCCATATTCCGCGCGGTCATCGCCTGGGTCGCCATCATCACCAGCAGCACCGCGTCGCTGCGATGCAGAAACCGCCGCGTCTGTTCCTCGTGGGTCTGGAAAACCGACTCCAGCCCCGGCGTATCGACAAAGCTCACCTTTTGCAGCAGCGGCGACGGATAGAAGACGGTATCCACTTCGCCGGAACGCACCCGCTGTGGCTCGTCCCCGTAGCGCAGCATAGTGATGCGGTCGGTTGTTGGAACGGGTCCAATCGGCAGCAGGTCGGCTTCGCCCAGCAGCGCGTTAATGATGCTCGACTTGCCCGAATTAAAGGGACCCATCAGCACCATCAGATACGGGCTGTCGGCGTGGAACAGCGCGTCGCGCGCCTGCACGACACGATCCTCAGCCAGCCCGTCTATTTTTGGCAGCACATCCAGTAGCTGCGTGATCAGTTCATGTTCACGGCGGCGCAGCGTTTCATACTGCGTCGCCAGTTTTGTATCCTGTCGTGCGAGTACCAATTTGACCGTCCCTGGGTTGATAGGCAGCCACGTTCAATGATGCTATACTTCAGCCAACTTAATATAAATGATAACACACGTACCCATCATATGGCAGCAGATCCTTTGCAAACAGAAGCCCTTCAACTGACCCTGGCGCTGGACAACATCCGCGACTCGATAGAGGAAGATGACGATCCGCAGCGCATGTTTGACGACATCGTGCGCCTGCTCCAGACGCAGTTTGACGCCGATGGCTGCGCCGTCGTTCTGCTTCAGGAGACGAGCGACGATATCGAGGCAATCGCGACTTCCGGGCTGGCGCAGGGCGAGGCAATTGACCTGTGCCGCGCAGCCATGCGCCGGTCAGAGCCAGCCGCAATCGACAATCCTTACTGGGAATACGCCCTCGGCAACGGCATCATCCTCAAGGGGCTGCCGCTGGGCGGACTGATCCTGACGCGGCGATCTCACCCGTTTACCGGGCACGAACGCGCGCTGCTGGCAATCGCCGAAAAACAGATTGACTCAGCCATCATTCAGGCGCGTATGAACTGGAAGCTCATCCAGCGCAACCGCGAGTTGAACGCCATCTACCAGATCGATCATCTGCGCGATCACATCACCGATGAAGACGAACTCGTCAGCGCCTTTGCCGATGTGCTGATCCAGCAGTTCAGCGCCCAGTTCACCATAATCGTCCGCTTCCAGGACGACGTCAGCACCGTTCGGCAGGTTGAAGACCGGCTGCGCCTGCCAGCGGACGTGGTGCAGGCGATCCGCGCCAGCGCCGCCGATCTGTCGATTCCCCAGACGATACCCACGCCGGCAGGTTTTCCCGGCTTGATCCTGCTGGCAGCGCCGTTCATCGTCGGCGGGCGGCGTTTTGGCGCGGCTGTTATCGGGCGAAAGGCGGTGTTCACGATTGCCGACCACCGCCTGCTGTTTGCCATCACCAGTCAGGTGGATTCGGCGCTGGCACAGAGCGCCCGGCTAGCCGAGCAGACGCCGCCCACTGGCGCGAGTCTGCCCAGCGCTACGCCCAGCAGCGCCGCGGCAGATTCGGTGCTCAACGACTCGATCCGCTATCAGGATAGGCAGCTCTACTGTGATTCGGTGGCGGTGAGCGACATCATCGCGCAGGTTGGCACGCCGGTTTACATTTATAGTCTGCGCCGCGCGCTCCACAATCTGAGCGAGATTCAAGCCGCCTTCCCCGAGGCGCACGTCCACTTCAGCGCCAAGTCAAACGCTAACCTCGCCGTCCTCAACGCGCTGATCAAACACGGCGCGGGTATCGACACCGTCAGCGGCGGCGAAATTCACCGGGCGCTGCTGGCTGGAGCCGATCCGCAGTCCATCGTCTTCGCGGGCGTTGGCAAAACATCCAACGAACTGTTCTTTGCGCTCGATCAGAATGTCGGTTGGGTGAATATCGAGAACGTCGAAGAAGCCAATCTGCTGAACGCGATTGCATCCACGGCAGGCAAGACCATTCGGACGGCGCTGCGCTTCAACCCGGACGTGACCGCCAATACCCACCCACACATCGCCACCGGACACGGCGGCGCGAAGTTTGGCTTGTCGGCAGATGCCATTCGCTGGCTGCTTGACCGGCGCAACGAGACGCCCAACCTGCGCTATGAAGGCATCCACATTCATATCGGCAGCCAGCTTCACGATACCACCGCGACCGTCGAAGCGCTGCGGGTCACGCGCGAACTGATCGCTCCCTATCCGTTTATTACGACGATTGATATTGGCGGCGGGCTGCCTTCGCGCTACCAGTCGGGCGAAGCGCTGCCAACGCCCGCCGATTTTGCGACCGCGCTCAAGCCGCTTCTGGACGGCTACGACGTGATACTTGAGCCGGGACGCAGCATCATCGCCGACGCCGGGCTGCTGGTGGCGCGCGTGCTCTACGTCAAAGAGCAGGGCGACCAGACCTTCCTGATCACCGACACTGGCATGACCGAATTGATCCGCCCTGCCCTCTACAACGCGCACCACGAGATCGTGCCGCTGACCATCCCCGACACGACGGCGGGAACCATGACGGCGGCGGTTGTGGGTCCGGTCTGCGAGACAACCGACGTACTGGGTCGCAATGTGACGCTGCCAGCAGTTCAGCCGGGCGATCTGCTCGCCATCCTCAACGCGGGTGCTTATGGTATGGTCATGGCGAGCAACTACAACAGCCGCCCGCGCCCGCCTGAAATTGTGTTGGATGAAGACGGCGTGCGCTGGCACGTCAGCCGCCGCCGCGAAACCTGGCAAGACCTCGACCAGTACGAGGCAAAGCCACCGAAATCCACCCATAAATAGTTCAGGCTTTGCATAGGGACACGACAATGTCGTGTCCGCTGTCTGGAAACCTTTCGGATAGCCTGTGGGGTGCCGTGCCTAACGTTTCTCTACTGCATACTTCACCAGATCGAAGTCTTTGTCCTGCATCTGCTCCACCGTCAACGGCAGCCCATCGCGCAGGATGAACTCAAGCGCGTCCAGGTCGCGGTCATGTTTCACGCCAGCCGCCGCTTGCAGCTTGCCATCGACCACGTAAAAGGCGATGAACTGGCGGTCGGCTGCCTTGCCACGAAAGACGACATCATCAAATTTATGCACGTTGCCGACATAGCGCAGGCTGATTCCTGCCTGATTCGTCCAGAAGAACGGCACATGGCGCTGAACGCTGTCCGAGCCGCCCCTGAGCATGTTTCGCGCCGCGATCATGCCGTGCTGCTGCGCCAGCCGCCAGTGTTCGATACGCTTGCGATTGCCGCCGCCATCGTCGTAACGGGCAATATCACCCGCCGCGTAAATGTTGGCATCGCTGGTCTGAAGGTGAGCATCCACCAGCACTGAACGGTCTTTTTCGTCCATCGCCAAGCCTGAGTCCTGAAGAAAGTCGGTTGCCGGGCGCACGCCGACTCCCAGCACCACCAGATCGGCGGGCAGCACCTCTCCGCTGGTAAGCTGCGCGCCGTTCACCTGCCCGTTATCGCCGTTGAACTGGCGCACGCCGCTGCCCAGGCGAAACACTACGCCATTTTCTTCATGAGCGCGACGAAACATCTCGCCCACCGCTGCGCCAAACTGGTTCTCGAAAGGCACGCTTTCGGGCGAGACTACCGTCACATCGACGTTCCGCGCCCGCAGCGATGCCGACACTTCCATGCCGATAAAGCTCGCGCCAACGACCACCGCCCGCAGTCCGGGCTGCGCCGCCGCGATGATGGCGTCGGCGTCTTCGAGACTGCGCAGCAGGAACACCCCCGCCAGATCGTGTCCGGGGACGTTGGTCAGGCTGCGGGGTAATCCGCCGGTTGCCAGCAGCAGCTTGTCATAGTGAAAGGTTTCGCCGTCTTCGGTCTGCACGCTGCGCGCCTTCGAATCAACGCCCGTAACTCGTGTATTCAGCATCAGCTCGATATCACGTTCGGCGTACCAGCTTCGGCTGCGCAGCGGAATCCAGTCTGCCTGCGCCTTGCCTGCCAGATAATCTTTTGAGAGATTGGGACGATCCACCGGCGATTCCGGCACCGCGCTGAGGATGACAATCGAGCCGCGATATCCCTGCCGCCGCAGTTCCTCGGCGGCATTTTCGCCCGCCGCCCCACCGCCGACAATCACAAATGTGCGTCCATCAGCGGGATCAACTCCGCCCTGCGGCTCGCGCACATTGTCGTGCGGCAGCGTGACGTAGAGCGAGTCGTTTTCGACGCGCACAGGAAAACGCGCCAGATCGTTCAGCGCTGGCGGCTCCAGCCTCGCGCCGCTGCGGAGATCAAAACAGGCATGGTGCCAGGGACACATAAGTTCGTGCCCCTTAAGGACGCCGTTGTTCAGCGGCGCTCCGTAATGTGGGCAGCTGCCGCCGAAGGCAAAATAGTCCTTCTCAACCCGCGCCACGACGACCGGTTTACCTTCTAATTCGAGGCGCGTCATCTCACCGTCCTGTAGGAACGTGGCTGCCGAACCAATCATATGCTCTGCCATGCGAGTCTCCTTCCGTGAATGATTACTACCTAGAGTAACGCATATCGTTACACGGGCAGATGAGAAATTGGCGAAAACTGTTCTTTCGGACAGGTGAGGCGGTTCAGGAAGGTCGCGAGGGAAGGAAGTATTAAAACAGCCAGTCGGGATTGTCAAACCCCCCGTATTCCTGTATCGCCCCGTAAATGTGCTGGACGGCTTCGACACGATACACGCGCATCGAGCATATGCCATGTTTCAATACGTGCCTGCTTTTTTCACTACCCACTTTGTGGATCGTTTTGCGCAAAGAACTTTGTGGAAGCCCCAGTAGATCAAGCCAGTATTGTTCTATCCGTCTAATCTCGTCGATGTCAGTAGTGTGGCAGAGTATCGTGATCGTGATGTCACAATCGAAAATCGCAAGCTCCTCGCTCAGGAAACGTTTGAAGAGACACACCATATTGGGATCGGAATTCACGAAATACAGGCGATGTTTGTCCTTCGCACCCTCTGCCCAATACAGCATACAACCGGCAAGATGAAGAGGATGACCTTCTCGTGCCTTTATGCGACCCCGCTCCTGATAGAGCCTACGCAGTTCCTGAGCCTTGAGTCTGTTTCGCTGCGCGCCGCTGTTCTGCCCACCATAGCGACGCTGATTTTCCTTCAAGGCGGCAATCTGCTCGTGCGATAGCCGAATGTCTCGTACCCACAGGCTCACAGTCCCTTTGGATACATTGAGCGTCCTGGCAATGTCACGCACCGAAACGCCTTGTGACCGAAGCTGCCGCGCCCTTTCACGTACTTCCTGTTTCATTTTCAAACCTCCGACTTCTGGATAATTTAGCACCTCAGAGGTTTGATTTCAATTAAAGGAGAAACAAAAAAAGACCCATCAGGTTGATGGGTCTGCGCTGGTGGCGACGATAGGATTTGAACCTATGACCTATTCATTATGAGTGAATCGCTCTTACCGCTGAGCTACGTCGCCGCAATGTTGGTAAATAAAAAGTAGCGGGGGTAGGATTCGAACCTACGGCCTCCGGGTTATGAGCCCGACGAGCTACCACTGCTCTACCCCGCATCATATGTGTATGAATACTATCATCCGCCCCTGAGGGTGTCAATGGTGAGTTTAGGCGGGGATTGGTAGAAAACCAGCCGACAAGCCTACAAAAGCAGCGTGGCTCGTCGGCGGGTTCAAACGCTATCAGGACAGCCGCCGCCCTAGCGCGCCAGCAAATCCAGTTCGCCTTCCGGCTCTTTGTCCGCCAGCATCTGCTTCAGTTCAATCACCTGATCGCGCAGCAACGCCGCCTTCTCGAATTCCAGCGAGCGCGCGGCGTTCTTCATCTCAGTTTCCAGTTCCTTAATCATGCGGTGCAGCTCGTCCTTCGGCAGCATCGTCACACTCACATCACCGCCCGCCGCCTTTATGTCTTCGCCAACCGCCGCCTTCACACGGTCGGTCAGGTCGCGCACCTGTTTGACAATCGTCGTCGGCTCAATGCCGTGTTCGACATTGTACTGGTGCTGGACAGCGCGGCGGCGTTCCGTTTCACTGATAGCGAATTTCATCGAGTCGGTCATTCTGTCAGCATACAGGATGACTTTGCCTTCGATATGCCGCGCGGCGCGTCCGATGGTCTGGATCAGCGCCTGGGACGAGCGCAAAAAGCCTTCTTTATCCGCGTCCAGGATGGCAACCAACGAGACTTCCGGCAGGTCGATCCCTTCGCGCAGCAGGTTGATACCGACGACCACATCATAGACGCCCAGTCGCAGATCGCGCAGAATCTCGACCCGTTCCAGAGTGTCAATTTCGGCGTGTAGATAGTGCGCCCGAATGCCCATCTCGTTGACGTAGCCCGCCAGTTCTTCCGCCATGCGCTGCGTCAGCGTAGTGATAATGACGCGCTGCCCCTTCTTTACCCGCGCCGCCACTTCCTGCAGCAAGTCGTCGATCTGTCCCTTCGTCGGGCGAACGAATACTTCGGGATCGAGAACACCTGTCGGGCGAATCACCTGCTGCACCACCTGCTCGCTGACCTGTGCCTCATACGGTCCGGGCGTAGCTGACGTGAAGATCGTCTGCCCCATCCGCGCCTCGAACTCGTCGAAACGCAGCGGGCGGTTATCCTTCGCGCTCGGCAGTCGGAAGCCGTAATCGACCAGCGTTTGCTTGCGGGAACTGTCGCCGTTGTACATCCCGCGAAGCTGCGGGATCGTCATGTGACTTTCGTCGATGACGAGCAGGTAGTCTTTCGGGAAGTAATCGACCATCGTCCACGGCGGGCTGCCTGCCGGACGCTGATCGAGATGCCGCGAATAGTTCTCGATGCCGGATGTAAAACCCATCTCACGCAGCATTTCGAGATCATAGTGGGTTCGCTGCTCCAGCCGCTGCGCTTCAACCAGCTTGCCTTCGCTCTTGAAGAAGCGAATCTGCTCTTCCAGTTCCTGCTCGATATCGTGCAGCGCCTTCTGCAGCTTTTCCTGATCCGCCATGAACTGCGCCGCCGGGAAGATGACCACCGTCTCGTGATGCGCCAGCAGCTCACCGGTTAATGGATCGAACTCGACAATACGCTCGATATCATCGCCGAACAGCGTCACCCGGTAGGCGGCGTTTTCATACGGCGGATAGATTTCGAGCACGTCGCCGCGCGCGCGGAAGCTGCCCGGACCGAGATCCATATCGGTGCGGGTGTACTGAATCTGCACCAGCTTGCGCAGAATCGTCTCGCGCCGCATTTCCTCACCCACGCTCAGCTTGACCGTTGACGCGCCCCAGGTCGTCGGATCGCCAGTGCCGTAGATGCACGACACCGACGCCACGATGATCGTATCCCGCCGCGACAGCAGCGACGCCTTGGCGGCGATTCGCAGCCGTTCAATCTGCTCGTTAATGTCGGTCTGTTTCTCAATGAACAGATCGTAGCGCGGCACATACGACTCAGGCTGGTAGTAATCGTAGTAACTGACGTAGTATTCGACCGCATTGCGCGGGAAGAATTCCTTGAATTCGGCGTAAAGCTGCGCCGCCAGCGTCTTGTTATGCGCCAGCACCAGTGTCGGCTTCTGCGTCCGTTCAATCACTTCGGCAATCGCGAACGTTTTACCGGTGCCGGTCGCGCCGAGCAGCGTCTGCGCGCGCATCCCTTTTTCTATGCCTTCGACCAATCCCTCAATCGCTTTGGGCTGGTCGCCAGTCGGTTGGAACTCGCTGACTAACTCAAATCGAGGCATCTGTTTTGTCTGTCTCCTCTCGAACGCCAGTTCGATTGTGGAGGCTGTATTATAAACCTGATCTATATGCGTTTCCACGCTGTATATGTGAAGTGCCTGGCACCGCTTTCCGTGGGAACTGTCAAGTGTGAATAGTGATATAATAAATTATATAATAAACACCGCATCGACCTACCCTACTAAGGAGGCAGCATGAAGCTGGATGGTAAAGTCGCACTCGTCACGGGAGCCGCGTCAGGAATTGGACGCGAAGTGGTCAAGCTGTTTATTCAGGAGGGCGCTCAGGTTGTCGCCAGTGACATTGCCGCCGCCGGGCTGGACACGCTGACAGCAGAAATCACAGCGATGGGCTTCGCGCCGCCGACAGCGGTAACAGGCGATGTATCGGATCGCGCCGCCGCCGAGCACATGGTAGACACCGCGCTGGCAGCTTACGGCACGCTCGACATTGTGGTGAACAACGCTGGAATAATGGATGAGTTCGTGCCAATCGGCGATCTTGAGGACAGCCTGTGGCGGAAAGTTCTGGGCGTCAATCTCGACGGTCCCATGTATCTTTGCCGCAAAGCCGTTCAGATCATGCTTCCTAAAGAAACGGGTGTAATTGTCAACGTTGCGTCAGTCGGCGGTCTGTTTGGAGGGCGCGCTGGCGTCAGCTACACCACTTCCAAACACGCTCTGGTCGGACTCACGCGCAGTATCGCCTACCACTACGCCAAAAAAGGAATTCGCTGCAACGTGGTTTGTCCGGGTGGAGTCGCCACGAATATCAGCATTGGCAACCCCAATCCACTCGGCATGGAAAGGCTGCAAACCACGCTGCCCATGAACATCCGCAATGCCGCGTCGGACGAACTCGCAAGCATCATTCTGTTCCTTGCTTCAGACGATTCCTCGTTCGTAAACGGGGCGGTACTGGTCGCCGACGGCGGCTGGACGGCTGGTTAAAACCGATTGTCGCAGCCCTGCGCCAGCCAGAAACATTCTGGCGCAGGAATCGCTGTATCCAACCAGCTTGTGCCGATTGATCAAGCGCTATTCTCTCACCGCCGCCTTGAGCACTGCCCCCAAGCGCTTGATGCCCTCAACGATCATCTCCGGGCGGGCGTTGCTGTAGTTCAGCCGGAACATATTGTGTCCGGCATCGCCGACAAAGAAATCGTCACAGGGCACAAATGCTACGTCGGCAGCCAGCGCTTCCTTGAGTATCTCGCGGGCGTTCAGGCGCGGCGGCATCGTCACCATCAGGAACAAGCCGCCTTCGGGGCGAGTCCAGATCACTTCTTCCGGGAAATGCTCATCCATCGTCTTCAGCATCAGATCGCGCCGTTCGCGGTACACCTGTCGCAGCGTGGCGATATGCTGATCGAGAAACGCCTCATCCCGCGCCACTTCATAGCTCACAAACTGGTTGAAGGTGCTGGTATGCAAATCGGTCGCCTGCTTGACCTGCACCAGCTTGTCGATTACCGGGGATGCCGCCACTACCCAGCCGATGCGCAGCCCCGGCGTCAGCACCTTCGAGAAGGTGCCGCAGTACATCACGTTGCCCTCGACGCTGCTGAAGCCGCGCGACTCGGCTTCGATCTGGAGCACGCTCGGCACCGCTTCGCCGCTGTAGCGCAGTTCGCCGTAGGGGTCGTCTTCCACCAGCGGCAGGTTGTGCTCGGCGAGTATTTGCGCCAGACGCACGCGCCGTTCCCGACTCAGCGTGACCCCCTGCGGATTCTGGAAAGTGGGAATGGCATACATAATCTTGTGCCGTTCAGCCAGAATCCCGTCCAGTTCGCCCACAATCATGCCGTCGTGATCAGTCGGCACCGGTGAAAAGTGCAGGTCAAAAGGTCGCCACGAAGTCATCATGCCGACATAGGTGGGATTCTCCACAATCACGCGGTCGCCTTCATCCAGCAGAATACGGGCAATCATGTCTACCGCCTGCTGAGAGCCGCTGGTGATGAGCACGTTGTCCGGGTGAATCTGGAACTTGCCAGCCGACAGGCGTTTGGCGATCAGCCCACGCAGTTCCGGCATCCCTTCGCTGGTGCTGTACTGAAGCACTTCGCGCCCGCGCTCCGCCAGCACCGTATCCGTCGCCTGCCGGATACGTTCCACCGGAAACAGTTCCGGCGCAGGCAGCCCGCCCGCGAACGAAATCACCTCCGGTCGCGCCGTCAGCTTCAGAATTTCCCGCACCGTCGAACGTTTCATCTGCTGCGTGCGCTCAGCAAAAAGCGTGTCCCAATCCACGTCTATTTTCCCTTCTATCATCAAAGCCGCGTCTATTTTCCCAAAAGTATATGCTACCCAACGCAATCGCCTATATCCACCCGGCTCCGATCATCGTATCAACGAGTCCGAAACGCCGTCGCGTATTTACTCGCTTGCCATCAGCCCGGACGGTGATCGCGTGGCGACGCTTCAGACCGATGGACAGTTGAAGGTCTGGGATGCCGACACAGGCGAAGTTTTAGTAGTATTGAGTGACTTTATGAGAGGCAGCAGCCAGCGCTGGGGCTGAACTAAGGAGATGACAATATACCTGCGACCAGAACTACTCACGGACACAACAATGTTGTGTCCCTACAGTCGCTGAGGCAGGTTCCCCCTCTCCATGTTAATGGAGAGGGGGTTCAGGGGGTGAGGTTTTTCCGCGTCCTCTGAGGTTCAAGCCGCCCTAAACCACAAACTGCCCATTCTCGTAGAACAGGTCGCCGTCAACATGGATGGTGCTGTCGGTGCGCATGTCACAGATCATGTCCCAGTGGACGCTGCTCTTGTTCTTGCTGCCGGTGTCCGGGTAGCCCAGCCCAACCGCCATATGCACCGTCCCGCCGATCTTCTCGTCAAACAGGATCTGCCCGGTGAACTTGTCGATGCCGAAGTTGGTGCCAATGGCGAATTCGCCCAGATAGCGCGATCCGGCGTCAGCATCCAGTTGAGCGAACAGCAGGCTTTCGTTCTTCTGCGCGCTCGCCTGCGCCACCTTACCCTGCTCGAACTTCAGTTCAATGCCTTCCACCGCCCGCCCCTGCACGATTGACGGATAGGTGAACTTCACCCACCCATTGACCGACTCCTCAACCGGACCGGTGAAGATTTCGCCATCGGGCATGTTGCGCTCGCCGCAGGCGTTGATGAACACCCGCCCATCAATCGAAAGCTCCAGGTCAATATTCGGTCCCTGGCAGCGAACGCGCTTCTTGCCCTTGAGCCAATCGATCTTCTGCTGCTGCATCGCGCCCATTTTGCGCCATTCCGCCACCGGATCATCGCGGTCGGCAAAACAGGCGGCGAACACGAAATCCTCGTACTCCTCAAGGCTCATACCGGCTTCCTGCGCCAGCCCTTCGGTTGGATACAGCGTGCCCACCCACTTCATCGTCCCTTCAGAAGCGCGGCGCATCCGCGTTTCCAGCCAGGGCTGCCGCGCAGACTGCGCCTTACGGACAATAGTCGGATCGATGCTGGTCATCGCCCGCGTATTCGACAGCGCACCCAGCCGGATATACACATCCGCCTGGTTGTAGTACAGGTCGAGGCTCGGATCGAGCCACGAAAGCTGGTCGTCATTGGCGTGGCGGTAAAACTGGCGCGTCATCGCCTCATCGGTGAAGAGCAGCGACGGATTGCCACCTGCCCGCACCACCTGCTCGTAGACCGCGCGGATCAGCGGCAGCGCCGCCACGTCGCCCAGAATACCCACCCATTCGCCCGGCTGCACTTTGGTCGAATAGTTCACCAGTACGTCAGCTAACTTCGTCACTCTTGGATCGTTCATCTTGTCTGCTCCACAGGCAATCCAGGACGCGCGACAACTGGGCGTCCTAATCCAGTCACAAGCGGTTACTTCACCTTCATTTTTGCTGCTTCCAGGCGAGATTTTAGATCAGAGGCTGCCGTAACGCCACACGCCGCCGACCATTGTCGCCAGCACCTGCGCCTTGAGGATATCAGATGTTAGTATCTTGTAGAGGTCGCGATCCAGCACGACGAGGTCAGCAAGATAGCCGGGTTTTAGCCTGCCCAGCCGGTCTTCCATGCCCGCCGCGTAAGCGGGACCGGTCGTGAAGCCGCGCAGCGCTTCATCCACCGTCAGCCTCGCGCTCGGAATCCAGCCGTCACTGCCGGGCGAGCCATCGGCGCGCTGCCGCGTGACCGCCGCGTGTATACCCGGCAGCGGACCCACCGCCTCAACTGGCGCATCGGTGCCAAATGCCACGACCACGCCGCGATCCAACTGAAGGCGCGGGTTGTAAGCATAAGCGGCGCGTTTGCCCCAGTAGCGGTCAGCCATCAGATAATCGGACGTGGCGTGAACGGGCTGCATCGAAGCGATCACGTCCAGTTCCGCCAGCCGGTTCAGGTCGTCGGGATGGATAAGCTGAACGTGCTCAATACGATGCCGCCGGGATGCGCGGGCTTCGCCGCGCTGCGTTTCTTCGCGGCGCACAATCTCGAAGGCGTCAAGGACATCGTGAACCGCCCGGTCGCCGATGGCGTGAACGCTCGAAGCCAGCCCCGCCGCGCTTGCCCGGCTGATCATCTCGGTCATTTCTTCCTTGTCGATCACGGCTATGCCGTAGTTGTCCGGCTCGCCATCATACGGCTCGATCATGTAGGCGGTGCGCGGTCCGATTGCCCCATCGGCGAACAGCTTGAGCGCGCCAATGCGAAGCCAGTCGTCGCCAAAGCCAGCGCGCAAGCCTGTGTCGAGCAGGCTATCCAGGTACTTCCGGTTCACGTTTTTGACGACGCGCAGCCCTAACTGACCGCGTTCGCGCAGGCGCTGAAGGGCGCTAAAACACTCCTGATCGTCAAAATCGTGGATGCCGGTCATGCCCAGCGACAGGGCGAGATCCTGTGCCTGGAGCATCTGGTCTACCAGCCGGTCGCCGAACAGGGCGGGAATACATCTGGAGACGAGGTTCATCGCCGCAGGTTCGAGCAGGATGCCGGTCGGCTGTCCGTCGCTGTCGCGGGCGATGGCGCCACCTTCAGGATCGGGCGTTGTCTCGTCAATGTCGCACATCCGCAGCGCCAGGCTGTTCGCCCAGGCGGCGTGAAGGCTGCGCGCCCGCAGAAACACCGGATGATCGGGCGACACCCGATCCAGATCGGCAGCCGTTGGGAACTGCTTGCCTTCCCAGATATCCTGCGACCAGCCGTAACCTTCGATCCAGCTTCCCGAGGGAACTGACGCGGCGCGCTCGGCAACCCTGCCGATAGCTGCCTGTTTGCTCGGAATGTCGTGCAGAGGGATGGCGGCAAGCGACTGGGACAGAAGCTGCCAGTGGATGTGGGCGTCGGTCAGCCCCGGAATGACAAACGCGCCGTTAAGATTTTGGCGGGCAGCGCCGGGTCGCGCCAACGCGAGGATTTCATCGTCCGATCCAGCCGCAGTGATATATCCCTGACTGATCGCCAGCGCCGAAACGCGCGGCTGGCGCTCGTCCAGCGTGACGATGCTGCCGTTGTACAGAATGCGCTCAACGATCACGCCCGTACCGCCTGCTGGAGAGCCGCCTGCACTTCCTGCGGCGTCGGCGCGCTGTCCAGTCCAAAACGGGTGACCGAAATCGCGCCGAGGGCTGCCGCGACTCGGGTAGCGACGAAGTAGTCATGGTTCAGCGTCGGCAGGCTCGCCAGCAGCGAAGCGGCAAACACATCGCCCGCGCCGGTGGGGTGAATCAGTTCCACGTCAGGCGTGGCGTAAGCGTTGGCTTCGCCTTCACGATAATAGGTGCCGCCGCGCTCCGCCCTGGTCACAAACAGATTGGACACCGACTGCGCGAACGCCTGCTCCATGTCTGGCGCTTCAACGATATCTTCTTCACTGAAGACGACGGCGTCAATCGACCGGAGCGCCTCGGCATCATACCAGCGCTTGAAGCGAACGCGACCATCATCCTCGACACGGCGCAGCCAGCCCTGAAGCGTCAGCAGCACCGTTGCATCGCGGAACAGCCGGGCAATCTGCGGATCGCCTTCCCCGATGATCGGCGCGAGATGCACCAGCGGCGCGCGCAGGAAATGCGCCGGTATGTCGCTGGCGGCAATCGGCGCGGCTATTCCCCGCACGTACTGCTTTCGTCCGGCGGGTTCGTAGATATTTTCAAACGTTGTCGTGTGTTCGGCGGGCAGGGACACGATTTCGGCATACGGTGACAGCGCATCCAGCAGTGGTTCGTTGACGGCGGTGCTGGTTACAATTCCAACCTTCAGCCCGAACGACGCCGCCGCGCGGGCAGCATACGACACCGTCCCACCGGCAACACGTCCGGTGGGGGTCAGGTCAGCCGTGATATGTCCGATAAGCAGATAATCGGGTGGAACCGGCGACATCAGGACTGCGCCCTGGGCACGATGGTGACTTTACGCGCCGAACCTTCGCCAACACTCTTGGTCGAAACATCGGCACGCCCGCGCAGCGCCAGATGAATGATCCGGCGCTCGTGCGGCGGCATCGGCTCAAGCGCAACGATGTTCCCTCGTTCCGCCGCCTCATTCGCCATCCGCATCGCCAGGTTATGCAGCATTCCGGCGCGGCGTGCCTTGTAGCCGTCAATATCGACGATCACTTCGGCGCGGCGTTGAAGCTCGCGGCTGGTAATCAATCGGGTGACGTACTGAAGCGCCGCCAGCGTTTCACCGCGCCGCCCTATCAGGCGGTTGAGGTTGGAACCGGTCACATCCAGAATCCAGGGCGCGTTTTCGCCCTGATCGCCGGGCTTGGCGCGGCGCACAAGGACACGAGCGCGAATCGACATGCGCTCCAGCAGTTCGGTCAGCACCACTTTACCAATGGCGGCTTCCTCGTCCTGTTCGCTTTCCGACACTTCGTCGGCGGTCGAGAGGAAGGTCAGCTCGGTATCCGCATCTTCCGCTTCCAGGTCAAGATACGACGGCGTTTCCGTCGATGCTGGCATGGGCGATGACTGCGGGATAGAAATGGGCGTACTTTCCTGATAGGGCTGCGAAATAGAAGTCGCCGCGGTGCTCGATTGTTTGCGCGTCAGCAGTTCGAGGCGCACCCGCGCCGGGCGCGCGCCAATTCCCAGCACCCCTTTGCTTGGCTCATCCAGCACTTCGACGATGACTTCTGTCGGGCTAACGCCCAGTTCAGCAAGTCCTTTCGCGATAGCTTCTTCGACGGTTTCAGCCGTCACCTCAACAGAATTCTCTTCGCTCATCCATGAATCCTCAATGGAGACGGAATATAATCCGCATCTAGACGCAAGGTATTATTTGGTTTTGCTCGCGCGTTCGGTCGGCTTGCCTTTGCCGTTGGCGGCGCGAGGCTTGCTTGCCTTACCCTGGATCTTGGTGGGAACAGCCCCGTTCGCAGGCGTGCTGCTGGTTGCAGCTACCGCGCTGCCCGGCGCTTTTGCGCCGCCACCGCGCCCAAAGATATTACCGAAATTCGCGCGTCCCATCAGCGCGTACTGCAAGATACCAACGATGTTGGACGCGATGAAGTATACCGAGATACCGATGGAGAACGACAGCGCGAAGAAACCATACATCAGCGGCATGATGGTGCCCATTGACTGCGTCATCGACTGCGCCTGATTGGGCTTGCCATCTTCGGCGGGCGGCTGTGCTGGCATGGTTACTTTGAACTGAAGCCAGGTCGTCGCCACCACCAGCACCACCAGCACGATACCAACAATCGAGCTGAGATCAAAACCGGAGATCACCGGCGGTTGGGTCAGATTAAGTCCCAGCATGGTGTTCTTCAGGGGGATATTGCTGTCCAGTCCTGGAATGAGCAGCCGCCCCGAAAGGTCAAGAAGCTGCATCGGCGTCGCCGCCAGGGAGTGGATGATCGCCTGATACAGGGAGATGAAGATCGGGAATTGAATCAGCAAGGGAAGACAGCCGCCCAGCGGGTTGATACCGTATTCACGGTACAGTCGCATCTGCTCCTGCGACATCTTTTCGCGGTCGCCCTTGTGCTTCTCCTGAAGCTTCTTTAGCTCCGGCTGAAGCTTCTGCATCGCCTGCGACGAGCGCATTTGCTGCGCCGTCAGCGGGTATGTCAGCAGCCGGACGATAATGGTAAAGACCACAATCGCCAGCAGCATATTGTTGGCGAATACGGAGTAGAGAAACGTCAGCAGAGTGACGAAAGGGTTGAGAATAAAATCCATCGCAGTTTACTCCGTCTATCGCCCGTAACGCCAGAGGCGCTGACCTTCACCAACAGAAAATGCTACCAGCAGCTCCTCATTCGACATGGTGCTTACAATCACTATTGGCTCTGAGATATTCAGCGACTCACTGGGTTCCAAAAGCACCGGGTTTGCCAGAATTTCGCCAACCATTTCACGGTGAAAAATCTCTTCGCCGGTGGCGCGGTTAATCCAATAGGCGTTCCGGTCACGCGATCCAACAATAATCGCATTATCGATGACGAGAGGCAGCGCCCGGATAGCGCGGTCAGCCACTTTGCGCGGCTGCCAGACAGGCGTGAAACTCGTGCCATTATCCTCCAGCGCATACACATAACCACCCAGATCGGCGGCGTAGAGCACCCCATCGACCAGCACCGGCGAATTCCACACCCAGTCATTGGTATCGTACTGGGCGACAATTTCGCCGCCGGTGGAAATCTTGAAGATCTTACGCCCAAAGCTGCCGACGTACAGATAACCGTCGCTGTAAACCGGCGTGGACGCAATCGCGCCGCCGAGGTCAAGTGTCCAGCGCTCATCGCCCGTTTCCGGATCGACCGCATACAGATGATGGTCGAGCGAGGTCACGTACAGAACCTCGTCCACCAGCAGCGGTTCTGACCACACGCCGTGGGTTGTTTCCAGCGTCCAGACTTCATCAAGCTCAGGAAGGGAGTAGGCGGTGAGGTCGCCTTCGCTCAGCGGAACATAAACAAATTCTTCAGTCGCCAGCGGAACAGCAACCACATGTCCCGGAACACTGCGCCCCTCAGGGTTGGTGATGCGTGCCGCCGCAAGATCGACTTCAAACAGCTTCTGGTTATACGAGGCGGTCAGCATCGTGCCGTCTTCCACGGCGATAGGCGCGGTATAGAACAGCACCGGTGTGTTGCTCGCCCCGGTCACCTGCCAGACGCGCGGGTTGCCCTGATCGTCAACGCGAATATTGCCGTTGCTGTCACGCAGTTCAACCGGCGAGCCGTCTGCCGGGTCAATCAGTACGATGCGGTCATTGTAGGCAAACAGGATATTGGCAGGATCGCCAATCAGACTGATCTGCCCCCAGGTTGCCTCAGTGGGTCCGCCAACGCAGGCGGCTGCGGTTAACAGCAAAACGGCTGCGCCAATCAACAGCAACCGCCGCTTCAGGAATGTGGTGTTCTTCAACGATTTACTCCTCAAATCAAGGGACTGGATCATAGCCGCCGGGATGAAACGGGTGGCAGCGCCCGATGCGCTTCATTCCCATCCAGCCGCCCTTGATCACACCGTACTTGTCAACTGCCTGATACATATACACCGAACACGTGGGTTCAAACCGGCACGACGACGGCAACAGCGGCGAGATAAACCGCTTATAAAACCGCAGTAGTGCCAGAGCAACGGGCTTCATCGCCTAACGCTCCAGAATTCCAGACTGACGGAACTGTTCAACAACTGTACGTTGCAGAACCATGAAAGGTTGCTCGACCAACGCGGCTCGAGCGATGATGACGATATCGTACCCCGGCTTCAGTTGTGGGTGAAGCTCACGCACTACTGCTCGCAGACGCCGACGGATCAGGTTGCGGGTAACCGCTTTGCCCAGATGTTTGCTGACGATAAAGCCATAACGATTGTGCGCGAGTGTGTTTGGCGCAATGCTGACGACCATTAGACGGTGCGAAACAGCGCGCCCTTCCCGGCGTAGCCGCTGAAAATCGTCTGCCTGCCGCAGCCGGAAGTCACGCTGCATCGCGTCCGTCAAATCCCTAATTGGCGTTCCAGTTGACCTTCTTGACAAAGTTGCGTTTCACGGTCAGCAAGTGACGACCACGCAGGCGGCGACGCTTCAGAACGTCCCGTCCGTCGCGGGTTGACATGCGGGCGCGAAAGCCGTGTACACGCGCACGGCGGCGAATTTTCGGTTGGTAGGTTCGCTTAGTTGACATTTGCCCTGTCCTGCTAGCATAGTGTGAATTTGCAAGGTGTAAGTATACACGTAGCCTGGGGCATGGGTCAACCCAACGCTTGCAAAGGCATTACCAACTTCGGTATAATCGTTACTTAACTTTTAACGTCTGATACAGACATCCTTTGCTGTTCTGCCATTTGAGCCGCCGGGAGGCATTTGACATTGATGCCGAGCCACCACTGGGCACGAAATTTTACTGTGACTGACGACGACATTGAATACCTGATGGGTCTCCTCCTCGAACGAGAAACACCTCTCAAAGTTGATGATCTCGCCTACGCCCTCATCGAACGTCGTCTGGAACAAGAAGCTGCTGCGCTGCAGGAAAAATTCAAGGACGTACAGATCTACGACCCTGTTCAGTCGTTCAAGGTCGGTCAGCGAGTCATGTTTCCGGCGCTGGACTACGCCTTTGGTACTGTTCGCGGGCAGCGTCCGGGGAACAACCCCGATTACGGAAGCTTCAACGTTATCGAAGTGGAGTTTGACTCCAGCACGCCAACCCGTGAGTTCGCCGCCGGTTATTCCGATCATAAGCTGAGTCTTCAGGCGGAAGCGGGCGGCTCGCAGCTTCCGGGCGCGTCTGACCTGACGGCTGAGGACATTCTCAGCAGCAGTCGCAGCCAGCTCATTCCGGTTGTTGAAGAAGCACTGCGCGAGAACGGCGATCTGGTCAACGTCGCCGGGCGGTGGTTCCCCCGCAGCCTGATGCTCGATGTCAACGAGGGTTATCTCAACCTGGCGGAAGCGGTGCTCGACATCAACGGCGAGACGCCGATGACTACCGAACAAATTCTGACTGAGATTGGCGGCTTGGGGAATTCCCCGCTTGAGCTTCAGATCTTCTCGCTGAACTTCAGCCTGAACCAGGATGAACGCTTTGACGAAGTCGGTCCCGTCGATACCGTACTCTGGCACCTTCGCCGGTTAGAGCCGCCGGAAGTCGTGAACACGCCGCCGTACCTGCGTTATGCGCGGGTTGAATACGAGGCTGGGCTGCTGTCACCTGAAATGACGGCGCTGGAAGCTGAAATTGACGATGAATGGTCATCGGTCAAAGAGCCGCCCGAACAGCCAGAACGGGTGACCATTACCCTGAATTACCCACACCGACGAGTCGGCACGCTTCCCCTGAACGCCAAACTGCGGCACATCTTCCCAACCGCGCGGCGCACGCCCCGCATCTCAGTGACGCTGGTCGATGGTCAGGACGGCGAGGAATATCCGGGCTGGGTCGTGCGTGAGGAACGTTACGTCTTTGGCTTGAGCAAGATGTACCGCAAGCACAAGCTGCCGGTGGGTGCCCTGCTCTATGTCAGCCAGGGCGAAGCGCCGGGTAAATTCGTGGTCGATTTTGACGCCCACCGTCCCCGGACGGAATACGTGCGGCTGATCGTGCCCAAGAATAACCAGCTCACTTTTGAATATGACAAACGCGCGATTGGCGCGGGATACGACGATCTGATGATTCTCGGCGCGGATGATCTGGCACTTGTCGATACGTTATTCCAGACAACGCAACAGTCCCGGCGAAGCCTGAGCGCAATCCTCACTAACCTGGTAGCGGAACTTAGTCGTTTCTCGCCCCAGGGAACCGTACATGCCAAAACCCTGTACAGCGCCGTGAACGTCGTGCGCCGCCTGCCACCGGGTCCTATTTTTGCCGCCCTCGCCACCAACCCAGATTTCGAGCATGTCGGGAGCAACTACTGGAAAATGAGCGCCCAATAGGAGTCACCCCATGCAAACAACCGGAAAACCAAGCGCGCTCGTCAAGCCCACGCTCGATACCCTGTTTCACATTGACTACAGTTGGTGGGAACGCGGCGGTGAAGACCTGCGCATCTATACCATCAGCCATCTTACCCCGGAACAGCGAGAGCGACTGAGCCAGAGCAGCGAACAACAGGTGGTCGATTACATCGATCCCGATACTGGCGAAGTGTTCCAGCTAGACGAGCTTGGACTGATGATCCAGCAGGCTGCCAAAGATCCCGATTTCATCAACCCGCATACGTCAGTGGTGGACAGCATCTTCCGGGTATTTCTGGCGAATGGCAACGCGCCGCTGTCGCCGCGCGAACTTGCCGATCATATCGGCAGACCGGCATCGTTGATTTTGAAGACCTTAAGCGGCGGACGCATCTATAAAGGCATCCGCCCCACCGAAGCACCGTAAGGAGTCCAGGCATACTATGGGTCGGGTCATTAATCCAGACAGCGCCGGAAAACAGCGCAGCCAGTTGATGCGCACCGCCGCCGAGCTTCTGCGCAATCTCACGCTGAAAACCGAGCTTGACGACGAAGCGAAGGACATGGTTTCCTCACTGGTCTACTGCTTCAGGGAAATTGAGGAAGGTATCGATGCTTCTGCCGCCGCCTGGGAGAAGCGGGATTACTGGATGAAAGCCGACGAACTGCGCGAGCGCTGGAGTTGGACGGGACGTATCGCCGACGAACTGAAGGCGATGATCTTCAGCGAGGAATGGCACAATCTGCCCGCGCTGATGGTTCGGATCATGCCCTACGTCAGCGATATCAAAATCACCAAGTTCACCCGCAAGCCAGACGTTTGGCAGGGCAGCCACATGCGCCTGCTCCGCGAGCGAGCGCCGCAGTAATCCAGCTTTGGGCGACTCATGAGTCGCCCCTACGCACTACGCGCGAATTGAATCCTTCCACGCCAGAACACGATCCTTCGGCTCAATCGAACCGTTCTTCAATCCAGGGTTGAAGCTGCGCAAAATCGGGGACGGCAGCGCCGTCTCGCGAGGTGATATAGTCGCGGTCGATCACCAGCCGATCAAAGCGCCCGGCATTGAGCAGCACCGCTGGCGCAATCGTGAAGACGTCACCCAACGTGAGATCGGTATCCACCGAGCGTGTGAGGATGCCTACTGCGGGTAGCCAGTTCACCGGATTGATCAGCTTGCTTGAAAGCGCCTGAATGACCTGCTGCTGGCGGTTGGCGCGGGCGTAATCATCGTCACCGTGACGGGTGCGGGCATATATCAGGGCGCGCTCGCCGTCCATCACCTGCGTTCCGGGGTCAAAACGGATGCTGGTGGTGCCGCCATCCGGCAGCGGATACAGGTTATCGACCACTGCTCTATCCACCTCAACGGTAATCCCGCCGACGGCATCGATCAACTGTACGAAACTGTCGAAATTGAGCCGGGCATAGCGATCCACGTTAATGCCAAAATCCTGGGCAATGGCGCTCGACAGCAGCGCCGGACCACCGCCCTGCCTTTCCTGTTCACCCAATACGTTGACGGTGTTGATACGCTGCAAACCGTAGCCGGGCACAGTGATGAAAAGATCGCGGGGAACGGACAGCATACTCACCTGAATCCGCGCCGGCTCTACGCCAATCAGGATGATGCTGTCGGTTCGGGTCGAGAAGCCTTCGCCGGGTCGGGCGTCGAGTCCCAACACCAGGATATCCAGCGGCGCGGGTGGGATCACCAGATAGATCAGCAGGCTGATTCCGCACAGGAATATCGGCGTCATGATGGCGGCGAACAGTATGAGCCAGCAGCCCCAGCCGCCGCTCCTTTTTCGGCGTCTTGCATGAGCAGGCGCGTTCGGGAGTCCACTGTTCATCCAAACACGATTCCCAGATCGCGCGCCATCTGCACCATCGCGCCGTTCACGTCAATGACTTTCAACTGTCGGATAGCATCCTCCATTGATACCGAAATAACCTCAGTGCCGCGCAGCGCTACCAGATAGCCCCAGCGCTCCTCGGCAATCAGCCTGACCGCAGCCGCGCCAAAACGGGTGGCGAGCCAGCGGTCACGCGGGGTGGGCTGCCCGCCGCGCTGCAAGTGACCGAGTACGGTCACGCGCACATCAGCGTCAATGCGATTGGCAAGCATCTCACCGACCAGATAGCTGATGCCGCCCAACCGCATCACCCCGCCGGAAAGCGTGGAGAATTCCTGTTTTCCACCTACCGGCGTCGCGCCTTCCGCCACGACGATCAGGCTGTAGCGCCTGCCATCACGGCGGAGCGATTCAATCTTCTCACACACAACGTTTATATCAAAGGGTATTTCGGGAATCAGAATGGCATCCGCGCCGCCCGCGACCCCTGCCATCATGGCAATCCAGCCAGCGTTGCGTCCCATCACTTCCATGACCATCGCCCGGTGATGGCTCTCGGCGGTGGTTTGCAGCTTGTCCAGCGCCTCGGTTGCCGTCACGATAGCCGAGTCAAAACCAAAGGTGACATCGGTGAGATTCAGGTCGTTGTCGATGGTTTTAGGCACGCCGACAATCGGAGCGCCCAGCGTGACGAGCTTCTGGGCAATCGCCATCGTCCCGTCGCCGCCCGCCGCGATCAACGCATCCAGCCCCAGATCCTTCATCCGATCAAACGCCTCGGCAGACAGATCCAGGGAGTCCACCCCGCCGTCAGCCCGTTCCACCACCTTCACAAACGGGTTGCCCCGGTTGACCGCGCCCAGAATCGTGCCGCCCCGCCCATGAATCAAGCGGACTCGCTCCTCGGTCAGAGGCAGCACTGGCGCGCCGGACAGCAGCCCGTCGAAGCCTTCGCGGATACCGACCACTTCCCAGCCATAGCGGTTGTTCGCCACCAGCACCACCGCGCGGATCACGGCGTTCAATCCCGGCGCATCGCCGCCGCCCGTCAGGATTCCAATGCGTTTGGTCAAGCGTCTCTCCGTAACCGTATGTATCCGCTGCCATTATAAACAAAATTGCGCCGCCCGTTTATGCTACAATGGGTCAGTTTCGCCTGAGGATAAACAAAGGATAAGGTGCGATGGCACGACGTCGCAGCGCCCAACGCGGCAAAAGTGAGCGTGAAGCCCGAATGGAGCGCCTGACCTGGGGCGCGCTGGTGCTGGTTTTCGCGCTGCTTCAGTTTTTACCCGAAACGACTGACGCTCCGCACTGGCTGGTGCCGCTGTCGGGCGCGGTCATTTTGCTGGGTTCGGGCATCGCCCAGTATTCGCGCGGCTGGCTTGTCAGCCCGGTCACCTGGATCGGCGGGGTGCTGCTGGCAGTGTTCGCCTTCTATAATCTTCGCGTTGATCCTTCGACCAATTTCCTGGGAGCATCACTGCTGGTATTCGCCGCCGTCATCCTGTTTGGCGTTATTACTGGAGAAACGTAGGCACATCTATTGACAATTTGCACAAAATGAGCTATTTCAGGTAGGGTAATTGTGCAAAATGCCTGAAGGAATATTCCATCGTGGAAACCAGCCATCGCGTCAACGTCGAAGATGTCCGCAAACTGGCACTGCCGCTGGGTACGCGAGTGGTTGCTGGCGATGGGCTGTTGAATCGCACCGTGTCGTGGACAACCGTCATTTACCCGGAAGATGGCACCAGCTCGAAAGTGCTGCAAAACGACGAGATGGTGCTGGTCGCGCCGCATGAAGGCAAAGGCAGCCCGCTGACAACCGATGTCGAAGTCGTGCGCTGGGCGTCAGACAATCAGGCGGCGGCAGTCGTGTTGTGCGACCCGCCGTCTCCAAACGCTATCGCCGAAGCCAACGCCTACGGGATGCCGCTGCTGACACTGCCCGGCAGCACCCGCATTCGGCTGGTTGAAAAACAGATTGTCAGCCTGCTGGTAGACCGCAAGGGACAGATTGAACGGCGCGGCACGCAGATATACCGCCAGCTTACGCAGATTTCTTCCCGCAACGAGGGAATGCCGGAGCTGATCGGCGCGATGGCGCGGCTGACCAACAAGGCGGTTGTCATTCAGGACAAGCGCCTGCAAATCCTGTACAGTTCGGTGCAGCCGCAGTTTGTCGCCAACTGGGAAGAAATCGAAGTCTTCCTGCGCAAACTGGATAATCTTCCGGTGGATTTTCAGGATCGGCACCGCGTGATCGAAGTCGAAAACCCGGTGCTGCTGCAGTCGCTGCCCACGCCAGGACTCGCGCGCTTCGTCTCGCCGATCATCACCAAAGATGTGGGGCGCGGATACCTGTCGCTGATCGGTTTTGACACCGACCTCGACGACATCGATCTGCTGGTGACCGAACACGGGGCGGCTGCCTGCGCGCTGGAGATGGCGAAGGCGAAGGCGATCAGCGACACCGAAAAACGCCTGCGCGGGACATTCCTTGACCGGCTGCTGACCGGCGACGTCAGCCAGCAGGAAGCCGTCCGACAGGGCGAACGCTTTGAACACGACATGCTCGACATGCACGTCGCCATTGTTCTGGCGTGGCAGGGCGACAAGACGCCGTCGCTGCGCCGCCTCGAAACCATCATCAACGGCATCGTTTCGGCTCAGCACGCGGCGGCGCTGGTGTGGCAGCGCGAGCGCGAAGGCGAAGTCCTGGTCTTTCACGCGGCTGACGACAAAGATCCCCTCAGTTCAAGCATGAAACTGGCGAAGACTTTCGCGTCTGAAATTCAGCGCCAGTATCCCGGCGCGCGGGTTGCCAGCGGCATCGGGCAGCCCGCCCGCGACGTCACCGTCTGGCGCAGCAGCTACCGCGATGCCGTCCAGGCGCTCGATCTGGCGCGCCGCCTGCAAACGGATACCCCGCTGTATATCGGCGATCTGGGCGTATACCAGCTTATCCTGGGGCTTTCTGACCGCGAGAAGCTGGTCGCCTTCTACGAAAAGACGCTGGGACCGCTGCTGGAGTACGATATGCGCCAGCACGCCGATCTCATCAAGACGCTGGAAGCCTTCTTCACCTGTCATGGCAACCTCAGCCAGACGGCGGAAATGCTGATCGTCCATCGCAACACCCTGCTCTATCGCATGAACCGAATCAATGAAATTGCACAAATCGATCTGGATCGACCTGAGATTCGACTGGCGCTGCACCTCGCTATTACCATTCGCCGGCTGCTGTCTTTGAACTAACGGCTTGTGCATGTTGCAACATTACGCCTCACGAAATATCTTGTAGTGTGTCCGTAGATCGACCGACCTTCTCTTGTAAAAATGTAAACAAGAAACCCACCGGTTTTTTGTTCTTACTTACTAAGAGGAGGTCACATGTCCCTACCGGAATTCCACTCTGACATTCCTCCCCTACACCGTGAAGATACCCGCGAAAGAGACGCCTGCGCGCTCATTTGTGCAGTTCGCAAGGGGGGTCAGGCGACACATGGCAACGTCAAGCGCACCATCGAAGCCCTGACGCGCATGGGTCACCGGACGGGCGTGGTCGAGGGTGAAGGCGACGGCGTCGGCATTATGACCGATATTCCGCGCCAGTTGTGGGCAAAAGCGCTCGCCCTTAAAGGCTTTCGCTCGTCGCTGGCGTCCGATTCAACCTTCTGGGTCGCCCATCTGATGATCCCGGCGGATCGCCGCGAGGAAACGGCGGAACTGGTTGAAGTCATCTGTCGTCGCATCATCGAAGCCGGTCTTGAACTGCTGATTGACCGCGAAGGTCTGGTCAACCGCAGCGTCCTCGGGCGCAATGCAGAGAAGAACGAGCCGGGCTTCTGGCAGATCGCCGGGATGAACGGGCAGATTGCCAAAGAACGGCTTGAATCCACCCTCTACCGCCTGCAGGCACAGCTAGAACGCGAGTACGGCGTTCATTTCCCCTCGTTCTCGTCACGCAGCGTCGTCTACAAAGTGCAGAGTACGGTCGAAATCCTGCGCCGCTATTACCCCGAACTGCGCGATCCCGAATACGCTTCGACCGTGACGCTGGGACACGCGCGTTACAGCACCAACACCAACTCCAATTTCGAGCGCGTGCAGCCGTTCAACGTTATCGGGCACAACGGCGAGTTCAACACCATTTCGCGCTTCCGGCTGGAAGCCGCCATGCTGGGCATCGATCTTGACCCGATGAACTCCGACTCGCAGGACGTGGATCGCGTCATTGACGCGCTGTGCCAGCAGTACGATCTGGACTTGATCGAGGCGATGGAATATGTCTTCCCGCCCTTCCGCCACGATTTACTGGAGGACAATCCGGGAATTCACCAGACGTATGAGAATATGCGTCAGGCGTTCGGTCCATTCGCCCAGGGTCCGGCGGCGGTGGTGGCGCGCGTGGGCGATCAGTGCGTCTTTAGCGTCGATGCGCTGGGGCTGCGCCCGCTGTGGTTTGGCGAAACCGAGAAAGAGTGTTTCGCCTCGTCCGAACGCGGCGTCTACCCGCTGGATATGATGTCGTCCGATCCGAAGCCGCTGGCTCCGGGCGAAAAAATCGCCCTCATCATCAAGCCCGGTCGCTCGATAGAAGTGCTGGATTACCCGGCGATTCAGCGCCACGTGCTGAACCGCAGCCGCGAGCGTGGCACACTCAACGTCAGCCTGACCAGCAGCGGCTGGTCGCACAGTGAACTGCCGTTCCGCGTCCCACCCCCGACCAACGGTGGCGGCGGCGTGGCGGTTGCGCCCGCGCCAGTGGCGGTTGCCGAAGCGCTGGCTGCGCCTTCGACCAGCCGAGCGCCGCTGGCGGATCACTGGCTGGTGCGCGCTCCGGCGGTCAATACGACGCTGATGGCGGCGCTTGGCTGGGAACGCTATCACCTGAACGTTGTCGAAACGCTCGCCGAACTGAACAAAGAACTGATCGGCTCGCTCGGCTGGGATGGTCCGCTGGCGGCGCTCAGCCAGACCCGCACCAACATTGCCGATTACTTCAAGGAAACGGTCGCTGTCGTCACCAACCCGGCAATCGACCGCGAGCGCGAACGGGCGCAGTTCTCCACGACGGTGCAGCTAGGCGCTCGTCCGGAAGTGGGCGCAGCGCCTGCCGAGGGTGACATCGTCGTCCGGTTGGATACCCCGCTGCTGCTTGGCGGGCATCAGGATCTGGGTTCAGCCGAGGACATGGGCGCGGTTTCGGCAGCGCATGGCACCAGAACATTAGAAGACATCATCGACATCTTCGGCGAATCTCTCGTCTTCCTGTCGATGTCTGCCGAGCCGGACGAAGCGATTGAGGACGCCATCCGGCGGCTGCAAAACCAAGCCGTTGAAGCCGTCCTGACCGGCAGCCAGTGTCTCGTGCTGGACGATACCGATGCGCTTGACGGCGCGCGCCTGTGGCTCGATCCGCTGCTGGTCACGTCCGCGGTTGACCGGGTGCTGCGCGAAGCCGAACACACGCCGAATTTGCGTCGGCAGGTCGGAATCGTGGTGCGTTCGGGCGCGATTCGCGACCTGCATGACGTGGTGCTGTGTCTGGGCATGGGCGCTAACGCCCTGCTGCCTTACGCGCTGTATGCGGTCGGTCTTGGTATCGCGCCGCGCCCGCCCCGCCAGCCGCTGGAAACCGAGGAGCGCGTCAAGCGCTTGAGCAACACCGTCAACGCGCTGACCATCGGCATCCAGAAAGTCACCTCGACGATTGGCTGCCACGAGCTGCGCGGCTACGGCTACGCCTTTAGCTCGGTCGGGCTGACAACCAGCATCGCCGATCAGATCGGCACGCCCAACTATTTTGGCTCACGACAGCGCGGGCTTTCCTGGGACGATCTGAAGACCGACGCCATCCAACGCGCCGCTGAACTGCGCGGTGAAACGTCGAACAAGCTGGACAACCCTGACCGCCTCTATCCCAAGATGTGGAAGAAGATCGAGGATATGGCGCTCGGCGAGCTTGGTCTGGACGAATACACCGAGTTCATGCTGAAGCTGGAACGCGAGATGCCAGTCGCGCCGCGTCACATCCTCGGCTTGAAGACCAGTGACAACGACATCGATCCGCAGATGGTCGATACCTCTATCAAGCGGCACGACCTGCCGATCCTCATTGGCGCGATGTCGTTTGGCTCGCAGGGCGAGCTGGCGTACAAGGCGTATGGCGAAGCGGCTTATCGCCTGAACATCATCTGCGTCAACGGTGAAGGCGGCGAGCTTCCCGAAGTGATGGGACGCTATCCACATAATCGCGGCAACCAGATCGCTTCTGGGCGCTTTGGCGTGAACATCGCCTTCCTGAACTCGTGCGATATTCTGGAAATCAAGATCGGTCAGGGGGCGAAACCCGGTGAAGGCGGTCAGCTTCCGGGTTATAAAGTGACCGAGCAGGTGGCGCTGGCACGCAGCACCTCGCCCTGGGTTGACCTGATCTCTCCGAGCAACAATCACGACCTGTATTCGATTGAAGACCTGGCGCAGTTGATTGACGAACTCAAAACCGCCAACCCGAATGCCCGCGTCTCGGTGAAGATTCCGGTGGTGCCGGGCGTCGGCATCATCGCCGTCGGCATTGCCAAAGCCGGTGCCGATATCATCAACATCACCGGTTACGAGGGCGGGACGGGCGCGGCGCGGGCGCACTCGCTGCGCCACGTGGGGCTGCCCGCCGAGATCGGGCTGTGGCTGGCACACCGGGCGCTGACCGACAGCGGCTTGCGCGACAACGTCGAACTGTGGGCGGATGGCGGCATGAAAAGCGGGCGCGACGTGCTGAAGATGATGTGTCTGGGCGCAAATCGGGTCGGCTTCGGCACGCTGGCGATGGTCGCCGTCGGCTGTACGATCTGTCGCAAATGTCACGAAGGCACCTGTCATGTCGGCATTACCACCCACATCAGGACGAAAGAAGAAGCCCTCGAAAAAGGTATCAAGCACTTCGACCCGCGCGACTTCGACCTCGCGGTACAAGGCATCTGCAACGTATTTGAACTGCTCGGTGAAGATATCCGCCGCTGGACTGCAAAACTCGGCTTTACGCGCGCTCAGGATGTGGTCGGTCGCGCCGATCTGCTCGAACAGATCGCGCTGCATGACGACATCGACCTGACGCCGCTGACGCAGCGCGTGCCGCATGTGCCCAAGCGCCAGCCACAGCCGGGCGTGGGGCATCTCCTCACCCGCCCGCGCAATACCCTGAGCAAGCAGATTACCTCGCTGATCGCCGAGCAGATGGCACACGGCGAAACCGAACTGACTTATGACGACGAGCAGGTAATGGCGATGGATCGCGCCCTCGGCACGCACCTCTGCGGGGCGCTGACACGCGGCGAAATTTCAAACCGCGATACGCTGACAGCAGTCCATCTCAGCTTCAGCAACTCGGCGGTTCCCGGCAATGGTCTGGCGGCATTCCTCGACGCGCCGGTTGACGTGCTGGTCGAGGGCGGCGCGCAGGACGGCGTCGCCAAGTGCGCCAGAAATGGTGTCGTCGCCATCCTCAAGGGACTCAACCACAACGGGCAGCGGCTGGACGGTTCGGTCGGTAAGAGTTTCGCCTACGGCGCGCAGGGCGGTCGTTTCATTGTGCAGGGGTACGCCGATACCCGCGCCTGCATCCGCCTCAGCGGCGCAGACGTGATCTTCGGCAGCGAAGTCACCGAGCCGCTGCGCGATGATCTGGGCGGATTAGCCACCCGCGCCAATCTCAAGGGCTACGCCTGCGAGTACATGACCAGCGGGCGCGTGCTGGTGATGGGTGACCCAGGACCGTGGATGTGCGCTGGCATGTCCGGGGGCGTGGTCTACCAGCGCATCCAGCCGGAAATGCGGCTGACGGTTGATGCCATCCGCCGCCGCCTCGCCAAAGGTGCAATGGTAGACATCTTCCAGATGGACGAAAAAGGCATTGACGACGTGCGCGACCTGCTTGGCTTTTACATCAGCACGCTCGAACACTACAATCAGGCAGAAGAAGTGGCGCACCTGCACGCCCTGCTCTCACGCCCGCAGGATCATTTCGTCAAGATCACGACGCCGAAGCGGGTGAATTAAGTTCACTCGTATAGCACCGGAAACAAAAAATGATGAAGCACAGCGCAAACTGTGCTTCATCATTATCTTCCTCTAACGTGCAGCCTTCCATTCAGTCGATCTCGAAGAAAAGCCCGCGAGCGAGCGTCGCGGGCTTTTGCGTCACTGCCGGGCTTATTTCTTCTCTACGGGGTACTTCAGGCTGTCCCAGTCGCCCTTGCTGACGAACTTGGTCAGCATACGACCGTCGGAAGTCTTGCCACGAAGACCGTATCGGGTCTGACCGTTCTTGGTGTTGAAGGTCGTCTTCTGCACGTTCTTATCGTCGATACTGACCTTCTTGCGGGTCTTGACATCATAAAATTCAACGCCCATTTTGAAAGTCCCCTTCTGTGCTAGAGGTATACGAAAGTTTGTGCTGCACGTGATTCGCATTGTACCACAATCTTTTCACGTAGCGCTAGGGAGTTGAGGGAAGCTTGTTACATTTTCATAAAAAACGCACAATTAGCCACCCGGAACGGTCGCTAAAACACGCTGAATCTTTAAGGCGAGGTGAAGAATCAGACGGTTATCGGCGTCGTCCAGGTTCAGCCCGGTAAGCTCGCTGATACGCTCCAGACGGTAGACCAGCGTGTTGCGATGCACGTCGAGATCGGTCGCTGCCTTCGCCAGGTTGCCGTTCGCCTCGAAGAAGCCGTTGAGCGTGCGGATCAGGTCGCCCTGCTTTCGCGCGTCATGCTCGACCAGCGGACCCAGTGTTTCCAGATAAAACCGCCGCAGATGATCGAGATTGCGTTCCTTCAGCGCCAGCAGCAGTTGAAACAGCTTCAGGTCGCCGTAAAAGGTCGTCTGCTCGCGGTCGCCAAGCTCGTTGGCAATACTCACCGAATCCTTGGCTTCGCGGTAAGCCTCGCGCAGCCTCGACAAGCCGGAAGCCGGGCGGCTGATACCCGCCGCCACCAGCCCGCTCGGCGTGCGCGTCGCAAGCTGCCCGCGCACTTCGTCCACCATCCGGCGCACGCGCGGTGCCTGCCCGGCGTTCTCCAGCGGGTACAGCACCACGATAACGTCCACATACTGCCCCACCGCGCCGGTGATCTGCCGCCGGGTGATGTCGTCGCGCACCAGTGGAATCAGCGATTCCAGCGGCAGGCTGGTGCCGGTGTCGGTCGTGGCGCGAAACACCGTCACCATATACATCGATTCCGGCTCGAAGCCTGCCTGCTGCGCCCGCGTAGTCATCAGATCGTCATCGGCAGGCGTGCCGCTGAGCCACATCTGCACCCAGTCGCCGCGCGCCTGCTCAACCGCGAAGGCAATCGCCCGGCTTTTCGCCAGTTCAATGGCGCATACGTCAGCGCCATACAGCAGCACCTGCCGGTCAAATTCCTCCAGCGAGTTGTGAGTATCGACCACCGATAGATAACCGGCTACCCGCTTCTCTACCTTCAGCACCGTCGTGTAACCCAATGGACTGGGGACGATTGCGCCTTCGGTGGTTGGCGCTTCCCGGCTGAGCCAGTTCTGAAAAGCACCATACGGCAGCCCCTGCACCAGCGACCGTCCCGCGCCTATGGGCGTGGACGATGGGCGGCGGGCAACGTTAGGATAGACCTGCGCCATCAGGACGCCGACATCGTCGTGAACGACCACTGGCTTTGCCGTCGAACGGGCGATGATTTGCAGCAGGCTGTTGAAATCGCGGTTCTCGGCGGCAAGGCGGGTAAGCTGGCGCTGGATTTCGATGGCGCGCTGCGTCATCTGCGCCCGCTGATTGATGATCAGCGTGTTCACGGCGCGTTCGACCCGCGGCAGGTTGCTGTCGTCGGGGAGCGCCAGCAGCGCTATGTCGCAGTCGGCAGCGGCTGTCAGCGCCGAGTTCGGCACCTCGTCATCCACCGCCACCGCAGTGACGCCAGCCTGCGCCAGATCGCGGATGACTTCCGAGAGGGTGATCCGGCTGTCAAAGCTGCGCAGCACGCCCATCGAAATCAGCGCCAGCTCGCCGCCATAGAGATCGGGGAAAGCGGGCGGCTGGGCGCGCACCGTCACGGCATAGGTGACTGCTTTTTCAGGCGAGCCGGTCACCAGCGTTGTCCCCAGCGGCAGCGCGAACTGGAGTAAAGCCTGTACGGTAGCGCTTTGATTCTCAAGCATAGGTTTGAACAGTCGTCACTTGTGAAGTCGATACAAATTGTATAGAACGCTCCTGAAGAAGTAGTATAGCGATTTCGACAAAGCCTGCTTTGGCTTTTTAGTAACTTGTTACAAAGAATGTCCACAAAAAAGCAGGGCAGACCGAACCCTGTCCGTCTGCCCTGCTCCAGAACTTAGCGATTATCTACAAGCTACAGCCGTTTGACGCCCAGTGTCAGCGTTTCACCATCGATGGAGGTATCCTTTTTAAGATCGCCGTCCGGGTCGGGTCCGAAGTATGCGCGGTGGAAGCCGTTGCTCGGTTCGCTGTTCTCAACCTGCTGCGCCAGCGTCTCAGCGCGGATATATTCGCTGAAGCGATCAATCGCCTGCGCCAGCCGGTCGCTCGCCGTGTAGGTCAGGGCAATGGTATCACTGATGTCAAAATCGGCATCCTTGCGCATGGTCTGAACGCGGCGCACGACTTCACGCGCCAGCCCTTCCATGATCAGATCGTCGTTTAGCCGGGTATCGAGCGCCGCGATGTAGCCGTTGTCCTCAGCCAGCGCGAACCCTTCGGCGGCGCTGCGGCGCACTTCGACTTCTTCCGGCGTCATCTCAAACGACTGCCCATCCAGTTCGAGGGTGATGTTCTCGCCGTGCAGGAGCGTTTCCGACCAGCGCAGCACGTCGCCCGCCGCGCCCTCGCGCAGCGCCTTCTGCACCCGTGGGAAGTCCTTGCCGAACTTTCTGCCCAACAAGCTCGGCAGCGGGTTCAGCTTGTATTCCACCACGTCGGCGGCATTCTCGATGACCTGCACCTGCTTGACGTTCAATTCGGTGGCGATCATGCCGCTTAAACGGCGGACGATTTCCACCTCTGCCGCGCTGCGAGTGGCAAACTGCGCGGTCGCCAGCGGCTGGCGCACGCCGATATTGACGCTTTCCCGCGCCGAACGCCCCAGGCTGACGAGCCGCTGCACCAGGCGCATTTCGTCGATCATCGTCTGATCGATCCACGCTTCGTTGGGCGTGGGCCAAGCCGCCAGATGCACGCTGCTCGGCGCTTTGCTGTCCACATTCCCGACGAGGTTGCGATACATGGCATCGGCGAGGAACGGCATGGCTGGCGCGATCAGTTTGGATACCGTCACCAGACATTCGTACAGCGTCGCGTAGGCGCTCAGCTTGTCGGTGTCGCTTTCGCTTTTCCAGAAGCGGCGGCGGCTCAGGCGCACGTACCAGTTGCTCAACGTCTCGACAAATTCCTGAATCGGACGGGTCGCGCCGGGCACATCGTATTCGTCATAGGCGATAGTCACGTCGCGCACCATTTCATGCAGTTCTGCCAGAATATAGCGATCCAGGGGATCGCGCTGTTCCAGCGGCGGCGGCGGGCTGCCCGGCGACCAGCCATCAATGCTGGCATAGGTGACAAAGAAGCTGTAGGTGTTCCACAGGGTCAGCCAGAAGTTGGCGACCACCTTGCCGACCAGATCTTTCGAGAAGCGGCGCGGCTCGCCAGAGGGACCCGACGTGAACAGATACCAGCGGAAAGCGTCCGCCCCATGAGTATTCAGCACATCCCAGGGATCAACCACGTTGCCTTTGCTCTTGGACATCTTCTCGCCCTTTTCGTCGAGGATCAACCCAAGGCAGATGACGTTGAGGTAGGACGGCTGTTCAAACAGCATCGTGCTGATGGCGTGGAGCGTGTAGAACCATCCGCGCGTCTGATCGACCGCCTCGCAGATGTATTCGGCAGGATACTGGGTTTTAAACATCTCCTGGTTGTGCGCCGGGTAGCCCCACTGTGCCAGCGGCATCGAGCCGCTGTCAAACCACACGTCGATCACTTCCGGCACGCGGCGCATAGTCCCGCCGGTACCCTTCGGGTTCGGGAAGGTGATCTCGTCCACATACGGGCGGTGCAGGTCGAGATCCGACAGATCGCGCCCGGCAAGCTGGCTCAGTTCCGCCACGCTGCCCACGCACAGCATTTCGCCGGTTTCGTCATCGACCCAGATCGGCAGCGTCGTTCCCCAGTAGCGTTCGCGTCCCAGCGCCCAGTCCTTGAGTTCGGTCAGCCAGTTGCCAAAACGCCCATCGCGGATGTGCTCCGGCACCCAGTTGATCTGCTGGTTAGCGGCGATCATCTTATCGCGGAAGGCGGTGGTACGGATAAACCAGCTATCACGGGCAAAATACAGCAGCGGCGTGCCACAGCGCCAGCAGAACGGATAGGTATGTTCAACCGTCGTAGATTTGTACAGCAGCCCGCGCTTGCGCAGGTCGCGGGTGATTTCGGGATCGGCACTCTTGACCCACATACCGCGAAACTCGGTGACGGCGTCGATGAAGGTGCCATCCGACGCCACCGTTTGCAGCACCGGAAGCTTATATTTGCGGCTGGTTTCCATGTCATCCACGCCAAAGGCGGGCGCGATATGGACGATACCGGTACCGTCGTCGGTGCTGACAAAATCGCCTGCGACAACGTAGGCATAGTCGCCCTCGACGGGCAGGAAGGTATACAGCGGGCTGTAGTGCTGTCCGAGCAAATCCTTGCCCTTGAAGCGCTTGACGACCTTATAGTTCTCAGGATGTGTCAGCACCTTCTCCAGCAGCGACGCCGCCAGAATAAGCTGTTCCGTCCCCTCGCCCTCTTCGAGCGTCCCTTCGACCTGCACATAGTCGATGTTTTCGCCAACCGCCAGCGCTACGTTGGCGGGCAGAGTCCAGGGCGTTGTCGTCCAGACGAGGAAATAGACGCCCGGCTTGTCGCGCAGCGGGAAGCGCACAAACACGCTCGGATCGCGCACGTCCTTATAGCCCAACGCCACTTCGTGGCTGCTCAGCGGCGTGCCGCAGCGCGGGCAGTACGGAACGACCTTCAGCCCTTTGTAGAGCAGATCCTTATCCCACAACTGCCGGAGAATCCACCAGACGCTTTCGATGTAGTCATCGGTGAAGGTGACGTAGGCGTTGTCGAGATCAGTCCAGTAGGCAATGCGCTCGGTGAACTTCTCCCATGACGAGATGTTGCGCATCACGCTGGAACGGCACTTCTCGTTGAAAGCGGCGATGCCGTATTCCTCAATCTGATGCTTCTGCGTGAAGCCAAGTTCCTTCTCGATGGCGATTTCGACTGGCAGACCATGCGTGTCCCAGCCGCCCTTGCGCAGCGCGTAGAAGCCCTGCATCGTCTTATAACGCGGGAAAATATCCTTGAAGGCGCGCGCCAGCACGTGATGGACGCCAGGCTGTCCATTGACAGTTGGGGGACCTTCATAGGTGACATACGGCGTGTTCCCCTCACGCTCTTCCATCGAGCGCTCGAAGATGCGGTTTACACGCCAGAAATCCAACTGCTCCTTTTCGAGCTTCTGGATATCGACTCTCGGATTGACTGCCTTGAACATGACGGACTCCATGTCTAGTTCTATCGGGGAATGATTGAAATGTTTCAGCGCCTGTCCATGGAGTTGGCAATCCGCCGTAGTGTGAGCGTCCTCACGACCACGGTGACACCTCCTTGCTATCGCTGGCTAAGTTAATGATCTGAATGACTATTATGGCGCAGTCGTGGCATTTGAGCTAGGGGAAAGCTGACCCAGATCGAATTGCGGCGCGGCGGCAGGACCCGTACCGATCCAGTAGACCTCGCGGCGCACATCCAGCAGCGACGAAACCGCCGTATCCGGGAAAATCGTCACCGACCAGCGCATGTTGAAGATTGAAAACGGAACCTGACCCGAACAGACCGCATCGGCGGGGTACTCCACCTGATCGCTGCCTTCATGCCCACACTGGCTGGCTGCCATCTGACAGGAACCGCCGTTCGTCTCGTAGAATGATACCACCGCGCAGGCATCGCCCGGCGCGCTGTACTCCCACCGATCAACCCCATGAGCCTCGCTTTCGTGGCTGATTTCGCGAATGCTCTCCGGCACCGGCGGCAGCGGCGGCAGCACAATACCGTACAGGACGCCCAGCACCTGTACGGCAATAAAACCCGCCAGCGCGATGAGGACGGCGGTCAGGATAATCATAGGTGGCGAGCAGCCGGGCGCGGGTCTGGGCTGTTCCTCAGGTGTTACGACTGCCAACGCTGCTCGTACAGGATGACCGTCTGCCCCTCCGAGTTCAGATACTGGTTTTCGTTGAACGAGCCGGGATAGATCAGCACGCGCGTATACTGCGTGGCGCGGAAACCGGAATTATCAAACAGACAGGTGAACTGGTAGGGAATGAATGCCGGAACGTTCGGTGAAGTCGGCGCATTTCCCGTTGCCGGCGTGCGGATGCAGTGTTCCTGCATATCACCGGTGCGCTGCTGAAGCAGCTGCTCATAATAACGAACAACCTGTTCCGGCGTGGCATCCGCCACCGTGTAGAACAGCTCGCGCTGCGTGGAGCTGTTAACGCCCTGTCCCCAGGCGGAAGCATTGGGATACGGCGGGATTTCCAGCGGACCCCGGCGTGACGCCTGATCGCTGAGGAAGGCAGCCACCCCTAACAGAACCAGAATCAGACCCACCAGCCCTGCGAGTAACCCCAGGCGAACGATTGATAACCCACCACGTTTCGTCATTCAGCTCTCTCCCGCATGTGTTGTATGTCCTGCGTCAGTTCGGTGCCATATCGGGAATGGGCAAATCGTTCAGCCGCCGCCTGCCAGTACGGCAGCCCCAACCGGATGAGTTCCGGATCGAGCGTTTCGACGGCTCCCAGACGGTACAAAAGGTACTGCGCCATAAGCTGCCGATATGGCTCCTGCGAGCGCAGTGCTGCTTCGTCGGATTGCAGGGCAGCCAGCGCGCCCTGGCGGTCACCCGCGCGATACAGCGCCTCCGCGAAATCAATACGAACAGGGACTGGAGCGCCTGCCGCCAGCGAACGTTCGAAATACTCGGCGGCTTCAATGTAATTTCCCTCTGAAAGCAGTGTACGCCCGAATCCATACATCGGATAATGGTGATTTGGCGCTTTGTTTAGAGCTTCATACAACACGGCGCGGCTGTCGCGTAGATTTCCAAGCTGGCGATAGGTGTTTCCCAGCAGAGTCAGCGTCCGGGCGTCCGCCTTGCCCGCCGTCCGCAGATCTTCAAGCAGGGTTCTGGCGGCTTCAAATTCCCCGGCAAGATAGTGGCGCTGTGCCTGCGTGAATGGGGTCACCATGCCGCGATTTGCCCACAGCACCGTGATTTGAGTGATCAGGATGAAGCCGCCAGCACCGATCAGGGCTGGCAGACGTATATCTTCGGGACCCAGGAAGGCAGCCCCCAGCGCCAGCACCAGCAGCAGCAGACCGATGATGAGCGAAAGCTGCGCCGGACGTTCCCACATCATGAAGTCACGCCGTATGCGTCGTATCAGCCAGATCATCCCAGATTTCCGGCATCGGCATCGGCTATCGCTTGTTCAATCGCCGCGATCTCATAGCGCAGCGCCTGTCCATATGCCGTTCCTTCCAGCGCCCGCAGACCAGATTTCCAGGTAGACAGTCCATCGCGGGCGCTCATCATTTTCGATGCCGCCTGAACCGCCTGTTTCGTCTCTCCGGCAGCCTGGTAAGCGTTAGCGAGGTGGTAGAACACGCGCACGCCGTAAGGCGCGAGCATGGCGTGCTGCGCCGCCTGTTCAAACGAGGCAACGGCGGCTTGTTCATCGCCCGCGAAGCGCTGCGCAAAGCCGAGTTCTGCCCACAGCACCGGCTGGTTGGGCGACAGCACCGTAGCTTGCAGCAGCGCCCGGGCAGCTTCATCATAAGCTGCCTGCAGCCGGTAGCCGTTGGCGAGGGTGACATAGGAATCGGCGTCGTCGGGATAAAGCTGGACGGCGCGGTCGGCAGTCGCCTGCGCCTTGGCAAGCTGTCCGGTATAGGCGTAGGCGCTGGTCAGCAGCATCAGCACTTCGGCGGTTTCCTTGCCTTCACGAATCGAGCGTTCCAGCAGTGGAATTGCGTCTTTGAACTTGAATTCCTCGATCAGGCGATAGGCGTCGCCATAGCCTGAGCCAAGCGCCCGTGTCTGACGCGCCAGCATGTAGCCGATCAGCGTGAACCAGAACAGAAACATCAGCGCCGACAGGCACAAGCCGCTTAAGGCGACGATGATCGGCGCGGAAATATCGGCACCCGGCTGGCGTTCGGTGAAAAACTCAACCACGATGCCGCCGATGAAGATCACCAGCCCGATAAATGCCAGCACAAACGTGAGATAAACGGCAATCAGCATCGGGCGGCGCATGGTTACAGCCCCGCTATCGCGTCAAGCGCCAGCTTGCCATCGACCAGATCCTGCGCCGTCTGAACGTCTGCCCCCAGCACCGCGCGAAGCGTCGTCGCCTGGTCGTTTTCGAGGATCTTCTGCCACTCTTCCAGCCCGCTGTGATGCTTCTTCATCGATTTCAGCTGTTCTTCAGCGCTGGTCAAATTGCCGCTGCGCGCATAGGCGCGCGCCAGATACAGATGGATTAGCAGGCGGTGACGCACGTCCGGCACCGTCAGCGACAGCGCCTTTTCCAGATGGGTGATCGCCTCGGCAGAGTGTTCGAGCCGGTCTTCGATCATGCCCAGATTATAGAGCGTGACCCATTCCTCAGGCGCGAGTTCCGCCGCCTTAAAGGCAGCTTCCAGCGCGCGCTCGTAATCACCAGACTGGAGCGAAACTTCCGCCAGCCCGTTGTAGGCAACCGCCGAGTCCGGCTCAAGCTCGATAATCCGGCTGTAGTCACGGCGAGCGCGATCCAGCTTACCCCACAGGCGCAGTAATTCAGCGCGAAAACGGTAATGGTTAGCGTCGTCCGGCTCAGATTTGATCAGCCCATCCATCACCCTGACCGCGTCCTCGTATTCGTTCTTCCGCAGGTAGCGAATGGCTTTCTGGTATTCCATTGGGCTGCGCGAGCGAAACAGAAACAATCCGGCGATGATCCAGCCCGCCGCCGCGCCCGACAGCGGCAGCAGCAGATTGGGCACAACCAACAGCCCTAGAAGCACCGCGCCAACCGCCGGCAGGATGATCGCCGCCCAGCGGGCGCGGTCTTCAGCTTCCATGCGCCCGCCCACGATGATCAGCGATCCGACAATGGCGACCAGCGCCAGCAGTGTTTGTACCGGGCGCACCCAGTCGTACTCGTCGATGACGACGTTGAGGACAAGGCTAACCAGCCCGGTAAGGGCGATCAACAGAAACAGAGAGCGCAGGCGCGCGGGACCCATAAACAGACGGAATCGGTCAATCATGGCTTAGTCAAGCTCGATGTAGATACGCTTGTTAATACCGCCCTTGCTCTTGTAATCGGTGACGCGAATGGTACCCACTTCACGGGTGTTTGCCACGTGAGTACCGCCGTCTGCCTGAAGATCGAGTCCGACGATTTCCACCGTCCGAACTTCCTCTATCCCGTCCGGCAGCAGATTGATTTTGGTGCGAATCAGATCGGGAATTTGAAATGCTTCTTCGCGAGGAAGAATCCGCACTCGAATATCGCGGGCGGCGGCGACCTCGGCGTTAATTTTGGTTTCGATCTCGCCGACCAGGTCTTTCTGCAGACGCTCGAATTCAAAATCCATGCGCCCCTTCAGCGGTTCCATGTTGCCACCGGTCACGCTGGCACCGTAATCGCGCCAGACGACACCGCACAGAATGTGCATGGCGGTGTGCGTCCGCATCAGTTGGTAGCGGCGTTCCCAATTGAGGACGCCCGTCACTTCCGCCCCAACCGCTGGCAGGATGTCCTCCTGAATGATGTGGACGTTGCCGCGCTCAACCTTGCTCACGTGGTAGTGCTTGCCGCTGACGACCAGCATTCCTTCGTCGTTTGGCTGCCCACCACCCCCGGGGTAAAAGGCGGTTCTATCGAGCCAGACGCCGCGCATTTCGTCGTTGAGTGCGGAGACTACCGCCGAAAACTCCTTAAGGTAGCTGTCTGTCTGATAGAGAAGCTCAGGCATAATGTCTAGGCATCCTTCTGGCTGTCGCCATTGACTGGATTGTCATTCGTCGATGTCAGGTCCGCGCGCATCCGAACCATCACGTCGCGCCCGCCCAGCGCCTGCCAGAAGGCGATGCCGTCTGGATTTCGCGCCGCTGCATGCCACTCGAAAAAGCGCAGGTTTCGCTGCCGAAACCAGTCTGTCAAGCCCATCACCAACGCCCTGCCAGCACCAGCGCGGCGATGCCCGGTATCGACGTAGATATCGGCGAGGAAGCCGCTCGGCTCCTGCGCGAACAATTCTGGCGCTAAGTCTACCACCACACCCAGCACATAGCCGATGACCTGACCATCCAGAACCGCGACCAGCACTTTTGCCATCGGGTCATCCAGATGATCCATCAGTCTGCGGGCGTAACTATTCGCGCCCTGGGCTGTCGGCGGCGGAAGGTCAGCGTCAAGAGCGCAATGAAATTCCACCAGCGCCTGCCAGAGCCGCGCGATAGCGTCAATATCATTCGGTCTGGCAGGGCGAACGGTTATTTGAGCCACAGAATCTCCATCCATTTGACTGCGCCCAGCCCACGCCAGAATGCCTGTTCAACCGCCGAGCGCTGGGATACGTGTACGATAAAATGCTCGATGTCGCGGCTGCGAAACCAGTCGCGCGCCGCGTCCACCAGCCGCCGCCCCACTCCCTGATGATAGTGATGAGCATCAATGCTGATCTCGCTGATCACCCCCTGCCATTCGGGAAGGGTGCCCGGCGGCGCTGGCTGAACCTGCCCCACAATATAGCCGACCACCTGCTGCTGATCGTTCAGCCCGACCAACAGGGTCACATCCGGGTTCTCCAGCCATCCCAGCGCCGCCCGCGTCCAGCGCTCGCGCGCGTCATCCGCCAGACGCGCCTGCTGCAAAAGAGCGCGCTCATGCCAGAATTCGATCAGTACCGGAATGTCAGCAGGGGTTGCCGGGCGAGTTTGGTTCATAAACTACCACTTCGGTTTACGGGGCAAGGATAGCAGTGTCTGGGCATTTTTGCCAGAGGCGCGTCGCGCCACGACGGGCTACAATTGAGGGATGATGACCACTGAGATTCCGGCTCATGACCTGCCTTTGTGGATGCGGCGCGCCCAGCGCGGCGTTGACTGGGGCGTTGTCTTTGTGATTGTTCTGAGTCTGATTGCCGCCCTGCCCTTCCTGATTCAGCCGGGCTTGCCACGCACCAACGCCAGCGAAAATTACGTCTTTCGCGCCAGTGACTATGCGCAAGCCATCAGCGAAGGCTTCCTCTATCCGCGCTGGTCACCGAACGTTTTTGGCGGCTACGGCGCGCCGATCCCCAGTTTTTACGCGCCGGGTCCTGCCTATGTTCCGGCACTCATCCAGTTTTTCTTCACCGGCGATGCAGTTTCGGCGGTGCGGGTGGTGTACGCCGCGTCGATGATGCTCGCCGGTTCGGCAATGTACGCCTTTGTCCTGCGGCGCAGTGACGCGGCTTCGGGTGTCCTGGCAAGCGCCCTCTACGTATTCAGCCCCTGGCTGGTCATGGTCGCGCCGCACATTCTGGGCGATTTGCCCGCCATCATGAGTCTGGCGCTGCTGCCGTCGCTGCTGTGGACTGTTGACCGTTTGATCGTCAACCGACGCGGCACCGATTTTCTGCTGGCGACTCTGTGCGGCGCGGGCTTGCTGCTGACCCACCTGCAGTACGGACTCGCCGGTTTTATCATCGCCGCTGCCTACGGACTGTGGCACCGTTTCGCCGTGAACCGCGCGACAAGGCTGCATTGGCTGGCAATCGCGTCGCTGCTGGCAGTTGGGCTGTCTGCCTGTTTCTGGCTGCCAGCGCTGGGCGAGCAGAGCGGGGTGACCTGGCACCGCGCTGGAGAAGCCGAATTCCTGTCCCTGTCAGTGGGCGAACTGCTCACGCCCTTCCGCCCGGTCGATCCTGATGAACTTGTCCACACGCCGCAGCTTACGCTGGGGCTGCCGCTGATCGTCTTCACGGCAGCCAGCATCATCCCGTGGCTGCGACAGCCCGCGGAGACAGGCTTTCAACGCCTGTTCTTTGGCGCTGCGGTGGCGTTCATCGGCGGCGGGGTGCTGCTGCTGCCGGGGGAAAGCTGGCTGATAGGTCCGGTCGTGCTGTGCCTGTCCATCGCCTGCACCTCGGTACTGAAGTGGCGTCTGCCCGGCACGCCGCTGCTGTATTCACTCTGCTTAGCCGCCGCGCTTGGGCTGTCGATCACGGCATGGACAGCGCCGCGCGGGTCAGGCGATTTCGGGGCGGTGGATGCGCTGGCGCAGGTGCAGTACGAGCAGCTTGGCTACGGGATCGCCGTCCTGCCCGCCGGTTCGGCAGCGCCATCAACGCTTGCCCCTGCCCTTCAGCCCAATCAGACGCTGGTCAACAGCTACACGTCCAACGACATCCAGAAGATCGGCGTCAGCACCCAGGCGCAGATTGGCGTCCTCGGACATACGACTCACAGCGATCAGTTCCAGATCGATTCGTCGGCGTCTGCCAGCCTGCGCATCCTGACCGCCTATTTTCCGGGATGGGCGGCATCGCTCAACAATGCGCCCCTCACCATCGAGCCTGACAGCGCCACCGGGCTGTTCACAGTCGATATTCCGTCGGCAAACTCGGCGACCCTGACGGTTTTCCTCGGAACGACGCCCATTCGCACCGTCGCCTGGATTGTGAGTTTTGGCGCGCTGGCGCTGCTGATCGTGGCTGCCCTGCGCCGGTTCGCCCAGCCGCAGGAGCAGTTCGTCGAACTGACACTGCTGACGCTGCCACAGGCGCGTTTCACCGCAATTATCGTCGCCATCGGCGGCGGCTTCATGCTGCTGCTGAACGCCGCCGCGCCATCCAGCCTGACAGCGCCGCCGGGTTACGCACTGGACGGCAGCACACCCCTGCGCGCGCGCACCGAAGTTGGCTTGGAGGCGCTGGCGTACCGGCTGGAAAACCGGCAGGTTGCGGCTGGCGGCACCGCTGCGCTGACGGTGTACTGGCGCGCGCTGCGTTTTCTGCCCGCCAATTACCGGACACAGATTCACCTGCAAGACCTGACCAGCGACGAACGGCTGCCACTCAGCGACCTGCGCCATCCGGGGCATTATCCAACCCAGCGCTGGCTGACCAATCGCTATGTGACCGACCGCTACCGGCTGACGCTGCCTGAAGCCGCCGCGCCGGGCGGTTACACGCTGTCGCTGGAAGTATTCGACTGCACTATCTCCTGCGCTCCCCAGAACCGCCTGAATTTCTTCGATCAGGAGGGCGAATATATCGGGCAGACGCTGGCATTAATTACCGACCTGACAGTATTACGTTAGACAGCCGTCGCTTGTATTTTTGGTCGCTGCGACTACAATCTAGGCACCTTTAGATACAGCAGGAATAGACACCGATGGCACACAACGAATACGCCGCCGAACTTGGGCGGGCATGGACACTGCTTCGGGAACAGCGCAACGACGCCGCCATAGAGGAGTTCGACAAGATCCTCCGGGAAACGCCCGATCAGATCGACGCGCTGTATGGGCTGGCGCTGGCGCAGCGCGCGTCACACCAGCGAGATGCCGCCAAGCAGTCATTTGAGCGCTGCCTGACCAAGGTTCGCCAGGGACTTGACGAAAACCCGGGCATGGATCGTTACGAAATGATGCAGCGTTTTGTCCATCAGCGTCTTGAGGAAATGGGTGCCTGACCCGCAGCTATGAATAAGCGTGAGCGCCTGGAACAGACTATCGCCGGTGGGCAAACCGACCGTCCGCCGGTCGCATTGTGGCGGCATTGGCCCGGTGACGATCAGCGCGCCGCCGACCTGGCGCGGTCAACCGTCGAATTTCAGCAGGCATACGACTGGGACTTCGTCAAAGTGACGCCAGCCAGCAGTTACTGCCTGGTGGATTACGGCGCGCAGGATGAATGGAAAGGCTCGATGGAAGGCACTCGCGCCTACACCCGGCGTCCGATTCTGCGCTCGCTTGATTGGACGACCTTGCGTGCGCTCGATCCCACGCGCGGCTCGCTGGGACGGCAGCAGGAGTGTCTGAAGCTGGTAACCGATGCGCTCGGCGAAGCAGTGCCGGTCATTCAAACCATCTTCAGCCCGCTGGCGCAGGCGAAAAACCTTGCTGGTCAGGCGGAACTGATCCGCCAGATGAGAACCTATCCGGATCGCGTTCATACGGGCTTGAACGTGCTCACCGAAAGCACGCTGCGGTTCATCGAATCGCTCAAGCGGCTTCCGATTGCGGGCATCTTCTACGCTATTCAACATGCCAGCTACGGGGTGCTGCCCGAAGAGGAGTATCGCACCTTTGGGCTGCCTTACGACCGCAAGATTCTGGATACCCTGCCGACCAGATGGTGGCTCAACATTGCCCACTTACACGGCGATCTACCGATGTTCAAGTTTGCCAGCGAATTAAACGTGCAGGGCATCAACTGGCACGACGCCAATACCGAACCCGACCTCGCGCAGGGCAAGACTCTGTTTGACGGCGTGGTCGTCGGCGGTCTGTCACAGTCGGATCATCTGCACCTGGGCACGCCAGGCACCGTCCGGGAAGCCGCCCGCGCCGCCATGCAGCGCACCAACTGCCGCCGCTTCATCCTGGCAACCGGCTGCGTCACCATGGTGACGACTCCCCTTTCGAATATCCGCGCCGCCCGCGAAGCTGTAGAAAGCGCCTGACGAATTTGAGTATCCGTGTGATTGCTGGAACCGCGCGAGGCAGGCGGCTGAAACTGGTGCCGGGCGATTCGACCCGTCCGATTATGGATCGCGTCAAAGAGGCGCTGTTCAGCATTATCGGCACTCGCATCTATGACGCCAACTTTCTCGATCTGTTCGCGGGGACTGGCAGCGTAGGCATCGAAGCCCTGAGCCGGGGGGCGGCTTACGCCCTGCTGCTCGATCTTGATCGCGCGGCTGTCAGGACAATTCAGGAGAATCTGACTCTGACGCGGTTGGGTGAAAACGCCGTTGTCCGGCGGATGGATGCCTTTGCCCTGCTGCGGCAGCCCCCCGACCGCATATATCACTACATCTACGCAGCGCCGCCGCAGTACAAGGGACTCTGGCTAAAAACGCTGCAAGCTCTGGATGAAAATCCCGTTTGGCTCTCCGAAGATACCCGGGTCATCGTACAGCTTGACCCGTCCGAACAGGAAAGCGTATCCTTCAAACATCTCAGCCTGTTGGATGAACGCCGTTACGGTAAGACGTTGCTCTGGTTCTTTGAAAATAGCGCATCCGTTGCAGAGGAGTAAATCGTAGTGGTGGATTATGTGCGCCTCGAAGTGGTCACACAGGAACTCATAGATGCGTTCAATATCACCGCGCCGCCGATCCCCATTGAAAGCATGCTCCAGCACCCCTGTCCCGATATGTGGGAAGACCTGGATATCAGCCAGCTCTCCAGCAGTTTCCTGAACGTAAACGAGAGCTATTCGCCGCGCATGTCGCTGGCGCGGCTGCTGGCGCGGCACGTCGTCAACTGCCCCTGGGGGGATACGCGCCAGCTCAGAGGCATTGAACGCGAAGAGGGCAAACTTTACCGCTTCGCGCGGATGCTGGTGATGCCTGAGAATATGGTCATGCAGCTTACGCCCACCGCGCGAACGCCGCAGCTTCTCAGCGTCCATTTTGAGGTTCCCGAAGAAGATGCGCGCCTGCGCCTGCAGGAGCTTAGCGCCGTCCGCAGCTAGGGTGTGCTATACGCTTGTTCTCGCTTAAAACGCCCTCACCCTGAGCAATCGTAGATTGCCGCCCTCTCCCTCATGGAGAGGGACTTACAGACAAAGACTCAGGTTGTACCCTTCTCCAGGCATCCAAAGGATGCAGCATTCGAAGAATGTAGGAGAAGGGGTGCGAACGAAGTTCGCAATGGGGATGAGGGCTAAAAAACGCATAACAACATCACAATTTCGATGGGTGATCGTTGACGTGCAGCCGAGCGAAGTCGAGGGCATCACCGGCTGTCGTGACGAGTCCGTTGACCTGCGCCTCGCGGATCTGCTCAAGCAGGTCGCCCACGTGCCGCCCTGCGGAGATGCCTAAGGCGCGCATGAGATCGCTGCCGTTGACCAGTGTCGGCGGATCGACAAGCTGCTCTCGCTGGTCAAAATAGGCGTCCAGCAGGATTTGAGCGCGCTCCACCTGTTTCAGCCATTCAGTCTGATTCAAACGGACGCCAGCTTCACCCAGATACTTCGCCAGCCCCAGCAGGATTACGTCCACGCCCGCTGCTCGCGTGCGCTTCCAGAAGCGGTAAATCGCGGTCGGGTTGAGATCGCCCAGCGCCCCAAAGCTGTCAAGGCTGCGCGCCACCGTCGCCAGCCGCGCGCGCTCATCGTTGCTCAGATGCAGGCGAACGGCATACGCCTCGGCGGTTTCCGCGCCAAACGGAGACAGCAGCAGCGCCAGCGTCATCAGCGCCCGGTGCTGGCGTTCATCTGCCCAGACCGCGCCCGTGTGCGCCTGAAGGCTGCCTCGAAAGCGATCCAGCGCCACAACCATTGTGCCGAGGCTGAACTGGGCGGCGGTTTCGTCGGTGCGCTGCGGGCTGATGGTCAGGTAAATGTCCGACCAGCGTTCGACTGCCGCCAGCATCTGCTGCCACTGTTCCGGCGGCAGGCTGTCCAGTTCAGGCAGCAGCACGTGCAGCAGCCCGATACTTGCCAGCACCCGCAGCGCCAGCGCCGCCCTCGGCAGCGCCAGCAGCTTGAAGTACTCGTCGCGCACGCGCTCAATCGACACGTCCAGCAGGCGCGCGCCGACGCCGCGCACGTCGGCTAGAGTCGCAGCTTCAATGCGAAAACCAAACTGAACGCTCTGCCGCACCGCCCGCAGCGCCCGCACTGGATCGTTGGCGAGCGACTGTGGGCTGCACCGCCGCAGGATCTTGTTCGCCAGGTCATCAACGCCGCCCACCACGTCCAGAACTACGTCCAGATCGCCGGCCATTTCCACCGCCAGCGCATTGATGGTGAAATCACGATCCACCAGATCAGACCGCAGATCCCCTCCGCGAAACCGCGCGGCATCCAATACCAGCCGCCCGTCAGGCGTATCGAGTATGGCGCGTCCGACGTCGCGTTCGCTGTCCAGCGGGTAGAACGCGCCGCCCAACCGGTTAGCAATCGTCCGTCCAAGCGCCAGCCCGCTGCCGCCGGTCACCAGATCGACATCTTTCATCGGGCGGCGCAGGTAAGCGTCGCGCACTGCCCCACCCACCAGATAGACCGGCGGTTCATGCGCCCGAAGCAAGTCCTGTAAGTCGAGGATGACATCGTCCCAGACCAGCGGTGCCTGGATACGTTTCGGGGTGAGGTCACTCACCAGTGAGCGCCTCCTGCCGTACCACGCCGACGAACGGCAAATTGCGGAACTTTTCGTCCAGATCGAGTCCGTAGCCAAAGACGAACCGATCTTCAATCTGGAAACCGATGTAGTCAATGGCGATCTCCGTCGTCCGCCGTGAGGGTTTGTCCAGCAGCGTACACAGCTTCAGGCTGGCAGGACCGCGGGCTTCCATCACGTCCATCACAAAACGCAGCGTGTGACCGCTGTCGATAATGTCCTCAACAATCAGGATATGTTTTCCGGTGACGACCTCGCTCAGATCCATGTCGATACGCACGTTGCCGGTAGAGGCACGCTTGCCGCGTCCGTAGCTGGAGACTGCCAGAAAGTCGATCTCATGAGGAACGATAATGTGGCGCATCAGGTCGGTCAGAAACATCACGCCGCCCTTCAGGATACAGATCAGCAGCAGTCGATCATGCTCAGCGTAATCGATCGAGATCTGCGCGCCCAGTTCAGCGACGCGCGCTTGCAGGGTTTGTTCGTCGATGAGGACTTCCTGTAAGTACTTTTCATATGGCAGTGTCATTGGTTCACAACCCTTGTGCAGGCAACAGCAATGCGATTATAACAGCATCAATGGTAGAATGAAGACAGCAGCGAAAGACAGCGGTTAGCCCACTATTGAACTTCTCAGGATTCTCCCATCATGCTACAACCCAAAGTAACCATAACCGAACCCCGCGACAACGTGCGCGTGACCTTCCCGGATGGCACGGTGCTGGAAGCGCCGGTTGGCACCCGGATTGAGCAGTTTGTCAAAGCACACGCCGAGCTTAAGCCTGATGCCTACCAGACTCCGTTTATCGCGGCGGTTTTCGATTCCAAGCTGCGCGAGCTGGCGCACGCCGTTCAGCGCGATGCCACGCTTGAGCCGGTGCTGCTGCCGGATAGTGACGGCGGGCGAATTTATCGCCGTTCGCTGGTGCTGCTGCTGGTCACCGCCGTTGAAGAACTGTGGCCCGGCACTGTCGTCAACGTCAGCTACGCCGTCCCAGACGGCGGCTTCTACTGTATGCTGCCCGACCGCGCCCCTTTCACCGAAGACGAACTGGCGCGGCTGTACGAGCACATGCGGGCAATCGTGGCGGAAGATAACCCGATTACCAAGCGGAACGCGACGCTTGAGGAAGCGGTCGCCATCTTTGCCAAACGCGGCGCTGGCGATAAAGTGCGCCTGCTGGAACAGCGCACCAAAAACGGGCTGATGCTCTATACGCTGCGCAGCCGCGAAGACTACTATTACGGCTATATGGTGCCGTCCACCGGCTACCTGAAGCTGTTCCGTCTGGTAAAAATGCCCAGCGGCTTCATTCTTCAGTATCCCACCCGCGATAACCCCAACAGCCTCGCCGAATTCATCGCCAATACCACCAAAATCGGCGCGGTTTTTGAGCAGGCGGAAGCCTGGCTGAACCGGCTTGGAGTCGAAGATTTTGGTCACCTGAATCAGATCGTCCGTCAGGATCGTATCCAGGAGCTGATTCTCGTCAGCGAAGCGCTTCACGAACAGCAGATCGCCCAGATCGCCCATTCCATCTATGATGGACATCATCAACATGGGCTTCAGCTTGTGCTGATCGCCGGTCCGTCGTCGTCGGGCAAAACCACCTTCTCAAAACGTCTCGCTATCCAGCTTCTCGCCTATGGACTGCGTCCGTTCACGCTGGAACTGGACAACTACTTCGTTGACCGAGACCTGACGCCGAAGGATGAACAAGGCAATTTCGATTTTGAAGCGATTGAGGCGATCAACCTGCCGCTGTTTAACACCCACCTGCTCCAGCTTATTCAGGGCGAGGCAGTGCAGCTTCCAAAATTCGATTTCCTTGAGGGCAAGAGCGTGCAGGGTCCGATAGGCAAGCTCACTGAAAATCAGATTCTGATCGTCGAGGGCATTCACGGGATGAATCCGGCTTTGGTCACCAAGATCCCCGCCGAGAAGATTTACCGTATTTATGTCTCGGCGCTCACCCAGTTGAACGTCGATGCCCATAACCGCGTTTCGACCACCGATGTGCGGCTGCTGCGCCGAATCTCACGAGACGCGGTGCAGCGCGGTCACAACGCCACCGCGACTATCGTGCGCTGGCCCAGCGTGCGCCGGGGCGAAAAGCGCAACATCTTCCCGTATCAGGAGAACGCCGACGTCATGTTTAACTCGGCGCTGACTTACGAACTGGCGGCGCTGCGCCCGCTGGTCGAACCACTGCTGCTGCAGGTCGAAACCGGCACGCGCCCGTACATCGAAGCCAACCGTCTGCTGTCGTTTCTGCGCTGGGTGCAGCCGATGACGCCAATGCAGCAGGCGCTCATCCCGGATACCTCGCTGCTGCGCGAATTCATCGGCGGTTCAATTCTGAAGGACTACCAGCCCGGCGATCTGAAGACGAAGGACGTTTAGCCAGCAGCAGACACGCTCAGGACAGCCGCCGGGTGAGCGCTGCGGCTGTCCTTAATGCCAATCATCAGACCATTCCTTGCACATCACTTCCCGCCGCATTACCATTCCCGGTGCATGAAAGGCGCACGCGAAATGACCGATTCTCTGCTGATCACCAATGCCGATATTATCACTCCTACGCGCCGCTGGAAGCGTGGCTGGCTGCTCTGCCGCGACGGACGCATTGACCGGATGAATGAAGGCGATGCGCCGTCCTTCGAGCAGACCGAGACGATAGACGCGCGGGGCTTAATCCTGCTGCCCGGCTTCGTCGATCTTCACGTTCACGGCGGCGCTGGACACGAAGTGATGGACGCGCTCCCGCACACGCTGGAGACGCTGGCACAGTTTTATGCCCGCCACGGCTGCACCGCGTTTCTCGGCACCACCTGGACGGATACCCGCGAGCGCATTCGCGCCGCCCTGCATAACGCCGCCGCGCGTATCGGCAGGCAGCCAAATGGCGCGACCCTGCTCGGCGTTCATCTGGAAGGACCATTCCTCAATGCCACCCGAACCGGCGCGCAGGACCCGAACTTGATTCGCCGCGCCGCGCCAGATGAAGCGCTCGAATACCTCGACACCGGCATCATCCGGCTGGTGGCGCTGGCACCGGAATTCCCGGAGAACCACTGGCTGATTCAGGAGTGTGTCCGCCGGGGTATCACCGTCTCGGCAGCCCATACCGCCGCTACCTACGACGATATCCGCGCCGCCGTCGCGCTGGGGCTTCGACAGACCACCCACACCTATAACGCCATGACCGGCTTAAATCATCGTGAGCCGGGGGCGCTCGGCGCGGCGCTGACATCGCCAGAAATCACCTGCGAGCTGATCGCCGACAATATCCACGTTCACCCGGTGGCGATGGATGTCCTGTATCGCGCCAAAGGGGCGGACGGCGTCATCCTCATCACCGACGCGGTGCGGGGCGCGGGAATGCCCGACGGTGAATACCCGATTGACAGCCGCGTGACCATCGTTCGCGACGGCGCGGTGCGCCTGCCCGACGGCACGCTGGCGGGAAGCTGCTTGACTATGGAACGGGCGCTCGCCAATTTTCTAGCGGCAACTGGGCGCCCACTTGAGGAACTCTGGCGCGCAAGCAGCTACAACGCGGCGCGCGCCGTCGGCGCGGCGGCACGCAAAGGCAGCCTCGAAGTGGGCAAGGATGCCGATCTGGTGCTGGTCGATGAAGCCATCAATGTGCAGTACACAGTCGTTGAAGGGCGTATTGTCTACCATGCCAATTGAAACTTCGCCTGTGTCAGGCGCGTATAGCAGGATAGCGAACGCTATCAGCGAGGAGTGCTGATGATCATAAGATTACTGGCAACGGCGGTCGTCTGGACTGCCATCGTGCTGATCACCACCCTGGGGAATCTGGACGTGAACAACTTCCTGAGCCTTGCTGTCCTTCTGGGCGTAGGCGGCTGGGCAACAGCGGAAATATGGAATACAAAACCTGATGCTGCCCTATCAACCCATCTCGCAGCAAGTGCCGAACATACTGAAAAGGCGAAACGTAAGGAAAACCGCCGCCTCAGCAGCCTTGTTGACTCGCTCAGTGAAGAGGACATCGTCACACTGGAGGCTGTCCTCGACGCGCGCCGCGGTCAACTCGACGAAGACGAACAGATCGAACTCAACCGCCTGCTTGCCGACCAGGAACAGACCCGCCGCTGATGCAGCTATTTCGCCGCCGTCGCAAGCCTCGCGTCGCCATCATTGGTCTTGACTGCGCCGCGCCGGAACTGGTCTTTGAGCGCTACGCCCATCATCTGCCGAACCTGACGGCGCTGCGACAGCAGGGTCTGTATGGCAGGCTGACGAGCGTGACCCCTGCCATCACCGTTCCGGCATGGTCATGTATGATGTCCGGCAAAGATCCGGGAACGCTTGGCATCTACGGCTTTCGCAATCGCAGCGACTATTCCTATAATGCCCTGTCAGTTGCCAATGCCGACACGGTACGCGAACCACGCCTGTGGGACATCGTCTCGCGCTACGATAAACGCTGCGCCGTCCTCGGCGTGCCGGGAACATTCCCGCCTTCGCCCATCAACGGCGATATGGTGAGCTGCTTCCTGACGCCGGGCGCGGACGCGCAGTACACCTACCCCGCCGATCTGCGCCATGAGATCGAGCGTTGGGTGGGCGATTACACCTTCGACGTGAAGGGTTTCCGCACTCACGATAAAGCCTGGCTGCGCGAACAACTCCAGACGATGACGCGCCAGCATTTCGAGGTCGCCCGCCGGTTGATCGAACGGCACGAGTTCGATCTGTTCGCGATGGTCGAAATCGGGCTTGACCGGATTCAACATGGCTTCTGGCGCTATATGGACGACACGCACCGTCTTTATGAGCGGGACTCGCCGTTTCAGGATGCCATCCTCGACTACTACCGTCTGCTGGACGACGAAATCGGGACGCTGCTTTCGCGGTTCGATAAACAGACTCACGTTTTCATCGTCTCCGATCACGGCGCGAAGAAGATGGACGGCGGCATCTGCCTGAACGAATGGCTGATCCGCCAGGGCTATCTCGTCCTGACCGAGCCGCCGGATACAACGACGGGCGCTGTGCGCTTTGATACGCTGAACGTCGATTGGTCGAAAACGCGGGCATGGGGTGAAGGCGGCTACTACGGGCGGCTGTTCCTCAACGTGCGCGGGCGTGAACCGCAGGGCGTCGTGCCGCCTGAAGACTGCGCCGCGCTGCTGGCGGAAATGACCATCAAACTGGAAGCGCTGGGCGACGAGAACGGTCATCCCATTGGCACGCGCTGCTTCCAGCCGCAGGAAATTTACCAGCAGGTCAACGGCATCCCGCCCGATCTACTGATTTACTTCGGCGATCTGAGCTGGCGTTCGATTGGCACCGTCGGCTGGGGGCGCATTCACATTCTGGAGAATGACACCGGACCCGACGACGCCAACCACGCGCAGCAGGGACTCTTTATCTACAATGATCTGGGGCGCAGCCTGGGCGGGTCTGAGCTGTTCGACCTGCATCTGATGCAGATCGCGCCGACGGTGCTGCGCCTGCTCGGCATCGACGTTCCCGCCGATATGCAGATGCCGCCTATTGATGATCTGATGCCCGGGGGGTTGTAGGGGCGACTCGGTGCGAGCGTTCCTGAATGAAGTTCAGACGTTCGCCATCGCCCCTACCAGAATATCACCTAATCAACCGCGTGATGCACCTGGAGGCTGCGCACCTTCAGCGGCTTCTGGCGCAGCGCCCGGATACCCTGTACCGTCGCCTGCGCCGCGCTCAATGTGGTCAGAATTGGCACGCCGTACAGATGCGCCGTCCCGCGTATGAGCGCGCCGTCATAGTGTGCCTGCCCGCCGCGCGGCGTGTTGATGATCAGATCAATATCACCAGCGCGTATCGCATCTACCACGTTGGGCGAACCTTCGCTTACCTTGTTGATCACACTCACCGGCAGCCCGACGCTCTCGAAGAACTGCGCCGTTCCCGCCGTCGCCAGCAGGACAAAGCCAAGCTGGTGCAGGTCGCGGGCGATCTTTAACGCCGCGCCTTTGTCGTAGTTATTGACGCTGATAAAGACCGTTCCGCCTTGTGGCAGATGGCTATTCGCCGCCATCTCGGCTTTGGCGAAGGCGTGCCCGAAGCTGGAAGCGTGTCCCATCACCTCGCCGGTAGAGCGCATTTCGGGACCCAGACGCGCATCGACGCCGGGGAACTTCTGGAACGGCAGCACCGCCTCTTTGACAAAGAAGCCATCGACGCGCGGTTCTTCCAGAAAGCCGATCTCCGGCAGCGTCTTCCCCGCCGAAATCTGCGCCGCGTACCGCGCCAGCGGCACGCCGGTCGCCTTGCTGACGAACGGGACGGTGCGGCTGGCACGCGGGTTGACCTCCAGCACATAGACCACGTCATCCTTGATGGCGAACTGGATATTGAAGCAGCCGCGCACAGCCAGCGCTTTACCGATGCGCTCGGTATATTCGCGGACGATCTCGATGTGGTAGTAGCTGATCTTGTACGGCGGCAGCACGCAGGCGGAATCGCCGCTGTGAACGCCCGCTTCCTCGATGTGCTGCATAATGCCGCCGATGGTCACGTTTTCACCGTCGCCAAGCGCGTCCACGTCGATCTCAAAGGCATCGTCCAGGAACTGGTCGATCAGCACCGGATGCCCGCCCCACTGAATATGTTGATCGCACCACGCCAGCAGCATATCGTCGTCAAAGACTATCGCCATGCCGCGCCCGCCTAGCACGTAGCTGGGGCGCACCAGCACCGGATAGCCGATGGTCTGCGCGGCGATGACGGCTTCCTCGCGGCTGATCACGGTTGCGCCCGCTGGCTGCTGGATATCCAGGTCGCGCATCAGCGCGTTGAAGCGCTCGCGGTCTTCGGCGAGATCAATCGTTTCAACCGACGTGCCCCAGATCGGCGCGCCCGCTTCCGCCAGCGTCCCGGCGATATTCAGCGGCGTCTGCCCGCCAAACTGCACCAGCACGCCGTCAGGACGCTCGTTGTCAATGATGTTGAGCACGTCCTCGGCGGTCAGCGGTTCAAAGTACAGCCGATCCGCCGTGTCGTAGTCAGTACTGACCGTTTCGGGGTTGCAGTTGACCAGAATCGTCTCGTAGCCCATATCGCGCAGCGCGAAGCAGGCATGGACGCAGCAGTAATCGAACTCGATCCCCTGCCCGATGCGGTTAGGTCCGCCGCCGAGGATGACCACCTTCGGGCGCTCGGTGCGCTGCGTCTCGTCGTCCGGCTCGTAGGTGCTGTAGAGATAGGGTGTATGCGCCTCAAACTCCGCCGCGCAGGTATCGACGCGGTAGTAACTCGGCACAACGCCGAGCGCCTTGCGCCGTTCACGGACGTTCAGTTCCCGTTCGCCGGTCGCCGCCGCGATCTGCGCGTCGCTGAAGCCGCAGCGCTTCAGGGTGAGGAACTCAGCGGCGGTCAGGTCATCCAGCACGCGCCCTTCGAGCAGCGCAGACTGCACCTGAGCGATATCGACCATCTGGCGCACAAACCAGGGATCAAAGTGGGTGATGGCAATGATGTCTTCGGCGGGCATTCCCTGACGCAGCGCCGTCGCCACCTGGAACAGCCGCTGCGCCGTTGGAATCCGCAGCGCTTCGGGCGGCGCGTCTTCCAGGCGGCTGCCAAAGCCGCTGATGCCGATGTCGAGCGAGCGGATCCCCTTTTGCAGCGCCTCCGGGAAGGTACGCCCAATCGCCATGACTTCGCCAATCGCCTTCATCTGGGGACCCAGCGTGCTGTCCGCGCCGGGGAATTTGGCAAAGTCCCAGCGCGGGATTTTGACCACCACGTAATCGAGCGACGGCTCAAAGCTGGCGGGGGTGACGCGGGTGATATCGTTGTCAATCTCATCCAACCGGTAACCCACCGCCAGCAGCGCCGCGATCTTGGCAATCGGGAAGCCGGTTGCTTTGCTCGCCAGCGCCGACGAACGCGAGACGCGCGGGTTCATCTCGATGACGTAAACCTGCCCGTCGTCGGGATTGATGGCGAACTGCACGTTCGCGCCGCCGGTCGCCAAACCCACACGGTCGAGGACGCTTTTTGCCATGTTGCGCAGGCGCTGAAGCTCTTTGTCGGTCAGCGTTTGCGCGGGCGCAACTGTGATGCTGTCGCCGGTATGCACGCCCATCGGATCGAGATTCTCAATCGAGCAGACGACCACAAAATTGCCGCTGGCATCGCGCATGACCTCAAGCTCGTACTCTTTCCAGCCGAGCACGCTCATCTCTATCAGCACCTGCCCAACCGGACTGAGCTTGATGCCGCGCTCGGCGATCAGCCGGAGATCAGCCTCATTGAAGGCGATACCGCCGCCCGATCCACCCAACGTGAACGAAGGTCGAATGAGCAGCGGGTAACCGATTTGCTCGGCTGCCTGAAGCGCGCCTTCAACCGTCGAAACGACCTCGCTCGGCGGGCAGCTTAAGCCGATCTCGATCATCGCATCCTTGAACAACTGGCGGTCTTCGGCGAGGTCAATACTCTGCCGCGCCGCGCCGATCAGTTCGACATGATGCCGTTCCAGCGCGCCATTTTCGGCGAGCGCTTTGGCGAGATTGAGCGCCGTCTGCCCGCCGACAGTCGGCAGCAACGCATCCGGCTTTTCCTGCTCAATGATGCGCTCGCAGATTTCCGGCGTCAGCGGCTCGACATAAGTGGCGTCGGCAAATTCGGGGTCAGTCATGATGGTCGCCGGATTGGAGTTGACCAGCACGACGCGGTAGCCTTCGCGCCGCAGCACCTTGCACGCCTGTACGCCGCTGTAGTCAAATTCGCTCCCCTGCCCGATGACGATAGGACCGGAGCCAATGATCATAATCGTGTGAATGTCAGTTCGTTTGGGCATGATTTCCTAAGACTAAGATTGGAATACCCACGCCAATTCAAGCGTGAACCCCGGCAGCAAATCAAGTCCAGAGATGACTTGACCGACACCATAGGTTTTCGACGTACCCTCCGGGTAATGTATGATAATCTCTTGACTGTCTATGTAGACTTGCCAGACTTGCTCAACCCCATGGTCCAGATATTCACGCAGCTTCTTGCGGATTGCCGCCGGTCTTTCTGTAGGTGAGATAATCTCAATGGCAAGATCAGGTGCCCCATAGACGTATCCTTTTGAAGGATTTACCTTCTCGCTGCGCACAAAGGCGATATCAGGGCGCCGCTTGACAATAATCTCTTGAGAGGTGCCTTCCAGGACAAAGTTGGTATCACCAGGATAAATGCGCCCTGTTCTAGTGGCTAGCACCCAATTTGAGAGCGCGTTCAGAATGAGCGTCTCCGTCCAGCCGTGTTCTTCGCCCCCCATATGCTCTTCCTCGTCAAAGCCAACCCAAGTCCCATCTTCAATCTCGAGGTGCTCAAAGCCTTCTGTCGCCTCGACTTCTAGCGCAACGTCCTCGGTGATGGGTCGCTTCATCAGTAGAGAAACGATTTTTCCAACCTCAGCGACTATTGCCATCTTGTCACTCCCCAACGTCTCACTTATTCTATTTTACTCGGTACTCTGTACTCAGCACTGTCTTTTTCACCCGCTCCACGAACTCGTCAAACAGATACAGCGAGTCGTGCGGACCAGGCGAGGCTTCCGGGTGGTACTGCACGCTGAACGCGCCGAGTTCGGTATGGCGCAAGCCTTCGATGGTGTTGTCGTTCAGGTTGATATGGGTCACTTCCGCGCCGGAAAGCTCGCTGTCCGGCGTGACGGTGAAACCGTGATTGTGGGCGCTGATCTCGATGATCCCGGTGAGCAGGTTCTTGACCGGCTGGTTGCCGCCGCGATGCCCGAAGCGCATCTTTTCGGTCGTGCCGCCCAACGCCAGCGCCAGAATCTGATGTCCGAGGCAGATGCCAAACACCGGCACTTTGCCGAGCAGATGCCGGGTATTATCAATCATCGACGTCACGGCGGCGGGGTCGCCGGGTCCGTTGCTCAGGAACACGCCCGACGGATTGAGCGCCAGCACTTCGCTGGCGGACAGATGTGCCGGAACCACCGTCACCCGCAGCCCGCGATCCGTCAGCATTTTGAGGATGTTGCGCTTGATGCCGGTGTCGTAGGCGACGATCAACGGCTGATCGGATTCGTTGTCGTAGCGGCTGTACCATGCCGGATCGCTCGTCTCCGTCCAATGATACGGCTCGTCGCAGGTCACTTCATCGACCAGATTCCAGCCCGACATATCGGGTGACTTACGGGCAATATCGACCAGCCCCGCCGGATCGCGCGCTGCTTCACCATGAGCAATCGCCGCCCGCATCACCCCCTGCTCGCGGATATGGCGTACCAGCGCCCGCGTGGCAACATCCGACAAGCCGATGACTCCCTGCTCGCGCAGATAGCCGTCCAGATCGCGCTGGCTGCGCCAACTGCTGACCACCGGGCTGAGGCTGCGAACAACGAAACCCGCCACCCAGACGCGATCCGACTCGACATCCTCGGGGTTAATGCCGGTGTTGCCAACGTGCGGCACCGTCATGGTGACGATCTGCCGATGATACGATGGATCGGTCAGGATTTCCTGATAGCCGGTCATCGAGGTGTTAAAGACCAGTTCGCCGGTCTGCACCCCGTCAGCGCCAAACCCAGTCCCCGGAAATGTTCGCCCATCTTCGAGCGCCAGCAGTCCTTGCATGTGTAACCTACCTATGTGTTTTTGTGCGTAGGGGCGACCCGGCGGGTCGCCCCTACAATATGATGTGTTATTAGCTTCGATAATGCCCGTTGATAGACACGTAATCGTGGCTCAGGTCGCACGTCCAGATTACCGCCGCTGCCGCCCCTGATCCGCACGACAGCCAGACGGTGATATCGTCCGAACGCATGATTCCGGTCGCCGCTTCCTCGCTGTAATCGGTCGGGACGCCTTCGGAATACAGCAGCAGCCTATCGTCAGGGCTTTCGCCACCCTGCCCCGACGCCATCCATAGGCGCATCTGTTCTGGCTGAAGCGGCACCCCCGCGCGCCCCGCCGCCGCGACGATGCGCCCCCAGTTGGCGTCGCCGCCGTAGAAAGCGGTTTTCACCAGCGGTGAAGTCGCAATCGTGTTGGCGATCTTCAGCGCCGATTCCTGATCGGGCGCTTCCGTGATCCACAGGGTGATGAATTTAGTCACGCCTTCGCCGTCGCGCACGATCCTCTGCGCCAGACTCTGGCTGACTTCGGTCAGCGCTTCGAGAAAGGCAGCCTGTTCACGGGCAGAGGCAATGCTGACGCCGCTGGCACCGTTCGCCAGCAGCAGCACCGTATCGTTGGTGCTCATATCGCCATCAACGACGATGCGGTTGAAGCTGCTGTCGGAAGCCTGACGCAGATGCAGGTACGCCTGATCCGTTTCCAGCGCCGCGTCAGTGACGATCACGCTCAGCATGGTCGCCATGTTCGGCGCGATCATGCCCGAACCTTTGGCGATTCCGGCGATGTGATACTCACGTCCATCGTCGGTTTGGACGGTGACCGACGCCAGCTTGGGGCGGGTGTCGGTGGTCATGATGCCAAGCGCCGCATCGTGCCAGCGGCTTTCGTCCAGCGCGGCGCTGGCAAGCTCCACCCCAAGCCCGATCTTGTCCATCGGAAGCTGGGTGCCGATCACGCCGGTGGACATCACCAGCACGTCTTCTACCGCGCAGTTTACCCTGCCCGCAACCAACCGCGCCATCGCCAGCGCGTTGTCAGCCCCCTGCTGACCGGTGCAGGCGTTCGCGCAGCGGGTGTTCACTGCCACCGCGCGAATGCCGTTCGGGTTCTTCTGGATGTGTGCCTGATTCAGCAGTACCGGCGCGGCTTTCACCTGATTGCGAGTGAAGACGCCGCCCGCCACACACGGACGGTCACTGACGATCAGCGCGAAATCGAGCGCGCCGTCGGCTTTTAGCCCGCAGTGCGCGCCTGCCACCTTAAAACCAAGTACGCCTTCAATCGTTGGTTGTACACCTGTCATTCGATAGAAACCTTTTAGAGAGTGAGTTACGACAAATCGGCGAGAATGACGGTCAGGCGCTCAACCAGCACATCAACATGATCTTTCTGAACAACCAGCGGCGGCACGAAACGGATGACGTTCTGACCGGCATTGACCAGAATCAACCCGTTTTGATAGCCTGCCTCGATGATCGGCGCGACATCCACCGTGAATTCGACGCCAACCATCAGCCCGCGCCCGCGCACGTCAGCGATCAACGGGCTGTTGATCTCGTGAAGCCGATCCATCAGATAGCCGCCAACCTCGCGCACCTGCTCCAGGAACTGCGGCTGGCTGATGCGCTCGACCACGTATTTCGCCACCGAAGTAATGAAAGGACCACCGCCAAAGGTCGTCCCATGATCGCCGGGATGGATGTGCGAAGCGACGGCTTCAGTCGTCAGAATCGCGCCGATGGGCATTCCGCCCGCCAGCGGCTTGGCAATCGTCATGATGTCGGGTTTGACGCCGCTGGCTTCATACGCCCAAAGCGTGCCGGTGCGCCCAACGCCGCACTGCACCTCGTCGTACACCAGCAGCGCCTGATGCTGGTCGCACAGGTCGCGCAGGGCTTGCAGAAATTCGGTGGACGCGGGGTAAATGCCGCCTTCGCCCTGCACCGGCTCGACGAACACCGCGCAGGTCTTATCATTGATGGCGGCGGTGGCGCTGGCGATGTCGTTGTATTCGGCGACAGTGACGCCCGGCAGCAGCGGCTTGAACGGCGTCTGGTATTTCTCTTTGGGAGTCAGCGCCAGCGACCCCATCGTGCGCCCGTGAAAGGCATGGCTGAAGCAGACAATTTCCGTCTTATTACGACTGCCGCTGTCATATGCGACCTTGCGGGCGAACTTGATCGCGCCCTCATTCGCTTCGGTGCCGCTGTTGGTGAAGAAAGCGCGGTCGGCGAACGACTTCTCGCACAGCGCCGCCGCCAGTTCGACCTGCGGCGCGGTGTAATACAGGTTGCTGGTATGCAGCAGCCCCGCAGCCGCCGCCTGAATCACCTGCGTCAGTTCCGGGTCGCCGTAGCCGAGCGCGTTGACGGCAATCCCCGCCACCCAATCGTAATAAGCCCTGCCCTCGGTGTCATACAGCATCACGCCCTCGCCGCGCTCCAGCACGAACGGTGGGCGCTTGTAGGACTGGACGACATATTCGTTTTCAAGCTGGATGACCGGGTGCTGCGTCGTGATCACGCTCGTTTACCTTTCAGTGTGCCTAGCCAAATCAAACCATGTGTTGTTCATTTTGCCCCTGCCTGTGCTGGCTGCGATCCGACATATTCCGACCAGCGCAGCCGCGCTTCAACCCATTCTTTCGAGCCTCGATCACCCTCAATCCAGCCGTTGGTGGCTTCGTAGCGGATCGTCGCCAGACACCAGCCGAGAATCCTGCTGACGACATCGAAACTCACCTTGCCGGAAAACATCACATGTTCGACGATCTTGCGACTGTACTCCGCTTCTTTCACCAGCGCGTTGTACATCAGATGGTGCAGCTCGTGACAGTTGGCGCACAACTGGATCGTGACCGCGTTTTCGCCATGTGTGGAAATATCCCACAGGTGATGGCGGTGAGACGACGGGTAGCCGCAGGCGGAACACTCGGAAATGCGCTCCTGATACGTCGGACGGCGGCGCTGCTTGAGATGCCTGTACATTTGCAACCGGTAGAAATCGACCCAGTATTCGAGCAGCTCGCGCCGATCCTCATCCGTCTCGTGCGAGGCGAACACCGCCTCAAACGACTGGATGATCTCATCTGCCTGTTTGTCGGTGTATAACTCTCGAACGAGTCCAAACAGTCTTTCCAAAAGCTCGTCGTTGTTCATCGCACGCGCATTCGCTAACAGGTTTACGAAAGTGGCGCTTCAGCGTGTGCCTCGATGGTGAAAACGGTGCCGCCGTGTGTTTGCAGCCCGGTCAGGTTGGTGATCACCGCCTGCCTGACGCCGTCGTTCAGCGCGCGCAGGGCGGTGCGTACTTTCGGGATCATGCCGCCGAAGATGCTGCCGTCGGCGATCATGGAGTCAACTTCTGCCAGCGTCAGGCGAGGAAGCACCCGTTCTTCAAACAGCACGCCTTCGACATTCGACAGGAACACCAGCCGCTCGGCGTTCAGCGCCCCGGCGATTGCCCCGGCAACGTGATCGGCGTTGACGTTGTAGTTGTGCCCGTCGCCCAGACAGATCGGCGCGACAACCGGCGTGATACCCCGCGCCAGCAGGTCGGTCAGCACTTCCGGTCGCACCCCGGTGACGACGCCGGTGTACCCCATGTCCTGCGTCGGATGCGGCATCTTTTGCGCCCGCACCAGCGCCCGATCCACGCCACTTAAGCCGAGCGCGTCCACGCCAGCGCTGACGAAAGTTCGCACCAGCCGCTTGTTGACCGAGCCGCACAGCACCATCTCGACCAGCGCCAGCGATGCTTCGTCGGTGATTCGCACGCCGTCCAGATAGCGCGGCTCGATCTGCATCTGGTTTTGCAGCGCCGAGATTTCCTTGCCGCCGCCGTGGACGACCACCACCGGCGCCCCCAGCGCGGACACCGCCCCGGCAAATTCGCTTAAGATCGCGGCATCGTCCAGTTCATGCCCGCTGATCTTGATAACGATGGGTGAAGGCATTGATGCTCCTCGTATCCTGAACTACGTTCGGTAGGGGCGCAGGATGCTGCTCCTACGCCCAACCCTGATTGCTACAACAACCCCGTCGTTTCGGGGAAACCAAGCATCAGATTGAAGCACTGCACCGCCTGCCCGGACGCGCCCTTGCGCAGGTTGTCGGTCACGCTGGTGATGTGGACGTGTTTCTCCAGCACCGGCGTGATGCTGATGGCGCATCCGTTGGTGCGAACGACGTGCTTCAGTGTCGCCTGCTGCCCGCGCGGCAGCACAGTGACCAGCGCTTCCTGCCCGTAGTATTCGTCGTACAAATCCTGTACTTTGTCGCTGGTCATGCCGCCGTTGAGTTCAACGTAGATGCTCGCCATCAGCCCGCGATCCACCGGCAGCAGGTGCGGCGTGAAGATGATCGGTCCCGCCTGGTCATTCAGTTTCAGCATTTCCTGCTCAATTTCACCGACATGGCGGTGCGAGCGCCCGACGCTGTAGGGCGAAAGATTGCTGTAGACTTCGACAAACTGGAGATTGGCTTTCGGCTCGCGTCCCGCGCCCGAAGCGCCGGACTTGGCATCTACGATGATCGGGCGACCAGCCGCCACCGAATGGGTGTGCAGCAGCGGATATAGACCTAACAGCGTGGTCGTTGGGTAACAGCCCGGCGCGGCAATTGCCTGCTGACCGGCGATCTGCTCGCGGTTGATCTCCGGCAAGCCGTAGACGGTGGGCAGCAGTTCCGGGTGCGGGTGTGGGTGGCTGTACCATTTCTGGTACGACTCGGCGGTGTTCAGGCGCAGATCAGCCGATAAATCCACCACCCGTTTACCCGCCTGAAGCACTTTCGCCGCCATCTGCGCCGAAACGCCGTGTGGCAGCGCCAGGAACACCACCTCGGCGTCGTTCAGCGCCGCCTGCTCCGAGGGCACGTAATTCAGGTTTGTAAACGCAACCGGCTGACCGGCATAAGTGTTCGACGTAGCAAAGACGATTTCGACGTTTGGATGCTTCGCCAGAATTTCGATCAAATCCTGCCCAGCATATCCTGACGCCCCGTAAACCCCGACCCGAACCTTCGGCATATATCCCCCCTATCCAACAAAAATCCCCTGCCTCAACACAGTGAGGTCAGGGGAGAGTTTGCGCGAACCTGTGCAGAAGTCGTCGGCTGCTAACGCAAAAATCCCGGCATGACCTCGTTGGTCTGCGGGCGGCGGCTGCGACGACGGCGCGGGCTGTGAATTGGATTTAAAACATCCATCAGATTGTCACAGGTTGTTAGGTTAAAATCCTGCTGAATTGTAAAAAAAACAGAGAGAAAAGTCAATGTGTTTGTTCAGGAACGCTTATGCCTCATTGACGCTCCCCCTGCGCGGGTTTAGTATCGATTTGTGAAGAATGTTGCATGATGAGTGGGTATGATCGAAGTTAAGGGCTTAACCAAACGCTATGGCGACCGTCTGGCGGTTGATCACCTCAGTTTCACAGCCAAACCGGGCGAGGTGCTCGGCTTGCTGGGACCCAACGGCGCGGGCAAAACAACCACCATGCGGATGCTGACCGGCTACCTGCCGCCGACCGAAGGCAGCGCTTCAATCGCCGGATACGACATCCTCGAAGACTCTATGGAAGCGCGGCGGCGTGTCGGCTATCTGCCGGAGCGCGTGCCCCTCTACCCCGATATGACGGTGCGCGGTTACGTCACCTTCTGGGCGCGGCTGCGCGGCATCCGCAGCCCCCGCAAGCATGTGAACGCCGCTTTGGAGCGCGTGCATCTGATGGATCGCCAGAATCAACTGGTGCGCAACCTCTCGAAAGGACTGCGGCAGCGGCTGGGGCTGGCACAGGCACTGGTGCATAATCCGGCGGTCATCATCCTCGACGAGCCGACCATTGGCATTGACCCGCAGCAGGTGATTGAAGTCCGCGAGAGCGTGCGGGCGCTTGGAAAAGAACATACGGTGTTGTTCAGCACGCACATCCTCTCGGAAGCCGAACACGTCTGCGACCGGGTGCTGATCATCAACAAGGGGCGCGTCATCGCTCAGGGCAAGCCCGCCGATCTGCGCCGTCAGATGGAGCCAAAGACCCAGCTTTACGTCGTGGTCGGCGGTGCCAGCGGCAAAGCGGCGCGGCAGCTTCTCAGCGCCATTCCCGGCGTGCTGGCGGTCGAGCGCGATGGCGATGGCTACAGCCTGACGGTTGAGGGCGACCGCGATCTGCGCGGCGAGGTGTCGTCTCACGTGATGCAGGCGGGCTACACGCTGCTCGAAATCCGCCAGGCGACGACCTCACTGGAAGACATATTTCTCGAAATTGTAGGCAAGTCCAGATGAATACGCTGACCATTTTTCGTCGTGAAGTTGAACAGTACTTCACGACGCCTTTTGCCTGGCTGATCGCGGCGGCGGTGCTGCTGCTCACCGGGCTGCTGTTCAACCAGAACCTCAGCCAAGCGGCGCGCGGCGCGACCATCGTCGATCCGGCATTCATTCCGTCGGTGTTCTCGTTCGCGCTGGTGTTTTTCGCGCCCCTGCTGACCATGCGCCTGCTCGCTGAAGAACGGCGTGAAGGCACAATGGAACTGCTGCTGACTTCGCCGGTTGATGAAGGCAGCATCGTGCTGGGCAAGTTTCTCGGCGCGTGGTTCTACTTCACGCTGCTGCTGGCGCTCACACTCGTCTACCAGATCATCCTGCTCTCGATCAGCCAGCCCGACATCGGTCACAGTCTGTGCGCCTACATCGGCATCTGGCTGTACGGCGGCGCGACGCTGGCGGTGGGCACGCTGTTCTCGGCGCTGACCGAAAACCAGATCGTCTCTGCCTTCCTCAGCATGATCGCCCTGATGCTGCTGTGGCTGGGCGACTCAGTCGGGCAGGTCATCGCCAATCTGGAAGTCGCCCGCTTTGTGCGCACGCTCACGCTGCAAGGGCACTATTCAACCTCGTTCGCCGCCGGGCTGTTTCGCGGCGAGGACGTGGCTTTCTACGCCGGCATCATCGTCGTCCTGCTCTTTCTGACCATGCGCCTCGTCGCGTCAAACAGGTGGCGCTGATGAACAACCGTCCCATCGTCATCACACGCAGCCGCGTGGCGCAGTTCGGCAGCATTGTCGGCGGCGCGGCGCTGCTCATCGGCATTATCGGCTTCATCTGGCAGGGCAGCCTGACCAGCTTCGTCATCGTCACGCTCGCCGTCGGGGTTGCCGGGCTTGGGCTGTGGGCGGTGCTCAATCCGCAGGAATTCACCGGCTTCATCACCGGACGGCAGGTGCGTTACGGCACCGTCACGCTGTTTTCGACGCTGCTGCTGATCGGCATCGTGGCGCTGGTCTACACCCAGTTACAGCGCAGCACCGTCACCCTGGATATGACCCAGAACCAGCGTTTCTCGCTCAGTACAGAGACGCTTGGCGTGCTGCGGCGGGTAACCCGCGATATTCAAATCACCGGCTTCTATACGTCGCGAAATCTGACCACCCGCGAGCTGGATGACCAGTTCTTCCGGCTGTACGAAGATGCGACCGATGGGCGCATCCGGCGGGTGTACATTGATCCTGAGGAGAACCCAGCGCAGGCGAGCCGCTTTGGCGTGCAGCAGGACGCGCAGGTTTACATCTCCTACCTGAATACTGACGGCACCGAGGTCGATTTCAACACCCTGGCGCGGGTTCCGCGCAGCGGCGCGCAGGAACGCGATATGACCGACGCCATCTCGCGGCTGCTGATCGCCGGAACTGTGAAGATCTATTTTGAGCAGAGTCTGGGCGAGCGCGATCCACTCGACACGACTTCCGAAGGGCTGTCGGGCATCCACAACGGCGTACAGGAAAGCGGGCTGGTGACCGCCGCGCTCAATCTGGCGGGGCTGGCTGCCAGCGGCGGTGACATCCCCGCCGACGCCGCCACGGTGATTTTCGCCCGCCCCCTGCGCGGGCTGAGCGAAGCCGAAATTGGCGTCATTGACCGCTATCTCCAGCGCGGCGGGGCGCTGCTGCTGATGGCGGACGTTCTCTACACCGACGATGCCTTTCTGGGCGAAAGCGATCTTTTCAACCAGTATCTTTGGGAACGCTACGGCATCCGGGCGCTGGATGCCGTCGTCGTGGATACGGCATCCAGCGGCACAACCGCGCTCGATGTGGTCAGCGCCGCCGTCTACACCGATAACGACATTGGCGCGCGCCTCGCGCCGGACGAGGGCATTTCGACGCTCTTTCGCGTTGCCCGCGCCGTTGACGTCAACATCGACAGCGCGCCGCCGAATATTGCCAACGGGCGGGTTATCATGTCGTCACCCCTCAGCTTTGGCGAAACCAATCTGGCAACGCTGGGCGCGACCAACCAGTTTACCTTCGACGAGGGACAGGATTTACCGGGACCGTTAACGACCGTCGTCTGGTCGTTTCACCAGCAGACGCAGGCGAAAATCGTCCTGGTGGGCGACAGCGACTTCGCCACCAACGGCTTGGCGCTGTCTCCGCAGGGCAACGGCATCCTGTTCACCGACAGCGTCGCCTGGCTGACGAACCTGAGCGAGCGCATCCAGTTTTCGCCGCAGGCATTTTCCGCCAACCTGCCGCTGATCTTCGTCAGCCAGCAGCAGCTTGATCTGATCACCTTCGTGACCATCATCCTGCTTCCCGGCGCGACCATCGTTTCGGGACTCGCCATCTGGGCGCGGAGGATGCGCCAGTGAAACGCCGTCAGCAGCGCAGCCGACGCGATACCACCGGACGTAAAATGCTGCTGGTGCTGGGTGGCGTATTCGTCATCCTGCTGGTCATCACCCTGATTCAGAACAGCCAACAGCCCGACAGGGACAGCCTGCCCTTCGAGCGCGTCTATCCCGAACTGACCGAAGCCGATTTGCAGGCGATACGGCTGCGCAGCCCGGACACTAATGAAACGTTCACCATTAGTCGCGCGCTGGATGGCTCGTGGACGGCGACTGACCACGAGGGAACGCTCGATCAGACGGCTGCCGCGACAATTGCCCGGACGATTGTGCTGCTGCCTTTTGACCGCACGCTGGCGATGGTATCTGATGCCGCGCTGGAGGAGTACGGTTTTTTCGCCGACGGCAGGCTGTCTATTGAGATCGTGCTGACCGACGGGCAGACCCACGCGGTGCTGGTTGGCAGCCGCGCGCCGTCAGAGGTGGTTTACTATGGGCTGGTGGATGACCGCGCCGAAATATACCTGCTCTATCGGGGCGCGATAGACTTTCTTAGCCAACAATTAAGAACGCCGCCAGTTACTTGACATGTTCTGAATTTCACGATATTCTGTTTCACTGCCTGCCCAACACAGGCAATGGAGACGGCGTTTCAACCGCCGTTGTTTTTTGTAATTTGCCAATCTGCCCATCTACGTCATAATTTATAAAAGACGTAAGATTTGACGCAGTCACTTCGTCTATAACCCTGCATGGATCGGGGTGGTGTATTGTGTGGTGTAATGTATGTTGATGGTAATGACTCGGAAAGATGAACTCCGAACCCAAATCATAGAACGAGCGCGCAAGCAGGGCGGGATCACCTACGACGAAATTCTGTCGATTCTGCCCGAAGCCGAAGGTGACGTCACGCTGCTTGACGACATCATGGACGAATTGCTCGATTCTGGTATCGAGGTTGCAGCGGCACCGGTCGCAGCGAAAACCCCGTCGGCTTTTGATTCCGCAATTCGCGACCTTGATACGGATCTCGAGCTGACCGAGGACGAAGAAGCTGACCTGAAGGCGTGGATCGAGGACGATCTCACCGATGACGCCGGTTATCAACAGGCGCTGGATAGTGACGACGTGGTGGGGCTTTACCTCAAGGAAGCGGGGCGCGTGCCGCTGCTTACCGGCGAGGAAGAAGTTTCACTGGCGCAGCGGATGGAAGCTGCCGAAGAAGCGCAGCGCACTATCGAAGACGGCGGCGACCGGCTGCCGCTGGACGATGTGTACACGCTGAAGGACATCATCTACGACGGCGAGCTGGCGCAGGAACACCTGATTCGCGCCAACGCCCGTCTGGTCATCAGCGTCGCCAAGAAGTACATCGGTAGAGGCGTACCCTTCCTCGATCTGATTCAGGAAGGCAACATCGGCTTGATTCGCGCCACCCGCAAGTTCGACTGGCGGCGCGGGCACAAGTTCAGCACCTATGCCACCTGGTGGATTCGCCAGGCGGTCAGCCGCGCGGTTGCCGACCAGGGGCGCACGATTCGCGTGCCGGTTCACATGGGCGACCAGCTTAACCGGATGCGCCGGGTGCAGATGCGTCTGACGCAGGAATTGGGGCGCGAGCCGTCCATTGATGAGCTGGCGCTGGGCATGGAAACCACGCCCGACAAGATCGAAAATCTGCTCGAAATCGCGCGTCGTCCGATCAGCCTGGAAACGCCGATTGACGAGGAAGGCGATTCGACCTTTGGCGATTTCGTCGAGGACGTGAACAGCCCTGCCCCGGCTGACGAAGTAACGACTAATCTGCTCCACGAGCAGTTGAAGACGGCGCTGGATCGCCTGCCGCCGCGCGAAGCGCAGATTCTGCGCCTGCGCTACGGTCTGGAAGATGGGCGCGTGTATACCCTCGAAGAGGTCGGGCAGGCGATTGGCGTCACCCGCGAACGGGTACGCCAGTTGGAAGCGCAGGCACTCAACCGTTTGCGTCAGTCGTCAGCTCACGTTATCCTTCGTGATTATCTCTACGAAGATTGACGAGGAGTGACGCCGTGCGCGCACGCGGTTCGCGCGGTCTGTGGTTAGGTTCCCTTGCCCTGGTAGCGCTGGGCATTGTATTGCTGCTGAATAACTTTCTCCTCTTAAGCGGCTTCAACGTGAATACGTTGTGGCCGCTTTTGCTTGTGGTCGTCGGGGCGCTGATCCTGCTGCGCGGCGATATCCTGCCGGGGACAGACGCGCGTCCATTCGGCATCACGCGCGGCAGCGTGGAAGCGGCGACGCTCGAAGTGAACGCCGGTGAAATTGACGTGGCGGCGCGGGCGCTCCAGCGCGAAGGTCGCCTGATCGCCGGGCAGTACGCCTTTGATTCACGCCCTCAGTTGAGCGTGCAGGACACCCACACCTATCTGCGCATGGATCGGGCGGCGACGCCCTGGCTGTCGTTTGCCAACTGGGAAGTTGCGCTGGCGCGCGATCTGCCCTGGGGGCTGTTCGTCAGTACCAGCCTGGGGCAAATCGATCTCGATCTGCGCGGGTTGATCATCCACCGGGCAGTACTGGCGTCCGGCATTGGCGATATCCGTCTGGTCTGCCCTCAGGAAGCGCTTGATCCGATCACAGTGCGCTCGACTATTGGCAGTATTCGGGTGCTGACACCCCTGGGCGGCAGCACTCGAATCGTGGTTCACGGCACGCGATTATTCCGTGTTCATGTGGACGAGTCCCGCTACGAACGCACTGACTCCGGCGAATACATCAGCCGGGACGGTGAGGCGGGCGCTCCGCTGGTTCAGGTGCATGTCAGCGGCACATTCGGCGACGCTTACCTTTCATAGCCATGACATACCCAGCATCAATTCCTTTCCTCATCCGCGACGGATTAGAGACGGACATTGTGGCATGTTCAGCCCTTGATCATGCCTACGAGACGGACATTGTCTGGCAAATGCAGATTCACAGCGACGAAGGGCAGCAGTGGGAAATCCTGTTCAAGCCGGAACGCCTGCCGCGCACGATGACTGAGACGCTCGCCACCGACGACGCGCGACTGCGTTCTGCCCTGCCCCCCGAACACTGCTTTCTGATCGCCACCCACAAGGACTCAAGTGAAGTCCTGGGCTATCTTGCCATGTATAATGACCAGATACACCGTATCGGTCAGGTTCACGATCTGGTGGTGTCGCGCCCCTTCCGGCGGCATGGAATCGGCAGCCGGTTGGTGAAGGTTGCCCGCCAGTGGGCGAAAGAACACGGCTTAAGCCGCCTGATGCTTGAAACACAGACCAAGAACTACCCCGGCATCGCCTTTTGCCAGGAGAACGGTTTTGCCTTCTGTGGCTTTAACGACCGCTACTTCATCAATCAGGATATTGCGATTTTCTTCAGCGCGTCGCTTCGCTAAGAGTTAAACATGGAAGCTGATATAGCCGCACTGCTCAAGCTGCTCAATGAGACATTCGCCGCCACGATTGTCGTCATTGCCGCTTCCATGCTGCTCTACAACCTGACTCGTAACCTGCGTGACCGGGTGGCGCGAACGTCGGCGGTCGTCCTCGGCTGCCTGACGCTGGTCTACATCTGTGACGTCTTCGTATCGCTGGGTCCGGGCATCTCCACCTATACCGCCACTCTGCGGTTGCAGTGGATCGGCATCGCCTTCATGCCGGTCGCCATGCTGCACCTGTCGGACGCGCTGCTGGCAACCACCGGACTGCCATCACGCGGCAGGCGGCGGCGCATCATCCGGCTGCTGTACGTCGTTGCGGCGGGTTTTCTACTGCTGGCAGCCTTCACCGATCTTCTCATTCAGCCTGTCCCCATTTCGCCTGAGTTTTTTCCCGGCGACGAGTTGGTTGGCGTGCGCGCCGGTCCGGCGTTCCTGCTGTACGTCGTCTATTTCGTCATCGTGGTGGGCGTGTCGCTGGTCAATGTCGGGCGCGCCCGGCGGCGCTGCCTGACGCGCAGCACGCGGCGGCGCATGGGGTATCTACAGTTCGCCCTGATCACCCCGGCGGTGGGTATCTTCCCCTTCTCGATGATTCTGGGACCTGGCGAGGAATACTCACTGGCGGGTCTGCTGCTGGTCAATGTCGCCAACATCGTCGTCATCCTGATGCTGCTGTTCCTCGCTTATCCGCTGTCCTTCTTTGGGTCGCGCATTCCCGACCGCGTCGTCAAGGTAGAACTGCTGCGCTTTTTCCTGCGCGGACCCGCCACCGGACTGCTGGCGCTGGTGGCGATTCTGTATACAACGCCCGCCTCGCGCATCCTTGGGCTGCGCGGGCAGAGTTTCATGCCCTTTGCCGTGGTCGCTGTCGTGCTGCTGTGGCAGTGGTTCGTGCATCTCGCCCTGCCCTATCTGGAAAAACGGCTCGTCTTTTCCGGCGAAGACTACGACCAGTTGGAAAAGCTCCAGAATTTGTCGGAACGCCTGCTGACGCGCGGCGATCTGCTCCAGCTTCTGGAAGCCATCCTGGCGGCGACCTGTGACTATCTCCGCGTCAACAGCGCCTTCGTCGCGGCACTTCAGGACTCCGAGCCGGAGCTGATCAGTGCCATCGGGCCCATCCGTCCTTCACAGGAATTGCTTCAGACCGAAGCCAGCACCCTCTACGACACGCTCAATGTGCAGCCTAATGGCGAACTCGCCATCTTCAAGTGGGAAACATACTGGATCATTCCTCTGTTCAGCACCCGCAGCGCCGAACGCCGCCTGATCGGCTTCATGGCGATTCAAGCCCGCGCCGCCGAAATCGATCTGACCACCGACGACGAGCAGATGCTGCTCACCTTCACCCACCGAGCCGAACAAACGCTGGACGACATGCAGCTTCAGGTGGACATCATCGCGGCGCTCGAGGGGCTGCTTCCACAGATCAGCATCACATCTCACAGTCGAAGTGACATTGATTTTAGAAGGGATCGAGTCAGGCATTCCGCCGCCAACACGGCAGCATCTATCGACATGGAGCAGTTCAAGGAACAGGTCTGGGCAGCCCTGAAGCAGTATTACGGCGGACCGGGCATGAGCAACAGCCGCCTGCTGGATCTCAACGTGGTCAAGGCGGCGCTGCCGGAAAATGACAACAACGCCGTCAAAGCACTGCGGGCGACGCTTTACCGAGCCATTGAAGCGCAGCGCCCGCCCGGCGAGCGCAAACTGCTTAGCCCCGAATGGACACTCTATAATATCCTTGAAATGCGCTTCATTAAGGGTGCTAAGGTCAAGGAAGTGGTCACCAGACTCGCCATGAGTGAGCCGGACTTCTACCGGAAGCAGAGCTACGCCGTCACCGCCGTCGCCAACGTGCTGCGCGAGTGGGAACTAAATCAGGAACAAGAGTCTTAGTCAAAGTCTGCTTGCCGAATTTATATGGCTGGTGATATACTACGATTCGCATACTGAGAGCGCTTCCAGAAATTTATATTCTTTATCGTAACTGGTTAAAGGGTATCGAGCGATGACAACGAACGTGCAACGTCGGGATCATACGCCGGCGCCACCCACCCTGGATGAGGGCTATTGGTCAGCATTATTACAAGAGGGGGAGTTTTCGGAAGCCATTCCCGAAAACAACGACGAGGCGGTGCAGGAAGCTCGGTACATACCCGACGCGCCTGCCCAGCTTCCGGTCAGTGACGCCACCGACGAGATGAAGCAGTCTGATTGGGAGGCAATGCGTACCATTCAGAACGAGGATCAGGCAGTTGAACTTCATGTCGTCGGCTTCAATCGGGGGGGATTGTTGGTCGAATGGAAGTCACTGCGCGGTTTTGTGCCTGCCAGCCAGCTTGTGGACTTCCCCGCCGCGGCAAATGCGATTATCCGTCGCAAGGCATTGAGCGACCACATCGGAGAACAGCTTACACTGCGAGTGATCGAGCTGAATGAGGAGCAGAACCGGCTGATTCTGTCTCAGCGCGCAGCGCAGTCGCTGCCGGGCGAGCGCGCCGATCTGCTGACGCGGCTGCGCCCGGGCGATATCACCAACGGCTATATCACCAACCTGTGCGATTTTGGGGCATTTGTCGATCTGGGCGGCATCGAAGGGCTGCTGCACATCAGCGAGTTGAGCTGGGGGCGTGTCGGACACCCTGGCGACCTGCTCCAGCGCAGTCAGTACGTGGAAGTCTTCGTGCTCGAAGTGAACAAGGATGCCGGGCGCGTCGCCTTGAGCCTGAAACGCCTCTTTCCCGATCCCTGGGAGACGGTCAGCCAGCGGTATACCATTGGCGAAACAGTCGAGGGCACTATCACCAATGTCGTGGATTTCGGCGCTTTCGCCCGAATTGAAGAAGGCTTGGAAGGACTGATCCACGTCTCAGAACTAGCGGAAGGACACTTCCTGCACCCACGCAACGTCGTTCAGGAAGGACAGCAGATTACTGCGCGAATCCTGAGCATCGACGGGCGCGCGCGGCGGCTTGGTCTGACCTTACGCACCATCCAGTAGCGGATACACAGATCGTTATGCGCGTCAAAGGGGTCGGCACTGCGCCGACCCTTTCGTTTATGTTATGATGTGAGCCGAATGCAGCAGCTAAATGAGGTTTATTGTGGCGCAACAAAAACCTGCCGGGAAAAAGCCAGCCAGCGGCGGGAACAGGGGCAAGGCAGCACTACCACCGTCCCCGCCGCCACCAAAACCGGCTGACCGCTATACCGTAAAGCCGGAATTCTGGGATAACGTTCTCGATACCATTCCACCCTGGGGCGATGAAATTGCAGCTATTCTGCTCATCGTCTTCGGCGTGGTGTCATTTTTATCGCTGCTCAACGCCTCCACCGATGCGACTATCGCCAGCGCCTGGTCAAATGCCCTGACCAGTCTGTTCGGCTACGGCGCGGCGATTATCTGCGCGGGCATTTTTATGCTCGGCGTGGTCATTCTGCTGCCCAAGCTTGGCATCGTCATCCGCTTTCCAACGCGGCGCATCCTGGCGCTCGAATTCGCCTTTTTGTCGCTGCTCGCCCTGCTGCATCTGTCACTGGGCGATCCCGAACTGCGCACGCTGGCACGAATGGGGCGCGGCGGCGGACAGGTCGGATGGGCGCTCAGTTCGTCGCTGGCGACCCTCATCGGCGGCTCGGCAACGATTGTATTCTACAGCCTGATTCTGGTGATCAGCCTGCTGGTTGTGGCGGGGGTCAACCGCCGCCGAATCGGCGTGTGGCTGGACAAAGGCAGCCAGGCGCTGATCGCGTTCGGCGCTGAGATTCGCCCCGCGCCCACAGCCACAGCGGTGAAGGTCGCGCCGCTGGACGAAGCGCTGTCCCCGGCGGTACAAGTGGATCAGCCGGGCGGCGCGCCATCGCTGGCAATGCCAACCGCCGCCCAGCTTCAGCGCGTGCGCGCTTTCAATATCGTTCGCATTCGTCCCGAAGCGGACAAGCTGCCACCGTCGCTGCGCCCCGCGCCGCCGCCCCCCGAACCAGCGGAACTGATCAAGCCCATCCCAGATTCAGCATCACATCCAATATTTCAGGGCGCGACCAACTTCAACGCCATCGGAACGGTCAAGAGCAAGCCGGGCAAGGCGGGCGGACCGCTGCTGGTCGAACGCCCCGACGGACGCATGAAGCGTTACTTCACCGTCGCCGCCATGAAGGAACCGCGGCACACCGGCAAACGCGATACCATCCTGCCACCGCTGGATCTGATCCGCGAAATCGAGCTAAACCTGCCGGATGAGCAGGAAATCAACCACAACGTCGTCCTGATTGAAAACACACTGCTGGAATTCGATATCGACGTTGACGTGGTCGATGTCAAAGTCGGTCCGACCGTGACCCAGTACGCCGTCCAGCCGTTCCGCGAAACGACCTCGCAGGAAGGTGAAACGACCTTCAGCCGTACCCGCATTCGCAAAATCGCCTCGCTGCAAAACGATCTGGCGCTGGCGCTGTCCGCCAAACGCCTGCGTCTGGAGACGCCTGTACCCGGACAAAGCTACATCGGCATCGAAGTGCCAAACCGCAACCCCAGCGTGGTTGCCATGCGTTCGGTCTACGAGAGCAAGCAGTATTACGAACTGTGGCAGAAGCGCAAAACGCCGCTGTACATCCCCCTCGGGCGGGATGTGTCCGGCTCGCCAGTGGGTATCGACCTCGGCACGCTGCCGCATCTGCTGATCGCCGGGACGACCGGCTCAGGCAAGTCGGTCTGTATTGCGGCAATGGCTGCGGCGCTGATCCTGGACAGCACGCCCGATAACATTCGGCTGATCATGCTCGATCCCAAGATGGTAGAACTCAGCCGTTTCAACGGCATTCCTCACTTGCTCGGTCCCGTCGAGACTGACCCCGAACGGATCATCGGCGTGCTGCGCTGGTGTACCCGTGAAATGGATCGCCGCTACAAGCTTCTCGAAGAACACTCCGCGCGCAATATCGACACCTACAATTCACGGCTCGGACGCCGCCGCCGCGATGAAGCCCTGCCCTACATCGTCATTCTGATTGATGAAGTGGGCGACCTGATGCTCGGCTTCCCCGACGAAACTGAAAAGACGATCACACGGCTGGCGCAGATGGCGCGCGCGGTGGGGATGCACCTGGTCGTGGCGACGCAGCGCCCAAGCGTGGACGTGATCACCGGGCTGATTAAAGCCAATTTCCCGTCGCGCATGTCGTTCGCGGTCGCTTCCGGCACCGATTCGCGCGTCATCCTCGATTCGGTTGGCGCGGAAACGCTGATGGGGCGCGGCGACATGCTGTATCAGGCGCCCGATGCGATGGCACCGCGCCGTATTCAGGGTGTTTATGTCTCGGATGACGAGGTGCGCGCCCTGACGCAGTACTGGAAAGACTGGTATCAGATCCAGATCAACGAAGGCAAAATGCAGCCAAACGCGGTCGGTCCCTGGGAACGCGGCTTGACCCGGCGCGAGCTGCTCGCCGAAACTGACCCGATGCTCGAACAGGCGATTGAGCTGGTGGTCGCCGAAGGCGAGGCGTCGGCGTCGCTGATTCAGCGGCGGCTTGGGCTTGGCTACCCTCGCGCTGCCCGTATCATGGATTTACTACTGGAACTGGGCGTCGTCGGCGAACTGAAGGACGGTGGGCGCGGGCGCGAAGTCCTGATCAAGCCGGGCAAAGACCCATTTAAAGACCTGATCGACAAACGGCTGAACGGTGGGGGGTAATACACGCCTATGGACATCCTTTACTTCGCATTGCAGGATGATTTTCGCCAGTGGCTCGAACAGCATCACGATACGAAACAGGAAGCGTGGTTAGGCTTCTACAAGAAGGATTCCGGCAAAACCGGCATCAGCTATAAAGAGTCGGTCGATCAGGCGCTGTGCTTCGGCTGGATCGACGGCATCCGTAAATCGGTTGACAGCAGCAGCTACACCAACCGCTTTACGCCTCGCCGCCGCGGCAGCGTCTGGAGCCAGATCAACATCAAGCGGGTGGCTGAACTGACCGATCTGGGGCTGATGCACCCGGCTGGTCTGAAGGTGTTCGCCGAGCGTGACCCCAGAAAAGCGAACCTCTATTCCTTCGAGCGCGAAAATATAGCGCTTGACCCTGCCTACGAAGCCAGACTAAAGGCGAACGAAAAGGCGTGGAAATTCTTCCAGTCGCAGCCGCCTTCGTATCAGAAACCGGCAGTGCTGTGGGTGATGAGCGCCAAGCAGGAAGCCACCCGCCAGAAGCGCCTGGCGACCCTGATCGAAGACTCGGAGAACGGGCTGCGCATTGGGATGCTGCGGCGATAAGGCGCAGGGCGCAGGGACATGCTGTAGCGGGTTTGCCTCACAAAAAAAAGGACACGACGGTGTCGTGTCCCTACCATCACTGTGTATAGATTACGACGCCAGCGGTTCGATCATCTCCGGCAGGTCGGTTCCGGCGCGGTTGACCATTTTCGAGACTTCGTGCGCCTTCATCGCGTCCGCTTCATATGGCTTCAGCAGCAGCTTCAGTGAAGCGGCGGGCACTTCGCCCGGTGCCAGCCAGGTTTCATAGTCGCGCGGGTGCAGGATGACCGGCATCCGGTCATGGATCGGGCGGATGAAATCATTCGCCTCGGTGGTGATGATGGTGAACGTCCGCCATTCGCCGCCGTCGGGCGCGTTCCAGATTTCCCATAACCCGGCAAAACCGACGACCGGTTGATCCTTCACCTGAATGTACATCGGGGCTTTGTTCTTCGTGTCCAGCTTCTTCCACTCATAGAAGCCGCTGGCGGGCACAATGCAGCGCCGCCGCTTGAACGCCGCCCGGAAGGCGGGCTTGCCTTCAATCCCCTCGGCGCGGGCGTTGATCATGCGGCTGCCGATTTCTGGCTCCTTTGCCCACGACGGGATCAGCCCCCAGCGATAAAATGTGAGCGCGCGGGGGTTTTCGTTCGTAATAACCGACACTGCCTGCGTCGGCGCGATGTTATAACGTGGTGCCAGATCCGGCATACTGTCCAGGTTAAATGCCTGCTGAATCAGTTCCGGGTCGGCAGTCAGCACAAAACGCCCGCACATATGTCCCCTCCGTTAGCGTCGCTTTTTCGATTTGTTATCGTCAGGAACCTTGCCCATCTCGGCGACCTGACGCACCATTGCCAGCCCTGCCAGCCCCAAACCGATCATTTCGCCGGGTGACGCCCGGTGTGGTAGTCCGGCGCTTGTCGCCTCGTCTTCAGCCGCGCGGGTATACATATAGGCGGATATCAGCCCAAAAAGCAGCCCCGCCGCCGCGCCAATCAGATAAGACTGTGTTTTCCATGAGCCGGATTGCTCACCGCTGGGTATCAGATTTGCCATGATCGTCCTTTCGTTCGTCAAAGGCGTGTTCCAGTTGATTACTGAGGGGCGCAAAGCGCGTGTTCAGGTTGATCGACTTCCGCGCGAGCGTGTCGGAATAGCGGCTGGTGCGCGTGGCAATGCTGGCGGTCAGCTTTTCCAGACGATGCAGCGGTTTAGCCGCGCCGTTATAGACGCTGTTCATGCCAAACACGGCAAACACCAGCAGGAAGTACAGCGGCAGCAGGCAGACCACCACCGGACACAGCAGCAGGATGGTCATCATGAAATTGGCGACCACCGATACACCTGGCAAAAACGCCGCGAAGATCACCAGCGCGAGGAGCAATAGACCACCGCCAGCGAACGGCAGCCAGATCTGCCGCCGCTGCTCCCTGCGGAGGTTGTCCTGAGTTTCTTCAAGGCGCTGCTCAGGCGAGAGCGTCATGAGCATCCTCATCTCGGTGAAAGATAACGAACTGTATTATACCCGAACAGGCAAAGTTAGACAATAGTTTAGATAGGCAGAAAAGACTATAATCAGGGTATAAGAAAGCGAGCAGCGACCATGAATTCACATCTGCATTATACTCCGGAAATCCGTCAGGCGCTGGAAGCCGGCAGCGCTGTCGTCGCCCTGGAATCAACCCTGATTACGCATGGATTACCCTACCCGATCAACGTCGAAACTGCCTTAGCGATGGAAAACGCCATCCGGCAGGCGGGGGCGCTGCCAGCAACCACTGCGGTGCTGAACGGTGAAATCCGCGTCGGGCTGACGAGCGACGACATCGAGATGCTGGCGGCGGCGGACTATGTGCGCAAATGCAGCCGCCGCGATCTCGCCATCGCCATTGGACTGCGCCAGCATGGCGCGACCACCGTCGCCGGGACGATGATCGTCGCCCACATGGCGGGCATCCGCGTCTTCGCGACCGGCGGCATCGGCGGCGTGCATCGCGGGCATCCGTTTGACGTGTCCGCCGATCTGATCGAACTGGGGCGCACGCCTATCGCCGTCGTCTGTTCGGGCGCGAAATCGATCCTCGACCTGCCGCTGACGCTTGAAGTGTTAGAAACACAGGGCGTGCCGGTCATTGGCTTGGGCACCGACAACTTACCTGCCTTCTATACCCGAAACAGCGGGCTGCCGGTGGATGTATGTGTTGACTCGCCTGAGCAGGCAGCGGAAATCATCGCCGCCGCCGGGCGGCTGGGCATGAATCATGGCACGCTGGTCGTCGTCCCCGTCCCCGACGGCGACGCGCTTCCGGTGGAAATCGCCGAGGAAGCCATCACGCGGGCAACCGCCGAAGCCGAGTCGAACGGCATCACCGGCAAGCTGGTCACGCCTTACGTGCTGGCGCGCGTGGCGGATCTGACCGAGGGGTTATCGCGCCGTGCCAATACCGCGCTGCTGATCAACAACGCCCACACCGCCGCCAAAATTGCGCTGGCGCTCCAGCCGCATGACACGCCGGAAATACCGCTGTAGTGAGCGCGAGATGTAGGGACACGACAATGTCGTGTCCGGTTTTATTCACCGCAGCGGACACGACGATGTCGTGTCCCTACTGAATGACGCACCATCCCACTACACGCTGTCCCACAGGTAAAACATCAAATCCTGTTCAACCGTCGGCGCGCCGAGGCGGTGCAGCAGCGACAGAATCTGCGCCCGGTGATCGGTGCCGTGATTGACGACATGGGCGATGATCTGCCAGACGGCATCGCGCTTGGTGCCGCCGCGATGTGACATGTCGTAGGTCAGCACGTGGTCGAGATCGCCATCGGTCAGCGAATAGACAACCGCGCGGCTGTTCGCCTCAATCTCGTTCCACCGGGCGCGCGCGGCAGCGCGAGTCGTGAAGTCTGCCGCGTTCAGGCGTTCGGGCAGCGCCGCGCCCGCCACCCGCGCCAGCCAGCGCTGATCGACGCTCATGACGTGGACGATATGGTTGCGAATCGAGCCGATGGAATAATCGAAATCCTGCACAAACTGTTCTTCGCTGACCTGCATGATGCAATCCCAGACCTGCCCATGCGCCCAGAGGTTGTAGTCGAAGATCGTGCGAATGTAGTCGGTGTTCACAGCATCAGTCCCCCTTCTCTCCACGAAACCTGCCTTTAACTGTACGTCAGCGCGCGCGAACTTCAAGCGCCACCACATGCCCCATCTTTCCGCTTTCACGTTCGTCCTGCCTGCCACTTCTGCTATAATGGCGCGGTCATTGTGCCACTCAAGGAGCATCTATGCGGCTGCGAGTTCAAGGCAGGTCGCCGCTGAACGGCATCTATCGTCCCTCTGGCAACGCTAACGCTGCGCAGGCACTTTTAGCCGCAGCGCTGCTCACCGAAGCGCCGGTCACGCTGCGCAACATGCCCAGAACGCTGAGTACGTCCGCCATGCTCCAGCAGATCGAGCAGTTGGGCGCAGCGGTCACATGGCTGGACGAAAACACGCTCACCATCAGCGCTGGACAGATCACGCGGCGGGTGCTGTCACAGCAGGAAACGGACGCCACCGTTGGGTTGATCCTGTTTGTCGCCCCGCTGCTGGTTCGCCGCCAGCACGCCCGGCTCGAAATCGACTTTCCCCTTAACCGCGTCCGAACGCACCTCGAAGCCCTGCGCGATCTGGGGATTGATACGCTGGTCAGCAGCGACGCGGTGGAGTTTAAATCCGCCTCGTGGGAGCGCAAAGACGTCATCCTGACGCAAGCCAGCGTCACGGCAACCGCCATCGTGCTGATGCTGGCGGCGCGGCTGGGCAAAGAGACCATCATCCACAACGCCGCCTGCGAGCCGCACATCGTCGAGCTTGCCCAGATGCTGAACGCGATGGGCGCATTGGTCGAAGGCATCGGCTCGAACGTACTGCGGGTCACCGGTGTGGACACACTCGGCGGTGTAGACGTGACCATTGGACCCGATCATATCGAAGCTGCCAGCATTGCCGCCCTGAGCGCCCTGAACGGCGGGCGCGTCCAGATTGACGGCATCCGCCAGCGCGACATGCGGATGATCGCCAAAGTTTTCTGGCGGCTTGGCATCCAGATGGACGTGGACGAGGGGGCGCTGTTCATTCCCAAACACGAGACGCTCTCGGTATCGAACCGGAGCGAGGACGTGGATTCGTCCATCGAATCCGCGCCGTGGCCCGGCTTCCCGTCGGACCTGGTAGCGATTGCGACTGTCGTGGCGACCCAGGCGCGCGGCACTTCGCTCATTCACGAAAAGCTGTTCAACAACCGCCTGCTGTTCGTAGACAAGCTCAAGTCGATGGGCGCGCAGATCGTCCTCTGCGACCCCCATCGCGCCATCGTCGTTGGACCCACGCCCTTACACGGCATCTACATGGACACGCCCGACGTGCGCACCGGGCTGGGCATGTTGGGCGCGGCGCTGTGCGCCGAAGGCGAATCGGTGATCGACAATGCGCAGGCGATTGAGCATACCTTTGGCGGCGTGCTGCCCAAGCTGCAAGCCCTCAACGCCGGAATTCAGATCGATGAATCCGCCTGATCCGCAGTTTATGCACGTCACCGGCATCCGCACCGGGCATCGGATCGCGCTGCCGCCCCAGGGTGATGGAACCGCGGTGCTGGCGCTGCATGGCTGGGGCGCGCCCGGCTTGATGTGGCAGCCCGCCAAACGCCTGTCGCCGCTGGGCTACCGCGTCTACGCGCCCGATCTGCCCGGCTTTGGGCAGACTGAGCCGCCGCCACAGGCATGGAGCATCCGCGATTACGTCAATTTCGTGCTGGCTTACATGGACGCGAACAGCATTGATCGGGCGCACCTCATCGGGCACTCGTTCGGCGGCAGGCTTGGATTGGTGTTAGGGGCGGATCACAGTGACCGAGTTCTCAAAATGGCGCTGGCGGACAGCGCTGGCGTGCCCTCGCGCAGCCCCGTTACCACACGGGCGCGGCTCTCGCTCTACAAAAGCGTGCGCGATACGCTGTACAAAATGGGCGCAAAGAACGCCGCCAACAGCCTGCGCGAATGGTATGTCAAGCGCTATGGCTCGGCAGATTATCAAAATGCAGGCGCGCTGCGAGAAACATTCGTGCGCGTGGTCAACGAAGACCTGCTGCCCTACGCGGCGCGGGTGAAATGCCCAACGCTGCTGTTCTGGGGCGAGAAAGATGAAGATACCCCACTCTGGCAGGGGCAGCTTCTGGAAAAGACCATCCCCGACGCCGGATTGATCGTCTATCCGAACGCGGGGCATTACAGCTACTTAGAGCATCTGGGCGAGTTCGTGACGGTAGTTGATCATTTCTTCAGAAATTGAGCCGAAGATGCTGAACATCCTCATCCTTCTTATCGCACTCATCTGGTTCATTGGCGCGTGTCTGCGCACGTACCGGCAGGCACGCTTTTACCAGATTGAGGAATACATGAGCTTGCGCTACCTGCGCTGGCTGTTCGCCACGCGCTCGCGCTGGCTGCCGACTCGCCCGCTGATTGCTCTTGCCTTAGGCGCGGTCTTCAGCTTCATGATGTCGGAATCGCCCGACGGCATTCTGCCTGGCATCATCGGGTTGGTGAGCGCGAGCGCGGCGGCTTATCCGCCGCCTGAAGGTGAAGTCAAGAAAAAGTTTCGCGCCACCGCCCGCGCCAAACGGCTGCTCGGCGCGGCGTTTGCGGTCGAAGCGCTCATTTTCATTGTCGGGCTGTTGGTCATCAGCCGCGTTTCATTTCTCAGCAGCGCGCCCGAACTGCTGGTGATCGCCGTCAGCGCGCTCGGCTTTATCGCCTTTCTGGCAGCGCCGTTCGCGCTGGTTGTGGGCAACCTGATCATGACGCCGGTCGAAGCATGGCTCCGGCAGCGTTTCATCCGGCAGGCGAAGCAGGTGCTGGACGAGATTCATCCGGTCGTCATCGGAATTACCGGCAGCTACGGCAAGACCAGCACCAAAACCGCCCTGGCGCATATCCTCAACGGGCGCTACAAGGCATACGCCACGCCGAAAAGCTACAACACACTGATGGGCATCTGCATCGCCATTAACAACGACCTCGCCAGCGATCACAGCGTCGATTATTTCGCCGTCGAGATGGGCGCTTATGTCCCCGGCGAAATCGAACGTATCTGCCAACTGACGCAGCCGCAGATCGGCATCGTCGTCGAAATCGGACCGCAGCATCTGGAACGCTTTGGCTCGGTCGAAAACATCGTTACCGCCAAGTACGAGCTGATCAAAGCGCTGCCGCCCGAAGGGGTGGGCATCTTCAACTGGGATAACCCACACGTCCGCGAGATGTACGAGCGCGGCTACCCGCAAACGCGCATCGCCGTCAGCCGCGAGATCGATCCGGCGAACGTTCCGGCGGGTGGTCCGCGTTTCGTGGCGACCGATATAACCGAGTCGCTCGACGGACTCGGCTTCACCGTCCACGATATTCAAACCGGCGAGCAGGAAGCATTTGTCACGCCGCTGCTGGGGCTGCACAACGTCACCAATATTCTGCTGGCAGCCGCTGCCGCCGTTCATGAGAAAATGCCGCTGCGCGAAATCGCCCGGCGCGCGCGCGTCTTGCAGCCCGCCGAAAGCCGCCTTGTGCGCCAGACGACGACGGCGGGAATCACTATCATCAACGACGCCTACAGCGCCAATCCGGTCGGCGCGGTGGGGGCGCTGCGGGTGCTGGGAATGCACACCACCGGCAAGCGCCTGCTGATCACTCCCGGCATGGTCGAACTGGGTGAGATGATGGCGGCGGAGAATCTCAAGCTGGGTGAGATCGCGGCGCAGCACGCCAGTGACGTCATCCTCGTCGGCGGGCAGCAAACCGAGCCGATCCGCCTGGGGCTGCTCAGCGCCGGATTCCCAGAGGAACGGGTGCTGGTCGTCAACACGCTGGCTGAGGCGGTCGAATGGTATCAGCGCAACTTAAAGGCAGGTGACAGCGTATTATTTCTTAACGACCTGCCGGATACCTATTCGACTTAGGTTGTGCCGACATTTTCACGCAGCCAGCATGTCAGCACAGCCTGGCACAAGGAAGTGTATGGACATTGCCCAATCAGCCCTGATCACCGTCTCGTTCATCGCCATGGTGATCGGGGTACTCCTCGCCTTCGTCCCGATTCTACCGGGGACACTTATCGTCTGGGCGATTGCCATCGTCACCGCCTTCGCCAACCAGTTTGACCGCGTCACGCTCGCCGCCGCCATCATCATGACGGCACTCATGATCCTCAGCGTCAGCAGCGATTTGTGGCTGCCGCTGCTGGGCGTGAAAACCTCGGGGCTGTCGTGTCTGGCGGCGGTCGGGTCGCTGGTCGGCGGTCTGGTCGGCACCTTCGTCATCCCATTTCCCATTGTCGGGACGCTCATCGGTACGGTGCTGGGCGCGCTGGCGATTGAATACGTGGCGCTGCGCCAGAAAGCGCGAGCGCTGCGCGCCGGTCAGGCTGCCCTCAAGCTGTTCATAGTTGGGTATATACTGGAATTAGTCACGAGTCTTGCTATCTTTGGCGTCTATATCGTGAGCCTTGCGACCACCGGTTAGTCGCAAATGAGTGGAAAGCAAAAGCCATGGATTTTCTGCAATCAAGCCTCATCCTGATCACCTGTTCGCTGATGACCGTGGTGCTGTTCATCTCACTCATCCCGTTTGTGCCAGGTCCCGCTCTGCTCTGGGGCATCAGTCTCGCCTTTGGCATTCTCGACAATTTCACCCGCCTGCCGGTGCTGGCGTTCCTGCTAATGACGTTTCTGATGGTCGCCGGTTCGACGACCGATTTCTGGATGCCGGTGCTGGGCATGAAGGCGCGCGGCGCAACCCTCGGCAGCACGCTGGCGACTATCGTCGGCGCGATGGCGGGGACGTTCTTCATCCCGGTTCCGGTGCTGGGCACGCTAGCGGGCGCGATGACCGGCGCGTTAGCCGTGGAATTCCTCTACGTGGGCAACACCCGCCGTTCGATGCGCGCGGCGGGCATGGCGCTCGAATCGTATATTCTGAGCATCTTCGTCGAGTTTGTCATCAACGTGGCAATGGTCGGCGTCTTTGTCGTGAGCCTGCTGGTGACCAGACCACCTGTTTGACATTTGCGCGTTCTTTGAGCATAGTAGCGCCGGATTCGTTTCAGACCAGGAAGCGTAGATGAGCGCAGCGCGCAAAACAACTGTCGGGGTGATTTTTGGTGGGCACAGTGTCGAACACGATGTCTCGGTCGTCACCGGGCATCAGGTGATGCAGGCATTCGATCCCCAGCGCTATGAGGTCGTACCGATTTACATTAATCGTGACGGACGCTGGTACACCGGCGCGCCGCTGCTTGAACTCAGGAATTTTGAGGATGAAGTCACCAGCTATAAAGCGGTTGTCGAAACGCTCATTTCCCCTAGCATTCAGCATCATGGGCTAATCCTCGATCCGACCTCGCGCGGCTTGTTTCAGCGCAGCCAGATCCAGCGGCTGGACGTGGTCTTTCCCGCCCTTCACGGCTCACACGGCGAAGATGGCACCCTGCAAGGGCTGCTGGAACTGGCGGATATCCCTTATGTCGGCTGCGGCGTGCTGGCGTCGGCTGTCGCCAATGACAAGACCCTGACCAAACAGATCCTCAAGGCAAACGGCGTTCCAGTCGTAGACGGAATCGCTTTCACCCGCGACGAATGGGAGCGCGATCCGGACGCAGTACTGGCGCGCATCAACGCCGAACTGCGTTTCCCGCTGTTCGTCAAGCCGGTGACGCTGGGATCAAGCATCGGCATCGCCCGCGTCGAAACGCAGGAACTGCTGCGCGCCTCGATTGACGTAGCAGCCAATCTGGATCGCCATCTGATGGTCGAAGCAGGAGTCATCAACTGCATCGAAATCAACTGCTCGGTCCTCGGTGATAACCGGGGGCTTCAGGCTTCAGTGCTCGAACAGCCGGTTTCGTGGGAGCAGTTCCTGACCTACGAGGAAAAATACCTGCGCGGTGGCGACGGCATGAAAAGCGCCGAACGGTTGATCCCCGCGCCGATCAGCCCGGAACTGACCGCGCGTATCCAATCACTGGCAAAGCGCGCGTTCCAGCTCATTGACGGGCGCGGCATCGCACGGATTGACTTTCTGGTCAGACCCGATCTGGACGAGGTGTATCTCAACGAGATCAACACCATGCCCGGTTCGCTCGCCTTCTATCTGTGGCAAGAGACGGACACGACGCCGCGCCAACTGGTGGAGCGTCTGGTCGAGCTGGCGCGCGAAGCTCACGCGCAGAAGCGCCGCAGCAGCTACAATTATCAAACCAATCTCATTTCACTGAGCGCTGCGCGGGGCGTCAAAGGCATAAAGGGCGCGAAGTCCAGCCGCGCCTGAGCCAAACGAATTGGCTAACTTCAGCGTCCACCACTACAATGAATAGCTGGAATTATTCGTCGCCGGGAGAACTTGTCTTGCGCCGTACATCGCTGCTGTTTGTGCTTGTCTGCTGTCTGGTTTTTGGCTGCACGCCAACCGCTACCCAGGTTGCCATCGCCCCCACCGATACGTTACCGGGCGCGGTTGTCCCAACTCGCGCGCCTACTATGAGCGCGGAAACGACCGATATCGCCGCGCTGCCATCTGAAACGCCAACAGAGGCAGCCGCGTCTGCCGAACCCTCCAACACGTACGCGCCGGTGACCCAACTGGCAAACGTGCCAACCGATGCGCCGACGCATACAGTCGTACCGCCGACTGACTCGCCAACCGACGAGCCGACAGATACAGCCGCGCCGCCGACAGATGCGCCGACCGACGAGCCAAGCGCGACACCCCCGCCGACCAGCAAGCCAACCGAGGCGACAGCACCAACCGATACGCCAACGGACAGCCCGACGAACACGCCAACCGACGCCCCCACCGACACGCCTGTTCCTACCGATACGCCACAGCCGACTCATACCCCCACCGATACGCCAGCGCCGACCAACACACCCGCGCCGACCGCAGCGTCTGATAACAGCAGTCGCTACACCGATTCGACCGCTTTCCTGCCGGTCAGCCTGGAAGCTGAGATTGCCGCCTTCAGCGCGGTCACTGGAACCGTGGACGACGCCAACCCAGCGCGACTCTACGTCTATCAGGGTGTCGCGGGCGAGGTCCTCAATATCGCTATGCACAGCACCGACGACAGCCTCGATCCATCACTGCTGGTCATCGATCCGAAAGGACGCGAGCTGGTACGCAACGAAGATGAATCGAATGACTCGTTTGACGCGGCGATAAACGGCTTCCAGATCGCCGAAAGCGGCGCTTACGTCATTGTTGCCACACGCTATGGGCAGCAGTTCGGCTTCAGCAGCGGCGGTTTTGAGCTAACGGTGACCAAAGGATCGGGCAGCACCATACCGTCGGGCACGTTCTCGCGGGTAATTGCCTATAACAGCGAGACAACCGGCTCGATCACCCACGAACTGGCGAGTCATGTCTATTCCTTCCGCGGCAGCCGCGGCGACGTCGTCAGCATCCAGATGACCGCCGAGTCTGGCGACCTTGATGCTCGCCTGTTCCTGACCGACAATCTGGGGAACGTCCTGGCATACAATGATGATGATCTGGTCAACCTGAGCATTAATTCGCTCATTCAGAACTTCATCCTGCCTGCCAGCGGCTACTACAGCATCATCGCCAGCCACTATCTGGGCGCGCCCAATTCGGGCGATTTCCGCCTCAGCCTTACGTTGGAAGAATCCGGCGTGAGAGATAGGCTGCTTGCCGTCCTGAATCTGGAAAACTCGCGCACGCTGCGCGCCGATGGGCAGTATTTCAGCAATTACAGCGCGGGCGACAGCCTAGGGGAAGATGGCAGCGAGTACCGGACGGAAGCGCTGCTGACGTTCTTCCTGCCCCCGCTGCCGGAGGACACCTCGTTGAGCAGCGCTGTCCTGGAGCTTGCGCCGTGTTATGAAACGGGAAATGGTTTTGCCGCGCTCGGCGCGCTGACGATCTACGCCGACAGCTACGGGCTGCTCAACCAGAATCGCGATTTCACCCGCCCGACTGGCGGATCACAGATCCTCACCGAAGCGCGCGGCTGTGACTCACTGGATATAACCGATATGACGCGGAACGCCTATTCCGGGGACAGTCAGATTCAACTGCGGATATCCTTCCGGGACACCACCGCCAACCGGCAGGGCGACGAGATCCTGTTTACACCTCGTCTGGTATTGAATCTCTCCGAGTAAAGCGGTAGCCGATACCGTATTCGCTCTGAATATAGGTGGGGTTTTTGAAATCGGGTTCGATCTTGCGGCGCAGGTGCGACACGTAGATGCGCGGGTAATGATGTTCGCGCGTGTATTCAAAGCCCCACACCTGTTCCAGAAGCTGCTGGAAGGTCAGCACTTCGCCCGGATGCTGCACGAAAGTCGCCAACAGCTTAAACTCCGTCGGCGTCAGGCGAATATCCTCCTTCGCCACCGAAACCTGACGCAGCGGGATATCCACCGCCAGATACTCGTCGTGATACTGTGTCGGCAGGTCTTTGTCGGGGTCGGCGGAACGCGCCCGGCGCAGCAGCGCTTTTACCCGCGCCTGGAATTCCATGTTCCTCAGCGGCTTGATCATGAATTCGTCGGCACCGATATTCAGCCCCTGAACAATGTCTTCTTCGGTGACCGCGTGGGCGGTCATCATCAGCACCGGTGTGTTTGAAAGCTCACGGATTCGCTGGCAGACGGTGCGCCCATCCATGATCGGCAGCGCGATATCCAGCACGACCAGGTCTGGCTTGACGCTGTGAAAGGCGCGCAGCCCTTCCAGCCCATCGTGAGCGAGCGCAACCTCATAGCCATGTTGGCGCAAATCGAGCTGCAGCAGACGGGCAAGCTCTTTATCATCCTCAATTACCAGCACACGCGCAGTCATGTTTCGTCCCTGTAAGGCGTAAAGACAAGGTTGGTAAGATTGTAACATAAGTGAACCCGCAGAGGGTAACCGTTGAGGAAGTGGGGGGTGTATGGTATCCTCTAGCCCGCAGTGAGTCTGGCGTATTGAGGAGCACGTGCCTTACAAGTCCAGCGGTGGTCGCCGCAACAATCTCCAGCTTGGCGTCGGTCAATCGATCTGGGCAGGGTCTCCTCCTCCAGCGATCCCCGAAAGAGTATTGGACGGAATCCCTGGCTGCCTGGCATGGTTGGCGCTGCTGCTGTCTGTCGCCTGCGCGGTCGCCTTTCCCCGCGCGCTGTTAGTGGTGGCAGTGCTGGTCACCTGTTATACGGCGGCACGTTTTCTGTTTGCGGGAATAGCCAATTTCATGGGGCTGCGCAAAATCTCGCGCTGGGAAAAGACCGATTGGTGCGAGGTCTACGCCACCCACGGCGGCGAGGATGCCCTCGCCTGGAAAGACGTGCGCCACGTCGTCATCATTCCGAACTATAAGGAACCGGTTTCTGTCCTCAGCCAGACGCTGGAGAATCTAGCCCGGCAGTACCAGGCGCGCGAACGGCTCATCGTCGTGCTGGCGATGGAAGCGGCGGAACCGGGCTGTGTCGAGAAAGCCGAAGCCCTCGTCGCTCAGTATCAGCCCTGCTTCCTGAAGCTGCATTATACGGTGCATCCACGCGGGCTTCCCGGCGAGATGCAGTGTAAATCGGCGAATGAAGCGTGGGCAGCCCGCTGGATCAAGCGGCGGCTGGTGGATGAGTTGGGATTCGACATTGACCACATCCTCGTCACCACCATGGACGCCGACACCCTGTGGCATAAAGACCATTTTCTGGCGCTCACCTGCCTGTACGCCATCCATCCCGAACGCAGCCTGCGCTTCTGGCAGGCACCGATTCGCTATCATGGCAACGTCTGGGATATCAGCCCGCTGCTGCGCATCGTCAACGCCTATTCCACCGCCTTCGAGCTGGCGTATCTGGCAGCGCCCTGGTGGACGCCAATGCCGATGTCGTCCTACTCGCTCAGCCTGCGCCTGCTGGATAACAGCGGCTACTGGGATTCGGACGTGATCGCCGACGAGTGGCACATGTTCATCAAAGCCTTTTTCGCCCGCGGCGGTGAGGTTCAGCTTGAGCGTGTCTTTCTGCCGTTCCTCGCCCAGAGCGTGACCGGCGACAACCTGTTCGACGCCCTCAAGAACCGCTACCAGCAGACGCTGCGCCATGCCTGGGGCAGCAAAGAGGTCGGCTATGCGGTCGCCAAAATGCTGGAACACCCCGAACTGGAATTCTTCACCGCCTTCCGGCTGCTGTTTCGCATCGCCCACGATATTCTGCTGGCGGGCGCGGGCTGGGTCATCATGACGGTTGGCTCGCAGCTTCCGCTGCTGCTGCACCCGCCGCTGCTGCAGGAGATGATGCAGGAAGGCTTGACCAACCCGATCTTCGCGGTGCTGCAAATCGTCTTCGGCACGATCTCGATTCTGGGCGTCGTCTTCTGGTATCAGGACGTGATCGTGCGCCCGCCGCGCACCGTTCCGCAAACCTGGCGCGAGCGCCTGCTAACGCTCATCAGCTTCCCGCTGCTGCCGATCCTGACGCTGGTGGTGGTCGCTTTCCCAACCATTCAGGCGCAAACCCGGCTGCTCATCGGCGTGCCGCTTCAGTTCCGCGTGTCGAAGAAAGTCTAGTCCGAATCCAATGCAAAGGGAGCACTCTGGCATGGCAAAAGTGGGATACATCGGTCTTGGCATTATGGGCGCTGCAATTGCCCGCAACCTGATGAAAGCCGGTCACGAACTGGTCGTCCACAACCGCAGTCAGGCGATTGTCGATCAACTGGTGAGCGAGGGCGCGAAACGCGCCAATTCCCCGCGTGAAGTGGCGCGGCAGGTCGAGTTTGTCTTCACCAACCTGCCCGACTCGCCCGACGTGGAACTGGTCGCGCTGGGTAAAGATGGCATTATCGAAGGCGCGCATGACGGCTTGATCTTCATCGACAACAGCACCATCAAGCCGGAAACGGCGCGAAAAATCGCCGAGCGCCTTGCCGAAGCCGGTGTTGCCTCGCTGGATGCAGCCGTAAGCGGCGGCGATGTCGGAGCGCGCAATGGCACGCTGACGATCATGGTTGGCGGACCGGAAGACGCATTCCAGAAGGCTGTCCCGCTGTTTGAAGCGATGGGCAAAGCCTGGGTGCTGGTTGGCGACAGCGGCGCGGGGCAGATTGCCAAAGCCTGCAACCAGATCATCGTCGGGGCGCAGATGGTCGCGCTTGCCGAGGCGCTGATCACGGCGCAGAAGGCGGGCGTTGACCCGCAGCGCATGGTCGAGGCGATCAAGGGCGGCGCGGCGCAGATGTGGACGCTGGACGTAAAACCACCGCGCCTGTTCGCGGGCAACCGCCAGCCGGGATTCAAAGCCTACATGCAGCACAAAGATCTGGGAATTGTGCTGGATACCGCCCGCACCTATGGTATTCCCCTGCCGATGACGGCGCTGACGATGCAGTTGTACGCCGCCATGCTCGAACAGGGCAACCGCGAGCTGGACAACAGCGCCATTATTTCAGTTTATGAATCGCTCGCCGGCATCCATCTTGACGAGCCGCTGCAAGACTGAACTCTCCCTACATTTCGAGTGTCATTACCACTATAATACTGACATAGACAACTGTGGCGATTGACAAGATACGATGAAAACACGACTTCAGAAATTAATGGCAGATGCCAATATTGCCTCGCGGCGCGGCGCGGAGCAGTTGATAGAGCGCGGGCGCGTGCGCGTGAATGGTCAGATCGCCACCCTCGGCGACAAAGCCGACCCCCAAACCGACGTAATCGAAGTGGATGGTCAGCGGCTCAAATTCGATGATCAGAAGAAGATCTACCTGGCGCTGTACAAGCCGCGCAACGTACTGACGACCACCGGCGAGCCGCATCGCGGCGACGAGCGCCGCACCGTCATGGATCTGGTGCCCTATCATGGGCATCTGTTCACCATTGGGCGGCTGGACGCCGACAGCGAAGGGTTGGTCGTGCTGACCAACGACGGCGAACTCACCAACAAGCTGACACATCCGCGCTACCGCCACACCAAAACCTACAAGGTGACTGTCTACGGACTTCCCTCGGAAGACGTGATCCGGCGTTGGGAAGACGGCGTCTGGCTGGAAGACGAAGGCAGAACTGCGCCCTGTTCGGTTTCGATTGTCAAAGGCGGACAAAGAGAAACCGTCCTGCGGATCGTCATGACCGAAGGCAAAAAGCGACAGATTCGCCGCGTTGCCGCCTCCCTCGGGCATCCGGTCGCCTCGCTCGTCCGCACGCAAATCGGTCAGTTGAGCGTCGAAGGCTTGCGCCCCGGCGAATGGCGCGAACTGACTCCACAGGATGTCAAGGCACTCAACACCCCGTCGCCTGCCATTCAGGATATCGGCGGGCGTCAGCGCCGCCGCCGCAGCGATGCCGATTCGCGTTCTGACCGGGGCGCGGCGCGTTCGCGCTCAGGTTCCAGAGATAACGCCCGCAGCGACGACCGACCCCAACGTGGCTTCAGCGATGATCGACCGCGTCAGCGCTCGCTAGTGAACCCCGATCCGAGTGATCGTTTTGAGCGCCGCCCGCGTCGTGATGGCGAACCTTCCGCCCATGGCGACAAGCCGCGCTATTCACGCGGCGACGACTCGCGGAGCAGATCCGAAGGTGAGCGCCCGCGCTATCCCCGCCGTGATGATCAGGGCAGCCGTAGTGAAGGCGACCGCCCGCGCTATCCCCGCCGTGATAATCAGGGCAGCCGTAGTGAAGGTGACCGCCCGCGTTATCCCCGCCGTGATGATCGGGGCAGCCGAAGCGAAGGTGACCGCCCACGCTATCCCCGCCGTGATGATCGGGGCAGCCGAAGCGAAGGTGACCGCCCACGCTATCCCCGCCGTGATGATCAGGGCAGCCGAAGCGAAGGTGACCGCCCACAGACCGGACGCAAGCCGTTTGGCTCACGTTCAGGAAGC
>JAUQWZ010000023.1 GCA_030834905.1 Aggregatilineales bacterium | reverse complement strand
GATTGTCGCCATCCCGCCAGAGCAGAAAGGCTTTGCTGTCTTGCCTAGACGTTGGGTGGTCGAACGCACCTTCGCTTGGCTGAACAACTATCGTCGCTTGAGCAAGGATTATGAAGTCAATACGTCCTTGAGTGTTGGCATGGTCTATCTGGCTTCCATTCATACTTTGCTCAAGCGCATTCCCGCATAATATTCATATGGCTTCTTAGGGTCGAGATAGACTTCCGACTTGGACACCCGATGGTAGTTCACCGGCAAGGATTCGCCATTGACATGATACAACGCCGTGATGAAGGTGATCCCTTTGAGGGTTTGTCCACTGGTGTGGTCATAATGCCAACAGACAATCTCATTCTCATCCGTGTGCGGCTTTTCCGAGATGCTGTCGTCCACGATCATGACCCCATCGGCAGCCTGTATCTGGCGGACATACGGCTTGACGATCTGCCAGAAGTCCGCGCCGCCTTTGCTTGGACTTGCCAGAAACCGTTGGATGCGGTCATGACTGATCGCTCCATCCAGCAACCGCGACAAGCCCGTTCCGGTGGTCAGCCCAAACGAACTGATGACATAATCGGTGTAGATGTCGAGCAATTCTTTATCGTCCATGACCGCAGTTTACATCATTCGGTTGTCTGCTGTGCGTAACGTCAGTAACTAAATATTCCTTTCGCGCCTTATAAAATGACCTGCCCCCCGCCTATGTATCAATTGGCGTGAGGGTAGAATTCAGGTGAGCCGCAATGGTTCTGGGCGACATGTCACTTCAGCGAGTTCACTTCGGCTGATTCTACGGGTGGCGCTTCGAGCCGATGCGTTTCCTCATCATAACGACCTTTCAGTTCGTCGATTTTTGTCTCCGACCAGAGCTTCTCCCCCGTAATATAGGCTGCCCGTCCAATCATATGCGCGGAAATCGGCGCGGTGAGGATGATAAAAATGACGATGCCAATGGCTCGGGCTGTCACTCCCAGGTCGTTAAAGTACACAGCCGCAGCCACCATAATCAGAATAACTCCCAGCGTGGCTGCTTTGCTGGTCGCAGACATACGCAGGAACACATCCGGCATCCTGAGAAGTCCAATGCCCGCCAGCAGCATGAGCAGCGCGCCCAGAGTGAGTAAAATCGCACTGATGGCTGTTTGAATCATCGCTGAGATCGCTCCAGATAAAACGCAAAAGCGATGGTGCCCAAAAATGAGATGAGTGCCAGGACAACCGCGATGTCAAGGAACACGGGCTGATCGGTCATCACCGCGTATACAGCAATGAGACCAATTCCAATCGTGGTCAGCAGGTCAAAAGAGACCACCCGATTTGCCAGACTTGGTCCTCGTATCAGACTCGAAAGCGCCAGAAGGAGGCACAACGCCAGAATAAGGATCGGTAGTTCCAAAATCACCGAAACAGTTCTCCTATCCGTCGTTCAAATCCCTGCTTGATTTCCCGACGATATGCTTCCACATCGGTTACGTGCATCACATGGACATAGATCACGCGCCGGTCATACGAGACATCCAGGGACAGCGAACCCGGCGTTATGGTAATCATGTTCGCCAGCAGCATAATCTCCATATCCGTTTTGACATCCAGTGGAACCGCAACAATGCCTGGTTGGATATCCAGATTCGGCTTGATAACGACATAAGCGACCCGCAGGGTGGCAACAATCAGCTCCCACACAAAAAAGAGCAGGAAGCTGATAGCCTGCCGGAATTTCTTAAAATAGGTGGACGGTCCATACAGTGGGCTGGCTAGCCACAGCACCAGATAGCCAACGATGAATCCCTCGATCAGCGTATTGGGTGTGAAGGAACCGGTCAGAAAAGTCCATACAAGCGCCAGCAAAACATTGATGAACAGCACATTCATGGTGTACCTCCCAGGACGGCGGTCACATACTCAACTGGTGATAACAACTGGTTGGCAGCCTGAGATGCAAGGATAAATACCGGCTCAGCCATCAGACCAATCACAACGGTGATGGCGGCTAAAGCAATGATAGGCAGGAGCAGTTGCAGGCGCGCACTGGGTGACAGCGGCGCTGGCTCTGGCGTGGTTTCAGGGCGGTCCTTCCAGAAAACCTCCGCCCAGATTTTAGTCATTGAAAACAGCGTAAGCAGGCTGACCACCAGCGCGACGAGCGCGATGACTGGTTGGTTTTCTTCCAGGCTGGCGCGTATCAGCGTGAACTTTGCCCAGAAACCGGACAAGGGAGGGATTCCGGCAAGCGACATCGCCGGGATCAGGAACAGAACAGCCAGTCCAAAATGCGACCGGTACAGCCCGCCCAGATCCTTCAGGTAGTAACTTCCCTCCAGCCGCTGTACCACACCGCCGATCAGAAACAGATTCGCTTTGACGATAATGTGATGGATGATGTAGAAAATCGCCCCAGCCAGCGCCAGCGGCGTGAACAACGCCAGACCCATCACCATGTAGCCAATCTGACTGATGATGTGAAAGGAGAGAATGCGGCGAATTTCATTTTGCGAGGCTGCCCCCAGAACGCCGGTTATCATCGTGAGCGCGGCAAGAAGCAGTAAAAGGGCGTGGGTGTACCCGATGTCCTGCACAAATAACAGTGTGAAAACCCGGATGAGTGCATAGACCCCCACTTTCGTCAGAAGTCCGGCAAAAAGCGCGGTAATGGCTACCGGCGCAACCGGATACGAAGCCGGCAGCCAGAAAAACAGCGGAAACAGGGCAGCCTTGATGCCGAAGGCAATCAGGAACAGCATGGCAACCACTGTCACCATCTGGGGCTGCTGGGACTGTGACAACTGCACCGAGAGCTGTGCCATGTTCAGAGTCCCACTGATGCCGTATAAAATGCCAATCGCCGTTAAGAAGATGGCAGAGGAAACCAGATTGATGGTGACGTATTTTAGAGCGCCTTCAAGCTGCGCCCTTTCATTTCCCATCGCAACCAGGACAAATGATGCCATCAACATGACTTCAAACCAGACATACAGGTTAAAGATGTCGCCCGTCAGGAACGAGCCGGAGATGCCCATCATCAGAAACAGCAGCAGCGGATAGTATCCAAATCGCTCCCGCAGTCTGTCCACACTGGCATGGGAATATATGACAACCGCCACAGCAATAATGCCGCCCAACACCGTCATGATCCCACTGAACAAATCAGCCACGAAGGTGATGCCAAATGGCGCGGGCCAGTTACCCAGTTGGACGACCTGAATACCGTCACGCCACACCACCACCAGAAGGACAAGCGCAGATAATAACAAACCGACGGAACCCACCAGCCCCAATGCCCGCTGGACACGATGGCGTCTCCAGAACAGCAGCGCCAGCGCAGCGGTCACAAAGGGAATAAGAAGCGGCAAAAGGACAAGCAATCCCATTGAATTAAGACTCTCCTTCTATGCCGCGCAGATTGTTGCTGTCATCGGTGCCGACTGACCGGTGAGTCTGCTCGATCAGAACGACTGCAAACGCCAGGACGCCAAAACCGATCACGATGGCAGTTAAGATGAGCGCCTGCGGTACAGGGTCGGCGAACGGAACCGGGGGAACTGTCTCGCCTTCGGGGACAAGAGGCGGGGCAGCGCGGGTCAGACCGCCAACGGTGAAGATGAGCAGATTGGTGGCATAGCTCAATAAGGCTAATCCCATAATCAGTTTCACAATGCTGCGCCGCATCATCATATACAGCCCGCAGGCATATAACCCGCCGGTCAAAAATGCCAGCACGATAACCATGTTACTCCTCCATCAGTTCAAAAATGATCTGGAGTATCACACCCAGGACGGCGATATAAACCCCAATATCGAAAATGCCGGGTGTACCGAGTTTGCCAAAGATCGGTAATTCCACTGCGCTCCAGATTCCGGTCATGAAGGGGCGTTGAAACAGCAGCGCAACCAGACCACTGCCGACAGCAATCAGCAGTCCGGTACCAATCAGCGTTCTTGGCGGGAAGCGGAGCAGCAGCCTAGCCTGATGAACCGTATGCGCGAGGGCATAGAGCGCAAACGCCGCCCCTGCCACCAACCCACCCACAAAGCCACCGCCCGGCTCGTTGTGCCCTCTTGTTAACAAAAAGAGCGAGAACAACAGCAGAATAGGAACGAGATATCGGGTGGCAGTCAGAAGAATGAGCGACTGTGCCGCATGACGCTTTTCGGTCGCTTTCATTGCACGCCCTCTGCTTCTTCAGATTTACCCTTTTCAGCTATTTCTCCTGTTTCCACCGCAGCGGTTAAGTCAACTTTTCGCTGTGACGGTGTACGCAGGCGGAGGAGCGTGTAAACGCCAAGCGCGGCAATACTCAGCACCGTAATTTCACCCATCGTATCCAGTCCACGGAAATCCACAATGATGACGTTCACGATATTGCGCCCCTGCGCCTCTGTCACGCTGTTTTCCGCGAAGAAGGGCGTCAGCAGAGACGGCTGAACTATCGTCGTGGATATCAGAACGAGCGTTGTGATGAGCGCGCCAACCGACAACGCAACCACAGCATCGCGTGTCCGCTGCCCTCTCGATGAAAAGTTTGCAAAGGACGGCAGACGATACAGGATAAGCACCATCAGGATCACGGTCAGCGTTTCGATGGCAAACTGGGTCATCGCCAGATCCGGCGCGCCGAAGAACACAAAGATGAGCGCGATGCCGTAACCGACCACGCCGAGCGCCACAACCGCCGCCAGCCGTGACCGGGCGAACAGGACATAGATCATCGCCACCGCGATAATCACGGCAGTCACCGCCTCGTGGAAATGAAGGTCTGTAGAGGGAAGCTGCCCGGCAAAATCGTATCGGGTTACCAGCGTTATACCCACCAGGCTGATAACCACCAGATTGATCGTCAGCAGGTAAACCCGCAGGTAACCGTGTTGGAGGATGCGTGTTTGAAGCTGTCCCAGCATCAGTACAGCATCCAGCCCACGCTCGTACCACTGCGCCGGACCCCAGCGCTCGCTCGTATCCAGCCGGCTGCTGATCCGCTCGTACACATGCCGGTAGCGATAAACGACCAGCCCGCCCAGAACCGTCACAATGCTTAAAATCAGCATGGGATTGATGCCATGCCACAGCGCCAGGTTGACCTCTATCGGTTCAGCAAGGATGGCGCTCACCGCCGGGGCGATAAAGGTTGATCCAACCTGAGACAGCAGCAGCCCTGCTGCCAGACCGCCCGTTCCAAGCGCCAGCGGTCCTAGCCATAATCCCAATGGTACTGCGTGCGGCGTCTGCGGTGTCTCGACAATCGCTCCGGTGAAGGGACGGACAAATACCAGCACCGCTGCCGCCACCATAATCATGTTGACGATCACAGCCAGCGTGGTGAAAAGTACAGCAGTGTCCTGAAGTCCCAGAGTAGTTTCGTAAAGCAGTTCCTTGCTGACAAACCCGAAAAAGGGCGGAATCCCAGCCATTGACAGCGAGGCGAAACCGGCTGCCAGCGTGACAGCGGGCATTATCCGCGCCAGCCCGCCAAGCGCCGTGACATCGCGCGTTCCGGTTTCATGTTCGATGATACCGGCGATCAAAAACAGCGCGCCCTTGTACATCGAGTGAGCAACCAAATACACGATGGCTGCCTGGGCTGCCAGCGGCGTATCGAGACCGAGCAGAAAAACCAGTGAACCCAGAGAACTGATGGTTGAATAAGCGAGAATTCGTTTCAGATCGACCTGTCGCAGCGACAGATAAGCGCCAACCAGCATGGTCAACCCGCCGACGGCGGGCAGCAGCAGATGCCAGAGGTCAGTGCCCCCCAGAACGGGCGTCAACCGAGCCAGAAGATAGATGCCAGCTTTGACCATTGTCGCCGAGTGCAGGTAGGCGCTCACCGGTGATGGCGCTGTCATCGCACCCGGCAGCCAGAAATGGAACGGCACCTGAGCAGACTTGGTAAAAGCTCCAGTCAGAATCAGCAGCAGGATCGGGACGTAAAGCGGGTGTTCAGCGACGCCTCCCCCAGCCACCAGGGTGGAAATTTCGAAGCTGTTTCCAGCCAACCCTAACAGAATCAGCCCCGCCATCAGCGCCAGACCACCGCCGCTTGTGATCAGCAGCGCCTGCAAAGCGGCTTTGCGGGCTGCATCATCTTTATGATTGAAGCCGATCAACAGGTAAGAACTGAAACTGGTTAGCTCCCAGAAAATAAAGAGCGTAATCAGATTATCCGCCAGTACCAGTCCCAGCATGGAAGCCATAAAGATCAGGATGTAGGCATAGAACCGTCCAACAAGCGGTTCGTCTGCCATATACGCGCCAGCGTAGATGAAAATGAAGGTGCCGATGCTGCTGACTAATAATGCAAACAGCCAGCTCAGTCCATCCAGGTTGAACGCAAGCTGAACGTCCAGGCTGGGCACCCAGGTATATGAAGCCGTGATGACCTCACCGGCAATAATCGCTGGCGTGAAGGACAGAAAATAGAGGGTCAGTATCAGGGGTAAAAGCGCGAACAACCATCCGCGAAGCCTGCCAATCCGGGCAATCCAGATGGCAGCGAGTGAAAAACCGAATCCTGAAAGTACCGCTATAAGCATAACCTCAGAGTTCCTGCGCAAAACCGGATAAAATCACGTCGGGTGACGATACACTAAAATCAGGCTACATGCCAACCGTGAGCCTATGTCTTTTTAACCGCGCATACGAAGCGCATTCAGCGCGCGCTCGATCTGCTTAAGATGCGCCCTTTCATGGCGGGCTAACCCATCGGCGTGAGATATCAGCGTCTGCTGCAGCGGCTTCCCTGCGCCCGTGAGCGTCGCTGTTCGCCACCAGCCTTCTGGCTGGAGCGCTTCCAACACTATCAGAAGCTTCTCACGCTGCTGCGTAAACAGATGCAGCGCTGGCTGAAAATCCTGTTCAAAATAGTCCGTATCCTTGATCCATCTACGGGGATTCACTGCCTTAATCGTCGGCTCATCGTGGGCAAGGATCGTCATGATATAATGATCGCCCCAGACATCGCTGCACGCACGAAGATGAGCAAGTACTTCGCTGGCAGACCATTCACCGGGTTCGGGCGCAGCGCGCAGCTGCGCTGCTGACAGACCGGCAGCCAGCAGCGCCAGACGGGAGGGGGTTTCCTTCAGGATGGTGAGGATCTGGTCTACAGGCAAATACTTGCTTGACATGTGACAGTCCCTTTTGAATAGAAGTTGCTTTGCAAAAATAAAACGGACGAAGTGGAACAGTCATCCAGCCCGAAAAGTTAGAGTGAATTATAGACTCAACGAAAGGCAGGTTCAGCGATGAGTAAAATCAGTGTCCGCTATATTGTTTCCGATGTCGATGAAGCGATCCCATTTTACACGGAAATGCTGGGCTTCCAGGTCGATATGCACCCTGCCCCTGGATTTGCAAGCCTGTCCAAAGGCGATCTGCGCCTGCTGCTTAATCGACCCGGCGCGGGAGGGGCAGGACAGTCTATGCCAGATGGTCAGACTCCCGCGCCTGGTGGGTGGAACCGAATTCAAATCGAAGTGGCAGATTTGGCTGCAACAGTGCAGCGGTTGAAAAACGCTGGATGCAAGTTCCGCAGTGAAATTGTCGTTGGGAATGGCGGTAAGCAAATTCTCGTTGACGATCCCTCTGGCAATCCGATTGAGTTGTTCCAACCAGCCTGAACCCAATCAGCGGCGGCGCTCGTCGGGCGCAAACAAGGGATAAACCCACCATTGCATTCCACGACTGGCAGAGCGCCAATCGTGGAATGCAGGTTCTATCTCAATCAGAGCTAACGATTAGCCGAACACACGAGCACCGGCTTCCACTCGTCCCGCTGCAAGCCATCAAGTGACAGATCCACCTGAGTCACGTTCGCGGGCGGCTGCAAGAACACCGTTTGCTCGCCAAAAGCACCCAGCAGCGTCTGCCCTTCTCGGCTGGCATTCTCTTCCGACGGGTTGCTGTGCGGGTAAATATCGTTGGACAGCTCAAAGGTCATCTGGCTGGCGTCCTCATCCACGGCGATTGCCGGAGCATCCAGCGGGCTGACGTCAGCCTCGAAAATGTTCGGGTCGCCGGTAATGTCCGAGGTAAAGACGACCCGTTCATCCGTACAGCGCCAGGTGGGCGCGTAATCGTTGATGCCATTGTCGGTGAGCTGGCGCGTTGCTCCCGTGGCGAGATCGTAGATGTAAATATCCAGATCACCATCCACATCGGACTGATACGCCAGATAGCGATCGCTCGGCGACCAGGCAGCGTTGGTTGCATCGCCGTTTGGATCACTGATTGGGCGGCGGTTGCTTCCATCCCGGTTCATAACCATCAGCGTACTGACATCGCCGTCATTCGCGTAGCTGCGGAAAACAATCTGCGAACCGTCGTGCGAATACTGCGGATCGACTTCGACGACGTCGCTGGCGCTCAATGCAGCCAACTGTCCGGTTGCGATATTCAGTTCGTATAGCTGCCAGCGGTTCGCTGTGCCGCGATCACTCTGGAAAAGCACGCGCGTTCCATCCGGCGACCAGTAGGGGTTGATGTCGTCGCCTTCGCTGTCGGTCAGTTGATATTCCTGTCCTGTGGACATATCGATCAGGAACAGGTCATAGTTGCCGTTGCGCGTGCTTTCAAAGACCACGAAGTTGTTGGGTCCCCACATCGGGTCGCCATCAATCGCAATGCGGTTATACGTCAGGCGCTGCACCGCGTCGGGATCGCCGCCGCTGGTTGGGGCTACGTACAGTTCCCAGTTCCCGTCGCGATTGCTCTGGAAGACGATCCAGTTGTTGTCGGGCGACAGGCTGGGCGCCATATCGACTACGCCCTCACCCATACCAAGCGACAGGTTTTCGCGGATAGTTGTCCGCGTCAGCGCGTCAGCGCTGTCGAGGCGGAAGATCTCCCAGTCGCCCATTTCATCGGTGTGATACAACTGGAACGTCGGACAGCCGTAGGCGCACAGCGGCGCATTCTCCACCAGCGGCAAGCCGGTAAAGCGGAATTCCGTCGGCGCGGCAGTGGCGCTTTGGCTGACGGCGGTCTGACACCGCAGCGTGCTGGTTACAGCCGCGGCTCCGGCAGTGCGGAAGGTCACGCCTGACAGCGTACTCGCGTCTGCGGGAATGAAGATCTGCGTCGTTTCGCCTGCGGCAAGCAGGAAGGCGTCGTTCGCTGGCGTCACATCACGACCGCCGCTGACGAGGGTGTAATTCTGTGCCGCCGCCATCGCGCCGCCACGATTGCTAATCGTGAAGGCTGCCGGAGCAGCGCACGTTCCAGTCACCACGATCATAGATTCGTCGGCTTCCACTGAAACAACCGGCGCGTCGCAGGCATAGCTCACCCGGAACGTACCCACTGCGCCGTCGCTCACGAACGTATAAGCAGCGTAGGGTGTTGCGCTGGCGGGCAGGCTGATATCTTCGGACGATATCCCCGCGCCAAGCTCAAACGTCCCGCTGCTTACTAAAGCGCCGCTGCCATCGCGGATCTCGTAAGCCTGCGGTGCCGACATCGGATTGCCGGGCGTGGGATTCGTCACCGTGAACACCGGCAGACCGGCGGAACAGACCGCCGTCACCGTCACCTGCGGCGCGCCACAGGCATAGCTCACCCGGAACGTGCCCACTGCGCCGTCGCTCACGAATGTATAAGCAGCGTAGGGTGTCGCGCTGGCGGGCAGGCTGATCTCTTCTGACGTTATCCCCGCGCCAAGCTCAAACGTCCCGCTGCTCACCACCGCGCCGCTGGCATTGTGGATCTCGTAAGCCTGCGGTGTCGCCATCGGATTGCCGGGCGTGGGATTTGTCACCGTGAACACCGGCAGACCGGCGGAACAGACCGCCGCCACCGTCACCTGCGGCGCGTCGCACGAGTGGCTGATCTGGAATGTGCTCGCCGCGCCGCTGCTGTTCAGCGTGTAAACCGCATAAACAGGCACGCCCGCCGGCAAGGTGATGATTTCCGAGCTTACTCCTGACCCAAGCTCAAACGTCCCGCTGCTCACCAAAGTGCCGCTGCCATCGCGGATCTCGTAAGCCTGCGGGCTAATCATGGGACCGTCGCCAGGACGGGCATTGGTAATTGTGAACACCGGCAGCCCGCCAGCACAGGTCGCGCTTGCCGAAAGTTCGGGCGGATAGTTGCAGGTGGTTGTCGCGGTCACGCTGCTGGCGTCGGTCAGCGTCAGGGTGAGCGGACCGGACTGGTTGTCAAGACTGAAGGACATCTGCGCGCCGCTGCCAAGCTGCACCGGACGAATGTCGATGACATCCCCGTTTGCATTCCGCACGACGATTTGATCGGCGGTGGTCATCGCGTCGCCGCTGTTCTCCACCGTGAAGGTGGCGGTGCGGTTTGCCGCGCACACCGCGCTGGCAGACAGCGACGGCGAGCCGCCCGTCAGGTTGACCGTAACCACGCGCTCGACGGCTCCCGGTTCGCCGCCCGGTCCTTCAACGCTCATCTGAACGCGGTAATCGCCTGTCGATTGGAACTGGTGGCAGATCGTGTTCTGGGGTCCGCCGGTGGTGGTATCGCCGAAATCCCATCCGGTCACCGTCACGCCCGGCGAAATGTCTGCCGTGAAACAGTACCGTCCCCCGCCCTGCGGCGTGATGTGATAGGTGATCCGGCTCTCCAGCAGCGAGTACGTGCGGATGATGTTCGTCGCCGTTGCCGAGGTTCCGCTTTGATTACGAACGACCAGCGTGACCGGATGGCTGGTATTCGGCGTCGGATAGTCGGTACAGATTTGCGATGGAATGCTGGTGGCGGTGTAATTCAGGGTTTCACCGTTGCCAAAGTCCCACTCCCACTCGGTCAGGTTTTGCCCCTGGCTGGTATCGGCGAAGCAAACCCTCATCGGCGCGATACCGGCATACTGTGTTGGAATGAAAGACGCGAGAACGTCGTTGGTAGAGATGAGCGTAAACTCCACCTCGGCGCTGGTTGCTCCCAGGGGTCCGGTGCCGGTGACTACCGCGCGGTAGGTTCCCGGAGTGGGGAAATTGAAGCTCGGATTCTGCTGGTTGCTGCGCGTGCCCAGCAGGGTAGCTCCACTGTAGAACGCCCAGTTATAGCCGCCGGTAATGTTGGTGCCGTTGGCGGTGAAGTTCATCGCAGCAGGCGCGTAAACCTGATTGGATCTGGTAATGGTGATGCTCTGCGAGCCATAGACGTTGAAGACGACGCTGGCAGTCTGCTCGCGGTGGAAGCTGGCATCCCCCTGATCGAAATTCTCGCCTGTCAGGTTGACGGTGTACGTTCCCGGCGTATCGAAAGTGATACATCCGGGCAGTCCAGCGTTTGAGGTGCCGTTCACATCCCAGGTATATGTCAGCGCATTCTGATCGCTGGGAACCGGAGGCACAGGCGCGGACGTATTGGTGAAGCAAACGCTCTTGCCCACTTCGACGGCTGACGGGTTGACCGCGCCGCCGCTGCCATTATCATAGTCGAACGATACGTTCAGGCTGCCCACTGTCAGGGCATGGCTCAGGGAGCAGGTGTAAGGCGTTACGGCAGGATCAACAGCCTGAACATCCACCCGCAGCGTATAGATGCCGATGGGTCCCAGTTCGTTCAGTGAAAAGACGGGACCCGGCACCAGTCCATTAGCGCCGGATACAGTGCTGCCGAGGAGGCGCTCGCCGCCGTTGGGACCAACGAGTACGTAGCGATACAGCAGTTGAAGCGCGTTGCCGTTGTCCATATCGACGGTATAGCTATAGCTGCCCGCCGCCGCTGGAGTGAAGTTGTTGCCGTTGGTTGGGAAGACGTCACAGGCAAACGACTGATCGGCTCTCGTGACCGTCAGCGTGGCGGTGGCATTGCAGCTGTCCGCGTTCGGCGCAGCGACCGATGCCGCGTAGTAGAGCGTGTAGACCTCCCCTGGCTGAAGGAACTGATAGCTAAACGTGCTGCCCGTGCCCGATGCGACGACGCTTGCCCCCTGCCGGAGTTCCCAGTCGAGGCTGGGAGTGCGCCCGTAGAGATTGCTGACGCTGTAATTGTAGGTGTTCGTTTCACCCACCACCGGCGTAATGTCACCAGTCGGGGCGGCGCAGACGAGCTTGTTAATCGTCACGTTAACCGTCCTGGCGCAGTTCAGGATGGTGTCTGGCTCTCCTGGCGTCTGCACCACTATCGCCACACCAATATTAGTTGAGGTGCCGGGGGGGTTGCTGGCATAGCTCAGGGGCCAGCGCACATTGCTGGGATTGCTACTCGTCGCTGATGTCGCGCCCTGAACTGTCCAGGTGTACGAGGCAGTACGACCGGCAAGACCCGTAACATTGGCGGTGTAGGATCGATCTCGCGGGCTGCCGCTGCCGTTCACCGGAATCGGGTTGGCATCGCCAGATATTCCCGTACAGGTGGGCGTCGGATAGGCAGTAACGACTGCCGTCACTTCTTCAAAGCACGAGCTGCCATCGCTGGCGGTTGCCACGTAACGAATAGTGTGGTTCCCGGTTGACGGCGCCGGATTCGTCCAGAGAAGCGAGCTGCCGGTGCCTGACGCGATACCGTCAACAGACCACTGGTATGACGTGATCGTTCGCCCGGACAGCCCGGAAACGTTCGCGCCAAAGGTATAGTTCTGCCCGTTGGGATACAGCGTGCCCGGCAGCGGGTTGTTCATATTGCAGACCAGCGGCGGATAGGTCGTCGTAATCGTGCGCGTATCACTGCACAGAGAGCCGTCCGGCGTCGATGCCGTCAGCGTGATCTGGTAGCTGTTGGTTCCCGCCAGTAAGGTGACCGGGAAGCTGTCACCAGTCCCACTCGCGGGCACAGCGCCGCCGGTAATTTCCCAGGCATACGTAACTGTCCGTCCCACGATATTCCCGATAGTGCTGGTGTAGGTTTGGTTGTTACTGCCGGGAAGCGGCGCGAAATTGCCGTTAATCGAGCAGGTAATTTCCAGGCGGGCGACATTAATAATCTGCTCGACGCTGGAAGAACCGCCGGGTCCCGTGACCGTGAGGCGGACGCGGTTGGAGCCGATTGCCAGCAGAATATCGTGCGGGTTGGCGGCGGTGCTGTCGGTGATGCCATCACCGTCAAAATCCCAGGCATAGCTGGTAATGATGCCGGTACTGGTACCGCTGTCGAAGTCGATCTGGGTGCTCTGGTTTAGCCCGCTGGTGGGCGAATAGGTAAATGCCGCGACCGGCGCGGCGACCAGACTCAACTGGCGGAAAGCCTGTGATGTTACATCCGGTGTTGCTCCGGTCACGCGCAGGCGCACTTCCAGCAAACCGGGCGGAAAATCCCGGCAGAAATATGGATCGGAGATAGCCTCGTCGGTTGTGCCGTCGTCGCCAAAATCCCAGGCATACGACTGAATGGGACCAGTGCTGGTGTTGGTAAAGCACACCTGTACCATACCGGGAGTCGCTCCCGCGCCGGTCTGCTCCATTGTGAAGGCAGCCTGAACGCTGTTTCCACTCTCAAACACGTTGACGCTGCGCGCGATCTCCATCATGCCGCCGGGACCGGTCACAGTGAGCGTCGCGCCGTAGAGTCCGGCAGTAGTGTAGGTATACGCGGCTGGATTCTGACCGGTGGCATCAACCATACCGTCGTCGTCAAAATCCCACTCCCATGTCGTGATCGGACCGCTTGCGGCATCCATAATACCCGCGAAGGTCACCGTCAGCGGCGCGGTGCCGCTGCTGGGGGTCAGCGAAAAATCCGCCTGCGGCACAGGCGCGTTCACGCCAATCGTCTGGCTGAAGGTGCTGCTGCCGCTGCTGTTGGTCGCGGTGAGTCCAAAGGTGAACGAGCCGTAGTCGGTGATGGTACAGTCCAGGTTTTCAGTCGTCAGGCTGGCGCAGGTCACACCCGAACCCGTCACAGACCACAGATAGCCCAGCCCGGCGGGCGTGCTCAGGTTGCTCGTGGTGATGTGCAGCGGGTTTGCGCCATTGACGATTTGCTCGAAGATCGTCCCCTGGTTCACCGTGAAGTATGCCACCGGAGCCGGAAGGCTGATCTGCACGCTGCCCGTGAGAGTCATTTGCGAGCCAAAGCCGGTCGCGGGCGTGCAGACGAGCGTGATCGGGTAGGTGCCAGGACCGCTGTAGGTGTGATTAACCGTTTGCCCACTGCCGGTAGTACTGTCGCCGAAGTTCCAGTCCCAGGTCGCGATATTGGCGCTGGTCGCCGAGAACGTGTAAGTCAACGGGTTGTTGTCGCCCCCATTGCCGATATCGAACTGGCAGTAGGTCTGGACGGCAAGCGGGTTCACGACCGACAACGCTGCGGTTGGTTCTGCTTCAGCAGTCATCTGAATTTCCGCTGTGGCATCGGTCACCGGTGCCGCTTCGGTCGCTTCGCTTGTGGGTAAAATTACTTCTTCCGTCGCTTCTGCTGGCGGTTCTGAAGTGGGTGAATTGGTGACTTCCGGGAAGACTGGCGTCGATGACGGTACCGCTTCTTCGAGGGTAGGAAGCAGCGATGGGCTGGCTTCACTGGTCGGCGTTTCGGTCAGGGTTACTTCTGGCGTGGCTTCTGATTCCAGTTCCTGGGCAAAAGTTCCAGAGCCAAGAACAAGAATGAGAACCATCAGAAATCCCAGAACCAGGTTATTGAACCCTCTAGCCGAAGCGTGGGTGCGATGCAACATTGGGGTAAATCTCCTAGTGGGTGTAAGGCACGTTCTGTTAAAAAGAGGCTGTGGATGCACAGACTTCAGTCGCTGTACTCCGCCGATTGTCATTCGCTGTCGTTAGCGCTGCCACTGAAATCAAAGTATGGCGGCTCTCCTCTCAAGTCTTTCTCGCCACCCGAACGCTGACACGTTAAATCGAGGGCAGCAGTTCACCTGATGCAGTTGATGTTTATGAAATGCGGGCGAAATTGCTACATTAACCAGGATTAATTTCTGGTCAGCGCAGCGTTAGATTCAAGTATAACGTACAAGGCGGCGTGATTGAGCGTAAATTCAGTAATTATTCATGAATTCTAACAACGCCGTAACATTTGCGATTGGCAGCTCACGTGGCTGCCAGCCTTTGCGGTGCTCGCAGCCTTTTACTGTCGGGGGTAGAGCTATGCGCGGTTCTGACTTGCCTGGTTGGACGCAATCAATCGCTTGTCAGTGGCAGCCCGATGGCTTTTGTCAGCTTCATCACGGTGAAACGGTCGCGCAGGTAATGCCCGTAACGCTGCGCCTCGACCACCGTTTCATCGTCCAAACCGAGCGCTTCGGCGCTGGACGCGCCGCCGAGACGGTTGAGCATATCGACAATGGTTTCCGGCGGCGGCACCGTTTCGAGGATCGGCTGCACCTGCGTCCATTGATCGAGGATACGCTGTTTGAGCGCCATGTACTCCAGTGGTGTCATGTCGAGATATGGTGTCTGAATCCGCTGGATATCTTCAGCGGCAGTGCCATAGACGCGCTCAATCTCGGCGATTTGCTGGTCGCGCGGCTCCAGTTCCGACGCTTCGAGCAGGTCGATCAGTTCGTCTCGGGTGAGCGCGCGTAAACGAGCGTAGCGCTGAGCGATCAGCGCCGTCGCAACCCCGACTTTTGCGCCGTGAAGCAGGGCGGGCTTGTGCTCGCGCAGCAGCTTCATCTCCCAATAGTGCGAGCAGTGATGCTCGGCACCGGACGCGGGGCGCGAGTCGCCAAACTCCAACATGCCGATGCCCGACTCCAGCAGCGAGTGCATCAGCGCGCGAATACCATCCTCGCCCCGGGCGGCGATGGCGTCTATGGCAGCCACGCAGGCGTCGAGCGCGCGCCGCACGCGGGCTTCGACAGCAGCCGAGTAGGGTTCATCGTGAAGCAGATGGCTGAGATTCCAATCTGCCAGCGACGTGAATTTGCCCAGAATGTCGCCAACACCGGCGGCGATCATCGTCTGCGGGGCGGCTGCCAGCGTCGGCAGATCAGCAAAGACGGCGACCGGGGCGCTGGTCGGAAAGGTTTCCTTCATACCGCCGACGATTAACGGCGCGCTGACCGAGATGAAGCCGTCCACCGACGGCGCGGTTGGCACCGCGATATAGGGATTGCGCGTGCGAAAGGCAGTGTAGCGGGTGATGTCGGTCACCGTACCGCTGCCAACGGCGAGGAACAACTGGTCGCCGGTGCTCGATCCCAGCAGGACTCTCAGGATGTATTCCGCGCCGGCGGTGATTTCTTCGCCGGTCAGCACAAGGTTAATCGTCTCGAAGCCCGCGCGGCTGATGGCGTCGTGAACGCGCCTGCCGAGGGCGGCATAGGTGTTGGTATCCGACACAATCGTGACGAGCGTGCCGTCGTAATGCTCGCGGCAGTAGGCGACCAGTTCATCAACGGCGTTGGCACTGATCGCGACATGAATACCCCGCGCGGGATCGATTTGGTTCACCAGCTTCTCTTTTCGCTATCGCTGCCAGCGCTGCCAGCCACCGGCATCACGCGCCTTGGCTTAGGCTATCCGCTACATTGTAACCTGTGCCGCCGTCATCGGGTGCAAGGCAGTCCAGCGTACCGCGTTTCGATTGCGTTCGGCAGAGGGCGGGGTATAACATAGGCAGCATCCTCTGGTTGTGTGTTCAACCCTTGTAAAGCGAAGTGGGAACTATGCGATTCGAAACCCTTACCGTTCATACCGGACGACCAATCGAACCCGGCACCGGCGCTGTCACGCCTTCCATCACCCTGTCCACCACCTTTGAACGCGCCGACGACGGAAGTTTTCGTCAGGATATCTACACCCGGCTTGGCAACCCGAACCGTTCGGCGCTTGAAACGGCGCTGGCAGCGCTGGAGGGCGGCAAGGCAGCGCTGGCATTCGCCTCCGGTCAGGCGGCAGCGGCAGCGGTGCTGCAATCCCTGACGACTGACGATCACATCATCCTCTCCGACGACCTCTATCACGGCGTGCGCCACTACGCCCAGGAAGTGATGTCCCGCTGGGGGTTGCAGTACGACTCTGCCGACATGCGCGACCCGACCAACGTCAAGCGGGCGCTGAAGCCCAACACCCGGTTGGTGTGGCTTGAAACGCCGTCTAATCCAAGCCTGAAGATTGTGGACATCGCCGCCGTCGCTGAGATCGCGCATCAGGCGGGCGCGCTCTGCCTGGTGGATAACTCATGGGCAACGCCTGTCCTTCAGCGTCCACTCCAGTTCGGTGCCGATATTGTCATGCACTCGACCACCAAATACCTTGGCGGACACAGCGACGTGCTGGGCGGAGCGCTCATCCTGCGCGAAACCAGCGGCGGGCTGGAAGAACGGCTGCGGACGATTCAAACGCTCGGCGGCAGCGTTCCTTCGCCGTTTGACTGCTGGCTGCTGCTGCGCAGCCTGCCCACGCTGCCGATTCGCGTCCGCGAACAGTCGGCGAGCGCCGAAAAGATCGCTTTTTACCTCAACGAACACCCGCGAGTCGAAGTCGTCCACTATCCCGGACTGCCAACCCATGCCGGACACGAGATCGCCGGGGCGCAAATGTCCAGCTTCGGCGGGATGCTGTCTTTCCAGGTCAAAGGCGGGCAGGCGGAAGCGCTGGCGTTTGCCGGACGACTCAACATCTTCACCCGCGCTACCAGCCTCGGAGGTGTCGAGAGCCTGATCGAACATCGCGCCTCAATCGAAGGGGCAGACAGCCCCACGCCGCCCAATCTGCTGCGCGCCTCGATTGGACTGGAACACGTCGATGATCTGATTGACGATCTGGCGCAGGCGCTGGAAACATAGAGGCTGTCAGGCATTTGTTCTCGCTCAAAACGCCCTCACCCTAAATCCCTCTCCCTCAGGGAGAGGGACTTACAGACAAAACCTCTGGTTTGTACCCTTCGCGCTACGGGTTGATGTCTGCCGTGTCCCGCGCAAGTTCGATGACGCCGTCTTTTCCATGCAGTGCCAGCCGCTGGCTGTCGATCCACTCCACGATGAGGGAGTCGTCACAGCGCCAGCCAGTCAGGCTGACTTCGGCATGGAATTCTGGCGGATCGGTTCTAATCGTCAGCCGCGTTCCATCGTCAATCACGGCGGTGATTTCGGCAGTGAGATAGTGAATCACAATTCCCAGCTGAAGCCGCCATTCCAGCGGCAGGATAAGCCCGCGCCGCGCCGGAAGCCTCAGCGCATAGCCGCCCAGCAGCGGAACGCCAGCAGCGGCTATTGTGGTTTCAATCGGGTCGTCCTGGTAATTATTGACGAACAGGAAACTTCCGTTTTCGCCCTCTGACAGGCGAACGTCTGTCCAATCGCTCAGGCGGAACAGAGGCTGGCAGTCCATGCGGTTCGCCATCTGATGCAGGATGCCCAGCTCATCCAGCGTGTTGGCTGCCAGCGCCGCGCCGAACACCATCACCTGCCCGCCGCCAATCTGTTTGATGAAACCAACGGGCAGCCCGTCGGCGGATGTGGCAAATACCGCATCGAACGCGCCGCTGTAGGTTTCCACAAAGGCGGCGGGAACGTCGCGCTGGTCGAACGCCTGAATGATCGCTGGCGTGAAGGGCGCGTCGCCGCTGGCGCTGTGAATACCGATAGTGTCTTTTAGCACCGTACAGGGGGTGTGGTCGAAAGTCTCGTCGCACATGCGCCCGACGAGGATCAATCTGCCGCCCCGATAGACGTACTCAACCAGCTTTTGCTGCACCGAAGCAACGCACTGCTTCTCCATCATCACCCACAGGACAGGGGTCCGCCCTACGTCTAGACGAGCGCGAGTCAGCTCGAGGGCGTCAAACGGGCGGTGCGTCAGCGCCAGCCCGCGCGCCAGAAAGTCGAACAGGATTACATCGCGCTGGTGAATCAGAATGTCGGCAGCGGGACGGGTGAAGTCGTTGTTGACTTCGGTCATATAGCCATCGAGCAAAAAGCCAATCGTGGTCACTGTTCTGGGCTGCGAGCGCACCAGATCGTCGCCATAGGCTGCCAGCGCGCGGGACAGCCTGGGGTAGCGGGCATAATGCCGCCGCAGCGTGCCGTCCTTGCGCACCGGCGGTCCCCAGTCGTGGCGTTTGACCGGGCTGAGGATCGGGTCGTTCTCGCCTGCGAAAAACGAGTAATGATTGATGGCGCGCATTCCGCAGGAGATGCACAGACGGCTGTGCAAGTCGTAGAGCGAGGACTGCACACCGCTAAAATCCTGATTGCCGCCAGACTGGAACTCAATCGAGAACAGCGGCTGCTGCGGGTTTTGCAGCGCTTTCGTCATCTCATTCACCATCACCAGTTGGTGGAAGTTGCCCTCGCCGATGAACAGGGGATAGACATTGGTGGCGCTGATCATGCCGTCCATCTCCATCACATCGACCAACTGCGACAGCCCAATCGGAAACGTTTTGCCGCCGTTGCCGAAGCCGTGAATGTTGACCACCGGCGGCACGTCCATGCCGAATGCCGCTGCCCGTTCCCAGAGGAACGACGCATACTCGCGCAGGTATGTACGATAGAAGCGGCGGTAGTCTTCCAACATCGGTGCAGCGTGAGGCGGCTGGGGCTGGGTAATCTGCTGGCGCAGAAAGTCAGTCAGGTTGTCGGCGGGGTAGCGCCGCGACAGGCGCTCGCCGTAAGTCTCGCTCAGGTAAGCGGCGAAACGCGCCAGCGTATCCGGGTTGGTATCCACCAGATTGCGCACCCACTGGATCATGCCCATCTCATTATCCAGCTGCATCATCAGGATTCTGCCGCCGCGCGTGATCTGGCGCGGTGACAGCACCGCAAAGACCGCCTCATACCACTGGTCAACGCATTTCAGGAAATCGGGATGCAGATAGCTGGCGACGTTCTGCGCCGCGCCATCCTGCCCGACGAATGCCGCCTGCGGGTGCTGGCTGAACACCCAGGGCGGGATGCCCTCGTTGATGGTTTCCGCCATGATATAAGGACCGGGACGGGCGATGATCCAGAAGCCCATCTCGGCGGCTAAATCCAGAAAGCCCGCCAGATCGCGCATCCGATGGGTTGCACCGTCCACATCCGATATTCCCGGCTCCGGTTGATGCCACAGCCAGGGGATATAAGCGGCTGCCGTGTTGAATCCGGCGTCTTGCAGCAGCCCCAGCCGGTGCGCCCACTGATCGGCGGGCGTGCGAAAGTAATGAAACTCCCCCGCCTGAATGAATAACGGCTGATCATTCAGCCAGAACTGACCCTCTTTTGCATAAAAAGTCGCCACCGTATTAAGTCCTTTTTTGATTAGTGCCGCTTCTGAAAGCCGAGAACCTCCAGAGCAGCCTGTATATAAGAACTGTTGGTGTAAGTATGCCAGATCAGCCCGCTTAAGTAGTTCTCGATCATGATCATCGAACAGCCTTTGTCGATTCCATAGAGCGCGCTGCTGTACCACGCCGGATCGACATCCAGGTTGTAGGAGTCAAAGAAACCGTATTTGCCCCACGCCTGCCCGGCAGTTACATGCAGGAGCGCGAATTGAGCAACATCTGGATTCGCGTCGTCTTTGACGGCGTCAACCCGCGCGTGGCAATTGACCGTTCGATACGGATCATCAACCGCGAGATCACCCGCAAAATGGAGGAGTTTGGCTATCTGGAAGATGGCGAACAGGCGCGTGAATTCAGAATTCCGACGATGGAGACGGTGACAGAGTGGATGCAAGATGCAAACGGAACTGAATGGGCAAACCAGCATTCGGCGCTTCGATGAGCCGCGCGCCGGTATGGGCGGGGCTTTGCGAAAATGGCTCTATCGGGAAGGCGGCGTGACCACCCTACCGATGCAGCTTTCCCGATTCACGCAGGCATACGAGAACCTCTACCCACCGGGCACCGTCAACATTTTCGACCGGCTGAACGAAGCCGTCAAAATGAGCGGCACGTTTTTGAATATCCTGCCGCTGCTGGTGCTGTATTTCGTCTTACAACGCTGGTTTGTCGAATCAATCGAAATGACCGGCGTGACCGGCGAATAGGATTTTGCCGGGTGGGCGTCACATCGAATCGGGCGACCGGACTTCGGTTTCAGCCGCGATCTCCTGTGCCAGAAACGGATACTCGAACGTGTAGCTGCCTGCGCCGAGAGTCACATCCACGCTGTTTTCGCGCTGCTGTCCTTCGTACAACGCGCTGCCGTTGACTGTGATTTCGCCCATGCGGGCGTCGGGCAGCACGACGCTGGCAGAGGCGTTGAATGGGATGATGATTTTGATGGTCAGATGCCCGGCTTCGTCAATGCGCCAGCCGCTTTCGTAGGCGCCCGCCGCCGAGCGATAACGCGCCCGCGCCCAATGGAGCGATTTGTCCGGTTTGGGCGCGATTCGGGCATGGCGGAAGCCGGTGATGCCATCTTCGCCTGATGATGGATTCAGCCCGCACATATCACGGTACATCCACTCGACAATCGAGCCATAGGCATAGTGATTGAGTGAGTTCATGCTCGTGGAACTGATCGATCCGTCGGGGTTAAGCGAATTCCAGCGTTCCCAGATAGTCGTCGCGCCGAGATTGACGGCGTACAGCCATGAGGGATAATCCTCATTGAGCAGCAGTTGGTAAGCGAGGTCATTGGCTCCGATATTTGACAGCACTCGACACAGATAGGGCGTGCCAACAAAGCCAGTCCGCAGATGGGTATTATCCAGATTGAGCCGGGAGATGAGATCGCGCTTCACCCGTTCGCGGTAGGCATCCGGCGCCAGATCCATGAACAGGGTCAGGACATAGCCGGTCTGCGTCGGAATGGCAAACCGTCCGGTCGTGGTGAAGTATTCCGCTTGAATCGCCGCCTTCACTTCGGCGGACAAGCGCTCATAAGCATCCGCCTGCGGCTGGCAGCCGAGAGCCGCGGCGGCTCTCGCCACCAGCCGCGCCGAATAATAATAGAAGGCAGACGCGATAAAATCTTCAGGCGTGCCGCCCTTGCGCGAAGCCGGATCAGCGCCGTCCAGCGCCAGCCAATCGCCAAAGTGCGTCCCTTCCGTCCACAGACGCCTGCCGCCCGAGGAGTCGTCAATATCGCGGATGTAATCGACCCAGGCGCGCATACTCTCAAACTGCGCTTCCAGAATGCCGATGTCGCCGTAGAACTCATAAATATTCCAGGGCACGACCGTCGCGGCATCGCCCCAGGCGCTGGAGCCGCCGCGGCTCAGGTTTGCCATCGGCACGATATGAGGCACCATGCCGCCGGTCTTTGCCTGCTCTTTTGCCAGGTCATAGGTATATTTGGAAAGGAAGGCGCTCACGTCCATATTAAAACAGGCAGTCCCCGAAAACACCTGAATATCACCAGTCCATCCCAGCCGTTCGTCGCGCTGCGGGCAGTCGGTTGGAATGTCGAGGAAGTTGCCCTTCTGCCCCCACATCACATTCCTGACAAGCTGGTTGACCTTCTCGCTCGACGTCTCGATCTCGCCGATAGCATCCATCCGCGAATACACCACGCAGCCGGTGAAATCCTCAAGGTTAAGCGCGCCAACCCAGCCGGAGATTTTGACGTACCGGAAGCCGTAAAAGGTGAAATACGGCTCGGCAGTTGCATCGCTGCCATCAGCAATATAGATATATTCAGCTTTTGCCGTCCGCAGGTTATCGCGGAAGAAATTACCGTCTTGCAGCACTTCGCCGAACTGGAGATGGATGCGAGTTCCAGCGGGCGCGCGGGTTCTGAAGCGAAGCCAGCCGGTCATGTTCTGTCCCATGTCCAGCACCGTCTCACCGGCAGGCGTGTGGATCAGCGCCACCGGCTTGATTTCTTCGTTGATACACACCGGAAGCGACCTGCGCGCTTCTAACCGGCTCAGGTCGATGTCGATTAGTCTGACCGCCAAAGACCCGGCTGGCGCGGGCAGAACTTTCCCGATCCGGGCGTCGTAAGTCTCACCGTCGAAGATGTCGCTCTCGATGACCGGAGAAGGCTGCGCCTTCCATGATGGATCGGTGACGATGATCAACTCGCTCCCATCTTCCAGAGTGATATGCAGCTCGCAGATCAGCGCAAACCGATCTCCATAAAACTCCAGGCTGCCGCCGTTAGCGCCATATCGTCCCTTGTACCAACCGCTGCCGAGCATCACCGACACCAGATTCGATCCCACGGTTAGCTGATCGGTGATGTCGAAGGTCTGGTACTGAATCCACTGATCGTAGGCGTTGCAGTAGGGCGTGAGATGTTCGTCGCCGACCTTGTTTCCGTTCAGTTCAAAGTGATACAGCCCAAGACCGCAGATGTACGCCCGCGCCAAGACAGCCGGTGACGGAAGCTCGAACTGCCGGTACAAAATCGGGTGCCGCCGGTTGTCATCATCATCGGGGGTGATCCACGCCGCCTGCCAGTCTTCGTCCAGCCTGGCTGTCTCAAACCAGGCGACGTCGCTTTCGGCGCTTTCTGTTTCGCCCCACACCCTGACCTTCCAGAAATAGCGCGTGCGCGGCTGGAGCGTGATCGGCGGGCGGTAGGCAAGGCTGTCGATGCCGCGCCCGGAAACTCTGCCGCTGTCGAAGATGATATGCTCGAAGTCACGATCACGGCTGACCATGACCGCCGCGCCAGTCTGCACTGAGTCGCCGGTATCCTCAACGATCCAGGAAAAGGTTGGTTTTTCGATGGCGTAGCCAAGAGGGTTGACGATGTGGTTGGTTTTGAGACAGGTTATCTTCACAGTTTATCTCACCGATAGAGTCCGAATTTCCTCACCAGGCATAGGCTGATCCTGCTGGTGCCACTGATTCGCGCCTGAACGCCAGTCGCGCCGAAACCGGGGCGCTTCCAGCCTCTGTAATGCGCTGCAAAGGCGGGAGCAAATGCCCCCGCCTTTGTGGTACTGCTTCTGAGGCTGGATTTTACTTAACTGCCAGACGCTCGATCAATGCCTGAAGATCCTCTGCCGCCTGATCAACGGTGCTCTCTCCATAGGCGACCTGCTGACCGATCAGCTCAAGCTCGTTCACAAATTCCTGGTCGTTCGGGAGGTTCGGACCCTGCGGGATCATGCGATCAGCGACCGCTTCGTAAATCCCGTAAACAGCCGCGTCAGTCGCGGTGGCGCTCTCGGCGATAGCCTGGCGCACCACTGGCGAAGAAGGCACGCCGCGGTTGGTTTCCAGGATCGCGCCCGCCTCAGGGCTGGTGACAAAGAAATTGATGAACAGCGCCGCCGCTTCCTTATTCTGGCTGGCGTTGTTCATGCCCAGGTACTGGCTCATCTGGATGACGTATGAATCTTCGCCGCCCACCGGCAGCGTCGTGATGCCAATCTCGTCGGTCATTGCCGCCTGATAAGCTGCCGCCTGATTGCTCCAGACCAAGCCGATAGCTGCCTCGCCCGCTACCAGCGCCGAGCTGTCGGGACCGTCTTCGGTGTAAGTGTAGGTGGTTTCGGCGTCCGGTACCAGTCCTTCGGCGCGCATATCCGCCCACATTTGCAGCCATGCGCGGGCGGAGTCAACCGTCGCGTAGGAGGTGCCGCCGTCGTCCAGCGTCCAGATATCAGTCCCCTGCTGCGTGTAGAAATAGCTGAGGTAATTCGCCTGGTTCATGCTGTTGTCCACGAACGGCGCGACCCCTTCGGGGAGATTCTCCTTCAGCGCCGTCCCATAATCGATCAGCGCTTCCCAGGTCATGTTGTCCTCAGGGAGGTCAACCCCTGCCGCCTCGATCATCGTCTTGTTGTAGATGAGTACGAGTGTGTTGGTGCCGAGGCTTACGGCATAGAGGTTGTCATCAGCCGCCGTCGCGGGAACCAGCGCCGACTGGTCAAACAGTTCGGCAGTGTTGATCAGAAGCTGCTCGCCCAGATAATCATTGAGAGGCTCCAGATACTGCTGGTAATCGGGCCAGTTGCCACCGAACTGGATGATGTCCGGGGCATTGTTACCCGCTAGCTGCGTATCGATAATCTGGAAATGGTCAGGCGTGCCGCCGTTAGGCTCGCCGATGACGCTGATATCGGGATACGCCGCTTCGAACAGCTCGATAACCGCCAGCGTTCTGGCAGCGCGGTCATCGTTGCCCCACCAACCCATGCGAATTTCAGCGGGACCACCCGTGTAAGGCGGAAGCGCGTCAGCGTCGGTCTGCGCTCCTACCGGCAGAATGGACGCCAGCAGCAGCAGCGCCAGCAGCGCCATGAGCGTAATTCTGTGAATTTTTTTCATCATAAGGCTCCTGTTTCTATAGCAGTTTAAAGTTTCAGCGGGCAGATCCGAAAAACGTCACCGATTGTCATTTCATAATCATTCTCTCCTGTCATAGCGCTAGCCCTTTATGCCTGTGGTCGCGATACCCTGAACAAAGTATTTCTGCAAGGCGAAGAACAGGATAAAGGCGGGAACTACAGACAGCGTTGACATCGCCAGCGCGCCGCCCCAGTTGGATACCGCGCCCGCGTCGCCGACAAATGTGCGCAATGCCCTTGATACAGTGAAACTTGCCGGCGTGGTGAGGTACAGCAGTTGGTTGAAAAAGTCGTCCCAAGTCCACAGAAACGTGAACAGCGCTGTGGTCACCAGAGCCGGGGTCGCCAGCGGAATGACGATTCGCAAATACACCCCCAGCTTGCTGCACCCGTCGATGATCGCCGCCTCTTCGATCTCTCTGGGCAGACCGCGCATGAACTGCACCAGCAGGAACACGAAGAAGGCATCGGTCGCGAGGAATTTCGGCGCGAGTATCGGGAGATAGGAACCCACCCAGCCGAAGGAGTTGAACATGATATAGCGCGGCACCAGCGTGACATGACCCGGCAGCATCAGCGTGATCATCATCAGCGCGAACCAGACGCCCCTGCCCACGAATTTGAGCCGCGCGAAGGCATACGCCGCCATAGAGCAGGAGATCACGTTGCCGACGACGGCGATAGCGCACATGACGAGCGAATTAAAGAAAAACGTCCCGAAAGTCGTGCCCGCGTAGCCGCGCCACCCGGAGATGTAGTTTTCAATCGTCAAAGCCTTCGGTATCAGCCCCGGGTCGCTGAAAATCATATTGTTGGGCTTAAACGAACTGATCACCATCCAGAGGATGGGGTAGATCATCGCCACGCCCAGGATGATGATGAACGCATGGGTCAAACCATGGCGTACTAACGTCGCGGCTTTACCGTTATTCTCCAACACCATAATCCACCCACCATCTCGATGATTTAAAGACAATCGCAGTCAGCACGCCGATAATGAGCAGCAGCACCCACGCCATGGCGGACGCATACCCCAGTTCGTGGTATGCCCATCCCTGAATGTACATGTGAAGGGTATAGAACAGCGTCGAGTTGAGCACGCCGCCCCTGCCGCCGCCGATGATATATGCCTGCGTGAACGCCTGGAACGCGCCGATCATCTGTATGACCAGATTGAACAGAATGACCGGCGACAGCAGCGGTATGGTGATGGCTATAAACTGCTGCACTTTGCCCGCGCCGTCCACGCTCGCCGCGTCGTAATACTCCTGCGGAATCTGCTTCAACCCCGCCAGGAAGATGATCATCGATGAGCCGAACTGCCAGACTGACAGCAGAATAAGCGTCCCGAGGGCGTAATTAGGACTGGTTATCCAGGCAGGGAGATCGGTAAAGCCGATGGCTGCCAGCACGCCGTTGATCAAGCCGTCGCGCTCAAACAGCTTCCGCCAAAGCACCGCGATAGCGATTGAGCCGCCGAGGAGCGTCGGGATGTAGTACACAGCGCGGTAGAACGGCACAAAGCGCAGTTTCTGGTTCATCAGCATCGCCACGCCAAGCGCGAAAACCAGCTTCAGCGGCACAGACACGAACACATAGGTGAACGTCACCGACAGCGACTTTATGTAGTACGGATCCACGCGCATGAGTTCGCCCGTGGGGGCGGTGAACTCAGTCATCCCGAATACTGACCCGAACATCTTCAGATAATTGCCCAGCCCGATCCACTGGGTCGAATTGGGCTGGGTGAAGTCATAATCGGTGAAACTGAGCACCAGTGAGTAACCCATCGGGTAAACCGTAAGGATGAAGAATCCCACGAGCCACGGCAGGAGGAACATATATGCGACGACGTTGCGCCTGAAAAGGTTGATGATGCCGGACGTGTTACGCACCAGGAAACTTCCTTTTCATCTTGATTCCCCGAATAAGCTGTTCTGTAAAACCTGCGCTGCCACAATTTAAGTTCCGATGCTGGACGTTTTCCTTGCCCTTTCGCCGTTCACCGAGCCGGACCCGTTGACTCGCGAACGATAAGCCGCCCCTCCGCCGAGGTCACCTGCTGAGGAAGATCGGGTTCCGCGAAGCGACCGAGCAGCAGCCGCACCGCATCACGTCCGCTGCTTTCCGCCATTCCAGAGACGGTCGTGAGGCGTGGAAAGGTGTAGCTGGAAAACGAAATGTCGTCGAAACCGGCAACCGACAGATCGTCCGGAATAGCCAGTCCCAGGTCACTGGCGGCACGCATCACGGCTATCGCCAGCATATCGTTGATGACCAGCAGCGCTGTCGGACGATCTGGTTGGCTGAGCAGGGTGTAGGCAGCCTGATAAGCATCTTCCAACTGATCGCTGCACCGGGCTTCAAAGCGACGGCTGTCAGTCAGTCCGGTTTCGTGCAGCACCTGACGATAGGCGAGCAGGCGATCCAGCCCCTGCACTTCCTGCGTGACCCCGTAGATGAAGCCGATTCGCCGGTGTCCCATTTCAAGCAGATGATCCATGAGCGCGTAGGTGCCGCTGGAATAGCTGTGGATGACATGATCGAACTCGGCTTCAGTTGCCGTGATTTCAACGATTGGCTGCCCGGAATTTCGCAGGTGTTCGGTCAGCGTAGGCAGCAGGTATTTGACGGCTGCCAGCAGAATGAAACCATCCACGCGCTGGCGCGCTAATTCGCGGACGGTGTAGGCTCCCTGCTTCAAATCCTGTGGATTGTGGAACAAATGGAGGCTGTAACTGGCTTCCCGCAGCGCGTCAGAGATGCCGGTCAGAATTTGCCAGAAGAACGGGTTTTGGATGACGGGGATGATCACGCCCACAATGTTGGTTGATCCCCGTCGCAGAGACTGCGCCCGCGCATCCGGTTCGTAGCCGAGATCAGCAATCGCCTGCATGACTCGCTGCCGGGTTTCGTCAGAAATGGGGATCTTCAGTTGGGTCTGGTCGTTGAGCACATAGGACACGGTCGAGCGAGAAACACCTGCCCTAAGCGCCACATCTTTTTGGGTCGGTCTTTTCATAAAATGCACTACTGTTTATAAATTCAATTTTATCGTGTCAATTGACACGTGTGAATACACTGTAAAACAAATTCCGAACTACGTCAAGCAGTTCGGAACTGATTTTGCTTTACTGGCTAAAACGACGCTGGAATTTTCAGGCGATCTCTATTGATGACTCGTTCTCGCGCAGGGCGACAAACTGCGGGCGCTCCTCCGGGGTTGCGTTAGGGCGGTGCAGCGCCAGCAGCAGTTGACCATCGAAGCCGCGAAACACCATACAGTGACCGCCATTTCCGGTGTACAGCGGCTCAGGCAGCTGCTGCCATGGTCCCAGCACGCCGCCGGAAGTTGAGCGCGCCACGCCGATGGTATACCCACCCTGACCAAAACTTGACCACAGCATCAGCAGATCACCATTCGGCAGTCGATGCATCCAGGGACCGTCGGTGACGTAGCCTTTTCGGTTCTTTGAGGCGATCTCGACAGCCCAGGGTGCCTCGGATGCCCTGAATAACAACTGTGGCTGCCCTGCCGCTGCTGTCAGATCATCGCTCAGACGCAGGGCGCAGATTTCACCATCGCCAACCTGCACCCACTCGTGACAAAAAACCATCCACGGTTGGTCATCAGCATCCACGAACAGCGTTCCATCCAGACTTTCCCAATCGCTCGGCGTCACCGGACCCTCGCTGATGGGCAGGAAAGGACCCTGCGGACGCTCGGCAGCCAGAATCTGCGTCCCCCGGCAGACTCCTTCAGCCTTGAAGCTGGCGAACATATAGTGGCGTCCGTGGTAAACATGCACTTCAGGTGCCCAGAAATTGCGGTCAGACCAGAATCCCACCGGCGGACGGAATGCCGGGAATGGTCCTTCCCAGTGCTGCAAATCTGTGCCCGTGTAGCAGTCAAAACCCGATGCCAAACCTGTCCAGGTCTGCGCGCCGGTGGTGCCATACAGGTAATACTGCTTCTCTGCCACGACTGGCAGCACAAACGGGTCACGGATGTTGATATCGCTGTTCGTCAGCATGATTTGCCCCCAATATTCTGGCGCTTCGCTTCTAATCGCAGTGTAACAAAATCCTGCATAAAACGTTGTTTTATATGAACCAGCGTTTCAACAGGCGATTTTGGTTTTCAGCGAACTATACTATATTGTCCGCGTATTGCAGGGAGATTGGCATGAAACGACTCAGTATCATTGTATTGCTGCTCTTGTGTCTGCCGGCGTCGGTCGGTTTATCGGCTCAGGAAGCAGTGTCTGTGCCGGTGATCATTGGTCTGAATGTACCGCAGGCAGCAGCAGCGCTCAACCGCGCCGGGCTAACCCTGGGGAATCAGACGCCGGTACGCTGGGAAGCGGCATCCGGTCTGCCCGAAAATACAGTCGGCGCTCAATCGCTTGAGGCGGGAGCATCGGCTGCGCCGGGCACGCCGGTAGACGTGACGGTGCTGCGCACGTCCAACATCGTCCTGGTCTACGACGACAACGATTTGACGCTGGTCAACCTGTCCGGCGCGCCGGTCAATATCGGCGGTCTGATCTTCACGGCGACCGAAGGCGCGTCGGCTTCATTCGCGGCGTCACGCTGGACGGGCGCGCTTGCCCCGGGCGACTGTGGGCAGGTCTGGTCGATCAGCCGGGGCGCGGCGAAGGATGTTGCTGGCTGTGCGTCCACGCGCTGGCTGACAACCAATAATCCGCAGGAGCATTTCTGGACGACTGCCAACGGCGTGGTACGCTTCAGCGTCATCGAAAACGGCGTCGAACGCGCCTCGTGCGATGCCGCGCCGGTGGGAACGCAGGATCAGCCGCTGCGTTGTGAAGCCTATGTCACGGCGGGCGGGGCTGCCAGCGAAATCACCTCTTATGTGTATTTCACCTACACTACCGACGCCTTTGCGGTCATCAACCGGTCGCTGGACAAGTGGATGCCGACCGGACAAACGACGATTCTTAACTACAACCCTAACCTGTCCATCGCCGGGCTGCCGGTTCAGGTGGGCGACCCCGGGCTGTTTGGAAACCCGCCCACCCCGGCGAATATCGGGCAGCTCGCGCCCGGTCAGTGCGTCTTGTTCACCAGCGATAACGCCAGCGCCGCGCCGCCGGAGCCATGCGACCAGATCGCCCAGCTTCATCTGGCGTCCAACGTTGCCTTCTGGCTTGCCAATTTTGTCGTGGACAGCGCTGCCGATGATGAACGGCGCGAATGTCCGGCGGCAGTCGCCGACAGAGTCACGATCTGCGTCATGCCCCGGTAACCGGTTGGTCAGCTCCGGAAAATAAAAGAAGCCCTCAATCGTGAGGGCTTCCTGATTAGGTCAATGGGTGCAGGAGGATTACAGCCCCAGGTACTGGCAGATTTCCTCAGGCAGCAGTTCGCGTTCGCAGGCGCGACGGGCAACATCAAGCGCGCGCGGATTGCGGAAGATCAACCGCGCAATCACCTGACCGATACCCGAAGGACGGATAATGGACGGGATTTCAAACGGATAATGCAGGATATTCGGCGGCAGAGAGCCGAGGATGTCAAGCTGATCAAGTTCAGCCTGGCTTAGTGCTCGCGGCGCTGACCAACTGCCCACCAGCGTCTTCTCATCCTCGTCGCCTTCGATGCCCAGATCGGCGAACTCACCCAGAAAAACCTGGCTGGAATAACCGGGCGGAACCCGTATCGCATTGGGCTGTCCGGGGTGAATGGTTGCCATGCCAAACAGGGTGATAAGTTCAACCGCATCGCCCAGATCATCGCCCGGGGGCAGCGTTCGCAGGATGATGGTGGACTCGATGCGAATATTGGTATCATGCAGGCGGATATCCACCGGTATGTCAGGCGTCCCCTGAATGATTAACAGTGACGGTGCCAGCGTACACGGCTGCCCGCCAATGCCAACGCGGAAGTAGAAGCTTTGCATCGGCGTGAAGTCATCCGGCATGATCACCGGTAGGTCAGCCAGAGCATCGGCGTCCACGAGTGATGCTGCCGTTATCCACCCCGCCGTATCCAGATAGGCGACCCGTGCCCACTCTTCATCTTCACTCACAGCGTCGGCGGTCAGCAGCGCGCCAGCAGGGATGGTCTCAATCACTTCGGAGTCGATAAAGCCCAGCCCTTCCGGGTATGTGCGCAGGTCTGCCGCTGAGGAAGATGTGACCGCCACTCCTTCGTCCAGAAGGATCAGCGCATCTTCCGGCTCAACATCGTTTTCCACCTCGACGCCACCGAGCAGCAGATAGACTGCGCCGGGCAGCGCGGCTGGCACGTTTGCCTGCACGTGTATCAGGCTCAGACCCCATTCTTCTTCATCGAGATCGAACGGACCTGTCCGAACTGCCTGAACTTCGGTCAATTCAGCGCGATCACCGACTTCGCTAAAGAAGTTCGACTCGACCGGCTGGCTGAAGGCTGCTTCCACTGACTCATAGCCATAACAAACGGAATTAGGATCGGTGTTAGCACAGTTAGTGGCAAGCTGGTTGATAGCATAGGTAACTAAGCCGGGACAAGTATCCGGGGTCTGCGCCGCAACCGTCGGGATCATTGTGAATGAGAACAGCAGGCACATCACAAGCAAGAAGGTTTTGCGAGAAGACATAGGCGGGTTCCCCTTGTGGGAGAGAAATGACAACAACGGTATATACTATCCTATTTTAATCCTCTATTTCAAAAATACTTTACCATAATTAGTATGATCTGCAACAATCAAGAAAGTAAATTATGCGTGAGTGTGGTTGACATGTGTTGCTGAATCGGGAGAATATGAGTACGCTAGTGTCCGCGGCGCTTTGTATTGGTAGCAATGTTCGTGTTTTCTCTATCACAACAATAAGCGTTTATGCCCTTATAATAGGTAAACTTATATGACTAGAAGTTACGCAGTTGACCGATCCGACAGTGGGCTTAAGCCCACTGTCTAAGCGAGATTGCCTGCTCAACTGCGTAAGTCCTAATGGCATTCATTTCGCCAGAAATCTCTGGCAGAGATGGATCACCTCTCACACGCAGTCTTCGCGCTTTCACCGCTTGACTCCGTGATTGGGTTGAGAACAATTCGGGAGTCAACCGTCTTATGGAGTTAGTTCAGTATATTCGGTTAGTGCGCAAATGGCTGTGGCTCATTCTTCTGGCAGCGTTTGTCGCCGGGGGTCTGAGTTTCATCGTCAATACCGGACGCCCGCCCGTCTACGAAACCCAAACCACGCTTTCCATTGGACGCTATATCGAATCCCCAAATCCCGACAGTTCCGAAATCCGAACCGGAATCGATCTGGCGCAAACCTACGCTCAGATTGTTCAGACGACCGATGTGCTCCAAGCCACGATTGACTCTCTCAATCTGAGCGACATGTCGGTGACCGATCTGAGAAAGCTCATCAGCACGCGAATTCTCACCGGCACGTCGCTGCTGGTCATCGGCATCAGCTATCAGGACCCGGTACTGGCTGCCGATATCGCCAATACGCTGGCGGAACAACTCATTCTACAAAGCCCAACCAATCTCACGCCCGACCAGCAGGCGCAGATCGACTTCGCCAATGCCAGAATCAGCGAACTGACCAATCAGCTTCGCGAATCGCAGACTGAACTCGAACTGATCAACAGCCAGCTTGAAACTGAAACTGACGCCGATGCGATTCGCACCTTGCGAGAAGACCGCAATTTCGCGATTGAGCAGATCAATCAGGCGGCGGCGACCACCGCGCAGTTCACCAACACGATTGCGGCGCTCCAGCAGCGCACCAACTCGCTCCAGATCATTGAGCGCGCGCGCGTCCCAACCTCGCCCAGCGGCTCAAGTATCGTCACCACAACGCTGCTCGGCGTGATGGTTGGGGCGGCGCTGGCATTCGGCGTAGCGCTGTTGATCGAATATCTCGACGACACCATCCGCACCACCGAGGACGCGGCGCAAACGCTGGCGCTGCCGGTGCTGGGGGCTGTCGTTCGCTTTGGCAAGAAGAACGAACCGTACTCGGACAAGCTGGTCACTAATCAGGCATCAATGTCACCAGTCGCTGAGAGCTACCGCACTGTGCGCACGAATCTGCTCTTTTCCCAGACCAACCAGACCAGAGCCGTCTACGTCATCACCAGCCCCGCCCCCGAAGAAGGGAAAAGTGTTACCGCGGCAAATCTGGCAATAACGATGGCGCTGGCGGGTTTGCAGGTGCTGCTGATAGACGCCGACCTGCGCCGCCCAAAAGTGCATGACATCTTCCAACTGGATAACAGCGTTGGACTGACGACTCTGCTGTTTGCCGATCCGACCACCAGTATGAATGGTCATTCGTCGCGCAAGGGCGATGAGAACATTCCGAGCAGTCTGAAGGCGTGCCTGCAAAACACCTCGGTTCCTCGCCTGCGCGTGATCACCAGCGGATTCCTACCGTCGAACCCGAATGAAGTGCTCGGATCGGCGCTCATGCAGCGCTGGATTGACGCTTTCTACGCGACGACCAATGTTGACGTCATCATTTTTGATACCCCGCCGTGTCTCATGGTGGCAGACAGCCCCGTCTTAGCCGCCACCGTGAAGGCAGACGTTATCCTGGTGCTGGACTGTGGTCATACACGCCGCGCCGGTGCCGTCCGCGCGAAAGAGCAGTTCGCGCGCGTAGGCGTCACGATCAGGGGTGTGGTGGTGAACCGCATCAACCCGCGTGACGAAGCCTACGATTACGGCTACGGCTATGGTTATTACTACGCCATGCCCGAAGCGCAGAATGGTACCCGCAAGGGATTGTTCCAGCGGTCGGGACGAAGCAAAGAACGCACCTGAGGTTATCCTCACAGCCTAAATCACATCCCGGTAACCCAGGCTTACCTGCAACATGAAGCCGATTTCGCGGACGAGATTTAGTATCGCTTTTGTACGACTAAGTGGAAAGAAGGTGATATTGCCAATAAACACAATTTCATAATCGCTTAGCCATTCACTTCCGGCTGGCATTTGCACGGTAATCGTTGGGTGACAGCTCTGTCGCAGCTTGTGGCTTGTGCCTGAACAGCAGTTTTCACGCACCAACAAGGGGGAAAGCATTGAGTCAGGTCGCATTCCAACTCAGACGAATCGTATCAGCGTGGTTCAGTAACCACTATAAGCGGTTAGTGATCTGGATGTGCGTTGATGCCGTTATCGTCTTCATTGCTTATACCGCCGCCTTTTCGGTTCGCGGCGTCACGGTCATGCCCGATTTTGGGCAGACCGCCATCATGTTTGCCGTCATATCGGTTTTGACGGTAGCGATGCTGTTTTTATTCGGCGTCTATCGCCGTATCTGGAGCCGCACCAGCGGACACGACATCACGGTGATTGTCAACGCCATCTTCGCGGTAGGGGTCATTCTTTCGATCTATACCGTTGTTCAGGTACCACGTCCCCTGCCGCTGGGTATTGTCCTCATCGGCAGCATACTGTCGTTCGTCGGTCTGGTCACCATCCGCTATCGCTCGCGCGTGGTGAGTGGTCTGGCGTGGCGCTGGCAAGCCATCTGGAATCGGCAGTTCCCCGAACAGCCGACTCGCGTGCTCATCATCGGTGCCGGAGAAGCGGGGCAAACGCTGGCGCTTCGGCTAAAACACCGTTTTTCAGGAAACCATCATAAAGTCATCGGGTTCATTGATGATGACCCGGACAAACTCAATATGTACGTCGAAGGCTGCCGCGTGCTGGGCACCCGCAAGGATCTCATCGCGATTGCTGAGGCACACGACGTTGAACTGATTGTGGTCGCCGTTCACAAAATCTCTGGTGCCGATTTCCGAGAGATTCTCGCCCTGTGCGAGGAAACCAGCGCCATGATCAAAGTCATCCCCGATGTCCTCGCCCTGATGAAGAACACGCGCTCGCCTGAACTGCTGCGTGACGTCCTGGCGGAAGATCTGATCGGCAGAACCACCATTACTCAGCATGAGGGCATCGACCTGACCACCATCTCCAACCGGATCATCCTGATTACCGGCGCGGCGGGGTCAATTGGATCGGAACTCAGCCGTCAGGTGCTGAATTACGCGCCCCGGAAGCTGGTTTTGCTGGATAACAACGAAAGCGGTCTGCACGACCTGTGGATCGAACTGAAAGCCCGCTTCCCGGAAGCCGCGCTCATCCCGGTGCTGGCGGATATCACGCGCTTGCGCTCGATGAAGAATCTATTTGCCGAATACCAGCCGCAAATCGTGTTCCACGCGGCAGCCTATAAGCATGTCCCGATGCTGGAGGACTATCCATCGGAAGGGATGCGAACCAACATTCTGGGGACGCGCATTGTCGCCGAGCTGGCGCGAGAATTTGACGCCGAGCGTTTTGTCCTCATCTCGACCGACAAAGCCGTCAACCCTTCCAGCGTGATGGGGGCAAGCAAGCGCGTCTGCGAACTGCTGCTGCACACTCTCGACTGCGAGGACAAAGGCAGGACGCTGTATACGTCAGTGCGCTTTGGCAACGTGCTTGGCAGCCGCGGCAGCGTGGTTCCCACGTTTAACCGCCAGATTGAATCCGGCGGTCCCGTGACGGTCACCGACCCGGAGATGACCCGCTATTTCATGAGCATTCCCGAAGCGGCGAACCTGATTATTCACGCCGCCGCCATCACCGAAGGCGACGACGTGTTCATCCTCAAGATGGGCGAAGTCGTCCGAATTGTCGAACTCGCCGAGCGAATGATCCGCCTGCGCGGACTGCGCCCCTATAAGGACATTGATATTCGTTTCACCGGAATGCGGGACGGCGAAAAGATGCACGAGGAGCTGTTTAACGGCTACGAAGCTATGGTTGAAACGGCACACTCGCACATCATGAAGCACAATACCTGGCCCCAGAATTTCGACTGCTCGACATTTCAGGAAAAGGTAGATAGACTGGCGGAAACGGAGTTTGCTTCCGTTGAACAGCCGCTTGAAACGCTCCTGTCGATCATCGATCCTCAGGCTGTCGCCGTTTCAACGCCCGCGTGATTATTGTGACAGATGGCAAACGAACGCATGACTCCTACTGAAGAAACCAGACCCATCCAACTGGTGAGCGCGGAAGCCCCGGAGGCGATGCCAACGCCAGAGCGTAAGAAACGCCATCACCACCGGCGCGGACCGCGATTCCTTCGCCATCTCCGCCGCCGGCTTGGCTTGCGGGTAAAATTAGGCAATTTACTGATCATCGTAGCGGCGGTGCTGGTGGTGCTGGCGGTGGCTGCGGCGACCCTGGTCACTGACGCCAACAACCGCGTCCAGTCCTCGATTACGGGCTTAAATCGCGTGCTTGCCTCGTTCTACAATCGACCCAGTACCGAGCTTACCCTGTCCGATTTCGAGCGCCTGCAAGCCAACGTCAACGAACTGGTACGGACGCTGGCAAGCGCCCGGCAGCAGCTCTTCTTCCTCCAGCCGATTGCCTCTGCCAACCGCGATATCGAAACGACCCTGACGACGCTCGACGCCGCGCAGTCGCTGTCGCTGGCGGCACGCGAGATGCTCACCGGACTCCAGCCGACGCTTTTTTTCCTGGTATCGGGCGAAGAAAATGAGTCGGTGATTGCCCAGATTTCGTCAGGCGAGCGCATTGTTGAACTGCTGCGTATTGGGCGGAGCCAGTTCATTTCCGCCAATAATTACCTGAATACGGCGAGGACACAGATTAACAGCATTGATCTATCCGGTATTTCGCCTCAGGTATTCCTGAACGTCGAGAGTCTGATCCGCTACTATGACCAGTTGGTCGGCATCAATCAGACGCTTCAGCAGGCACCCGAACTGCTCACACAAGCCCTCGGAATTTCTGAAGAACAAAGCTATCTCATCCTGTCGCAGAACAGCGATGAACTGCGTCCCTCAGGCGGCTACATCAGCACCTACGGCTGGATGAGCGTTCGCAACGGGCGCATTATCGACTACAGCTACAGCCCGACCACCGCCACCAGTCCCAACCCGCCGTCACTTGGCACCGGCAGCGAGATCGCAGTGCCGGACTGGTGGATCGGATACAGCCAGCCGATTTATGCCGCTTGGGACGGAAGCTGGTATGCCGATTTCCCGTCTACCGCGCGAATGGCGACCTGGTACTACGACAGCGGCTTCAACCCTCAGTCGCCGGTCAGCGGCGTCATTGCCATCGACATCGTTGGCTTCGAGACGATTCTGGAAGTGTTGGGAAGCGTCGTCGTTCCCGGCTATGATCAGGTGGTCACGACCGAAAACTTCCGGCAGGTGGTTTACGATATCCGCGCCTTTGGCAAAGGCGAAACGCCTCACAAACGCTTTATCGCCGCGCTTTACCAGCAAATCTTCAGCGATTGGCAGGATATGAGCGGCGATCCGCAGCAAAGCACCCGCTTTCTGAGCGCGCTGCTGCGGGCGCTTCAGGAAAAGCACATCATGCTGCACATGAGCGACGACGCGCTGAACCAGGCGATTGACATACTGGGGTGGTCTGGCGCTCAGACACCCGTCTCAGGTGAGGACTATTTGCTGGTCGCCGACGCCAATCTGGGCAATAAATCGAACCGGTCTATCGTGCGCCAGTTGGTTTATGACGTGGCGATTCAGCCGGACGGCAGCGCCCAGAGCCGCGCGACCATCGCCTACGACTATTCGGCTCGCCGCGCCGACGCCGACCCGGCAATTGATCCGGTGTATCATGGTCCGCTGGACTACGACAACCTGATGCAGCTTTTTGTCCCGTTGGGCAGTTCGCTGACCGGCACAAACAACCTCACCTACGAACCGGAGGCTGTGGCAGCCGAAGACGTGGCTATCTTCGTTTCTCACGTCACGATTCCTTACGACGGCAGCGAGCGTTTCCAGCTTTCCTACAACACCGGCACTGTGACGACCCAGATTGGCGACTATTATCGCTATCGCCTGCTGATTCAGAAGCAGCCGGGTACTATCGCCGACGGAGTCAGCGTGCAGGTGACGCTGCCAGCCGCCGCCGGTGTGCTGCGGGTATCGCCCGAACCACGCGCCACCTACACGCTCGATCAGCCGATCCTCGAATTTGATTTTGCTCTGGCATCCGATCAGCAGATCGAAATCATTTACTCGCTGGATGAATAGGACGCGGGGTGAGGGATTTTCGTTCCCCTCACCTCAACCCGTCCAGCCGCCCCACGTCATTTTTGCAGCCCCGATTTTGTTGACAAAATGATTCACTTATGTTTTACTGGAATTGAACCGGTTCAATTCGGTGGAGCCAATGCCAACTATTCGCGATGTTGCCCGCCATGCACGAGTTTCCGTAGGGACGGTTTCCAACGTCCTGAACGGGAGTCCGCTGGTCAAAGACGAAACCCGCCAGCGCGTCCTGGAGACGATTGAGTCGCTTGGTTACCACCCAACCGCGGCAGCGCGCAGCCTGAGCACCCAGCGCGCCAACACCATCGGCATGATCCGCAGCGAGATTCGCCTTCAGGACGACCTGATCGAAACTGACCCGATGGTGCTGGACTTGATCGACGGCATCACCAGCGAGGCGATCAGCAGCAGCATCGGTCTGACATTCTGGGCGATTCCGGCGGGACAGCGCGAAATGGAACTGTATAAACGGCTGGTGACCAGCCGGCAGATTGACGGATTGATACTGTTCGCGCTGCGCGAAAAAGACCCCCGTGTTGCCTATTTACGCGAGCAGGATTTTCCGTTTGTCATCTTCGGACGCTTTGAAGCTGAGGAAGGCGACAACTGGATTGATGTTGATGGCGCTGCTGGCATCGAAAGCGCCGTCCGGCACTTGGCGGAACTGGGACACCAGCGCATCGCCTATCTGTCACCACCCCACGAACAGTATCTGACTCGCCTGCGCTGGCAGGGATTCGTCAAGGGCATGAGCGACGCCAACCTGCCCATTGACCCGGCGCTCAACTACGAGGGCGATTACAGCGAGCGATCCGGGCAGGCGGGCGCGCATTACCTGCTCGACCAGCCGAACCCGCCAACGGCAATTGTGTGTAATAACGACCGGATGGCTTACGGCGCGATGTGGGCGATTCAGGCGCGCGGCTTGGTCGTCGGCAGAGATGTATCGGTCGTTGGTTTTGACGATCTGCCGCTGGCACGTTACAGCAATCCCCCGCTGACCACCATCAGCCAGCCGATCCACGATATCGGCAGAACACTATTCAACTTATTGATCCATCTGATTAACCAACAGTCGATTAGCTTACTCGGCGGCAAGCTGTTGAAGCCCGAACTCGTTGTTCGCCAATCAACCGGCAGCCCGCGTTAAATTTCGACCAGACTTGAACCGGTTCAAAGGAGGGACTGACTGAACTTACACACCGCACTTCGCTCGCATCTCATGTATAGAAGCTAGTCGTTTATTGAGGAGATAAGCATGAAATCCAGAATTGTTCTCACCGCCCTGCTCGCGCTGCTCATCATCGTTCCAACTACCTTTGCCCAGGAACCCGTCACGATCACGTTCTGGCACACCTATAACGAAACATCGTCCGAGAATGCGGCGCTGACCGAAGTGCTCATCCCATTGTTTGAGGAAGAACACCCGAACATTCACGTTGAATCGGTTCCCTACCCCTATGACGGCTTCCGTCAGGCGCTGCTGACTTCGGCGGCGGGCGGCGAAGGTCCCGATCTTGTCCGCCTGGACATCATCTGGTCGCCGGAATTTGCGGCTCAGGGCATTCTGACGAACCTGAGCCAGGAACTGCCCGACTTTGACGAATTGGCGGCGAACGTGTTCCCCGGACCGCTTTCGACGAACATCTATGAAGGCGAATACTACGGGCTGCCGCTGGATACCAACACCCGCATTCTGGTCTATAATCCGGCGCTGCTGGACACCGCGCCGGTAACGATTGACGATTTCACGGCGCTGTGCGAAACGCTGCCCGAAGGCACCACCCTGTTCAGCGACGGCGGCACCTATGGCTGGGCGCTGCTGCCCTGGATCTGGAGCTTTGGCGGCGATGTCACCGACGAAGCCATGACGACGGCAACCGGCTACGTCAACAGCGAAGAAACAGTGGCGGCGGTTCAGTATATTGCCGACCGGGTGCAGGACGGCTGCTTCTCTGATGGCTTTATCGGCAGCGGACTCGACGCATGGGGCGGCTTCTTCGGCGGCACGATTGTCACCATGCTCGAAGGTCCCTGGTTCTATCCGACGCAGGAAGAGCAGTATCCCGACTTTGAAGTGGCGGCGGCGCTGATGCCTGCGGGCGAAGGCGGACCCGTTTCAGTGGTCGGCGGCGAGAACATCGTCCTCATGGCTGGCTCGGAACATCCCGAAGAAGCGATGGAATTCCTGCGCTTTACCCAGAGCGAAACCTACCAACTGGAAATGTCGAAGGTCGGTCAGTTGACGGTGCTCAGCTCGCTCATCGACGACGAATACTTCACCGAGCATCCGTACTACGGCACTTTCCTCGAACAGCTTCAGACGGCGGGCGCTCGCACGCCGCATCCGGCGTACAACGATATCGAAACGGTGCTGGCAGATGCGGCGCAGCTTGTCCTGCGCGGCGAAATGTCGGCTCAGGAAGCGATGGATCTGGCAGCCGAAGAGATTGACGCCCTGCTCGCGGGCGATTAGGCTGTAGCTCAGGGTGGTTTATGTGGGCTTGCCTGTGTAGACCACCCTGTTCTGTTCGCCAGAGGAGAACTCTGCCATGATCAGCAATTCCATACAGCAGCCGCGCGCCGCCACCAGCAGCGCGCCGCAGCAACGGACAGCAGACCGAGCCAAACCGTACTACCGCCCCTACGTCCCGTACCTGTTCATCATCCCCGGGCTGGCGCTCTACCTGCTGTGGTCGGTTTATCCGCTGGTGTATCAGCTCTATATCAGCTTTTTCGACTGGCGAATCATCCCCGGTCAAACCAGCACCTTTGTCGGACTGGCGAATTATCAAGCCGTGTTTGCTGACCGTACCTTCTGGATGGCGATGAGCAACACCGCCGTCTACGCCATCGTCACGGTTGCCGGGCAGATGATTATTGGACTAACTCTGGCGCTGCTGGTCAACCGCGTCACGATTGCCAAACGTTTATTCAGAACTATCTATTATTTGCCGGTGGTCACGTCCTGGGTTGTGGTCAGCTTTCTGTTTATTTATCTGTTTAGCCCCGGCGACGGCGGCTTGATCAACTACGTCCTCGTCAAGCTGGGCGTCATCGCCGAACCGGTGTCGTGGCTGGCGAACAGCAATACCGCCTGGATCGCCATCTACAGCTTAGGAATCTGGAAGGGAATGGGCTGGGCGATGGTGATCTTTCTCGCCGCGCTGCAAGGCATCCCAACCGAACTCTACGAAGCAGCAGCGATTGACGGCGCGACCGAATGGCAGCGCATCCGCTACATGACCATCCCGCTGATTCGCCGCACGATTTTCTTCGTCCTCATCGCGCTGATGATCGGCGGGTTTCAGGTGTTCATCTCCGTCCTGCTCATTACTGGCGGCGGGCCGCTGCACCGCACCGAAGTCGCGCTGACGCACATGTTCGATGAAGCCTTTGGCGATTTGCACTTCGGCTACGGGGCGGCGCTCAGCTACATACTCGCAGTCGTGATTGTGCTGGTAAGCCTGGCGCAGGCACGCTTATTCGGTCGCGGCGACCAGAACCTGGAGTACTGATCATGATCGCAACCTCAGGCAGCCAGAACCGGGGCGTCAATATTGCCATTTTTCTCGTCCTGTGCGCCGGGGCGTTTATCGCCGTTGCGCCGCTGCTGTATATGGCATCCACCGCCCTGCAAGGGGTGGCGTTTGTGCAGCCCTTCCCGCCGCGTCTGCTTCCAGAAAGTATCACGTTTGAAAATTTCGAGCAGGCATTCGCCAGCCGCAACTTCGGGCGGGCAATGCTCAACAGCGCCCTTGTCGCCATCGCTACCACGGTCATGGTCACAACGCTGGCGGCGACCACGGCATACGGTTTCGCCCGCTTTGAGTTTCGCGCCAAGAAGCTCATCTTCGCCGTGTTGATGGTCATGATTATGATCCCCGGCGTGGTGCTGCTCATCCCGCAGTTCATCCTGGCGAAGAATCTCGGGCTGCTCAACAGTCTGCCGGGGCTGGTGCTGGTCTACAGCGCCGGTCCGCTGGCGTTCAACACGTTTTTGCTGCGCGGCTTCTTTGAAAATCTGCCGCGCGAGCTGGAAGAGTCCGCCATCATCGACGGCGCGAACCCGTTCACGATCTTCTGGCGCATCATGCTGCCGCTGGCAGCCCCGGCGATCAGTACTGTCGCCGTGTTCAGCTTTCTGGGCGCGTGGGATGAATACCTGCTGGCGCTCAACTTCCTGACCGACGAAAGCCTGCGCACCCTGCCAATTGCCATCGCCAATTTCCGGGGACAGCACAGCTCAAACTGGGGCTTGGTCTTTGCCGGGTCGCTGACGGCGGTCATCCCGACCATTCTGCTGTTCGTGTTCTTCCAGCGCTATTTCATTCAGGGGATTACCACCGGGAGCGTGCGCGGATGAGCCGCTTCGTCGGCGGGTTGATCCTGCTCTTTTTGCTCAGCCTGACACAAGGGGGTGCTGTGTTCGCCACAGATTTACCGCAGATGACTATTTTACCCGACCAAGGATTTTATCGTCCCGGCGAAAATGTGCAGATCATCGTTCGCGCCAGCGCCGGGACGCGCATCGAAGCACGCATCCTGTATCTGACGACCGAGCAAGCGACCCTCAGCGCCGCCGTCACCAATGGCGAAGCCGTGTTCACCTGGACGCCCCCGCCGGAAGCGCCGCGCGGCTATGGCTTGAGTATCGACCTTTACGACGGTGACCACCTGATCGCCAGCCAGACGTCGGCGTTCGACGTGCTCACCCGCTGGATTGACGCGCCGCGTTACGGCTTCCTGAGCGATTTCAGCGCGGCGCGGCTCACCGATACCCCGACGATTGAATGGATGCTTCAGCATCACATTAACGGCGTGCAGTTCTATGACTGGCAGTACCGCTGGGAAGATCTGCTGCCGGAGACGGATCGCTTTAACGACGGCTTGGGACGCCCGCAGTCGATGACGACGATCCGCCGCCTGATCGACGCGCTGCATGAACACAGCATCGCCGCCATGCCCTACACCGCCATCTACGGCGCTTCGACGACTTTCTACCGCCAGCAGCCCGAATGGGGCTTGTTCGATGCTCGCGGCGAAGTCTACGATTTTGGCGAAAGCAGCTTCATTACCATTATGAATCCCGCCCCCGGCTCGCCCTGGAATCAACACCTGCTGGGCGAGTTTGCCGACGTGCTGGAAAACACGGTCTTTGACGGCATCCACATTGACCAGTACGGAGCGCCCAAAAACGGCTATGACAACAGCGGCACATACGTTGATCTGGCGGAAGTGATGCCGCAGTTCATTAACCAGACGGCGGAAGTGGCGCGGCAGTATCGGGGAGACGGCGGCGTGGTGCTGTTCAACTGCGTCGGCAACTGGCCCATTGATACCGCCGCGCCGTCCGAACAGGACGCCGCCTACATTGAGGTCTGGTCGCCCAACAACAGCTATCTTGATCTGAACCGGATTATCACCAACGCGGAAGCCCTGGGCGGCGGCAAGCCGGTGATCATCCCCGCCTATATTCCGCCCGCGCAGACCATCAACTGGCGGCTTGCCAACTCGGTGATCCTCGCCAGCGGCGGCACCCACCTTGAAACTGGCGAACCCGAAAGTATGCTGGCAGACCCCTATTTCCCGAATTTTGGCAGCCTCACGCCCGAACAGCAGCCCATTTTCCGGCGCTACTATGATTTCCAGGTGCGCTATGAAAACGTGCTTTCGACCACCACCACTGCCGGAAGCGAAGCGCTGCACCGGGCGGTTGATCTGGGGGAGATTCGCACGCGCGGCATTACCGCCCGCAACCGGGTCGTACCGATTGTGCGTTCCGGCGAAGGCTTCGATACCTTCAGCCTGATCAACTTCATGGGCGTTAGCCAGACGAACTGGAACGAGCCAACCACTGATACGCCGTCGTTGGTCACCGATCTCAGCGTAAATATTGCCGTGTCGCGTCCGGTGGCGCGGGTATGGACTGCCTCGCCCGACGCCGAAGCAAGCATGAATGCCAGCCTGCTTCCGTTTACGGTCGAAGATGGCGGGCTGCGGTTTACCCTGCCGAACCTGAATTACTGGATCATGATCGTTGTGGAGTATGCCGATGGCAACTAAATCACATCCCTATACCCTTAGCAAACTGCATCTCCACAGTCAGCAGGTCATCATGGATAACCAGCAGCCCGGCGGCGGTTATCTCGCCTGCCCAAACATGCCCGATTACCACTTTTCATGGTTTCGCGACGGCGCGTTCATCGCCTATGCTTTGACGCTGGACGGGATTCATAACATGCTGCCGCATCGCGTTGGCATGGCGGGGCAGTGGGACAGCGCGACCAAATTTCACCAGTGGTGCGCGCGGATCATCAATGACCGCGCCAAAGCGCTGGAGCGCACGATCAGCCACGCTGCCCTCGGTCAACCGCTGGTGCTGGCGGATACGCTCAATGCCCGCTACCGTGACGAAGGCGCGGCGGGTCCGGCGGATTGGCCCGAGTTTCAACTGGACGGACCGGGCTTATGGATCTGGTCGCTGGCGAAGTATGTGGAAGTCTGCCGCATCAGCCCGCTGCCCATGTTCTGGGAGAGCGCGGTTGATCTCGCCGTCCGCTATCTGACGGCAGTCTGGCGCAGCGCCTGCAATGACTGCTGGGAAGAACGCAGTGACAGCATCCACATCAGCACGCTGGCGGCGATCTACGCCGGGCTGGGCGCGGCGCAGCGGTTAGTCCCAGCGCTGGATACACAGGCAACCCGCGACGACATTCGGGCGTTTATCTTCGCACACGGGCTAACGCCAAACGGCGAACTCGCCAAGTCGGTTGGGCTGGATATGGTCGATGCCAATCTGCTGCTTGCCGCCCTGCCCGATGACGGACTGCTCGCTCCCGATGACCCGCTGATGCTGCGCACCGTCGCCCGGATCGAGCGCGACCTGCTGGCAGAGGGACACGGCGTGCACCGCCATATCGAAGACACTTACTATGGCGGCGGCGCATGGGTGCTGCTGGGGGTGTGGCTGGCGTGGTACAAGACACAGATCGGCGATTTCGCCGCCGCTCGCAAGCTGACAGGCTGGGCAGAAGCCCACGCCGACGCCGAGGGCAATCTGCCGGAACAGGTGCGTGACGCGATGCTCGATCCGAGCTACTACGACGGTTGGGTCAAACAGCGCGGTGAAATCGCCCGACCGCTGCTGTGGAGCCACGCCGAATACCTGATTGTCCAGCATGCCCTGCGCGGCAAAGACAATTCATAATCATGAAGCGGAAGGGGATGAATTCATCCCCTTCCGCCGACTATCTCACCATTAGTGCTAGATCTGGTTCGCGTGACACCCCTCACCCCCTGCCCCCTCTCCCACACAAGTGGGGAGAGGGGGAGCCAGAGTCGAGTTTGTCCCTCTCCGCTTGCGAGGGCGTGCGAACGGAGTTCGCCAGGGACGGCTCAACGCAGTTGAGCAGGGTGAGGGGACCAGCACCAACGCCATCTCACCTCAACGAATAGAGGTGATGAAGGCTTCGACGGCGGCGTCATCCCAGGTGGACACTGGCTGATTCATCACCAGCAGCACCGCCCCTTCCCGCCCTTCAAAAACCATGTTCAGGCTGCGATAGCGCTGCCCCTCGGAATTGGTTCGATCACTGACTGTTATGGTCGCCGCCTGATCGCGTATCGTCCGCTGTTCGGCATGGACGACGGTTGCATCATGCCACGTCACCGCTGTCCGATCATTCGGGATGAACCCTTCGATCATCTGTCCTTCGGGGATAACGCCTGGAGGCGCTTGCAGAAAAGCCAGATGGTTGTGTTCATTGGCGGACTTATAGGCAACGATGCTGTAACCCAGCATCTCAACCGCATAGTCCGCCTGATAGCCTTCCGGCAGGTCAAACGCGGCAATGCGCTGCGCCAGGTTATGAACTCGCGCAGAGTCAGTCAGCAGCTTCCAAAGCCCCTGGGTGGCGGAGACGGTCAAGCCACAGACCAACAGCACGACTAACACGCCGACAATGAAGTTATTTCTGGTCATGTTCAACTCTTTCACTGGTAACGAACTATCCTTACGATAGGTCTAAACCAGCGGTGGCTGTCATCAACCAGAAGTTGGATTTGTTGTGATACGCTTTGTAATCTCTGCCACTACGGGAACGGCGGCTGAGAAAGCTGCCGGTCCTGCCACTGTCGTCGAGGCAATAATACTGGCAGCAGCGCCCGGATAAGGTTACTCTTAGGCGCATAAAACAACATCTCGCAGCCAGGATGCCAGCCTGTACCGCGATCTATCTTTCCCCAGCAGGTCACCGGGATAACTGCCGTCGTCACACGCAGCCCATCTTCCTACAGTCGCGCCGATCCACTAACAAGGAGTTTTGCTGGATCATGAACAGTCCACTTCCGCGCAGCACCCCTGAGGCACAGGGCATCTCATCGTCTTCCATACTCAATTTTGTCAACGCCGTCGAGAAACAAGTCCATGATCTCCACAGCTTTATGCTGCTTCGGCACGGGGCGGTGGCTGCCGAAGGCTGGTGGTCGCCTTACGGTCCCGACTATCGACACATGCTGTTTTCATTGAGCAAAAGCTTCACCTCCAGCGCCATTGGCTTGCTGGTGGCAGAAGGTCGCCTGTCGATCAACGATCCCGTGATCAGTTTCTTTCCCGACGACCTGCCAGCCGAGGTCAGCGAGAATCTGGCAGCCCTGCGCGTGCGTCAACTACTGGCGATGTCCACCGGACATGGCGACGATACTATGTCGGCGATGCACGAGCGCGAAGATGGCAACTGGGTGCGGGCGTTTTTGGAACTGCCCGTAGCGCACAAACCGGGCACGCATTTCCTCTATAACACCGGCGCGACCTACATGCTGTCGGCGATTGTGCAGAAAGTCTCCGGCGCGATGCTGCTCGATTATCTGAAGCCTCGCCTGCTGGAGCCGCTGGGGATCGAAAACGCCACCTGGGAAGTGTCGCCGCAGGGTATTCACACTGGCGGCTACGGGCTGAACATCACGACTGAGGATATCGCCAAATTCGGGCAGCTTTATCTCAATAAGGGGCTGTGGCAGGGCAAGCGCATCCTGTCCGAAGCCTGGATCGAGGAGGCGTCCGCGCGGCAAACATCCAACGGCGGCAGCCCCGAAAGTGACTGGGAACAGGGTTACGGCTACCAGTTCTGGCGCTGCCGCCACGAGGCATTTCGTGGCGATGGCGCGTTCGGTCAGTACTGCATCGTGATGCCGCAGCAGGACGCAGTGCTTGCCATCACCGGCGGCTTGGATGACATGCAGGTGCCGCTGAATATCGTCTGGGAGCATCTGCTTCCGGCGATGAAAGCCGATGTGCTGCCGGAAGCCCCGCAGGCACAGGCTGAACTGGAGCGAAAGCTCGCCAGCCTGACGCTTCCGCCGCCGTCGGGTCCGTCAGCGTCGCCGCTGGCGGCTGGCATATCGGGACGCAGCTACACGATTGACGCCAATGAACAGGGCGTGGAGTCGATTGGGCTACATTTCGAGGAAAACTGCTGCCGCGTCACAACCATAACGCCGGTCGGGGAGGTGCCAGTCATCGGCGGTTACGGTGTTTGGCACGAGGGGACGACCACGCTGCCCACCGGCATCGACTCGCGCTACGCCGCCAGCGGCGTGTGGACAGCAGAAGATACGTTCACGCTGACGACGCGCTTCTATGAAACGCCGTTCGTGCAGACCTCAGCCTTCCACTTCGCCGATCATCAGGTGAAGGTTGACATGGAATTGAACGTTGCTTTCGGACCGAGGACGTTCACTCTGACCGGGCACTCGTCGTAAGCGGCTATCGGCGCTAATAGTCGTGCCGCCCCGGTTGGATTGATCAGCCGGGGCGACAAGGCTTTAACCCTCGCGCACACCGCCAGCCCGTGTATCAATTCAACAACCCTTACGCATGTGGAGACGAATCTTCAATTACTGTAAGATCGAGCCTGGTGTGTTGATGGATATCACTTGTCGAAAGCGTACTTTCCCGGTCTGAATACACTCCGCTTCTACGCGGCGCTGTCGGTAGTTTTCTACCACCTGTCCGCGCCTGTAATCTGGTTCTCAGACCCGGACGCGATGAAATACGCCAACCACGTTGGCTTCATGCACGGTCATGACGCCGTGACGTTGTTTTTCGTCCTGTCCGGCTTTCTGATCTTCACGCTGTTGATCCGCGAAAAAGACACCACTGGCACGATTTCAATCCGGCGGTTTTATATACGGCGCGCATTCCGCATTCTGCCGCTGTACTATCTGACCGCGCTGGCGGGCGCGGTGGTCGTCACCCTGAACTGGCAAATGGTCACGCCGCGCACGATCAGCGAAGCCACTAACCCGCTGATCTGGGTCGGAACCGCCTTGTTCTTCTATAACTTCCTGATGTCACAGGCATTGCCGATCACCCACTTGTGGTCACTCAACGTCGAGGAGCAGTTCTACTTCATCGCGCCGCAGTTGATCAAACGGACACGCGCTGTTCCGGCAGCGCTGATGCTGCTGATGAGCATAAAGCTGATCCTGCACCTGGGCGTGTATCTGTGGTTTCAGGCGACCGGGGATGCGCTGGCACGCTACCTGCTGGTCATTCTGGAAGCGGTGCGTTTCGAAGCGTTGGCACTCGGCGGATTGGGTGCTTATCTCGTCTACACCGATCATGCGCTGCTGCAGGTGCTGTTTCATCGCGCCGTTCAGATCGCATCGGCTGTCGGAGTCGCCGCCATCATCCTGAGAATGACGCCTTCCAACCCGATAACCGATCTCCTGAGCGCGGGCGTCTTCGCAGTCTTTATAACCAACACTGCCGCCGCGCCGCGCTGTTTTTACCGTCTGGAAACCCCCTTGCTGCGCCGGTTGGGCGATCTCTCATATGCAATTTACATGGCGCACGCGCCGGTGCTGTGGCTGCTGTACGCAGCAGGCGCGCGCGGACTGGTCTATGTTTTTGCAGGCATTACGCTCACGCTTGCCTGCGCTTACGCGGTCAACATCACGGTCGAACGACCATTCATGCGCCTGCGCGAGCGCCTCTCGTCTCGAACTACCACGAAACAGCCGATCCCCACCCCAGTATCAGGCTTCTCCGCCCGCTAGCCGCGCGTTTGGCGGCGCAGCAGTATGCCACCCGCGAGAATCATCGTAACCAGGCTGACCGCCGCGCCCGCCGCGAACGCGGGCGGCTCGAACACGACTCGAACGCGGTGGTCGCCCGCCGCCAGCGGAATACCCAGCACCGTCTCATTGGCGCGCACAACGTCGGTTGGCTGCCCATCCACCCACGCCTGCCAGCCCGGCACCCAGGTTTCGCTGATGATCAGCAGCATGGCGTCGGATACTTCAACCGTCAGGTCGAACACCCCGCCGCGTGCTTCGTGAAGGGTCGCGGGGCTGACGTCAGATACCGACGCCTCACCCACCATCGCCGGTTCGACGGCGAAGGCGCGCGGCAGTTCGGCGTCATTCCGGTACAGGCGCAGGTCGCCGTCCCGGGCGATCTGGCGCAGCGCTGGCGATGTGTTCGGCAGTTCAAACGACGCCAGCACATAACGCACATTCAGCCGTCCAAGCAGTTCAGGATCGGGTTGCGTCAGGCGGTAGGCGTCAGCGTCCACCTCGGCAGAGGCGCACGATGGGATGGCGGCGGTGACAGCTTCCAGCGGGCAGCCAGTCGCCAGCGCCATATAGTCGGCATAGTGCGTGAACTGAAACGAGTTCAGCCCATCAACCGACTGCAAGCGGTTCAGCGTGAGAATATGATCCGGCAGTTCGCGCTGGACGCCGTACACGCGAAACACGTCGCCATCAAGTCGGTCGTTGACGATGGACACGGCTATTGTCGGTGTCTGGTAGATCGACTCGAACGCCGCTGGCGTCATGTAGCTTGCCGCCAGCGGCAGCAGTTCCACCACCAGACACAGCGCCAGAATCAACCGGAGACGCCGGACGCGCCGATACAGCGCCGCCAGACCAACCAGCAGACCCAGCGCCGCTGGTATCCCCAGCAGCCAGTCCAGTTCATCAGGACGCCGCATCAGCAGCCTCGCCGCGATGGTCAGCAGCGCCAGCAGCAGACCCGCCGCCAGCCAGCCGCGCCCGATCCGCCGTCCGCGTGCCAGCGCCGCGTCAACGCCGAGCGCGCTTAACGCCACCAGCGCCAGCACCGCGAAAAACAACATTCGCGCAGGCACGCGCATCAGGCTGAAACCGGGCACGACATCGATGATGAGCGCGTACAGCGGCGTCGCCGTCCCCAGCGCGAACACCAGCGAAAACAGCAGCACGCCGCCCCACCATCCGACCTCGCGGCGCAGGGGATGGCGCAGCCCGAATACTGCCAGCGCCAGCGGCAGCAGCCCCACATGCAGCGTCCATTCCGGGAAGCGAAACGGACTCGGAAACAGGAGATCGATCAGCAGCGGCGGCGGCAGCGCCAGATAATTGGCGTCGGCAAGCGTGAGCGCCTGCCGCGATTGGTACGGCAGATAGGTCAGCAGCGGAAACACCATCAGGGCGGCGGTTCCGAGCGTCACGACGGCGAATACAATGCCGACGCTGATCAGCCGCCGCAGCCCGCGCCGGTCACCCAGCGTCCCAATGCCGCAGATGGCGGCATAAGCAGCGACAAACAGGCTCAGATACAGAAAGCTGACAAAATTGAGGGTCAGCAGCAGCCCGCCGCACAAGCCAGCCGCCGCCGCCCAGCGCGGCGAGCGCCGGTCAAAGGCGGCGCGAATACAAGCCAGAGTCAGCGGCGTCCAGCACAAACCCGCCGTATAGCCCATGTCCCCGACGATGTTGGCGCTCAGACGGGGCGTGAGCATCATCATCACCGCCGCTGCCAGCGCGGCATAGCGGCTGACGGGCATCGTCCAGCGGGCGAGGGCGTACATGCCTGCGCCCGCTACCCAGAAACTGACGGCGTTCACCCAGGCAAATCCCCAGAACAGCGGCACCGGCAGCAGGATTGCCAGCAGCATCGGCGGGTAAAACACCCGCACGCCCGGATTGCCCACCATCGGCAGCCCACTCATCGTTGTATCCCACCACAGCGGAAAGCGCCCCGAATCGGCGACCTGCTGGCGGATATACTCGGCGGGTGTCCAGTTGTAGGTGGTCAGATCGCTGCCAAAGCCGGAGCGCGACCACATCACGCTCTCTGGAGACAGCAGATAGGGTGACATGAGAACACACGCCAGCGCCGCCAGTGCCAGCAGGACAGCGCGGTCAGGGTGGCGGTGACTCCATCGAACGAGGGTGGTCAACGATGTCTGCTTCCGTTTCAGTTAAGCCTGAATCTGAGTATAGTCGCAGTCGGGCTGTCCTTTTGTGAAGGAATAGACGCGCGGGGATGTGCGCGAAGCGGCAAACTGCGCTATCTTTCGTCGCAAACGTACCATCACAGGCAGGTTTAAGCGCCCTTTTGCCGGGGTTAAGAAAGGATTTCTTATGATCGAGCAAGCGCCTTTTGGTCGCACCATACATCACAGCACCCGCACCCTGTTTGGCGCAGCGGCGCTGGGTCAGGTCACCCAGGACGAAGCCGACCGCACGCTGGATCTGCTGCTCGAATATGGCGTCAATCATATCGACACCGCCGCCAGCTATGGCGACTCCGAACGGCGGATTGGTCCGTGGATGGATCGGCACCGGGATAAGTTCTTTCTGGCGACCAAGACCGGCGAGCGCACCTATCAGAAAGCGCGCGACCAGATTCACCAGTCGCTCGAACGCCTGCGCGTGCCGTCGGTTGATCTGCTCCAGCTTCACTATCTGGTCGATCCGCAGGAATGGGAAGTGGCGATGGGACCCGGCGGGGCGCTGGAAGCCGCCGTTGAAGCCCGCGAGCAGGGGCTGGTGCGCTACATTGGCGTGACCGGGCACGATATCAGCGTGGCGGCGATGCACAAACGCAGCCTGGAGCGCTTCGATTTCGACTCGGTGCTGCTGCCCTATAACTTCATCATGATGCAGAACCCGCAGTATGCCGCCGATTTTGAAACCCTGATCGGCATGTGCGCCGAACGCAATCTGGCGGTGCAGACCATCAAGTCAATCGCTCAGGGCGGCTGGGACGACAGACAGCATACCCACGCCACCTGGTACGAGCCGCTGACCGAACAGGCGGCGATTGACAAAGCCGTTCACTGGGTGCTGGGGCGACAAGGTGTGTTCCTCAACACCGTCGGCGATATCCACCTGCTGCCAAAAGTCCTGGATGCCGCCAGCCGCTTTGAGAAACGCCCCACCAGCGCGGAAATGGAAGCCGAAATCGGGCGGTTGGGCACCAAGCCGCTGTTTGTGTAGGAATCAGACGATTCACCACGCAATGCGGAGAATGTAGGGACACGACAATGTCGTGTCCGTTTCGTTGCCACAACCCTGCGCCGTGCGGCACGCCATCGTGTCCGTTTCGTTGCCACAACCTTACGTCGTGCGACACGCCATCGTGTCCGTTTTGTTTCAGCGGCGGACACGACAATGTCGTGTCCCTACGGAATCTATCCGCTGACCGCCGTCAGTGCCGGAAATGGACGAAGATGCGCCCGAAGTTCTTATCGTCCTTTTCGACGCGGTGGTAGAGGGCGCGGATGTGCTTCTGGTCAAGAAACCGCAGGACCTTTTTCTTCAGCGCGCCGCTTCCCTTCCCCGGAATAATCTCTACCAGCGCGATCTTCTTGTCAATCGCTTCCTGAATAATCCGGTTCAGTTCAGTCTCGATCTTATCGCCCTTGTTGTAGATGTCGTGAAGGTCGAGTTTGAGTTTTGCCATGTCTGATGTTCGCCGTCGTGCCGTTATCCTGCCAACAGTATAGCCGAATCCCAAATCGCATCGTAACCCTTCGCCATCGGGGTGATCGTCATGGCAAATGGGCTGGCGGCGCTGTCCAGCGCCCCGGCGACAGGAAGAACAGGACGCCGCCATGAGGCGGCAGCGTCACGCTCACCTGCTCCATGGGCGCATCGTTCGCCATGTTTCCCGTCCAGTCATAGGCATAGGCGGGTGATGCCAGCCCCAATTGTTCCAACGGGTACACTCGTTCCAGCGGTTCTTCACCCGTGTTCAGCAGAAATACGGCGGTCTGCGCCGTATCGCCCGCCGAGCGCACCTGCGCGATCACCGGATCGGACGAGCGCCACTGGCGGCGGGGATCGTCATCCGGGCGGTACACCGGCGGCTCCTGTCCCAGCAGCGGGAAACGACAGGCGGCGCGCTGCTGGCGGCGGCTGGCATCCGGCAGCAGAAATTTGAACAGCGCCAGCCGTTCGGGCGGTAGTTCGTCGAGCGCGTCGCTGGTCATCACCAGCCCCGCCGCCATGCCCGCGTACAGCGCCAGTGAGGTCACTTCCGTGTCGCTCAGGTGATGAAAACGCGGGCGCAGCAGAATGCAGTCAGGGTCAGACTGCCACAGGATACCGCTGCCAAAATTGCGCATCATCTGGTCGCGCAGCAGCGACTGCGCCGAATAGTCACCACTCCACTGCACGCCTACATCGCGCCCGATGCGGATGGCGTCCACCAGCCCGACCGACGCCCACAGCGGGCAGCCGCAGCCCAGCCAGACCGCGTCGCCGATTTCCTGGCGAATCATCTCCGTCACGCTGCGCCAGATTTCGATCCGGCTCTTGCCCGGCTGATGCCAGACGGCACGATCCGGTCCGTAATCGCTGCCACAATTCATAAAATCGGTCTTGAAGTACTCACAGCCCCATTCCTGTCGCCAGGTGCGAAAGACGAGCCGCAGATATTCAAAGGCGTCCGGGTGGGTAGCGTCGAGGATGTAGTATTCCTCGCTGCGCTTGTGCCAGCGAAATTCACCGTAGAACTTCATGTGTGCCAGCGGCTGCCCGTTCAGGCGGTCTTTGACCACCCAGTCAGGGTGTTCGCGATAGAGTCGGCTGCGGTTGCCGACCATAAACGGCGCGATCCATAAGCCGGGCGTGAAACCCGCGTCGCGGATATCGTCCAGCAGCGGCTTCATCCCACGCGGGAACTGCGGCTTCACGTCCAGCCAGTCGCCCATTTCAGGCGTGAAACCATCGTCAATCTGGAACACCCACAGCGGCAGGTCTTCACGCTGTGCCACGTCGCGGACGCCGCGCAGATGTTCGAGGATGTTGTCCTCGTTGATCGCCGCGTACAGGTTGTACCACGAACACCAGCCGTAGATCGTCGGAACCGACAGGCGCGGCTGCATGACGTCAGCAACGGCGCTTGCCCACTGGCGCAGCGCGGCTTCGTGGTCGTCGGTTTCGTGCGCGAAAATGACCAGCCGTTCGGACTCGCAGCGTTCCAGCCCACGATGATCTTTTCGATCCCACAGCGTTTCGATAGTCAGGCTTGCCGGATCAACGCCGCTGTCCAGCGTGAAGGTCTGCTGAAAGCGGTCGTGGCGGTCAAAGCCGAGGACGATGCTGCCAGCGCCATTTTTTGGCAGAAGCTGCGTCATCGCGTAGCCTGTCGTCCGGGTTCCCGCCGTGAGTTCCGGCTGCACGTAATAGCTGCCATCCCAACTGACATAGCCGCAGCGCAGGAAATCGCGCAGGTTGCGCAGTTCGGCAAAACGCAGCCCAAACGAATCGAGAACAAAACCGTCGGGCACCGATTCAAGCCACCAGCGCGCTTCAAGCCGCCGTTCGGCTTCCTGTGTCACTTCGACGTGGAAGCTGCCGCCGCGCAGCGCTGCCGGTATGCAGCGGGCGTAAAACAGCCCATCGGACGCCGAATCGAAGCGCAGCGGTGTATCCAGCAGCACGCCGTTGACCACGCCGGACAGCTTGTGCAGGCTCACCCGAATCGACTCCAGACTGAGTTCACCGCCGCTGTTGACCAGTCTCATAGTGCCACTTCCGCCCTGATCTCTGATGAGCGCCGCGCCGCCAGCACCAGATCGAGCGATTTCGCGCCTTCAGACATGGGCGTGCGGGTGACGCCGCCAGTGCGAATGGCGCTGATCAGATCCAGCATCTGGCTCTGGCGAAAATTCCGGCTCGATTCGATGGTAATGACCGGATTATCGGGTTTGTCGGTCTGCGTGAAAGTGGCAGTGTTGGCGTTCTGGAAATCGGCGGTCAGCCGCTGCGCCACCACCCGGTAATCGTTGATCCATTTGCCGGGAATGGCGTTGTTGGTGGCGTAGACCACACCCATTTCGCCATGTTTGAAGTTGACGATGGTGGCGCTCACGTCCTCAATGGTGTAGTCGGGCACGTCCTGATGGAATAAATTTGTCTGGCGGCTGTAAACGCTGACCGGATCGCCCATCAGATAGCGCATCAGGTCAAACATGTGGATCACCTGCTCGACCACCTGTCCGCCCGATTTCTCGCGCATTCGCCACCAGGGCGCGTGCAGCGCATTGCAGAAATAACGGGCGCTCATCAGTCCGATAGCACCGGTGTCTCCGGCAGCCTGCATCGCCTTGAAGCGTTCAACTGCCTCGCCAAAGCGAAACATGAAGCCCACCTGCGTCTTCACGCCCGCGCGTTCGGTGACTTCGACCATGCGCCAGGCATCATCCGACGCCAGCGCAATTGGCTTTTCGATGAGGATATGGACGCCGCGCTCGGCGGCAAGCGCCACCTCGTCAGTATGCCCGTAAGGCGGCAGCGCGATGATGAGCAGATCGAGGTCGGTCTGCTCGAACATATCATGATGGTCGGTGAAAATCGCCGCTTCTGGCGCGTACTTCGCCTGAAAATCGCGAACTTTCCAATCGTTGCGGTCACTGAAGGCGACCAAAGATACGTCGTCTGGCAGATCGAGCGCGATTTGCGCGTGAACGTGGGCGAAACCGCCGCAGCCCAGTATGCCGGTACGAAGCGGAGTCATGGGGGTTTTATCCTTGCTGTGTTTCAAAGTCGATGATGGCGTGGACGACTTCCTGCGGGCGCTCATCCAGCAGCCCATACAGATCGCCCGCATTGGAAAACGGCACCCGGTGGGTGATGATCGGGCGCAGGTCGAGCCAGCCTTCAGCTTGCAGCAGAACCGCCGTCTGCCACAGCCGCAGCTTGTTCCAGCGGCTGCTCAGTTCGGGTGCGACGCCCGAAATCTGCGAACAGACGAGATTGATGCGGTTGTGATGGAACTCGTCACCCAAATACAGCCCGCGCGCCTCGCCCTGGAAGAAGCCCATCGCCACCACCCGCGAAGAATAGGCGGCGGCGCGAATAGCTTCGTGCAGCGCCTGCGTCGAACCGGACACCTCAATGCACACGTCCGCGCCCAGCCCGTGGGTCATTTCCTTAATCGTCTCGGCGGGTTTGTCACGGTTGGCATTCAGCACTACGTCCGCGCCCAGCGTTTTCGCCATCTCCAGCCGCGAGTCGTGCAGGTCAACGGCGATCACTTTCGCCCCGTTCTTCCGCGCCATCATGGCGACGATCTGCCCAAGCGCGCCCAGCCCGAAGACGGCGACGGTATCCCCCAGGCGCAGCGCGGCATCGTGCACGCCGTTGAGGGCGATTGCGCCCAGGTGCGAGAAAATGCCAAAAATTGGCTCCGCGCCTTCGGGCATCAAACGCGGGCGCACGTAATCAAGGTTGGCGACGTAGGACGTGCGATGTCCCCAGGTGCCAAACAGACAGTCGCCCACCCGCACGTCGGTCACGCCGCTGCCAACTTCAACGATTTCGCCAACTTCCTCATAGCCGAGGTTGGTCACGGGATAGCTGAAGGTCGCCTGCGCCGCCGGGATAAAGAGACGCCGGTCGGCGTCCCACTGTTTCGAGAGATAGGGGTTTGTCCCCCGATAGTAGGTCAGTTCTGTTCCGGCGCTGATGCCGGAATATAACGTGCGAATGCGAACTTCATCAGGCTTAAGCGGTGCCTCTTCGTAAGACTGATAGCCGCTGGTGCGCGGCGCGGTAAAAACAAACGCCTCTCCCATGATGACACGACTCCTTTGTTAAGGCGGAGCTTGTTTGCCGGTTGGTTCGCTGTAATGCGTCAGGCAACGGGTAAACACAGCCGATTCTGTAGTGGTTCACAATCGGACTAGTTATAGATCCGAAACGTTTTGGATGCAAGCAAAATTCAAACCCGCTTCAGCCAGCGCACCTGCAATGGTTCCAGCATTAGCCCATCCCCGCCGCCCACTACCTGACCGCTGATCAGATCGCGGTGCTGTCCTTCAGGGAGATTGATGGAGATGCTGTTATCGGAGATGTTGTGCAGCGCCAGCACTGTGTCTTTTCCATCCGGCGAGGTGCGTTCCAGCGCGAACACCCGCGCCGCCATATCCAGCACCTTCTGCCCGCCGAGTGGGTGAAAGGCGGGTTCTGCCGCCCGCGCCGCCAGCATCTGACGATAACGTGAAAACACCCGCGCCCGCAGCGATAACGGATCGTCCAGTTCCGCCAGCAGCGCATCGGCATTCAGCTTCTGGCGGTTAATGCTGCGATAGCGACCGGTTGTTTCCACGCCGACGAGGTCATTCTGCGAGCCGACCAGACTGTGCAGATAAATGCCGGGCACGCCGATAAATGCCAGCATAATCGCCTGCGAAACCATGAAGCGGTCAACCGCCAGATCGGGCTGCGCTGCCGTCACTTCGGGATGGGTGATGGCGTCAAAATAGGTGATGTTGAGTTCATACGGGCTTTGGCTGCCGTCCGGGTTGTTCTTGTAGGATACAAAGCCGCCGTGTGCCTGCGTCCGTTTGACCAGCGCCTCGATTTCGTCATCCGCCAGGATACCGGCGACGGGACGAACGCCGATGCCGTCGTGCGACGCCGTAAAGTTGAAGAAGGTGGTGCGGTCGCTCACGCGCTCGATGGTCTTCGCCCATGCCGACAGCCGCGAAGCGTCACCGGAGCGCAAGGTGTGCAAAATCAGCGGCGGCAGCGCGAACTGGTAGACCATCTGCGCCTCGTTCTGACCGTCCCCAAAATAAGACAGATTCTCGCGGTGCGGCACATTGGTTTCGGTGACGATGATCACCTGCGGCGCGACCATATCCAGCACCTCGCGCATCAGTTGAATGACCAGATGGGTTTCGGGCAGATGGATACAGGTGGTGCCGATCTGCTTCCACAGAAAGGCAATCGCGTCCAGCCGAATCAACTGCGCGCCCTGTTCCACATAAAACAGCAGCACGTCGAGCATATCGAGCAGCACGCCGGGATTGGCGAAATTCAGGTCAATCTGGTCGTCGCTGAAGGTCGTCCACACGTGTTGGCGTCCGTTGACAGTATCAAATGCCGTCAGCAGCGGCAGCGTGCGCGGGCGCGTCACCAGCGATAAGTCCGCCGACGGATCGACGGTGATGAAATAATCGGTGTATGGGGGTTCGCCGCGCAGGAACGCCTGAAACCACTGGCTGCGCGCCGAGATGTGGTTGAAGACCGCGTCAAACATGACGCGAAAATCCTCGCTCAACGCGCGAATGTCCTGCCACGTCCCCAGCGCCGGATCGACCTGATAATAATCGATAACAGAGAAGCCGTCGTCGGACGAGTACGGGAAGAATGGCAGCACATGTACGCCGGAAACTGGCAGCTTAAACTGCTGAAGCACCTGTCGCAGCGTCACCAACGGCGCTTCGCCATCGCGCCAGAGGTGATCGCCATAGGCGATAATCAGCGCGTCGCGTTCCGACAGCATCAGATCGCCCGACTGACCGGCGGCGGGAAACTGGTTCAGCCGCGCTATCAATCTGTCATAGGCGGCGATGGCTTGTTCGTCGCCATAAAGCCGCCTGAGCTTGTCAAGAATGGATTGTTTCAGACGCGAATATACATCTACCGTCATGCCGGACACTCCTGTGTAACAATACAGCAGGGCAATTCTAAGAAGAAACCAGGCAACCTGCAATGACCGGCGTAGTACGGGAATGGGAAAATCGCGGTGACAGTGGGTTTAAACCCACTATCAAGACGGCTGCTGTATCCTTACAATTCCCCACTCCCCGTAGTACTGAAGTGGGGAAAATCGCGGTCATGTAGGGGCGCAGCATGCTGCGCCCCTACGGAAAATGTCCCTATAATTCCCCATTCCTCGTATTACTGAGTAAGAAAAGTCGAAAGTCGAAAGTGACTGCTGGTTTTTATGTTTAACTTCTCACTTTCAACTTTTCACTTTTGACTCAGCACATCACAGCACCTCGACCGGGTCAACGTCTACGTGCCAGCCTTTGGGGAAATCCAAGCCGCGCAGCGCCTGCGTTGGGTCAGGTCCGCGCAGCAGCAGATGCCAGCGAAAAGCGCGGTTCTCGCGGGTGAAGAAACACGGCGCGGGACCGATCAACTCGGTGCCGGACATATTCAGCGTCACCAGCCGCTGGCGCAGCATCGCCGCCGCCCGTTCGGCTTCGCTTTTCGCCTTCAGTTCGTTCGGGTAGCGAAACAGGATGCGGACAATCCGGCGAAACGGCGGGTATGCCAGATCGTGGCGGTAGGCGATCTCGCGTTCGTAGAAAGCGGCGTAGTCGTGCCCTGCCGCCGCGCGGATCGCATAATGATCGGGCTGGTAGGTCTGCAAAATGACCTTGCCGCCGAGCAGCCCACGCCCTGCCCGTCCCGCCACCTGGGTCAGCACCTGAAAGGTACGCTCGCCGCCGCGAAAGTCGGGCATCCCCAGCCCAACGTCGGCGCTGACGACGCCTACCAGCGTGACCAGCGGCAGATCCAAGCCTTTAGCGACCATCTGCGTGCCAACCATGATGTCGGCTTTGCGCTGGACGAAGCGCTGAAGAATGGCGTCGTGCGCTTCGGGCGAGTCGGCGGTGTCGGCGTCCCAGCGCACCACGCGGGCGCGCGGGAACATCTCGACCAGCGTCTGCTCGACCTGCTGCGTCCCCGCGCCAAAATACTTGATGCGCCGCGAACTGCACTCCGGGCAGTAGCTTGGTTCCTGTCCCATGAAGTCGCAGCGGTGGCAGCGCAGCGCCTGTCCCTGGCGATGATACGTCAGCGGCGAATCGCAGCGCGGGCACTTGACCACGTAGCCGCAGTCGCGGCAGAAAACGTAGGTGTTCTGCCCGCGCCGGTTGAGGAACAGGATCGCCTGTTCGCGTTTGTCGAGCACGTCGGCAATCGCATATTGCAGCGGGCGGCTGAAGATGCTGGTGTTGCCGCCTTTCAACTCGTCGCGCATATCGACCACCCGCACCGGCGGCAGGTCGATCATCAGCGCGTCGTCCGCCTGCGAATCGGGGCGGTAGCTCGGCATCACGCCCTGACGTTCCGCCTGCTCCTGAATCCGCACCCGGTGTCCCATGATGCGGCGCGGCAGTTCCAGCCGAACGATCTCGCCCTGCTCCGAACGGTAGTACGTTTCGATATCCGGCGTGGCGCTGCCGACGATGACCACGCCGCCGTCGCGGCGCATCATCTGCTCGGCAGTCTGCCGAGTGTGGTAATAGGGCGGCAGAATCGGCGGTGACTGCTTATAGCTGGCGTCGTGTTCTTCATCGAGCACGATCAGCCCGACATCCGGCAGCGGCGTGAACAGCGCCGAGCGCGCGCCGACGACGATCTGCACCAGACCGTCACGGGCGCGCCGCCAGGTATCGTAGCGTTCGCCCTCGCTCAAGCCGCTGTGGACGACGGCAACCTTGCCCGGAAAACGCGCCGCCACCCGGCGCAGTGTCTGCGGGGTCAGGGCGATTTCCGGCACCAGGAAAATGGCGCTGCGTCCCAGCGAGAGCGTCAGTTCCAGCGCCCGCAGGTAAATCTCGGTCTTGCCGCTGCCGGTGACGCCATGCAGCAGGAAGGTATTGGTCGGCGGCGGCGCGCTGCCCCGACGCGGGTTGTAGGACACACAGCGAATGATCGACTCGCGCACTCGTTCCCAGACGGTGGTCTGTTCGGGCGTCAGCGGCGGCGCGGTCAGCGCGACAAACTCGCGGGCTGCCAGCGAGTCGCGCCATTTCTGCGTCTCGCCAAGCAAAATCAGTTCTTCTGCTTCCAGCCGCTTGAGATCCGTCATGGTCGCGCCGGTCTGGGCATACACCCAGCTTACGTCCATGGCGTCGGCTTCCCGCGCCAGCACCTTGAGCACCCGCAGCGGCAGTTCGGTCTTACGCAGTTCCGCCAGTCTGGTGGGAACGTCATCTTTGGGGATTGCCAGCGTGACGAGATCGTCCTCAACCGTCACCAAGCCGGAACTCACCAGCTTGTCGAGGTTGGCTTTGGTGGCGTTCGCCAGCTTAATCGCCCCCTGCGGCGAGATGCCGCCGTTGGGCATGTCGGCTATCGTTTGCAGCAGATCGGCGGCGCGGGAAGGACGCTCGATATGCTTGATCATCGCCGGAATCTGGTCAGGGTGAATCGCCAGCGCCGCCGTCTGCACGATCTTGGGTTTGACGCGCGGCGGCGACAGCGTGCTTTCCTTTTTGACTACGCCCGCCTTCGCCAGATCGTCCACGACGGCGCGCCATTCTTTGCCCGGCAGCGCCAGATTGAACTGGTGTCCACGCAGCGATCCGCGCTTTTTCAGCAGCGCGACGATCTCTTTTTCGAGCGCCGTCTGCGCGCCGTCCGGCTGAAGCAGATCGACCTGAATATCCCGGTGTCCGGTCAGTCCGGGCGGCAGCCACAGCCACAGGCACAAGCCAATCGGCGCGAGGTAGGTTTCACTCAGCCAGCGGGACAGCGCGATCTGTTCGCGGGTGACCACCGGACGCGGATCGAGCCGCGCCAGAATCGGCTTGGTCTTTTCAACCGCCGTCTGCTCGTGAATCGACAGGACGATGCCATGCTGCATGGCAGTGCCAAAGGCAACCTGCACCAGATGCCCCGGCACCAGCTCGCCGTCAATCTCCGGCGGGATATGATAGTCAAAGGTGTTATCGACTGGCGCGTCGATGGCGACATTTGCATACATGCTTCTATTTTAGCACAAATGGTCGTATTATGTACGCGCGAAGCGGCGTTATTCTCGGCGGGCACGACAATGTGATGTCCGTTTGTTTTTCGGACACGACGATGTCGCGTCCCTACATCCCCGCGATTTCTCCCATTCCGCAGAACATCCCCACTATTCGAACCCTCATACATGAGCTATTATGAACCGTATCTACTTTCTATATACCCATAGGAGCTTTATGACACCCAGCCTACTCGACCTTTCAGGCAGCGATAAACCGCGCCGAGTACAGCAGAACATGATCGCCTATATGTCCATGTTTTCAGGGCTGCCCGGCGTCACGACAGAGAGCACCGACACCTTTTTATTTGTGAGCAACCGCCCTGCTCCCGGCAACATCATACTCCGAACCGATTGGCAGGCTGACGGCGTCGAAGAACGGATAGACGCGCTCTTTGAGCACATCAACCGACTTACCGAGCGCATCGACTGGTTTATCTTCCCCGACGACCAGCCGCCCGATCTGGGCAAGCGGCTGGAGGGACGCGGGCTGCCGGGCGGGCGCGCCGGCAACTGGCTGTGGACAGATCTCACCGCGCTGAGTGCCGCCCCCGCTGTACCAGACAATTTCCACATCGAGCGTGTCTGCGACGACGAGATGATGGCGGAGTGGGTGCGCATTTCGGAAGCCGGATTTGAGGAGGAGCTGTCGATTTTCTACGACGCCTACGCGCGGCACGGCTACGGGCAGGAAGCCTTCTCACTGCATTACACTGGCTATGTGGGCGATACGCCGGTCACCACTGGCACGCTGCTGGATGCCGGTGGCGGCGCGTCGATCTACGATGTCTCTACGCCGCCAGCGTTTCGCGGTCAGGGATTTGGCGGTGCGATAACGCACGCTCTGATGCGGGAAATCCGCCATCGGGGCTACGCCGACACCTGGATCTGGTCATCGGATATGGCAAAATCGGTCTATCAGAAGCTTGGCTATGTGGACGCCGATTTTGGCGTGCGCGAACATTCCTGGGATAAGCATCAGACATTCTAAACCAAACGCCCCCTGTGACGGGGGCGCTTGGTTTTCGGGGAAGTCTGTTCACTGAGCAGGTGGGGGACTCCACTCGATGAACACCGCCACTATAGCATCATTGACGCCGGCAAACCCTACGCCAAACCAACGGTTGCTCTACGTTCCCGCGCGATGTCGAACCAACCAGTAGCAAAACCTTTCAGGCTGGCTAAGATTATGTGCCGCAGCACAAAACAGCCTTGAGGAGAGCCGATGGCTCCAAGAACGCGCCGTATGCTCCTGTTGAGCATCCTGCTGATTTGCTTCTACACAACCGGACTCAGCCACGCCGCCAGCGGGGAAAATATCACCTTCACGCCGGACTGTCGCGGCTTCACTTCAGGCGGCGGCGCGGTGACGACCAACCGCGATAATACCGGACGCAGCCGTGAAGCCATCGTCATCACCGCCTTCGATGGCGGCGGGCGAACGCTGTACGAAAATACCAGCATCTACCCGCTTGATCAGCGCATCACCTTTGAGGACGGCGCGCGCCTGAACTATACAGCGCTGCCACACTACAACCCGATTACGCTCAAAATCGTCAGCGTCTCCGGCAACGGCGAATCTGAACAACTCCTGTTTATGGTTTCGGGATCGTGTCCCGGTCTGCCGACGTTTGGCGGCGGTCTGTTCGTGATTGGCGACGACCTGGCGCTGCTGCCGCTGGCGGTGCTTCAGGCGCAGGCAGCCACTGGCGGGCGCGCCGAACCCGCCGCCGACCCGAACGCTGCCCCACCGCGACCGCAGAATCCCGCCGGGACTGCCGAAGCGCAGCCGGGATACGCCATCGTCAATACCGACAACCTGTTTCTCCGTTCGGGCGACAGCCCCGCCTACACGCCGGTCGGCATCCTCGATGGCGGCACGCGGCTGATCGTCATCGGCAGCAACGGCAGGCTGCGCGCCCCCGAAAGCCTGTGGTGGTATGTCGAAATTGGCGGGCTGCGCGGCTGGGTAAAAGACGAATTTCTCATCCTGCGCGGCGACCTGCGCGGGCTGCCGGTCATGCCGGTGGAAGGTCAATTCATTACGCCCACGCTGTACGTCAGTCTCGACAATCCGCTGTACAGTTCGCGGGCGATTGGCGGCGGGCTGCTGTGCCTGATACCGGGCGGGCAGCTTTATAACGTCATCGCGGCTGACGGAACGACGCCAGCGTGGTATCTTATTGAGGCGGACTGCGATCATCGTCGTGTGAACGGCTGGATTCCGGCAGATCGCGGCTTGCTCCGCAACCCGTCAGGCAGACCTGTTCCCATCATCCGGTGATGAACCAGAACACATTGCGACCTCGACAGACAGCAAATAATCGCAATAGGAGCGCGCACGTCATGCTCCTGATCTTTTCCCTCCTACTCGTCACCCGCCTGGTCTATGCCGCGCCGGGCACGCCGATTAATACCGCGCTCGTCGGTCCGGTGCTGGCGGTAGATACAGTCGAGCAGGATCGGATCGCGCTGTTTGATATGGGCAGCGGGACCCGGCGCGAGCTTTCCTTTGGCAGCCGCTGGCATCACGTCTGGGATTTCTCGCCCGATGGCTGCCGCATCCTGTTCACCCTGAGCGACGGCATCGGCTACGCCAAACTGTACACCGCCCGCCTTGATGGCAGCGATCTGCGCGAGATGGTGCGTTACAACCAGCTTCCCGCCGAGCAGTGGGGCGTCTGGGATGCGCAGTGGTCGCCCGATCCCAACGATGGACGGATCGCTTTCACCTTCAGCAGCACCGAAAATGGCGAAACTGAACACCTGATCGGCTGGGTGAGTCCGCAGGGCGGCGAACCCGCCTTCTACAGCGTTTCCGGCGACGAACACACGCCGCGCTGGTCGCCCGACGGGCAGTGGCTGACGTATGTTTCGTATGAGGAACGCCCGCCGGGTGCCGACCCATTCTCAACCGCCGAGCCGACGACCACGACCGGTGGCGCGGCTGTCATCCCACTGCGGGAAGCGGATCTGTGGGTGGTGAGCGCCGACGGCGAAACCAAATACCGCCTGACGAACTTTCCAACCGGCAGTGTCAGTATGCCGCGCTGGTCGCCCGACGGCTTCCTGATTGGCTTTGTCTTTTCGCCCAGCCCTAATAACGACCAGTTCTGGATTATCGGCACCACGCCCGACTCAATTCCGACACAGTTGAGCTATGTCTGGGCGCTGGCGCTTGATCTCACCTGGCTGCCCGACAGCAGCGCCATGCTTGCCACCGCTCGCGATCTCCAGGAAATTCCTGAAAACCGGCTGTGGCGCATTCCGCTGGTCGGCAACGCCGATGTGGACGCGACACAACACCTGACTGATCCGGCATTGAGCTATGCTGACTATGGACGCTTCAGCCCCGGTGGCGAATGGCTGGCGCTGCGCAGCGCTTACGAACTGGTCGCCATCAACGCCATCACCGGCGAGACGACGTTCCTCGATTCGTTCGGCAACAGCCCGCCGATCTGGAGTCCATCGGGCTTCACTGGCGAAAGCGAATGTGTCGCCCCGTTATAAAAAGTAAACTTTTGTTACAGGTTAATCACGCGGTGAAACAATTAAACCGCCGTATTGTTGCTCTGAGGGCATAACTCGTTGTAGACTGAAAACATAATTGTTTAGCGAACCGAGGATACCAGTGGCAGATCAGGTACTGCTAAGCGCAAGTCCTGCAAATATCTCAGACTGTGTTGACCTCGCAGTGCAGTATGACCTGGGCATTGAAGTGATGGCGTTTGCTTATCCAGATACGCTGGATAACAACTGGCGCGGAGTCCTGGAGGACTATCAGCGCCTGCTGGCACCCGTCAATCTGATCACCATGCACGGTCCTTTCTTCGACATGGCGCCCGGCAGCCCCGATCAGAAGATTAACGCGCTGGTCGCCAGCCGCTACCATCAGGCAATCGACATTGGCGAGGCGCTCGGCGCGCAGGCGGTCGTCTTCCACGCCAACTTCATTGCCGCTATCCGCACCGAAGAATATCGAACCGGCTGGCACAAGCGCAACCTGGTTTTCTGGGAAGAGATCGCCGAGTACGCCGCCGAGCACCACGTCACTGCCACAATCGAAAATATGTGGGAATTCGATCCCGATATCATCACCTATCTGCTCAGGACTATCGACCATCCCAACCTGCGCGCCTGTCTGGACGTGGGACACGCGCACCTGTTCTCGAAAGTCCCCTTCGATGAGTGGCTGGCGACAGTTGAACCCTGGCTGGTACACACCCACCTCAACAACAACGACGGCGAGCTTGACATTCACCGGGCGCTGCCGAACGGCGTTCTCAACTACAACCTGCTGCTTGAGGAACTGCGCGCGCTGCCGAAGCAGCCAACCATGACGCTGGAAATGGACAGGGTTGAGGATATGATCGCCAGCCTGCCGCTGTTTGAACTGGCGCGAAAAAGCCCCGTATCATCCGACGAGCCGCGCTGACATCTGACAGCCGTTTCCGTTCCGTAGGTCCGTAGGGGCGACTCGGTGAGTCGCCCAATCCCCCGTTCATAGAAAATTTGTTCTTGACTCGCCGCAAAAAACCTCGTATGCTGTATTCACTTGCAAATCAAAAGTTACTTCACACATTAGGCTGATAATACCATCTGTACGATAGGACAGATCAAAACTGATCTGATACCTCGTGCGCGTAAAAAGCATCACGAATACGATGAGGCGCGTCTGGCAACTATCCGCATTGGGAGGGAATACGGAATGTCGCAGCAAGGTAAATTTGGCAGCAATGCCACCGCAAACGTACAGAAATCGACCACCGCGCAGGTTGCAGCCACCAACGGAAATGCGCTTTCGCAGCTTGGCAGTACCGTCAAGGGGCAGATCATCACGCCGGACGACGCCGCTTACGAACAGGCGCATCGCGTCTTCTACGGCAAACATAACCGCCGACCAACGTTGATCGTCCGTCCGGCGGATACGGCGGACGTGGCGCGGGTGGTGGCGTTCGCCCGCGAGACAGGACTCGAGCTGGCGGTGCGCGGCGGCGGGCACAGCAACGCCGGACACGGCACGTCGGAAGGCGGCATTGTGCTCGATATGTCGTCCATGAGGCAGATCGACATTGACGTTGAGGGACGCACCGCCTGGGCAGAAGGCGGCTTAACCGCAGGCGCGTTCACCAAAGCGGCGGGCGCTCATGGTCTGGCAGTTGGCTTTGGCGATACCGGCTCGGTGGGTATCGGCGGGATTACGCTTGGCGGCGGAATTGGCTTCCTCGTCCGCAAATACGGTCTGACGATTGATAACCTGCTGGCAGCCGAGATCGTCACCGCCGACGGGCAGATTCTCCACGTCAGCGAAAATTCGCATCCCGATCTTTTCTGGGCGATTCGCGGCGGCGGCGGCAATTTCGGCGTCGTCACCCGCTTCCAGTACCGCCTGCACGAAATCGCCAACGTCGTCGGCGGCATGATGATCCTGCCCGCGACAGCCGAAACCATCACCGCGTTCATCGCTGCCGCCGACGCCGCGCCCGAGGAGCTTTCGACCATCGCCAACATCATGATCGCGCCGCCAATGCCCTTCCTGCCTGCCGAAGTTCACGGCACGCCGGTGATCATGGGGCTGCTTGCCTATACCGGCGATACTGCGGCTGGCGAGCAGGCGCTCGCTCCGTTCCGGGCAATCGCCACGCCGTTCGCCGACATGATCCGTCCGATGACCTATCCCGAATTGTTCCAACTGTTCCCGGAAGAAGAAGGTGCCAGGGGTCCTGAGCAGGAGGTAGCGCGTTCATTCTTCCTGGATAGGGTAGATCGGCAGACAGCGCAGGCGATTGTTGAACACCTTCAGGCAGGTACAGCGCCGATGAAGGTAGTGCAGCTTCGCGCGCTCGGCGGCGCGATGGCGCGCGTTCCGGTCGAAGCGACCGCCTTCGCGCATCGCGAGCGCAGGATCATGGCGGTGCTGGTCGCGATCTATGAGCGAGCCGAGGAGACGCCGTTTCATGCGGCGTGGATCACCGGCTTCACGGCAGCGCTGAAGCAGGGTGCCGCCGGGGTATACGTCAACTTCATGAGCGACGAAGGCGCGGCGCGAGTCCGCGACGCCTATCCGGGGGCGACCTGGGATCGTCTCGCCGCGGTGAAGGCGCAGTACGACCCGACCAACCTGTTCCGGCGCAACCAGAACGTCACGCCAGCAAACGAGGGTAAGTAGACGACTCTTTCGACCTAACCAGATCGGGAACGGCGAATCGAATCAGCCCGCCATTGTGTATCGGCGGTTCGGTTCGCCGTTTTTGGCTGCCCTGGTCTGCTTACCCCTCGTAATACTGATCGAGGTCGGTCAGCACGTGATCGAGGATTTGCAGCCCCTCGTTAAGCTGCTGTTCGGTGATGATCAGCGGCGGAGTGCTGAAGACCATATTCCAGCGCACCATCGTGCTCAAGCCGTTGTCCTTCAGCGCTTTCGCCGTCTGCTTCATCGGGTCGGTGAACGGCTTGTTGAACGGACTCATTGGCTCGCGCGTCTCGCGGTTCTTCACCAGCTCCACCACATGGTGCAGCCCCACCCCGCGAACGTCACCGATCACCGGATGCTTTTCCGCCAGATCCATTAAGCCGCGCCGCAGCACCTTGCCTAAATCGCGCGAGCGCTCGACCAGATTTTCGTTCTGGTAAACTTCAATCGTGGCGACTCCCGCCGCGCACGCCAGCGCGTGCGAGCTGTAAGTCAGACCGCCATGCAGCACGTGGCTGTCAAAGAAGCTGGCGACCTCATCGCTGACAACCACCGCGCCCAGCGGCACGTAACCGCTGGTGATGCCCTTCGCCAGCGCCATCATGTCCACTTTCACGTCCGGGTAGTGGTCGATGCCGAACCATTTGCCGGTGCGCCCAAAGCCACTCATCACCTCGTCAACAATCAGCAGCATCCCGTACTTATCGCAGATTTCGCGCGCGCGGGTGTAGAAGACTTCTGTCGGCTGCATGATACCGCTGCTGCCGCTGTAGCCTTCGAGCAGGATGGCGGCGCAGTTTTCGGGTCCTTCCATCAGAACGATGTCTTCGATCATTTCCGCCAGCACCTGATCGCCCTCTTCCGGCGTGCGTCCCCGATAGACGGGATTGCGATAGGCATACGGATCGGGCAGGCGGACGATCCAGGGCACGCCCGGCTCATTGGCGAGGCGGCGCGGGTCGCCACCGGCGGACATCGAGGCAAAGGTCGCGCCATGATACGACTTGTAGCGGGTGAGAATCTTCTGCCGCCCGGTGTACAGCCGCGCCATCTTCATGGCATTTTCGACCGCGTCGGTGCCGCCGTTGGTGAAGAACGCCTTGCTCAGCCCGCCGGGCGTCACTTCGGCGAGAAGCTCGCCCAAACGCCCGCGCGGCTCGGTGGCAAACGACGGATCGACGTAGCACAGCTTCGCCGCCTGCTCCTGAATGGCTTTGACGACGTGCGGGTGGCTGTGACCAATGTTGACGTTGACCAACTGCGACGACCAATCCATGTAGCGCTTGCCGTTGGCGTCGTAAATATAAATGCCTTCCGCGCGTTCAATCGGGATCGGATTCCACGTCCCCTGCGCGATCCAGCTTGTGATCGTAAAGTCCTTATTCTTCTGAATAGTCTCTGCCGCCGGTATCATATTGAATTCTCCAGGAAGTTTATTAAGAGCTTGTGTCTATTGAACCGCAAACCAGCCACAGGCGCAACGTAGTGGATAAAAACCTTTGCGCCTTTCTTCCTCTCTTTGCGTCTTTGCGTTGAGTCTTTTCATTTGCTTTGCTGCGAAGTCGATTCCAAAGACGGCGCTTTGCGCAGCAGCCCGATCAGGATCGCCAGAACGACCTTGATCATATAGTATAGCGAACGCAGCGGCGTAATAGACGACGTGCCGCCGTAGCGCGGGTTCATCGTCACCGGAATTTCGCGCACGCGCAGCCCGGCGCGGTGCAGCAGCGGAATCGCCTCCGGTTCGGGGTAATCGTAGGGGTAAACGCGGGCGCACAGTTCAATCGTCCGGCGGTTGGACGCGCGGAAGCCCGAAGTCGGATCGGTGAAGCGCCTGCAAGTGACCAGCGAAATCAGCCGCGCCAGCAGGTGAATACCCATCCGCCGCTGCCAGGGCGTGACATAGCCGCGATCCTCGATATACCGCGAACCGATCACCAGGTCGGCGTTTGAGTCCAGCAGCGCCCGCACCAGCAGGGGAATTTCCGCCGGGTTGTGCTGTCCGTCGCCGTCATTCTGCACCGCCACCGCATAGCCATTGCGGGCGGCATAAATGAAGCCCGTCTGCACCGCCGAGCCAATGCCGACGTTATAGGGCATGTGCAGCGCCACCGCGCCGTTGGCTTCGGCAATTCTGCCGGTGCTGTCGGTCGATCCATCGTTGACCACCACCACGTCCGCCCAGGGCGCGTGTTCCCGTATCAACCCGATGACGTGACCCAGGCTGTCAGCTTCGTTCAGCGCGGGGATGATGACGAGAGTTTTCGGGAAGGCAAAATCGTTCATGAGGCGCTTTCGGCAAGCAGCAGACATCGGCTATCCGCCAAAGGATAACCATTTCACCCGCTGCTGTACAGGGATACGGTTCAAAACACGCTGTCGCCGGAGGCACACGACATTGTCGTGTTGGTTTGAACCCTGAATTAAGCCGGACACGACAATGTCACGTTGGTTTGAACCCTGAATTAAGCCGGACACGACAATGTCACGTTGGTTTGAACCCTGAATTAAGCCGGACACGACAATGTCGTGTCCCTACACGCGAACCGTTTCATACAGCGCTTCGTACAGCGCCGCCACCCGTGACCAGGTGTACTCGCGTTCGATCAGCGCCCGCCCGTTGGACGCAAGCGCTCGCTGGAGATCGGGATCGCGCAGCAGGCGGATCACGGCGTCGGGCATGGCGTCCAGATCAGCCACCAGCACATCGCGCCCGTCGTCGGCGGCGATGCCATCGACGCTCAGCGGAGTCGCTACAACCGGGCAGCCGAGCGCCAGGGCTTCCAGCACCTTGTTTTTGATGCCTGCCCCAAAGCGCAGCGGACAGACAAAGACCGTCGCCCTTTCGAGATAGGGTCGCAAATCCGGCACTCTGCCGGTGACGGTGATATCGTCACTCGCCAGCGCCTGAAGTTCCGGCGGCGGCGCGTTGCCGACCAGCCACAGCTTCACGCCGGGTATGGCTTCCCGCACGCCGGGCAGAATTTCCAGCGCCAGCACCCGCGCCGCGTCCACGTTGGGCGGGTATTCAAAGTTGCCGGTGAACAGCAGCGCTGCCGGTTCGCGGACGCCTTCGCCGGGCTGCCAGCGCTCGATCTCTACACCGTTGGGAATAACGCTAATATTCAGCGCCGGGTTGATCACCTGAAGCTCGTCAGCATCGGGCTGGGACACGACCACCGTTCGCGCGTAGGGCGCGAACATGAAGCGCTCATAGGCGCGGGCAATGAACCGCTGCAAGGGCGCGGTGTGCCGCGCCTGCCCGTTGTCAATTAACCGCCGCAAATACAGGCTGTAGCTCTCATAGGGCGTGATAATCGCGGGCAGTCCGTCAAGCGCGTGCCAGTATTCGTAGACCTGCACGCCGCCGAACAGATGGACGACATCGTAGGGATGCTGCTGTATTCGCGCCTGAACCGCCGCCCACATGACCGGGGACGCACTGCTGCTCGCCTGTCTGGGGAAGCGCGCGCCGGGCAGCAGCAGCCGTCGCAGGCTGTCGATCAGCGTCCGGCGGGGCGCGGGATAAACCGCTGTATGCTGGAAGAAATCTTCGTAGGCGCTGCGTTCGTCAGGAATATCGGGGCGGTCATCGAAAGCCAGCAAATCAAGCGTGTGCCCGCGCCGCGACAGCTCGCGCGCCAGATGGTAGAGGATCAGTCGGTCACCCAGAAAAAGTGGGTATGGCGGGCAGCGTGAAATGAGCAGGATGCGCATCAGAGGCACGTGGAGCGCGCGGAACAGCGCATGTTAATCGGGAAGCTGGCGCGCGCGCTGTGAAAGGATGAAGCTCATCGCCAGAAAGACGAATGCCAGTATCACAAAGATGATCATCTCCAGATCAGAGCCTGCCTGCCCGACGCCATAACCAAAGGCGAGCACGCTCAACAGCGCGCAGATGGTCACGAGCAGAGTGAACCAGCCCCTTTGAGACATCAGCGTTCCCTCGCAATTACAGACAATCTCAAGTCTATTCTAACACACGGATCAATTTACCAAGCGTTGTGGTGAAGGCTGCCGCCATCGTCCGGGCGGAGAAATGCTGTTCCACCCGCGCCCGTCCGGCAGCGCCCAGCCGCTGGCGCAGGTCAGGATCGCGCAGCAGCGTCAGCACGTACTGCGCCAGACCCGCCGCATCGCCCGAATCGACCAGAAAGCCGGTTTCGCCGTGAACGACCGTCTCCGAAGGACCGCCGCGCCGGGTGCTGACCACCGGCTTGCCCGATGACATCGCCTCAACATTGACCATACCATAGCTCTCAAACTGCGAACTGCACACCACCACGTCCGCCGCCGCCATCACGCGCTCGGCGTCAGCCCGAAAGCCGAGATAGATCAGCCGTTCGCGTAAAATGGGGTCTTCCCGCGCCGCCCCCAAAATTCGGGCTTTGTAGCTGTCGTCGGCGGAAACGCCATGGACGTTTTCCCCGGCAACAACAAAACGGGCTTCGGGCATTTCGCGGGCGACGATCCGCGCCATCTTCTGAAATACGTCATGCCCTTTGACGTCCTGAAAACGGGCGATCAGCGCCACCAGCGGCGTTTCGGCGCTCACCCCGGCGTCGGCACGCACCGGCGAACCATCGACGCCGGGACGAAAGCGCTCGGTATCGACGCCCGGCGGCAGCACCGGCATTCGCTCTGGCGGCATAAACGGTGGACTGCCGAGAAAACCGTCGCGAATCGCCCACGACGCCGCGAACGCCGCCGACGGGCGCTGGAAAAATGCCCGCTGCCAGAACTTTGGCTGAAACCACCAGCCCCAGCACGTCCACAGCGACGGAACAGCCGCCGCTTCCGCCGCCGGAACGACAAATGGCAGGCTGTGATAATCGCTGTGGACGGCGGCAATGCCCTGTTCGGACATCAACCGCGCCATCCGCCCGACAATCGGGAAACGCGCCCACAGCGGCGGCACGAAGAAGGTGGTCGCGCCCCGCCACGGCATGATATGCACCTGCCAGCCATTGGCAGCCCAGCGCTCGGTAAGCTGTCCTTCATGCGGCACCAGCAGATGAGGACTGAAGCGCGTCTGGTCGAGGTGTTCGACCAGCGTCAGCAGCGACGTTTCGCCGCCGCCCAAGCCGACATAGGTCGTGACGAACAGGAGGTTGATCATGGTTCGAGTTTACCACAGGCGGATTCGGCTGTTGAAGTTGGCTCTCATTTGGACTAAAGTCAAGTCCTTGTAAGGTTTCTGAAAGCAGTTTTTGAACATGATCGACCTCAATCCAATACTTAGCGCGGTGCGCCAGGCTGCCGATCTCACCCGCCGCGTGCAGCAGCTTCACTTCGTCGGCAGCGAAAAAGCCGGTCGCGAGCCGGTCACCATTGCCGATTACGGCTCGCAGGCGATCCTCTGCCGCGCTATCAGCGCCGCCTTTCCCGACGACGCGGTGCTGGCGGAAGAACAGGCGGAACAGTTCCAGACGCTGGTTTCCGACACTGATCGAGCGCAGATTGCCCACCTCGTCGGCAAGGTGCTGGGTCACACCGTCACCGAAACCAATCTGGTGACCTGGCTCGAACACGGACGCGGCAAAGCCGCCGAGCGCACCTGGATCATCGACCCGGTGGACGGCACCAAAGGCTTCATCGCCAACCGCCGCTATGCCATTGCCGTTGGCGCGCTTGAAGGCGATCTGCCGGTTGCCGGAGTGATCGGCTCGCCGGGCTACAACGGCGGGCTGATGTTCCATGCCCAGGGCAGCGCCGCCTACATGCAGCGGCTTGGCGGCGGCAAGACGTACCGGATCGCCGTCAGCCTGCCGCCAAAGCGTTTCGAGAGCCTGCGGGTGGTTGAAAGCAGCGAGAACAGTCACGCCGATCACGACAGCCTGCTTCAGATCATCCAGGCTGCCGGTATCACCACGCCCTCGCTTGAACGGGTGGACGGGCAGGATAAATACGCCATGGTCGCCTGTGGCGACGCCGACCTCTATCTGCGCCTGCCGCGAGAAGCGACTCCCCGCCATCGCATCTGGGATCATATCGCCGGAACGGCGCTGGTGCAGGCGGCGGGCGGCGTGGTGACCGATCTCGACGGTTCGCCGCTGGATTTCTCAGTCAGTCCAATCCTGATTCACAATAAGGGCATGGTCGTCAGCAGCGGTCACATCCACGAGCGCGTGCTGGAAGCGCTGGCGAACTGGCAGCCTGCGTAACTCTGCCTCTGCGGAAGCCATTCTTTATGCGCGTTCCAGCCGCTTCGGTGCGATAATATCTATGATAGAATAGAACCCATGTTCCGCTATTGAACTGAGTGAATATGACCGATCCGATTCGTGTGCTCCACTTCGCCGATATTCACATCGGTATGGAAAACTACGGCAGGAGCGACCCTAAAACCGGCTTAAGCAGCCGCGTGGTCGATTTTCTTCAGCGCATGGACGAGATGATCGACTATGCCTCAGAAAACGACGTTGACCTGACGATCTTCGCCGGGGATGCGTTTAAGACGCGGGCGCCCAATCCAACCTTTCAGCGCGAGTTCGCCTGGCGCGTCCGCGATCTGATCCAGCTTGCGCCGCTGGTGATGCTGGTCGGCAACCACGACTTATCGCCAACGGTGTTGAAAGCGTCCAGCATCGAGATTTACGACACGCTGGCGGTGCCCAACGTCTGGGTGGCTGACAACTATGAAACGCGGGTCGTCGAAACCAAGCGCGGCGCGGTGGTCGTCGGCGCAGCGCCCTACCCGATCCGGTCGCGTATCCTCGAAGAATCGGAAACATCCGGGCTGACGATTGCCGATATCGACCTACAGGTTCAGAAACGGCTGACACAGCTCATCGAAACGCTGGCGGAAGAAGCCAACCAGTACGACCTGCCGCGCATCCTCACCGGGCATTTCACTGTCAGCGGCGCGCTGGAAGGCAGCGAGCGCGGCATTATGCTTGGGCGCGACGTGCCGGTGCTGCCGTCAGTCGTCGCCGACCCACGCTGGGATTACGTTGCGCTGGGTCACATCCACAAATTCCAGAACCTGACCGCCAACCGCGACGGCGCGCCGCCGGTCGTCTACAGCGGCAGCATGGAACGTATCGACTTTGGCGAAGAGGGCGATACCAAGGGCTTCTGCTGGGCGGAAATCGAGCGCGGCAAAACCAACTGGCGCTTTGTCCCGCTGAAAGCGCGCCCGTTCATCACGTTGAATGCCGACCTGCGCGAGAGCGAAGACCCCACGCAGGAAACGGTTGATCTGATCGACGAACACCATCTTGAAGGCGCGGTCGTCCGGCTGATTTTGCAGCTAACCAACGAGACGGAAGCCCGGCTCAATGAAGGCATCGTTCGGGACGCGCTGCGGCAGGCGGGCGTCAGTTATATCGCCGCCGTCCGCAAAGAGGTCGAGCAGCCCGCGCGCGCCCGGCTTGGCGGCAATCCTGAAGGACTGACCGACATGGAACTGCTGGAACGCTACCTGATCAGCCTTCAGTTAGCGCCGGAACGTCAGGAAAAACTGATGGGCGAAGCCGAGGCGATCTTTGAACAGTCGGCGGCACAGGACGGCGTTTTATCGTGATCCCGCCCTGCACGCTGCAAAAGCTCACGCCGCGCGTCTGCTGGCTTACGCCCGACGAGCGCACTGACCGCCCATCGCTGGGCGCGATTATCGGCGCGAAGGGGACGCTGATAATCGAAGCGGGTGCTTCCCCCGCGCACACGTCCCACTTCCTGGACGCGCTGGCTGCCGAGCATGTCCCCACGCCGCGTTATGCCGTCCTCACCCACTGGCACTGGGATCACAGCTTTGGCGCGGCGGCGCTGGCTGGTATTCCACTGTTCGCCCACCGGAAAACGGCGCGGCAGCTTGCCATCCAGGCGAATTATGCCTGGGACGACGAATCGCTCGATCAGCGCGTGGCGAATGGTCTGGAAATCGCCTTCTGCCGTGACATGATCAAAGCCGAACTGTCTAACCGGGACGACCTGAGGATCATCATGCCGGATGTGCTGTTTGACGACTGGCTGACGGTGGATCTGGGCGATCTGACCTGCGAGATTCATCATGTCGGCGGCGATCATTCGTCCGACTCGTCAATCGTCTATGTGCCGCAAGAACGAATCGTCTTTCTGGGCGACTGTCACTATCTCAACATCCATCATGAGCCGCGCTACTACACGCCGGAATGTATTTTCCCGCTGGTAGAACGGCTGCTGGGCTGCGACGCCGACAGCTACGTCGAAGGACACAGCCCCGACGTGCTGCCGCGGGCAGACCTGATCACCTTTGACCGCGATCTCCACGCCGCGCATGATGCCGTGGTCGAGAACCAATCGAACCGCGCCGCCGCCCTGCGCCAGCTTCAGCCGAACTATCAGGATATGGCGGAGGTTGATTGGCTGGTGGACGCCTTCATCGCCGGGCTGGCGCGACAACAGGAAAAAGGCAGTTCTTAAATGCTTCCAACTCGATTAGAAATCAAGAATTTTCTCGCTTATAACTCGCCCGATGCGCTGGTCTTTGACGGCATTCACCTCGCCTGCCTGACCGGACCCAACGGCGCTGGCAAATCGTCGCTGCTGGACGCGATCACCTGGGTGCTGTGGGGCAAAGCCCGCGCCCGGCGGGATGAAGAACTTGTCCATCTGGGACAGAACGACATGTACGTCCAGTTGGACTTCGAGCAGGAAGGGCTGTTCTACCGCGTCGTGCGCCGCCGCACGCGCAAGTCCGGCGGGCAGGGATCGCTTGAACTGTACGCGGTAGGCGAAGATGGCGGGCTGAACGCCCTCAGCGAGCCGACCATGCGCTCCACGCAGGTCAAAATCAATCGCCTGCTGCGTCTGGAATACGAAACCTTCGTCCATTCCGCCTTCCTTCAGCAGGGCAAAGCCGACGCCTTCACCACCAAACCACCCAAAGAGCGCAAGCAAATCCTGGCGGACATCCTCGGTCTGGAGCGTTGGGAACGCTACGAGCAGTCGGTCAAAGACACGCTCAAGCGCATCGGCGAGGACATTATGCTGGTCGAATCGCTGATCCGCAGCATTGACGAGGAGCTGGCGCGCGAGCCACAGCTTCGGAACGCCTTCGCCGAAGCCGAGCGCGCGCAGGCGGAAGCTCAGGTGGCGCTGGATGCCGCCGAGGCGCGTCTCAAAGAAGTTGAACACGCGACTCCCGATTTACGCAGCGCTCAGGAACGCAAGGCGGCAGTCGAACAGCATATGCGCCAGATCGAGCGCGACCTGATCGCGGTGAACGCCGATATCGAGCGTCAGAAGAGCCGCATGTCCGGCTTTACAGCCGTCATCGAAGCGCGAGAGGAAATCGAAACTGGTTTTGCGCTGCTGCAAGCCGCCCGCGCCGAAGACCACGATCTCGCCGATAAGCTGCTTCAGTTGAGCGACTTCGACAGCCAGCGCCGCGATTTAGAGCGCCAGATTGACGCCGCCCGCGCCGAACTGACCAACGAAATCAGCGGCTATGAGGCGAGCATCGCCGGGTTACAGCGCACTATCGACATCGCCAATCCTGAGGACTACGCCACCGTTCAGGCTGAAGTACTGGCGCTTGAGGATCTGGAAGACCAGCGCGAAGGCTTTCAGAGCGTCGTCGTGGCGCTGGAAACCGAACGCGGCGAACGGAATACGGAGAACAATCTGCTGCGCGTCGAAATGAATCAGCTTCAGGATCGCATATCACGCCTCAATGCGGTAGAAACCGCCGCCTGTCCGCTTTGCGGGCAGCCGCTGGACGAAACCCACCGCGAAAGCCTGCTCAGTGAACTGCGTGAAGACGGCAGGAATAAGGGCGATACCTACCGCGGCAATACTACCCGCGTCGAGGCGATTGGCGGTGAGCTGGCAGACTATAAAACCGCCGCCGCCAATTTATCGCTGGAACTGAAACGCCTGTCGGCGTTGAAAGAACGCGCCGCCGTCCTCAGAACGGCAATTGAGAGCGCTGGCGAAGCCCAGCTTCAGGCGGATACGCTGCGGGCGCAAATGCTCGCTGCCCGAAATACGCTCGATACCGAAGCCTTCGCCCAGGACGTGCGGGCGCAGTTGGACGCGCTGAACGCGCAGCGCGACGCGCTCGGCTACGACAGCGAGCGCCATACCGCCGCCCGTCAAAGCCTGCAAACCTACAACGAGTATGAGACGCGCCAGCGCAGCCTGCAAGTCGCGCAGGAATCGCTGCCCGACGTTCTGGCGGCGCTGAAAGACGCGGAAATCCGTCAGCAGCGCCTGCTCGAACAGCAGGCGGAAGAACAGGGGAACCTCACCCGACTGACCGAAGAAATCGTCCAGCTTGAAGCGCTGGTGAAAGAGCAGCAGGCGCGGCAATCTGAGGTCACGCTCCTGCGAACCACCGAACGACAGGCGTATCAGAAGCTGGTGAATGCCCAGCAGGATCTGAAAGCGCTGGAAGATCAGCGCGCCCGCAAAGCCGACCACGAAACCCGGCTGGCGGAACGGCGCGAGGAACGGGCAGTTTATGAGGAGCTTCGGCACGCCTTCGGCAAAAACGGCATCCCGGCGATGATTATCGACAGCGCCATTCCCGAACTGAACTCGGCGGCGAACCGCCTGCTCTCGCGCATGACCGACGGACGGATGCAGCTTACCCTTGAAACGCAGCGCGAGAAGATCGCTGGCGGCGTGATGGAAACGCTCGACATTCAGATTTCCGACGAACTCGGCACCCGCAGCTATGAGATGTTCAGCGGCGGCGAGGCGTTCCGCATCGACTTTGCTATCCGCGTGGCGCTGTCGCAGATGCTGGCGCGGCGAGCCGGGGCGCAGCTTCGGACGCTGTTCCTTGACGAGGGATTTGGCACCCAGGATGAAGACGGACGCAACAAGCTTATCGAAGCCATTACCGCCATTCAGGACGATTTCGCCCTGATTCTGGTCATCACTCATATCGACGACCTGCGCGACTCCTTCCCTGTTCACATTCAGGTGGAAAAGACCAGCGACGGCAGCCGCATCAGCGTGCGGTAAAGCAGCATTATCCCTTATCACCTTTGCCCTTCTCATCTAGCTGACCTCACCCCTGCCGCGCTTCGCCTGGCTTCTCCTCTCCACTGAGTGGAGAGGAGAATGAGGGGTGAGGTCAAACCAGAGAATTGCGAATCGAGTTTGCCGCCCCTGATCGCCACCATTCTTCATCACCCGTCCAGTCCAATCTTCAGCAGCAGAAAACACAGGTTGGCGCTATAGTTAGGGAAACCGGACGAACGTAAAGGCAGCACCCATGCGACTCCGTTTTTTGCAGCTTGGCTTCTGTATCATTCTGTTGTCTGCGCTCTCGCTGTTCACGGCGGCATCGGCGCAGGACGCGGTGCCGACGGCAACGCCCCGCCCAACTTCCGCCTTTGAATTTAACCTGGCACCGACGGTGAATTATGGTTCGCCGACGCCGCTGCCCAGCTTTTCCGGCGTGGGCGGCACCGCCGTCAACGGCGCGGTCGCCGTCCGCAGCGGTCCCGGCTTGGAGTATTCGCGCATCGGCGCGCTGGCAGCCGGGCGTTCAATCGACATTATCGGCTATAACGGCTACGATCTCAGCCGTTCCTGCTCGCCAGATTTTGAAGCCGACCTCGATATGTGGGTGATGGTACGCTATCGCGGGTCTTCCGGCTGGATGGCACGCTGCACCCTCGAGATTCGCGGCGAGCAGAGTCTGGCGTACATGATCAACAATGCTCCACCAGCGGGCGCGCAGGCGCCGACTGGCTATCCGGTCACGGGCACGCCCCGCGGCGGAGGATAGCAGTCCGTGGGCAGCGATCAGCGGTCTGGCACCAGCCGCCAGCAAAACAAGGTGTGTTCAATACATGGCGTCCGTAGGGGCGACCCGATGGGTCGCCCTGCCACCCCCGCCACAATGAAACCACACGCCATCCTCAGCCCGCAGTCCTTCGTCCTTCTCTTACTGCTGCTGCTGTGCTTCCTCGCTGGCTGTGAAGCGATGGCAATGCCCATCGTCCCGACCGCGCAGCCAACGACGACGATTACGCCAACGCCGATGCCATCGCGCACGCCGGGGCGGGATGCCACGCCCACCGCAGCCCCCACCAGCGAGAACGAAACGCCCACCGCCGGACCGTCGCCAACGCCGCTGTTTGGCGCGCCGAGCACGTTGGCAGCGGCGGCAGCAACCGGAACGCGGGTTCTGAACCCCAACGCGCCGCGCATCGAGTTCTTCACCACCGATGTGCTGGCGGTCGCGCCCGGTGGCAGCGTCAATCTCTACTGGTCAACGCGCGGCGTCACCAGCGCCAACATCTATCGGATGGAACGCGGCACCCGCAACCAGTTGTGGCGGGTGGACGCCGATGGCAGCCTGAGCGTGCCAACGCGCCGTTCGGATCGCGGGTCGGTCGAATTCCTGCTGACGGTTGGCAACGGCGATCAGGTGGTCGAGCAGATGCTGTCGATTCCGGTCGCCTGCCCGGATGTATGGTTCTTTCAACCCGCGCCGGACGCTTGTCCCGAAGGACCGGCACAGGAAACCTCGGTCGTCGAAGAGCCGTTCGAGCGCGGTCGGATGGTCTATGTCCAGATCAGCGGGCTGGTGTACGCGCTCATCAACGACAGCTTCGCCCCGGCGTGGATCGCCATCGAGAATCGCTTTGACCCCGCTGTGCACCCTGAATCCGATCCCGAATTCGCTCAGGCGGTGCCGCCCGGCTTCTACCAGCCGATTCGCCAGCTCGGCTTTGTCTGGCGCGGCAACGACGTGGTGCGCAACCGCCTCGGCTTGGCAACCCAGCCGGAATTCAGCTATCAGGGCTTTATCCAGACAGTGATGACGCCCTCAGGCGATACCATGCTCTACATCAGCAGCGCCGATGGCTCTGTGCTGCAACTGCTTCCTGAAGGCGAGCGCTGGCAGATTATCACACCGCCCTAATCGAAATGCGGTATGATGTGCGGCGATTTGCCACCTCGGAGAGTGATGATGCTGAATGAAACCGCCTCATCCACCGAAGACCGCCCGGCACAGCGGTCTTCGGTGCGTTATACGCCAGAATCAGACAGCCCGCAGCGCCCCGAACTGCGCCAGGCGGTGATGAGCGTGTTAAGCGTCGAGCGCGAACTCGTCGTTGACGAGAGCCACGACTCCAGCGACAACCTGCTCCTGCTGGGACCCAACAGCCAGCTTATCGCGTCCTATGAAGGGCTGCTGCTGCTGCCCTCGGAAGCGGCATACGCCAAGCTGGACGCGCTGCTTGAACCCAACAATTATCTCGCCCTGTTCCGCCAGGCGGACGGCAAGCATCTCATCCACATCGTCGAGGGACGGGTGCGCCCGAAAGAACGCGCCTGGTGGCCCAACGCCGTCTTGTTCATTGCCACGCTGATCAGTGTGCTGCTGCTGGGAACCATCATTGCCGCCGGCGAAATCGACCTCGCTGATCCGGCGCTGGCGGCAGATATCATGGCAAACCTGCTGCCCAACCTGTGGCGCGGGCTGCCGTATGCCATCAGCCTGCTGCTGATCCTCGGCGCACACGAACTCGGTCACTATTTCGCCGCCCGCCGCCACAAGCTGTCGGTGTCGCTGCCCTATTTCATCCCCGCGCCACCGCCGTTCAGCCTGTTTGGCACGTTCGGAGCATTCATCCAACTGCGCGAACCGATGCGCAACCGCAAAGTGCTGCTCGATGTCGGCGCGGCGGGACCGCTGATCGGGCTGGCGTTCGCCGTTCCCATCCTCTACATTGGGCTGTCCACTTCGCCTATCGAACCGCTGGGTCCTAGCGGCTTGGTGGAAGGCAACTCGCTACTGTATGCCTTCACAAAAATGCTGGTCTTTGGGCGCTTCCTGCCCGATGGACAGGTGGACGTACTGCTGAACCAGCTTGCCCAGGCGGGCTGGACAGGCTTGCTGGTCACCGCCCTGAACCTGATGCCCATCGGGCAGCTTGACGGCGGACATATCCTCTATTCGCTCGTCGGTGATATCGCCCGGCGGCTGTATTATCCGTTTCTGTTCGCCGTCGTCGCGCTGGTACTGTTCATCTCGGAAGCATGGCTGCTGTGGCTGGTGCTGCTGTTCCTGTTCGGGCGCATTTACGCCGCGCCGCTGGACACTATCACGCCGATGGACACGCGGCGCAAGCTGATCGCCGTCTTTTCGCTGGCGGTGTTTGTGCTGACCTTCGTGCCGATACCGTTCACCGTCGTGGTGAACGATCCTGTCCCCAGCGGGCGGGACAGCGTATCGCTGCTGATGCCCATCGCGGTGGTGCTGATGAGCCTGTGGACGCGCCGCAGGCGGTAAATCGACATAATGCCCGGCAGTTTGTTTTCGGCTGTTGAAAAGGGAAAACGCTCCTGTAGAATGGGATACATCAGTTTGTCAGATGAGTATCATTTCCCATGTCTCAAAAGTGGAGTCATATTCTGCGCGTCCTCTGGGTTGGGCTGAAACTGCGCTGCCCGGCGTGCGAGCAGGGACATACGTTCAGCGGCTTGTTCAAACCCAACAAAACCTGTTCCCACTGCGGCGTTCGTTTCGAGCGCGAGGATGGCGAGTCGGTCGGCGGCATGTACGTCAATCTCAGCATTGCCGAATTAACGACTATGGGCGGGTTCTTCATCGCCCACGCGCTGTTCCAGCCGCCGATGCTGCCGCACATGATCTTCTGGGTGACCTACAATATCGCGTTCTGCGCCCTCTTTTACCGCCATTCGCGCTCGTTGTGGATGGCAGTATCGTACCTGACCGGCGGCGTCTACCGCGACGGCGAGCGCGCGCCTGAGATGGCGCTGCCAAACAAGTAGCGCGAAATCAGCCGCTACACCGGCTGTCGTTTGGCGTCCCGGTACGCGCCGTAAGCCTTCACCCAATCCTGATCGTGCTGGTGAATGAAGGCTTCCGCCTGCTCCACCAGCCAGCGGTTGCCGACAAACATCGGGGCGCGCTGGTGCAGGTGATGCGGCTGAATAGTGAGCACGCTGCCGATGCCGTCAGACGCATAGCCGCCCGCCTGGTCGGCGATGAAGCCCAGCGCCTGCACCTCAAACATCAGGCGCATCTTGCCGTAGGGCTTGTCCGGGCTGCGCATATCGCCCGGGTAATAAAACACGCCCCCTTGCAGCAGATTGCGATGAAAATCGGTCACCAGCGAGCCAATATAACGCTGTGACAGCGGCGCTTGTCCCTCGCCGTCTATTCCCTGAAGCCAGCGGGTGAAGCGGCGCACGCCATGAGTCCAGTATTTTTCATGCCCCTGGTTGACGCTGTAATACACCGGCGGCTCTGGAATGCGGATATCCGGGTGACTGAGCAGGAATTCACCGACGCTCGGATCGAGAGTGAAGCCATGCACCCCCTGCCCGGTCGTGTAGACCAGCATGGTGCTGCTGCCGTAAATGACGTAACCTGCCGCCGCGAGGCTGCTCCCCGGCTGGAGCACATCTTCTATCCTGCCGCGCGCGCCCCGCGAGATCTTGCGGTGAATGGCGAAGATCGTACCAACCGAGACATTGACATCAATATTGGATGATCCGTCCAGCGGGTCGTAGAGCAGCACATATTTACCCGCGCCGTAATGCGGCGGTATCGCGATAATGTCGTCGTGTTCTTCCGACGCCATCGCGCACAGCCGCTGGGTGTGATCGTTCATCTTGAAGATGATGTTGTCGGCAAATACGTCGAGTTTTTGCTGGCGCTCGCCGTACACGTTTTCGGAGTCGGTCGCGCCGAGGATACCCGCCAGTCCGGCGCGGGTCGTTTCGCGGGCGATGATTTTGGCGGCGAGCGCGATATCGTAGAGCAGCGACGTGAAACTGCCCGTCGCCTGAGGGTAGCGCTTCTGCTGGTCGAGAATGTGCCGTTCGATAGTCACTAAGGCGGTCATGGGCGCGCTCCATCTGTGTCAGGATGAACATGTGTCAGGATGAACACCGCTGGCGCAATCCACTATAGTGTATCCTGATTCACCCTAACCGGCACTGGCTCAACGCTTCGCCGCCCAGCACCGCGCCATCAAGCGCCGCTGTCGTCAGGAAGCCGCTGCCCACCAGCACGCGCTCGAACTCGTCTACCTGGAGCATTCGGGCGGGTGGGCTGCCGTTTCGGTCGCCGCCAGCATACAGCTTGCGCTGGTCGATCAACGCGCCATCGGTCGTGCTGAATACGTTGAGCATTCCATCCACATCCAGCGTGTAAAGCAGGCACCCGCCGCCAACCGCCACCAGCGGCGGCAGCACTCCCACCGGAATCGGGTAGCGAACGCGCCAGAGCACATCACCCGCCGCATCGAGCGCCAGCAGCGAAGCGCCCGCGTCGCCCAGATAAAGATAGGCGTTCCCCGTCACATCCGCCGTCAGCCGCGCCCAGCGTCCCGGCGTCGGGCTGATGGTCGCCAGTGCCTCGCGCTGACCATCATGGATGCGATAGAGGGTGGTGCCATCCAGCGCCAGCCACCCGCCAGACGGAATCGGCGCGGTCACCGGACTATCCCGAAATACTGTTTCATAGAGGATTTCGCCCGACGAATCGACCAGCCGCCAGTGGTACTCATCCCCCGCTTGCACCACCGCCGCCACCTCAGAGCCGTTGGTCTGGAAGCTGATGACACGCGGCGGTCTTTCCTCAGGATCGGCGGAGACGACCGCTGTCTGTGGCGACACCGCCCACAGGCGCTCGCCGCCCGACATATAGGCTGCCACGCCGCCGCCGTCGGTCAGCACAATCAGCGCTTCGCCGATAGCCAGCAGCGGCGCTTCGGGACCCGATACCGACCAGACGGCGGCGTAACGCCCGCCCTGAAGCATCACCATCTGCCCGCTGCGCGTGCGCGCCACCACCCGGTCGCCGGGCAGCCCGACCAGCCCGGTTATCACGCCGTCGGTGGTGCTGCGCCACAGCGACGTACCCGGAACGACGTAGCCTTCCAGCCGGTTGCCGCTGGCGACCACAAATACGCCGCTGTCCAGGATGACCGGCGGCAGCGTCGGCGCGCTGCTGAACGTCACCGAGCCGATATACGCCGGAGACAGCCGCAGCCGCCAGAGTTCGGTAAAATCCAGCGGGTGAAACCAGCCCGCCTGCGCCGGATTGCCGGTGACATAACCGGGACCGCCGTCGCCGGGCATAAAGCCGCGAATCTCGTAGTGCAGGTGCGGCAGCCCGCGCGAGGGCGCGCCAATCGTGCCGACCACGTCGCCCGGCTCGACACACTGGTTCACCAGCGGGAAGAAGGTTGTCTCCGTTTCTTCCATGTGACCGTAAAGCGAGTACGCCGTACTGCCATCGGGGAAGATGTGCTCGACGATGACGACGCCCTTTTCGGTGTCCCAGCCTTCGGGATCGGCGTAGGTCACGCGCCCGCGCGCCGCCGCGTAGACCGGCTCACCCAGTCGTTCAAAGCCAATATCGATGCCGACGTGATTGCCGCCAAAACGGGCGCGATAAAGGGCGAAATCGTCCGACCCGCGCCGCAGCGTATCGCTGATATCGATGGGATATTCAATCGCATCAACCACCCCACACGGGGCATGAGGCGGCTGCGCGGAAGCGGGAACAGACGTGGCAAGCAGAAGGAATAAGCAGATTAACCGGTAAAGCTGAGGCATACCTGAATAACGTCGCTAAGCCTGAGATTGTCCCTATTATGGCGTGAAGCGGGCATTATGAACAGACAGGAACGTGTCAGGAATAAAGACAAAACCTTAACGCAAAGCCGCAAAGGGCGCGGAGACGCAAAGAAAAACTCTTTGCGCCTTTGCGTTAAAGTCTTCTTAGCACTCCGTACAATGCACGTCCGGCACCGCTTCGCCAGCCAGCAGCGCTGCTAACCAGTCGCGGAAACGCACGCCGTCCACGGTTTCGCTGTAGAAGCGGTCGGACGTGGTGATGCAGTGTTCGCCGCCCGCGCCGGTATAAGCGTGAAAATTCGCCAGCCCGGCAAGCGCGGCAAGACTGTTCTCCAAGCCGATCACCCAGTCGGACAGCGTGCCGCCCATCAGTTGGTAATAGTAGACCTGGACGTTGTCGTTAAAGGCGTTGTACTGCGCCAGCTCGACGCGCGGGTAAGCGCGTGCCACCGCGCGATAAGCCGCCTCGAAAAACAGTTCCGGCGCGGTACGGCGCAGACCGCGCGGCAGATGGGCGAATGTCCCCCATACGTCGAAGCCGCCCCACCCTGGCACGACGCGCCCCGCGCCCGCGTCGCCAAGCTGGGTGATGCGCGAGCGCGAATAACGGCGGGCTATCGTCGGCGCGTAATAGATCGAGGCGTAGCTGCCCGCGCTGCATCCGCTGACGACTACTTCGGCGGGCGAGCGCAGGTTAGCGAATGCCCAGTCCAGCGCGGCGGTAGCGTTGGCGTAGCCGTTGTGGTAAATCGTCTGGTCATCATAGGTGACGGTGCTGCTGCCGGTGTGCAGGTCGCCAGTGCAGTATGGCACAAAGACGGCGCTGTAATCGGCAAACGGGTTTTCGCCGCCCGCCGCCGAATTGAAGATGCCGGTGCTGAAGGCGTAAATTTCGTCGCCCAGCACGCTGTCGTCAAACATCCCGGCGTTGGGGCTGCACGTCTCGGCGTTCCAGCAGGCGCCGCCGCCCTGAAAGTAGATCAGCAGTTTGTCGGGATTGCCCGCCCGCGTAAAGAAGGTGTACGGCGCGCCGCGCGCGCACAGGGTATCGCCACCGGGCGAAACCGGCGTCCATCCGCCCTGACCATATACGGGAAGCAAACTCAGGCTGTTTAACAGCAGCAGGGCAAAAACCAGCAGTGTCCACCGTCGCATAACCAATCCTCTTGGGCGCGCCAACCAGATCGATTATACTGAATGGACGAGCATTTATTCTTCACAAAACATCACCATTATTTCAGACTGTGCCCATGCAAACACGCGGCGGGGGACTTATGTACGAATTACCACTTGAAGTGATTCAGGAAGCGCGGGCGCGGATTTCGGATTATATACGGCACACGCCGCTGGCACCGCTGCCGCACCTTCAGAATAATGTACCGCCCCAGCTTCGCCTCAAACTGGAGAATTTGCAGGTCGCCGGGTCGTTCAAATCGCGCGGCGTCTTCAATACCCTGCTCCAATTGAGCGATGAAGCCAAAAAACGCGGGGTGATCGCCGCTTCTGGCGGCAATCACGGCTTGTCGCTGGCATACGCGGCATATCGCCTGAACATTCCCGCCGTCGTCTATTTACCCGCCACCGCCGGTGCTGACCGCGCGGCGAGGATAAGCCGGTGGAACGCGCGGGTGATTCAACATGGCAGGAACTGGGACGACGCCCACGCCAAAGCGCTGGAACACGCCGAGCAGGACGGGCTGGTTTACGTTCATGCGTTTGACACCGAAAAGACGCTGGCGGGACAGGGTACGCTGGGTCTGGAACTGCTTGACGACGTGCCCGATCTGGACTGCGTGCTGATCGCTATTGGCGGCGGCGGACTGATCAGCGGCATGGCAACGGCGATCAGGGCGCTGAAACCGGATGTCCGCATCATCGGAGTCGAGCCAACCGGCTCGCCAGCCATGACGCGCAGCCTGGCAGCCGGACAGGTGATCAGCCTGCCGGAAGTCCGCACCATTGCCGACACGCTCTCCCCGCCCACCGTCAGCGACAGCACGCTGGCGCTAACTCAGCGCCATGTGAACGAAGTCGTGCTGGTGGACGACCCTTCGATGATCGACGCCATGCGCTGGTTGTGGCTGAACGTCAACCAGCTCGTCGAACCGGCGGGCGCGGCGGTCATCGCCGCCCTGCTCTCCGGCACGGTCGATGTCAGCCATTACCATCATCCCGTGGCGCTGATCTGCGGCGGTAACGCGGCAGCCGAACCGGTCTGGTCAGACTACGAAGCGCGGGCAAACCGGGGAGGTTGAGCCGTCACTCCACCTGATCGAGTGTCTGGCGCTGGAAGAAATCCCAGATCACCTCGGCGGCAACGATGTCGTGACTGGTGGTACCCAGATTAAATCCGGTGGGAGTCGGCAGCCGGGGCCAGGTATGTCCGCCCTGATAGACGCCGTACATCATCACCTCGTCGGCGCAGTCATCATACTGCTCGCGGATGACCAGCGTGCCATCGGTGGGGTACGTATCCGGCTCGATCACAAATGAAGCTTCATAGGTGCAGCCGTTGTGTTCCGACCAGTACGCCATCGTCTCCGGCGCGGACATATAGCCGTTGCGGATGCCCACCCAGGGGACAATCTGGTCGTCGGTGCCGTGAATGAGCAGCACTGGCAGCGGCGGGGCGGCGTCACATTCCGCCTGAATGTACAGCGGCATGGTGGAAGCCACCGAGGCAATGGCGGCGAAGCGATCCGGCAGGTTGCAGCCGAGACGATAGGACAGCATCCCGCCCATCGAGTAGCCGGACGTATAGACGCGCTGTTCGTCAATGTTCAGGCTGTTGGTCAGCAGCGTGATCAGGTGATCGAAATAGGCAATATCGTCGATCAGCGCAAGACCGGGGTCAGGTCTGCCATCGTTCCAGGCACCGCCCAACCCGGATGGAAAGACGGTGATAAAGCCCACCTCCTCGCCAAGCTCGGACATACCAGCGAAGGCGCGAATACCGTTCCCGCTGCCCCCCGCGCCGTGAAGTACTAAGACCAGCGGCATCGGCTCGCCGTCGTCACGGTAGCCCGTGGGAATGTCAATCGTGAACTCGCGCTGCTCCGTTCCAAAGTCCTCGCGCACGTTGAAACTGCCCACGCCGGGAAATTCAACCCGATCCCGCGCGGGCTGCGATTCTTCAGTGGCTTCAGGTTCGGTTGTGCTTTCGGCGTCGGCGGCGTCGGTTGATTCGGGCGTGACAGCCGCTTCGGTTTCGGCGGTGGCTTCAGCGGTTTCGTCCTGAGCAAAGACCGGGATGAAAGCAGCGAACAGTCCGATCATGAGCAGAAACAGACAAAAACGACGCATAAATGCTCCTTAAAATGTGAGAAAAGCAGGTTCCATACCAGACGCAGGCGCGAAGCCGCGCGTCGTGACAAGACTATGTTGGTCTTCTGCTTTTACCTTTTCAGAAGCAGACAAGTTCAATCACCGACTCCGATTTGAGAGCGTTGGGCAGCAGCTACCGCGCCAGCGCCGCTACCACGTCCGCCAGTTCCTCGACCACACGGTTCAACTGTTCAATCTTCAGTTCGGGGTAGATCGGCAGGCTGATGATCGAACGCGCGGCGTGTTCGGTGTTTGGGAAGTCGCCCTCGCGCCCGCCGCGATGCGCCAGCGCCGCCTGTAAATGCAGCGGGATCGGGTAGTGGATGCCCGCTTCAATATTCCGGTTCTTCAGTTCTGCCAGGACAGCCGCCCGGTCACCCGTGACCGCGATACAGTAGATGTGATAGACCGCCTGCGAGTCCGGCAGCTCGCGCGGCGTGGTAATGCCCCCCAAACCCGACAGCGCCTGCGTGTAATAGGCGGCGCAGCGGCGGCGCGCTTCCGTCCATTCTGCGAGATGTGGCAGCTTCGCTCCGAGAATCGCCGCCTGAAGCGAGTCCAGACGTTCGCCGAAGCCAATCTCGTCGTGGGCGTATTTACTGGTACGCCCGTGATCGCGCAGCTTGGCGATCTTGTCCGCCAGCGCGTCGTCGTTGGTGCAGATCGCGCCCGCGTCGCCATATGCGCCCAGGTTCTTGCCCGGATAGAAGCTGAAACAGGCGATATGCCCCCACTGCCCGGCGCGTTTGCCCTGGTAGACCGCGCCGTGTGCCTGCGCCGCATCCTCGATAACGTACAGGTTGTGGCGGCGGGCAGTTTCCATGATGGCGTCCATTGCCGCCATCTGTCCATACAGATGCACCGGCATGATCGCCTTCGTTCGCGGCGTGATCGCCGCTTCGATGCGCGCCGGATCGAGGTTGTAGGTCACCGGATCGATATCCACGAACACCGGAACAGCGCCGACTTCCTCAATCGGTTCGACGGTTGCGATGAACGTGTGCGGCGTGGTGATCACTTCATCGCCCGCGCCAACGCCCAGCGCCTTGAGCGACAGCCACAGCGCCGCCGTACCGCTGGCAAGACCTACGCAGCGCTTCGTCCCCTGAAACGCCGCGAACGCTTCTTCAAAAGCGCTCACCTCGCGCCCGCCGATGAAGCTGGTATTAGCGATCACGCGGGCGATGGCAGCGTCAATATCAGGCTTGATCGAGTCGTACTGCGCCTTAAGGTCAACCAGTGGGATTTTCGACATTCAGCACCTTTCCTGGATATAAGATATCCAACCGCAGAGGGCGCGGAGGACGCAGAGAAGAAGGATTGAACCACTAAGACACCAGGAATAGTAGGGGCGAGGCGGCGCCTCGCCCAGGAGCACCCTTAGTGTCCTCTGTGTCCTTAGTGGTTCAAATAATCTTTTTCCTCTGCGTTCTTTGCGTCCTCGGCGGTTCATTCATCTTTGTAGAATTCAATCTCGTTCCGCTGTTTGACGATCTTCGCCGGATTGCCAACCACGACCGCGCCCGGCGGCACATCTCTGGTCACCACCGAGCCAGCGCCCACCAGCGCTCCCGCGCCGATGCGCACCCCCGGCAGCAGCGTGGCGTTCGCGCCAATGATCGCGCCTTCTTCAATGTGCGCGCCGTCCAGCCGGTCTTTCACGCCCTGGCTGAGTGGGTAGCGAGCGTTGGTCACCATCACGCCGGGACCCAGCCAGCAGCCCGCCTCTAGCACGCTGTATTCTGGCACGAACACGCGGCTGTGCAGGCGCGCGCCGTCGCCAATCTGAACGTGATGCTCGACGATGCTGTGCGTGCCGATGCTGACGTGATCGCCGATGTGGTTGCGCTCGCGGATGACGACGTGATGCCCCGTTTGCAGCCCCACGCCAATCGTGTTGCCCGCGTAGATCACCGTATGCGAGCGAATGACGCAGCCCGCGCCGATGATCAGCGGCAGATCGCCCGGCTGCTTGCCGCGCGGCGGCTTGCCCAGCATGATAAAATCGTCCAGTTGGGCGTCATCCGGCAGAGAGACGTTGGGGTAAATACGCATTAAATCCATGTCGTGCTGCCCTTGTTTACTGCTCTATTTTACCGCAGGGCGCGCAAAGAACGCACAGGAAAAAGACTATTTGAACCACTAAGGACACAGAGAACCCTAAGGGTGCTTTTGGGCGAGGCGGCACCTCACCCCTACTATTCCTGGTGTCTTGGTGGTTCAATCCTTCTTCTCTGCGCCCTCTGCGGTTGAATATATCGATACTAAGGATGGCATGAATTTGGACGCTGGAATGCAATCAATGATGGCTGGACTGAAGTTTACAGGCAATCTGAAGCAGGACGCGCCCGCCTTTCTGGCGCATCATGGCAAGCCCCACACTGCCGAACACGTCCGTGACGTCGCGGCGGAAGCGCGGCACATCGCGCTCAAAACGGGCGACAACGCCGATTCGGCGGAAACCGCCGGATGGCTGCACGACATCAGCAATGTCATTCCGCTGTCGGAGCGCATCGAAACCGCGCAGGCGTGGGGCGTCGAGGTGCTGCCCGAAGAAGCAACCTTCCCGATGATCATCCATCAGAAGCTGTCGGTGGTAGTGGCGCGGGAAATCTTCGGCATCAGCGACGAGGCAGTATTGAGCGCTGTCGGCTGCCATACCACGCTGAAGGTGGACGCCAGTCCGCTGGACAAAGTGGTGTTCATCGCTGACAAGCTGGCATGGGATCAGCCGGGTGTGCCGCCCTACTTTGACGAGATGAAAGCCGCGCTGGATGTTTCGCTGGACGCCGCTGCGCTGGTCTATCTGCAATTCCTGTGGGACAGGCGCGACTCGCTGCGTGTGGTGCATCCGTGGATGGCGGCGGCGTATTCGCAGCTTTCCGAAAACAGGCTTCTATAGTCGTTCAGGCGGTAATCCTGCTATACTTCCGCGATTGTTCTTCGCAGCACAAACAGGTTGATACATGCCGCTGATCGTCATCTTCATCTTTGGCGCTATTGTAATTGGCGCGGGCGCGATGCTGTCACCCGCCTGGAACACCCACCAACCGCGCATCGGCTTGATGGCTGCCCTCGCGCTGGGGCTGGTGGTTGGCGGCGCGGTCTTCTGGGCGATGTTATTCGGCTGGAACACGCTGGTGATCGATTATCTGCTGTTTGCGCTCGTGACCAGCATCTTTCTTTTTGGAACGCTGTCTTACGGGCAGAAACGCGCCGAGGAGCGCGGCGAGGAGCTTGCCGACGAAGACCAGGGCTGGCCCGGTCCCGCCGATCTGCTGCTGTTTGGCTTCGCAGCGCTGATCTTCATCCTGCCTGCGCTGGCGCTGCCGGTGCCGCTGGATACCGACGCGCAGGGGTTTGGCTATCTCGCCCTGATGGCGCGGTTGGGCGGCGGCTTCAGCACGCTGGCACCGTTTCACCCCGAAATCACCTACCTGTACTCGCCCGGTTTTACGGCGCTGGCTGCCTATTTAAGCGGGCAGTTGGGACAGGGGCTGCACCACGTCCAGATTGGCGTTGGCGCGGTGCTGTCGCTGCTGCTGGTGCTGCTGGCTTATGACTTTGGCGCTGAATTTTACGATAAGCGCATGGGGCGGGCGATGGCGCTGGCGATGATCTTTGGCATTGGCTTGTTCACCGCTTTCATGGATTCCCACTATACGACGCTGCTGGCGCTGGTGTTCGCCTTCGCCTGCCTGATCTTCGCCATGCGCTACCTGCGCCACAGCCGCCTTGCCGACGCTATCGCCGCCGGGCTGATGCTGGGCGCGGTGGTGCTGTCGCACCCGGATACCACCATCATTCTGGGGCTGGGCTACGTGCCCTGGCTGCTGACGATGTGGCTGGGCAAGCCGCGCCCGAAACCAACCATCTGGATGGGCATGGTGCTCGCCATTCCTATCGTGGCGCTGCTCGGCATCGCCCCCTGGCTGACCAACGCGCGCGATCTGCTTGGCGCGGACATCACCTCACCGTTTGCCCGTGACGCGAATCACTGGCAGGTGATGATTCTGTATCACGGCGTCCTGATTGTGCCGTTTGCTCTGATCGGCGCAGTGGTCGGGCTGCGCCGCCGCGATCAGGCGGCGATTCTGGCGGTGGGCTGGCTGCTGCTGATCCTCGATTTCTCGACCATCGGCGTCATCGAATCGCTGTTCGGCGGGCTGCTGGCACCGTTGTTCCGCTACGATTACCCGTTTAGCATCGCCTGGCATGGACCGATCATCCCCTACGCTATCCTCGGCGGGATGGGGCTGCTGTGGCTGTGGGAACGCTTCGCCGAACCGCGCTTCGGGGCAGTTCTGGAGCGTCGCGCCCCGGCGGTGCTGGTCGGGTTGTGCGTGGTGGCGCTGCTGGGGCTGGCGTTCAGCCCAGCGCTGCTGTCGCTGAGCAAGGGGCTGGTTGGTTTCTATGGCGCGTTCTCGTCGGCTGCCGATGTTGAGGCGATGGTGTGGCTGAAAGACAACACGCCAGCAGATGCCCGCATTCTGAATCATCCCGGACCGCATGAGGCGGACTGGGTGCCGGTCATCAGCGAGCGCGACAGCGTCTATTATCGCCCGCAGCCGTTTTTCAGGGGCGATGAGGACAGCCTGGCGGAGCAGGAGCTGCTGCGCGCCTTCTGGCGCGATCCGGCGAACGCGGACAACGCCAGCCTGCTTGCCGACGCGGGGATTGATTACGTCATCGTGCCGCAGATCGTGACCAACCCAGAAAGCATTGAGCAGATGTACCGCTGGCGACCACCATTCACTGAAGCAACCGAAATGCGCTCCAGCGTCGAAGCAGCGCCCTATCTCGAACTGCTGTTTGACGCGGACGGCGCTCAGGTGTATCAATTGAGGGAAGCGGCGGGGGATTAATCGACGCTAACCCGATGTCGTTGTATGCTGTTGGTAGTGGATTGAAAGCTGTGGCATGACTGACGAGAGGCGCTTTCGCAACGAGGAGGATGACGAGTTCCACGAGTGGCTGAAAAACCGTCAGCCGCCCGAGGAAGAGGCTTCCCCATCGGTTGCCTTCATGGAGATGATGCGCGAGGCAGCCCGCCGCGAGCGGCGTCCGGCGCGATCTGCCAGGGTGACGCGAACCAGCGCACCGCCAGCGGACAGCGAGCCGTCGTTTGACGATGCCGCCGAAGCACCACCCACCCCGCAGCCCGAACAACCGCCGCGCCGTCCCCGGCGCAGAGAACGGCGCGCGCGTCGCACCGTCGGCATCTTCGGCGGCATCATCCGGTCATTTATTGTCGTTTTAGCCGCTGCCGGGCTGACGGCGACCATCTTCACCTGGTGGACGCCGAGCAAGTTCATCTCCAGCGATGTGCGCCAGGAATTGAGCGTGGCGCTGGCAACCAGCGTGGCGACCACCGAGCCAACCGCGCTGCCGACGCCAAACTGGGCGCGGCGGGTTGGCATCGTCTCCGGGCATCGCGGACCGCAGAACGACCCCGGCGCGGTTTGTCCCGACGGGCTGACGGAAGCCAGCATCAACGAAAACGTCGCCACGATGGTCGTACGCAGCCTGCGCGGCTACGGCTACACCGTCGATCTTCTCGACGAATTTGATCCCCGGCTGGACAACTATGAGGCGGCGGCGCTGCTGTCGATCCACTCCAATTCGTGCCAGGATTACGGCGAATACGTCAGCGGCTTCCTTATTTCCGCCGCCGCCGCCCGCATTACGTCGCGCGGAAACGATCAGATCCTGGTGGACTGCGTCGCTCGCAGCTATGCCCTGGCTACCGGGCTGGATCGGCGCGAGGGCGCGACCGTGGATATGACCGATTATCACACCTTCCGCGAAATTCACCCGCAGACGCCAGCGGCGATTATCGAACTGGGCTTTATGCTGGCTGACCGCCAGATCATGACCGACCGAGCCGATATGCTCGGCAACAGCATCACCGAAGGGATGCGCTGCTTTTTGGAACCGGGCAGCGTTCAGGGTTCGTAGCCTATTTTGCAGCCGATCTTGAGGGACGAAAGGATTGAGTCAGATTTAGAATGGATAAGAAATATCAGTTGGTGATGTATTCGCGCGCGATGTCATGCCCATTTGTGACGCTGGCAAAACGTGTGCTCGACGACTATGGAGTAGCGTATCAGGAGATTTACACCGATAAAGACCCGGAAGCGCGCCAGCGGGTGATCGACTGGACCGGGTTTAATTCTGTCCCAACGCTGGTGGCGGCTGAACCGGGCAGCCTGCTGCCGTTTGAAGCACCGGCACCGCTGGAGCGCGGTGCCAGCCCACGCGGCATTGATCGCGGCGCAATGATCACCGAACCGAACATCGAACAATTCACGCGCTGGCTGCGGCATTTTGGTTTCATTACCGAGGAAGCCGCCGCCGACTAATTCTGAGGTGATGGTGGATATTCAGGAAAAAACAACCACCGTAAACGGCTTGCCCGTTTCGTATCGGGAAGCCGGTGAGGACAACGGGCGCGCCCTCCTGCTGATACACGGCGAGATCGGCGACGCGGATTTGCATTGGCGCGAGGTTTTCCCCGAGCTTGCCGAAACCTATCGCGTGATCGCCCCTAATCTGCCCGGCTACAATGGCACCGCGCCGCTGCCCGAAATGAGCATGAGCGCCCTGGTCGATTGGCTGCGCGACTTTCTCAACGCCCTTGAGCTAGAGCAGGCGGTCGTGGCTGGCGCGTCGGTGGGCGCGCTGCCCGCGCGGCTGCTGGCGGCGGCATACCCGCAGTACACCCCGGCGATCATCCTGATCAACGGTGGTGCCGTTCCCAATGCCCCGCCGCTGCTGCCGCTGCTCGCCCGAATCCCCGGCATCAGCCACCTGATGTTTTATCTGCTGGGACTATCCACCGTCACGCGCGGAAGCCTGGAAGCTATGTTCTTCGACAAAGGGCTGATGACGGATGAATTTGTGCAGACGGCGCAAAACAGCGCCCCCGCCTTTGCCCGGCTGATGCAGGGAACGCTGATCTACCCGATCCCGAAAGAGCGCACCCCGCGCGTGCCGACGCTGCTGCTGTGGGGTGCCGACGATGCGCTGGCGCCGATTGGGGATGCTGAAGCGCTGAACCGGGAAATTCCGGGCGCCAGGCTTTCGGCTGTGGCAGACTGCGGGCATCTGCCGCAGATCGAAACCACCGACGTGTTCGTGTATCAGGTCAATTACTTTCTCGACCGCCTGAGCCGCCCGCCGAGCGAAGACTTACCCGGCGTCGGGATGCTGAACCCAAAATAGGCGTAGGCAACCGATTCCTGTTTTGATATAATGCGTGGCGCTGGAGGGGTCGCATAGTGGCCTAGTGCGCTCGCTTGGAAAGCGAGTAAGGTGTAACAGCCTTCGCGGGTTCGAATCCCGCCTCCTCCGCTTCTCAGGCACGCCCGTAAGCTACCGGGCGTGCTTTTTGTTGCGTGGCTGCCGTATAGACAGCGCCGATAACGCCCGCCAACAGACCCTCTGCTCCATTATGTGATATTCTGTACTATAATCCATTCATCTATTTGATTCCAAGATAATATTTTATGAGCAGCCCTATGTCGTCTCCACCCGATGACACATCTCATACTAGAAAGCGTCAGTCCGCGCAGATATTCATCAGTTATTCGCGCAGTGACCGCCTCGCCGTAGACCAGCTTTTTGACGATCTGCGCAGGCGTCATTACGTCCTGTGGATGGATGTTGATGAGCATGGTATCGAGCCGGGCGAAAACTGGAAGCAGGAGTTGATCGACCAGCTTACCGCTTCAGAAGCCGTCATCGCCTGCGTCTCCCCCGATTTTCTGCGCTCCAAATTCTGCCGTGACGAAATTGAACAGGCAAAGAAAGAGAAGAAGCCGATCTTTCCGGTGCTGGTGCGCCGCCTGGATGCCGATCAGTCTCTGGCAGATATGGGGCTGGATGAGTACCAGTTTGTCGATCTCACGCTGGACTATGCCGCCGGGCTGAAGCGGCTGACGAACGTACTGCCCCGCCCGGAATTTCAGCTTAAGGTCTGGTGGGAACGCTTTGGCTGGCTCGCCGCCAGCCTGGGGGGACTGCTGCTGGTGCTGCTGATCGTCGTCCTCGGCTCGGCGGTCGCATCATCTATCACCACCCCCACGGCAACACCGCTGCCCCCAACGCCGACATGGTACGCGCGCGCCGATATTGGCGTCGGCGTCGCTTACTTTGCGCTGGGCAATGAAAACGTCGAGGCGAACAAAGCCCGCGCGCTGGCGGAGAGTTTCGGCGTTCAACTGTGCGATCAACTGGATACGATTGTTGACCGGATGCAGTTGAGCCTCGAATGCAGTGGTCCTGAGGCGCTGGGGCAGGTGCAGGGCGGGGACGCAGAAGCACTTCAGATCAGCGCGCAGCAGATTGCGCGGGATCACAACCTCGACGTGGTGGTATATGGGGTTGTGGAGCGCGACCGCAACGACCAGCTTGTGCTTCAGCCGCGTTTTTATGCCCTGACGAGCAGCATCGCGGGGGCGGCGGATCTCACCGGCGGTGGGCGCTTTGGCAGGGCAATTCCCGTTTCGGCAGAACTGGATGCTGAAGACGAACTGACCAACCGCAGCCGCGCCATCGCCCTGATCGTGGACGGACTCGCCAAGTTCATTCGCAGCGATTATCAGGCGGCGCTGAATGCGTTTGAAGGCGTGCGTTCGTTGAACGGCTGGGAAGACCTGATCGGGCGCGAGGTGGTGGACGTGCTCGTCGGCAACGCGCGTTTACGTATCGCCGCCGTCGCCAGCGACAACTGCGACCGCGACACCGCGCTCGAACAGACCGATATCGCCATCGACGAGTACCGAAGCGCCGACGCCACCGCCGAGGAACCTTATGGACGCCCGTTTTCCGGTTTGGCAGCCGCCTACTTTCTGCAAGCCCGCTGGCAGGACGAAGCCAACGCGGCGGATTGCAGCCAGGTGAGCTTTGACTTTGACCGGCTATTTGAAGCGCTCGCACTGATCCAGCAGGCGCAGGACGAACGCGATCCCTCGCTACGCCTGCCCTTCGTCCAGGCAGCCCTGATGACCAATGAAAACCGCATCCTTTACGCCCTGTGCTTCTATCTGGAGCCGAGCGACACGATCAGCGACGAGGATATTAACCAGTACTGCGAGCAGTTTAACCGAACCTCAAGCCAGGTGGTGGCTCTGTACGAGGACGAGCGCCTCGTCACGATTGCGCCATTCGCCGCCGAAACCTATCTGATGCGCGGCGACATTGCCCAGTTGTTTGGCGAGTACCGGCGTGCGATTGAGGAGTACGATAGTGGGCTGGAAATAGACGGCATCATCCCCTTCCAAGAGATGCAGATCACCGGCTACAAAGGCGACGCGAACTACTGGTTGGGCGACTACCGGGAAGCAGGCGACCTCTACGAAACCGCCCGGCGTATGTCGGTGGACTATGGCTTTGACGATTGGACGCCGATGTTCGAGGCATTACGCAATACGGCTGATGAAGAGTTGCGCAAGGCGACGACGGCGACCGAAGAGCAATCCACACCTCAAGCAGCACAGGAACAGTCCACTCCCGAAGTGGAGGGACAGGAGGAATCCTCATGAAACGTTCGAAGCGGTTCATGATACTGGTATGTATTATTCTCGTCACGATAGTGCCTTTAGCGACACACGCACAGCCGGAACGCAACCGAAGCATCCGTGTCCAGCCGGTGAACGGCACGCCGCCGAACCGACGCAACCCCCCGACGCCAACGTCGCGCCCGCAGAGCGGCGGTATTGGGACAACATCATCTGCGCTCGGCTCGTGCGACGAGAAGGTATACAACGAAGGGCTGGACGCGACAATCGCACAGGGCTTCACGCCCAATGCCTGGGTGCTGGTTATCGTCCCTGACGGCGACAGTCAGGTGACGTTCTGGTGGAAAGCCGATGCCAGCGGCGCGGTCTTTATCGACCGTATGAGCGCGCTCCTGCCCAATACTGCCTTTGGCGATCTCTATGACACGCTGCTGGTCGGTCGGAACGGACCGATTCTGGGGCACTGTGCCAACCGCGTTGAAGAGTCCGCTCAGTCCCTTTACAGGAGTTACCAGAACCTCAATCCGATTCCGCTGGAGGTAACAGAGGCAATCTTTGACGCTTCCACATCACCTTTCGGGTCAGCAGTCATCGCGGCGCAGGCGGTTGATCCTTCAGCGATCATCGGCAGCCTGGAGATTGATAACATTGTGGAGGGCATCGATCTGATCGTGGAAACCGATGTCACGCCTGATCCGAACATCCCTACTAATGAAGGCTTTCTCCAGAGTGGCATTGGCGTCAGCAACGCCGTGAGCAACAGCGGTGGCGACCTGTGGAACTTCTCCGCCAGCGCGGGGGATATGGTCAGTATCAGCGCCGTTTCCGAGGAGTTCGACACCTACCTCACGCTCTACGATTCGAGTCTCAATGTCCTGTTTGAAGACGATGACAGCCTGGGCAATCTCGACTCACTGATAAGAAGCTTCGTGCTGCCCCGCACCGGAGATTACGTCGTCAATGTACGTGCGTTCGACCGCCTGGCGACGGGCGGCTACACGCTCTTTCTGGAAATGACCGCGCCGCCATCCCCACCAACGCTCGTGACTGTTCCCGCGTTTATTGAATGCGGCGGCTATACCACGCGCCTGATCCTCGGCGGGCAGGCGCAGCGCTTCGGCGGTAACAACGTTCGTATTCGCAGCAATCCCTCTCGCAGCGCCCAGCAGATCGGCACGATCAACACCAATTCTGCCGTTAGCGTGCTTGACGGTCCCCAGTGTGTGGATAACGCGCCCTGGTGGCAGATCAACTACAACGGCGTAATCGGCTGGGCAGCGGAAGCAGCCGATGGCTTGACGCTGCTCGCGCCGGTGGGCAGCGCGCCGCCTCCAGTCAACAACAACAATCCTCCGCCTGCCGGGAACCCGCCTACAATAGTATCGACTGTGCCGTTCGTACCGACGGCAGTACCACCTGTCAACCCCACCGCCGTTCCGCCTGCCAATACCGGCGCTTTCAATTTCGGCTCATCACCGAATTATGGCTCGGTCACGCTGGCGTCTGGTTTTTCGCCCGATCCCTATCCTATCGGCATGACCAGCGGCGGCGGCGTGAACGCTTCGTATCTGGGGGGAAGCTGCGTCGGCTTTGCCACCTCAGCGCCAGATTTCCGGCTCCAGTACAGCGCTGGCAGCTTCCCTCTGCTGCGGATCTATTTCGTTGGCAGCGGCGATACCACCCTCATCATCAACAATCCGGGCGGCGGTTGGCACTGCATCGACGACAGCTTCGGCACGCTTCATCCGTCGCTTGATTTTAACAATCCGGCTTCGGGTCAGTATGATATCTGGGTGGGGTCGTACAGCGCCGATGCTTATGTCAGCGGCACGCTGTACATCACCGAACTGGATGGGAATCATCCGTAGCTGATGCGACGCTTATAGCTGTAGGAGCGGCTCATGAGTCGCCCCTACACGCTCATTTTGGGGTGGATCAGAAGAACAGCTTCGCCAGCTTGAGGATGCCCTGGCTCCAGGGGACGCGGTGCGAGACGCCGCTTTGCCCCTCGAAGGTATGCAGGTTATCGAGATACCACTGGTAATTGCGGATCAGCGCGTCCTTGTTGGAATACTGCGGCTTGAAGCCCAGTTCCTGCTCGGCTTTATCAATCGAAACAAACGAGTCTTTACTCGCCGTCTCGTACACCCAGGCATACAGCGGCGACAGCTTCAGCTTCTCCAGGATTTTCAGCGCCAGCACGACAGGACCCGCCGGGAATGGGACAATCTTCTTCCCGAACCCCGCCTTATCCAGCACCGCCTGATAGTCCTCGCGCATGGTGGTGTATTCCTTCGCGCCGATGTTGAACGTCTGGTTGACCACATCGCGATCAAGCGTGGCGCACAGATAAATGGCGTCGCAAAGGTCTTCCACATCCAGCAGCTGGTAGCGGTTGCTGCCGCTGCCGATCATCGGGAAGCCGCGACCATCTTTCGCCCAGTCATAGAGCAGCGCGAACACGCCCAGTCGTTCGGGTCCGATGAACGATTTGGGGCGGATAATCGGCACGCACATGCCCTTGTCGCGGTATTCCAGGCAAACTTCCTCAGCCTTAATCTTGGCTTTGCCGTAGGGTCCCACGCCAATCAGGCGGTCATGCTCATACAGCGGGTGATGATCGGGCACGCCGTACACCGCCGTAGACGAAATCTGGATGGCGCGTTCCACCCCGTGATGAAACGCCGAGTCCATCACGTTGCGCGTGCCGTCAATGTCGGTGCTGAAGATATCCTGCTCGCTGTACAGCGGCAGCGCCGCCGCCGTGTGGACGACGATCTGCACGCCTTCCATCGCCCGGTCAACGGTGGCGCGGTCGCGAATATCGCCGGTGACGATGGTGATCTGGTCGCGTTCGGGATAGTCAAAATCGACAATATCCAGCGAGACGACGCGCTGACCACGCGCCAGCAGGTAGCGGATCAGGTTGATGCCCAGAAAGCCTGAGCCGCCGGTAATGAGGTACGTTTTTGGTTCGATCATGGTTGCTCCAACAAGGTTGAAAGTAGAAAGTTCAAAGTAAAAAGTACACCTTCAACTTTTCACTTGTGACTTTTCACTCGCGATAGCGCGTCCACCCCGTTCCTTCATGTCCAAGGTGGAAGGCGTCGGGATGCAGGATCTCGGCGAGAATTTCGAGCGATTCGACCAGGCGCGGACCCGGACGGTTGAAGAACTGGCTGCCATCGGTCAGATAGATGTGCCCATCGCGCACCGCCCGTAACGTCGTCCATCCGGGCTGGCGTGCCAGCGCGGGCATTTCCGCGCCCGCCCGCTGAATGTCAAAGCCGCAGGGCAGGATGATGATCCTGTCCGGGTCAGACGCCCACAGTTCATCCCACTCCAGCCAGGGTGACGGCTGCCCGGCAGCGCCAAACAGCGGCACGCCGCCTGCCATCTCCACCAGTTCGGGCAGCCAGTTTCCGGCGGCGACCAGCGGATCGATCCACTCCACCAGCGCCACCGTCGGCTTCTCCGGCAGGGCGTCCGCCTGTTCGACCACGCGGTTCATCCGCTGGCGCAGTTCCGCGATCAGCCTGTCGCCGCGTTCGGGGATGCGCAGCTTTTCCGCCACCCGTTGAATGTCCGCCGCAATGCCTTCAGTCGTTTTGCCGGTTAAGGAAATCAGCTCAGGCGCGGCTGTCTGGCTGTCGCCCGCCGCCCGCCGGGCTTCATCCGGGCTGACGGTGCCCAGAGCGCACATGAACTGCGTCAGCAGAATGTCCGGCTTCAGTTCAGCCAGCGCGGCGTCGCGCACCTGCCATACCGAACCCCCATCGCGCAGAACGGTTTGCAGGCGCTGATCGATCTCACGGCTGCTGCCGGTCAGATCAAGCGCCGGTTCGGTCACAGCCGGCAGATGCTGAATGGAAGGTGGATAGTCGCAGGAATGGGATCGTCCAACCAGATCGGCTTCAAAGCCAAGCGCGCAGACGATTTCGGTAGCGCCGGGGACTAATGAGACAATGCGCGGCATCCTGTTCTTCCTCAGCGTCCGCAGGCGCGTTCCCCCGCGTGGGGCTGTTCGTTAATCATGCGGCGAAGTGTAGACGATGCAGTAGCGCGGGGTCAATAGTACGGTTCTACGAAGAAACTGCGGACGTGGTAGGGTTAGGGGAGCATCCGGCGCAGGAATAACACGGCTGTGATGCCGACCGCAATCGTAAGCATCATGCTGCGGCTGCGCACCGCGACCAGCGCGGCGGCGAGTGCTCCCAGCGCGTCGGCTGCGCCGTTCGTCAGGGCAGCGGGAGCGATGATGGCGACCAGAACTGCGCCGGGAATGTGGCGCATCCAGGCTTCGATTAATGGAGATGGCTTGACTCGGCTCATCAGCCACACGCCACCCACCCGCGTGCTATATGTGATCAAGCCCATGCCGAGAATCACCAGCAGCGTCTCAATGCGCATCGCGCAGCGCTCCTGCAATACTGCCCGCTAACGCGCCAGCCATGATGTACCAGTTGCCGGGCAGCAGCAGCGAAACGCCGACAGCCACCAACCCCGCAACTATCCAGGGCAAGGCGCTTTCGCTTCCTTTCCACATGCTCACCAGCAGCGTGATGATGATGGCGGTGAACAGGAAATCGAAACCCCACTGGGCAGGGTTCTGAATCAATCCGCCCGCGCTGTAACCCACCAGAACGCCGATGAATCCGATGAGCCACAGAACCATCCCGCTACCTAACAGGTAGCCCACGTCACGCCTGCCGCCGCCAAATTCGTTCTGCGTCATCGCCCACGTTTCATCGGTCAGAAAGAAGAGCGTGCCATAGACCTTGTGGACGGGCAGGCGTGCCATCCAGGGGTGAATAGCCGCGCCCATCAGTAAATAGCGCGAATTGACGATGGCGGTCGATACCAATATTGCCAGAATAGGCAGTGGAGCTGTCCACATCGCGAGCGCGGCAAGCTGTGCCGTACCCGCGAAGACCAGCCCGTGCAGCAGCAGCGCTTCGAGCGCGGTGAATCCTGCCTGGCGCGCCAGCATTCCGACGATCAGATCGAAGATGATTCCGCCCACGACAATTGGAATGATTCCACGCGCGCCTGCAAACGCACCCTGACGTGTGAAGGAAGGCACCTGCTCGCTCACAATGATGGATGCGTGACCGAGCGCGCGTGGGCGCTGCCGTAAGCCGGGTTTGGCTGGGCGGTCTTGTCCGCGAACCAGACGGTCTGCTGCTGCTTCTCGAAGCAGTTCCTGCTGCCGCTGTTTGGCGTCGAATAGATAGTCCCGCATATCTTCTATCCTTGCGTTTACTGGAATAACTCGCTATCATAGTTTTGATGGTTATATCATACTGGGTATCCGATAACCAATCAACTGGTTTTTAGTGGTTATGAAGGTAAACAGTCATGGCTCCTGTCGATTTTGAAGGCTTCACGCTGCCGCGGCTGCGGGCTGGAAGTCTCTGTCTGGATTTCGTGAACACGGTAGACCCGCGATATGGCGACGAGCGCGAGGATTATCTGACCAGCTACGAAGCGCTGGTTCGCTGGGGGCACTATACCAACGTCCTGAATAAGGCGCAGGCGGATGGGCTGATCGACCGGGGAAGACAGGTTTCTGAAGCAGCAGTCGGTGTCTTAGCGAAGGCGCTGGTGCTGCGCGAGGCGCTGGATGCCCTGTTTGCAGCCATCGCGGAGGGGGCATCACCGGCTGACGATGCGCTTGCCGTGTTGAACCCCGAATTTTCGCGCGCCATGTCTCATTTACAGGTGCAGAAGCAGGGTACAGACTTCAAGTGGGAATGGAACGAGGAAGCGTTGGATACGGTGCTGTGGGCAGTCGCGCGCTCCGCTGCCGAACTGCTGGTTGCGCCCGAACTGGATCGGCTGCGGATTTGTCGAAACGATGACTGTCGCTGGATGTTCCTCGACATGAGCAAAAACCGCAGCCGCCGCTGGTGCAGCATGGATAGCTGTGGGAATGTGGTCAAGCAGCGCCGTCACCAGCACAAAATACGCATCGAGGCGGAGTAGCCAACCAACACCGTTACTCCTGATATTCCTCGCTTTCTTCCGCTTCGGGTATATAAGCCGGCTCCGCCTTCTTTTTCGAGGCGCGGCGCTTTTTAGGTGGGGCGGCGGCTGGCGCTTCTACGATTTCCTCCTGATAAGCCTTCGCGCCGAAGTTCCAGAACACCACCCGCGCCGCCGCCAGCAGCGCGAAAACCACGATGATCCACGCCACGTTAAAGACGCCGCCCAGCCGGTTGACCAGAATACCCACCCACAAAATCGTCAGGACGGTCAGATAAAGGACCACGTAACGGCTGATGCCCGCCCGGTGCAGCCGCAGCCGCCGACCATTGACGAAGGCAACCAGCATTCCGGCAACCGCGCCGATGAACAAGCCGTCAATGCCGCCTTGCAGGAAGCGCCGCCCGGCGTCGATATTTGCCATCTGTGGGTTAAACGGCGCGATCAGGTTGTAGACGCCGTACAGCAGCCCGCCGACGACGACGCCAAGCTGGATGCTGATCCAGTCAATCGGCACGCGGAACAGCCAGCGCCGCCCAACCAGCAGATAAACCAAGCCCACCGGAGCGCCGATCAACCCGACAACGGATGCCCCTGTCAGCATGGTGGAAGGGATCGCCCCGATCTGGCTGTAGACCAGCGCCCGCAGACCGAGAAAGCCCGCCACCAGAAAGCAGACAGCGCCAATACTGGTGATCGCCTGCACCAGCCGGTACAGCACATTCGATGAGGGAGAACGATAATCGGACATGATCAGAACCTACAGGACACTTCGCATCGCCGCCCGCTACTTCCGCACCACTTCCCAGGCAAGATGGTTGATTTCCGGCAGAATGAGCTTTTCCAACGCCACCTGTACGGCGTTCGGGCTGCCCGGCGTCGAAAAAACGAGCGTCTTGCGGTAGACACCGGCGGTCGCCCGGCTCAACATGGCGGCTGCCCCCACTTCCTGGTAACTGAGCATCCGAAACAACTCGCCAAAACCCGGCAGCGGCTTCTCTAATATACGGCTGATCACATCGTAGGTGGTATCGCGCGGGCTGATGCCAGTGCCACCGTTGAAAATCACCAGACGGACTTCGGGCAGCGCCGTGAGTTCATCCAGCGCCGCCGCCACCTGTTCCGGCTCATCCCTGATCAGACGATAAGCGGCAACCACATGTCCAAGCTCGCTCATACGCTGCTCGATATAGCGGCGGTTTGTATCGGTGTCGGGCGTGCGGCTGTCGCTCACCGTCACGATAGCGATGGTGACGGGTCCCTGCCCCGCGCGAGCGCGGTGTTCCTGTGTTCCCATATTCAGAATCCTTTCTCGGCGCTCGCAACTCGCACCCATGATCAAGTAGGGGCGCATTGGCTGCGCCCCTGTACTTTACCAGATTTTGCCCACCCAATACGCCAGCAGTCACTGCGCGGGTTTGGCTTGGGCGGTCGTTTCCACCGGATCGCTGGCGCCGTTGCGGGCGCTCTGGCTGCGCTGCCTGTCGCTGTCACGTCCTTCTTCGCTTTCGCCGGTCGCGTCGTCGCTCGGCGGATCGACCTTGATGATATGTACCTTGCGGATGCGGCGGTTGTCCACGCCTTCAATCCGCATGGTGACGAGATGCTCGACCTCTACAATCGTCTCACCGATCTGTGGCACGCGCCCAAGCTGGCTGTAGATGTAGCCGCCGAGCGAGTCGGCTTCGTCGGTCGGCAGGTCGATATCCATCATTTCGTTCAGGTCGTCAAGGTTCAGACCGCCGTCCACCAGATATTCGTGTTCGCCTAGCTGGATATATTCGGCTTCTTCATTCTCGTCGAACTCGTCCTTGATGTCGCCAACGATCTCCTCGACGAGGTCTTCAATCGTCACCAGACCGGCAGTGCCGCCATATTCGTCCACGATCACCGCCAGATGAACCTTGCGCTCCTGCATCTCTTTGAAGAGCATGTCGGCGCGTTTGGTTTCCGGCACAAAGTACGCCGGGCGCATGATACCACGGATGGTCGCATCCTGATCGCCGTTATACCACAGCGTTAGCAGGTCTTTGGCATACAGCAGCCCCTGAATATTGTCGATTTCCTCTTCGTAGACCGGAATCCGCGAATGTCCGCTTTCAATAAATTTCGCCAGCGCTTCCCGCAGCGGCTGTTCGATCTCGATGGCGGTGACGTCCGGACGCGGCACCATGACTTCGCGCGCCAGGGTTTCGCCAAACTGAAGGACGGAGTAGATCATCTCTTTTTCTTCGTCCTCAATCGTACCGCCGCGCTGCCCGACGTTGACCAGCGACATGATCTCTTCTTCCGTCACGGCTTTGCCGGGATCTTCGCCGCCGGTGAGATTAGCGATCACCTTGCCCAGACGCACCAGCAGCGCGACCAGCGGGCTAAAGACAAACATCACCGGGCGTATGATCGACGTCACCAGCGATACCGCCTGATCAGCGTAGGCATTACCAAGCACCGACGGAACCAGATCGCCAATGACGTAGATCAGCAGCGCCACCGGCACCAGCACCGCCACATAGCCGATGCCCGGATCGGGAAAGATGCTGCCCTGTTCGGCATAGATAATCGGTTCGGCGATCTGGACGGTGGCGACGGCGACGACGGCAAAGCGCACCAGCACCAGCACCAACTGGGTGGTGATATACAGTCGCGGCAGATCATCGGAGAGTGTCAGCGTGTGCTGCGCGTTTTTGTCGCCCGCCTCCGAACGCTCACGCAGCGGGGCGCGGCGGAAATTCGTCAGCACAGTATACGCAAACTGCATCCACGCATGAAGCGCGATCAGCAGGATGAGTAACAGCACGCTCGATAAACTACTGGGGTCGTCCAAGTGAACCTTTCCTTTTCCAGAGCGATATCCGGTGAAACACAAAAGACCGGGACGCGCGGTAAATCAGCGCTGTGCCCGGTTCATCGGCAAAACGAACTCAAATATACACGTAACCTGCGGCTACGTTGAGGAGGAGGCTCAGAAATCTCCGTCAACACCAGAATCGTCATCGAATTTGATACATTCAGAAATATATTATCATGAGTCGTTTCTGATTAGCAAGGAACGATCTGGCGCTTCGCTTATTTTACTGTGAATTGTCCGGCTATCGCCCACTGCGCGCCCGCATCCGCGCCTGCCGCTGGCAGCGGTGCGCCGGTCGCCGGGTCGAGTACTATAACTTCAATATTGTAGAGTCCGGCTGGTGTACTCGGATTGAGGTTGAGATCGTAGCCCGCGCGGATGATCTGCCCTTCCCCCCAGGAAACCGCCGGATAGCGTGTCAGCAAGCCGCTGTCTCGCGCCAGCGTTTCGCCATACACCTGCCCGATGCCATCCGTCAAGCGCACGCGCGGGATGACATCCGCGCCCGGCTGGACGCTTTGCCAGTACAGCTCCACGTAAACCCAGGTGCTCGGCGGGTGCAGCCGCGAATCGCGTGAAGTCCCCTGCGTCAGCGGCAGCGTCACGCCGCGCAGCGCCAGCCGACCGCCAAATTCGGCGTCCAGCGGGCGGGCATTTTCCGGCAGAGCCGCCAGCAGCGGGTTGAGGTCGTACAGCCTGACCTGAATACCAGAGGGGAACACCTCGGTCAGAGTGACAGCGCGTGCGCGAAACCAACTGTCCACCAGACCGGCAGGATCGGTCACCAGCGGCTGGTACAGCACCAGCCAGACGCGGCTGCGCCTCTCAACCAGCGGCGTCAGCAGCCCGCCGAGATCGAGATCGGCAGACACGCCGGGCAGCAGGCTCGTCACCGGTGACGTTCCATGATAATGGTAGCGAAATGCCTCGCCGCCCCAATCGGGCAGCACCAGCGCCACATCGCCTGGCTGCTCGTGCGTTTCGATGTAGCGCGCCGCTGCCACCCAGTCATCCCGCAGCGTTCGGTCGAAATCCGCCACCAGCCCCGCGCCGGACAGCCCGACGATGCTCACGGCGATCATCCCGCGCCACAGCGCCCGTTTGGGCAGCAGCGCCGCGCCCGCCAGCAGCGCCAGCAGCGGCACGACGAACGGCGTCAGGTAGCGCGGCTTGAACAGATCGGCAGCCCACGCCAGCCCGATCATGGCGGCAATACCTGCCGCGCCCATAACCGCCAGCGGCAAAACCCGCGCCCGCCAGCGGCGGCACACCAGCACGATACCGACCATCGGCATCAGCGTCAGTAAAAACGGAAACACCACCAGCGGACGACCCGTTAGCAGCGTCGAGACGATCACGTCGGGAACGTCGGCGAAGGCGAACGCCGCCAGCGGATTGATCTCAGCCCCCAGCGGGCGACCGGAACGGTAGAGCGCCCACAGCGCCTGCGCGTAAGGCAAACTGAGAACCCCCGCGACCGCCAGCGGAATGAGGGCAAAGATGGCGCTGCGCCGGGACGCAGTATCGGTTGGCTGAACAGCCCCCGCCAATATCCCCGCCGCGAACACCCCCGCCAGCACGAAGCCGAGCATGTGGGTATACATGGCGACCAGGGCGCAGCCGCCGAGCGCCAGAAACAGCGCGGGACGCCGCCAGCCGCGCGCCCGCCGCGCTTCCACGACGCAGACGAAACCAACCGCCGCCTCCAGCGCCAGCAGCGTGTACATCCGCACCAGCAGGTCGCTGTTCAGCAGCAGCGCCGCGCCGATCCAGAACAGACCCGCCAGCAGCGCCGCGCGGCGGTTCAGCGAGCGCCCGGCAAGCCGGATCAGCAGCCCGCCTGTGAGCATATCCATCAGGTAATTCAGCAGCCTCAGCGACAGCAGGCTTTCCCCGGCAGTTCCTGTCCAGGCTTTGACCAGCAGGAAGTGCAGCGGCGGATGAATATCCAGCTCGAACGCCATCAGCCCCGGCACCAACTGGTCTAGCGGCAAACGGCTGAGGGACAGGCTGAAGGCGTCGTCGCCTTCCAGACCGTGATAGTCGTAGCCGACCAACCGCGCGACAAAACCGCCCAGCAGTATGGCAGCCGCCAGCCAGAGGAACAGCGCTGATCGGGACAGCCGCGAAGACGTCCCATTTTGGATACTATTCATGAACGAAATCAACGAAATCGGCTCTATCGGCTGAACGTAAGAATACGTAATGCGCCAAAGCTCTCGCGCCATCAGACTAAAGGCGATTCTACCGTATTTGACCGCATTCAAACCCTAACGCGGCGGCGGTTCTAAAATGGTTAGCTTTGTCATTAAACACTGTGATCAACGCCACATCTTTGGTTGACACAGCCTTAATCTTGGCATAAACTGGTTAAAAGTTGGCACATAGGACGTGAAATGTTGCCTCTGAAGTACAGTGTATCAGCTACATACGGACTTTCTGGCACGCGGTTTTAACACCTGAAACCCGCGTGCTTTTTTTATTTCGGAACCGAAGTGTTTTCTTAGGAGGATGTGTGCAATGGATTATGGCATGATCGGCAAGATCGAAAAAGCCAAGCGGTACGCCGAAGAGCGTGATCGAATCACCTTCAATTCACTGACAGCGCAGTTTAGTGGCGATAACAACGCTTATACCATCACGCTTGGCGCGGATGGCTGGGACTGCACCTGCCCAGGCTTCCGAACGCACAGCATTTGCCCGCACATTATGTCGCTGGAACGCCTCTTCAAGCCGATGCTGAAACGCACCCCGCTTCCCTACGCGCCCGGTCAGAACGTGGTCAGCGACGTAGAGAAGGCGAAACGATATGCCGAGGAACCGGATCGAATTCACCTTCAGTCGTTTGAGGTGTCCTTCAAGGGCGAAAACGCCGAACACATTACCAATCACGCTGGCGGCAACTGGCAGTGTACCTGTTCCTTCTTCCACAGCCGGGGCGTGTGCTGCCATACGATGGCAATGGAGCGTATTCTGAAGGAGATGATCACCAAACCTGTAGCGATCCTGGAATAACGCTGTAAATTTGTTAAAATATGTAGAGGCGCTCGTAAGATGCGCCTCTTGTTTATTTGAACCATTGACTTGTGAAATGAGTAACTAAGTTAATGCCTTGACAGTATTTCGATGATTTTGCAAACTCTGCCGCGCATTCTGAAGCTCCACAGGTTCATGTGGAAATTTCGTAGGAGGATTTTTCATTGGGTGTGTTAATGGAGGTGAAGAACCTCGTTACCCGGTTTTATACGCAGGAAGGCATTGTTTACGCCGTAAATGATGTTTCCTATGAGCTTCACGAAGGCGAGACACTCGGCGTCGTGGGCGAAAGCGGCAGCGGCAAGAGCGTTCACGCGCTGTCGATCATGCGACTTATTCCAACTCCCCCCGGTAAAATTGAAGACGGACAGGTCATTTTCCACGGACGCGACCTGCTGAAGCTCTCCAACGAGCAGATGCGGCTGGTGCGCGGCGCGGAGATCGCCATGATCTTCCAGGACCCTATGACCTCGCTCAACCCGGTGCTGACCATTGGCACGCAGATCACTGAAGCCCTGAAGCTGCACATGGGCATGAATGACCGTGATGCCACCGCGCGCGCCGCCGAACTGCTGGGGATGGTCGGTATTCCCGATGCCAGCCGCCGTCTGAACAACTATCCGCACCAGTTTTCAGGCGGTATGCGCCAGCGCGTGATGATCGCGATGGCGCTGTCGTGCAATCCCAAGCTGCTGATTGCCGACGAACCGACGACGGCGCTGGACGTCACCATTCAGGCGCAGATCCTCGATCTGGTGAAGCGGCTGCGCGACCAGCTTGGCATGGCGATTATCTGGATCAGTCACGACCTGGGCGTTGTCGCTGGCATTGCCGATACCGTACAGGTGATGTACGGCGGGCGCATTGTCGAGCGCGGACCGTCCAGTGAAGTCTTTAAGGACACCCGCCATCCGTACACCCTCGGTCTGCTCAAATCACTGCCGCGCCACGACAAGCGGCAGGTGGGCGAGAAACTGGTTCAGATTGAAGGCGCGCCGCCGGATATGCGTATTCCGCCCAAGGGCTGCCCCTTCTATGCTCGCTGCCCCTTCCGGATCGCCATCTGCGAAGAAGAAATGCCACCACTCATTCCCGGTCCCGAAAGCAACCCCGAGCATGTCAAGGCGTGCTGGGTAGACGTTCGGACGGGACAACCACTCGTTCAGGAGGAGGCTCAACGTGTCTAGTGCTGCCAGTGCGCCCGCCGTGGCGAAGCCCCAACAGGACGGGCGTGAAGTTGTCCTTGAGGTTACGAACCTCAAGAAACATTTTCCGATCAATTCCGGTTTGATCATCCAGCGTCAGGTCGGCGCGGTCAAAGCCGTCGATGATATCAGCTTCAAGGTTTACAAAGGCGAAACCCTGGGTCTGGTGGGCGAATCGGGCTGCGGCAAGAGCACGACCGGACGAACTGTACTCCAGTTGTACAAGCCCACATCCGGCTCGGTGGTGTTCGAGGGTAAGGATCTCACATCCCTGTCGTCGTCCGAGCTTCGCAAGATGCGTCGCCGGATGCAGATGATCTTCCAGGATCCGTTTGCGTCGCTCAACCCGCGTATGTCGGTCGGCAACATCGTCAGCGAGCCGCTGCGCATTCACAACATCATTCAAAACCGTAACGAGCTTCAGGAATACGTCGAAAACCTGCTCCAGCGCGTCGGTCTGAATCCGTATTACGTCAACCGCTACCCGCACGAGTTTTCGGGCGGTCAGCGCCAGCGTATCGGTATCGCCCGCGCGCTGGCACTCAACCCGAGCTTCATCGTCTGTGACGAGCCGATCTCGGCGCTCGACGTGTCGATTCAGGCGCAGGTGGTCAACCTGCTGGAAGAGCTTCAGGAAGAATTCAACCTGACCTATCTCTTTATCGCCCACGACCTGAGCATGGTGCGCCACATCTGCGACCGCGTGGCGGTGATGTACCTCGGCAAGATTGTCGAAGTGGGACCCACGGACGAAGTGTACGAAAACCCGCTGCACCCGTACACCCATGCGCTGCTCTCGGCGGTGCCGGTGCCCGATCCGATGGTGGAAAGGACGCGCCAGCGCATCATCCTCACGGGTGACCTGCCCAGCCCGGCGCGCCCGCCGATTGGCTGCAACTTCAACACCCGCTGCCCGATTGCCATTCCTGGCATCTGCTACCAGGAGCCTGATCCGCCGCTGGTGGAAATCACCCCCGGTCACTGGGCTGCCTGCCACCGCGTGTCAGAACTGAACTAGGCGGCACAGACAAACAGATTATACGGGCGAGAGGCGATCACATTCCCCTCTCGCCCGTTACTTTTCCCCGAACTTCGCCAGTCCCTTATACCGCGTTTGCGAAAACAGGATAGAATACACGGGAGCGCTGAAACTACCGGGAGCAGGATGGTATGGCATACGGTCGGCTTGATGTCTTCTGGCCGGATGGGCTGTTCAAGACGTATCTTCTGAACGACGCGAATATTTCCATCGGGCGATCAAGCGGCAACACCATCGCGCTTGATACCGACACCATCTCCCGCTATCACCTGACGATTGCTCGCAAGGACGGCGAAGTCACCATCACCGATCTGGAATCGGTCAACGGCACCTTCATCGACGGCGTGAAAATCAAGGAGAACCAGCCGCATCAGGTTTACGGCGGCGAGGAAATCCAGATCGGTGAACTGCGGGTCATTTATCACGACCTCGACGAAAACCCGACCCGCCCGATTATCGTGCCGGAAGACGCAACCCGGCGTATCGAACTGGTGGAAAGCAGCTTCCGCATCGATATGGAAGGTCCGGAAATTCCGATTTCGCCCGGCGCGCACACCTCGGCGGAAGTCTCGATTACCAATACCGGCGACAAGCCGGAGCGCTTCCTGATCGACGCCAGCGGCGTTCCCCGCGAATGGCTGCGCATCGACCGCCCTGAACTGGAGATCGCACCCGGCAAATCGGCGGACGTGATCCTCAGCTTCAAGCCGGCGCGCCGCAGCGACAGCAAACCCGGCGACTATACGGTTGAAGTATCGGTGCGTCCCAAGAGTGACCCTGATACCGCGCTGCGCGCCAACGTGACGCTGCACGTTCTGCCGTACAGCGGCTTTGGCATCGCCCTCGAGACGCCGCGCGTGATGCGGGGCGACTCGTTCCGCCTGCACCTGCACAATCAGGGCAGCGACACCCTGCCGCTGACGCTCATTTGCCGCGATTTGTCCAACAGCCTGCGCTTCAACGTGACCACCACGCAGATCGCGCTGGGTGCCGGACAGCGGATGGTCGTCCAGGGACAGGTCGAAACCAAACAGCGCCGCGCCTATGGCATCGAGCAGATCTACCCATTCGATCTGGTCGTGCGCTCCGGTGATGCGTCGGGCTTCATCGTCGCCCAGCGCGGTTACGCGCTGGAAAAGCCGCCGCTGCCCTCGTGGGCACCGTTCGCGCTCGGCGGCATCGGGCTGGCGCTGATCGCGCTGATCATTCTGGGGCTGGCGGTGCTGCTGCAGCCCGCGCCCGTACCCGTCATCAACGCCTTCACGGTGGGCAGCGCGCGCATCGCGCAGGGCGAAGCGCTGGCGCTCAACTGGTCAGCCTCAAATGCCAGCAGCATCCTGATTTCGGTCAACGGCACGCCAATCGCCACTGCCGACCCGGACGCCACCAGCATCCAGATCGACACCAGCACCCTGACCGGCGAAAACACCATCGGCGTCATCGCCCGCAGCGGCAGCCAGGAAGTCACCGCGTCCGAGCGCGTGCTGGTCTACGAACCGCTGCGCGCCGCCTATTTCAACACCGACCCGCCGCTGCCGCTGGTGCGCTATGTCGTCCAGACGATCACTTTTAACTGGAGCGTGCCCAACGCTTCGAGCACGCAGCTTGTGGGCATTGAAACCTTCAGCACGACGCCGATTGAATCCCTCTACGGCGCGACCGGGACGGTCAGCGTGGTCGGGCGGCTGAACGCCGACGTGACCACCGTCATGCTGCTGGCGCAGGATGAAAACGGGCAAACGCTGCAAGAGGCGCTCACGCTGGCGGCGATCAACCCGCAGTGTACCGTCGATGGCGAGGTAAGCCTGCGCAACGGACCCACGCCGCTGAATCAGGTCGTCAGCACGCTGCCATCAAGCGAGATCGTCGTCGTCGATGCCCGCGATCAGAACGGCGGTTGGCTGCGGGTGCAGATCGCCGGTGGCGCGCATGGCTGGGGCGAGCGCGCGGCATTCACCTGTGCCAGCACCTTCAACCTGGACGATCTGCAAATCGATCTCAATTTCCCGACGCCCATTCCTGCGCCGACAGAGACGCCAACCCCGATAGCGACGCCGACGGCGCAGCCGACCAGCACCAGCCGCGTCACGCCGACGCCCACGCCAACCGTGTTCGTGCAGATCTTCGTGCAGCCGCAGGTCACGCCGTTCGATCCGGCTGCGCCAACTACCAACCCCAACGAGCTGCCCAAATCAACGCCCGGTTCGGGATGAGAGTGTTCGGTTATTTCCTACTGCCCGTTTTCTTCGTCAAAGCCCGTCAGCCGCATGAAGGCGCGTTCCTGCGGCGACATATCCACCGGGTATTCTGTCTCGTCATAGGCTTCCATAATGCGGTAGCCCTCTTTGATGTATGACCGAATGGTGTGCAGGCTGATCCCCATTTCGTCGGCGGCAAGGTGCGCGGGCATCCCCTTGACGACGCACAGCTCAATCGCCTGACGAATGCGCTCGGTCAGTTCGGGATACTCTCGATGCGGCGGCAGGGTGGTCGTTTTCAGCAGGCGGCGGTTGAAGACCTGCTCGCCCGCCTGTGCAATCGCCTGCGTGACGATGAAGTCGTGATCGAGCGCATAGACTATCGCCCAGGCGATTTGCAGGCGCACTTCACCCTTCATCAGATAGCCGCGCGCGCCGGAATCCACCGCCGCTTCAATCAACGGGACGTTGGCGAACTGCGCCAGACAGATGATGATCACATCAGCAATTTTCTGGCGCAGGCGCTCAATCGTCTGCCGGAGCGATCCGGTGCCGCCGAGATGGTCGGCATCCAGAATGATGACGTCGGGCAGTTCGGCGTCGGGCATACGGCTGATGTAGCGCCACATCTCGTCGGCGCTTTCGACCATGGTCGTCACGCGCGTGCGCCGATCCCAGGCGAGATAGCTGTTGATCGACTGCAAGGCATAAAAGTCAGTATCCAGCAGCAGAACTTTTAGATTGACGTTGACGATCTTCATGCCTAACCCCTGCCCGAAATGCTGATGCGCTCGCTCTCCTGGTAGTATACGCTAGAATGGAAAGTCCGTCGCATTGTCACCTTTTTTCGCAATTCTGGCTCTATATCATGAGTCTGATTCTGTACGGGAATCCCGACCATGCAACCATACCAAAGTCTTGTTGAGGCTGCTTTAAGCGGCGACCAGCCCGCCTTTGACCAATTGGTTCGGTCTTTTGGCGACGCTGCCCGCGAATGGGCGTTCCAGGTGCTGGGAGATCGGCATCTGGCGGAGGACGTGGCACAGGAATCGTTCCTCGTCGCCTATCGCCAGCTTCACCAACTGCGCGATACCAGAGCGTTCCCCGCCTGGCTGAAGCGAATCGTCATCAGCCAATGCCACCGCATCACCCGCCGGGCAGCGCCGCTTTCGCCGCTGGAAGATGAGACGAACCTGCCGGAATCCGCCCATGACCCAGCGGTCGAAGTCGAACACCGCGAGATGGAAGCTGCGCTGAGAAAGGCGGTCGCCGGTCTGCCTGCCGGAGAGCGAGCCGTGACCGAGATGTTCTACATCGTCGGCTATTCGCAGGCGGAAATCGCCGAACAGCTTCAACTGCCGCTGACGACAATCAAGAAGCGGTTGCAGTACGCTCGCGAACGATTGAAGGAAACCATGTCCGAGCAGATCGTCGCCGCCCTGCGTCTCGACCATGACACCGAGCGTTTCACGGGCACGCCGCCGCTGGCGATGCTACCGCTGCCGTATGGCTATATTGCCAGCTACAGCGACCAGCCAACCGCGCCGGCTGACGAGTTCGAGGATCTGATCGCCTTTCTTCAGCAGCAGCAGTTGATTCCAACGTTCGAGTGAAGCACCCGTACCAGGACTCTTTTGCCCGGAAATGATCGCGGCAGGCGCGTGTCTGAGATGCCGCCATGCCAGTATCCGAAGGAGTCAGGATGTCTGTTTACAACGTCGTGCCGATGGTGATCGAGCGCTCATCTTATGGCGAACGCGCCTATGACATTTATTCGCTGCTGCTCAAAGAGCACCTCATCATGGTCGGCAGCCCGATTGACGCCGCCTTCGCCAACCTGGTCGTGGCGCAGCTTCTGTGGCTCAGCCGTGAAGACGGCGAACGTCCGATCCAGATGTATGTCAGTTCCCCCGGCGGCGAGATGTATTCCGGCTTTGCCATTTATGACACCATGCAGCAGATTACCGCGCCGGTGATGACCACCGCCATTGGCTGGACGGCGAGCTTTGGGACGGTGCTGCTGACGGCGGGCAAGAAGGGGATGCGCTATGCTCTGCCCAACGCCACCATCCACATGCACCAGCCTCACGGCGGGGCGCAGGGGCAGGCAACCGACCTGATGATTCAGGCGAAGGAATCGCAGCGGCTGAAAGAGCGCATGATCGAGGTGTTCATGCGGCAGACCGGGCAAGACCGCCAGACGATTGAGCGCGATCTGGATCGCGACACCTTTTTTGATGCGCAGCACGCCGCCGAATACGGCTTGGTCGATGCGGTGCTCCAGCAGCCACCCGCCGCCAGCCAAAACGGACACGCGCTAAACGGCAGCAGCAAGCAGGCGCTGCCTGAAGGTCAATCGGACATGATCATCAATCAGCGCGATTCGGAGCCTTCTAAGACCAACGGCAAAAAGTCCGGTGAATGAGGGTAAGCAGCGAACGGAGTAACGGCGAAGCTGTAGGGGCGGCTCGGTGAGTCGCCCAGCCGCCCTAAATTTTCCGCCAGTCCGGCGGATTATGCTTCAGCCGCCACCACCAGCCAACTGGGTAGCCGATCATCTTGGCGATATCGCCGACCACGCGAATGATCGAGACGAAGGCAACTGCCTCTAAATTGCCCTTCAGCGTCACCCGCACCGCGCCAACGCGCGCCGCCTCAGCCAGCACCACCCGCAGGCGGCGATAGGGCTGGCGCAGATACACCGCCGCGCCAGCGCCAAACAGCAGCGCCGCCAGCAGGCGCAGTATGCCTTTGCCGCAAATACCCATCAGCAGCAGCACCGGCAGCGCCGCCAGATAGGTGGCGTAGCGGACAGCATGACGCTTACGCCACAGATCGGCTTTGCCGTCGCCGCGCGCATAGTGGTAATACTGCCGGAAAAACGCCGCCAGCGATTCGCGCGGGCGGAAATAGACGGCGGCTTGGGGCGCGAACACCTGCGGCGCGGAAATCGCCTTCAGCCGCAGGTCAAACACCAGATCCTCGCAGTAATCCAGCCATTCGGGATAGCCGCCAACCGCTTCCCAGGCTGACCGGCGAAACGCCACGCTGCGGCTGCTGGGCAAAAAAGTATTCGGGTCAATCTCATCTGCCAGCGGCAGTACCGTCGCGCCCATCGCGGCTTCAAACAGGCTGTGCGGGTTGGCGTGAAAGAACCCCGCCACCACTTCTACAGTGTCGTCCTGGCGCAGCGGGCGGGTGATGCCTTCCAGCCATGCGCTGTCCAGCACCACGCCTGCATCGGTCACGGCGATGATGCCCGCGCTGGTGGCGCTGATGGCGCGGTTGCGTCCGGCGCTGATGCTGCTGCCCGGAATTACCAGCACCGTCAGCGGCAGGCGGTCTTCGTACTCCAGCAGCACGTCCACCGTATGATCGGAACTGCCGCCGTCCACAATGACGACTTCGTCCGGCTGGCAGGTCTGCGTCACCAGCGAATCCATCAGCCGGCGGATAGAATCGCCCTCGTTTAAAACAGTAGCAATGACAGAAATCAAATCCTGATGTCCTTATGCTTCACTCGATGTGCTGATCTTCGCCAGCGTCCAGCCGGTAGGCTTCCACCAGCGCGACCAGCCGCGCATAGTCGCTGTGCGTCCGGTTGGTCAGCGCGATTATGCCAGTAAAACCTTCGCCGGTAAACAGTCCGGTGAAGCGGTAGTGCGGCGGCAGCGACGGGATCACCAGCATGATTCCTTCGGCGGGGCGGTAGCGACTGCGCCCAGCCAGCGCCCGGCGTCCGATCTCGGTGTCCGACGGCGGCAGCAGCGGATAGGGCTTGACGGCGGCGACCTCATCCCAGCCGATTGTCCGCGCTTGCCAGACCACCGGCTCGATCACGATGCCTTCGCGGCTGACCGACACGGCAGGGGATGCGGTGATCAACATCATCACCGGCATGACCAGCAGCAGCGTGATGAGGCTGGTGATCAGCAGGACAGCAATCGGGAACCCGACCAGCGCCAGCGCCAACTGCCCCACCGCGACAACCAGCATCAGGATAACGAGCAGCAGACCGCCGTACTGCGTCAGGCGGTTCAGGCTGGGATTGGGGTGTGGATGGTGTGAGGGCATGTCTCAGATCATTATCCTGGCAGAAGCAGCAATCGGTTCACCGGGGCGCATCATGGCGCGCCCCGGCATTGGTTGTGGGTTGATGCCGTATCAATCCCAATCCAGCGGCGTTGGCGTCGGCTGCTGGTAGATGATGTCGAACCAGTAGTTGCCGGGTCTGCCTTCCGCCACCCAGCCGGTAATATCGGTCGAAAGGACGCGCGCCTGCCACCAGTTAAAGCCATCGGCGCAGACGGGTTCGCCGAGCAGTTCCAGCGCCACGCCGCCGATCAGCCGTTCCACCAGCGCGGCGGAACGTGACGGCGCAGCCCGCAGGCTGCGGGCGACCGCGTCATCATAGGTGATGCCCACCTTCGTCCCCGGTGCCAGACGCAGCGGGCGCGGGCAGTAGGCGGTGGCGGTCGCGGCGAAGGCGTTGCTTTCCAGCCAGTAATTTTCCGGGTAGCCTTCGCCAACCCAGCCTTCGACTGAAATATCGTCAAACGGGACGCGCACGCGCCACCAGTTAATGCGGTTGAGACAGACGGGACCGTCCAGCACTTCGATGGATGTGTTCAGCGGCACAACCGTCAGGACAAGGCTGCCTAATCCGGCATCGGCGTGTACCCGCACGCCGGTCAGCGTGCGCGTGCGCGCCCCGGTGGTCATTGCCAGCGGCGGCGAACAGATCGTCGAAGGGTCGGGCGTCAGGGCAGCTTCGGACAGGTAGTAGCGCCCCGGTCTGCCTTCGATCACCCAGCCGGGATTGCCGACGCCTTCAACGCGCCACCAGTTGTAGCCGTTTTCGCAGACCGGACCATCGGTGACGCGCAGGAGTGTGCTCTCGGTATAGTAATTGACGACCGCGCCGCTGAGTGACGGCAGATGGCGCACGTTGACGCCGGGGATCAGCACCACCTGCACGCCGGGGCTAAATCCGAGCGATGCAAAACAGCCGCGCGGCGTGCTGCTGGGAACCTGCGTAAGGGTTGGCACAGGAGTCGATGACGGCGGAAATGGGAGGGTGGGAATCAACGTCTGCGCCGCTGCCGGAACCAGAATGAGCGACAGACTGAGCAGGAGCAGCAGGAAAAACAGGAATACTCGGCGCATGGTCAGCCTCCTCGTGTTATGCCCTATTGTATGCGACAGAGGCTGACAAAAAAAGTGAGGTCGCTAAATCCACTAAAAGGCGCGGGCTGGAGCAATCCAGCCTGCGCCCGATGCTGCTCTTGAGAAATTGACCGCAGCGGCGACTGGATCGCCCCTGCTTACGCCTTAGGTCTTAGCGCGTGTCCCGGTCATAAGCGCGAGTGCCGGGCGTGCTGCTGCTTTCGCGTTCGGCGCGGCGCGCTTCTTCCACTTGCTTCATGTTGTCATAACCCGTTTCCGTGGGACCATAGCTGCTGCGTCGGTCTGCGTCGGTGTAGAGATCGCCCGACGAGGTTGAGCCGCGTCCGCCGGTCTCAAAACGGCTGCTGTAATCGCGGTAGCCTTCGCGCTCGCGCATCAGATCGTCGTCGGTATAAGGCATGCTTTCAGCGCTGAACGCCGTCCAGCCGGTTTCGCGCCAGTAGGCAGCCCGGTGCTCGACATCCACCGGATGATGGCGGTTCATGATCTCCTCGACGCGATCCTGCCACGCCTCGTCAGCCGTCACCGTCACCAGTGTGCCGCCCCGACGCAGCCCTTCGGCATAATAGTTGGCGTCGTCTTCGTCCACGCCCATATCAATCAGCCCGGCGGTGATGCCGCCGGTGATCGCGCCCGCTGCCGCGCCAATGCCCGCGCTCAGGGCAGCCGCCAGCGGTCCCGCCCCCAGCACCGGACCGATGCCCGGAATGAGCGCAACGCCCAAACCAACCAAACCACCGACGATTGCGCCAAACCCGGCGCCTTCGCCAGCCGTCACGTCTTCGCTCACCCGATCCACCTGATCGCCGGTATAGCGGCGGGCATATTCCCCGCTGGAGTCACTCGCCATCAGGCTAACGTTTTCGCGGCTGAAGCCCGCGTCCAGCAAATCCCGCAGCACTGCCTGAGCGCTGTCGAAGTCGTCGTAAAGAGCAACGATTGTCTTCGCCATTGGATATTTCTCCATCTAGGTTCGACTGAATATTACGAATTACATTATAGCAGGCTTTATCGGCAGATGTTCTGAGATTTCAATGAGAGTTTATATTTTTTGTAATGAATTGTTCGGCTTGTGCGATTACTGCTGCCGGATTTAGAATCTGGAAATACCCTAAAACTGTCAGGACGACTTGATGTGTGGAATCAGCGGTATTGTCGATCTAAGCGGGGCTAACCGCGCCAACCCGGAACTCGTCTCGCGCATGTGCGACGCGATCCGCCATCGGGGTCCCGATGGCGACGGCTTCTACAGCGAAAACAATGTAGTGCTGGGGATGCGCCGCCTGAGCATTATCGACATCGAGGGGAGCGACCAGCCGCTGTACAACGAAGACCACACTATCGCGCTGGTTTTCAACGGCGAAATCTACAACTACCGCGAGCTGCGCGCCGATCTGCTCAGGCGCGGTCACAGGCTGACCACCGACGGTGATGGCGAGACGATCATCCATCTGTATGAAGACTACGGACTCGATCTGTTCACCCACCTGCGCGGCATGTACGCCATCGCCCTGTGGGACAGCCAGCGGGGGCGGCTGCTGCTGGCGGTTGACCACATCGGCATGAAGCCGCTGTACCTGCACCAGCAGGACGGGCTGCTGCGCTTCGCCAGCGAAGTAAAAGCCATCTACAGCGATCCGACAGTTGGACGCGGCATTGATTTGAGCGTGCTGGATACGTACCTCAGCTTCGGCTATATGATCGGTGAGGAAACGCTGTTCGTCGGGGTGCGCCGCCTGCCACCCGGTCATGCCCTGGTGGCGGAAAACGGCGCGGCGCGGCTGGTGGAATACTGGCGCTTTGGGAATGGCTACCGCCCCTCCAACAGCGATCAGTCACCATCTGTCTCCCCTCTGTCTGAGGGAGAGGGGGCGGGGGTGAGGGCTGAGAGTGCCATCATCACCCATGCCCGCGAATTATTGGAAGAATCGGTACGCCTGCATCTGCGCAGCGACGTGCCGCTGGGACTGTTCCTCAGCGGCGGGGTCGATTCGGCGTCCATGCTCGGCTTGATGAGCCGCGAGGCGCAGGGACGCATCAAGACGTTTACCGTCGGTTACGACGCCCGGACTCCCGATAACGAACTGCTCCACGCCCGCCGCATCGCGGCGCACTTCAAAACCGAACACCACGAACGGGTGATCACTGCTGATGACTGGTGGCAGGGTTTTGAGCGTTACATCTACCATCACGACGAACCCAACGCCAACTCCTCCGCCATATCGCTGCTGCTGCTGGCGCAGGAAACGGCGCGGCATGTCCGGGTGGTACTGACGGGACTGGGCGGCGACGAGTTGTTCGGCGGCTATGCTCATCACCGCGTCGTTCCCTGGCTGCTGGAGATGTCTCAGCGGTGGAACAGCCGCGCTGTTGCCGCGCCAGCACGCGGGCTGCTCGGCGCGCTCGAAGGCAGCTATCCGACGCTCAAACGCTGGCGCATCATCGGGGCGCTGCCGACGTATCTGCCGCGCTATCGCCATGCCCTGCTGCCGCGCGACGAAAGCCTGATGCGCTCGCTGTCCTACGATGGCTTTGTCTTTTCCGACGCGCTGCGGGAAAAGCTGTACAGCCCGGCGCTGAAAGCCGCCTGGCATTCGGCGCGCCATAAAGAGCAGACCTACGCCGGCATCGTAACCCGCAGCCTGCGCGACGATCCGTTCAACACGGCGCAGGCGCTGGTCATCAACACCTGGCTGACGGGCAACGCCCTGCTCAACTGCGACAAAGTGACGATGGCGGCTTCGCTGGAAGCGCGGGTGCCTTTTTTCGACCCGGCGATGCTGGAATTTGCCGCCGCTGTGCCGCCGGAAATCCGCATGAAGCGCAATAAGTACGTCCTGCGGGAAGCCATGCGCCCGTATCTGCCCGATTTCGCGCTGGAACGCCCCAAGCAGCCGTTTGGCACGCCGATCCTCGATTGGTTCGCCCACGACCTGCGCGGTCGCATTCACGATGTGCTGCTGGACGACGGCGCGTTCATCCGCGATCTGTTCGAGCGCCGGGCGCTGGAAAAGCTGCTGCAAACGCACTTCAACGGGCGCGCGCCACAGGTCGAGGTCGTGTTCCGCCTGCTAACATTGGAGATGTGGGCACGGCAGTTTTTGCGCGTTCCTGAAACCGCCAGCCCCTAACTATTGGGTTAGTGGCGTCTTCAGGCTTACAATAATCTATAGTTAACATCATAGACTACGACGAGAGTGTTCAATGGATATACTTCCTTACATTTTCGGCGCAATCACCCTGGCAGGTGTTTTGTACTTCCTCTACAGCCTGTTCTTTGGCGGCGACGGCACAGACAGTTTAGATGTTGGCGATGCCAGTGGGGATGGCGAATTCACCCTGATGGTTGGCGCTGCCTTCGCGTCTGTTTTTGGCGCGGTTGGTCTGCTGGGCACGCTCTCCAACTGGAATCTTCCCCTCACGCTGGTCATTGCGCTGGCGCTTGGGCTGGCTATTGGGCGGGTTGTGTTAAGCCTGCTGCGCTTTGTCTTGCGCCAGCAGTCCACTCAGGTGGCTCACCGGGACAAGCTGATCGGCGCTGCCGGACGAGTCACGATTGACACCCAGGCGGGGCAAATCAGCGAGGCAATGGTCGAGGGCGATTATGTCCAGAAGCACGCCATCAAGGAAGTGAATGACACGGCGCTGGCGCGCGGCGACGTGGTCGAAGTGGTCGATGTCGATAACAGCGTGCTTTACGTCAAGAAAAAACGCTGACAGTACGTTTAATTCTTCAACAAGGGGGCAAAAAATATGGATGGAACCGGGCTTATCATCTTGATCGCAGTGATTGTCATCCTCGTGCTGGCGCTGGCTGCCCTGATTACGCGGCAGTACCACCGGGTGCCGCCCAGTGAGGTGATGGTTGTTTATGGGCGCAGGGATGCTCGTCTGATCAGTAACGGCGGCGTGTTCGTCATGCCGCTGCTGGAAACCTACAAGAAGCTCAACATCACCATCATGACCATCAAGCAGGAAAAGGACGAGGTCTATACCGAAAGTGGCGTACCCATTCGTCTCGACTGGGTGGCTCAGGTGCAGATCGATCCTGAAGAAGCAGCGCTGCGCACCGCCGCCCGCGCATTCCTGGACAAGACTCGGGACGAGATTCGCGGCATCATCACCGAAACGTTGAGCGCCAATTTCCGCGCTATCGTCGGGCAGATGTCGGTTGAGGAAATTCACCGCGACCGGGATGCCTTCGTCCAGAAGGTGCAGGATCTCGCCCGCGACGACGTCGCCGCGATGGGCGTTCGCATTATCTCGATGGGTATTGAGGAAATCTCCGACGATCAGGGCTACCTGACGGCAATGGCAGCGCCGCAGATCGCCGCCGTCAAGCGTGACGCCCAGATCGCCCAGGCGGAAGCCGAACGGGAAGCGCGGGTAAAAGCCGCCGAAGCCACCCGCATTTCCGAACAGGCGGAACTGGAAGCGCAGCGCGCCGTTCTTGCCGAGCGCGAGGCGCTGAATATCCGCGAAGTCGAAGTCGAGAAAAAGGTCGGGCTGGCGCGGGCAGCTTCCGAGCAGGAAGTCCAGAAACAGCACGCCCTGGCGATTGAGCAAAAGCAGGAAGCCGAAGTTCTGGTTCCCGCCCGCGCTACCCGCCAAGCTATCGAAATTCAGGCAGAGGGCGAGCGCCAGCGCGTGACTATCACGGCGCAGGCGAACGCCGAAGCCACCCGCACCCGCGCCGAAGCCGAAGCCAGCGCCATCGAGCAGAAAGGTCGCGCCGATGCTACGGCGTGGCAGGCGATGAAAGAAGCCGAAGCCGCCGGTCAGAAAGCCGAAGCCGCCGCCGTTCAGGCGCTTAAGCTGGCGGAAGCCGAAGGCGAGAAAGCCAAGCTGCTCGCTGAAGCCGAAGGTCGGCGCGAACTCGCCGCCGCCAGCGCCGCTGAGGGTGAAATCAACCTGCGCCAGTTCCTGATCGAACAGATCCTGCGCGCCGATGTTGCCAAGATGGAAGCCATCGCCACTGCAATGGCGGGTATGGGCGAGAACGTCCGTATCGTCCAGTTCGGGGGCAACGGTCACAATGGCAGCGGCGGAACCGGCAACACGCTGATGGATATGCTGGTCAATATTCCCGAAGTGGCGGAAGTGTTCCGCACCAAAGTGGAAGCGCTCAGCGGCGAAGATCTCGAAACAACCGTCGCCCGCGTCGGCAGCCTGTTCAACGCGCTGAAGGACGGCAGCAGCAGCGCTCTGTCGCCAGCCGCGCCGCCGCTTCCGGCAAACAAAGCGCCGGTGGTCGAAGCCCAGGTGCTGCCGCTGACTGACATACCCGCAGAGGAATAGACACGCTGGCGGTGAATTGACGCAGGGGCGCATCTTGTTGTAGGGACACGACAATGTCGTGTCCGTTTCTGTTTACCGGGGCGGACATGATATTATCATGTCCCTACCTGCCGCCTAGCGCACCACCTGTGCCGGGACGCCTGCCGCGACTGCGCCCGCCGGAACGTCCCGCGTGACCACGCTGCCAGCCCCGATCACGCAGCCTGCCCCCAGCCGGACGCCCTTCAAAATCAGCGAATTCATGCCGATGAAAACGTCGTCCTCGATAGTGACCGGCTTGGTCGCGCCATCCAGCGGATTTTCGCGCCGCCGCGCCGCGTCCAGCGGGTGAAAGTCGGTATCAGAGATGACGGTATTGCAGCCCACAACCACGCGGCTGCCAATGGTAATGGACTCCTCGCATACCACCGAGCCGCCGGTCATGCCAAAAAAATCGCCGATGATCAGCCGCGCGCCCGGTCGGCGGGTGGTCAGGATACACGGGTGATTCGCGCCGAGTGGATTGCCGCGTACCGTCGAGCGCAGTTCCATGTACTCGCCAATGGTCATTTCACTGCGGCGGTGCCGCTGGATGATGGGCACGCCATACAGCCGCCAGCCGCGCCGCCAGGGCACGCCCGCCATCGCAAAATACAGCCGGGCATAGGGTAGCGCCAGCAGCCGTTCGATCTCGTTGGTGGCTTTCCAGGGCGTTTCACGGGCGATCTTCAGAATCGCCCCTAAGCTGGTTGGATAGACCTCATTGGGTTCAGGCGGCATGATGGACATTCCCGGACAGCGAACGCCCCCGCCTCTCCGACACGGTCAGCCACAGCCAGACGAGCGCGTAGGCTGAAAAGGCGAACAGCAGCGGATCAGTCGGGGCGCGGTAGCGGGTGGACGGATGAAAGATGATATAAGCGACCATCATCGCAAGCTGCACCAGCCACAGCAGCGACACCTCGCGCCAGCGGCGCAGCGCCAGCGCCGACCCGGCAAGCGCCAGCAGGAACAGCGCGCCGTAATAATAGCGGTGGATGACGCGCCCAAGCTCAAAGGTATCGCCCGAATACTGCCCCACCGGATCATCGGGCGGCAGCGCGCCCAGCGACAGATTGCCCGCGTCGTCGGTTTCGGCGATCACGTCGCCCTGATAATCGATCCTCGGCAGCTCGCCCGGTTCGGGGTTGCGCAGCGGCGTGATTTCGATGCTCCAGTGAATCTTAAATTTCACCCACAGCAGTTCGGGGATAATCTGCGGATTCTCGCGCAGGAAGGTCAGCCCGGCGCTCATCAGCGCGGCGTTGGCTTCCGGGGTGAACGGCTCCAGATCGCCGATGTCTGGCGGCGGCACCCACTGCACATCATAGCCAGCGTTGAAATAGGGGATCGTGTAAACGCTGTTCCCCTGATAGAAGTTGTCGCCGCTGTTCAGCGCCACCGGGATAAACGTGTCGTAGATGCCGTAATTGCGCGCCACCCAGGGAACGAGCACCAACACCGACAGCAGCGCCACCGGCAGCAGCCGCAGCAGCGACTGCCCCAGCGAACGGCGGAACAGGAACCACAGCCCCACCATCGGCGCGACGATCAGCACGTTGGGACGTGTCAGCGCTGCCAAGCCGAGGACGACGCCCGCCAGCCCGCCCAGCAGCCACGCTTCCCGATCCAGCGCCGGACGCCCGCGCAGCAGCGCCGCCAGCAGCAGAAAGCCGTACAGCAGCGCCATGAACAGCGGCGTATCGATCAGCGTTAAATTCTGAAAGATGAGATAGGGATAGAGGGCGAAGAAAACCCCCGCCAGCAGCGCGACCCATTCCCCCTGTGGGAACAGGCGCTTGCACAGGTGATACAGGCAGAATATGGAAACGCAGTCCAGCGCGATGTGGAACACCGCCACCGCCAGCGAACTGCGCCCGAAAAGCGCGTAGACCCCCGCCAGCGCGTAGCTGTACAGCGGCGGCAGATGCCCGTCGGGAACGCCCGGCTCACTTTTGCCATACACGCCCGTCTCCACCAGATAGCGCGCGTAGGTGTCGTAGGCGCTGGAGCCGTGAATCACGCCGGTCTGGTCAAAGGCAAAGGTGGACTGAAAGATGGCAAACACGCCCAGCCGCGCGGCAATACACAGCAGCAGCACCAGCGCGAATTTATGAGCCGTGAGAATCCGCATACCGTTCAGGCGCTTTCATAATCATCAGGTCGTCAGCAGACAGGGATTAACCCCTGCCCGCATCATGATACCTTCTGACTTTGTCCCATTCAAATCTGCCCTTCGCCGCCATCATCCGGTACAATCCACGTTTATGAACGTCCTGATGATCAGCTTCGACCCGGCACTGATGGAAGATGGCGACGCGCGTCGGCGGCATCATGCCTATGCCGATCTCGCTGGTCAGCTTACGGTGATCACCCATACCCGGCGCGGCAGCGCCGAAGCCGTATCCCCCGCGCCCAACTTCGCCGTCATTCCGACCAACAGCCGCAGCCCGCTGACCTTTCCTATCGCCGCCTACCGTCTGGCTGCGGCGCGGGCGGGCGCTGAAGCGTTCGACCTGATCGTCACCCAGGACATGCTGCTGACCGGCTTGGTCGGCGTCTGGCTGCGGCGCGGGCTGCGGTTACCGCTGCTGGCGCAGAATCACACCTATGTTTTTGGCAACCAGGCGTGGCTGAATGAACACCCTGTCCGCAACCGGATGCTGCTGCGGCTGGCGCGTTACGTCATGAACCGCGCCGATATGCTGCGAACGGTCAATCGCAAGGAACGCGATCACGCCATTGAGATGGGCTATGCGCCCGAACGTGTCGTTTCGCTGCCGCTGGCGACCGCATCGGCGCGGTTTGCCGAGCCGGTTCCGGGCTACGTCCTCAGCGACCGCCGCGCCGAACTGGGGCTTGAGCCGGAACACAAGGTCGTCCTCTGGGTCGGCTATGCCACTGCCGCCAAGCGCGTCCCGCTGCTGTTCCGGGTCTTTCGCCGCGTGGTCGATCAGGAACCCAACGCGCGGCTGCTGCTGATCGGTGATCCGTCCCGTTCGCCGCAGAACCTACAGGCAGCGGCGCAGACAGAGGGCATCACCGAGCACGTCATCATGGGCGGCGTTGTCCCCCACGACAAACTTCCGGCATACTACGCTCTCGCCCACGTTTACGCTATTACGTCCGCCTATGAAGGCGTGCCGCGCGTGCTGTTTGAGGCATCCGCCGCCGGGCTGCCGCTGGTCGGCATGAACGTGGTCGGCGTCCATGAAGTGATTGAGAATAACGTCAACGGCTATATCGTGCCGGATGGCGATATCGAGGCGATGGCGGGCAGTATCGTGGTGCTGCTGCGCGATCCCGAACGCTGCCGCGTCTTTGGCGAAGCCGGGCGGCGGCTGGCGCTGGATAACTACAACGCCGACGATTACCCTGCCCGGTGGGTTGAGGTGTGGCAGCGGGCAGTCGAACTGGGACTGCGCCAATGAACCTGCTGCTGTTCAATCTCGCCACCGACGCCGACGACCCGATCCTCAGCTTCACCACCCTCTGGATCAACCGGCTGGCTCCGCACTATGACCACATCGACGTGATCACCATGCGCGCCGGACGGCTCGCGGTGGCGGAAAACGTGACCGTGTTTTCAATTGGCAAGGAAAAAGGCTACGGCGAAACTAGGCGGGCGCTGGAATTCTACCGCCTGCTTTTTGGTCGGCTGCGCCAGCGCCGCTATGCTGCCTGCTTCGCCCATATGATGCCGCTGTTCGCCGTCATGGGCGCGCCGCTGCTCCGCCTGTATCGCCTGCCGATCACCCTCTGGTACACCCACCGCAGCCGTCACTGGACGGCGCGGTTGGGCATGAAGGTGTCCCGCCGCGTGGTCACCGCCGCGCCCGACAGCTTCCCATTTCAGACGCCCAAACTGCGCGTCATCGGTCACGGCATTGATACCGACTTCTTCTCGCCTGCCAGCCTGCCGCACGCCCCACTACATGGAGAGGGCGAGCCGCCGCCAAAAGACATTGTCCACGTCGCCCGGCTGATGCCGATCAAACATCAGGCGACGCTGCTGCGCGCCATCGGCGACATACCCGAAGCGAGCGCCGTCTTTGTTGGCGACGTGCCGCCGGAAAAAGACGCCAGCTACCGCGCCGAACTGGAGCAGATGGGGCGCGATCTTGGCATCAGCGACCGGGTGATCTTTGCCGGTGACCAGCCGCCGGAAGGCGTCCGTGACTGCTACCGCCGCGCCGCCGCCGCCGTCAACCTCAGCCCGCCGGGGTTGTTCGACAAAGCCGCGCTTGAGCCGATGGCGGTTGGCATCCCGACGATAGTCTCGAACGCCGCCTTCGAGTCGGTGCTGGGTCAGGACGCGGCGCTGCTGCGGGTTGCCTCGCCCGACAATCACGCCGCGCTGGCGGAGCGCCTGCGCCAACTGCTGGCGCTGACCGACCAGCAGCGAGCCGCCATCGGCAGCCGGTTACGGGCAAACGTGGTCGCGGGACACAGCTTCGACGCGCTCATCCCCCGGTTGGTCAGCGTGCTCAAAACGGGCGAGCCTGTGCCCAATGGGCAAACGGATGAAACGTCCAGATGAAACTGCTCTATATCGCCAATATTCGCCTGCCAACTGAAAAGGCGCATGGCTTGCAGATCATGCAGAACTGCGAAGCCTTCGCCGATGCTGGCGCGCAGGTGTCGCTGTGGGTCGCCCGGCGCTGGAACACAGCCGAAATGGGAAAAATCGACGATCCCTGGGTCTATTACGGTGTCCGGCGCAATTTTTCGCTGCGCCGCCTGCCCTGCCTTGACCTGCTGCCGCTGGTGCCAAATCGCACCGACCGGATCGCGCGGCTCATCTTCACCCTTCAGCTTGTGACTTTTACGCTGGTCGCGCTGCTGCGGTCACTGTTCGCACAGGCGGATATCTTTTACAGCCGCGAGGCACTGCTGCTGCTCGCGCTCAGCCTGATCAAGCCGCGCCGGAAGCTGGCGTATGAAGCCCACAGCCTGGCAGGCGGGCGCGCTGGCAGATGGATGCAGCGCCAGGTCGTTTCTCGCTGTGGAACGGTCTTTGCGACCACGCGCAAGCTGGCGGATGATCTGATCGCCCTCGGCGCGCACCCGGCGCGTACTCACGTCGCCCATGACGGCGTGCGCGCCAAACGCTTCCAGAATTTGCCGTCGCAGGTCGAAGCGCGTCAGGCGCTTGACTGGCAGCGCGAGGCTTTCATCGTCGGTTATGTGGGGCGTTTGCAGACGATGGCGATGGACAAGGGCGTCGGGCTGCTGGTCGAGGCGCTGGCGAGGCTGGACAACGCCAGCCTCGCCCTCGTCGGCGGACCGGACGCGATGGCGCAGGCGTTCAAACAGCAGTGGATCGACCTCGGACAGCCTGCCGAACGCTTCCTGTATGCCGGGCAGGTCACGCCCGACCGCGTGCCGCTGTATCTGAGCGCCTTCGATGTGTGCGTCATGCCCTTGCCCTGGACGGAGCATTTCGCCTATTACGCCTCGCCGATCAAGCTGTTTGAGTACATGGCAGCCGGGCGCGCCGTCATCGCCTCGAACCTGCCCAGCACCGCCGAGGTTCTGACCGACGAAGACACCGGGCTGCTCGTCCCGCCGTCCGACGCCGGGGCGCTGGCGACAGCGCTCGCCCGGCTGCGCGACGATCCGCCCCTGCGAGAGCGTCTGGCTGCCAGCGCCCGCGACTTCGTGATGGCGCGTTACACCTGGGAAGCGCGGGCAACCTTCATCCTCAATCAGATCGCCAGGGGGCTGTGACCGGTTTTTCTATCCATTCAGATACGCGCCGGAACATGTTATGCTTGGTCGCCACATTAAACCATCGAAATCACGGTGTAGACGCTTATGCGCATCGGATTTTTAGCCGCCGACCTGACCCACAAATCCGGGTGGGCACACTACAGTCTGAGCCTGCTGAACGCCCTGCGACGGGCGGGTATTCAGGTATCCGTCGCCGCCGCCCGCAACAGCCCATCCGCCGCCGGAGTCACGGTGCAGCGGCTGCTGCCTACGGTTGATCCGCTGGAACGGGGAATGCTGGTAAAGCAGCTTCTGGCAGCCCCGCGCGCGCGTCAGGCATTCGACGGCTGCGACCTTATACACAGCGCCATTGAACCCTACGCACCGCTGGCGGCGTGGGTGGCTGGCAAGCGCCCGCTGGTGGTGACGGGGCATGGCTCGTATGTCCGATTCAGCCGCGAGCGCCGGTTTCCGGCAGGGGCAGTCTACGAACGCGCCTTCCGCCGTTCGCTGCTGGTCTGCGTCAGCCGCTACACGGCGCAGCAGGCAGCCGAAGCCATGCCGGGCATCACTACTGTCGTGGTCAACAACGGCATCGACGTGGAACGCTTCGCCAGCATCACCCCCGGCGCTGCGCCCAGACACCGCCCAACGGTGCTGTCGGTTGGCACCGTCAAAGCCCGCAAAGGCACGCTGGCGCTCGTCCGCGCCATGTCCGAAGTGCGCCAGCAGTTCCCCGATGTGCAGTGCATCATCGTCGGCACGCTGGACGCCGAGCCGGAATACGCCGCCCAGGTGCGGGCGGAGATTGACGCCCTGCATCTTGAGGACTGCGTGCGCCTGCTGGGGCGCATCCCCGACGAAGCGCTGATCAACTGGTACGCCACCGCCGACGTGTTCGCCATGCCTTCGCTCAATGTTGATTGGAAGTTCGAGGGCTACGGCTTATCACTGATGGAAGCCAGCGCCGCCGGGCTGCCGGTGATCGGCACGACCGACTGCGGCGCTGAAGATGCCGTCGATGACGGTCACACCGGGCTGCTCGTCTCGCAGGCTCGTATCGCCGAGGAGCTGCCGAACGCTATTATCCGGCTGCTGGCAGACCCCGTCCTCACCCGGCAGATGGGGCAAGCCGGACGGGCGCGCGCACAGCAGCAGACCTGGGATCACACCGCCAGCCAGATGATCGCGCTCTACGACCAACTGCTGAAATAGACTCGATGATCACCCGGCGCTTCCAGCAGCTTTCCCAGAGCAAGTTTGTTCGGGATACGCTCATCATCCAGATCGGCAAGGTCTTTCTGACGCTGCTGAGCGCCATCTCAACCATTATCGTCACCCGGCTGATGGGACCCGCCGGTTATGGCTTGTACCGGCAGGCGGACAACTTCTACAACCTGTGGAAAACCCTCGATCTGACCGGAGTCAGCACCAGCACCAGCACCCGGCTGGGGATCGCCGTCGGCGCGGACAGCGCGCCAGCCATCCGCAGCCTGATGGCGTTCTACGTGCAGATCAGCCTGATGACGACGCTGGCGCTGGCGCTGCTGCTGGGAATCTTCGGCGCTGCCGCCGCCCAGTGGCTGCAAGGCGACGCGATCATCGGCATTTTCGCGGCACTGCTGGCGCTCACGGGTCCGGCGGACGCGCTCTACGGGCTGGTGGTCATCGCGCTGCAAAGCCAGCGCCAGTTCCGAACCCTCACCCTGCTGCAAAGCGCCAACCAGTTCACCCTGACCGCCAGCCTGATCGCCGCCGTCCTGATCAGCCCAACGCCCGCCGCGCTGGTTGCCGCGCGGTTGTTCTACTCGTATTCAACCATGCTGATGGCGCTGGGCGTGTACGAGCGAATACGCCGCCGGGGACAGGTCGGCTTTCCGTCGCTGCGCGCCGTCCTCAGCCTGGTGCCGCGCCAGTCGCCGCGTCCCTACTGGCGCTTTGGCGTCGCCAACGCGCTCGACAAAAATCTCTCCAATCTGTATACCCAGATTCCCATCTTCCTCGTCGGCATGATCGGCGGCGCGCGGGCGGTCGGTTATCTGACGCTGGCGCTGACCGGCATCGCCCAGGCAAGCGTGCTGACGTCGGCGGTGTTCGAGAATATGCAGGCGGTCGTGCCGCAGATGGTCGGGCGGGGCGATTTCGCGGCGCTGTGGCGCAGCTTCAGGCGGGTGGTTGGCGTGCTGGCGCTGGGCGGCGTGGTCTTCTACGGGCTGATGGCGCTGCTGACGCCGCTGGCGATTCCGCTGCTGTTCGGGGCGAAATGGTCGCCAGCCATCCCGGTGCTGGTGGCGCTGACGCTGTACGGCGCGATGACGACGGTTGGCGGCGTCTTTGGTCCGCTGTACCGCGCCTTTGGTATGATGCGCGCCGCTTTCAGCGTCAAGGTTGTGGCGCTGGTCGTGGCGCTGCCGGTGGGCATTGCGCTGATGACGCATCAGGCGCTCGCCAACCCGTTTCTCGGCTGGTCGCCGGGTGACCTGACAGCCTCAGGAATTGCCGTCGGCGGCGCGTGGACGATCAACCTGCTGTTTGCCATCTCGATTGGACTGACGATGGCGTTCACCCTGCCAGCGCTCCGCGAAAAAGCTCGCGCCAGCAGCAGCGCTTAATGTCCCTCATTCAGGGGACAATCACGTTATGCGACAGCAGAAACGCAAAAACTAACCCGTTACGTTCCTGCAAACAGCGTGTATGATCAAAAACATCCTGTAAACCATCAAAGGCTGTCAAGGAGAGCGCAGATCACGAATTACTATTGATTTGAATACATAAGATCAGTCATTGGGGATAAAGTTCGTTTTAGGTGTAAAAATACCTTTAGGTTGTGCTGCCACTGGTACCAAACCAAAATGACAGCACAACCCGGCTATCCTTAGGCGGCAATGAGTTGAAAGGAGAAGGCGCGTTCGTGTGAGAACGCGCCTCATGTGCTGTTATGAACATCCTGGTTATCGGTGGCACTCGGAATCTTGGGCATAATCTGGTTTATGCACTGCTGAAGCTCGGACATCACGTTACCACGTTCAATCGCGGCATCACGCGCGATGAGCTTCCCCCTGAAGTGGAACGTCTGCATGGTGATCGTTCCGAGACAGAACAGTTGGCGGGCGCTGTCAAAGGGCGCTCGTTTGACGCTGTGGTCGATAATTCGATCTACAAGGGCGTGGAAGCCGAAGCAGCGGTCAATATCTTCAGGGATCATGTTGGGCGCTATATCTTCCTCAGCACCGGTCAGGTGTATCTGGTTCGTGAAAACCTGGCGCGCCCCTTCACTGAAGCCAACTACGCCGGACGGGTGATGCCCGCCCCCAAACCCAACACCTTTGGCTATGAGGAATGGCAGTATGGCATGGAGAAGCGTCAGGTCGAAGACCACTTGCACGCCGCCTGGGAAGCACACGGCTTCCCGTATACGTCGCTGCGCCTGCCGATGGTCAACAGCGAACGCGATCATTTCAAACGTCTGTACGCCTACATCCTGCGCCTGAAAGATGGCGGTCCCATCCTCGCGCCGTCAACGCCCAACTATCCCCTGCGCCACATCTATGCCGATGACGTCACCCGCGCCATCCTGCTGCTGCTGGAGACGGGACTGGGGAAAGGCAGCGCCTATAACATCTCTCAGGATGAAACGCTGCTGCTGGACGATTTCCTCAGCCTGCTGGGGAACGTGATGGGCGTTGAAGCCCGGTTGGTACGGGTCAAGCGCGATCTGCTCGAAGCCAACGGCTTTCTGCCTGACTGCTCGCCCTTCAGCGAGCGCTGGATGTCGGAACTGGATAATACCCTCAGCAAGACCGAACTGGGCATGACCTATACGCCGGTCAAAACCTATTTAGAGAAGATCGTCACCTATTATCGAGACAACCCACCGCCTACGCCCAGCGGCTACAAGCGCCGACGCGCCGAACTGCGTCTGCACACCCAACTCGCCGAAGGGCTGCAATCTCCGACGTAATGACACGGATGCTATGGGGCAGGCACGCCTTGCCCCATACCCCGATTGACCTATCCCCTGACTCAGCGTATAATCTACTTAATATATGCGTGACGGCTCATATATTGATACGACGTATCTTTTCAGCTATCACTGTGGGTCACCAGGATGGAACACACCTATCGCATTGGCGGCATGGACTGCGCCCACTGCGCGCAAACAATTGAAAAAGGCGTCAGCCGACTGCCGGGTGTATTAACCGCGTCGGTTGATCTTGCCAGCGCCACGCTGACATTTGATGGCGACCTTACGAATGCTGTCCTGCGCCAGCGCGTCGAAGCGCTCGGCTACCGCCTTGAGGACGAAGTCAAGCCGGAGGCGGCTCGCCGCGCCATCCCGACTGAACAGCCGCCGGGCGGCGTCATCGGTTTTATCGGCTACCTGCTCGAACAAACCAACACCCGGCTGGCAGTCACGGGCGGCGTATTCATCCTGATCGGCGTGCTCGCCGCGCTGCTCGGTCTGAACGAGACGCTGGTCACCGTCATCTATATCGCCGCCACGCTGGTGGCGCTCTATCCGGTCGCCGTCAGCGGCGTCCGGGCGTTATGGATCAACCGCGATTTCAACATCAATCTGCTGATGACCATTGCCGCTGCCGGCGCGATTCTCATCGACGAAACGCTGGAAGCGGCAGCCGTCGTCTTTCTGTTTGCCGTCGGCGAGGCGCTCGAAGGCTACACCACCGACCGCGCCCGGCAGAGCATCCGCAGCCTGATGTCGCTGGCTCCGGCGCGGGCAATACGCCTTATCAGCGGGCGCGAGGAAGATGTTCCAGTCGAGGCGCTGGCGGTTGGCGAGACGATTCTGGTCAAGCCGGGCGAACGCATCTCGATGGACGGCATCGTGCGGCGCGGCGAAAGCGGCGTCGATCAATCGCCCGTCACCGGCGAAAGCGTGCCCGTCCATAAGTTGGGCGGCAGCGACGTGTTCGCTGGCAGCATCAACGGCAGCGGCGCGCTCGAAATCGAAGTCACGCGGACGGCGGCGGATAACACTATCCAGCGCATCATTCGCATGGTCGAGGAAGCGCAGAGCGCCCGCGCCCCAAGCCAGCGGCTGATCGACCAGTTCGCCCGCGTGTATACCCCGGCGGTGGTGCTGATCGCGGCAGTGATCGCCATAGTGCCACCGCTGCTGCTAAACGCGCCTTTTTACGATACGGCTGACGGCACGCATGGCTGGCTGTATCGAGCGCTGTCGCTGCTGGTGATCGCCTGCCCGTGCGCGCTGGTCATCAGCACGCCGGTCACGGTCATCAGCGCCATCACGGCGGCAGCGCGAAACGGCGTGCTCATCAAAGGCGGGGCGCATCTGGAAATGCTGGGGCGCGTCCACGCCTTCGCCTTCGACAAGACCGGCACGCTGACACACGGCAAGCCGGTTGTGACCGAGGTGCGCTCGGTAGACTGCGACGACGGCAAACCCTGTGCCTACTGCGACGACGTGCTGGCGCTTGCCTCGGCTGTCGAACGACGCAGCGCTCATCCACTGGCGCGCGCAGTCACCGACGCAGCGCAGTCGCGCGGCTTGAGCGAAGTCTATGTCCCGGCGAAAGCGGTCGAATCGCTTGCCGGACTCGGCGTGCAGGGACACCTGCGGGATAAGCTGGTCACCATCGGCAGCCACAGCCTGTTTGACGCCGAACACCCGCACAGCCCGCAGTTCTGCCAGCTTGTGCAGGACGTAGAAGCCCGCGGGCAAACCGCCATGATGCTGTGCGACGGCGACCGCGTGCGCGGTTTTATCGCCGTCGCCGACGAAGCGCGCCCCGAGAGCGCCGGAGTCGTGAGCGCGCTCCACGCGCTGGGACAGCACACGGTGATGCTCACCGGAGACAATGCCGCCGTTGCCAGCGCCATTGGCGAGCTGGTCGGGGTGGATGAAGTACGCGCCGAACTGCTGCCTGCCGACAAGCTGGCAGCGCTGCGCGAATTGCAGGCGAAATTTGGCGCGGTGGCGATGGTCGGCGACGGCATCAACGATACACCGGCGCTGGCAGCCGCCGATGTGGGCATCGCTATGGGCGGCGCTGGCAGCGCGCAGGCGCTCGAAACCGCCGACGTCGCGCTAATGGCGGACGATCTCAACCAGCTTCCGTTTGCCGTTCGCCTCTCGCGCTTCGCCCGCTTCCTGATCAAGCAGAACGTCGCGATCAGCTTTGGCATCAAGGCGCTGTTCCTGGTGCTGGCGCTGTTCGGCGCGACGGCACTCTGGGCGGCGGTTCTGGCGGACGTGGGCACGTCGCTGCTGGTCACCCTCAACGGGATGCGCCCGCTGCGCTTCGAGGCGAAAAAAGAAGCGTAGGGGCGGCTCGGCGAGTCGTCCCCACATCACCCCTCACAATCGAAAATTCGTGCTATGATGGCGATACAGATACATGTGACCGCTATGCCGCGAACCATCCTTCACCTCGATCTCGATGCGTTTTTCTGTGCCGTTGAAGAGCAGCATGATCCGGCGCTGATCGGCAAGCCGTTCGCCGTTGGTGGGCAGCCCGACCAGCGCGGCGTGGTCGCGTCGTGTTCCTACGCCGCGCGGACTTATGGCATTCACTCGGCAATGCCGATGGCGCGCGCCGTTCGCCTGTGCCGCGATCTGCTGATCGTGCCGCCGCATTTTGACCAGTACCGCGCCGCTTCTGAGAAAGTGATGCAGCGCCTGCATAATCTCACGCCGCTGGTCGAACAAATCTCGATTGACGAAGCCTTTCTGGACGTGACCATGCGCCGCGAAGACGGCGAAACGCTGGCGCGGCGTTTACAGGCGACCATTCGCCAGGAACTTGGCTTGCCCTGCTCGCTGGGCGTGGCGACCAACAAGCTGGTGGCGAAGATCGCCAACAACGTCGGCAAAGCCGGGGCAACCCGCGACGCGCCGCCAAACGCCATCCACGTCGTGCCGCCAGGGCAAGAAGCCGCCTTCCTCGCACCGATGCCAGCGCGCGAATTATGGGGCGTGGGACCCAAAACCGGCGAAGCGCTGGCGCGGTTGGGCATCCGCACCATTGGCGATCTGGCACACTGGCGCGAAATTGACCTGACGCAGCGTTTTGGCAAGCATGGCGCTGATCTCTCAAAGCGCTCGCGCGGGATTGACGACAGCCCGGTAGAGCCGGAGAGCGAGACAAAATCGGTCAGCAAAGAGGTGACCTTCAGCCGCGATGTGCGCGACGGGCAGGCGCTGCGGCGCACGCTGCGCCAGCTTTCCGAAGAAGTCGGCAGGAAACTGCGCCGCGATCAGCTTACCGGCAGCACCGTCAAGCTCAAGCTGCGCTGGGAAGATTTCACCACCCTCACCCGGCAGATCACGCTGGAACAGCCGACCAACCACGACGACGTCATTCACGGCGCGGCTCTGGAACTGTTCGAGCGCAACTGGACGGATGGCAGACCGGTGCGGCTGATCGGCGTTGGCGTCAGCAGCTTCCGTGAAGCCAGCCAGCAGTTAGGCTTGTGGGAACAGACAGCGCTGTCACCGGAGCGTGAAAAGCTGGAAGCAGCGCTCGACGACCTGCGCGAGCGCTTCGGAAGCCGCATCATCCGGCGCGGCAGCGATCTGATGGACGAGGAGTAACGCCCTCTACACAAACGACACCTGCTCCAACATGCGCAGGAAGCCCGCGCTCGCCAGATAGTCGATGATGCGGCGAGCGTTTGATTCAGGCGTGTTCGCGAGCGTGTCGAGTACGATTTCGGCATTCAGCGGTGCCTCGTAAGGATCGTCAATGCCGGTGAAGGCTTTGATTTCTCCGCGCCGCGCTTTGGCGTACATGCCTTTGGTATCGCGCCGTTCGCATTCGTCCAGCGGGGTATTGACGAACACCTCGACAAACTGGTCTTCGCCCACCATCGAGCGCACTTCCTCGCGGATCGTCCGGTAGGGGCTGACCGCCGCGCAGATCACCAGCCCGCCCTGCCGCGCCAGTTCCGCCGCCACGTAGCCGATACGCCGGATGTTGGTATCGCGGTCTTCCTTGCTGAAGCCCAGCCCTTTCGATAGATGGGTGCGCACGACATCGCCATCCAGAACTGTGGCGCGGCGTCCATATTCCAGCAGCAGCAGTTCCAACACCTCGGCGGTGGTCGATTTGCCCGATCCACTCAAGCCGGTGAACCAGACGCAGACCCCCTGACGGTGGCGCGGCGGGTATGCTTCCGCCAGAATTTCCGCCACTTCGGGGCGGGTGAACCACGCTGGCAGCAGCCGTCCCTGGTTCAGGTAGTCGTCGCGCACCTGGGTGCCGGAGATGGATGCGGTGCGCGTACCCGGCTGAATCTTCGACACCTGCTCGTAACGATTCTCGTCCGGCAGGTAGACAAATTCGTGGAACGGCACCAGCCTGACGCCAATTTCCTCGCTGTGACGCTCCAGCAGTTCCTGAGCGTCGTAGGGTCCATAGAACGGCTTGCCAGTCGAATCCAACCCGGGGCTGGCATGATCGCGCCCAACGATGAAATGGTTGACACCGTGGTTGCGGCGGATAATGGCGTGCCAAAGCGCTTCGCGCGGTCCCGCCATGCGCATCGCCAGCGGCAGCAGCGACAGCATTACCCGCCCGCGCTCATAGTAGTTGTTGATCAGCGCCCGGTAGGTGCGCACGCGGGTGTAATGATCGACGTCGCCCGGCTTGGTCATGCCGACGCTGGGATGCAGCAGCAGCGTGCCGTCAATCTCGGCGGCGGCACGTTTGGTCAGTTCCTCGTGGACGCGGTGCAGCGGATTGCGCGTCTGGAACGCGACCACGTTGGGATGCCCCAGTCGTTCCAGCGCCCGGCGCGTCTGTTCCGGCGTCAGCCGCAGTTCCTGGAAATCATAATGCCTGGGCAGCGCCAGCACTTCAAGGCTGCCAGAGAGGTTCATCCTGCCCCAGCGCGCCATCTCGACCACCAGCGGGTGGCGGATGTCGAGTGTCCCCAGCACCTTCCGCGCTACTTCATCCCGATCCCAGGGGTAGATTTCCTCAATCGTCATGATGGCAAGCAGGTTGTTTTGCTCGTCGCGCAGGGCAATGTCCGAATCCAGATGCGAGTTCGCGTCCGGCGGCACCGGCAGCGTGATCGGGATGGGAAACAAAGTGCCATCTGCCAGGCGCATCTCGTCGATTACGCGCTGGAAGTCGGCTTGCCCCATGAAGCGATCCAGCGGCGAGAAAGCGCCGGTTGCCAGCAGTTCCAGATCGCATACGGCGCGATGTGAAAGCTGAATTGACGGCAGTTTGTAGGCGTAGTCCCGGCGCGCCGCCAGCGCTTCCGAGGGAACACGCAGATCGACCAGCGAACCGCCATAAGGAGAAATGAGGAAATCAGATCGAGTCATCGAAACACCGAACATGATAGGTTAGCCAGTATAGAGCGTATCGGAATATAGCGCCCTCAACAAGTCTCCCATCTGGCGCTATAATGCGCCCCTATGAAGACTAAACACACTCAACGACTCCTCTGGATCGCGCTGGCAGTGGTGCTGGCGCTGGCTCTCATTGTTGTGGTCACGGCAGCCCTCACGCCCGAAGAACTGAACCCGGCGTTCGCGGCGGCGGTGGCGTTCACCAAAGCCGCCTCCAGCGGCGACGGGATAGCTGCCTACGCGCTGCTTGATGATGATTTACAGGCATACGTGACCGAAAACTGCCCCGATGGGGATGTTTCCGCCTGTATCGCCAGCTACATTCCAGCGGAATGGGGCGGCTTTCTGAATGTCGTCTACCGCCGCGCCGCGCCCGATGGCGCTGCCTGGAACGTCGATCTGATCGCCACTTACGAACAGGCTGAAGGCGGCAGCGGCGTCTGCATCTATAACCGGGTCGAGCAGGGCGCTGCCGGCGAGTGGCGCGTGAGCGAATGGGCGGGCTTCATCTCGTGCGGCGACGCTGCCTCGCGCGGCATGGCAGCCAACCCGGACGCGCCCAACCGCGTGCCATGAGAGGGCATCCAGAAAGCCATCATCCAAAATCCTTGACTCTCATGGAGAGGGATTTTAAGCGGATAGCTCCGGTAATCCTGCTGTGCGCGTTATTTGCCGCCTGCGCTCCCGCCGCCGCGCCCGAACACCTGCGCTATACTCCCGGTCCGGCAGTGGTTATCACCGGGAATACGTTCACGGGCGACGGCTACACACTGCAATTTCCCGATGGCTGGCGGATTGTCACCGGGCAGGCAGACCTGCCGCCGACGATCACCTTCGTCTCACCCGACAACTGTTCAATCATTCTGGCTGCTGTCGGCAGCATAGAACCGATCACCTCGCCCGACTGCGCCGGTGAGGAATTCCAGACTATCCAGCGCGAAGCCGCCATCGGCACGCGAAGACTCACCCTCGCGGGCAGCGCGCCCGTCAGCCAGTGGGATCAGTTCAGCGTCCAGGTTGAACAGGTCGTCGCGTCGGTGAGAGCCAGTTAGCCCAACCTCATTGACAGCGCTTGATTGTGCCCAGTCTGAACGATCACCCCGCCTGGCTCGATGCTATGATGGCAGTGGTGCGCCGTGAAACGCTGGGATGGCGGGATGACGAAGACGAAATCGCTGTGGATCGGTTTAGGGGTCGTGCTGGCGCTGGCGCTGCTGGCGCGAGTTCTGCTGCTGCTGACTAAGACCGTCTCGTTTCATTCCGACGAAGCCGTCGTCGCGCTGATGGCGCGGCACATCCTACAGGGCGAACGCCCGGTCTTCTTCTATGGTCAGGCATATATGGGCAGCCTCGACGCCTGGGTGGTCGCGGTCGGTTTCGCGCTGTTGGGACAGTCGGTGACCGCCATCCGGCTGGTGCAGTCGGCGCTGTATCTGGTGGTGGTCGCCAGCGGCTTCGTCGTCGGCTGGCGGCTGTCCGGTCGGGTGACGGTAGCAGTGGTCGCCGGGCTGGTGCTGGCAGTGCCGCCGGTGGTGCTGGCAACCTACACCACCGCCACCCTCGGCGGCTACAACGAAACCCTGCTGCTCGGCAATCTGCTGCTGCTGTTGGGTTATGACGTCACCCACCAACACCGACGCTCGTGGTGGCGCTGGCTGCTGCTGGGAATCTGCGCCGGGCTGGGCTGGTGGACAAACGGACTGATCATCGCTTACGTCGTGCCGGTGGGTCTGTTGATCCCGAAAAGCATGGTGGAAGCGCCGGGTGGGAGTTTCAGAACATCCTTACAACCCATGCTGACAGGCATCGCCGCCGCCCTGCTCGGTTTCTTCATCGGCAGCGCCCCCTGGTGGGTCTTCGCCTTCGAGAACGATTTTGCCCCGCTGCGCTTCTATTTCGATTCGATGGAAGGCAGCAGTTTCGCCGGAACTTACGCTATCAACCTGCCGCTGGGCGAGCGCCTGATCGGGCTGTTCTTCCTCGGTCTGCCAAGCCTGATCGGGATGCGCTTTCCCTGGTCGCCGGTGTTTTTCGCGCCCCTGTTTGGCGCAGTGGTCATCTTCATCTTCGCCGCCGCGCTGGTTCGGCTGATTCGTCGTCCGGCTGCCAGCGACGGCTTGCCCGTTTTGAAGCCGGACGCGCGGCTGCTGATCCTGAGTATGATCGGCGGGTTCTGCCTGCTGTTTGTCGCCACCCGTTTCAGCAATGATCCGACCGGGCGCTATTTTCTGCCGCTGGCGCTGCCGCTGGGCATCGTCCTCGGAACGCTGGTCGCGTCTATCCGGCGGGCGGCGCTCCAGGCTGCCGTCGTTGGTCTGGTGCTGGCGTACTTTGCCGCCGGGCAGATCAGCGCCGCCGCGACCAATCCGCCCGGACTGACGACCCAGTTCAACCTGATCAACCATATCCCCCATGACCATGACGACGCGCTGATCGCCTTTTTGGACGAGCACCAGCTTTACAACGGCTATACCAACTACTGGATTTCTTTCCGGCTGGCATTTTTGAGCGCCGAACAGATGATGTACAGCGCCACGCTGCCCGAAAAACCTGATTTGAGCTATACGCCGTTCTACGAACGCTACCTGCCTTACCGCGCCGCTTCAGACGCCGCCGAGCGAGTCGCCTTCATCACCGCCAACGTAGCCAAGGTCGAAGCCGCCCTCGAAGCGCTGTTTGCCGACGCCGGAGTTGCTTACGACACGGCGCAGATCGGCGCTTACCGCGTCTACTACGATTTCGACCCGCCGGAGCGCGTCCCCCGCCCGCCGTTTGGCTTTGACTGAACGATTCAACTTTTTTTAAATGAGCGTTGAACGCGCTATAACTATCCCAATGAACCCATGTGGAAAGAGGATTCTCCATGTTGAGCGCCACCTTTCGACCTGTAGAAGACCTGTTACAGACCCTGTGGACGGCGGACTCGTGGGCGGAGTTTGAGCCGGTTTTTGATGAACTGCTCAACCGCCCGCTGACGGCGCAAACTGTTGACGAATGGCTGAAAGACCTGACGCTGGCAGGCGACGTGCTGGGCGAAGTGGGCACGCGGCTGTACGTCGCCACCACCCGCAACACCGCCGATCAGACAGCCGAGCAGCGCTTTCATGCCTATGTCGAACACATTCAGCCCAAAGCCAACGCCGCCGCCAATACGCTGCGCCAGAAGCTGATTGACAGCGGGCTGGAGCCGGAAAATTTCAGCGTGCCGCTGCGCAACATACGCGCCGAAGTCGAGCTGTTCCGCGACGAAAATCTGCCGCTGCAAACCGAGGAACAGAAGCTTGGGCTGAAGTACAACAAGATTCTTGGCGCGCAAACGGTGCTCTGGGAAGGCGAGGAAAAGACCATCACCGCGCTCAATCCCGTGCTTCAGGACGCGGATCGGGACAAGCGCGAACGGGCATGGCGGCTGGCAATCGAGCGCCAGTTGGCGGATCGCGATGCCATCAATGACCTGTGGCGGCAGTTCGTCCCGCTGCGGCGGCAGTTGGCGAGCAATGCCGGACTGCCGGATTACCGCGCCTACGCCTGGAAGAATCGGCTGCGCTTCGATTACACGCCCGACGACTGCCTGGGCTTTCATCAGGCGATTGAGGATGTAGTCGTCCCGGCAGCGACGGCGCTCTACGAACGCCAGCGCCAGCACTTAGGCGTCGAAACGATGCGCCCGTGGGATACCAGTGTCGATCCGTCCGGTCTGCCCGCGCTGCGCCCGTTTGATACGATTGACGAATTCGAGGATGATACCGCCGCCATCTTCAGCAAGCTTAGCCCGCAGCTTGCCCGGTATTTTGGCATCATGCGCGAGCACGACCTGCTCGACCTCGACAACCGCAAGAACAAGGGACCCGGCGGCTACTGCACCGGCTTCCCCATCGCCGGGACGCCCTTCATCTTCATGAATGCTGTCGGCGTGCATGGCGACGTGCGGACGCTGGTTCACGAGGCAGGACACGCTTTCCATGCCTTCGAGAAGTTCAAGCTGCCCTACGCCATGCAGCGCGCCGTCACAGCCGAGTTCAACGAGGTCGCTTCGATGGCGATGGAACTGCTGACCACGCCTTTCTGGACCGAATATTACTCACCGGAAGACACCGCCCGCGCCCGCATCGCCCATCTGGAGAAGATCATCCACTTCTGGCCCTACATGGCGGTGGTCGATGCCTTCCAGCACTGGGTCTACACCCATATCGACGCGGCAGCCGATCCGAATAACTGTGACGCGGCATGGGCAGACCTGTGGGCGCGGTTCATGCCCGGCGAGGACTGGGGCGGCTTGGATGACGCCATGAAGACCGGCTGGCATCGCAAGCTGCACATCCACCGCTATCCGTTCTATTATGTCGAATACGGCATGGCGCAGCTTGGTTCGGTGCAGGTCTGGGCGAACATGCTTCGCGATCAGCCGCGCGCGCTGCGGGCGTATCTCGACGCGCTGGCGCTCGGCGGCACGAAAGGTCTGCCGGATCTTTACGCCACCGCTGGCGCGCGCTTCGTCTTCAATCACGAGACGCTCGGTGAAGCGGTGGCTTTGCTCATACGGACAATTGATGAGTTGGAAAGCGGCAGTCTGGGGAACTAGAAGGGGCAAACTGTGGGGCGGCTCAGGTAATTGGGTGAATTAACTGACCGCCCCCGTCTCGCCTGCGGCTTACGCGCCTATCCACGACTCTTCGATGCTGTCATAGTGAATGATCAGGGTTTCCTGCACCAGCTCGCTGGAGCCGGTGTCAAAATCGGAATAGCTGATTTCGCTGATCCACGCGCCGGTCACTTTCCAGCGGCGCGTCTCGGTGCCATCATCCAGCGCGACGATCTCCAGCACCCGCTGCGGGCGCACGATATCGTCTTTCGCCTGAATTGTCTCCCGCACCCAGCGGTTAAATGGCAGATTCGGATCGCGCTGGACGATCTTGATGATTTTGAACGGCTCGCGCGCGATCTTGGTTTGGGCAGGCTTCACATCCAGCTTGAAGGTCGTCAAGCCTGATACACGAAAGATACCGGCGGCGCGCTCGTTTTCGAGTTCGACGGCAAACTCGTTGGCGCTCAGGCTGTCAAGCGCCTGTCCTGCGGGCGAAGCGGTAGAGATAATCTCACCTGGCATCGGTCGTTCCTCTCTGTATAAAAGGCTCAGGACACTCGTTTTCGCTGTTGAGGGACAAGTATAACGCGCCCGTCTGGCGGCTCCCAATCGTTAGCGTGAGGATACAGTCAGGTTGGAAACGTGTGTATTTTGTTGTATCAGATTCTCGATAGTTCCCCTTCGGTGACCCTTGACTAGGGGAAAGCGGGGATGTATGATGTACGTCCCTGGCGACAGGGGGGCAGCTTAACAACAGAACAGTGCGTGCAGAATTGAAGTTTGGGTAAGAGAAATGAATTCGGCAATACGGGCTTCGGCACGGATTGCT
>JAUQWZ010000022.1 GCA_030834905.1 Aggregatilineales bacterium | reverse complement strand
AAAAACTTGGCGGTTGCCAACCATCTGCACCGTTCCCTGACCAGCTTGCAGCAGTCGGTCGATGAAGCTATCCAGAACCAGAACACTCTGCTTCACCCAAATCGGCTCATTCTGTTGGATAAGTTTCGGCTAGTGGCTTAGGAGAATTGTCACGCCAGGAACTAGAACAACTTGTGATGGCATTAATTAGCCGCGTCGATGTGGATCGAGACAATCAAGTGTCGATCACGCTCTATTTAGCCTCCGATGTCATCCATGCTCTACCCAGTCTCCAGTCGGATTCTTCTCGCCCGCCGTGATGGCTACGCTCAGACGATTCTCGGCGGGCGTTATCGGACAAGACCAACCGGGGTTGTAAGCGCAGAACGGATTATAGGCAAGGTTGAAATCGACGTGGAAGCGTCCGTCAGGCAGCTCGTCCGGCTCCAGATAGCGCCCGGCGGGATACGTCTCTGTACCCGCGCTGGCATCCACGAAGGGCAGGAAGTATCCAAAATCCGATTCATAGATCGTCAGCGCCGCTTCCTGTCCGTCCACGTCAAACGAAAAGCGACCCATACGGGTGTAGGTTCGCTTCTCGCCAGTCGTCGTGTCAATCATAATCTCGCGCTGGTCATCCACCGGCTCGACCGCCACCATCAGGTCGAGCGTCGGATTGGGTTCGTAATAGCTCAAGCCGCTGAAGACGTCCTGCTGCTCCTGCGTCAGCGGCGAGTGCGGATGCTGCCTTAAAAACTGATCCTTCTCGCGCCGAAGTCCTTCCAGATCGTAGGCACTCATGTGATTACGCCGCCGTCGCTACAAAGTCGATGTACAGTTCAACTTCTTCTTCGACATTAGCGACGCCCGGCGCGTCCGGGATTTCCATGCCATACAGCGTGCGATCCACCACCGTCGAGGCGCTGCCTTCCAGCCGCGTTTCCGAAACTGGCGTCACCGTCACGTCGAAGGTCACTTCATTGGTCACGCCGCGCAGCACCAGATTGCCGGTCACCTGGAAGCTGATCGGCTCGCCCATGGTGATCGCATCTGGCAGCCCGCTGATGGACGTGGGCTGGAATTCGCCAAACTCAAATTCGTCGCGCGCCGAGAGCAAAATCTCGCCGCGAATGGCGCGGTTGCGGAATTCCTGATCCGTCACTAAGGTGCGGACGTTGATACGAATGATGCCAAGCTCCGCCGCCGCCGGGCTGTCAAAGTTCACCAGCACCTGCCCTGCAACCTGGTTGGTTCGCCCAACAACCGTGGTTGGCTGACCGCGCAGCACCTCATTAATTTCGAACCGTACCAGTGATTCTTCAGGCACAATGTTGAAAACAACACCTTCAGCTTCGGCTGTTAGTTCGGGCGCAGAGATTTCTCGACTCGCTTCGCCTGACCCTCCGCGCACAGAGATGTATGCCAGGAAACCAGCGCCCGCAAGCGCGACCACAATAACCAATCCCAGCAGAATCCGTACAGTACGAGACATCAATAGCCCTCCGTGTTGTAACTGGTCAGTGATAATTTGCCCGTTTTCCTGTAACTGTAATCGAACAGACGGCTGTAAATGGATGTTTGTTACAATTCTCTCATGTAAAATTTCAATCCACCCCTACTCGGCACTATTCAGCAGGCGGCGTGAGTGATAGGATTCTACGATCCTGGTCTGGTGTAAATTGAGAGATTGTCTCATGCCCAAACGTAAACCACTGCTCGTTATTCCGGTCGAAGCGCCCGTCCAGCAGGGCGCGTTTGATTTGTACGCCACGCTGGTAAACAGCCTTCAATCCAGCGGAGAAACCCTTGAGGACGGCGACGTGCTGGCGATCTCCAGCAAATATGTCGCCATCAGCGAAGGGCGCATTGTCCGTTTGGACGATGTCCAGGTCACCGCCGAAGCCGAAGCGGTTGCCGAACGCTACCAGATGAACCCGCGCATTGCTCAACTGGTGCTCCAGGAAGCGGATCACGTCTTTGGCGGCATTCCCGGCTTCCTGCTCACGTATAAAGACGGCATCCTTTCGCCCAACGCCGGGCTGGATCGCTCCAATATCCCCAACGGTTTCGCGGTGCTGTTTCCTGAATATCCCTACGAATCGGCGGCGGCGATCCGCCGTGAACTGCGCCAGCGCCTGAATACAGGCGTGGGCGTGGTGCTGACCGATAGCTGGCTGATGCCGGGTAGGTTGGGCACAACCGGCGTGGCGCTGGCGATGGCGGGTTTCAAGCCCATTCAGGACGAGCGCGGCATGACCGACCTGTTTGGCAACCCGATGCAGGTCACGCGGCGTGCCATCGCCGATACCATTGTCGCCGCCGCCGAACTGATGATGGGCGAGCGCGATGAAGCAACGCCGTTTGTCATCGTCCGTAACACCGGCGTCCAGCTTATGGATCTGGCGCTTGGCGAAGCTGATGTCGCCATTGAGTGGGAAATGGACATCTACGTCCAATCGCTGACCGAAGGGCTGCTGGAACGCCTGCCGCAAAGCGGAGATTAGCGGCTGCCCTCGGCGGCGTCGCCTATTTCAACCGCCGGAGCGCCGATGATGGCGGTCAGTCGGGCGCGCAGTCCGTCGATATCCAGATCAGGCTCGCGGCTGCGCTCGACGATACTGGTTTCAATGTTGAGGTAGCGGCTCTCGCTGGAACCGTCCGCGTCCACCGGACGGTATAAGTGCATCAGCGACTGGCGCACCCGCGAATCGATCAGCGCCCGCATCCGTCCGACTTTGTCCGGCGTGGTGAGGATGATCAGGTCTTCGGCGCGGTAATGCGTCACCAGATCGCCGTCGTTGCCCCGGTCGCGGATGGCGCTGCTGACCATCAGCGCGACGGCGCGAAACAGTTCATCCGCCGCGACAAAGCCGCGCAGCTCGCGCAGTTTATCCATCCCCTTAATCGAGACGACCAGCAGCGACCACGGCTGTTTGCTGGCGGTGACTTCCATGAATCGTTCTTCCAGCAGCGGCATCTCCGGCAGGTTGGTCACCGGATTAGTCAGATTTGGCTGAGACGCGCGCAGAATGGCGTTGCGCACCCGCAGCCGTAGTTCCTGCACATCAAACGGTTTGGCGATGTAATCGACCACGCCGAGTTCGAGTCCATGCAGAATTTCGACGCGGTGACGCTTTTCGGATAAGAAGATGATCGGTACCGCCTGCGTGTGGCGGTTCTGACGAAGCTGGTGGTAGACCTCGTAACCATCCATGTCTGGCAGGCGAATATCCAGCATGATCAGACTGAGGGATTCCTCGCGGCTGATCGCGAGCGCATCCCGCCCCCAGACAGCCGCGCGCACGTCATAATCCTGGCTGCGAAAGAAGGCACACAGCATGTGTGAAAGATCGATGTCGTCTTCAACAATCAGGATTTTCGGTTTGTCCATACATAGAATCTCGCTAAAGAGGCGTTTTATTGACCACGAAGACGCAGGCTTCATCCCCACAGGCGCGGCACTCGATTTCGCGCACCGCATAATCGCGCCCATTGGAAGCCCAGCGCGCTGTCTCTTGCAGCAGCCCCACCAGCGGATGGCAGACGGGTTTATCGTTTGCCCGCGTCCAGACCATCGGGCTGTTGGCGACGATCAGGCGAAATGCCGCTGCCGTTTCGTCAAAGCGGGACTGTTGATCGCTGAAGTGGGTAAAGATGCTGGCGAGCGCCTGAACTGCCAAACGGACACGCGCTTCTGTCGGCAGCGCCCGGAACGCCGGGTCATTCAGCCCTGAGAGCGCGCCAAAGGTGTTCATACCCTTCACCAGCCACGCCCGCCCGGAACGCAGCGCCATGCCGCGCCCACCGCGCGTGCCATACATTTCATCCAGCGCCAGGTTCAGCGCCGCCACCGCCCGAAAATCAATGGCGCGTTCGAGCGACTCATCCGGGAAGGCGTCGATAAAACGGCTCAGCCCGGCAATGCCCAGAGTCGCATCGAAGCCATGTTTGCCCATCACTTCTTCAAGCGCGAAGAAGAAGGCACGCGCGAAGCGATTAGGATAATACAACCCGGCGGGTTGAGCGTCGATGTGTGTACTTGGGTTCACCACAGAACGAGAGACTTTCTTCCGCTAAAGAAGCTGCTCCAGATCCTGCACTGTGCGCGCCACGTCAAGGAAGATCAAGCCGAGCTTGGCTTCTTTACGCGCCAGCACCGTCAGCACCGCTTCTTCGCCGACAGCCGTGAGAATCACATAACCATTCTCACCCTTCACAAATACCTGCTGCAGCAGCCCGCGCCCCAATTCAGAGGAAATTCGCTCACCCAGGGAGAGCATCGCGGCAGACATCGCGCTCACGCGGTCTTCTTCGGTGCCAACCGGCAGCGAGGAGGCGATGCTCAAACCATCGACGCTGACGATGGCAGCAGCCTCAACGTCACTCGAACTGGCTTGTAAATCGCGCAGGCGCGCTACCAGTTGTTCAGTTCGTGTCTTAGCCAACGATTTAACTCCTGTAAGGCGATCCAGTCTTCGGTTCAATATGGATTACGGCGGGAAGTCTGCCTGATCCAAGTATAATCATAGCGCAATGTTGCCGCAAACAAGGTGGAGATTTTTCGCAAACATAAACAGAAGGCGGGCGCGTAGGGGCGAGGCGGTGCCTCGCCCGCTGATTACGGAAGGTTTTGTAGGGGCGTCCTCACCTCAGACCCTCGCGGGGAAAGGGTGGGGACGAGTCCAGAAAAGCTAAAACTTCACCATGAAGGCGGTGACGTACATGATGGCAATGCCCGCAACCACGCCGCTTAAGCTCACCCGGTTGATGATCGGTTGGCTGAACTTGACGGCGTCACGCGCCATCAGCTTGCCCACTTCCCACACCACTTGCAGGATCGCGCCGATGCCAATGGCGAGGAACAGCGTCGCCAGCACTGGATTGAAGGCGAATCCCCCGATCCACGTCCCGATGATCGCTGGCGCGCCCGATACCAGCACCAGCAGCACAAAATGCCGCCAGCCCGGATTCTGGCGCACAATCGGCGCGGCGATGCCGACCCCTTCGGTGATATTGTGCAGCGTAAAGCCGAGGATCAGAAACGTCCCCAGCGCCGCTTCACCCGAAGCGAACGCCGCGCCGATGGCAAGCCCCTCGCCCAGGTTGTGCAGCCCGATGCCGAACGCGATCCGATAGGCAATCGAGAGCGGTGAGATTTCGCGCCCCCTTTGCACCCTGCCGATAACCAGCAGCGCGCCGAGCGTCGTCAGCGCAACGAAGATCACCAGTGGGATGCCCTGCCAGAACGCGGGCAGTTCGGCGGCAAATTCATTCGCATCCAGCCACGTCCCCACCGCCAGATAGATGAGCAAGCCAACCGTGAGCGACAGGATAAACTGCATTGCCTGTCGGCTCAGGCGGCGCATGAACGGATACCACAGCAGCCCCAGGGTAATTGGCACAATCCCCACATACAGCCCGACCAGACCAAACTGCAAAAACAGCCCCAGCGACAGCGCTGGCGTTTCGACGGCAGCCGGAATTTCGCCTGCAAAGACCGTCCCCAGCGAGCTGACTAAGGCGATGGCGTGCGCTTCTTCCTCGACCCAGGGGTAATAGACGGTAAAAGTTGCCCGACCCAGCCGGGGAATAGTCGTCGAGGGTTCCGCCGTGAACATATAGTAGGCGTCGTCCACCTGCACCTGCGGCAGCGTGACCGTCTGCGGTCCGTCGTTCACAATCTCGATCTGGATGATGCCCGCTTCGGGCAGGGTGATGCGCTGGATAGCCACCTGCTCGACCGGCGGACCCGAAAGCTCGGTCAAGCCGCCGCCGGTGACGACCAGATACGTCAGCACCAGTCCCAGCAGGATCAGCGGCACCAGCGCCAGTCCCCACGCCGCGCCGCTGAGGCGACCCGGTGACGAAATTTCGGGCGTCGTCGTTTGGGTGGACATGCTATGCCTCCTGCTCAACTGCGCTGCCATGGGTCGATTTGTAGTCCCATTCCTCGTCCAGCCCGACCTCAGCCAGCGCGGCGTCATAATCCTCTGGTCGGACGGCGTTGAAGAAGCCCATCCAGCCCAGTTCCGCGAACTCGCTCACGTGAGCGTGGAACATATACCGTCCGGGATAGCGCGAGCGAAATTCCAGAATGCCGCGCTGCCCCTGTACCTGGGCGATGGTGTCGATCATCCGGCTGGTGGGTTGGAGCGTGGTGCCGGTATCGTAGTAGTCGAAAAAGTGGGCGTGCAGATGGAATGAGTTGATCAGATCGAATTCCACCAGGTTGATCAGATAGATGCGCACCAGTTCGCCCACCTTGATGGGAATTGGGCGGCGCATAAATTCGTGCCCAACGGTGTTCACGGCGTAGATTTCGTTGCCGCCGTCGAAATTGGTGTCGAAGGCGTTCATGATCATCATCAGTTCGCGCGCGGGTGGTCGCCCCTCAAGCGGATCGATGATGAAAGCGCCGTACATGCCCTTATGGATGTGTCGTTTCAGCGGCTGCGCGTGACAATGGTACAGGTGGCAGCCAAACGGATCGGCGTCAAAGGCGTAGGTGAAGCTGTCGCCCGGATTGACCGCGCCCCGATACTCGCCGGAGACGCCGTCCATTTCGGCTGGATGAAAGCCGTGAAAGTGCATGGTGTGGGGATGGCTGCCGTAATTGGCAAAGTGGATGCGGAGATGATCGCCCTCGACACAGCGGATGGTCGGACCCGGCACCCGCGCGTTGTATGCCCACGCCGGAAAGAACAGCCCCGGCGCAATTTCGATCTCGATATCCCCGGCGCTGACGTCATACTCACGAATCGCGCTGCCGTTTTCAGCCGCGCCGGTTTGGCTGCCATAGTCCCAATCGACCAGCATCTGCATCGGGTCGAAGCCGTTCCGTTCGTGATCAACCGCGCCTACCAGCATCGCCGCGGTGTGGCTGTCATACTCGCCTTCAGAATCGGGCGACATTGCCCCCATGTCGTGAGGGGTTGGCGTTGGCGTATTCGCCTGCGCCTGAGCCGCCTGCAAAACCGTCGTTCCGACCAGGGCGGCAGCGCCACCGAGTCCCAAACCGACGAATCTCCGGCGCGAAAAGCCTTTCGGCGTCGATGGCTGCATGTTCCGGTGTCCTAAAAATCATTTTCTTTGGTTGAATATATATTTTAGCCAAATCTAAAATAATGTCAACAAACAGTGGGGAATTATCCCGTAGGGGCGAGGCAACGCCTCGCCCATTGCCTTACCCCTTGCCTCGCCCGCTGAAACGCGCGCGGGCGGAACACATCGCGCCGCTGTCTCGGAAAACAAAACAGGAGCACATCGCGTGCCCCTGCCTGTTACTGCGCCGACGGTTCAGGCGAAGAATTATTCGCCGGTCAGCTCGTCGCGCACGTTTTCGACATTTTTCCTGGCGTCCTTAGCGGCAGAGCGCAGCTCACCGCGCACGTCATCGACCTTTTCCTTCACGTCGTGCATCAGATCGTCCGTCTCTTCGCGCACCACTTCAATATGAAGGCGAGACACCAGACCGCCAATCGCCGCCAGACCTGCCAGCAGCGGGTAGAAGACCAGCAGCGCGCCGCCAGCAACCACGCCAAATGTCAGCGGGATTTCGAGCAGGGTACGCCCATCCTGATTGCGGATGATCAAACGGCGCACATTGCCCTCTTCAATCAGTTCACGTACACGCTCAACCAACTGGTTGCCAGCCACTTCCAGTTCCTCATTGAACGCCCGGCGACCCTGATTCTGCTCGTTGTTCGGATTATCCGACATGACCTCTTGCTCCTTCTCAAGTTAAGTGCTTCACTACCTAATACGAAGAAGTGCCTCAAAGGTTTCATATTACGTTTTCCATTATAGCAAGAATCAACAAGCATTGCTATATCGCCAGCCGATTTTTGCGCTATATTTAGGTGAGAGCTTGACGACCACGCGGAGGGACTATGCCGAATCGACGTTCCACTCTCATACTAGCAGTGCTGATCGCGCTCATGGGCGCGTTGACTTCCCTGGTGCTGGGACAATCGGGTTTGGGCGCGGGGTGGACAGCCCAGTACTTCAACAACGCCGATTTGTCCGGCTCGGCGGCATATACCGAAACCCTACCCAGCGGCATCAACTTTAACTGGGGCACCGGTTCCCCCAACGTACTGGTTCAGCCCGATAATTTCTCCGCCCGCTTCACGTCGGTACAGTTGTTCACGCCGGGCACTTACGAGTTCGTCATCGCGTCTGACGACGGCGTGCGCGTGTACATCGACAACGTCCTGGTGCTCGACCGTTTCGTTGGGCGGGTGCTGACAACCGACCGCTTCCAACAGTCGCTGACGGCGGGTTCGCACTCCATCACCGTCGAGTATGTCGAGTACGTCGATCAGGCGGCACTTCAGTTTCAGTGGTTCCTCATCAGCACCGGAACCGTCACGCCGCCCGGAGGCGTTGTCGTGGTGACTCCGTTCGGGACACCGCCGCCGACAGCCGTCTATACCGGTCCATCAGCAACGGTGGTCGGCGTGCGCGGCTTGGCGCTGCGCACCGGTCCCTATCTTGGCGCCAGCTATATCACCGCGCTGATAGGACAGCAGAGCTACCCGGTGCTGGCACGCAACCGCGACGAAGGCGTCTATAACTGGTATCTGCTCCAGGTGGGCGAACGGCGCGGTTGGGCATCCGGTCGCTACTTGCAGCTAAATGTGGACATCAATTCGCTGCCGCTTCAGGGCAGCGTGTTTGACGAATTCGCCAACCCGCCGGAACTGGGCGTCGTCGCCATCCCGCGCGCAGTCATGAATATGCGAGCGCGTCCCAGCACGCGCTCGCCGCAGATCGCCAGCATCCCCTGGGGCGCGCCAACCTCGCTGGTGGGTCGCACCGTTCAGGCGGGGATCGACCAGTGGTATCAGGTGCGTTACAACGATCAGGTCGGCTGGATTGCTGCTCCCTGGGTCACGGTGCGCGGCGAACGCTTTAACGTGCCAGTCCGCTAACCCCACGTCACACATTGCCATCCGTAGGGGCGCAGCGTGCTGCGCCCTCTCTTGTTCGCTCTTAATCCCGCGTCACAAATTACCACCCGTAGGGGCGCGGCGTGCTGCGCCCTCTCTCATTCTTTCTTAACCCACCACGCTAACCCGCGCCAATTTTGCGAGTCGAGTAGTGCAAGTTGACGTTTTCCTGTAGCATGGAAATTCACGATTTCCTGCTGCGAAAGTTGCCTGATGAAACGTCATCGCGTGCGTAACGTGGTTGTGGCGGCACTGGTGGTTATCCTTGTCCTCACCACCGCAGCCGGATTGCTGCTGACGCGCAGCCGCGCCATGATCCTGGTGCATCCGCCCCGCCTGCCTATCACGGTGCAGCCGGACAGCGCCGGATTCATCGACTATCAAACGGCGCGATTGCAGACCAGCGACGGCATCGACCTCGCCGCCTGGTACATGGCACCGGCTGAATCAGGCGCGGTGGTGATCTACCTTCACGGGCTGGGGGGCAACCGCCAGCTTTTGTTACAACAGGCTGCCGTCCTCTACGATCACGGTTACGGCGCGCTGCTGCTCGATCTTCGCAGCCACGGCGAAAGCGGCGGAGAACTCAGCACGCTGGGTTACTACGAACCGCGCGACGTCCGCGCCGCCCTGGATTTTCTGCTGATCCAGCCGGAGGTCAACCCCGATCACATCGGCATATTTGGCGAATCGCTCGGCGCGATTACGGCAATTCGGGCGGCGGCGCAGATGCCCGAACTCCGCGCTGTCGTGGCGCAGTCCGCCTTCACCAGCATTGAGGAAAACGTCGCCGCCGGTGTGCGCCAGATCGCCGGGCTGCCGCCGTTCCCCTTTGCCCCGCTGGTAATCTTCTTCGGTGAGCTGGAAACCGGCTTGCGAATCGGGCAGGTGCGCCCGGTGGACGAGATCGCCCGGATCGCGCCGCGCGCCGTCCTGCTGATGTATGGCGGGCAGGATCGGCTGATCGGCTCTGAAAACAGCCAGCGGCTGTATGACGCCGCCGGAGAACCCAGGCAGTTGGTTCGGTTCGATTCAGCGGGACACAGCGGCTTGCTCGCCAGCGACCCGGCGCTGTGGGAAAGCAGCGTCGTCGGCTTCTTCGACCGCTACCTGCGCGAGACGGAGAGCAGCGTAGTATTGCCGCCAGCCGGAAACGACTAAAGACTAAAGACTTAACGCAAAGACGCAAAGAACTAAGGAAGGACGCAAAGGGGATTACTTAGAATCCTTAGCGCCTTTCTTTTCATCCTCGCGCCTTTGGGTTGGGTCTTTTCTTTTCCCACTGCGAGTCGCCGCCTGCCCTATGGTAGAATGCTGGACGCTCAATGTTTTATTCGGAGTACTCATGGCTCGCACGCTCAGGATATGGCTGCCGCTGCTGCTGATTATCGGCGCGGTGCTGCTGGTCGATCAGCTCACCAAGCGCCTGATCATGGAGCGCCTGTATGTGGGTCAGACGTTTGCCCCGATAGAAGCGCTGGTGCCCTACTTCCAGCTTACCTACAGCGAAAACAAGGGGGCGGCGTTTGGCTTTCTGCCGCAGGCGGGCGATATCTTCCTGGTGATCGCCGTCGTGGTCGTCATCGCCATGCTCGTCTTTTATCCCCGGATGCCCAAAGAAGCGGTGCTGTCGCGTTTTGCGATTGGTCTGGTGTGCGGCGGCGCGCTCGGCAACGCGCTTGACCGGCTTCAGTACGGCGCGGTCATCGATTTCATCCACTACCAGATCCCCGGACTGATCTCGAACGTCTCCAACCTTGCCGATCACGCCATCGTCTTTGGCGTGCTGATCATCTTCGTTGAAAGCTGGCGCAGCGATCCCAAAAAACAGGAACAGACCGCAGCGCCGGAAGTCCCAGAGCCACACGATCCGTTATCCTAGCAGCACGAAACGGACACGGCGGTGTCGTGTCCCTACATTTCCCGCATTTCGTTATTAATGCCCTTCCGAATGTTCAGACAGCCTCTAAAAATGCGCTGTTTTCATTCGATTTTCCTTCGCTAACTGCTTCATTCTGCGCTATAAAAGAGCGTCAGCGCGTTACCTCGCCGCCCGCTGTAGTCAGCCAACAGGCGAGGTTCCTGAATCATGAGGATTATCATGCCCAGAATTACGTTCATTGGCGCTGGCAGCACCGTCTTCGCAAAGAACCTGCTCGGCGACATTTTAAGTTTTCCCGAACTCCAGAACGCCACCATTTCCCTGTTCGATATCGACGCCGAACGGCTGCGCACGTCGGAAATTGTCGCCCACAAGGTCGCCCAGGCGCTCGGCGCTCATCCGACCATTGAAACGACTACTGACCGCCGCCGGGCGCTGGCAGATGCCGATTACGCCATCTGTATGATCCAGGTCGGCGGCTACAAGCCGGGTACAGTCACCGACTTTGAAATCCCCAAGAAGTATGGGCTGCGCCAGACGATTGCCGACACGCTCGGCATCGGCGGCATTATGCGCGGCTTGCGCACCATTCCGGTGCTGCTGGATATGTGCCACGAGATGGAGCAGCTTTGCCCGGACGTGACCTTCCTGCAATACGTCAACCCGATGGCGATGAACTGCTGGGCGATCAACCGCGAAACCAGCATTAAGACGGTCGGGCTGTGCCACAGCGTGCAGGGGACAGCGGAACAACTGGCAGAGGATATTGGCATCCCGATTGACGAAATCAACTACCTGTGCGCGGGCATCAATCACATGGCGTTTTACCTGCGCTTTGAGCGCGAGGGCGAAAACCTGTACCCGCGCATCCGCCAGGTGGTCGAAGAAGGGCGCGTGCCCGACTGGAACCGCGTGCGCTATGAGATGTTCCAGCGGTTGGGCTATTTCGTGACCGAAAGCAGCGAGCACTTCAGCGAATACGTCCCCTGGTTTATCAAACGCGACCGCCCGGATCTGATCGAGCAGTTCAACATCCCCCTCGACGAGTACATTCGCCGCAGCGAAAACCAGATCGCCGGTTGGGAAAAACAGCGCGCCGAACTCGAAGCTGGCGCGGATATCGAAGTCCGGCGCAGTCACGAATATGGCTCGCTCATCATCCACAGCCTCGAAACCGGACAGCCGCGTGTCATTTACGGCAACTTCGCCAACAACGGGCTGATCGACAACCTGCCCGAAGGCTGCTGCGTCGAAGTGCCGTGTCTGGTGGATAAAAACGGCTTGCAGCCAACGAAGATCGGCGCGCTGCCACCGCACCTTGCCGCGCTGATGCAGACCAATATCAACGTGCAGGCGCTCACCGTCGAAGCGGCGCTGACCGGCAGGCGCGAACATATCTATCACGCGGCAATGCTCGACCCGCACACGGCGGCGGAACTCAGTCTCGACCAGATCTGGTCGCTGGTCGATGACCTGATCGCCGCCCATGAGGGCTGGCTGCCGCAGTACCAGTAGCGGACAGCAAGGCAACCGTCATCCGGGAAATGCAGCCAGACGGCGGACACGACGATGTCGTGTTCCTACGAAAAACCGTAATTATCTTGTGAATTACCAGCAGGCAGCCCTTACTCCCGGTGCAAACCAGAGTCTTTGTCTGCAAGTCCCTCGCCCTGAGGGAGAGGGATTTAGGGAGAGGGCTTTAGGGTGAGGGCATTTTGAACGAGATCATCACACGCGCTAAGGAAAGTACCCATGTCGTTTAACCCGACCGATCACCCGCACCGCCGCCTCAACCCGCTGACCGGCGAGTATGTACTGGTGTCACCGCACCGCACCAAGCGCCCCTGGCAGGGACAGGTCGAGCGCCTGACCGCCGCCGAACGCCCCGCCTATGATCCGAAGTGTTATCTGTGTCCCGGCAACGAACGGGCGGGCGGCGTCCGCAACCCGCACTATGACGGCACCTTCGTGTTTACCAACGATTTCGCCGCGCTGCTGCCTGATACCCCGCCAAGCGACCCCGAGACGCCGATTGACAGCGCGGAGGCGAATCCGCTGCTGAAGCTGGAGAGCGCGCGCGGCACATCCCGCGTCATCTGCTTCTCGCCGCGCCACGATCTGACGCTGCCGGAAATGGCGCTGCCAGACATCCGCCGCGTGGTGGACGTATGGGCGGAACAGATCACCGAACTGGGCGCGGATTACCGCTGGGTGCAGGTGTTTGAGAACAAGGGCGAGGCGATGGGCGCGTCCAACCCGCACCCTCACGGGCAGGTCTGGGCGGGCAGCTTTCTGCCCAATTTGCCCGCCGCCGAAGACCGAAACCAGCGTGAATACTATCAGCGCGTCAAAACGCCGCTGTTGGTCGATTACGCCAGCGCCGAAGCTGAACGCGGGACGCGGACGGTGGTTCAGAACGAACACTGGCTGGCAGTGGTGCCGTTCTGGGCGATCTGGCCCTTTGAAATACTGCTGCTGCCGCGCCGTCACGTCCTGAGGCTGCCCGATCTCGACGGCGCGCAGCGTGAAGCGCTGTCCGACATTCTCAAACGTCTGCTGACGCGCTATGACAACCTGTTCGAGACGTCGTTTCCCTATTCGATGGGCTGGCATGGCGCGCCAACCGGCGATCTGCTGCCGGAAAACCACCAGCACTGGCAGCTTCACGCCCATTTCCTGCCGCCGCTGCTGCGTTCGGCGACGGTGCGCAAATTCATGGTCGGCTACGAACTGCTGGCGGAAGCGCAGCGCGATCTGACGCCCGAACAAGCGGCGGCGCGGCTGCGCGATCTGCCCGACATACACTATAAGCATGAAGAAAATTGAACACCGACGGCGGCTGATGGTATATTACACACCATAATGATAGTGGCTATGGAATCATTCAGCCGCCGCAAGCGGCTTGGTGGGGGAGTTTCGGTCAATGAGCCTGCAGGAACATGTGGCACAGGAGTTTGCGAACCGCTTTGGAACGCCGCCCGATATCATCGCGCGCGCGCCGGGGCGCGTAAATCTGATCGGCGAGCACACCGACTACAACGACGGCTTCGTGCTGCCGATGGCGATTGACCGCGCCGTCTGGATCGCGCTGCGCCCGCGCAATGACAGCTATGTGGTCATCTACTCACTGGATTACGATGAGGTTGCCGAGTTTTCGCCTGCCGAAATGTCGCAGGAATCGCAGCGGCATGGCGAATGGGTCGAATACATGAAGGGCGTCGCCTGGGCGCTGCAGGAAGCCGGCTGGACGCTGAACGGCTGGGAAGGCGTCATGGCGGGCGACGTGCCGATTGGCGCTGGACTGTCGTCGTCGGCTGCCATTGAGCTGGCAACCGCCCGCGCCTTCGCCGAACTCTCGTCGCATGTGTGGGACGCGGTCGAGATGGCGAAAATCTGCCAGCGCGCCGAAAACGAGTGGGTCGGCATGAAATCCGGCATCATGGATCAGTTGATTTCGTCGGCGGGCGTGGAAGGACGCGCCCTGCTGATTGACTGCCGCTGGCTGACGCTGGAACCGGTGCCGCTGCCGCCCGATACGCGAGTGGTGATCATGGACACCACCACCCGCCGCGAGCTGGTGACGTCGGCTTATAACGAACGTCGCAGGCAGTGTGAGCAGGCAGCCAGTTTCTTCAACGTGTCCGCCCTGCGCGACGTCAGCTTACAGCAGTTTGAAGCCGCCGCCGATCTGCTCGATCCGGTGGTGGCAAAGCGCGCCCGCCACGTGATCACCGAAAATGAGCGCACGCTTCAGGCGGCAGACGCCATGCGCGCCGGTGACGCGACCACTTTTGGCAGGTTGATGGACGCCAGTCACACCAGCCTGCGCGACGACTTTGAAGTGACCAACGACGCCCTCAATACGATTGTCGAAATCGCGCGGCGTCAGGCTGGCTGCTACGGCGCGCGCATGACCGGCGGCGGCTTTGGCGGCTGCGCGGTGGCGTTGGTTCGCGCCGACGTGGAAGCCGCCTTCATCGAAAGCGTTACCGCCGCTTACCGGCAGGAAACCGGACTGGATGCCCGGATCTACGTTTCGCCAGCGGCAGCGGGCGCATCGGTCGTCGTCCCCGTTGGCGGCTGAACGTTCAGCCAGAATCCCGCCGAACGATGATCTCAACGTCATCGTCGTTCCGGTTGGCAACCCTGACACCGCGCCGGTTCTGCTGCGGCTGACAGCCGGACTAATCGACTCGCGCGTCGGGCGAATTATCGCCCTGTTCGTCCGGCTGGAACACGACGTAGAACAGAGCGACCTGCTGGACGAGATCGAAACCGTCGTTGACCGCTTCCAGCGGGAATACCCCGCCACCGAACTGCTGGTGCGCCATTCTGGCAGCATCGCCCGCAGCATCCTCGAAGTCGCCCGCGAAGTGCAGGCGGATCTGATTATCATGGGGACGAGCAGCGCCGACGAGCATCATCCCATTGCCCGCAATGTCGCCCCGGCAGCGCCCTGCGCCGTGATGATCGCCCATCAGCCAAACGACTTCCAGCGGGTGGTCGTGCCGGTGGACAACAGCGACCACGCGCGGGTTGCCTGCCGCGTCGGGCTGCGGCTGGCGCGTTATTCGGGCGTGAACATGATCGCCGTCGGCGTCCAGCGTCCCGGGCATACCGCCGGCGAAATCAGGGCGCAGATTGACCGGGCGCTGCGCTACTTACCGGGCGCGCAGAAAGTCCGCCGGATCATCGTGCCCGAAGACGACCCCCTGGAAGGTTTGTTCAGCGAGGTGACGCCGAGCGACCTGATCGTCATTGGCTTTGTCGATCACGTGACGCTGGACAGGTGGCTGTTCAGCAGCTTCTCAGCGCCGCTGTTTGAACGCGCCGAGGGTCCGGTGCTGCTGACGACGAGCGTTGAAAATGGACGTGCCGCGCGGCTGTCGTGGCTCCAGCGGCGCTGGCGCTGGCTGAAACCAACGCTGACCGATACCGAACAGGAAGAACTGGTCTGGACGGCGGAAGAACAGGCATCGCCCAACCTCGATTACTGGCTGCTGATGGCACTCGCCGCCATAATCGCGACGGCGGGGCTGCTGCTGAATAACGCCACCCTGATCATTGGCGCGATGCTGGTCGCGCCGCTGCGCGCGCCGATCATGGCGTTCGCCACCGGGCTGACGACCGGCAATATCAGCACCATGCGCCGCGCCACGGTCACGCTCGGCGTCGGGATGCTGATCGCCTTCGTGGTCGCGTTTCTGATGGGCAAGCTGGTTGTCTTTAAGACTCCGACTGGCGAGATGCAAAACTGGAGCCACCCGACGTTAATCGATGTCGCCGTGGCGCTTGCCGCTGGCTTCGTCGGCGCTTATGCTGCCGCCCGCAAGCATATTTCGGACGCGCTGGCGGGCGTCGCCATCTCGGCGTCGCTGGAACCGGCGATCTGCACCATTGGGCTGGCGATTGGCGTGCGAAATATCGAACTGGCGACGGGCGCGGCGCTGCTGTTTACGACCAATTTCATCTGCATCAGTCTGGCGGTGTGGGGTGTGTTCTTCTGGATGGGGATGCGCCCCCGCTTAATCGAGCGCTCGCGCAAACAGCAGTACCTAACCGTAGCGCTGGTGATGGTGCTGGCGCTGCCGCTGGTGGCGGCGCTGCTTACCCTCAGCAATCAGCAGGGCGCAGCCGGTCTGATCGAGGAACGGCTGCAGGAAGCCTTTTTGCCCGCCGAGATAGTTGACGTAAACGTAACCGACGGCGAGACCATCGCGGTGCTGGCGACGGTGCGCTCGATTGCGCCGGTGACGCCGCAGTTTGTCGGCGTCGTCGAAGACCGGCTGGCGTCGGAACTGAACAAGCCGGTCGATCTCAACGTCGTCGCCCTGTCGATCATTACCGGCTCACACGACGAGCCATGAGGCGGTTACCCACTCAGCTTTCAACTACTGACAGTCCGGCTTTGCGCCATGCCTCAATGCCGCCGCGCATGTTGGCGACACCGCTGAAGCCGTAGCTTTGCAGCAGGCTGGCGGCGATCTGCGAGCGCGTGCCGCTGGCGCAGTACAGGATGATATCCTGTTCGGGCAGCAGCGCGTCTATATGTTCGACCAGATTACCGTAATGAATATGGCGCGCGCCTTCAATGTGCTGGCTGTCATATTCGCTCCGCGAGCGCACGTCGAGCAGCAGCGCCCGCCCTGATTCAAGCCGCTGGGCTGCCGCCTGAGCCTCTATCGTCGGCAGCGCCTGCGACACATCCACCTGCTGTGATGGAAAATAGCCGGGGATGTGATCAACTCCGATGGCGCGAAGCTGGCGCGCCAGATCGTCGATGAGGCTGTCGCTGGCGATCAGGTAGGTGGGCGCAGTGTAATCCACGAACCAACCGGCGTAGGTGCTGAACTGCCTGTCGGGCGGAATATTCAGAGTGCCTGGCACATGGGCGTGACCGAACAGAACGGCGCTGCGGGTGTCGATCACCAGCGCGCCGTCTTTCTGCACTTCCGGCAGAATGAAGCGTTCCAGCGGCTGCGGTGGTCGCAGTTCCGACAGCAGCGCTGCTCCCTGACGGTTGACGCGCTTCATCTGCGCGAAGTAGCGCGGCGTCTCCGGCTGCCCTTCCAGCAGCCAGTCCACGAAAGCATCTTCATCATCCAACTGGAAGGCGGGATTAACCAGCTTTTCATAGCCGATGGTACTCGAAGGCACCGCGCCGAGCGCCTTGCCGCAGGCGCTGCCCGCCCCATGACCCGGCAGCACCTGTAGATGATCGGGCATGGTTTTGAAGCGCTGCACATTCCTGAACTGCTGCCGCGCCCCGGCTTCGCTGGTGTTGAGGCTGCCGAGGGCAGTTTCGAGCAAATCGGGACGCCCGACATCACCGACGAACAGGCAGTCGCCGGTGAACAGCGCCATCGGCGTCTTCGCGCCAGCGTCGGTAATCTGAAAGATGAGATGTTCGGGGGTATGTCCCGGCGTGTGCAGCGCGTCAATCCGAATTTCGCCCAGCAGCCAGTGATCGCCGTCGCGCAGCAGCACCGTGTTGTCGTCGGCAAAGGCATACGACCAGTCCTCGCCGCCCATGCCACTCAGGTACAGACGCGCGCCCGTCCGCGCCGCCAGTTCGCGGCTGCCGCTGACAAAATCGGCGTGGATGTGAGTCTCCGTCACCTGGGTGATCCGCAAGCCTTCCTGCCGCGCCGCCTGCAAATATGGCTCGACGTGGCGGGCAGGATCGATGACCAGCGCTTCGCCAGTATCCGGCGATCCCACCAGATAGGACGCCTGCGCCAGCTCCTGATCATAGAAATACTTCAACAGCATACTCTCTCCCTGAAAGCTTCTGGTATATATCAGGCATGTCGGGTATGAAACGCCACGACGCTCGAACAACCAGCTTCAAATGCTGATACCTTGCTATCCGATCAGGCGGATTCTTCGCCGGGCGGCGCGTGCTGGTAGTAATGCCCGACGATCTCACCTTCCAATTCATCGTATATCTGCGGGTTATCGAACGCGACCTCAGGCAGTTCCGCCACCAGCCCGGCGATTTCGATGCGGGCGCTCTCGAAATCTTCCTTCACCTGCTCATAGGTGCGCGTCCGCACGTGCCCGATGATGCGGGCGTTAAATTCGTCGTCGTTGTCGTAATCGGTGGATACTGACTGCCCCGCCATCAGCCCGCGCACATGGCGCGAGCCTTCGCGCCACCAGGCGGCGATGTGGGCGAAAAGCTCTTTAGCGCTGGGGTAGCCATGCTCCCGCGCGAACGCCTGAAGCTGGTCATCGCCCAACGCTTCCAGCGTATCCAGGTAGACGCGCCATTTCTGGTCGATAAAGTCGAGCATTTTCTGCCGTGACAACATCGGCTCGGTCATGTGTAATCCCCTTCGTTAGAGTGTTCGCTAGTGTAGCGCGAATTGAACTGCCCACACAAGCGCGCGCCCCTAGACTCGCGTGACCTCAACCGGCAGGCGCAGCGTGTTCAGCACCGGGCAGGTGGTTTCGACCGCCGCGTGAAGCTGCTCGATTTGTTCGGGCGCGGCGTCGCTTTCAACCTGCGCCGTGTAGGTCACGTCCCGCATCCGCGAAGGCTCGTCGGCGGGCAGCCCAACAACCGGCGCGTAATCCAGCGAGCCGGAAGTGGTGACCTCGACCTGATCGATTGGAATCGCCAGCAGCACCGACTGGAGCAGATAGGTGTGAACCAGGCAGCTTGCCAGCGCCCCCAGCAGGATTTCGGGCGCGGTTGGACCGAGCGCATGACCGGCAAGCCCGGGACCGGAGTCGCTGATCAGGACGGTTTCGCCCATACGTATCGGACGCGCTCCGGTAATTCCGGCAACTTTTGCCGATGCCGTCAGGGTGAAAAGCGACGTCTCCGGGTGTGCCCGGAAATCAGCCTGACGCTGCGCGATGGCGTCAGCTTTGCGGGCGAAGTACGAATCGAGTTTTGACATGATAGTTTTCCTGTGCGTCTGTGTGACTGCTTCAACCCTTGTTGTGTTCAGTAATTGTTAAATTATTAATATTGTTCAAATATGTAAGCAGCCTAGTATGGTCTTTTATATGTTCTTGACAATTCCGAGTATTGATCATCCGCTATAATGCAGTCATACTCCATAAGACGCTAATCGCGGGAGTTGAAGATGCCCGTTTGTCCTCACTGTGATCTGGAATATCGTGCTGGATTAGTGTACTGCGATAATTGTGGCGAGCGCGTTGTGCAGGGAAATCCTGACTCATCACCGCGCACTAAACCCGTCGATGTCGCCCTTGAAGAATTCTTCGCGCGCGCCAAGCAGTCCAACCTGCCGATCAGCGATGAATGTCTGTTCGTCTTTGACGATCAGAATGCTGAGAGCGTCTATCTGCCGTATGCCAAGCCCGCCACCATTGGGCGGCGCGACACCAGCGGACCGCTGCAGGCGGATATTGATCTCACCCGCTACGGCGCGTTTGAGCATGGCGTTTCGCGCATTCACGCCGCGCTCTACCGCACCGAAGACACCCTTTCGCTGCTCGATATGAACAGCCGCAACGGGACATTTCTGAATGGTCAGCGCCTGAGTTCGCGCGTGCCGTATGTGCTGCGCAACGGCGACGAAGTCTGGTTTGCCAAGCTGCCCATCCACATCTACTTCAAAGAGATGGAATTCGCCCACTAACCGCCCTGGTCATCGTCGGATCTGACCGGCTTAGCCAGTGGGCGTGGCTATCTTTTCACCCCCACGAACAAGCCGCGTCCCATCAGCCCTTCGTCGTCAAAGCGGGCGTCCAGGGACGCCGCTTCCAGCGCCTCCTGATACTCCTGCCGGGTGAATACTCCGAGGATATGCTCCTCTTCGTAATACTGCACACCCGCTTCGGTTCCCACCAGATAGTTGAAGGAGAAGTAGGCGGCTTCGCCTTCCGTCCGGCTGACGGTCATCCGAGCGATGGACAGCCCCGGCACTTCCGCCGTTTGCAGGGAGATTTTTCCAGGCGTGAAGTTCTCTGTAAATAGAAACGGCTCAATGATCAGCAGCCCGCCGGGCGCAACGTGCCGCGCCATGTTTGCCACCGCCGCCCGCAGCCGCGCCAGGGTGCCGGAATATGCCACCGAACCAAACAGGCAGGTCACCACGTCGAAACTGCGCCCAAGATCGAAATCCAGCATATCGCCTTCGCGCAGCGGCACATCCGGCAGCCGTTCGGCAGCGACCTTGAGCAGCTCGGCGTCCAGATCAAGCCCTTCGACCGTATACCAGCCGCGCAGGTGTTCAAGATGCTTGCCGGTTCCACACGCCACGTCAAGCAGCCTGTTACCCGCCGCCTGCTTGTGCTGCTGAATAATGGCGTGCAGCTTCTCCGACTCGGCGGCGTAGTCCTTCCAGTGATAGATCACGTCGTACAGCGCGGCAGTTTTGGAGAACATGGCACAGCACCTTTGCCCTCAAGCGGGCGAGAAGTTTATCAGGATGACCGCTGCTATACGTGTCCCGCCACATCGACCAGCGCCACTTCGCGCCCCTGCTGGGCGGAGAGATAACACGCCTCGATGATCTGCGTGCGGCGCAGCCCTTCACGCCCGACGTGGTTCGACCAATCGCCGCCGCGAACGATCTCGATGAAGTCGCGCACCACCGCCGCATGACCTTCGCCGGGATACAACTGGGGGCGAATTTCCGACGGCACGCCGCCGGTATCGGTGAAGATCCGCAGCGTATCCTGCCAGACGTAATTCTTGATGTCGATTTCCGCGCCGCCTTCGGTGCCATACAGCGACACGCCAAAATCGTCGTTGTTCTTGCCGTAGACCGCCCAACTCGCTTCCAGCAGCAGCGTCACGCCGTCCGCCAGCCGAATAAACGCTGTCGCCAAATCTTCCACTTCGTAGGTGCTGCCCACTGCCGTCGCCTTGCGACTGCCGCGCCCGCGCGGTCCCAGTTCGGCGTAGGTCGCGCCGCTGACGGCGACCACTTCCGGCTCGTTGAGCAGGTACATCGCCATATCCAGCACATGCACGCCCAGGTCGATCAGCGGTCCGCCGCCCGCCATCTCGCGGGTGGTGAACCAGCCGCCCATGCCGGGGATACCGCTGCGGCGCATCCAGGTCGCCTTGGCGTGGTACACCCGCCCCAGCCCGCCCTGATCGATGTACGACTTCAGCACCTGCACGTCGCCGCGCTGGCGGTGATTAAAGGCGATCTTCAGGACGCGGCGGTTGTCGATTGCCGCCTTCACCATCGCCTCGCCTTCGGCAACGGTGCGCGCCAGCGGCTTTTCGCACAGCACATGCTTGCCGCCTTCAAGCGCCGCGATTGTAACCGGCGCGTGCAGATGGTTCGGCGTGGCGACGCTGACGATGTCGATATCGTCGCGGGCGATCAGTTCCGTATAGTCGGTGTACAGATTGGTGATGCCATAGGTCTTGCCAATATCGTTGAGTCGTTCAGAGCGCGGGTCGGCGACAGCCACGACTTCGACGTTCGGCAGTCCGGCGTATGCCTTGACGTGCGTCTCGCCAGCCCAGCCCAGCCCGACGACGCCAACGCGCAGCAGTTGAGGTAATTCCATTGCGGTCATTTATGAGATCTCGTCGTGTAAAGGTGAAGGTGTCAGAAAGCGCCGTCATTGTAACCAATGCCGCGTCAACAGGGGTAACAATTCAGGGTACAATCACGTTCAGATGCGGCTTTTGTGATACCACTATTCAGGAACGATGATGCTCGATCTGGCAGCCGAACTGCCCAAACTGCTGAGCGTGTTTGGGATAGCGTTTTTTTCACTCTGGGCGTCGATTCCGGCGGGTCTGGCGCTCGGCTTGAGTCCGCTGCCGATCATCGTCACGTCAGCGCTGAGCTATGCTGCCGGCGTCGGGCTGGTGGCGTTTCTGGGCGCGCCGGTGCGCGGCTGGATCATGCGGCGTTTTGGCGACAAAGTGACGGGCGACCCCAACAGCGCCGTCAGCCGGGTTTGGGCGCGCTACGGCGTGATCGGGCTGGCGCTGCTGGCACCGGTGACGACCGGCGCGCAGATCGGGGCGGCGGTGGGCATGGCGCTGAACGCTTCGCCGCGCCGTCTGTTCCTGCTGATGTCGGTTGGCGGGCTGCTGTGGGCGGCGCTGTTCGCGGTGGCGATCTCGCTCGGCATTATGGGCGTCCAGCAGGCGGTACAATAGCGGCTGTCTAGACGGGATTTCGCATGAGCCACGAACACAATCACCGACACGCTCGCAGCGACAGCGGCGACCTGCGGCTGGCGTTTCTGCTGAACGTCGGCTTCGCCATTTTCGAGGTCTTCGGCGGGCTGCTGACCAACAGCATCGCCATTCTGTCAGACGCGCTGCACGATCTCGGCGACGCTATTTCACTCGGAATGGCATGGCTGCTGGGTCGCTACTCGGAAAAAGCGCACGACCAGCGCTTTTCCTACGGCTACCGGCGGTTTTCGCTGCTGGGCGCGTTCCTCAATTCAGCCATCCTCGTCGGTGGCTCGCTGTTCGTGCTGTCCGAAGCCATCCAGCGGCTGCAATCGCCTGAGCCGTTTGACGCGCCGGGCGTGATCGTCATCGCCGTGATCGGCGTTGTCATCAACGGCATTGCCGTCCTGCGCCTGCGCGGCAGTCATCAGCTCAACACGCAGGTGATCGGCTGGCACCTGATGGAAGATGTGCTCGGATGGGTGGCGGTGCTGATCGCTGGTGTCATCTCGCTGTTCGTGGACGCGCCGATCCTCGATCCCATCCTGTCGATCCTGATAACCGTCTACATTCTGATGCACGCCATCGATAATCTGCGCCAATCGCTGGCGCTGTTCCTGCAGGCAGTCCCCGCTGAGATCAACCTGACCGAAGTCGAGGACAGACTGCGCGCCATCGACGGCGTGCGATCCATTCACCACACTCACCTCTGGTCGCTGGACGGCGAGCACAATGTGCTGACGACTCATCTGGTCGTGGCTGACGAAGTCGATAAAGACGGACTGATCCGCATCAAGCGCGGCGTCTGCGCCGCGGTCAGCGATCTGCGCCTGGAACATCTGACGATTGAACTGGAGTACAACGAAGACGATTGTTCGCAGGACGCCGCCCAGTACCACGCTGATTAATTCGTTTCCCCCAACGGACGCCGTAGGGACACGACATTGTCGTGTCCGTCATTTTCACTCGTTCCGCAGGGCGGCGCCGGTTTGCAGGTTCGCCACCCGCCCGGCAGGGTAGATGCCCGCCGCCAGCGCCGCCACCACGGCGACGGCAAAGGCGATGATAAATTCTTCCGGCGCAAGCGTAAGCTGCATCGTCCAGCCGAACGAGCGCACGTTGATGACGTACACCAGCACGTAAGCCAGCACCGCGCCAATCGGCAGCGCCAGCAGCCCGGCGACGATGCCCATTAGCCCGGTTTGCAGCAGCGTGTAATCCCACACCTGCCGCCGCGTCAGCCCAACAGCCCGCATGACGCCATACTGCCGCGTCTGCTCAATCTGGAGCGCCATTAACGCGCTGAGGATGCCGATGAAGGCGACAATCGTCGCCAGCAGCCGCAGCGCCTGGGTAATCGCAAAAGTGCGCTCGAACACCTCGAACACGCTGGCGCGCAGGCTGGCGTTGCTCTGCGCCAGCAAATCCGTCCCGCTGAGCGTCTGGCGGATACCGCGAATCACCTGTTCGGCGTCCGCGCCCTCGGCGGTAAAGACGGCGATGGTCGAGATATAGGCATCGTCGTAAAACTGGCGGTAGGCGGTATCCGCCATAAAGACCGATCCCTGATCGGTGGCGTAGTCGTAATACACGCCGATGACGGTGAACGTCTCTGCCCCGCGATCCGTCAGCAGCCTGAGCTGGTTGTTCTGCGGCGTGATGCCGCGCCGGAAGGCGAACGGCTCGCTGACCATGATGCCGTCGTTTTCCAGCGCGGCGCGGTAGTCGTCCGGCGGCGCGTCCAGCCAGGCGAAACGGCGGCTGCTCGCAATCTCGCCGCTGGCGACGGTCAGGTTGACCGGCGGCAGATTCGGGTAGTCGGGGGCGATCACGTTGACATTGCGCCCGGTGACCACCCGATCCACGCCTTCAACCGCCCGCACGCGCTCGGCTAATGCCGGTTCAACGTCGGCGGTGGCGCGGACGGCGGTAAGCTGCGGCGGGGCGACGTAAATATCCGCGCCGAGCGTCGTATTCAGCCAGTCCGCCACCGTCCCCCGAAAGCTGGTGATCATCACGCTGACGCCGACGATCACGCTCACCGCCACCGTCAGCGCCGCCACCGCCACCGACGTGCGGCTCAACGAGCGCGAGACGGCGCGCGGTGCCATCCGCCCCAACATGCCAAACAGGGCGTTTGTCAGCGGCGTCAGCAGGCGCATGGCAAACACCAGCGCCAGCGGCGTGAACAGCGCCCCACCGACGATGATGCAGAACAGCGCCGTGAAGCTGACGACGATGCTGTCCGTCGGGACGAGCAGCAGCGCCAGTCCTGCCAGATTCAGCAGGACAGCGACCAGCGTAATGGGCGGCAGCAGGCGGCGCGCCCGTTCTTCAAGCTGCGAACGGCGCAGCGATCCGGCGGGCGGCGTCCGCGTCGCGTCAAGCGACGGCACCAGCGCGGCTGTTAGGCTCGCCAGCATCCCGATGCCCGCCCCTTTGAGCAGCGTCACTACGTCCAGCGTCACGCTCTGCACGTTCACGCTGAAATACAGGTCGCTGATCGTCTGCGCGATCAGCCCAACCGATGCCCGTCCGAAGATGATGCCCAAGCCCAAGCCAACCAGCGTGCCGATCAGCCCCAGCGCCAGCGATTCGCCCAGGATCAGGACGAAAATCTGCCCGCGCGTCGCGCCGAGCGCCCGCAAAATACCCAGTACCGGGCGGCGCTGCACGACGCTGAACGTGACCGTGTTGTAAATCAGGAACACGCCGACCACCAGCGCCAGCAGGCTCAACGCCTGTAAGTTGAGTTCAAAGGCGGCGGTCATCTGGCTGAGGGCGTTCGACTGATCGCGCGGGGTGGTGATGGTCGCGCCCGGCGGCAGCAGCGCCCTAATCCGCGCCAGATCATTATCATCGTCTGGCGGCAGGATCAGATCGATTCGGCTGATCGCGCCCGGTCTGCCGACGATCTCCTGGGCGGTGGCAATGTCGGTCAGGATCAGGTTTTCCAGCGCCTGAGCGCTCAATTCGTCGTCGGTGCGCAGCAAGCCGACCACCCGCGCTGCGACCTGATCGCCGCCGGGCTGCAAGGTGACGGTATCGCCCGGCTGTATGCCGTACTCGGCGGCGAGGCGCTGGCTGATGAGGATGGTATTCGGCATCGAGATGAAGGCGGTCAGTGCTTCAAACGGATTTTGCGTCTCGCCCTGCACTTCGACGCTGGTCAGGTAATCGCGAAACGGCGGCTCGGCGAACGGATCGACGCCCAGCAGCCGCAGCGGTCGGTCGCCCAGTTCGACGGCGCGAACGTAGTTTTCGACCACCGGCGCGCTGTCGCTCAGTCCGAGATCGATCCGCAGTTGGCGGTAAAGGTCGCTCGGCAAGCCGTTGGGACCGCCGATGATCTGGTGCGTGGCGCGCCCGGTGACGCTCTCGGTGCTGATGGCGAAGGCGCGGCTGGCGCTGCTGTTGGCAAGGTCAATGGCGATGACGACGGCGACACCCAGCGCGACGCCGATGATGAACAGCACGCTTTGCAGCAGGCGGCGGGCAATGTACCGCCCCGCCAAACGGACGACAATAGGCGTGTTCATAGGACTTTCTATCTAAGCCGCAAATGAAGAAGCAGCGACGAAAAAAGGCACAAGGAGTCGATTATATCGTCCCATTGTGCCTTTCCGTATCCCTTAGCGCCGTTGCGTTAAGGATATTCTCTGCTCAGGCTACTCAGTTTCACCTTCCATGACCGGCTGCGGCGATTCGTCCTCGTCAGACTTGTAGCCCAGCTTTTGCAGCGCTTCTTCTGCCGCCACCCGGAAGGTGTCGCTTTCAGTCTCGACCACCCGTACCAGCGACGGGATAGCGCGTGGATCGCCCAGCTTGCCCAGCGATTGGGCGGCATGGACGCGGGTTTGATAGCCCGGCGCATATAAGGCGTCAATTAACGGATCAACCGCGCGGCGGTCGCCCAGCTTGCCCAGCATCAGCGCGGCACGCCCGCGAACTATCAGGTCTTCGTGATGATTCCGCACTAAACCAATGAGTGTCAACAGGGCGGTATCGCCCCCCATCATGCCCAGTTTCATGACTGCGGTACGGCGCTTTTCCTTGTTTATGTCCCGCAGTTCTGAAAGAGCCTGCTTCAGAGCGTTCGGATCGGGGTCCGTCATAGAATAAGCTCCTTCACCGCATGAAAATCATGCGCGGTGACCATCAACTTACCATCATGTATCCGACACACACGATCTGCCAGCGGCACGATTTCGGGATTGTGTGTCGCCATTACCAGCGTTTTTCCAGCGTCTCTGGTTAATTCTAGCAGAAGTCCAAGAACCTGCTGACCTGTCTCTTCGTCCAGGTTGCCGGTTGGCTCGTCTGCCAGCACCAGATCGGGTTCGTGCGCCAGCGCGCGCGCGATTGCCACCCGCTGCTGTTCGCCACCACTCAGCTTGTCTGGAAAGGTCTCGGCGCGGTGTTCCAGCCCGACCCGTTCCAGCAGCGCCAGCGCCCGGCGCGCGCCTTCGCGCGGGCTGACGCCGCGCAGTTCCAGCGGCAGGGTGACGTTTTCGAGAACGGTGAGCGTTGGAATCAGGTTAAAGAATTGAAAGACGATGCCGATGTGTTCGCGGCGAAAGAGCGTTAACTGTCGGTCATTGAGGTGGGTGATGTTGGTGTCGTTGACGCAAATCTCGCCATCATCCGCGAGATCAATACCGCTGATCAGGTTCAGCAGCGTGCTTTTACCGCTGCCGCTTTTGCCAAGCAGCACGAAAAACTCGCCCTGCTGAATGTCGATATTTACCCCGGTGAGAATTTCGCGCATTATTCCAGCCTCAGCATACGTCTTGCTGAGGTTGCGAATTCGCACAATCGCCGCCCGGTTTTCGTGTGTCATGGTGCGCCCATTATACTACAGGTGTTCGCAACCGTTAATGCCGAACGTGTAAATTTTCACTAGGTCGTGCTTTCCTTTAATCTTCGGCTCACAAATGACCAGATCGCCAGCGTCAGTCGTTGATATCCATGATGTTAATTTCGACGCTTCCGATTAGCATAATTGATCTTTCACCAAAAGTATTGTGAGTTTTCGTCAATAATTTACGAAGTTCTTCCTGATTCCATCCCGTTCATCATCTCATGCCTATGCTGAATCAATGACATCACACGCCGCCGTATCACAACCCGGCAGACCGGACTCGTGTTGTCTTGTATACGTATGCGGGGAACGGGCTGGATTTACCGGCATGACCGGCGACTCCCCGCCGCCTTCAGCGCGCCCGCCAAAATATTGTATAGTAAATACATAAGGCAATGCTTCAGGCGGCGCTGCGCGTCAACCACGCTGCCGCCGGTCTGATCACTGTCCCACGTATCTGCGAAAGGCTAAGGACATTCTACATGGCGACTATTCTTCACATTCTTCCCAGCTACCAGTGGGAACAGGCACAACAGGCGGGAATCTACCGGGGCGATACGCTTGATGCCGAGGGATTCATCCATTTCTCGAAGCCTGACCAGGTGGTGCGCGTCGCCAACGCGCGTTTTAAGGGACACAGCGGGCTGATGCTGGTTCTGGTGGATGATGAAAAGCTGACGGCTGAACTCAGGTACGAAGCACCCTACGAAGGCGGGCAGATGATCGAAAGCGGCGAAGTGTTCCCCCATCTCTACGGACCGCTGAACCTCGACGCCGTAATCCACGTCATGGAGTTTGAGCCGCAGGACGACGGCACGTTCGTCCTGCCATAGAGGGGTCTTACGCCATAATGTACATCACTGAACGGAAAGGAGGGTTACCCTGTGCCTAAAACTAAACACCTGGAACAGATGAGTCTTACCGAGTGGGAACGACATCTCATCGAGGTGCTTCGAGAATCACCACATCTCCAAACTGCCTTACAATAGTTCCTTTCAAGTCCGTTTCGACAGAGAGGTTTGTACGGCGACTTGGCAATGTGACCAATGAACAACTCACCGAGGTTTTTAAGTCAGTTCTCGTGGTGCTTGGAATTTCATACCAGTAGGCGAGTAGACAAGCCTCAATCCATAGTTACCGGCTGCCGACCATCCGGCAGGATTCTGAGTTGATCCTTCGCTCGATATGACCGTCAGCGCAATTCTTCGTTCTCGACCTCAAACAACCGGAGCAGTTTGAGCGCGACTTGCAGATTGGTTCGTATGATCGGCTCGTTCAGCTTCACATCCAGAAGTTCCTGAATGCGCGCCAGACGATAGTTCAGCGTGCTGCGGTGAATGGTCAGCCGTTCCGCCGTCAGTACGCTGTTGCCGCCCGCATCCAGATACACTTCCAGCGTATGAAACAGGTCTGCCCCGTTTTCGCGCCGCAGCCGCCGCAGCGCCCGCGCGTAGGGGCTGCTGGTCAGGCTTTCCGCCCCGGCGCGATACAGCGTGTGTAAATAGCCAAGATCGTCAAAATAGATCGTGCCGTCCCGCGCCAGCACCTCGTCGCCCAGCCGCGAGGCGATCAGCAGCGCGTCGCGGCACTGCTGGTGCGCCAGGCTGGCGCTGTCCGCGCCCCGATGGACGGCGCTCACCGCCACCCGCACAGCGCCCAGCGGCGCGTTCGCGTCCGATGGGGCATGGACGGCATCGACAATCGCATCCACGCTGGCGTTCGCCTGAATGAGGACGACCACCTGCCCGGCGAACTGCCCGACCACCGCCTGCCAGCGCTGTGACGACGCCAGCCGGTTCAGACGACGATAAAGCTGGAGCAGCCTCTGCGAGCCGCGCTCGTCGCCTTCTCCTTTTGGCTCAATCAGCAGCATGGTGAACGGCGCGGTCAGGTTCAGCCCGTAACGCAGCGTCTGATCGTTCAGCACCGCTTCGCGTCCCGGATCGCCCTGTATCAACTGCGACAGCAGCCCGCCCTTCAGCGAGGCTTCGGCGTTCTGCGCCGCTTCCTGATACAGCATCATCAGCGCGGCAATCGTCGCCCCGCTTTCCAGCGCCATCCGGTCTAAATCCGACAGCGGGCGGTCATCGGCGATAATCCAGACGTAGCCGTAAATCTCGCTGTGGACAACAATCGGCGCGAGGATGCGCTCCATCTCCAGACCTACGTCCGGCATCTGCGGAATTTGCACCGGGCGCAGCGTGTCCCGAATCTGTCCGAGGACGCCCCGATCTTCCAGCGCTCGAATCAGCCGGGGATCGGTGCGCCCTTCGCTGAGGGTGTAGCGTCGGGCTTCGTCAAAGGCGGCGATATTGTGCGCCGCCAGCGCCTCAAAGCGCTCGTTCTCGATGCTGACCGACTGCCCAACCAGCCCCGCCAGCGTTTCGGCAAGCTGGCGCAAATCGCCGCCCGCCAGCACCAACTGGGTCAGCACCCGGTTGATGGTCAGCGCCCTTTCGACCAGCGCCATATTCTCCTGAGCAATGCGCTGGTTAGTGGCGCGGGCAATATCCACGAACCGCGCCTGAAAGGGGATCTCGATCAGCGGAAACTGGCTGCTCTCCGCCTGATCGCGCAGATAATCGGACGTCTGGGTGATGTAGCGCCCGACGGCGATTGCCAGCGCCGCCACGCCCTTATCCGCCATCGCCTGAATATAGCTTCGCTGCTCGTCGGGATCGGTTGGCATGTTGATAGCGGTCGTCAGCACCAGCTCGCCGCCGTTCAGCCACTGCGGGGCATCGGGCACGCCTGAGACATGCACCCAGGCGACGGCGTGGCTCAGCCCGGCTGATCCGGCGACCACCCGCGCCCCGGCAAATTCTGGCATTTGCAGCGCATCGGCAACAGTAAGCATGGCTTTCACGTCACTCGTTCACCCGTTTCCAGGTGAATGGTAACGCAAAGGGCGCGAAAAGAAAGCGAGGAGAAGTTGAACCGCCTACACGCCGATCCCCTCGCGCTCCGCTGCGCTGACCGTATCCTGCATCAGCCACATATAGCCATCCTCAAGACTTGGCTCGTTGGGCACCGCGCGATACTCCGGCGGCGGATCGCCGACCACGCGATACTGCACGCCGTTCGCCATTTGCAGCGTCGAAACCAGCGTCAAGCCGCCGTTGGGGCGCTCGCCCGAACTGGTGATCGTCCACACGTGCCCGCGCGCCCGTTCGATCAAATCGCCCGGCGCGCCCCGGAAGATCACCTGACCGGCGCGCATGACCGCCAGATCGTTGCAGCTCTGGCTGATATCCTCGACGATATGCGTCGAGAGGATAATCGTCCGTTCCAGCGCCATGTCCGCCAGCAGATTGCGGAAGCGCACCCGTTCCTCAGGATCAAGTCCCGAAGTCGGCTCGTCCACGATCAGCAGGCGCGGGTTGCCCAGCAATGCCTGAGCGATGCCGATGCGCCGCTTCATGCCGCCGGAATAAGTCTTCAGCCGCCGCTTCGCCACGTCGGTCAGGCGCACCTTCTCCAGCAGATCGTGTATCTGCCGCTTGCGCTCGCCGCCGTCAGTCACGCCTTTGAGGATCGCCATGTAGTCGAGGAATTCGAGCGCGTTCAGGTTGGGATACAAGCCCAGCTCCTGCGGCAGATAGCCGAGATTGGCTTTTGCCGCCATCCGTCCATGTGCCGTATTCATATCGTGCCCGAAGGCGATCACCTGCCCGGTGGTCGGGCGCAGCAGCCCGGCGAGGATGCGCATGAACGTCGTCTTGCCCGCGCCGTTGGGACCGACCAGCCCAAACATGCCCATGCCGATATCCAGTGTCAGACCGTTCAGCGCCTTCACGCCGCCGCGATACGTTTTGGTGAGGTTGGTAATTTCAATCATGGTTTAGCCTTCTGTTAGTACTGAGAAAAAGAAGTGCAAAGTTGAAAGTGAGAGCAGCTTTCTACTTTTCACTTTTGTTTCAGCGCTCTACTGTCCTTCCCTCAGCCGCCCGACGCCCCACACCACCAGCCCCAGCAACAGCATCGCCAGATTAGCGATCAGCATCGTCTGCCCGATATTGCCGAACATCGAGTTGATCAAGCCGTCATAGCTGAGCGAGGTATAGGCGGCGTTTGCGGTGCCCACCAGCGGCGTAAAGACCGCCAGAATGACGAACACGAACACGAAAATACCGGCAGGCATCAGCGCCAGCCCGATCAGCACCGACGCCCGCCGCGTCGCCACGCCCGCCGCCGCCAGAATCGACAGCCCCGAGGCGAAGACGGCGGCAGGCAGCAGCATCACGCCCCAAAGCCGCAGATAGGCGCTCATGTCAAACGCCCCAAAGCGCCCCTGCGCGATAGGAATGTAGAGCAGGGCGCACATCACCATTCCGGCAAGCAGCCCAACCCAGACCGCCAGCAGCTTGCCGCCGAGATACGTGGCGCGTCCAACCGGCAGGGTGTGCAGCAGTTCGTTCACCCGGTAGTGCTTGTCCAGCGGAATCGTCTCGGCGCTCATCAGCAGCAGCATGATGATCAGAAGCTGCGTCACAAGCGTCAGCAGCGTTGCCATTTTGAGGGTGGCGTTCGCCTGCTGCAAATCGATGTTTCGCAGCCAGTTGGGGATGTTGGTCAGGACAGCGTCATCGGCTGGCATCGTCGTCACTTCACCTGTGGCGTACAGCCGCATGGTCACGGTTGCGGGTGTAACCGTATCGTCCACGTACAGGACTTCGCCGCCCTCCGCGCCCAGCGGCTCTTTCTGCATGGTCATGGTGAACACTGCCAGCCCGACGAACAGAAACAGGATCGTCACCAGCAGGCTGCGCCGACGCCATGCCATCAGCAGTTCGTATTTGATCATTCCGCGTAGTTGGGCAAGTTGTAAGCTCATTGGTTTTAGCCTTTAGCAGTTAGCGATTAGAAAAAGAAGTTGAAAGTAGCAAGTTGAAAGTAGCAAGCTGCTCTCACTTTCAACTTTGCACTTTTGACTCCGCCCTATCCCCTGTTCCCTGCGCCCAACATCTTCTCCTCATCTCGCAGCCCGTATAAAATCCACACCATGCCGGCGGCTCCAACCAGCATGAGGACGGCGCGGTTGGCGAAATAGAGCAGATCGGGCGAGGAGTTCCACGTCATAGCAAGCGCATAGGCGAAATCGCGCTGCAAAAACAGGTGGACGACCCACGCAAAATTCCACTGCATCACCGCCATATCGCCCGCGAACAGCAGCGCTCCATAGATAAAGAGCGCCGCCAGCACGCCGAAACTGCTGCGCCGCATCACAAACGTGATCGCCGCTGCCAATCCGATCAGCGCCAGCGTCGGCGGCAGCCAGCCGATCACCAGCGCGGGCACGTCGGGCATATCCGGCAGCGCCGAAATCAGCAGCGACCACAGCAGACCGATGCTCACCTGGATCCCCAGCAGCGCCGCCAGCCGTTCGTAGATCACCCACGAAGCCGGGCGCGGCGACGACAGCAGCAGTTCCAGCGCCGGTTCGTCGTCAGGCGCGAACAGGAATGCCGCCTGAAGCCCCGCGATCAGCGGCATGACGATCTCGATGGTTCGGCTTCGCGTCTCTGGAAACACCATCACGACAAACAGGACAATGATGCTGACCAGCGGAAAATACCATCCCATCACGCGGAAGCTCATCCGCCACGCGAAAGACCATTTTGTGCTCAAGCGTTCCTCCATTTACTACCTCACCCCGCTGCACTTTGTTTAGTGGGGTGAGGTTTCAATCTCACAAATCAGCCGCTTGTATTGTTGAAGCGGCTCTCGCGCGCCGAAAGCCACAGCGCCACCAGCACCAGCAGCGGCGCGACCGCGAACAACGTCAGCCGCAGATCAACCGCCAGCAGGTCGGGTAGATAGGCTGCATACGGCATCACTGTCAGGTCGCCAAAATGCCGCCACACCAGCACAAACCAGGCGGCGATGCTGATGATGATGCTGAGCGTGGTATCGAACAGCAGCACGCCGAGCAGGAACGCCAGCGCCGAGAGGAACGTCATCGGCGCCAGCCACGACAGCACCAGCGGCAGCAGCGAAATCTCCGCCCGCGCCGCCGCCAGCACCAGACTGCCCGCCAGCGCCAGCGCCAGATTAAAGCCGAACAGCAGCGCCAGCCGCGCCAGCAAAATCAGGCGCGGCGAGACGGGCGTCGTCATTTGCAGTTCCAGCGGCGGGTCAACGTCTTCGCCATACAGGAACGCCACCCCCACCGCCGCCACCACCGGCGCGATCAGGATGATCGGCAGCGTCGTGCCGTTCGGTGTCTGGTAGCTGATCAGCGTCACCAGCGTGCCCAGCGCCAGCAGCAGCGCCGACGCCACCCACATGACGCGGTGGATCAGGCGTGTCTGCGCCCGCAAAATCAGCCACGCCCAGCGCAGCGACATCCTCAGCGCCGAACGCGCTATCACCGGCGCGGCGTTCGCCGGGCGCATCTGTGCCCGCGCCAGCAGGGCGATCAACCGCGCTTTGGCGTCCGGGTCAGCTTCAGGCGCTTGCCACTGGCGCAAAAAATGCCCCACTTCGCCCATCGCCGCTTCATCCGGCATTTCGTTGTGATTAGACGTGTGTTTCATTGGCGCAGCCCTCACCCTAAATCCCTCTCCCTCATGGAGAGGGACTTAAATACACTGAACGTCATCTTTCTCCCCTCTCCCCGCTTGTGTGGGAGACGGGCAGGGGTGAGGGGTAGAACAAGCGCATACCACATTTCGGTCACCTCGCCGCTGCTTGCATCCATTGGCGCAGCTTGCGCACGCCCGCCGCCAGCCGCGACCGCACCGTTCCCAACGGAATCCCCAGCGCCGCCGCGATCTCTTGTCCTTCCAGCGACTGGTAGTAATACAGCACGATGACTTCGCGCTGTTCATTCGGCAGGCTGACCAGCGCCGTAATCACCGCCTGAACTTCGGCATCTGCCAGCAGCACGGCTTCCGGCGTCTCGTCTATCCCTTCACCGTCGTAGTCCTCGTCCACCGCCGCCAGCGTGCGGCGTGTATCGGCGCGTTTGTAATGGTTGCGGGCAAGATTAGTAGCGATGGCGTACAGCCACGGCTTGAACGGGCGCGGATACTGGTACTGCCCCGCCGCGTTCAGCAGGCGCAGAAACGCTTCCTGGACGAGATCTTCCGCCAGAGCGCGGTCACCGCCGGTCAGGCGATACAGGTAGCCCAGCAGCGCGTCGTAATGTCGCTCGACCAGCGCCGTTAGCGCGCCCTGCTGCCCCCCGCTGGCATCCTTAAGATTCAGCGCCAGTTCTTCGTCGGTGATCACACCCTGCCTCTCATCTTCTATCCCTATTACAACATGAGATGCCAGAAGATCGACGTAAGCGGCTGCCAGCCCCAGATTACAGCCAGCAGCGAGCCATGAAATTGATTTGAAGCAGGCAAACGTCTAGTATTGAGGATAGGAGCGATAAAGGACAAAACTGATGACTACTTCCCAACAACTCGATCAGAACCAAATCGATCAACTCGTAATCGCCGCCCATCAGGATTTTGCCAGGGTGCAGGAAATCCTCGGCGAAAACCCGGGGCTGCTCAACGAAAATGCCTCGTGGGTCGAAACGCCGATCCAGGCGGCGGCGCACGTCGGCAGCCGGGAAATCGCCGAATATCTGCTTGAGAAGGGCGCGCCGCTGGATATCTGTACGGCAGCCATGCTTGGCTATGAGGACGAAGTCAGCACCTTCCTCAACGATAATCCGCTGCTGGCGGGGGCAAGCGGCGCGCACGACATCCCAGTGATGTTCTATCCGGCGATCAGCGGCAATATCGCCATTGCCGAGCGCTTGCTGGCGGCGGGCGCCGACGTGAACGCGGGCGCGGGCGGCAATACCGCCCTTCACGGCGCGGCAGGCTTCGGTCAGGCAGAGATGGCGCGCTGGCTGCTCGAACACGACGCTAACCCCTATGCCACCGATCACAACGGCAAGCTGCCAGTTGAGGTAGCCCAGGCAAACGGGCATACCCTCATCACCGAAATGCTGCGCCCATACACCGACCTCGACCGGGAAGGTGACGTGGTCGATGTTTCACCCGACGAAACCGGAACGTAGTCATGAGCGCCCGCGTTGAAGCCGCCATCGAGCGCCTCTACGAAGACTCGGATCTGCGCGACGAACTGACCGACGACGAGGCGCAGCACCTGTTACGCTGGGCGGAAGCAGAGTTGAGCAAGGTTGACGCCAGCAGCGCCGACGAAACCGCCTTCGAAACGGCTGTCGATACCCTCGGCAGCCTGATCAAATCGATCAACCGCTTCATCGGGCGGCGCAGCTATTCCACGCCCGACGAGCAGGCAGCCGCCTTCGCCAAAATTGCCGACCACGCCCAGTCGCTGGGCTACCCGCTGCCCGCCGACGCATTCACGGCGTCGTTTGAGGCGCAAGCCGCCGCCGATAATGTCGCCGCGCTTCAGGCGCTGCTCAGCCAGATCGAAACCAGCGCCGCGCCTGCTGCCCAGGCAGCGCCAGCCCCGTCTGCGCCGGAAACGCCGCCAGCACCCCCAGCACCGCCCGCGCCCGCGCAGCCTCCGGCGTTTTCATCCGCCGAGCCACCCGCCGAAGCGGAAGAACCCGCCGCGCCGCCGCCGCCCCCCGATGTTCCCGCCGAAACAGCCGCCCCACAGGCAGCCGCCTGGTGGCGAAACTTCATGCAGCCTCTGGCTGACGCGGCTGAAGTGGTATCATCTGCCGCTGATCAGCCGCCGGACAGCAGCGCCAGCGAATCGGGCGAAACACCTGAGCCAGCTTCAGAGGACACACTGCCCGGCGACGACTCGCATCCGCGCGACGAACACCCTTCAGGAGATCATCTGTAAATGGCAAAGCGCAAAAGCACCGCATCGCAGCAGCGTAATCTCGTCGGCAGCATCATCGGCGTCATCATCCTGCTGGCTGCCTTCATTTTTTCACAGATCACCGGCATCGATGTGCTTGGCATTAACCCGACGCCAACGCCCTCGATTGTCCCTATACCGACCATCCTCACCACGCCCGGCAGCGTGGCGACTTTCAATCTGCCGCAGGGCTTTGCCGCGCAAAAAGGCTTCTGGCAGGTGTACTTCACCGCGCCCACCGGCAACCGCGACCCAGCCAGCTATGCCGGCGGCATTGATACCATGCTGGCAATCGCCATCGGCGAGGCGCGGCGCACGATTGATATCGCCGCCTACGAGTTCAACCTTCAGTCGCTGACGCAGGCAGTGCTGGCGGCGAAACAGCGCGGTGTGGTGATTCGGGTAGTGGCGGATAACGAGGACGGACTTGGCGACGACGAGACGACTCTGCACCAGTTGATCAGCGCCGGGATTCCAGTGGTCACCGATGACCGCACCGCCCTGATGCACAACAAGTTCGTCATCATCGACAGCACCGTCGTCTGGACGGGATCGTGGAACTTCACCATCAACGACACCTACCGCAACAACAACAACGCGCTGGTCATTCGCTCGCGTCAGGCAGTCGCCAATTATCAGGCGGAATTTAACGAGATGTTCGTCGATAGGCGCTTTGGACCGTCATCACCGTCCAACACACCCAACGCTCAATTCGCGCAGGACGCCATCCCCATCGGCGTCTATTTCGCGCCCGAAGACGACGTCATCCGCGCTATTGACGACGCCCTCAGCGCCGCGCAGCGTTCGATCCGCTTCATGACCTTCTCGTTTACGGTGGATGAGATGGGCGACATTCTGATCTCACGGGCGGGCGCGGGCGTGAACGTGCAGGGCATCTTCGAGCGCACCGGCAGCGAAACCGAGTTCAGCGAGATGACGCCGCTGTTCTGCGCGGGACTAGAGGTGCGGCAGGACGGCAATCCGTTCATCCTGCATCACAAGGTTTTCATCATCGACGACGTGACGGTGATCACCGGCTCATTCAACATTTCCGGCAACGCCACCCGTTCCAACGACGAAAATCTGGTTATCATCAGCGATCCCGATCTGGCGGCACAGTACACCGCCGAGTTCAACCGCCGCTGGGCGGAAGCCGCCACGCCAACATCTCTGTCGTGCCAGTAGAAAATGTGTGCTAGAATAAAGTTCTGATGCAACCATTGAAGGGATAATGCGATGCTACCAAACGATACTATCTTTCATGGTGATTGTGGTGAGGTCTTGAAATCTTTTCCTGATAACAGTGTAGATCTCATTGTGACCTCACCACCCTATGCAGACAGTCGTAAAAGTACCTATGGCGGTATTCATCCAGATGATTATGTCGCGTGGTTTCTACCACGTTCTGCGGAATTGCTGCGTGTGCTCAAGCCAACGGGAACGTTTATCCTCAACATTAAGGAAAAAGCGCTAAATGGGGAGCGTCATACTTATGTTCTCGAACTAATTCTCGAAATGCGTCGTCAAGGATGGCTTTGGACAGAAGAGTTCGTTTGGCACAAAAAGAACGCATATCCGGGAAAATGGTCGAACCGCTTTCGTGACTCTTGGGAACGCTGCTTACAGTTTAACAAGCAGCGCAAGTTCAATATGTATCAGGAAGCAGTAATGGTTCCGATAGGGGATTGGGCGAAAACACGTCTCGCCAAGCTCAGCGAAACCGACAAGATACGAGATACGTCAAAAGTAGGAAGTGGCTTCGGCAAAAACGTGTCTAATTGGACTGGACGTGACATGGTTTATCCAACAAACGTCCTTCACTTAGCTCCTGAAACCGGAAATCGCAATCACAGCGCAACTTTTCCTAAAGCGCTACCAGAATGGTTTATTAATCTATTTACTCAGGAAGGTGATGTTGTGCTTGATCCATTTCTGGGTTCGGGTACAACGGCAATTGTAGCCAAACGCATGAAGCGGCACTATAACGGTATTGAACTCAATCAGAATTACTATGACTTAGCGCAACGTGAGCTTACTCATGTTGAGAGGCTTCTTTTATGAATCCTCTGGATATGGAAGCTTTGCGAGAATTCGTTAATAAAAATATCTCACGCTTTCATCAAGATCGGGTGCGGCTGCTTGAAAAGATGAATTTAATTAGTCTGCTCAGGAAGAAAAACCCCTATCTATTCCGAGCAAAAAACATAACCGCCCCATCCGAATTGATTAATGATCTACTCGCCGCAGTTCTCTCTTCCACTGAAGAGAAATTGTTTGGAGAGTTTCTTGAAGATATTTCTATTTTCGTGGCATCCCAAACCTGTGGTGCGCACAAATCAACAGCATCGGGAATTGATTTTGAGTTTGCGCATAAAGGTGCGTATTACATAGTATCCGTCAAATCGGGACCCAATTGGGGAAATAGCAGTCAGCAATATTCACAGGAGCAAGATTTCAAAGAAGCTATCAAACGCCTCAAGCAGTCACGTCTCAGCCGCAATATCCAGCCTGTACTTGGCTGCTGCTATGGAAAAGGCAGAACAACTTTCCTGAGAGGCTATATGAAGGTAATTGGGCAAAACTTCTGGTATTTCATCAGTGAAGACCCACAACTTTACCAACGAATTATCGAGCCTCTTGGTGATGAAGCTAGAAGATACAACGATGCTTTCCTCGATAGTCGTAATGCCATTGCTGTCCAATTTACTAACGAACTAAAAGCCACGTATTGCCTACCAACTGGTGAGATAGATTGGGCAAAACTCATAGAACTCAACAGTGGAAACCTAGACTTGAACATCATGGGTAGTTTAGTTGTCGAAGATTTAGGAGATTAGTTGATGCCCTTTATTGAAGCGCCGACAACCTTTTACCTCGGTCGCCGCTATGAGCCGACCACCCACAAACTGACCGACGACGTGGTCTACTACGACTCGCGCGATCTGACCACCCACGCCGTCGTCGTCGGCATGACCGGCAGCGGCAAGACCGGCTTGTGCATCACCCTGCTTGAAGAAGCCATCCTCGATAACATTCCGGCGATTGTGATTGACCCCAAAGGCGACATCACCAATCTGCTGCTCAACTTTCCCGACCTGCTGCCGAGCGATTTTCAGCCCTGGATCAACGTGGACGATGCCCGCCGCGCTGGCATGGACGTGCCGCAGTATACCGCCGACGTTGCCTACCGCTGGCGCGAAGGGCTGGCAAGCTGGAGCATCGTCCCTGACCGGATGCGCTGGCTGAAATACGCCACCCAGTACAGCATCTACACCCCCGGCTCAGATACCGGCTTGCCGGTCAACATCCTTGCCTCGCTGCAAGCGCCGCGCGGCGGTTGGGCAGGGAACGAAGAGGAGAGCCGCGAGCGTATCAACGGCATCGTCACCGCGCTGCTGGCGCTGGTTGGGCGCAATGCCCAGCCGGTACAGGACAAGGAACACGTCCTCATCGCCAACATCTTTGAATATGCCTGGCAGCGGGGTATCGACCTGTCGCTGGAAGACATCATCCGTCAGGTGCAGAACCCGCCCTTCAACCGGCTTGGCGTCTTTCCGGTAGACGAGTACATCACCGAGAAGAACCGCCAGAAGCTGGCGCTCGAACTCAACAACATCGTCGCCGCGCCGTCGTTCCAGTCGTGGCTGAACGGCGACCCGATGGATATCCAGTCACTGCTCTACCAGCCCGATGGTCGCCCGCGCGTGTCGATCTTCTACATCGCCCATCTTTCCGAAGCCGAGCGCCAGTTCATCATCACCCTGCTGCTCGAAAACATGCTCGGCTGGATGCGCACTCTCAGCGGCACGACCAGCCTGCGCTCGCTCTTTTACATTGACGAGATTTACGGCTACTTCCCGCCTTACCCGCGCAACCCGCCCACTAAAGACCCGATGCTGCGCTTGCTCAAACAGGCGCGCGCCTTCGGCGTTGGGCTAATTCTGGCGACCCAGAATCCGGGCGACCTGGATTACAAAGGCTTGAGCAACGCCGGAACCTGGTTTATCGGTCGCTTGCAGTCTGAAAACGACAAGCAGCGCGTCGTCACCGGACTCGAATCGATGGCGTCCGTCAATACGCAGATGGACTTGCGCGAGGTGGGGCGGCTGATCTCCGAGCTTGAGCCGCGCATCTTCCTCATGCACAACGTTCACGACCAGGGCGGACCCGTCATGGTGCATACCCGCTGGGCAATGAGCTACCTGCGCGGACCCCTGACGCGCCAGCAGGTGCAAATCCTGATGCAGGATCAGCGGGCGCAGTTTCTCGCCCGCATTGGCGCGGCAGCTTATAACCCGCCTGCTCCGGCAGCCGCAGGCACGCCCGGACCCACCTTTGGCTCGCAGGCGGCATACTACGCGCAGCAGGCAGCCGCCCACTACGCCCCGCCCGCCCGCCACCCGTCAGTCCTGCCCGGCAGTACGCCGGTTCCGCCGCCGCCCAGCCTGCCGGAAATGCCGCCCCATCTGCCCGAATTCGTCGAAACGCCAACCGCGTCGGCGCAGTTGTTTACGCCCGGCGGTTCGCCGGCGATAAACGTGCCGCCGGTCGGTAGTTCCGCGCCAGTCAGCCAGCCCGTTCGCACCGGCGGCACTCAGGCGAGCCGCGCCCCGATGGGATTCGCCGACAGCCCGCCGCCGCTGTCCGGCTCGGTGGCGCAGTATTTCCTGCCCAACAGCATCTCCAACCAGCAGGCGATTGCCAACTGGGAGCGCAAAACTGGCTTTGCCGCGACTGGCTTTGGCGGCGCGATCATGGCGTACAAGCCGGTGCTGCTGGCGCAGGCGTCCATCCGCTACCAGGATCGCAAGACTCAGCTTTACATCACCCGGATGCTGGCGTACCAGATTCCGAATGTCGAGCGTTCGGGACTCGTCCATTGGGAAGAATACGAAACCGCGCCCATTGACCCGCGCCGCGTCTCCGGCGAGCCGTTCAACAACGGCATCTTCGGCGATCTGCCGCCCGGCTTGACCGACGCCAAACGCCTGACGACGCTTAAGCGCGAGCTGACCGACATGCTCTACACCACCGCGCGCCTGAAAGTGCCGTACAACTCGACGCTCGATATTTACGCCGATCCCGATGGCGATTTCAGCGTCTTCCGCGCCCAGGTGCAGCAGGCAGCCCGCGAGCGCCGAGACGCCGAAGTCGATACCCTGACCCGCAAGTTTGAAACCATCCTCGACAAGCTGGAAGCTCAGATGCAGCGCAAAGCCCAACGCCTCGACTCGGAAAAACGCGAGCTGGCGAACATCAAGCGCGAAGAACTGTTCACAACTGGCGAAGCAGTGCTGGGCTTGCTCAAGGGGCGCACCGCCTTCACCCTCTCGCGCATGAGCCGCGCCTCGGTCTACAAGCAGCGTTCCAAAGGGCAGGCGGAATCGCTGGAACTGGACGTGCAGCAGGCGCAAATCGAGATGGAGCGCTCGCAGCAGGATTTTGAAGCCGAGCTGCGCCAGATCAACGAAAAGTGGGCGAAGATCGCCGCCCAGGTTGAGGAGCACCACATCACGCCCTACAAGAAGGACATCTCCATCGATATGTTCGGCATCGGCTGGATACCCTACTGGTATATTGACCTTAACGGTCAGCCCGCCATGCTGGCAGCCTTTGAATAACTCCACATCACCATAACCCGGCTCAGGGGGCGCAGCGTGTCTGCGCCCCCTTGCGTTTATCCGCCTGCCGCCGCAGCCGCATCCCACAACCCGCCGTTACCAGAAATATAATCATTTATGGTTTAACTAAGCGAACTCTCATGTTTAACCATCGTGAATCTAACTAATATGCGGTAGGATCAAGTTATATGAGCATCGTTAATATTGAGATCGAGGAGAAGCATCTATGGCAACTAAAACCAAAAACATCCAGGTGAACGATGGGCTAACCGCAGACCAGCAGACGGGTGTCGTCGAACTGCTGAAGTACGTGCTTGCCGACCAGCATATTCTGTATATGCGGATGCGCAACTACCACTGGAATATCACCGGTCCCCAGTTCCAGCAGCTTCACGAACTGATCGAGGAGCAGTACGAACAGATCGGCGCGTCAATTGATGAATCCGCCGAGCGTATCCGCCAGTATGGCGCTTTCGCTCCCGGCACGCTCCAGGAAATGATCGACCTGTCCCGCCTCAACGAAGAGCCGGGCGTAGTGCCAACCGCCCGTGAAATGGTCGCCAACCTGGTCGCCGATCACGAGGCAGTGATTCGCCAACTGCGCGAGGACACCGAAGCTGCCGGTGAAAAATTCGGCGATGTCGCGGTTGAAGACTACTTCACCGGTCTGATCCAGAATCACCAGAAGATGGCATGGCTGCTGCGCGCCCATCTTGAAGGCGAAAATCTCTAACCCTCACGATTTCGTCGCGATGTTTGTAGGGGCGACCCGGTGGGTCGCCCGCCTGCCTCGCCCTTATCACCTTCGACCATGAACCCATCGCAGGCTGGCGTGTTGCCAGCCTGTTTTGTTTTTAACCGCAGTTAAAACAGCCAACAATATTGTGAACAAGGTTAAACAGGCGGCGAAAAAAGGCACTTAATCGCGCTTGTGGATATACACAGCCGCTTCTGCTATCGTGCTGGGTTGAACGACTGTGGATGAAAACTGTAGGTTCCCCTGTATGAATTTTCAACTGCTGGCTGCTATCGACCATCGTCGGCACATCACCCACGATTCAGGTCAGATTGTCCGTATTCACTGGGAAAATCACCGGTTTTCGCTCGATCACGCGGCGTTTATCCGGCTCGTGCGCGCGCTGGAAAGCGGCTTGACGCGCCACTATGTCGGCGGCGTCACCTGCTGCGTCGTGCGGGTCGATGACGATCTGCGTGAAGTGTGGATCGGCAAGACCTGTCTGGCGCTCAACCGTCAGGACTACCGGGCGCTGCTCAACGCCGCCTGGCGAACCGAAACGCGGCTGCTTGGCGTCCGCAAGGTCAGCCAGCAGGAGCGCCCTGCCGAAAACGCCATCGCCTACCGCCCGCCAGCTTCGATCAGTTTCAGCCTGAACTAGCGCGGGTTATGAACACCCCCTGCGCATCAAGTTGAGCCGTTTTTACTTGCAAAGGCGATCTGTTTTGGCGTCGGAGGTTAAAACCTACGGCTCCGAAAAGACAAGTCTGCTAAAGAGACTCAAAACAGCACCTTTAGTGTGCTTGTCTTTTCGGAGCCGGACAATTTATTGTCTGGCGGCGCGGGCAGAATATTCTGCTGAATTCCTTAACCTGGTACGCATGGGCGCAGCAATGCTGCGCCCCTACTTTCCACTTTCAACTTTTCACTTGCAACTTAGTACTCAGCCGCCCAATGTCTTAGGTTGATGCCTGTGGGCGCAGCAGCGCTGCGCCTCTACTTTCTACTTTCAACTTTCCACTCAGTACTATCACTCGCCCTTCAGCCGTCGCACATACGCCCCCACGTCCGGGACATGCACCGGCAGATGACGGTACAGCGGGCGCGGCGGCTGCACCAGGATCATCTCCACCATCCCACCCAGATCGGTTGGCTCGTCCGTCTCGTAGGGCGCAGGGCTGTTCCACACCTCATCCGTCAGGTCGTTCAGCATTCTCATCAACGCCAACTGGGTCGCTTCCCACTCATCGATCATCTCACCCAGCGACTGTCCGCGCCGTTCCTCGATACCGTCATAATGCACCCGGATTCCGCCTTCGTGGCTGTTCAGCGCGTCGATAATCCAGTGTTTCTGCCCCTGAGTCCAGTCTTCAACCGCTTCAATCGTATACACTTCATAGGTCGTCAGGTGCGCCAGCAGGTCTTTGAAAGACAGCTTCTGGTCGGGATACAGCCCATGTCGAATCGTGTCCGGGCGCGTCATTTCATCATCCGTTAGCGCGCCGATCAGTGCCTTGACCGCCGTATGTTCCATCGCCAGCAGCCGCGCCGCTGTCGCCTTATCCGTTGTCGCCAACATCAATACCTCACTTTGCACACACTACTTGTATCAACAGATGTTATAATCTTCGGAAGAATATGCAACTATTGGAGGCTCGATATGCGTTTGAAGTACCTCAGTCTGTTGGCGCTGGTTCTGGTTCTCAGCACGCTGGTGATTGTGCCTGCGGCGGCACAGGACTTAAATCTGCTGCAAGACCCCGGTTTTGAAGGTCCATATCTTAATCGTGGACGCGCCGACCTGAACACACCGGCTGCCTGGCCCATCTGGTTACAGCAGGGACCCACCGGGCAGGAATGGGAGAATCGCGGCGATCACGTCTACGCCTTCCCGCACAATGCCGCCCCCCAGGTGCTGTCAGGTGCCGCGTCGCTGAACCTGAATGGCGGCTTTGTCCAGTTCGCGGCAGCGGTGTTTCAACAGGTGACCGTACCCAATAACGCCAATCTGATCGGCAGCGTCGGCGTCTGGATTCAATCCTGCAACACTCGCGACAACAACAATAACTGGATTCCCGGCTCGTGCGCCTCGACGCCCTTCTCGGAAGCCTTCGTGCGCGTGGGCGTTGACCCCACCGGCGGCATCGATCCAACGTCCCCCGGCATTATCTGGGGTCCTTCCGTTTCGCCGCTTGACCACTGGGAAACCGCCTCGGTCAACGCGACCGCAATCGGCACTCAGGTGACGTTCTTCGTTTACACCAACTCGCGCTGGCCCACCGACTTCAATAACCGCTACTACGACAACGCCTCGCTGGTCGTTGGCGGACCTGGCGGTAGAGCTTCGGTTGTCGTCACGCCGGGCGCGGAAACCGCGCCAGGTACGCCGGTGCCACCCGCGCGCCCGACCGCCTTCGTCGCCATCCCGCAGGAGCCGCAGCCGGATGGCTCGATTGTCCACGTCATCCAGCCGGGCGATACCCTCAGCGGCATTGCCATCGCCTATGACGTGACCGTAACCCAGATCATGCAACTGAACAGCCTGACCCGCGACACCGCCCGCCGTATTCAGGTCGGGCAGCGCCTGCTGGTACAGGAAGCCGACTAACCTTCGCCGCGCCGTGGGGGCGCAGCACGCTCGCGCCCCCACCCCCTCCTTTAGTCCTATCGACACCGCTTCTATATTGACTTCATCATAATTACATTGTAAATATCTACTGGACATTTTGTGTCTTGTGCCAGCTACAGGAGAAAACCGATATGGCTCGTAAGCGCTCGTTCCTTTTCGCTGCTGCCTTCCTCGCGCTCTCGCTCACTTTAACGGCGTTCGTATTCGCGCAGGAGTCAACACCGGACGTTACGCCAGATGCCACGCAGGAAGCCCTGCCCAGCCCAGATTTCACCCTTGAGGCAGAAGCCACTCCCGATCCCAGTCTGGTCTTTGTCACCCCGCTGCAGGACTCGGTGGTCAATGTCCGGCGCGGTCCCGGTTTGCAGCACCGCGTTCGCGGCGTCCTGCGTCCCAATCGCTATCTCGAAGCGGTTGCGTATAACGACTTTGATCTTGACCGCCGCTGCACTGAAGATCTCGGCAACGATCTCGATATGTGGATTCAGGTGACCTTTAATGAAGGTGACGCCTGGGTGGCACGTTGTGTCGTGGAAGTGGTCGGCGATCTCAGTCTCCTGCCCGCCGTGGTGGATGCCGAAGCCACGTCCGAAGTCACCCCCGAGGCGACTCAGGCGTCGTAATCGCTCCCGCCTGATCAACACCGCGTTAGCAGAGGCGCAGTATCCTGCGCCTCATATGCGCCAGCTTATGCCGTTTAATAATTAAATACGGGACATGTAGGGACACGACAATGTCGTGTCCGCCCCCACAAAAAACGGACACGACAAAGAGTCCGCAGTATGCAGCATACGCAGTATGCACGCGTCCTTGCGAAAAAACCCGTATTATTTTGTAATACAACAGCAGTCTAGGCGACAAAACAGAAGCTGATCGCTGCCCCTCAGCACTCGGTACTCAGCACTTCCTTTACTTTCTTCTACGTTCCTTACTTTTGCTGCTGTCCTTCCTCACTGAAACGGCGTTTCGTTCAGCACCAGCCAGTACAGCCCCACCTGCTGGATCGCCTGGAAGAACTGGTTGAAATCGACCGGCTTGCGGATATAGCTGTTTGCCCCCAGCGAATAGCTGCTCAGCAGGTCTTCCTGCTCGCGCGAGGTCGTCAGAATGACGACCGGCAGCAGCCGCGTGCGTTCGTCAGCGCGAATGCGCCTGAGGACTTCCAGCCCGTCAATCTTCGGCAGCTTCAGGTCAAGCAGAACCAGATGCGGCAGATCATTGGCATCGCGATCCGCGTAACTTCCGGTCGCAAACAGATAATCGAGCGCTTCGGCACCGTCTCTGGTCACCACGACTTCATTGCGGATATTCGTCTTGTTGAAGGCTCGAAGGGTCAGGATCTCGTCGTCGGCGCTGTCTTCGACCAGTAAAATCTGCGGCACGCTGATTTGCATATGATTTCCTCCTGCTTTTCAGATACGCTCTAAAGCGTGAAATAAAACGTAGCGCCATTATCGACCGCCGCCTCTGCCCAGATTTCGCCGCCATGCCGGTGGATGATCCGCTGTACCGTTGCCAAGCCAATGCCGGTGCCTTCAAACTCGCTTGAACTGTGCAGGCGCTGAAATGCCCCAAACAAGCGGTTTGCATAGGTCATATCGAACCCGGCACCGTTGTCACGCACGAAATATGCCTGTTTGCCATTATGCTCAGTAGCGCCAAACTCAACACAGGGAGTCGGCTGTTTGCGCGTGTACTTCCAGGCATTGTTGATCAGGTTGCTCAATGCCACCCGCAGCAGTCGTTCGTCGCCCCTGGCGGTCAGCCCGGCTGCCAGCCTGATTTCTATCTGCCGTTCCGGTTCCTGTTCGACCAGTTCGGCGGCTATCTGCTGAGCCAGCTCGCTTAAATCGACCGCGTCGTGTCGCATCTCGGCGCGCGAGAGCCGCGATAGCTGGAGCAGGTCGTCGATCAACTGCCCCATACGCTGGCTGGCTGCCCGGATACGCTCCAGAAAGTTCAGCGCCTGCCCGTCCAGCCGTTCGGCGTGGTCTTCGATCAGCGCCTGGCTGAAGCCGTCCAGCGCTCGCAGCGGCGCGCGCAGGTCATGAGACACCGAATAGCTGAAGGCTTCCAGTTCCCGGTTGACGATGCTCAACTGCGCTGTCCGTTCCGCCACCCGTTCTTCCAGTTCGGCGTTTAGCTGGCGAATCTCCTCTTCATCGTGCTTGCGGTCGGTGATATCGACCACCATTGCCAGAAAGCCTTCGCCCTGCCCATCGGTTTCGAGCAGATGGTCGGCGGACAGCAACCCCCATATCATACTGCCATCCTTGCGCCGCAGCTTCACTTCCTGCTGGTACACGCTGCCTGCCGGTCTGTTCACGTCTGTCATCACGTCGGCGGCGCTGTCCGTGTCCAGAATCTGCGACACCGGCATCTCCAGCATCTCGTCAAAGGTATAGCCAAGCATGGCAGCCATGCAGGGATTCACGAAGCGGGTCTTATTGTCCGCGCCCACCGACCAGATGCCTTCCTGCGCCGTTTCGACGATCTGCCGGTACTGCGCTTCGCGCTCGCCCAGTTCCGCCGTTCGCTGCTCGACGATCCGTTCCAGCATATGCGAATAACGGCTCAGTTCGTCAACCAGCCCGTAGTTCTCCAGCAGAATGGCGCTGTGCTGCGCCAGCAGAATCAGCATCTCCAGGTCATCGTCGGCGAAGATCGAGCCGCGCTTGAGAAAGACGACCAGAATCCCCCAGGTGCGTGCCACCGTCGCCACTGGCACCAGCATCATCATGCCAGCATCGAGGCGATCCCACCATGCTGGCGTGCTACCGTCGAAGCGATCTCCCTTGCGCAGCGCGCGCGGCTTGCCCTGCTTCATCATGTCCGCGAACAGCCACGCGCCTTCCTCTGCCAGTCCGTCCAGATTGGCATCGCCGCTGCTGGCGCGCGTCACCCAGCCGCCACCTGCTTCATCCGGCTGAACGACGGCGGAAGCCATGCCGTTGACGGTTTGCAGCGCGATTGACCCCAGCACCTGCAAGGTCAGCGCCGCGCTGGTTTCGCCCGATTGATGCTTGCTGAGGGACTGTAACAGAAAGTCGCGAAACTCGTTGACCTGCCATGCGCGGCGCAGCCAGCGCGGCGGCGCGAAGCCCAGATAGAAGCAGAACGCCGCCACGACTGCCACCACCAGCGTAAACGCGCCCGACAAATTCGCCAGCGCCGGAAAGAACCGCTGAAGCGCTGACAGCCACAGCAGCATCACCAGCAGGCTTGCGCCCACCGCCGCGAATCGCCTGCGCCAGCGAATAACCCCGGTACTGAACAGCGCGGCGCGTACAAAGCTGAACACGACGTAGCCGCCCACTACGGCAAGGTAACCATTGAACAGGGGAACCACAATGGGAATGTCAGTTCCGGTTGTGAAGATCAGGTAAAAACCCGCGCACGCCGCCAGCATCACGATCAGCGCCGCCAGCAGAAACAGCCGGGGAATGTGCCAGAAGTAGCGCACCAGCCGCAGCAGCAGATACGGCTGCGCCACTAAGGCAAAGACCGACACCGCCCCCATCAGGGTCAGCGCTGGGACTGAAAAGTTCGGATAAAGCTGAACCGCCACCTGCACATAAAAGGGAATCGCCAGCACGCTGAACGTCAGCGCCACGTCGCGCCGCACCACGTCCCGATACCGGATATAAGCGATCACGGTGACGATGGAAAGCAGGATATAAACTGCCTGAGTGAGCAGCGTCAGTAATTCAATGGCGCTCATACTCATACGCTCATACTCATAGGTGAAGCGTCCTTTTCACTGTCGGGTATCTGATACCCTGGTGTTACTTTATTATAGTCGGCGTTTGTGCTGGCACAGGCTTAACACTGTCTCTATGCTGTGTCCGCGTCTGAAGCGTGCCACTGGTTATTGGCAGCAATCAAAACGGACACCACATTGTGGTGTCCGTGAAGTCACTTGTTCCATTGCAGCCAATCGTCGGTTTACTGGCGCATCGGCTCGTAGACTACCGCGACAACGCCTTTACTGGTAGCACTGGACTCGACCAGCTTCAGCTTCACCGTGTGGTCGTCGTCAAACAGGCGCTGCCCCTTGCCCAGCACAAGCGGATAGATGAGAAAGCGGTATTCATCCACCAGATCGTGCTGCATCAGGGTTTTAATCAGCCTGCCGCTGCCGTGAACGATGATGTTCTTGCCATCCTGCTGCTTGAGCCGGTTGATTTCTTCCACGACGTCCTCTTTGATCAGGACAGAGTTGTTCCACTCCGCCTTGTCGAGCGTCGTGGTCACCACGTATTTGCGGATGCTGTTGAAGTAGTCTGCCCCTTCGTCCTTGCTGGTGGGCCAGGCTGCCGCAAACCCATCATAGGTCACGCGCCCCAGCAGCAGGGCATCAGCGGCTTCACCCTCATCGCCCTTGAATTTGGCGGTTTCGTCATTCCAGTAAGGAAACGTCCACCCCGGGTTTTCCATCACGCCGTCAAGGGATAGGAATTCAGTGACAACTAATTTGCGCATGATATGCTCCTCATGAGTAATACGTTGGTCTATGTCTACAGGATAGATGAAACTGGCAGCCAGGTCTTGTAAAAAAGGGTCACTGATTCGGTTGGCTGACCTTGAGGATTTGCGCTGGCGTTTGTCCGAGAAAATGCTTCAGCGATTTGGTCATGTGCGCCTGATCGAAGTAGCCAGTTTCGTAGACTACGTCGAGGATTGGTCGCCCTTGCTTCAGCAGCGCTACCGCTTCTTTGGCGCGTCCGATCTGCTGGATCGCTTTGTGCGTCAGTCCGGTTGCCTGCACGAACCGCCGCCGGACGGTGCGAATCGACCAGTCGTGGGGATGGTTTTGTAACACCGCTTCCACCACCGGATCGGTCACCAGCATCTCCTGGCGCATCATCCGTCTGACAAACGTGTCCGCGTTTTCAAACGTGGGAAACTCCCAGGCAGCGCCATCCATCCAGAAAGCGCTGCTGTTCGCCTCTGGCAGATTGATGCCTCTGCCTACCAGCGCCCTGACGGGCAGATGAGGCATGAACGTGCCCATCTTAAAGGCAATCCCGAAGAATTCCGCCTCTGCTGGCACTGGCGCGAGCGATGCCTTCGTCTCCGGTCCGCGCACCGTGAGCCATGTTTTTCCTTTCTGCCGCGTAATGACCATCTCCCAATTGCTCTCGGCGGTAGACATAAAAGTACCGGGTTGGTCGCTTTGCGTGCGCCAGATAAATTCGACCAGCGGCAAATCGGATGATCTCGCATCAAAGCTGAAGTTCATGCTTCTGCCTCGTGAACGTGCCTATCGCCGACGAAAGTGGCGTCAATCCCAACCTCGTCCTGGGTTGGTGCTTCTGCGCCTGTTCGGTTGCTCGTTTTAGTGCCGGGTAGATTTTATCACAAAGCGCTGTGAGCGCACATCTGTTCTCATCAGTAAGGAGTGGGGAATTGTAAGGATACAGCAGCCGTCCTGACAGTGGGTTTAAACCCACTGTCACCGCGATTTTCCCCATTCCCCATCAGTAGGTGTGGAGAACATTGAGGATATATTCCGTAGGGGCGCAGCGTGCTGCGCCCTACCATGACCGCTGTTTGGGATAAATTTGGGATAACAGGCAGGATATCCCAAATTTCCGTGCTGCGCCGATTCAACCGATATCCCAACCGTATCCCAACCACCGGCGCGCGCCTTCGGTCACTCATCAGTTTTGCCGCCGGAATTTGGGATATATCAGCAGCGCCAGCACGCCGCCCACCGCCAGCAGCGCCGTCACGTCAAGTGGGCGCTCCTGAAAGCTGCCCCAGCGCATCTCCAGCGCCGTGGGCGTGCCAACATCAGATGCCAGCAGGCGCAGGTTGCTGCCATCGGGGCGTATGGTGTAGATGTCCATCTGCGCGGTGCTGTCCGACGAGATGAACGCCACCCACTCGCCATCCGGCGACCAGACCGGGTAGGTGTTCGAGCGCATGTCGCCGGTCAGATCGCCGGTTTCAAACGCATCCCACCGGGTCAAGCGGCGCGGCACGCCGTCGCCCATATCGCGGATAAACAGGTCAACGCCGTTCGCTGTCGGGCGCGTGGTGATCACCATAGAGCCATCGGGCGATACCGGACGCGACTGAATGCCCGCCGCGTTATGCAGCGCGTCTCTCCGCGCGGCGCGTATCCCGCGCCCAGCATCGACATACACGTAATAACGCCCGATCCCCGCCTCGAACTGGCTGTAGACCAGCGCCGATGGCGTCGTCCCGGCGCGCGCCAGCAGCATCAGCGCCGTGGCGGTGAAGCTCAGGCACAGCACAATCGGCATCAGGCGCAGGATCGGGCGAACCATCGGGCAGTCGTCAGGCTGTTCTGCTCACAAGCGTCTTAGTGTAGAATTGAACTGTCCGCCTGCCAAGTAGGGACACGACAATGTGGTGTCCGCCCTGTCCCGAATCTGTAAAGGCATGACCGTGTTTCGATACCTGCTCATCCTGCTATCTCTGCTGCTGCCGTTCGTCGTCCGGGCGCAGGGCGATTTTGTGCTCCCGCCGCTTGATCGCATCACGCCTGACAGCGCCGGGTCGCTGGCGCAGATCGCCCGGCTGGGCAGCGGCAGCGCCCGCAGCCTCGCCTGGTCGCCCGATGGTCACACGCTGGGGATCGCCTCGTCTATCGGCGTCTGGCTGCGCGACGCCAGCATCCCCGAGTCTTCTCCGGTTCTGCTGGAACTGCCAGCAGGCGCTGCCAGCCTCGCCCTCAGCGCCCGCCATATCGCGGCGGGCAGCGACGATGGCACCGTCCACGTCTGGGACAGCGCTTCGCTGTCCCCACTTGCCAGCTTTGAGAGCCATCTCTACGCCGTCGCCAGCCTCGCCTTCAGCGCCAGTGGTTCCCTGCTTGCCAGCGGCGACAGCAGCGGCGTCGTTCGCCTCTGGAACATGGACTCGCTGACCGAGTACGCCACCCTCGAAAGTCTTGGTCAGTCCTACGCCTCGCCGGATCAACTGGCGTTCAGCGCCAGCGGCGGCTTCGCCCGCATCGGCTACTGCGATTCAGTCGAGATGGTATCGCCGTCGCTCCAGCGCCGCGCCATCCCCGGCTTCATGTGTCCCCTCAACGCCCTGACGTTCGAGTCTCCGACCGCTGTCACCGCCATCTCAGACAGCGGTTCCGCCTATACCTGGGATCTCCAGACCGGGCAGATGGCGCAGCGCCCGATCAGCCAGCCGTCAGACCCGCCCGCCGAGGTCACCGATCCCACCGGCACGCTCATCGCCCAGGGTCGCAGTGACGGCACCGTTCGCCTGCTGGACGCCGCAGCAGGCGGCGAACGCGCCCGCCTGTTCGGGCATATTCGCGCCGTCACCGCCGTCGCCTTCAGCCCCGATGGTCGCCTGATCGCTTCCGCCAGCCTCGACCGCGCCATCCATCTGTGGGACGTAACCGCCGCCCTCGCCAGCCCCGACACGCCCGCGCTCGTTTCGCTCACAGGTCACGCCTCGGGAGTCACCGCCCTCGCCTTCAACGCCGATGGCACGCTGCTCGCCTCATCCGGCTACGACGCCACCCTGCGCCTCTGGGGCATCCCCCGCTAACCCCATCACCTGTAGGGACACGCTGGAATCAAACAGGGCGACCTCATTCGAGATCGCCCTGCCGTTATTCACCGTAGGGACACGACAATGTCGTGTCCGCCTTAGAAACCCCCGCATATTCCCCCTCTACCTGAGGGAGAGGGGCTGGGGATGAGGGCTGGCTTTAATACTCCGGCATCTGCGGCATCGGCGCAGCGGCTTCCTTCTGCGGCGCATCGGTGATCAGCACTTCGGTCGTCAGGATCATGGCGGCAATCGAAGCCGCGTTCTCCACCGCGCCGCGCGTCACCTTCGCCGGGTCAGGAATACCGGCGGCGATCATGTCGCCGTACTCGTTGGTGATGACGTTGTAGCCGATGTTCGGGTTCTTCTGCGCCTGCTGCGCGCGGCGCACTTCCTGAATGACCACCGCGCCGTCAATACCGGCATTGGCGGCGATCTTCTTCATCGGCACTTCCAGCGCCCGCCGGACGATGACGACACCCGTGTTCTCGTCCTCGTTGTCGAACTTGAGGCTGTCGAGCGCGGGCAGCGCGTTGATCAGCGCCACGCCGCCGCCAGGGACGATACCCTCTTCAACGGCTGCGCGGGTCGCGCTCAGCGCGTCCTCAACACGGTGCTTCTTCTCTTTCAGTTCGGTTTCCGTCGCCGCGCCCACGCGGATGACCGCCACGCCGCCGCTGAGCTTTGCCAGACGCTCCTGGAGCTTCTCGCGGTCATAGTCGCTGGTGCTCAGTTCGATTTCCTTGCGGATCTGGTCGATGCGTCCCTTGATGGCGCTCTCTTCGCCAGCGCCGTCCACGATGGTGGTCTCGTCCTTGGTAGCAACAACCTTCGCCGCGCGACCCAGATCCTGAAGCGTGACCGATTCGAGCTTGCGACCCGTCTCTTCGCTGATGACCAGACCGCCGGTGAGGGTGGCGATGTCCGCCAGCATTGCCTTGCGGCGGTCGCCAAAGCCGGGAGCCTTGATCGACAGCACGTTGAGCATACCGCGCAGCTTGTTCAGCACCAGCGTCGCCAGGGCTTCGCCGTCAACGTCTTCGGCGATGATGACGATGTCGCGCTTGCCGATCTGAACCATCTTCTCCAGCAGAGGCACGATATCCTGCGCCGCGCTGACCTTCTTGTCGTAGATCAGGATGTACGGCTCTTCGATGACCGCTTCCATCGCCTCAGGATTGGTGATGAAGTAGGGGCTGATGTAGCCACGGTCAAACGCCATACCTTCGACGTACTCGGTTTCAAACTCAAGACCACGGCTTTCTTCGACCGTGACCACGCCGTCCTTGCCGACCTTGTCCATCACTTCGGCGATCAGGTTGCCGATTTCGCTGTCCTGCGCCGAAACGCTGGCAACGTTGGCAATCTCGTCCTTGGTGCTGATGGGAATCGCCTGTTCCTTGATGTTGCGGGCAATCGCTTCGGCGGCTGCCATGATGCCGCGCTTGAGCAGCATCGGGTTCGCGCCAGCAGCGACGTTCTTCAGACCTTCGTTGACAATCGCCTGCGCCAGAACGGTGGCGGTGGTCGTGCCGTCACCGGCAATGTCGTTGGTCTTGGTGGCGGCTTCCTTCAGAAGCTGCGCGCCCATGTTCTCATACGGGTCTTCGAGTTCGATTTCCTTCGCCACCGTCACGCCGTCATGGGTCACGGTCGGCGCGCCAAATTTCTTATCGAGCGCCACATTGCGTCCCTTAGGACCAAGGGTGGTGCTCACTGCCTCTGCCAGCTTATCGACACCGCGCTGAAGACCACGACGGGCTTCTTCGCGGAAAGTCAGTTGTTTAGCAGCCATATTCACTCTCCTGTTTCATCATACGTCATTTGTGTACGGGGGAAATTCAAAAACAAATCCTGCGAACCAGGTCGATTACTCGACGATTCCCAGGATGTCTGTTTCCTTCATGATCAGCAGCTTCTTGCCGTCCAGCTTGACTTCGGTGCCAGCATATTTGGCGAACAGCACCTTATCGCCAGCCTTCACGTCCATCTCAATGCGATCACCGTCGTCGTCGCGACGACCAGCGCCAACAGCAATGACGTTGCCCTGCTGCGGCTTTTCCTTGGCGGTTTCTGGCAGCACCAGCATACCGCCCGCGATAGTCTCTTCCTGCTCGACCGGCTCTATGAGCACGCGATCACCGAGGGGGCGAATTTTCACGGGCATAACCTCATGACCTCCAGTATTGATATCCCACTTGCAAAGGGTGATTAAACGAAAACTTAGCACTCGCATCATCTGAGTGCTAATGCCATACCCCGAACTATAGCAAAAGCAGGGGTTACAGTCAAGGAGTTCTAGCAAAGTTCTTATGGAAGTGCTAAGTGGGGTACAGCGAACGACCATGTTTGCTGCGAGGACAAGGCATTATACAGATCGAATGGACATGGGTACAGGGTGAGAACGGGCGCACCCGCATGGATGCGCCCTTTGTGAGCGTGATGCTACCGACTTTGCAGCGCTTCTGCCACCGCGATCAAATCGGCGGCGCAGGCGGGCGGGATGGTGTTCTCCGGCAGCGCCTCCACCTGTGCGATGAAGCTGCTGAGTAGGTCGGCTTGCAGACTGGCAGTCAGCGATTGCCCGACAGCGGCAGGCGCGTTGCATGCATCGGCAATCGCTTGCAGCCGTTCGGGCGAAGGGACGGGAACGACGATTTGGACGGCACCGTTGGCAAGTGTTTGGACAGCGTTCTCCATTGTGTGAGTTGATGGAGCTGAACCAGCTAATGCAAGTCGTCCACCATAGGGACTGTATGCGAATGCACGGCTCACCGCATTCAGTTGGATCGATCCAAATTCTTCCCCTGTGCCAGCATCCAAGAGTCTTAAGGAGCCACTCTCGCCAATAGCTAACAGGTTGCCAACAGCACTCCATCTCACTATCCCGAATCTACTCGGAAACGAGGAAATGTTCTCGCTCGTATCTGCGTTCCAAATCCTGACTGTGTTGTCAAGAACACTTCCGGTAGTAGCTAGCTGACGACCGTCGGAACTCCATGCAACAGACATTACTACGTCCGTATGTCCCGTAAGAGTATGTATGACCGCTCCCGTAGCGACATCCCAAATCAACGTGACATGATCAGTAGTTGAACCCGCAATCTGCTGACTAGTAGGACTCCAAGCAATGGACGTGATTGGGCCAATGGAGAACAGCGAATTCGTTAATAACTCTCCTGTGCCAGCATCCCAAACTCGGACTTCATTCCTTGAAGTTATAGGTGTACCGACGATGTTACTTGTTGCTGCAATCTTTGTGCCATCAGGACTCCACGCGGTAGAACTGAGACTTTCACCGCTTTCTAGAGAGTATTGAATCTGATTGGAAAGGGTGTTTATAACAATTACTGTACCCGCTAGACTTCCTGTGTTTCCTCCTACCGCTAAATAGTCTAAATAGAGAGGACTCCAATCCAAAGAGGCTACTCGTTGTAACGCCGAGTTGGTGAATACCGTTTCTCCAGTCTGTGTATTTACGACTTCAATTAGTCCAGATTCAAAGCCAATAGCGAGCCGCACCCCATCTTGATTCCACGATAGAGCACTGACATCTCCCTTTGTACTCTGAGCAAAAGCTTTTAAGCCGAGACTTAGAAGACTGAATACCAAGATCATGTTGATGAGCAAAATAATATAGGATGGTTTCTTCATCAGTCGTTTCTCCTTATGCTATGCGGCTAGCTACCTAGGGGTGTGAGACATATCTGTCGTTTGTTGATAAATTTCTGTTTCCCACACGTAACCAACATGATTTCCACTGTTATAGCTGTAAATCAGAATCGGTTGCGCAACTGAGTGGAAACTTGGAGTGTAACTGCTGATTTGTGTCATGTGAGTGTTGTATGCATCAGTTACGTCTGCTTGACTTATATTTGTGACTGGTGTTGTCGCAAAACCAAGAAATTGATCTTGTGGTGACTCGTAAGTGTAGACAACACCTGATGTCCCCTGGATATAGCAGCCTCCAACGCAAGTAACCAGTGTTCGTGTTGCTCCGAAATTAATGACTTTGGCTTGAAAAGCGCCATCTGTGTAGTCTTGAGGATCAGTGTAGAAATCATTTACGGCTACATTGATCTGTGACCAAATGGTACTCTGGTACGCTCGTTGTACCCGTATTGGGGTGTAATCGGTAGTGCTCAAACCAGCTAGGCAGGTCATATATTCAGTGAGCCATCCGATTGCGTTTGCATAGGCGGTACTTTGACCACTGCTCACTCGGGCTGCGGCATAGCTTGTGCCATACTGATTTACCTGGCAATCTGAGATTAGCCATAAACCAGCAGCGGTGTTTCCAATCGAGCCACCGAAGTTTTGCTCGGCATACTCGAATGCGCTATTTACGCCGAACCGCCGTTCATAGTTCAAGAATCCATTGAACATCGTCTGAGCAACCATATAACGATAATCATATGGACAGTGACGGATGTACCAATTTTGGAATGGTGATTCAGCGGCATTGTCGCCTGGAACACTGCCAGGTGAGCAATATGGGTTATTGAATAGGAAACTGGCGAATCGAGGGTTGCCTAAGTCAAAATTATCAACGGGACTACCCGAATCGAAGTTATCTGAACTGGACTCATGGAATATCGCCCAGAAGATCACCGCTTTCAGCCCGCTATTCGTGCCATTGAGGTCTAAAGAGGTCGAAGGCGCGTAGGTCGGCGTATTCGTCGGTGTCGGGGTATTGGTAGGCGTCGGTGTCAGCGTAAAGGTCGGTGTGGGCGTGGGCGGCGTTTCTGGAGCTGCAGGCGCACACTGCGGCACGTCATACAGTCCAGTGACAGGGTTAGGTATTGTTGGGTCAAACGAAAGCGCCTGCGACGTGTCAATTGACGCGCCCGTTTGCCCGTCGAATACGGCAGGTACTCCATCTGCGCCCCACCAGTTCTGCTGCGCCATAATGGTCACATCATTCGGTACCAGCTTGCCACAATCACAGCATAACAAAAGAGCCGTCCATTATTCATGACGGCTCCTGTCCGGTTGGTATGCGGGTACGGTATTACCCCTGCTCGACCTGCGGGAGGATGCGGAGCGAATCGAGCACCTGCTGGTACTGCGGCACGAGGTCGCTGCCGTATGCGTCCGAGGCGTAAAGCTCAAGCACGACGAAATAGGGCGCGCGGTTGAAGAAGAAGGTGTCGGTCTGTCCGGGCGCGAATTCGGGCTGTACCTGCCCAAACAGGCGGTAGCTGCGGCGCACTGTGCCGTCCGGCGCGATGGCTTCGTCCACGAACGTATAGGCGTCTTCGGCGTAGTGGTCTGCGAGGTAGGCGGTGATCTGCCCCCGGAAAGCATCCTGATTGCCTATCTCCGCCGGGATCAGCGATAAGCCGATGTAGGCGTCCAGCCCATCCTGCCAGACGTGAGTCAGCACGCCATCGTCCGCCGACAGATCGGTGAACCGCCAGCTATCCGGCACCGAGAGCGTATAGGTATCGGCACGAGCCACCCGCGCGTTGGCAAACGGCGTTGGCAGGGCGACAACCGGCGGCGTGGGAGTCGGCGGGATATCCGACGGGCGGGTGGCGATGAACAGCACCGCCGCGCCAACCACGACGACCACCAAAACCAGCCCGATCAGCAGCGCTGGCAGGCGGCTTTGTGCCGGGTGGTGCGATTCAAACGTGGTCGGATGCTGATCCGCTGGCGATGTGGTCTGCGCGGGCGGGGTGAGATGCGACGGCGTGAGACGTGCCGCCGAGCCAGCTTCGGGGATCATCGTGGGCGTATCGTCCTGATTGATGGGCGGCATCATCGGGCGCGACGCCGGTTGATAGACCGCTTCGCTGAAGGCAGCCGCCAGATCGCCCGCCGACGGAAAGCGTTGGTCGGGATGTTTCGCCGTCGCCCGGAAAAGCACCTGCTCAACCGCCTCTGGCGTACCCGGACGGAACTGGCGAATAGGAGGCATCGGCTCGTTGATGTGCTTCATCAGCATGGCAACCGGCGTTTCGGCTTCAAACGGCTCGCGTCCGGCGATCATCTCGAACAACACCACGCCCAGCGCGTAAACATCCGAGCGACCATCCAGCGGATAGCCGTTCGCCTGTTCAGGACTCATGTAAGCGGGCGTGCCGATGATGGCGCTGCCGGTCAGGCTGCTGTTGAGGACGCGGGCGATGCCGAAATCGGACAGGTAGGCGTTGCCGCGCTCATCGAGCAGGATATTTCCCGGCTTGAGATCGCGATGGATGACGCCCTGCTGGTGCGCGTGATCCAGCGCCTGCCCGATCTGCGAGAACGGCTTGATCAACTGCTCCAGCGGCATCAGCCCGCGGCGAATCACCTGCGCCAGACTGCCCCCGGCGAGATAGCGCATGGCGATGTAGGGGATGCCCTCAACTTCGCCATAGTCGTAAATCGGCAGAATGTGCGGGTGTTCAAGATGGGCGATCACGTCCACTTCGCGAGTGAAGCGCTCGTAAAAGCTGGGGTCGTGCAGCAGCGCGCGCGGCAGCACTTTGACCGCCACCATGCGATTAATCGAACGCTGGCGGGCGCGGTAAACGGTTGCCATGCCGCCGCGTCCGATTTCGTCCAGAATTTCAAACTGTCCAAGTGTCTTGCCGATCAGGTCGTCGGGCGGTGTTGCCATCATAGTGCGTGTTCTCTGAGACTGCTCTGTGTACAGTTTAAGCCACCAGATGCTTAGGAGCAAGTGACGAGAATCGGACGCCGGGGCGACGATGCTGAAACCTGCCCTGGCGAATGACTTGACATAGAACGCTTTTTCTAATACAGTATATGCAACCGTTTGGTTACACATAGGAGGCATAGGACGTGCAGACGATAACCGTTGAACGCAGCATCTGGATTGGCGCTCCGCGCGAGCGAGTATGGGAAGCGGTGACCAACCCCGAACAGGTGGCGCAGTGGTTTGTGCCCAACCTGCCGGGCGCGCAAATGACCCGTGATGACAGCGGCAAGGTCACGATCCACATGGGAGAGATGGGAATTGACGTGTTCCAGTTGGAACTGGTGAACCCGCCGCGCGAAGCTGCCCTGCGCAGCGTGCCGGAACGCCAGATCATCACCACCTACAGACTGGACGAGGAGCAGGCTGGCACGCGCGTCACCGTGACCATGAGTGGATTTGAAGCGCTGCCGGAAGATGCCCGCGAGGATCGGCTCGATCAGATCCGGGCTGGCTGGGAAAAGACGCTGGAAAACCTGAAAGCCTATCTCGCCAGCGCCGACCTGCCGTTCCCGCACGCTTATGTCAGCCCGCTGTTGGGCTTCTGGCGCGAATCAAAAGACAGCGTCTCGCTCGAACGCAGCATCTGGATCAAAGCGTCGCGCCAGCGCGTGTGGCAGGCGCTGACCGATCCGGGGCAGATCGAGCAGTGGTTTGCGCCGGGAACCACGTTTAAGGTGACGGGGACGGGCGTGGGCGCGCGGCTTTACGTGGAGAACCCGGAAACGGGTGGAGAAATGTACGTCCAGATCCTCGAAGTGGTCGATCCGCCTCATCGACTGATGACGCGCTCGGTGCCGGAAGGCGAAGAAGCATCGTATACCACCGACTGGGTGCTGAAAGAGGAAGCTGGCGGCACGCGCCTGACGCTGATCTATTCCGGCTATGAATCGGTGCCGGACGCTATTCGCTGGACCGATATGGAGCAGAACAGTTTCGGCTTTGGTATGATGCTGGGGAACGTGAAAGCCGTGATCGAGGGCTACAGCCTGCCGATACCACAGGGTTTTTAGCGGCTTAGCCAAACGAGTCGAGCACCTTAAGACATTCGGCGGCTGTAGGAGAGTACTGAGTCGCAAGTGTAAAGTTGAAAGCAGGGGCGCAGCAGTGCTGCGCCCACAGACAATACTTTAGTCTGACATCATATCTGGAGGGCGGAAACCTGCCGCATGAACTATGGACAGACCCGTTTTCGCCGCGCTGGCTGACCCGGTGCGCCGGGATTTGCTGGTGAACCTGGCGGAACACAGCCCCAGGACGGCGACCCAGCTCGCAGAGGAATACCCGATCACCCGACAGGGGATTATCAAGCATCTGCACATCCTCAAAGATGCCGGGCTGGTCACCGTCTATCAGGCGGGACGTGAAAAACGTTACAGCTTCAGACCCGACCCGCTGAAGGAAGTCGATCAATGGATCAAGGAAATCGGCTTCAAGTGGGATGAACGCCTGGTGCGGCTGAAGCACTTCCTCGAAAACGACGACGCTGACGCGCCGGAGATCCCCTGAAACTGGAGGACGCGCTGAATGGGACGCATCCGTGTGGATGCGTCCCGTTCGGCTTATCCGGCAGCGCTGTTTTGCCCGCGCAGATGGTCTAAAAACGGCGTCCGATTTTCTTCAACCGCCGCCGCCGCGTACAGATACATCGCCGCCGACCACGTCTGCCAGTCCTGCCCGCGCGGCGTTCCATCCTGCGCCCGCAGCCACTCATTAAATCCGAAGGTGACGTTGACCTGCCGCGCGAGGCGGATTAGCTCGGTCAGAAGATCAAGCTTGTCGCTGGCAAGGTCAGCGCGTCCGGCAGCGACCAGCGCGGCGATGTAGAAGCCGATGGCAAAGGGCCACAGACCGCCGTTGTGATACTCGCCCGGCTGGTTAAACTGCTGATAACGCGGGTTCCAGTCGCCATCGCCGGGCTGAATGTAGGGAAACAGACAGGGCGGCAGATTCACCGCCAGCGCATGGTTTCGCTGGAGCGCCTGACACTGGGATTCGATCCAGTCCACCATCTGGCTGGCTTTAGCCGGCGACGCCGCGCCCGACAGGACTGCCAGACTGTTGCCGAGCAAATCAAAGCGCTCGCTGTTGTGGACTTTGTATGACCACAGGGCATAGTAAGGCTTGTCAGGAATGGCTAAGCCTTCGTGGACGTGAGCATCCTTCCAGCCCGCCCTGACGATGGGCAAATTGATGAGCCGCCCCACCGCGTCAGCTTCTTCGCTGCGATCCCAGAGCCGCAGCGCGATGTAGACCAGCGTATTGACGTACAGCCCAAAGCCCGGCACCCACTGTTCATCGCGCCAGTCGCTGGTCGGCTGCTGCGCCACCAGCCCGCTGTTATCGGGACTCTGATATCGCAGCCAGGTGAGCGCCTTTTCGGCAGCAGCAGAGAGAAAGCGCGCCTCGCCCGCCGCCGCGCGAAACAGCGCCAGCCCGATGAGAAACAGCGGCGTCGTATCGCTGGAGCCAAGATCGCCGGGATCGTGCGCTAAGCCGGGAATGTGTCCCAGCGGCGTCTGGTTCGACGCCAGCGCTTCCAGAACCGCCCGCGTAGACGCCAGCAGGGTTTGATCGCCGGTCACCAGCATCCCCAGGCTGGCGATCATCAGGTCGCGGGTGTAGGGTTCGGCATAGCCCCACCCGGCGGTACGCGGCAGCCCGTGATAGTCTCCGTGAGCATTGTGGAGCAGCACTGACAGCGCCGCCTGTTTAGCGTCTTCAATTGCAGAGTTAGTCATCAGCGCCCCACCAGTTCTGCTGCGCCTGTATGCTTACGTTGTTGGGCAGCAGGTTAAATGTTCAAGGGAAACGGGCGCACCCGCGTGGATGCGCCCTTTGTGAGCGTGAAGCTACTGGCTTTGCAGCGCTTCTGCTACCGCGATCAAATCGGCGGCGCAGGCGGGCGGGATGGTGTTCTCCGGCAGCGCTTCAACCTGTGCGACTACATCCGCGAGTTGATCGGCTTGGATGCTGGCAGTGAGCGACTGCTCGATGGCAATAGGCGCGTTGCAAGCATCCGCAATCGTTTGCAGCCGTTCAAGTGAGGGTGCGGGGACAACGATTTGGACTGCGCCATTGGCAAGAAATTGAGAAGCGTTTATCGAAAGGTCGGTATCTACTTGTGACAGCGGTGAACTTCCACTTATTGCCAATCTGCCGCCGTATGGACTGTAGGAGACGGAATTTATGCTGAGATCACTTTGAAACGTTTGTAATTGGTCACCTGTTTCTGTATCCCAGATAGAAACGATACCATCCCTAGCACCAGCGGCGACTTCTGTCCCTGTAGGATTCCAATCAACGGCTAGAACTGCCTCTTCATTAGCACGAAAAACTCCTGGGCTGTTTTCAGATGTTCTGACTTCACTCCCAGTTAACTGAGCCGTATTCCAAAGGCGCGTTGTCCCATCTTCTGCTCCGAAAACCAACTCCGTATTGACCGGACTCCATGAGACTGACGTGGCGACTGTAAAAATTTCGGATACGGGCAAATTGGAATTTTGCACAACAGTCATGGTGCTTAATATTGCTCCTGTCGCTGCATCCCAGACTTTTACGCTCCTGTCTACACTCGTGGTAGCAAACCGTGCCCCATCGGGACTCCACGAAATTTGCGTGATGAAGCCGTTATGGGCGTATACGCTATAAATCTGAGTACGAGTTCCCAAATTCCATACTTCCACCGCATCATGGGCGATAGCGATTTGGTTACCTTGCGGATTCCATGCCATTGAGCGAATGTATGCGGTAGATTGTAATCTCGCTTCAAGGCTTGCAAGACCCCCATCCCAAGGTTGCTGCCATATTTCTAAAGTAGAACCATTTGCAACCGCTAGTCTGCTCCCGTCTGGACTCCACAATGATGCAGTGACTTGCTCAGACAAGTCCGAAAGTTGATTCGTTGGTTGACTTGTGGCTACATCGACTATTTGTACGGTCGATCCGCTGGTAACTGCTAGAAATATGCCATCGGGACTCCAAGCAGTAAAGGTAAGGGAGGCATTTTGAGCCACAACGGAAGGTATAAATGTTTGCCAAATGACTATTAGGGCAAACAACTTGAAAATGTTCATGGTGCGGCGCAGAACCATATATCACCTCCTGGTGTTTGAGTTTCGGCTTGGAAAATGTAGGTAGCCCAAGTTTGAAATGCACCTTGACCAAAGGTAATGTGGGCTGCCGCATTGATGCAGGTGCTTGGATAGAGCGTTTCTGGATTTACCGGAGTTCGATCCCGGTTCAATCGATTCCAGTGCCTAGCAAAGGCAGACTCTATGGTTTCAGAGAACTGGCTAGCTCCTATCCCCATTAGGAAATATCGTGCCTGACTATCAACATCGTATAGCCCAGTACTGATATGGTAATGTACCCCGACCTGTGAGTTGTAGGTTATCTGTTGCGGGTTCCCAGAGGTCAACGGATCAAAGAGATAAGTCGGGTTGAATACAAGATTTTGGGGTTCAGCAATAGGGGTACTATACTGACTTGGTAGTTGATTGTAATTGTACCAATCAGCGACCGTAACGCCCACTGCTCCGGTAGATACTTCTTCTACGTACACGTTTGCACTTCTACAGTTACGACCTGCCCCTGTACACCATGCTTGGATTGTATTTGTTGTAATGCAAGCACCACCTGGCGGATCAGAGACGAAGCAACTATTCGCATTGCGAATGTAATAGGCATTGCCAGCCGGATTGGGAGTGTTAGCTATATGATGCTGCGTAGCCGTACCGATAACGCTGATTAACATCTGATAATGTGGTTGAAAGTTCGGATTAGCAGCAGCGCGGCAACTAGCATAATCACTGAACCAATCCAAAATCTGTAGAGCAGTCCCGTTGTATATACTGCTATACGACGGAAGCGTACCACCATTGTAGTTCCACCCATGTGTGTCAGGGCATCCTTGATAGCTGCTCCATATCGTATTGTTTGGATCGTTTATAGACCCTCCCCAATTTCTCCCATATGCATAACCTCCTTCATACCCCGCTGCCTCTGAACCGGGTACGTAGTCTGGGATGTTATTCAGAATTGTGCGCCCGAAGAGATAGCGTACTCCACGCTGTTCTCGTGGGAAGCTGGCTGATGAAGGGACTAGAACTACTCTGTTAGGATCAGTGGGCGACCCATTGTTCGCAGCCGTTTCCACTATGTCGAACTGATCCTCTACTATATTCTGTGAAGTTTCATTGTACATAATCCAGAACATCAGTCCTTCGAATCGTTCGTAATACGGCAACGCAGGGTCAGGTGTCGGCGTAAAGGTGGGCGTCGGCGTCTCCGTTGGGGTAGGAGTGGGAGTAGGTGTGGGAGTTGGCGGCACTTCCGGCAGTTGTGGCTCACATTCGGAAATCGCATATTGTCCGTTGATGGGAATCGTCGGGTCGAATGAAAGCGCCGATGACGTGTCAATTGACGCGCCCGTTTGCCCGTCGAATACGGCAGGTACTCCATCTGCGCCCCACCAATTCTGCTGCGCCTGTATGCTAACGTTGTTGGGCAGCAGGTTAAAGATATCTTCTTCAGGATTTGGATTATTGATCGTCAGATTCCCATATAAACTGCTGTAATGGATGCTTACCTGCGCGCTGGTGTTGCTGCTGGCACCGCTTAATACGCCAACACCATAGCCACTGGAATTATCCCAGAACTGTACGCATTCAGCATCTAGCCTACCGCTGAAATCGGTCTGGAGTCCTGCACCACCACCCGCATAATTTTCGCGAATAGAGACGCGGCGTAAATACACCAGAACCCCGTTGCTGACGATGCCGCCGCCGCCATTGATGGCGACGTTTCCGACGATGGTGCTGTCGTAGACCCGCAGCGTGCCTACGTTGTTAAAGATGCCCGCGCCATAGCCGTTTGTTCCTTGTACCTCAGTCAAATCGGCTCCGGTCACAGTCACATGGTGCAAGTTCAGTTCCGCCCCTTCAAAAATGAAAATGACTCGCCCCGGCATCGTCATGCGTAAGATAGCGTTATTGCCGTGAATGGTGACGGCACCAGTAATCAGCAGCCGTTCGGTAGTGTAGTAGGTACGTTGTGCTTCGCTGGCGTTGTAGGGAATATCCACATTGAGGTAGATGGTGCAGACGGTTCCGGCATTAGCAGCAGTAACAGCATTCGTCAAACCTGTCACGTCACCCGCGTTCACCAACGCAACACCGCAATCCTGTCGTAATGGGGCAATCTGCCCAAATCGGAGCATGTCCAATTCTTCAGCAAGTGGGTTGGGGGACGGCGTTTGCGGTGGGGTAGCAGTGATGATCGCCGTTGGGGTCAAGGTTGATGTCAGAGAAGCCGCTGCCGTTTCGGTAGGTATCTCCGTAAGCGTTGAGGTCAATGTGGGCAGCGGTGTCTCAGTAAATGTCTCTGTCAGCGAGGGGAGTTCGGTGAAAGTAGCAGTGGGTGGCTCCGATGTCGGTAGCTCAGCCGTTGGTGGCTCCGGCGTTGGCGGTTCCGGTGTGGGTGGCTCAGTCGTGGACTCCTGAGCCAAAAGCGGCGGGGAAATGCTGAACAGAAGCGCCAGTATAACCCCCAGTAAGAGAAGCTTGCTGCGCTTGGGCTGCATAATAACCTCCTTACAGAGTACCTAACACTACATGCGGCATAGCAGTAAAAGCATTGCGCATGATATAAAAATTGTAAAGAGAACAACACAATAACAATACTGTTAGGTCAGTTACAGAAGATTTCGTTAATTTTCCCATATCTACAGCATAACAAAAGAGCCGTCCATTATTCATGACGGCTCCTGTACGGTTGGTATGCGGAAGGGTGTTACCCCTGCTCCGCCTGCGGCGTGATGTCCCCTGAATGAGGACAGGCGTGATAAACGCCATCTGAACACGTTCATTTGATCAGGCACTAATTCAAGTCAAATGTGGGAACAAGCAGTTTTGCAAACGCCAACCCAACCATGTAAGTCCCCTCAGGTCGATGTTCAGAGTGCTGATCGCCAACCGAACGTATCCAGACCATTCAGGAGGTATTCGCATGGCACGCAAGGCACCGGAATTCAATCGCAAGAGTGCAAATTGGCCCACCGATCCCGCCGCGCTCTCGTTTGTAGAGCGCCAGATCGAGTTTGGCTTCCTGGGAGAGCTGCCCAGCATCGCGCTACCCACCGTTCCGCGCTACCTGGTGACGTACATGAATTCTCAGACCGGGGGCAGGACTCGCTCGGCAACGGTAGTGACCGTCACCAACCAATCGAACAGCATAAACCGAGTCTTTGTCTCATTCTATAAGGGTTTCACCACCAACGCATCCCCCGTCGCCGTCTTAGCCTTCGCCATCCCGCCCGAATTCACGGTGGATTTCAGTTCGCGAAATCTTCCCGGCGAGCTGACCACGACCAACAGTGTCGCCAGCCCGGAACTGGTGTTCGATGAAGGGCGCGCCATCGTCAGTTCGATGTGGCCCGAGATCGGCGTCAGCGCCCGCGTGTATTACACCTCAGGCGAAAATGACAGCCAACTGCTGGCGATCACGGATTCAAAGGTCGTGGTCTACGGCGCTGGCAATCGCGGCGACTGATCTAATTCGGGTGTAAACTCGACACAATCGGTCACAGCAGGCGTGTCATTCGGAGGACTCGATCATGGAAAAAATCGTGTCGAAGGATGGCACGCCTGTCGCTTACCAACGCAGCGGCATGGGCGCGCCGTTGGTGCTGGTGCATGGCACGTTCAGTTCGCATAGCGGCTGGGCACATGTGTTACCGGCGCTGGAGAAGCTGTTCACCGTCTACGCCGTTGACAGGCGCGGCTATGGCGAGAGTGGCGACTCCTCACATTATGCTGTTGAGCGTGAATTTGAAGATATCGCGGCGCTGGTGGATTCTATCGGCGCGGGCGTTCACTTGCTGGGTCATTCCTTCGGCGGGCTGTGCGTCCTCGAAGCGGCGCTGCTCACACCCAATCTGCGCAGCCTGATAGTCTATGAACCGTCGCCGCTGCCAGTTCCGGGCGTGCCGCTGTATCCCGAAGGCACTACCGAACGGCTCCAGGCGTTGATTGATGCCGGGGATCGAGAGAATGCGGTGCTCACAACCTTTCGCGAACTGGTCAAAGTACCCCAGGACGAACTAGAACTGTATAAGGCGTCACCCCGCTTTCCCGCCTGGGTCGCGGCGGCTCATCTGGTGCCGCGTGAAACTCGCGCCGAGGAAGATTACCGGTTTGAGCCAGCGCGATTCCAGCAGCTTCATGTGCCCACCCTGCTGCTGCTAGGCGGTGACAGCCCTGAAATCTTCAAGCGAACCATCGAAGTCTGGCACGCTGCCCTGAGCAGCAGCCGGATAGCGGTGCTGCCTAACCAGCAGCATATCGCCCATTACACCGCGCCAGATCTGTTTGTTCGAGAGGTGCAGACGTTTGTGCCTGCGTCCGGTCAATGACGGCTGGCAGCGCTTAAGGCGCTGTTCCAGTGGGCGTGATAAACCTTAATGCCTCACCCTGCCGCGACGACGTTAGTGGGGGCAATTTTGAACATGACGCGGGTTTCCTTGCCGCGCATCGGGTTATTTTTGTAGTAGTCCGGCTCGCCGGTGTACTTCAGGCTGAGCTGATTGATGTGATCGACCGCACCATCCTCAGTGATCTCCTCGACGCTGCCCTGCACCTGAAGCCATCGATACGGATTGTCCGGATCAATCGCCAGCACCGTCACCTGCGAACGGGCTGTCATGTTGCCGACTTTTCGCCGCCCGCGCGCGCTGTTGACGCGCACATACGTGCCGTCGTAGTCCACCCACACTGGCGTCACCTGCGGCTGACCGCTGGGGCTGACGGTAGCCAAGCTGACCACCACCGGTCTTTCGAGTAAATCCCGATACGATTCAGGTATTCGTTGAACTGTCACCATTAACTCCTCAGATACGCTTACAATCCACACCCGCCAACTATACCGCAAGTCCGGCGGCGCGCGCTTTGTCCAGCACCGTTTGCGCCGCCCGAACCATCGGCATATCGATCATCCTGCCGTCCAGTTCAAATACCCCGATGCCGGAAGCCTGATGCTGCTCGTGGGCGCTGACCACCCGCCGGGCGGCTTCGATGTCCTGCTCGGTGGGCGTAAACGCAGCGGCAATCGGCGCGATCTGCTTCGGGTGTATCGCCAGCTTGCCGGTATAGCCTAACTGCGCGGCGAAGCGCGTCTCCTTCTCCAAGCCCGCCGCATCGTCCAGGCGCACGAACGGTGTGTCAATCGCCTGCAAGCCAAAGGCTTTGGCGTGCAGCACCACCGCGCTGCGGGCGTAAAAGCCTTCCCAGCCTTCGGGCGTGCGCGCCGCGCCCATGTCGCCCGCCAGATCTTCAGCGCCAAAAGCCAATGCGCCCAACCGCGCGTCGCTCTCGGCGATCTCGCGCAGGTTGACGACGCCACGCGCCGTCTCGACAATCGCAATCAGGCTGATGGAACGCGGCTGCCAGCCCTGCGCTGCCTCGGCATGAGACAGCCAGGCAGAGACCACCTGCACCTGTAAGGCATCCTCGACCTTCGGGATCACGTAGCCATCCGGTCGGGCGCTGACGGTCGCTTCCAGATCGGGCAGGTGCAAGCCGCTGTCCACCGGATTAATGCGCACCAGTCGTTCACTGCGCCCAAAATCCAGCTCGCGCAGCGCCGCCGCGGTTGTGGCGCGGGCGGCGGGCTTGCTGTTGAGCGCCACGCCATCTTCGAGATCCATGATGATCGAATCGACGCCCAGGGCGATCCCTTTTTCAATTTTGCTCCGGCTGTCACCGGGCATAAACAGCAGCGCGCGGCGAAGGCGCATAGTCGTCATCCTTCCCAGAAAGCCATACCCGCCCGGTTCATCCGAGCCTGATCAGCAGCCCTTCGTTCGGGCGCAGATGCAGGGGCGCGGCAAGATTGACCGGCTGGTCAAGGCGCTCCTCGTCCATATGCGTCGAGATCAGGCTGGTAGCGCTGGCGCTGTCCAGCGAAGGCAGCGTCACCACTTTAGGGGCAGCGGTGAAATTGAGGGCGATCAGAAAACGGTCGCCGCCCTGCTCGCGCAGGTAGACGTAACAGCCGTCGATGGCGTCGAGCGCCCGATAGGCACCGGCATGAAGCGCCGGATGCCACCGCCGCAGATGCATCAGGTGGCGGTAGAAATTCAGGGTTGAAGTTGGATCGAACATTTCGGTTTCGACGTTGCGCGCCCTGTAATCAGCCGCCACCGGCAGCCAGGGCTTGACGGTTGAAAAGCCCGCGTATTCCCCCGGCGACCAGTGAAACGGGGTGCGGCAGTAATCGCGGCTGATGCCGATATTCCTGCCCTGTGGGTCCTGAAAGTCTTCCCGCGCGACGTAGCCGTCGTGCATTCCCAGTTCTTCACCCTGATAGATGAAGGGCGTGCCGCGCAGCGTCAGCAGCAGCATCGCCGCCACCCGTCCCTGGGCGTCTCCGAGGCGCGAGAACAGGCGCTGGCGGTCGTGGTTGCCGAGGACGTAATTGGGCCAGCTATCCGGCGGCAGCAGCGATTCGTAAGTGTCCACAAAGCGGCGGATGGTCGCCGCGTCCCACGCCAGCAGAATGAGAGCGAAATTGAAAGGCAGATGCAGTTCTGGCTGCTCGTCAGTACCATAAAAACCGGTGATGTCGTGCGGATTCATCGAATAGGCGATCTCGCCAATGATCACCCGATCCTTGTATTCGTCAAAGACCGGACGGAACTCAGCGATCAGTTCATGGATACCAGGGCGGTTTTCGCTGTACACACGCAGGAACTGCTCGGTCGGGTTGTCGCCCGGCTGCCAGTCAGGATTAGGCGGGTTATCGCGCAGTTCCGGGTCTTTGAGCATCCGGTCGATGGTATCGACTCGGAAACCGGCAACGCCGCGCTCAAACCAGAAGCGCATGGCGTCAAATATCGCCGCTTTGACGGCGGGATTGCGCCAGTTTAAGTCAGGCTGTTCGGCTAAGAAATTGTGCAGATAATACTGTCCGGTGGTTTCGTCAAACCTCCACGCAGGACCGCCAAAATAAGACATCCAGTTATTGGGCGGGCTGTCGTCCGGCTTGGGGTCGTGCCAGATATACCAGTCGCGTTTGGGGTTGTCCCGCGACGAGCGCGATTCGATGAACCAGGCGTGCTGATCGGATGTGTGGTTCGGCACGAGATCGAGGATCACGCGCATGTCACGGCGTTTCGCCGCCGCGATCAGCGCGTCGAAATCGGTCAGCGTCCCGAAATCGGGATGAATATCGATGTAGTCGGCAACGTCATAGCCGAAATCCTTCATCGGCGATGGGAAACAGGGCGAGAGCCAGATCGCGTCAACGCCGAGCCACGCCAGATAATCCAACCGGTCGGTGATGCCGCGCAGATCGCCGATCCCGTCATCGTTGCTGTCCATGAAGCTGCGCGGGTAAATCTGGTAAAAAATACCCGTCTTCCACCATGACATGCCGAGGAATCCTCTCCATCCTACCAGGTTATTAAATTGTAATCCGTTACACTCAGATCTGCACATCTTGCTCGGAGAGAGGTGAGGAAAATCGCCGGGCTACACTGACGCGGCGGTGGTGTTCATACCGTCCGGCAGCAGCGCCGCCACGAACTCGCCCGCCGATAGATAGCGGTCATCGGGGGCTTTCGCCAGCGCCTGCTGAAGCGCCTGCGCCACCGAAACCGGCATGTCGGGCACAAACTCGCGCGGGTCGGGGGCGGGCTTCTGGAGATGCCCATAGAGCACCTGTCCGGGATTGCTGCCCTTGAAGGGAAGAACGCCCGCCAGCATCTGGAACGCCAGCACGCCGAGGGAATAGATATCGGCGGTCTGATCGACCTCGCGGGCGGATAGGATCTGCTCCGGTGCCATGTAATCGAGCGTGCCCATCGTGCCGGTCTGCGTCAGCCCGGAACTGCCGCTGACGATCTTGGCGATGCCAAAGTCCATCAGCACCACGCGGCGGCTGTCGTCGGGCAGGTTTTGCAGCATGACGTTCGACGGCTTCACGTCGCGGTGGACGAGTCCCTGCCCGTGAGCGTAATCGAGCGCCGCGGCAATCTCGCTGAGAATCGGGTAGGCTTCGTCCAGCGGCATGACGCCGCGCTGCCGGATCAGGTCGCTCAGTTCCGAGCCGTCGAGGAACTCCATCACCATGTAGAACATGCCGTCGTAATCGCCAAAATCGTAGACGTTGACGATGTTCGGGTGGCTGAAGCTGGCGACGATCCGCGCCTCGCGTTCAAAGCGCGCCCGCGATTCCTCTTTCTCCGCCAGTTCGCGCGGCAGCACCTTAATCGCCACCCGGCGCTGAAGCGCGATATGTTCGCCCTGGTAGACCTCGCCCATGCCCCCGCGCCCCAGCACATCGCCGACGCGATAATGCCCAAGTACGACGCCGGTCAGCGCGCCGGGATTGGTGATATTCGCCTGCGGCTTGCTCAATTCTTCAATGGTGGCGGGCAGCCTGAAGAAGCGGCGGTCGATAAAGCGGCGCACGCGGTCGCGCGTCGGCTGGAACAGGAACATGATGATCGCCGTCGAGATGATGGCGGCAAAAGTAGACTGTTCCCCGCCCAGCACCATTTCGAGTCCATTTTGCAGCACCAGCAGGCAGGCGATAAAAAACGCACCCAGCAGCGCCGTGACGCCGCCGATCACCAGACCGCGATGGACGAGCACCTGAATATTGAACAACTGATAGCGCAGCACCGCAACCGTGATGGCGTAGACGACGATCATGAAGACCGCCAGGAAGATCGATTCGCCCACCAGGATGCGCAGCAGACGCGGCACGCCCGGCTCGCGCATCGACGGGAAAATCTGGATGATGCCGTAGAAGATGGCGAACGCCAGAAAGGTTGCCAGAAAGCCGAAGACGATCCAGCGGGTTTGCTGGCGTTCCATCGGCGTGGAATGATATTTGTAGCGGTAAATCTGGGCATAGACGCCGATACCGAGAAAGACCAGCTCGGTGATGGCGTTGCGGGCGATCAGCACCGCCTGCCCGTTGACGTAGGTGAACAGACCATCGGACTCGGTGAACCAGACCAGATTAAGGAGCAGCCAGGCAACTGCCACGTAGCGCGTCCACCGGGGGACGAAGCGCCCATCAGGGAACAGGTAGTAAAACGGCACCAGCCCGCCGAGTCCGACCAGCAGCACCAGCCGCGACAGGTAGTAGAGGGGCAGCGACTCCTCCAGCAGGACGACGCGGTAGACGGCGAAAAAGGTTGCGCCGAAGGTAATCAGCGTCGCCGACGTGAGCAGCGCTACCCAGTTGTTCGAGCCGCGCGAGAAGATCAGCCCGCCGATGAGGGCGAATGTGGCTACAAACAGAATTTCGCGCCCGGCGTAGATCGCCGCATAGGCATCGACCGACAGCCCCATCTGCGACAGATAGAGCAGGGTGTCGCTGTCCAGATTGAACAGGCGCTCGATGCGCCCCGGAACGGCGGCGGCAAACAGCAGCAGCGCCAGCGCCGCCAGCACCGCCCACAGCACGCGCGCCAGCGCCAGCCAGCGCCCGTGTAACTGGTGTTGGGTTCCGGTTTCGTGCTTAATCGTTCTTTGGTTCAGCATGAACCATCCTGGCAAGAAGGCAGTCTGTAAAAGGGAAGCAGGGGAACACACTTACCCGGTCTGCTTCTAAAAGGCTAATTATGACGCGAAAATCGCGCCGATTCTATTTTCTCTTAAATGAATGCAAAATAAGCGGGAAAATCACAGCAGTGGTTCTCCACAAAGCCAGAGCACGTAGGGACACGTGCATACTTCGTATGCTTCGTCGTGTCCGTTTAATGGCTTTTGAGGCGGACACGATAAATGCAGTTCAATGATTAAATACGGGACCTGTAGGGACACGACACCGTCGTGTCCGCTGCGTAACTGCTGAGGCGGACACGATAATATCGTGTCCCTACTCGTATTATTTTGTAAACAGCATATATCGTGTCCCTACAGGTTCGCTCAACGCGCCAGCGGTGTGGGCAAGCCGTCAATGCTGGACTCGTTCTTCTGCGCGCGATACGCCACCAGCCCGTCTTCACCTTTGGCTTCCGCCCATTTGATCATCGTGTTCCGCTGGTCAACCAGATCCATCAGCGGCACGCCATAACCGCAGGAGGTCGCTGTGCGGGTGATCTCCGCCGTGATGATTTGACGGATGCCGGGATAGGCTGGGAACAGCGCCCGCAGAGACTCCCATTCGGCGGATTCCGGCAGCACTGTGGCTCCGATGCCGTAAAGCCGCACGATCATCGGCGCGCCGGTGAAGGCGCAAAACATAAAGGTGATGCGTCCGTTTTCAGCGATATGCGCTGACGTTTCATTGCCGCTGCCGGTGAAATCGAGATAGGCGACCCGGTTCGGCGCGAGAATGCGAAAGCTGTCCATCCCCTTTGGAGACAGGTTCACATGACTATCGGCTGCCAGCGGCGCGGTGGCGACAAAAAACATCGGCTGTTCGAGGATGAACCGGTACATCGCCTCGGTAATTGACTCAAAGACCTTGCCCACAAGCCCTCCATGTTGCAGTTGGTGCTGACGCGCGTTTTCATTGGATGCGGTTCGCGCGCGTGTCAGCAACGAGATGGAATGAAACGGCATGAAAAACCCGCCGGTTGGCGGGTGAAGACTCACAAATGGAGGTGCAGCGAGTTGCACGCTGGTCTGGAATACGCCTGTTGCGACCGGCTTCTGCGTTTTGATCATACGCCTTCGCGCTCATCCGGTCAGCGCACCCCATCGAAACTGGTTCACCCCCATGTCTGTATCCATGATAACACAGGTGTGTAGGAACTGCGTAAGCGAGCGCCAGCCCCGCTACACCACCCGCCCCTCGGCGTGGATGACGACGCGCACCGCCGCCGATGGATATACCTGCGGCACGATGTCAATTTGCAGCGGCACAGCGCTGCCGGACGCCAGCGGCTCGCCCACCAGCGCGACCACCCGGTAGCCGATGACAATGCCGCTTTCGTTCTCCAGCGTGATAACCGCCCGCACCGGCTGAAGCGCCGAATCGGTTTCATTCAGCAAGCCAGCCGTCACCTCAAACTGCCCATCGGTCAGCCGCACCTGCTGGTCTGCCACCGTGAAGGCGCGGATAGACGAGTCAAAAGCGGCGTCAGCGCTCAGGAGCGCGGCGGTCGCGCCGGTGAACTGCCCCCAGGTCGCGTTGAACACGACGCGATAGGGGGCGCTGCTGCCTGGCGGTATCAGCGCCTGCTCGATGGTGGCGATCTCCGCCAGCGGCGGATCGCCGCCGAGGCGCAGCAGCCGTACCTCAACCATCACCCGCGCGGCAGGCACTTCCTGGGTGTTTTCAATCAGTCCCAGGCACAGGACTGTCTCGGCGCGGGTATCGTAGCAGGTCGGCGGCTGCACCCGCAGCGCCAGCGGCGTCGGGCTGGGCTGGACGACTGGCTCTGTGCTGACCTCGACAGAGACTGGGATCACCAGCACCTGTCCGGGCTGTAACAGGCTCAGATCGGCGCTGGCGTTGGCGGCGCGCAGCGCTTCCAGACTGATTTCATAACGCAGGGCAATATCGAGCAGGGTATCGCCAGTTTGAATGACGTAGGTCACGGGAGCAGCCGAGGGTGATGGCGGCTCCGTCGCCGGGGCGCTGGTGGGCGCTTCAGCCGTGACAATGCGCGCGGGCGCAGACGTGGCGCGTGGGGACGGCGGCATCGGTCTGCCAACGGTCAGGGTGATGTGTGGGTAGGCGGTTGGCGAGGCGGTACCTGGCGAAGCATCACTGACCAGGTTGCAGCCTGCAACCCACACACAGACAAAAACGGTAAACGCCAGCGGACGCCAACCCCAGTAGCCCATTGCCGAGCGATATCCCTCATTATCCCATATCGACTGGCTGTTATCCCGCATTATAACCTCAACCCGGCAGATGAACACCACCGAAATCTGACAATTTTTCGGCGCTGCGCTAGGATCATGCCATCATCAGGAGAGGAACATGGTTGACGAACGAATTGAAGCCCGTGTGGGCGCGGCGCTGCTGGAGCGCGGTTGGACGGTCAGCGCCGCCGAGTCCTGCACCGGCGGGCTGGTCATGCACCGGCTGACGAACATCGCCGGCAGTTCAGCTTATGTGCAGGGCGGCGTGGTCGTCTATTCCTATCAAAGCAAAGAGTCGCTGCTCAATGTACGGTCAGATACGCTGCTGACTCACGGCGCGGTCAGCGAAGAAACCGCCGTCGAGATGGCGCTGGGCGTGCTCAACCTCTTCAAGACTGACGTCGCGGTCAGCATTACCGGCATCGCCGGACCGGGCGGCGGGCTGCCGGACAAGCCGGTTGGCTTGACCTATCTGGCGGTGGCAACCAAAGACGGCATCTTCCGCATCGTGCGGCACGTCTGGGACGGCGACCGCGAAGCCGTCAAAGCCGCCAGCGCCGAATGCGCGCTCGAACTGCTGCTGGACGCGGCGCAACGGGGGTGATCAGCCCAGGCACAAGACGGACGATGTAGGGACACGACATCGTCGTGTCCGTTTGATGACCACGGCGGCGGACACGACTAAGCATACGCAGTATGCAGCATACGCAGTATGCAGCATACACAGTATGCACGTGTCCCTACCCGGCACAGCGTTCAACATACACCTAACAGGATGACTCATGCTTGTACACGATTTGGAAACGCCCAGTGTTCTGATCGACCTCGACCGGATGGAACGCAACATCAGCCGGATGCAGGCGCTGTGCGACAGCGCCGGAGTCAAGTTCCGCCCGCACATCAAAACGCACAAGATCCCCGAAATCGCGCGGATGCAGCTTGAAGCCGGCGCGGTGGGCATCGCCTGCCAGAAGCTGACCGAAGCGCAGGTGTTCATCGAAGCCGGTATCAACGACATCGTGATTCCCTATAACATCGTCGGCGAATCCAAGACGCGGCGGCTGGCGGATATGGCGCTTTACAATCGTCTCGCCGTTTCGGCTGACAGCCCCGCCGTCATCGCCGGACTTTCGGAAGCGGCGAAGGTGAACGAGATCGCCTTGCGGGTGCTGGTCGAGCTGATCACCGACCAGAACCGCGCGGGCACAACCGTAGAAGGCGCGGTCGATCTGGCAAAGCGTATCGACGCCGACGAACACCTGCACTTTGCCGGGCTGCTGGTGTATCCGAGCTATGCCAGCATCCGTCCGGCGCTTCAGGAGACGCTGCTCCGGCTGCACGAATCCGGCATCGGCGTGGACGTGGTCAGCGGCGGCGGGACGGGTGCTGCCTATCACGTTCAGGAAGTGCCCGAAGTGACCGAGCTTCGCGTCGGCACATATGTCTTCAACGACTGGATGACGGTGCGCGGCGGCTGGGCGACGCTGGACGACTGCGCGATGACGGTCAAAACCACCGTCGTCAGCCGCCCGACCGAAGACCGCGCCATTCTCGACGGTGGCAGCAAAACCCTGTCCAGCGAAGTCATGGACGGCGGCTACGGCTTCATCGTGGAATATCCCGAAGCCCGCCTCTATCGCCTGAACGAGGAACACGGCTACGTCGATGTCTCGAACTGCGACGAGCGCCCGCAGGTGGGCGAGGTCGTCCACGTCGTGCCGGTGCATACCTGCGTCGTCACCAACCTGCACCACACGCTCTACGGCACGCGCGGCGAAAATATAGAGGTGGAATGGGCAGTCGCGGCGCGGGGCTTGGTGTGGTGAGTTCAGCCGTCTCGAATTCTGCATAGCTGACCCTTCACAGCCCCTTATAGTCTCTATTGACAGCGCCGTTTGTGCTATGCTACCCTGATGGCATTCTGCTACAGGATGACCATCATGATTAAAACTGATTACCGTATTCGCAACTTCCGTTGGGATGACCTGGACGCGATTGTCGAAGTCTGGAATGCCGCCGCGCAGTCTGTCGGCAGCATTCTGCATTACACGCCCAGCCAGCTTCGCATGTTCCTCGAAATGCCGGACGCCTTCCCCGAAACCGATGTGTGGATCGTCGAAGACGATGGGCGCATCATCGGCTATGCTGCCGACGAATTTGACCCTGAAATGGGACAGGGATGGGGCGAGTGCGCCGTCCACCCCGACTATCAGAATCGCGGCATTGGCGCGCGGCTGCTGGACATAACCGACAGCCGCATCATCGAGCGCACCCGGACGGAAGCCAAGCCGGACATGCCGCTGTATACGCTGCGCGTTGCTTCGCCGGGCGACGACTACACCATCAAGCTCCTGAGCGACAATGGCTACCGCGAGATCCGTACCTTTTACACGATGCAGATCGATCTGCGCCAGCCGGTCGAAGTGCCGCGCCTGCCGGAAGGCATCCAACTGCGCCCGTTCGACCGCGAACGCGACGCTCACGCCGTCCACGAAGCGCACCAGGAGTCGTTTCAGGATCACTGGAATCACAAGTTCGATACCTATGAAGAATGGGAACCGCTTACCCTGAACCATCCGGACGGCGATACGTCAATGTGGTTAATCGCCTGGAAAGGTAACGAGATCGCCGGGCTTGCCATTAACCGCACCCATGACAGCGACCACCCCGACGAAGCCTGGGTATCGGTGTTAGGCGTCCGCCGGGCATGGCGCAAGCACGGGCTGGGCTTGGCACTGTTGAAACAGTCGTTCGCGCTGTTCCAACAGCGGGGCTACAGGACGGCGGCGCTGGGCGTCGATGGCTCCAGCCTGACCAACGCCGTCGCCCTCTACGAGCGCGCGGGGATGCAGATCCAGCAGCAGCGTGTGGTGTACCGCAAGATGCTGCGCGGCTCGGAAAGCGACATTCAGGAGTAGGGAAAATACCCCTGCCATAGCATGTAATCTGCCTGACGCGCGCTCGCGGTATGCGGTTGGTGATGGTGTGGCAGAAGTTTTCCGTAGGGACACGATAATATCGTGTCCGTTTTTTGTGGGGGCGGACACGACAATGTCGTGTCCCTACACGTCCCGTATTTAATCATTAAACTGCATAAGCCCACTGTCGAAGGTCGTCATTCTTATCTGGCTGAGGGACTAACCGCGCTGATGCAGGTAGTCGTTGAGCTGCGCCAGTTCCTGCTGGTAGATGCGGCGGGTGGCTGGCGGCACCATCAGGCGCTCGATCCAGCCCATGATACCAGCGCTGGCTTGCGAGTCGGTTGTAATGGTCACTCGTGCCTGCTGCCCGTCATTGAGCGACTCAACTCTGAACGAGGTCACCACTCCGGCATCGGCGTCGGTTTCGACCAGCAGCCCCGGTTCCGGTTCGCTGACGACCATGCGGTACTGGCGTTTAGCGCCCATGACGTTCATCCGCACGCGCAGCACTGTTCCCGCGCCCGTTCCGCCTTCAAGCACCGTACATTCTTCAAAATAAGGTTTGGGCAGCACTGCCGGGTGTCCGGTGTGATAATCGCGCAGCACCGCCAGCACATCTTCGGGGCGCGCGTCAATAACAGCCGCAGATTCAGCGTGGATTGTTGTCATCGTCTCTCCGCCGTCCGCCAGGATGAGTTGGGTTTACCACCTAAACAGCCACTGCCAAATGCTTCCAGCAGCCTGAAACGATCTGAGAGGCTGTTATGTACTTTAGCCCTCATCCCCTGCCTCTTCTCCCTGAGGGAGCAGGGTGTAAACCAGAGGCTTTGTTTGTAAGTCCCTCTCCCTCATGGAGAGGGATTTAGGGTGAGGGCGATTTTGAGCGACAACAAGTGCATAACACGCTCTGAGGCGCGGTCAGCGACCAGGCTGCCCCGCATCGACTTTGCCGGATGACGCGGAATCGTCCTGGTGTTTGGCGAGGTCTTCGCCTTCGCCGACGATCCTGATAATCCCGGTCGAGCTGCCGGGATCGTGCTTATCAAATACGTCCGGCGGTTGTGGTGGTTCTACCGGCAGCGAACTGAGATCATAGCGCGGGATTTGCCCCGTTTGGCTTTCAGGTCTGATTTTTTTGGGTTCATTCATCATGATTTCTCCACCTAACGCCAGTGTACCATGATTCTTATGAATCGCGTACATTGACGGCATATCACACATCACGGGGCGTAAACCGCGAAACCATCAGATGAATTGTAGCCGACGAATTGAAGCGAGGGTTTAGTCGCGCGTCTGGAAAAACAGCGCCCGTTTCGCGCCGGGGAGCGTGTAGTCAAAGCCGCACGCCTGAAAGAAGCTGTCGGACGACGTGACCGCCATCACTTCGAGGATGTTATGCTGCTGCGCCCGTCCGACACAGGCGGCGACCAGCAGCTTGCCCACGCCGCGCCCCTGCGCTCGCGCCGAAACGGCGAGGCTGCGAACTTCCGCCAGCTTGGGTGAATAGATCTCCAGCGCCGCGCAGCCGATGATGATGCCGTCGTCTTCAGCGACGAAGAAATGCGGCAGCAGTTCGTCAAATTCCTCGTAGGTGCGCGCCAGCAGGCTGCCATCCTCAACATAGGGCGCGATCAGGTCGGCAATCGCCGGAATATCCGCCTGCCGGGCTGCGCGTATCGTGATTTTGGTCAGAACTTCCGTCGCCATATGATAAAATTACCTATCATTGTTTCGCGTTCATAATTATATATGAGCCAGTCATTTAAGTCATCGTAGGATTGCAGCAGCATGTTCGAGTCGTCATGGCTGCCGGTCACCCAGGGCATGTAATCGACCTGGAGCACCAGCACATAGGGCGGAACAGCTGCCCACAGGATCTCGACGTTTTCCTCGCGCCATTCCGGCGGATACCAATCGGCGACCAGTGGAAACTGGAAGATGAAGCGCGTCGGCGGGTTCAGGTGGCTGAGGTAGTACACTTCGGGTCGAAAGCCCCAGATATAGAGCGAATCGCCCGGCGACACGCGCTCGCGCAGGAAGTTCGCCATCAACTGCGATTCGTCGGCAACAAACTCGCCCGCCTGAAAATGGTGGTAGTAGGCAATCTGGTCTTCCTGTCCGGTCAGGTAGGGCAGCGCCCGCGACCACACGCTGCCGATCAGGATCGCCAGCAAGCCCACCGCCGCGAGCGCCGACGCCGCGCGGTGCAGGGCGGCTGGCACTAAGGCGCGTGAGGTTTTCACGTCTGCTAAATTCGCAGCAGTTTTGGATGGTAGGGGCGCAGCGTGCTCGTGCTGCGCCCCTACGTCGGCGTCCTGGCGTTCCTGGCGTCCTGGCGGTTCAATAAAAGCGTCAAGAATCCGTTCTATACCAATTCCCCCCAGCAGCGCCAGCGGCGGCAGCATCGGCAGCCAGTGATAATCGTAGCCCTTCGCCTGCGCCAGCATGATGAGGATGCCGATTTCCAGCCAGATGATCGGGATGAGGGCATTTTCGGAGCGCGTTTGTACCGGCAGCAAATTCGCGTGCCACCGCTGTCTGAAGGCGATGACGATGCTAACCGCCGCCAGCCCGAACAACATCCCCCAATGTGACCAGCGGAAGCCCACAGCGGTGCGCAGCGCGGCACTGAAATCCGTCCAGTTGAAGCCGAGCGCCGTGTACTGCGAGGTGACAGTCGCGCTCTCGATCAGCGCGTCCCATGCGCCAATGCCCAGCATGAACACCACGCCAGCGCCCACCGCCGCCGCGCCGCCGAAAACAAACGCTGCCGCATCCAACCATTTAAGGCGCGGCAGGCGGTGCCAGCGCAGCAGCCCATACGCCAGCGCCACGCCAGCGCCCATGAGCGCGAACGGATATTTGAACCACAGCGTCCAGCCGCAGAGCAGTCCCGCGCCCAGCGCCCACAGCCACGAGCGCCGTCCGCCGTCGGCGGCTTTTATGCCGCAGACCATCGCCAGCGTCATCGGCAGCAATGCAATGCCGTCATTCTGAGTCAGCGTCCAGAAGGTTTCGGTGAAGTAAAAGACCCCAAACAGCAGCGCCGACCACAGACCGGCGCGGCGGCTGTGCAGGCGCTTCCCCAGCCAGTAAACGACAGTCAGAATGAACGGGGCAATGAGGAAGTCGATTGCCCGCAGCGCCGGGACCGTTTGCCCGAACAGTGCCATCGCCGCCGCGTAGATGTAGAAGACAGCAGGCGGCTTGGGATTCCAGAGGTCAACGTAGGGAGTCTTGCCGTTCAGCAGCCCGCGCCCGATAGTGGCGAATTCGCCCTGATCGCGCCCAAGCGGATAGGTCAGCACCGGCAGGCTGACCAGCAGAATGATCGCAATCAGGACGAGCAGCAGCCATTCACGCCGCCGCCGCCGCCAGGCATTCAGAACCATCCCACCGCCCGCGCCAGCAGATAAGCCAACCCCACCGAAACCAGCAGCAGCGTCCAGACGATCAAGCGTCCGCCTGCCTGCGCCGGGTTGATCTCCCCTTCCTCGACCGTCACCTCGCCGAGCAGATCGACGTAAAAATCAACGTTGCGGCTGCCGCGCGTGACCCGCGCCATGTAGTCATGCCCGGTCACAAGCTGCCAGCCGCTGTCTTCATCCTGCCAGTCGCCGCCCAGTCGGTCGCGCATCGCCTGGTCAAGAATGGCGCGCGCCTGCTCCGGGACAATCGGTTCAATGGGATCAGTTGATTCAGACATGTTAGTTGGCGATGGAATATTCGAACGATACCGGACCCATCAAGCCGCTGCTATCGACGGCGAACACGGCGACACCTTCATAGAACTGCGGCGTAAATTTATCCCATTCGCCGCTGCTGTTGGAATTCACCGGAAAGGTCTGGTTGAACGCCATTGAGTTCGGCGCGCGCAGGGCGACCAGATACCCGGCAGCGTCCGGCGTGATATCCCAGACGAGGGTGCGGGTGCCGTTTTCATTGGCGCGAAGCACGATATTTTGCGGCGGGCGAGGACCATCCGCCAGCGCTGTCAGGCAGGAAAGGATCGTCTGGGTCGCGCGGGTGAGGTAGGCTGGTCGCATCGCTTCCCAACGGTCGCGGTCGGTGTGCTGGAGGTTGGGGTTTTCCAGCGCTTCGATAAAACGAACGGCAGCCATGCCAGCGTCATTAAACGAAACATGATCGCTGTAGCGCCCTTCACGGTCGGCAGCGCCTTCAAGGAGTACCGCCATATCGGGCATATAGCGCGAGACGATCAGGTTGAACATGCGCGCCATCTCGCGAGAGGGCGAATTGTTCGGCTCGGCGGAGAACACGCGAATCTGGTTGTCGTTGAAGGTACCGTTGGGACCAGTGCTGCTGCCAATGATGTCCATGTTGATCATGTAATCAACTTTGATGTTCTGATCCTGAATGTAGTCCTTGACGAAGGCAATGCTGCCCTGCCGTTGGACTTCCTCGGCACCAAAGGCGACGAACATGATCGTCGCGCGATGCGGACGCTGGCTCATAATGCGCGCCAGCTCGATGAGCGCGGCGGTGCCGCTGGCGTTGTCGTTAGCGCCGGGCGCGTAGGCATTGCCATCCTCAAAATCGACTGAAATGCTGTCATAGTGCGCCCCGATGACGATGACGCCGCGCTCCGGTTCAGTGCCGTTGAGAATGCCGACGACGTTCGTGCCGGTCGTCTGGATGCCCGCCCAGTTGACGGCAAACTCGTGCGGAAAGACCACAAAGCTGTTCTGGTATGAGTTCGCTCGAATTTCCTCGAACTGGCGCAGGACATAATCCCTCGCCGCGTCGATCCCCTGAGTACCATTGTTGCGCACCGAATTGACGTGTCGGGAATAGAAACCCGACAGGCTGGTCACGTGCATGGATAATCGGTCAACCGCCACCTGATTGATCAGGTTCAGGAGCGTCGTGTTTTGCTGCGGCGCAACCGGCGTCGTCTGCTGCGGCAGTTCTTCCGGCGGCAGCGTGGCATAGCCGATGGTCGGCGGCGGCGTGCTGGTCGCACGCGGAGCCAGCGTTGGCGGGCGGCTGTCGCTGCTCAGGTTGCAGGCAATGCCGACCAGAAACATCCAGAGTCCGAAGAGTAGTGGCTTGAGGAGAGGTCGTTGTTTCATAAGGTCGGCATTTTACCACAGCTTGCCAGCAGGTGAAGATGCGCTGGCGGCGGGCAGGACGAGCGTCCGGTGGATATCAGATGAGGATTTAATCTGTAATTTTTGCTTTAATAAACACGATCCTTTATACTTCTGGGAGGCATCCACTGTACGGGGTTTACCATCATGACCGCGCAGCAGGCATTTCGGAATACGCTCATCGTTCTGGGAACCTTAGCGGCAGCTTACGCTCTGATCATCAGCATTCGAATCATTGTCGTGCTGCTGGTCGCCATCCTGATTGCATCGGCGGTACGCCCGGCGGTATTGTGGCTGCAAAAGCGGCGCCTCGCCCCCGGACTATCGATCCTGCTGGTCTATCTGTTCCTCGGCGCCTTCATCTTCGGGTTGATTCTGCTGGTGCTGCCCCCGGCGGCAAACCGGCTGGCGGGCTATATCGAAAATGATGACCGGCTGGCGAACCGGATTGTCAGCGCCCAGAGATGGATCGAGGGACAGATTGAAGCGCGCACCGGCAGTGAAATTGAGCTGCTCGATCCGGACGGAATCCGCGAGACAGTCAACCATCTGGTGGTGCAGCTTCGCGAGTCGGTTCCGGCGCTGGCAGGCGAATTCGGCGGCTTGTTTGGCGATTTTATCCTGACGGTGGTCATGGGGGTCTACTGGCTTACCTCACGTGACGAAGCGGTGGAGTATTTCTCGGCGCTGTTCCCGTTGGGCAGGCGCGAATCGGTGGTTCAGATCATCACCGAAATTGAGCAGGTGCTGGGCGCGTATATTCGCGGCGTGGCGCTGGTGGCGCTGTTTGTTGGAGCCGCCAACGCGATCATCCTGGCGCTGCTGCGGGTGCCAAACGCCCTGACGCTCGGCTGGGTGATCGGAGTCGCCACGCTGCTGCCGATCATCGGCGGCTTTATCGGCGCGGGCGTGGCAACCCTGCTGGCGCTGCTTGAATCGCCGCTGATTGCGCTGCTGACCTTTGCCACCTTTGTGCTGGTGCAGCAGGTCGAGGTGCATTATCTGACGCCGCGCACGATGTCGCGCAGCGTCCGGCTGAATCCGATCCTGGTGATCCTGTTCCTGTTCATCGGGGCTTCGCTCGGCGGCGTGGTCGGCGCGATCCTCTCGGTTCCGATTGCGGGCATCATCATGATTCTGCTGCGGCATTTCATCTTTGAGCCGATGAAGAACACCGCCACGCCGCAGTATATCAGCGGCGGCATTCTGATCGCCGGAGCCGCCGAACCTGACGCGCCGGTTGTCGAAGCGAAGCCGTAAAGCGGCGCGCACAAATATGCGCCTGAGGCGCGCTTGTGGTATGCTTACATATATTCGTTAAAGGCACAGTTCTCACCCAATAATATGATCGGACGCATTCTTCGCAACCGCTATGATATCCGTGAACTTCTTGGGGACGGCTCGACGGCGGTTGTCTACAAGGCATATGACCGACGCCTTAACCGGGACGTAGCCCTGAAGGTGCTGCTGCCGCATGTCCGCGAGAGCGTGCAGAAACGCTTCTTTCAGGAAGCCACCGCTGTTGCCCAGCTAAACCACCCCAACATCATGGCAATCTATGATATTGACGAGGAAAATGGCACCCATTTCCTCGTCATTGAATATGTCGAGGGCGACGCGCTGACCTCGTTTATCCCGTCACCGCCGGAGATGGTGGTCAGGCTGGGCAGCCAGATGGCGCTGGCGCTGCATTACGCCCACGAACGACACATCATTCACCGCGACGTCAAACCGGCGAACATTATGGTCACGCCCAATGGACAGGTGAAGATCATGGATCTGGGGCTGGCGCTGCCGAAGGAAGCCAAGCGCGTGACCACCGATGGCATGATCATCGGCACGCCAGCGTATCTGTCGCCGGAACAGGCGCAGGCGCTGCCGTTAGACAGGCGTACCGACCTGTATTCGCTCGGCGTGGTGCTCTACGAGATGATCACGGGGCAGCTTCCGTTCGCCTCGGACGACATTCCCGCCCTGCTGATGCAGCACGTCAAACAGCCGCCGCCGCCGCCAAGACTGATCAATGCCAGTATCCCAACGGCGCTGGAAGGCGTCATCCTCAAATCACTTGAAAAAAGCCCTGCCCGCCGCTACCAGACCGGCGAAACGATGGCGCAGGCGCTCCAGGCGTCCGTCCACTCAACCAGCGTGGTCGAGCAGGCGACACAGCCATCGCGTTCGGTCGGCGGCGGCAGCCCGGCGACGACGGCACAGCCGCCGCTGCGCCTCGTCCTGGCAGACGATCACAATATCCTGCGGCGAACGCTGGTCAGCTTTCTATCCGAGCGCTCGGACATGATCGTGGTGGGCGAAGCGGCGAATGGTGACGCCGCGCTCCAGCAGACGTTCGCGCTTCAGCCGGACGTGGTGCTGCTCGATCTGAACATGCCGGTCAAGGGCGGGCTTGAAGTCCTGCCAGAGATTCGACTCGGCGTGCCATCGGTCAAGGTGCTGGTGCTGACCGGGCGCGAGGAAGACTGGTACATCACCCAGGCGCTGCGGGCGGGCGCGCATGGTTACATCCTCAAGAGCGCCAGCGAAACCGATTTAATCGACGCTATCCAGAAGGTGGCACAGGGCAGCCTGGTACTCGGCAGCGGCGTCGCCGAAAAAGTTGTCACCGGCATGTTGCAGAATCGAAACGAGAAGCTGACCGAGGACGAGCGCCAAATCCTGCTGCTGGTTGCCGCCGGATACGACAACGACGCGATCTGCCAGCGCCTCGATCAGCCGATGACGGCGCTGGTCGAAACGATGGCGCGGGCGATGGACAAGCTGGGCGCGAAAGATCGCCACGCTGCCGCGCTCAAGGCGCTGCGCCGGGGCGATATTCTGATTGACGAGCTGCACGCCCTACAGACGGACTGACCGGAACCGCGCGCGGCGGCTCAAAGAAATTCCTTCAGCGCCGCCGACGTTTGCTCAACCATGCGCGTAAACTCAAATCGTTCCATCCCCGCGCTAGTATTGGCGGCGAGCGTTTCGCGTTTGCCGGGCTGGAAAGCGGCTTGCAGCGCGGCGATCAGCGCCTCACGCTGGATATAAGGCACCAGCAGCCCGTTGACCTCATGCCGCACCACTTCGGGATTGCCGCCCTTATCGCTGGCAATGACCGGCGTGCCGGCACGCAGGCTTTCGAGCAGCGTGTGCGACAGCCCCTCATAGCCGCTGTAAAGGGCGACGTAATCGGCGGCTTTCATATACAGCGGCACCTGCTCCCGCCTGATAGTCCCCAGAAACGTCACCCGATCAGACACGCCCGCCTGTGCCGCCTGCGCCTTTGCCGTGTCGAGCGCCGGACCGTCACCCGCGACCAGCAGCTGAACGTCCGGCACCTGCGCCAGCGCGGCGCACAGATGATCGACGCCCTTCCAGGGCAGCACCCGCCCAACGGCGAGTAAAAGCGGATCGTCGCCCAGTCCCAGCAGCGCCCGCGCCTGACTCTGGCTGAGATCGGACGCGGAAGTATCGGGTGGCAGCGCGTTGTAGATTACGCGCACCTGCGCCGGATTGACGCCCCAGCCAACCACCATTTGTTTGAGGTACTGACTCGGCACAATAACGCCGTCCATGCGCCGGGCTTCGCGGGCGCGGCGCTGCTGATCGAGGGTGACGGCAGCGCCATAGCGGCGGCGCTGGAAGTCGTCAATATCTTCGGTGGGTGAAATCCAGCCTTTGCGAACGGCGCGTTCCCAGGCGATATCGCCCACGATTTTGAGGACGCGCGGGGCGCGGCGCTCGCCTGACAGCGGCAAGCCAGGCAGATTGACATAGACCAGATCCGCCCAGCGCAGCAGCGGGCGCGACGCCCGGGCGTACCTGATCATCCGCAGTGGGTACGTCTGGCGAACAATGCGGGTGACCGGATATGGTTCGGGCGCTCCATCGACGCTGTCGGCGCTGTCGCTGAACGTTAGCGCACGCACATCCCAGCCGCGCTCCTGAAGCTGCGGCAGAATTTCGTGCAGGTAGGTGGCGGGTCCCCCCGGCTCCGGGTGAAAAATGCCCGCAGCGACAAACAGGCGGCTCATGAGAGAGGAGTGGAAAGTACAAAGGGGAAAGTCGAAAGTGAACATCGGGTGTTTGCGGAAGCGTGCCAACGGGCACCCTTTTTCCGCCAGAGGTTAAAACCGTTTGGCTGACGCTGCGCCACCTGATTCGCATTAACGACTAAAGATGGAATCTGTAGGGACACGACACCGTCGTGTCCGAGAAAGGAGATTAACGGACACCACAATGTGGTGTCCCTACGCTGTGTTAACCGGTAAATTTGCTTCAGCCAGATACCGTAAACCTGACGGTTCTCATGCTCTGGCGATGCAGACGCGCTCATCTGCTTGCCCTCAAAATGCCGCGTATACAGGGCGCGGCGTGCTGCGCCCCTACAATTCAGCGCAAATGCTCGTATGGAAGGCGTTCTACTTTCCATTTTGAACTTTCGACTTTTCACTTCATCTCATATGTTGAAACGAATGTGGACGATATCGCCGTCCCTGACGACGTACTCGCGCCCTTCCAGACGCAGCTTGCCCTGCTGCTTCATCGCCGCCTCGCTGCCGAGGGCGATCAGGTCATCATACGCCATCACTTCGGCGCGGATGAAGCCCTTCTGCAAATCGCTGTGGATGACGCCAGCGGCTTCAGGGGCGGTCGCGCCGATGCTGACGTCCCAGGCGCGTACCTCATCCTCGCCAACGGTGAAGAAGGACTGGATCGCCATCAGTTCGTAGGACAGCCGGATAACCTTCGCCGCGCTCAGTTCGGTGATGCCGTATTCTTCCATGAACACCTGCGCGTCGTCGGAGTCAAGCTGCGCCAGCTCGGCTTCGATCTTGCCCTGAAGGCTGAACACCCGGCTGTGCTGGTGCTCATAAGCAATCGTCGGGTTCGGGTTCTTCTCGTCGGTGTTGAGGACGATCAGCATCGGCTTGAGGGTGAGAAAGCCGTAGCCGCGCAGGGGCTTGATTTCGGCTTCGGTCAAGCCAAGATCGCGCAGGGGCTGTTCGGTTTCCAGATGCGCCTTCAGTCGGCGCATGACCTCAAGCTCGTCGGTCACGGCTTTCTCGGCGGTGCGTCCCTTGCGCCGAAGCTCGGCGTCCAGCTTTTCGATGCGACTTTCCACCGCCACCAGATCGGTCAGCAGAAATTCGCCATCGAGAACTTCGACATCCCGCTGCGGATCGACTGTCTCGTAGGGATGAGGCACGTTCTCGTCGGCAAAGGCGCGGACAACGTGCAGATAGCCGTCCAACTGCGCCAGCTCATTCCGAAACTGTCCTTTCAAGCCGCCTTCGCCAACGCCCTTCTCCAACCCGCCGATGTCTACGTAAGTCACCTGAGTATAGGTGGTCTTGCGCGGCTGATACATCTCCTTCAGCGTATCCACGCGCGCATCCGGCACGTTGACCACCGCCGTATTCACCTCAAATTGTCCGCTGGTTGCCGCGCCAGTGGGCAGCGTGCTGCCCGTCAGGGCGTTAAAAATCGTCGTTTTGCCGCTGTTAGGCAAGCCGATAATGCCGAGTTTCATGATGCCTGCGTCCCATTCTTCCGTCCCAATGGGATAAGTATAGCGGGTTAGGTGGGCGGCGCGTAGGCGGAAATGCGCTGCTTTGCATCGTCTATTATGCGGCGGCGCTCGCCGTTCGGGATGCACACGGGATTGCAAACAAAAGCGGATTCGTATCTAATTCATAGATGCGGCTGTTTCAGCACGCAGCCCGAAATTTTCAGATATGATGCGGAGAACCACGCCTGACTGCGTTGACGCCCTATGAAAGAAACTCAAGCCCTTATTGAGCGCGTGCGCCGCGTGAACGATACGCACCAGCACCTCGAACTGACGATTGACGTCTCACTGACTCAGATCAAGGCGGGGCAGTCGCTGCTGGCGCGCACCCACACCACCTGGGATCCCTACCTGCGCGAGCAGTGGTGGCCCGTCAGCCTGAACAAGAACGTGCTGACGGTGGAGCGCCCTTCGACGACCCACTACGAGCCGGGGCAGGTGGTGAACCTGCTGGGCATCGTCGGGCAGCCGTTCAAGTTCCGGCGCACGCTGCGCAGTGTGCTGCTGATGGCGTTTGACACCGAGCCGACGCCGCTGATGATGATCATCCCGGCGCTGCTCGCCAACCGCGTCAGCGTCACCCTGCTGCTGCTCGCCCGCGCCGCCGATTATGGCACCGAACATCTGCCGCCAGAGGTCGAAATCCTCAAAGGCGACGCCGACCTCAACTGGCCCAACCGCGTGACGACCATTGGCTGGGCGGATCAGGTGTTCATCACCGTTTCGCAGGACGACGAAATGGCGTGTTTCCGGCGCGTCTGGGAACTGTTCCGCGAGCTGCGCGCCGAAACGCCGTCGAATTATGCTTTCGGCGTCTTTCGCCCGGCGCTGCCCTGCGGCGTGGGTGCCTGTCAGGCGTGTATCGTGCGGGTGCGCGGCGGACTGCCGCTTGCCTGCGTCGATGGTCCGGCATTTGATTTGACTGAGGTCATGCTGACATGACACTGCGTTCAGTGGTTGGCTTCTTCGCCCATCCAGACGACGAAACGGTGCTGGCGGGCGGCATCACGACGCTGCTGGCGCGCTGCGGCGCTGCCGTCCACATCGTCTGCTGCACGCGCGGCGAAGGCGGTGAACTGGGCGATCCGCCAGTCGTCCAGCAGCACGATCAGCTTGGCAAAGCGCGGGAAGCCGAATTGATGTGCGCGGTTCAGGCATTAGGCGCCAGCGCTCAGGTGCTCGATTACGTCGATCCGCTGATCGGACCCGATGATGTTCTGAGCGCCTTTGACCATGACCCGGATGGGCTGGCGCTGGAGTTTCTGGAGATCGCCCGGCGCAGGCAGGCTGACCTGATCCTGACACACGGACGCGACGGCGAGTACGGTCACCCGGCACATCAGGCGGTCAACCGGGCGGTGATGCGCGCCTTCCCCCGCCTGATGCCGGATACGCTCCTGTATACCGTCTCGGCGCTGGTGCCGGATATCGAAGACCGGCTGTGGAATCAGAGCGAACCCGCCCATTACGCGCTCGACATTCGCCCGTGGAGCGATGCCAAGCTGGCAGCGATGGAGTGCCATGTTTCGCAGCACGCGCTGTTCAAACGGCGCAAGCAGCTTAAAACGGTGCGTGAAGCGCTGCGACCCGTCGAATCGGTGCGGCGGCAGCATCCCCCTATCCACGAACCAGAGCCGCCAGATGACAACTTCGCGGCGCTGCTGCGCACTGTCGGCGCGTGGGTGCCGCGAAGCGGCTGAGGAGAACGACGAAACGCTCCCGGAAAATCAGCCGCCGCCGGTATTAAGCTGGCTGATCAGGCGTTTTGGGGCGGTCATGCGGTAGCTGTCTTCCACCAGCGCGGCGACGCGCTCCCATTCAGGCGCGGCATCCAGCCACAGACCGATCCAGCCGTGTTTGCCGACATACGGCGGGACGAAAAACTGGTCAGGCTCAGAGCCGACGATCATCGCCTGCACGCCCTGCGGCGCTTTGCACCACAGCGACGGACGACCTTCCATCGGGTGGCGCATGGCAAAGATTTTGCCGCGCACCTTGAAGCTTGGATCGCCCACGCCGCCATCTTCAAAAGCTTCGGGCAGCGCCAGACAAATCGCCCGCAGTTGGCTGAGATGATCATCGGTCACAAGCACACCTCCCAGCGGCACAATCCGCCGCATGTCCTATGGAATGTGAAGCGCAGACGGTTGTAGAATAGGATGATCTGGACTATAATCCTCACTTATAGATAGCACATAAGTTCTATTTGTGTCAAGCTGTCGTTGAGGGCAGGCATAATCAGATGAGTCGGATTTTCCGCTGGCTGCTGCTGCTGGCAGTGCCGGTTTTTGTATTTGCAGCCATCCGCGCGACCACCAACACCGCCGCGCAGCAGTCGCAGGCGCTTGCCGGGTCGGTCATCGAGCGCGCGCGCCTGATCTACACCGTCGGGCAGGCGCTGGGCAACCGCGCCAATGTGTTCTCGAAAGTAGGCGACAGCATCAGCGTGTCGGCAAGCTTCCTGGGACCGGTGGGCGAAGGGCGCTACCAGCTTGGCGATTACGGTTTTCTACAGCCGGTGATCGACCATTTTTCGTCAGCGACGGCGCGGCTGGGCAACTCGTTCCAGAACCGGTCACTGGCGGCGGGCGAAGGCTGGGCGGCGTGGGCGGCGCTCGACCCGCAGTTTGCCGACGCGGCGCTGTGTTCGCCCGGCGAAACGCCGCTGGCATGTGAATACCGGCTGACGCGCCCGGCGTTCGCGTTGATCATGTTCGGCACCAACGATGTCGGCTATCGCAGCGCCGCCGAGTTTGAATATGACCTGCGGCGAATTATCGACGTATCGGAACTGGCGGGAGTCGTGCCGATCCTGAGCACGATACCAGAGCGCCCGGACGTTCCGGCACAGGTCGCCCGGTTTAACCAGATTATCGCCTCGGTGGCGGAAGCGCGGATGACGCCCCTGTGGGACTATCACTCGGCGCTGTCTGGGCTGCCCAACAGCGGCTTGGCTTGGGATAACGTCCACCCATCGTCGCCGCCGGAATGGTACGCCGATGCCGCCGATTTTCGCTCGCACAATCTGATGTATGGTTACGTCATCCGCAACCTGACGGCGCTGCAAGTGCTGAACAGCGTCTGGCGGCAGGTGCAGTAACCGGCTGATCACACTTCCGAGGAGTATCCCGATTATGGCGGATCGCGTCCTGACGCTGCGAGAGCTAAACCGGGCAGCGCTCGCCCGACAAATGCTGCTGGAACGCGAGTCGCTCCCCGTCTCGGAAGCCATCCAGCGGCTGGTCGGGCTGCAGGCGCAGCTTGCCGTTTCGCCGTATATCGGCTTGTGGACGCGGCTTCGCGATTTCACCCGCGAGGATTTGGCTCGTCTGATCGAAGATCGCCAGGTGGTGAAAGCGACGCTGATGCGGTCAACGCTGCACCTGTTCACCACCGAGGACTACCTGCTGCTGCGCGGGGCGCTTCAGCCGGTGATGACCAGCGCCTGGGAAGCGATTGTCAAACAGCGGGGGGCGGAATTCGATCTCGCGAGCATCCTTGCGGCGGCGCGGGACTTCATCGCCGAAAGCCCGCGCACCTTCGCCGAGATCAGCGCCCTGCTAACCGAACTGCTGCCGGATGTGGATATTGGCTCAATGCGCTACGGCGTGCGAACGCACCTGCCGCTGGTTCAGGTGCCGGTCAGCAGCGGCTGGAGCTTCCCCGGCAACCCCCGCTTCACGCTGGCGGAAAGCTGGCTCGGCAGATCAATTCCCACCGATGACCATTTTGAGACGCTGGTACGGCGCTATCTGGCGGCGTTCGGACCGGCGAAAGTGACCGACATTCAAACCTGGTCGGGACTGGGCAAGCTCAAGGACGCGGTGGCGAAACTGAAGCCCGATCTGGTGACCTACCGCGACGAACGCGGCGCGGAGCTGCTCGATCTGCCGGACGTGCCGCTGCCCGACGCCGATACTCCCGCGCCGGAGCGCTTTCTGCCAATGTATGACAATCTGCTGCTTTCGCACGATAATCGCACCCGCGTGATCGCCGACGCCCACCGCAAGCGGGTGTATCTGCCCGGCTTGCGGGTTGCGTCTACCATTCTGGTGGATGGCTTTGTGCGCGGAGCCTGGAACATCGACAAGGTGAAAGGCACCGCCGCGCTAATCATCACGCCCTTCGAGCCGCTGACAAAGCAGAATCGGGCGGCGCTGACCGAACAGGGCGAACAACTGGTACGATTCGTAGAAGCGGGCGCGAAGGCATACGAAGTGCGCTTCGCCGATGCGTGAGCCAAACTGGCGTCTGAAGCGCTGATACCATAAAGGCGGAGCTACATGATACGAAAGTTGTTGATCGGCTTGACTGTGATGCTGCTGGCGGCGTGCGCCAGCGGTGGCACCGGCAGCGACCCGGCGGAGACGGTTGAGCGCTATTTGCAGGCGAAAATTGATGGCAGCCGCGAGACGGTGCAGGGGCTGTTGTGCGCCGAAATGGAGCGCAGTTTAGACCGCGAGGTGGCGTCCTTCAGCGGCGTTGAGGCGCGGCTGGAAGGCATGGACTGCGCCTTTGATGAAGCCAGCAGCACCGCCATCTGTTCGGGTGAGATCATCGCCACTTACGGCACCGAAGCCCGCAGCTTTCCGCTGTCTACCTACCGCGTGATACAGGAAGGCGGCGAATGGAAGTGGTGCGGCGAAGGCGGCTGTCCTCATTCTTCAGCATCAGCCGCCACATGAAACGCTGTCCGTCAAGCCAGTATTCCGCCCGCACCGAAAAGTGAAACGGGAAG
>JAUQWZ010000021.1 GCA_030834905.1 Aggregatilineales bacterium | reverse complement strand
GCGCGGCAGGACGGTGTGGGTGACAAAAGCGATGAGGGTCTACCCGGTCCCATCTCGAACCCGGTCGTCAAGCTCATCAGCGCGGAGGGTACTGCACGGGTGACTGTGTGGGAGCGTACGCCGTCGCCGACACCGTCCTGTCGCGCTCCCCTCCCCGGCATAGCTGCGCCGGCGAACCGGACTGGCTTGGGTCAGTGGTTAAGTAGCTGTTTCAATACCACAATTCAATAGGTCACAACGTCACCAACGAACGAGCGCCGGGTAAAACCGCGCTCGTTTTTGTTTTCCCTGCTCTATGAGGTACGGCAGCGGTTATTCACCTTCGGTTCAGTTGCCCGGATTACGCGCCTGATCTTCCGTAATATACAGCGTGCCACGGACGCTCATGCCGCGACTAAACGTCCCAATCCAGACGTTATAGGTTCCCGCCGTCGCATTAGTCATATCAACGGTCGGATTCACCGAGGCGTATGAGTCGTCATTGCAGCGCCACGTTCCATCCGGGCTGCTGACCACCAGCGTTGTATCGCCAAAAGCCACGAAGTAAAAGCGCAGGAACGTTCCAGTCCCCGTCCATTGGACACGGTAATCGGGCGGCGCGGGCACAAAGCCAGTGCAGGCTTCTCCCAGCGGCGCGGCGTCAATCACCCCTCCCCCACTCGCCTCCAGCATGTGGGGCGTAATCGCAGCGCCAAGGCTCACGGTGCCAGACACCGGCTCTGCGGCGCTGTCCAGCCCTGCCGAATTTTGAACCGACACCAACGGCGGCAGTATCACCGCCGTCGGCAGCGCTACCGGCGTTAAGGCATCAGCAATCGTCAGCGTTGGCGTCGCCACTCCCACAACTCCGGCTGATGAAGGCGCGGCATCACGCCGGGTGAAATAGAGCGTTCCCCGGATAAATTCATCGGGGCTGTAGCTGCCTGCCCACACGCGCACAATCCCCGAAGAAGGATTGCCGATAATGTTCAGCGTCGGGTTCTGGGTGCTGAACGAATCGTCGCCACAGTACCATTGACCATCCGGCATTCGGACGATCAGCGTTGGATTAGCGGCGGAATCATCGCCAACAAAGAATACCCGTAAATAGGACAGCGGCTGCGGCAGATTCAAAACGGCAGTCGGCGTCGTGCTGTAGAAACCCTGACAGGCAAAAGCCGGATTCGGCTGGTTGAGATCGGGATTTGTGGCAGCGATATTCAGTCCACCGCCGCCGGTCAGCCCGCCAATGACATGCGGATCGGGCGACAGCACGAGATCAACCATGCCGGTCACCTCGCCGACATCCAGCCCAAACAGATCGGTCACCGGCAGAGTCGCCGCCTGCCGGACGGTATCTGGCGTTGAGGCGATCTCGGCAACGTAGATCACCCCGGCGACCGACGTGCCCGGGTTGTCTTCGTCGGCAACCCAGATGTGATACATACCCGCCGCCGGATTGATGAACTCGACCGAAGGACGCGCGAAACCGGGCGCGAAATCACGGTTACAGTTCCACTGTCCATCGGGCGATTGCACGATCAGCGATGCGTCCGGCTCGATGCCGTCCACCGCCACCGGCACGAAATGGAACCGCAGCCGGGTTGAACGCCCGCCCCATTCCAGCCGGAAGTCGGGCGCGGTATCGGTATACCCGCCGCACTCAGGCAATGAACTGCTGCCGATGACGGTCTGTTCGTTCAGCGCCGGAACCGGGATAAATCCCCCGCCAACCACCGCCGTCCAGTACGGATCGGGCAGAAAGCCCGCCGCCAGCGACGCTCTACCGTGAGATGGCGGCAGCGCCGCATCGAGCGTTAAGCCTGAAACAGCCGTCGGCGTTGGCGTCAGCAGCGGCGTGATCGTTGGCAGTGCCGTCGCCATGGGCACGACGACGCCGGTCGATCCCGGCACGATGCCGCTGTTGGTGGTGATATACAGGTCGCCATAAACCGGCGTATTGGGGCTGAAGCCGCCCACCCAGACGGCGTAATTGCCCACGCTGCCGTTCACCGCATCGACCATCGGGTTGAAGGTGCCGAAGGTATTATTGCCGCAGGTATACTTCCCGTCGGGCGAGCGAACCACCAGCGTGGTGTCGGTCGTGATGGTGTCGGAAATGTAGATGAAGCGCAGCAGCGAAAAACCTTCCTGCGCGGTGACGCGGAAATCCGGCGCGATGCTGATAAAGCCAACACAACTCTGTCCAAGTCCCCGGCTGTTCACATCCACCTCGCCGCCGCCGACGATTGGAACGCGCAGCGGATCGGGAAGAAAACCGGGAATCAGCGCCACTGTCCCCGCTTCGGGATCGGCAGCGGGATCAAGCGCGTCCTGCGCGCCAGCCGGGTTTACGATGGTGAGCAGCCCCGTAAACAGCGCAAATACGAGGCGCGAAGTGAGTTTCATAGCGTCTGCCGGATTAGTACTATTGTCCCAGCGCAGCATCATACCATGAACTGCCGCACCTTGTCATTTAGAGAGGCAGTCCGTATAGTACCGGTATTCTTTCGCTCCCTGCGATACGAACCGTCACCCATGAGACTACCGGCGCTGGTCAAACATTCTCGCTTCCTCGTCTTACTGACGCTATTCGCCTTATCATCGCTGATTCACCAGCAGGCGCTGCCCGTCATGGAAGGCAGTGACGAGGTGCTCCACGTCAACTACGTGCAGCTTCTGCTGGCGGAAAATCGCCTGCCGGATCGCGCGACCCGCATTACCAACAGCACTCAGCAAGCCAGCGGTCAGCCGCCGCTGGGCTACTGGACGGCGGCGGTATTTTCGCGGCTGCTCAACCTGCCCATCCTCGACGGCGACGCGCTGCTGCTGCACGTTGACGTCACCGCCCGCAACCGCTGGTTCCAGCCGCACCGGCTGTGGGAGCGCTACGACAACCACACCATCGACTATCACGGCAGCGGCGAAGCTGCCTTTGGCTGGGCGGATGCGGTCTACGTCGTTCACATGCTGCGGCTGATGTCGCTGATATGGGGGATCGTCGCCGTTACTGGCGTCTATGGCGCGGCGGGCGAAGTCTTTCGGCAGCGGGGCTGGGTTTTGGTCGCCACTGCCCTGTTTGCCTTCATGCCAACCTTCATCCACGTCAGCAGCTACGTGACCAACGACACGACCGCCATTGCCTTTGGAACGCTGGCGACATGGCAAAGCCTGCGCCTGCTGCGAACTGGCGCTTCAACCCGCCGCCTGCTGCTGATCGCCGTCCTGCTGGGTCTGGGGACGCTGGCGAAGGTCAATACGCTGCTCATCGTGCCGGGCGTCGGGCTAGCCCTGCTGCTGGACGCGCGCCAGCGGAAGATCGCCGCCAGCCGCCTGCTGGTGAACGGTCTGCTGGTGCTGCTGCCGCTTGTCCTGATCACCGCCCCGTGGCTGCTGTACGGCTTGGCTGCCTATGGCGATCCGTTTGGCTTCGCGACCCACCAGCACCTCACCGAAAATTTCTACTTTGAAGAGCCGCGGTCGCTGGTGGAAATTATCCCGCTGTTCCCGCATCTGTATCTGTCCTACTGGGCATGGTTTACCAACGCGCTGCTGCACCCGCTGACGTACACGGCATTTGGCGTCATTGTGGGGCTGTCCGCCGCTGGCTATGCACTGGGACGGAAGTTCCACCAGTGGACGACGCTGCGCGTTCAGCAGGCGCTGGTGCTGGGAACCATGTTCGCTGTCGTCCTGGCGGGCATGATCCGCTGGATGCAGCAGCTTTCCTTCACCGGTGGTCGGCTGATGTACCCGGCTCACACGGCGACAGCGCTGGCGCTGACCGGCGGGCTGTATTTACTCGCGCGCCGCTTTCCGCGCTTCGATTTAGTGCTGCGGGCGCTGCCCGTGACTGTCATCATCGCCGCCGGGCTGGTGCTGACCCCCATCGCGCTCCACGAGGCTTACGGCGAACCGCCGCTGATGGATCGGGCGAAGCTTCCTGAATTACAGGGCGGACCAGTCGATTTTGACGATACCATTCGCCTGCTCGGCTTCAGACAGGCAGATTGGGTCGTCCACGAGAACTGGCATCCGGTGACGCTGTGCTGGGAAGTGCTGAAGGCGGCTGAACGTCCGGCGGCGTTCTCGATTAAGTTTGTCCATGATGGCGTGATCTATGCGGATCGCACGTCGGTCTTTGGCATGGGGCGCTTTAGCAGCGCGCTCTGGCAGCCGGGCGATATCTTCTGCGATTCATTCGGCGTGCCGGTTGACGATCCCGACATCCACGAGGACGAACCGCCGCTGGTGTCCGGGCAGGTCTATGACATCATTGTGGTGGTGCTGGACGCGCAAACGCTGGCGGTGGACTGGGCGGCGGCGACGCCGGACGGAATCCCGATTGCTTACCCGTTTGTCGGGCAGGTCATCGCCGCTTAAAGGCTGAAGTATGAGGGAGAATGAAGGTCGCCGTATCAGCCGCCGCGACCACCCATCTCGAAATATTCTTCCAGTATCTGCCGCGTAATCGGGGCGGCAACGCCCGACCCTTCGCCCGCCGTTTCTACCATCACCACAACCGCAATTTCCGGGTTTTCGCGCGGTGCCCAGGCGGCAAACCAGGCATGGGGCAGTGGGTTGCCGGTTTGCGCCGTTCCGGTCTTGCCGCACACGCCGATACTCTGAAGCTCAGAATCGCGAAAGATGTGCTCGGCTGTGCCCGGCACGCCCGATTCAGTCGTCGTCACCGCGCACAAGCCGCTTTGAATAGTCGCCATTACATCCGCCTGAACATTGATCGGCGTGCCTTCAGGCTCGTGCGCCGGGCGGCGCGTTTCGCCCAGCAGCCCGACCTCGCGTACCAGTATCGGCTGCCAGAGTGTGCCTTCGTTCGCCAGCGCGCCAAACCAGCGTACTACTTGCAGCGGCGTCACCTGCATCTCGCCCTGCCCGATTGCCATATTCACTTCGTCGGAGAAGGTCATCGTGCCGCCAATCAGCCGGAACCAGTCCGGGTCGGGGATGAAACCGGCTTCTTCGGCGATATCGGTCAGCCCGGTGGGAACGCCAAAGCCAAAGCGAGTGGCATAGGTCGGCAGTATCCAGGGATCTGCCATGAACAGACGGTAGCCCGTCTCGTAAAAGTAGGGGTTGCAGCTGTTGGTCAGCGCGCCCGCCAGCGTCAGCGTGCCGTGTCCGGCGTTCCAGTCGTAGCGGGTAATGTCCCGATTCCAGATGCCGGTGCAGGCATAACGCTCGTCCAGCGCGTAAACGCCGCTGTCGGCGGCTGCCGTCGCCGTCACCGTCTTCATGACCGAGCCAAGCGAGAACAATCCCTGCGTCGGGCGGTTGAGTTCGGGCGTGCTGGGATCAGCCTGATATGCCGCGATCAGCGCCTGCGCCTGCTGGCGTCCCATCGTCGGGAAGGCGTTGTAAGCGTTATTGTCGAACACCGGATAGCTCACCATCGCCAGAATTTCGCCGCTGTTCACGTCAAAGACGACTGCCGACGCGCCGGGCGAATTAGGACCCCAGGTGTCCTTCGCCTGGGTATAAGCGTCGGCGACGATCTGCATCGTCGCTTCCTGAAAATCGGCGTCGATAGTCAGCCACAGGCTCTGCCCCGGCTGTGCCTGGGTCGTGGCGATCTGGCGCAGCACCGCGCCAGTTGGCGAGACGATCTCCAGCCGGAAGGCAGGCTGACCGCGCAGGGTTTCATCCCAGAAAAGCTCGACGCCGCTGCGCCCGACAATGCTGTCCTGGGTGAAGCCTGCCGTCTGAATCGCCGGAATTTCGGCTTCACCGGGATAGCCGACGTAGCCGAGAATGTGCGGCGCAATCGCGCCGAGCGCCCCATACGGATAGCGGCGCACCCGCCGCCCGACAAGCTGCGCGTCGCAGAACTGATCCAGCGCCGCCTGAGTGGCGTTATAGGTCGCTTCTTCAATCGTGCCGATTTCTACCAGTTCAGACGACGGACGCGCTTCCAGCCGCGTTTGGATATCGGTGATCGGCTGGTTCAGCGCCGCCGACAGCGAATTCAGGCAGTTGGCGTAATCGGGTATCTGCTGGCGCACGACGTTAATCGCGACGACGCGCCCTTCCTGATCCGCCAGCACCCGCCCGTTGCGGTCATAAATATTGGCGCGGTTGGGGATGACCGAATTCAACCGCAGCCGCCCGCCGGTTGCCAGTTCGGGGAAAATGTCGGCGGGTGTCCAGGCGACGCGCCAGTCGCGGGCGCGTTCGTCTACCACCAACTGCAGGTTGCGGTTTTCGTCGGCAAAATCGCCCAGCACCGACGAGTGGAAGGCGATATTGTAGTTGAAGACGGCGACTGAATCGCTGCTGCGATAGATGCCGTTGTCGGTCATGTCAAGCGTATCGAGCCGCATGGCATCATGGGCGCTTTGATACAGCGCCAGGAAATTATCGCGCGGCACTGCCTCCTGGCTGGCGAAGCTGATCAGCTCGAACATCCGCGCGACATTGCCATCGTGCCAGTTCTGCAAAAACTCGCGGGCGATCCGCTCCGCGCCTTCGATTCGGTATTCAGACGGCAGCGAAGCAAGGGTGGGGATTTGCACAACCGCCGCCGGTTGGCTTGGACGACAGCCGACAACAGCCAGCAGGAGAAACAAAAACAATAATCGTCGCATGAGATGCCTGGAGAATAAGCCCAATCGCCTACATTCTACCGCTTTTTGTCGGTTGTGTTGGAAAAGGGATTATGAATCTTTCCCTCATATCGGGCTAACCCAGACCGCACTTGAGCACCGGCGAGCGCCAGCCTGATCACTCGATGCTGAAGGCGAGCGTATATGGCATCTCGATAGTGGTCACTGGCGCGAACGGCGAGATCGCCAGCGTCACCTGTTCTGTCCCTTCATCCAGCGGAAGCTGCCATTCGCCACCGCCATGCGTCCGCCAGCGCGTCACGGTTACGCCGTCGCCGCTGTGCTGCGCGGCTTGCAGCCACATTTCCTGCGGCAGACGATTGTCGGTCAGCAGCCAGCCTTCCGCCAGCCAGCCGCCGTCGCTCCCTTCAAAATCGCTGAAGTAGCCGATCTCAGCGATGGAGATATCGTCAACAGCCATGCCCGGCTGGTTCACGCCGTCGTCGGTGATCATCTCAAAGCGCAGCAGAATGCGCTGCCCGGCATGAATATCAAGCGACACCGTTTCGTCCATCCAGACCGGCACATCGCCGCCGCCGCTGACGCCGTTATAGCCCGCGCCGTAAGCCGCGCCATGAGGATTCTCGTCGGTGGTGTGTTCCGTCTCCAGAATTTCCCAGGTCAAACCACCGTCGGCGCTCAGCAGCACATAGCCGTAATCCCACGAGCGTTCGGTGTGATGCCATACCCGGTAGCGCAGGGTGGCGTTTGACGTATCTGACAAATCGAAGGCGCGGGTGAGCGTGGTATCGCGCATATCGCCGCGATTGCTGTACCAGAAGCGCCCCGGCTCGCGCGATGACGGAATAAGCAGGGTATCGGCGGGGATATCGACGCGAATAGTCAGGCTGTCGGCGTCGCTCAGATTCGGCAGCAGCATGTAATCCGCCGCGTACTGGTTGACGCTGCCAGAATATTCAACCGGATAGGCAGACGCCGTGTATTCCGGCGGCGCGGCGGGAAACGACGCCGACAGTTCGCCATAGCCAAATCGTCCGCCCGCGTCGTCCGAATCGAGCAGCACGTTCGCCATCACCCAGTCAGCGAAGAATTCGTCCGCGCCCGGTTCGCCCATCGCCAGCAGCACGTTATCCAGCGCCGTCAGCGCCCGTTCTGACGGATCAGCGCTCAATGCCTGAACGGCGTCGATGCCATAGCGCGTGTACAGATAGATGAGGAACATCGACGACGCGCCGTAATGCGCCGGGCGCTGCCGGGACTCCTCTGCCCAGGTGTTCAACTGCGTATCAGGTCGGGTCAGAAAGGCGAGCGCCGCCGCGCCCAGATCGCCGTACAGATAGACCTGGGTAAACTGCGATAATCCCTCATTAAGCCACAAATCGAGGCTGGGGTGCTGGTTACTGCGGATCATGTGCTGGAATTCGTGGGAAAGTACGCTTTCGATCACCGGCAGCGAGTAGCCGCCGTCGAGCGCGTCCAGGTTGAAGAAGAACATCTCGTGGGCGTTGCTCATCGGCACAGCCGCCGCCGGATAGGTGTGATCGCTGGCGAAATAGGCGACGGCGGACGATCCCAGATTGAAGGCGAACAGCCCATAGATGCGCGAGTCGCCATCCACGCCCGGAGACGCCTCGGAACCCCACAGCCCGCGCACCTCAGGATAAACGCGCTCGTCAAACGCCTGCGCCAGCGCCACCAGATCGTCGTCCGAAATAGGCGCGTCATCCTCAACCCACAGGGTAATGTGCTGACCAATCGCGCGCAGCGTCGCTTCAATCTGAAAGGTGCTTCCTTCAGATGAATTGATGACATGGAACATCTGCCGTTCGCCAAGTTCGCGGGTCGGCGCGGCAGCGGGTGGCGGCGGAATCTCGGTCACGCCGCGCAGCCGCCGCGCCAGATCGATCCGGTCGCGCGAAGGCTGCGCCGCGCTTGCCAGCGCCGCCAGCGTGGGGTACTCCTCCGGGTCAAACGTGGTGGCTTCAGGCTGCGCGCCAAGAGGTAAGCTGAACAGGACAAGAACAATACAGATCAGCAAATCTCGCATCATTAGTAACATCATTTCCAGCTAAATCCCTATTTCGGCTGCTCGCCGGAGTGCGAGAAAAACTTCCTTAAGTGGCTGGCTCACGGAACTATTTGGCTCTACAAGCAATAGCTCCTGATATTCATCCAAAAACTGCATTCTAAGGCGGTGAAACAGGTGCAAAAAATGGCGCACAAAACTGATGCAATCAAGCACCACAATTTCTATACCACCCGTTCGCTCATATATAGTTGCAGCATACTCCTTGACTGCTACATCGATTCTGTCCGTTGTGATAAAGATATAGTGCTGCACATCCTGATTGGAATGCACGAGTTTATACAGTGCCTGATCAATATCATTATCAGTAACCCGCCGGGCTTTCATCTCGTAAGTTGCGATTACCTTTTCATCATTGATCAACGTCACTTCTACGTCGCCTAATGCCCCAGTCTGTTGATCTGCCGCATTATGTGCCTGTAAATGCAGGATTCGTTCACCAAGATATTCAGATGCCGTTCTGTATGCTGCGGTGATCATGAGCACTGGCAGTCGGCTGGAGCGAGGACTGGCTAAGTGCTGCTCCAAAAGCGTCACGATAGCTTCGGCAGACAGCGCAGAGCCATCTCTTGCAGCTCGTACCGCTTCGACCAGGCTGTTGATGCGCTCCGCTTGTTCATCACGAATCAACAGTAGTCTTCTTACAATTTCTGTCAGTAAAATCTGCGGAGAAATCTTATCGCTTTGAACAGCATCTAGCAGGTAGATTAGTTCCCGATAAAGTTGTCTTGGCGTTCCTGCAATTTCCACGCCGACTACAAGAGGCGCGGTAATATTTCGCAGCGCGGGTGTCAAAAATGCTGTCGTCCGGTTGCATGGCAGTTCATGTTGAATAACAAACGGCGCAATATATTGCTCGTCATAAAAACGTCCAGAATACACATCTACTGTGCCTATCTCAGTATACGGCTTCCGTATATCTACTTCAGGTCGATGAATTTTAGCTAGCAGACACGCAAGCAGCATTCGCACCCCGGCTCGGTTATTCGCCTGACATATATAATTGACCCGATCTACTATTTCATGGTCTTTAACCCGAGGTTGATACAGGTTCTGTGTTGCTTGCTGTAGCGCTAAAGCAAGGATTTCTGGCGGTGTTGCCATTCTGATAAATCCTCTGGATTGTAATTCAACCACATCACTTCTACGCGGGTCTGTTTTACCGAGTGAATTACCTTTGGTGGGGCTTCGATACAGTACCAATCGGCGTATAGCTCATTCATGAGATGGCTATGGTAACTGGAAAGGGCTACCTTTCCTTTAACACGCCGCAGAACTTCTGATAGTTCGCGATGATCCTTATCCGACATTTCGTAAGCATATGCTCGTTTATCGCTGCGTGAGTCATGTGGGTATGGGGGATCGCAATAAAAAAGGGTTTGCTCACTGTCGTACCGCTGAATGACCTCTTCTGCAGGCGCATGTTCAATTTGAACTCGCAGCAATCGCTGCGCAATTTCAGACAAGCCCTCTACGCTGCCAAGCCAGCGAGAAACAGCACCCGCCATTCCCGCCCGACTCGTCAGCAAGCAGTTTGCCCACCGCCCAGAACTCGCCGTTTGAGCAAGCCCTGTTCTTACCTGTCTTGCGCGGACGAAAAATCGTCGCGCACGTTCTATCTCCGTAAGCTCTGACCACGGTTCGGAGATTGCCAATTCAAACTCTTCACGGGAAAAAGGCGTCAAGCCGATGGCTTCTATTAACGCATCTTTGTTCTCTCGAAGCGCGCGGAAGAAATTGACGACTTCACCATCAAGATCATTGTAGGTTTCAACCGGAGCGGGTTCGCGGTTCAACAATACCGCTGCCGAACCACCAAAGGGTTCACAGTAGTGTCGCGATTCAGGAAGTAGCGGAAGCAGCCAATCCAAATGGCTGAATTTCCCGCCGTACCAGCCAAAAGCTATCTTGCGAGTCATAATTTACTCCCCCACCAGTTCGACCTGAATGCCCAGTTCGCCCAGCGCCTCGCGCAGTCCCGCCCACTGGTCGGCGTTCACGATGGCAGCCATCGGTCCCAACCGACCACGCAGATAGCGCCGCGTCGCCGGGGTCTCGTCAATCAGATCCATCGTCTCCGGCGCGGTGGTGCGGATGATCAGCACCCGTTCCAGCGTCACCGTCGCCGTCGCGCCGCCCTTCCACGTCTCCAGCAGCCGCGCCACCGGCGGCGGCAGCGGCGCATCGTCCAGCGCTTTCACCAGGAAGGCGCTGATATGCCCGATGTTGATCCCCTGCCGCCCCGCCCGCTGGATACTTTCGCCATCCAGCTTGTATGTATACGTCTGTCCCGATGACACCCACGAGGCAAAGCGCGCCACCTGAAAGCGATCGATGCGCGGTACTTTGCGCGATACCAGGATCGTTCCATCAGGCTGTAAGTCGATCTTATCATTCGGCTCCTGCGGGTTGGGCCAGGGGCTGCGCCGCAGGAACGACCGCCCGTAAGCTGTGAAGCGCGCCGCTTCATCCGCCAGATCGACCAGCCCCAGCCAGTGAAGCGGTCCGGTCAGGTAAAATTCGAGCAGCGCCCCTTCAACCGCATCCCAGCTTTCCAGCCCGCCCAGATATTCACCGGCGTCGTTGCGGATATACCAACTGTCGAAACCGCCGTTGGGACGCTGGAAATCGGCGTTGTCTTCCTTCACCAGCTCGACGAAGTCGCCCAGCGACCACCAATCATTCTGCGGCAGCAGATGCGCCATCAGATCCAGCGCCGCGCCGCGCGCCGCCGCCGGGCTGTACTGGTGCATCGTGCCCGCCTCCATATCAGGATGCAAGCCGGGTACCTGCGTCAGATCAATATAGCGGCTGCTGTCGCGCCAGGTTTCCGCCAGCACGCGCACCTGCTCCGAACGCGAGGCTGCCAGCCAGCGCCGCGCCTCGGCGCGCCTGGGGTATGCCCGCCCGGTTTCGATCTCGATCAGGTCGGCGCTCAACCCCAGCCCAATGAGAAAGCCCAGTCGCTCGCGGCTCTGCGACAGCAGCAAAGGCAGGAAGCGGTCGCCGTCGTCGGTGCCAAGAAAATGCCCGTCCAGCGCTGGCGAGTGAAGCTGCAAATATGCCAGCAGCGTCGTCATGTCGTCCACCAGCGAGGTGTCGGCGGGACGCACATTTGCCACGTCCGCCAGCGGCACGATCTCCAGATCGTCGTCGTCGGGTTCCTCGTCGTCCAGCTTGTCGTAAGCGGTCTTGTGAGTCGGCAGCACCCGCAGCAGTTCTTCGGGGATATAGATGATCGCCCGCGAGCCGGTTTCGGCGTTCTCAAAGCCCTTGCTGATCAGCCCGCGATAGTACAGCGCTTCCGCCGCGCTGGTCGGGTTTTGCAGCGGCTGCTCGCGTTCTATCTGGGCGGTTCCCATGAAACGGATCGTGCCGAACAGGCGCTCGAACTTGGTTTCCGGCATTTTGCTGCCAAAGCTGATCAGCGTTTGCAGCGCCCCACGCTGGCGGTCATCCAGCGTATCCCACAGCATTTCCGCCCGCGCCGGGTCGCTCATCGCTTCGCTGATGGTTTCCAGCATTTCGCTGGTTTCGTTGGTATCCAGCTTCACCTTCCACGCCTGCGCCAGCACTGGGAGCAGCGGAGGATCGGCATCACGTAACATTCGCAGGATGGTCGCCATAATGATTTACCGTGTGTTCAAGGTTGTTCGAACCTATTATATCGGATTAGAACAAAGCATTTATTTGACATAGAACTTGTGTTCGTCTACAATCAATTCTAGACTTTTTGTCGGTCAGATAATAGTGGAGGTGACATGCGAGATCGAAACAAACTCTCGGATCGCCAGCGTAATATCCTGAAGTATATGGAGAATTACCTGGATTCGCACGGATTTCCGCCCACAATCCGTGAAATTGGTGAGGCAACCGGCATTGCATCCACGTCGGTGGTCAATTACAACCTCAACAAGCTGGTCGCGGCGGGCTATCTGGAGCGTTCGTCGCGCATGTCGCGCGGCATCCGGTTAGTGAAGAATCAGCCCAAGAGCAAGGTCATCAACCTGCATCCCAGCAGCAATATCGCCCGGGTGCCGGTGGTCGGGCAAATCGTCGCCAGCGCTCCCGTCCCGATTCCAGAGGACATGGGGCAGTATTATGACGATGATAATATGCTCGATGTGACTCCGTCCATGCTCAACGGCGCTGATCCGGCGCAGGTCTTCGCGCTGCGCGTCAAGGGCGATTCGATGATCGACGCCATGATTCAGGATGGCGATATCGTCATCTTCCGCAAGCAGGTGACTGCCAACGACGGTGATATGGTCGCGGTGTGGCTGGACGAGCGCGGTGAAACCACGCTGAAGTACTTCCATCCCGAAGGTCAGCGCATCCGGTTACAGCCAGCGCATCCCACGATGCAGCCCATTTATGTCAACGCCGAACACTGCGCGGTGCAGGGGCGCGTTCTGTCCGTTATTCGTCCTTCGGTCTGATTAAAGAGGGGTCAACCCTGCTCAACGGTTGCCCCTTTTGGGTTTTCTCGCCAATCGATTCAGCGAAAATAGCCTTCCAGCGATGAGCCGGATGGGCGGTAGTAGGCATTTGCCTCAGGCAGATTGCGCTGTGCTGCCAGCAGCCCCCGGGCATAGTTGCGCGAGAGATTCGCGGAAAAGAACGTCCCGTTCGCCCGTAATGCGGTCAGATCCTTCAGTTGGTTCACCAGCCACTGCCCGGCGGCTTCGTGGACGAGTTCATCGTCTCGGCTAATTTCGTACAGCCGCAGCATCTCCAGAACCGCATCGGACGAGAAGGTGTACAGGTAAGCAGCGTCGAGGCTCTCGCCAGCTTCAAAGCGGTCGATGTTGTGGTCGGCAATGTACGCTTCAACGTTCATCAGGTTGAGCGTGACCAGATAGCCGATCACCACCAGCAGCACCCCCAGCGAAAACACCTGTTCCCGCAGGCGGAACAACGCCAGCAAAAAGACCGCCAGCAGCACCCCCAGCCAGAACATAAACACATGCGTGTACACCCGCAGATGGGTATATCCATACGCCGACTCATAAAGCGACATGCGCTGCGACGCCGATACCAGCATCACCCCGGTGAGCGCCACCAGCACCACCGCCAGAGCGCGGAAGATGCTTACCTGTTTTATATCATGGCGCACCGTCACCCAGTCCAGCCACAGCAGCAAGCCGAGCACCAGCACCGAGACGGCGACCAGCTCGAAGAAACCACGCCGCGCGTATTCGGCATAGGTCAGCGCGTTGACGTTGACGTTCGCCTGACCGCCAAAGAAATAGGCAAACTGGATGATCACAAACAGCGCGAACAGGATATCGACGCTGCCGAGCACAATTCCGGCTTCGATGATGCCAAGCGTCATCGGACGCGCCTTACGTTTTGTCTCGGCAGGAGTGTTTTCGTCGTCAGCCAGCAGCCCGCGCCGCCCGACGCCAAACGCCAGCACGCCGCAGGCAAGCCAGCCAAACGTACCAGCGAACAGCGCCTGCGCCACCACATCGCGCGGCGTGGTCAACTCCAGCAGATTCCATACCTGATCGAGGTATCCGGCAAAGACGGTATCGGCGGAAGCCAGCAGCGCCGCGAACACCAGCAGCACCGGCGTGGCAATGATCATGCCGCGTCCGACCGCCAGCAGCGAGCCGCGCTGCCCCGGATTATCTGACCGGCGCTCGCGCAGCCATGCCAGCGAATCGCCAATTTCGCCAAACGGAGAGAACAACGACGATGTCGCTGCGCTCACCAGACCCGCTCCGTGATTGAGCAGGTTTTCCTGATCGGCAGCCCGCTTGAGGGGCAGGTAATACAGCGCCAGCCCGCCCAGACACAGCGTTGCAGCCACGTTCAGCGCCGTGATTAGCTCGTCGGCGTAGACCGCCACCGCGCCAGCGAAAAACAGCATCGGCAGCAGCAGCCAGAGATTTCGCGCCCTGATGGTCTGCCCTGTCAGGCGGCTGGAAGCCAGCAGCACCACCACGCTGATGCTGATGAACAGGGGGAACGACAGCCCTATCAGCTTGCCATAGAACATCAGGTTCGCCAGCAGCCCCATCCCCGCGCCGATCAACAGCGTGTACACCGCAAACGCCTTGCGATCCATAGGTCACATCTCCCGATGGTGTGTACGTCACTATTGTTTATACACAGCAGCATCGGAAAACCGCTTGACGGCTGCCCTACGATTGTGCTTTGTTGACCAACGAACGGTTTACGCCGGGTTCTGCACGAAGCGCAGCACCGAGATGTTCCAGTCGCAGCGCGAGCTGGTGCTGACCGTCAGCACGTCCGATACCGGCACATTGTCGGGATCGAGCAGCTGGACGGCGTATTCGGCATCGACCGCGTCATTGCCCAACTGGATCTCAAATCCCCCCGGACCGTAGCCCGAAGCGGTGCCGCTGACGGCGGTTTCGCTGATACCATTGCCCAGCACGCGAACCTGATAGCCGTTCAACGACCCGCCATCGAGCGCCGACACCGTCCCGGCGATGCTCGACCAGCGGCAGCCGCCGCGTCCATCGGGGTTGGTGATATAGATCGTCTGTCCGTTGAGCAGCGCGAACGACGATCCGGCAGCCTCTGCCAGCTCGGTGCTGGCGGCTTCCGGCGTGTCGGTCGCGGCGGGCGTGGGCGTCTCCGTCGGCGGCGGCGTGCTGGTGGCGGTTGGCGGCGGCGTGTCGGTTGGCGTATACGTCAGCGTCGGGGTCAGCGTCTGAGTGACCACAATTGGCGGCGGCGTGAACGGTGGAAACGGGTTATAGGCAGAATAGGGATTCTGCCACAGGTAGACGAACACGCCCGCCAGCGCGCACGTTCCCAGCGTAAAAATCAGCGTCAGACAGTTGAAGACCCACCCGCCGCCTTTTCGCGGCGCTGGCGCAGGCTGGGAATGTGACGCTGGCTTGACCCGCGCCGGTGGAGCCAGCTCGCCGGGCAGCGGCGGAAAGCGATCCTGCGGCGCATCATAGGGCACTGGCACCGCCGGACGGCGGTACTGCGCGTCTTCGTCCGGCGGCGTTTCGCTGGCGAACTTGTCGTCGGAGTCGGCAGTTTCAACTGTTTCTACCGCCTCAAGATCCGTCTCGATCTCTGCCAGCAGTGCCGCCGCGTCGTCGTCCAGCAGCAGCGGAATCGCTTCGATTTCGACTTCATCGGGTCTGGCGCTCGCCGCTGCGTCGGGCGTTTCCGGCTCGGTCACGTCCTCAGGCAGCGATGGCGGCAGCGATTCGGGCGGGAACAGCGATCCGCTGGTATCGAGTCGGTTCTTGCGGTCTTTCTCGCCTACCCGGCGCACCCCGCCGCGCTTGTTTTGCGTGTCGTCGCTCATCGGCTAGAACGGTCGCGTCTGTTCAAAGTTGACCAGCGCGACATTGCGATTGCAGTCGGTCGAAAACGTCACCGTCACCGGCGGCGAAATAATTGTCCCCTGCTCGGTCTGTAGCTCCACCAGATAGCTGTTGCTGTTGACGGTATTGCTGACGCCAATTTCCCATCCCGACGGACCGACCAGCGTGTTCGATCCACTGGACGCGAAGGTATCGACGCCGCTGCCGTAAACGTGAATGCGAATCTGCGCCAGCGGCTGCCCGTTCAGGTCGAATACCTGCCCGGCGATGCCCTGCCACGCGCACTGCGCCGTGTTATAGACGTTCGGCAGATAGGTGACGGCATCGTTTCTCAGTTGGAACGGATACGGGGACGGCGGCGGCTCGGTTGGCTGCGGCGTGAAGTTCGGCGCATCAGTTGGCACCGGCGTGTCGGTTACCGCTGGCGTCAGGGTCGGCGCGATGGTTTCGGTGATGGTCAGCGACGGCTCAATCGTCGGCGTATCGCTCGGCGTGAAGGTCAGCGTAAAAGTAGACGATGGCGGCGGCGTATCGCTCGGCGGCAGCGTATTGCTCGGAGTCAGGGTCGGCACGTCGGTATTGGTTGCCGTTTCAGTCGGTGACGGCGTCAGCGTCCACGTCGGAATCTGGGTATTGGTCGGCGTTTCGGTGGGGGTTTCGGTGGGCAGCACCGCCGGGGTCGGCAGGTTAACAACCGGCGTTGCCGCAGCGGCTGCCGGACCTGCCAGCCGGGAAGCGACGAACACCAACACGATCACTGCCAGCAGCAGGAAAAACAGGCTGATGAAATTGTAGACGCGCGCAGTGCCCTGCCCCATGATTAGCTCCCCCGATGTTAGAGATAACGCTCAATCGTCGCAGCAGCGACCAGCGAATCGACCCAGCTTTCAAACCGCGCCTGCATCAGTTCCGGCAGCCGTTCCGGTGGTATCGCGCGGTCGGCGCGCTCAAGTGTCTGCAAAATGTGGAATCCGAGCAGCGTCTGAATCGGACCAGCGACCATATTCGGCTGAAGCGAAAATGCCGTTCGCGCCAGCGAAACTTCCAGCAGTTCGTCTTCGGTGAACCAGCCCAGATCGCCACCCTGCCGCGCCGTCGTTTCATCGCGCGAATATTCGGCGGCTAAGGCGGCAAAATCTTCGCCGTTGTTCAGGCGAGTCAGCACGTCTCGCGCTTCCGCCTCGGTTTCCACCAGAATGTGCCGGGCGTGAACGTGCGGCACTACATCCAGGAGGTCGCCAGTGACTTCAGCCAGTATCTGGCTGGTGATCAGCGTATCGCGCAGCGAGGCGCGGAATTCTTCGGCGGTGTACTGGTTTTCGGCAAGCCAGTCCTGCCATGCCTGGTCGCCGCCTGCCAGCGCGGTATTCGACTGAATCTCGGCGTCCAGCTCCTCGTCGGTCACGACGATGCCACGCTCGGTGGCTGCCTGCTCGATCAACACCTGCTCGATCATCGTCGTCAGCACTTCAGCCTGCATGGCTGCCGCGTCGGCAACGTCGGGCTGCTGCTGCTCGTAGCGCGCCAGCGTGCGCTGGAACTCCGGCAGGGTGATGACTGCATCATTCACGCGGGCGACAATCGGCACGCCCGCCTCGTCCGTCGGCATGGCGGCGGGTACAGGCGTGGCTTGCGTCTGCTGGCTGACCAGATCAACGCTCGTCTGACTGACGGCGGAAGTATCAGTAGTTGGGTTGGTGACCGCTTCGCTGGTGGGATTAGCGGCAGCAGCGCCGCCGCAGGACGCCATCACCGCAGTGAGAATCAGCAGGAGATATTTCGCTAAACGTTGCACACATGCTCCTTTAACGTACTGGCGGTACGGCAATATTATAACGGAGACGACATATTCGCGCACCGTTGGGCGTGTTTCGATAGGGCATCCGCACACGGCAGGGGCGATCTGCGAACCAGCGTTATACCAGCCTATTACGCCTCACGCCGAATCTTACAACAATTTCCCTGTCCGCCACACACAATTGTTGAACCGATCATAACTCCCGCCTGTTAATCGCTGTGTGCTGAGGTATAGTACTTTCGCTCAGCCACCGGCATCTGGTGGTGAGCACGAATCGAAATAATGGCAGTAAGAGGACAAAACCGCTTGTCGAATCGCGCCCGCCGCCGGGTGGTGCTGTGCCGGGGTGAATACTGTAATCTCGGACGGCGCGCGGATAAAATCTACCAGAAGCTTCAGCCCCTGATTGACGAACTCAACGGCGATACCTACCCGCCCTGCATCAGGCTGGAAACGGCAAGCTGCCTCAGCATGTGCGGTCAGGGACCCAACATCGTCGTCTACCCCGAAGACGTCAGCTTCAACAAGCTGGACGAATCGACTGTTGAAGCCATCATCCGCCAGCACCTCAGCCCGTGCCAGTCTTTCACCGCAGAGATCGCAGAGAACGTAGAGAAAAAACATGGTTGAACCACCCGGAACACAGAGGCGATTATAAAGTTCTCCTGGCGTACTTGGCGACTTGGCGATTCCGTTTCTTCCCTTTATACGCCTGCTTCAGCGCTGCGCAGAAAATCCCCAACCACCTGCTGAAATTCATCCCAGCGCTGCTGGTGGATCGGGTGGGCGCAGTCAAACATCACCATCCGCCCGTTGGGCGCGCGCTCGACAAAATTACGCCCGTAGGCTTCCGGGTTGAGGTGATCTTCGCGCCCCAGCATCAGCAGCAGCGGGCAGGCAATGTTCGGCGCAAGGCTCAGGCTGACATCGCCGCCGGAGTCGATCATTTGCTTGACGGCGTTGATCCAGCCCAGCACCAAGCCGTTCGGGTCGGTGATACCGTTGCGCTGCTTTTCGTCTTCCGTCATCCAGTCCGCCGGGTACATGCGCTGGGCGAACGGGCGCATCGCCGGACCAAAATAGCCCACCGCCCCCCACGCCGTCACCGATTGAAAGCGCTCCGGCTGCGTTCCGGCGCAGACGAGGCTGATCTCGCCGCCATCCGAAAAGCCGAGGATGTGCGCCCGGTCAATGTTGAGCGCGTCCATGAACGCCAGTACGTCGCGCCCGTCGCGGTGATAAAAATCAGGCGGATAATCGCGCGGCTTCGGCTCTGACTCGCCATAGCCGCGAATGGTCGGAGCCAGCACGCGGTAATCCTGACTCAGCCAGTCAATCACGTTCCCCAGATCAACCCGCCCGCTTCCCAGAAAGCCGTGAATCGCGATTAGCGGCTCGCCCTGCCCAACATCCTCGTAAAACAGCCGCGCTCCGGTGGGCAAATCGACAAATGGCATGTTTGCTCCTCTGAGTCATACACGACGATACATCGCGCAGCCCTATTCCGCAGGCTCCGCCAGCGGCTTGTTCTCCGCGCCCGCCCGTTTGATCAAATCGCCAAACGAGACGCCCAGCACCAGCAGCCCCAGGCTGCCGAAAATTACATAGCCCAGCACCGTCACGCCGTGAAAGACGATGCCCAGCGACGCCCCAATGATCGATGGCAGACCGACCATTTCGCCCGCCGCCCGTACCGCGCTCTGAAGGGGACCAATGCTCGCCACCGTCACCGGCACCGCCGCGCCAAACGATGCCAGACAGATGCTCAAGGCGCTCATCAGCCACAGATTGCCGCCCTCAACCCCCAGCGCCAGTTCCAGCGCGTAGAAGGTCAGCAGCGAAATGCCCCAGGCAATCGCCGTCCACAGCAGCGCATGACCGGCGCTGCGCCAGTGGGTCAGCGGGCGCAGACCATCCAGCACTTCTTCCAGCCGTTTGCGCAGCCCCAGACGCGCCAAAAAAGCGACTCGCGATTCGATGGCGAGCAGCAGCTTATGGGCAAGCTGGGGGAAACGCGCCAGCAAAATGAGCACGACGAAGGCGGCGACAGCGGCGGCGGCAAACAGCGCCATCGTATTGACTACCACTGGTGGAACCGAAGGCAGTTGTGCCACCCCAATCGCCAGCAGCACCACCACCGCCACCACGTCAATCAGGCGTTCGATGATGATGCTCGCCGCCGCCGTGACCACCGGCACGCCGTAGCGCGTCGCCAGCAGCGAGCGCACGACTTCGCCCACCCGCAGCGGCAGCAGGTTGATAAACATCGTGATGCTGAACAGGTAGAAGGCGGTCATCACCGGAATGCGAAAGCCGACCAGCCCACTCCAGCGCACGCCCCGCGTCCATAACCCAAGCCCGACCAGCGCCAGACTCACGACGATCCAGAACAGGTTCGCCCCGCGAATATTCTCGACCACGTCCGCCAGCGGCACGCCTTGCAGCGCCAGCCACAGAAAAGCGCCGCTGACCAGCAGGCTGGTGACGATCAGGATCAGTCTTCGCATGAATCATGCCCTTCTCAACGAGGCGCTATTCTATCGTTTTCGGGCGGCGCGTCTAACCCTATTCCGCATTTGGTTTCTGCGCCTTGCCCAGCGCCACCTGCCCGCTGTGCCCGTTGACCAGCGCCAGCCGTCGGTCGCCGTCGCGCTCGTACAGCGTCGCTACCCACACCGGCAGCAGCACCAGCGAAAAGCTCATCTGGATGACCTGCGTTGAAACGCTCATCTCGACCTCTGACGGCTTGAAGCGAAGCTGATCTTCACGCATCTGCTCAGACATTCGCCCGCGCGCTTCCAGCGAAGCCGCGTCAAAATCAATGTCGTACAGTTCCGCCGGATACTTCGCCAGCAGCTTTGGCTCGTAAGGCAGCATCGTATCGAGATCGCACTCCCCCAACGCGCGAGTCAGCGCTGGCGGCGGCGATTTTACCGCGCAGATCGCCATGCCATTGATGCCAGCCATCGTTTTGGTGCGGCTGTAGCCGGTATTCCCCAATTGCAGCCAGCGGCGATCCCTATTCAGTGTGCGCTTGTCAGTGGTGGTGACCGAGACTTCCAGCACGGCATCGAACACCCAGAAGGGCAGATACAGACCGTCCAGCGCGGCGCGGGCGATCTTGTTGCCGTCGAAAACGCTGTACAGCCGTTCACCCAGCCCGGTCAGCTTCTGGCGAATGGCATCCTTCGCGGCTGCCTCGCTGACTGCAAACGGCACGATGCCATCCGGCTGCTCAAACGACGCCAGCGCGTCCTGCATGATAACGTGGTTCGAGCCGCAGAACGGGCATAGCTGCGACAGCACCCGCGCCGGAAGGGTGCGTTCCGCGCCGCACTGGTTGCAGTGCAGCAGCCGTTCGCCGATCACCCAGCGCGTCCGCTGCGTCCTGCGCTCCAGCAGCGCCATGCCGAGTATGTCCGCGCCAACCTGCGCGGGCGTTTTCAACGCTTCCTCGTGCCCGCAGAAGCGGCAGTACACCCGCCCCGCGCCTTCCTCGTCAGCCGTCAGATGCCCACCGCACACCGGACACAGCAGCACGTCGGTTGTCGTCTCAATCGGGCTGTCAGCTCGCCTCAATTCCGGCGAGTCGGCGTGATAGGTTTGCGCGATCTGCTCCGGCGTCAGCCGCCCGTTGAGCACCATCATCAGCCGCAGCGCTTCGGGATGCCCCATGTCATGAGCGAGAATCTCGCCCAGATGATGGCGCTCGACCGCTTCATCATCCGTCAGCCTGGCGATCCATAAATGTCCGTCGGAAAAATCGGGCTGGATCTCGATGGCGCGTTCAAACTGGCGAATCGCTGCCGGGATGTTCTCCTGCCACAGATAATCGTGCCCGGTGTCAAACACCGATTTGGCGCGCGGGTCAACTTCGCCGCGATGCGTCAGAATGACAGCGGGACGCGCCCCTTTGGCGCGGATACGCGCTTCTGCTTCCTCAAGGCTTTCGTAGGGTTTCCTGACCGTGTGACGGCAGTCAGGACAGCGGTAGGCGGCGCTGGCGGTATCCAGCTTCATCAGGCTGCCACACTGCGGGCAGATTTTGGGCTGCATCGGCGTTTCCCTCGGTGGTTGGCGATCATGGCGAGGCGCACGTCGATGCGCCCCTATCACCGATTGTATGAGGATTCGTCCCTGCGAAGATGCCTAAATCGTAGGGGGATGCCCCGCCAGAAACGCCTCAACTTCCGCCAGCGTCGGCAGCGCCGGAATCGCGCCGCGTTTGGTCGTCGTCAGCGCGCCAACCGCGTTGGCAAAGCGGGCGATCTCGTCCAGATGCCGCGCGTAATCGCCGCCGTAGGTCAGGACGCCGTGCATCAGCCCGGCGACGAAGCCGTCGCCCGCGCCGGTCGTATCCACCGTCTCGACGGCAAAGCCGGGCGATAGAAAGCGCTCGCGCGGGGTGTAAATGGTCGCGCCGCCCTGTCCATGCGTGACGACGATGATCGCCACGCCATCGCGCCACAGCGCGCCGGGATTCTGCGATCCGGTCAGGAATTCGAGTTCCTCATCGCTCACTTTCACGATGTTGGCGTATTCCAGCCCGGCGAGCATCCCCGCGCGGGCGGCGTCGGCGTCCTGCCACAGCGCCATCCGTAAATTCGGATCATACGAGATGAGCAGCCCGCGCGAGCGCGCATGTTCCACCGCCGCCAGCGTCGCGCTGCGGCTCGGCTCGCCGATCAGCGTGATCGAGCCGAAATGGAAGATGGTCTGACCGTCGATCACGTCCGTAACCACATCTTCGGGACGCATCAGCATGTCGGCGCTGGGGTTGCGATAGAAGCTGAAGCTGCGCTCGCCGTCTGCCCGCAGCGAGACGAACGCCAGCGCCGTTCGCGCCTCTGCCGAAAACCGCAGCCCGCGCGTATCGACCTGATCGGCTCGCAGGACGCCTTCGAGGTAATGCCCGAACGGATCGTCGCCCACCTGCCCCAGAAAAGCGCTGCCATGCCCCAACCGCGCCGCGCCCACAGCGACATTAGCCGGCGCGCCGCCCGGCGCTTTGAGGAAGCCCGACGCCTCGCCCACCGTCAGACCGGTTTCCAGCGCCACAAAGTCAATCAGCAGTTCGCCAAAGCAGACCACGCTCATAGGAATATCGGGTTCGTCCACGCCCGCGCCCCGTTCGCCTCGCGCACCGTCAGGCGGCAGTGCGGGCTGTTCAGCCGCTTCCAGTTAAATTCGGCTTCGATCATGCCGTTGCCGTGAATGTACTGCGAGCGCGATCCGCGCCCGGTCAGAAACAGGCTGCTGGCGGGCGAGCAGCGCACGTACAGGTTTTCGCCTTCCATCTGGATATCGTGAATCATCGCGCCGGTGCTGTTGTAATAGCAGCCGTTCCGCAGCGCCGCCAGCAGCGAGTCCGGGTCGAGACTTTCGCTTTTGACATACGTCCAGCCGCGCAGCAGGTCGTTGTGCTTGAGGTGGAAATGCGCGTCGTCGGTCGTCAGGGCAAAATAGCGATGTCCACGATCCACCATCACGTCCAGCATGTACCAACTGTCGATCCGGTCGTTGTGATCGAACGAGATGCCGTTGATCGTCTCAATCGCGTGAACCGGACCCAGATCGAGCACATCCTGTTCGCTGAGCGAATACCATGCTGGATGCGCGACGCTGACAAAAGCTCCGGCAGCCATCGCCCGGGCAGCGATCCCCGGTCCATCTTCGTCCGGCAGGTTGGGCGCGAAATCGTGCGGCAGCCCCACCGCCAGAATGTGCCAGATATCGCCAATGCTGGTCGCGCCCGCGTGCAGTTCCGCGCCCAGCAGCGTGGTAAAGCCGTCCGTTCGCAGCGGGCGGGTGTCAGTAATCGGGTACTTGAACTGCGCCATAAAGTGATCGGTGATCGAGATGAAGTCGTAGCCCATCTCCTGGTAGAAACGGCACACCGCTTCCGGCGCTAACTGCCCGTCGGAACGGGTGGAATGGGTGTGCAGGTTGCCGCGCCAGAAGCGACCGGGCTTATTGAAGGGAAGATGCTGCATTGTTACGCTGCCTTATTGGGGAACTCAAAACAGCATCTATTGAACCGCAAACACGCGAAAGTGCCAAGTAGGGACACGACAATGTCGTGTCCGCCCGCAAAAAACGGACACGATGTATCGTATCCCTACGGAAAACCCGTGTTATTTTGTGAAATTGCATTTGGCTCCGGCGCGATTTCGGCGCATTATCCCCCGCGCAAAACCGGACACGACAATGTCGTGTCCCTACGGCGTGTCTGTGATGGACGATTCCCCCCCAAACAGCGGCACGTCATGCGCGTCTGCCGCGCCGCGCACCCGCCCCGCCTGCTTAAACGTCGTGTAATTTGGCGGCATCTGCGCCGTTTCGCCGCCCAATAGCTGCTCTATCGTCAAAATCTGTATCTTCGGGTAATCGGTGTTCCAGCCCGGCGACCGGTAGAATCCGGCGCTCACCGCCTCGGTGGTCATGTCGCGCGTCGGCGCTTCCAGCGTGATGAACAGCCCCAGCGCCGCCCCTTCGCGCTCCACTGTGCCGCGCAGATCGCGCACGTCGCCGCTTTTGACGTGCCCGCTTTTGACCTGCACCAGCACCCGTTTCGGCTTGCCCGTTCCATCGTCCACGAAGGTGATCACGCCGTCCACGCCCTTATCGCTGCCCTTCTTGCCGGATCGCCCGCCGTCCGTCCCGCCCAGCGGCTTGGCGCGCGCCAGCGACAGCGCCCACCACTGGAACTGGTAGCGGTCATCCCCCGCCAACTGCCGCGCCGCGCCCACGTCCCCCGGCTCGCCGATCACCTGATAATCCGTCCCCGCCTTCAGCCCGAACATATCCGTCAGCCGGTATTTGAGCAGGGCGATGCTCAAATGGGTGATGTCGATGCCGATCCACGCCCGCCCCAGCTTGTGCGCCGCCGCCACCGCCGTACCACAGCCGCAAAACGGATCCATCACCACGTCGCCCTCATTGCTGCTCGCCTGAATGATGCGTTCCAAGAGGGCGAGAGGTTTTTGTGTGGGATAGCCGAGACGTTCGGCTGCATGGGCATGAATGGGTCTTATATCATCCCAAACGTTGTCTACAGGAACCCCCGGCATTTCGTCAAGAAAACGTTTGAGTTGAATACGCCCATCCGGGTTTTTGGGGAAGTATAAGCGACCTTCTGCATCAAGTTGCTCCATTTTTTCGCGTGATACTCTCCAGCGAAAATGATGTGACTTATATCCTTTGTATTCATATACCAAATTTGGACGTGGATTTGGGCTGGTCAAGTTATCTATCCGATAGCGTCTGCCATTTTGATCAACAAACCGATAGAAACTCTCTACATATTCATCCGAATGTGGTTGATATTGAACATTGAATGTATACCGTTCAGATTTTGTATAGAAGAGGATCGTATCGCTTACATCACCGTATTTTCGTCTTGCATCATTGTGACTGCTGGTTCGCTTCCAAACTAGCTCCGATCTGAAATTACCCCCCCGAATATAGTATCTAATAATAATTTCAGGTAGTGACTGGCGGTGGGATCGCAGTGTAAATACAGGCTGCCTGTCGGCTTGAGGACGCGGTGCAGTTCCACCAGCCGCGCCGTCATCATCACTAAATACGCCATCATCTGGTTGGTGCCGATGATCGTCCGCAGCGCCCCGACAGCCGCGCTCACCCGTTCGGGCGCGTCCGTCAGCAGCGCGTGGTAGGTGGCTTCGGCGCTCCGGCTCCAGTGCCAGGTGTCGTCAAACGCCGTGATCTGCGCGTCGGCTTCTCTGCCGCTTTCGTCCTTAAACAGCACGTTGTAGCTGCGGTTGCTGTTAAACGGCGGGTCGAGGTAGATCAAATCGACGCTTTCGTCGGGCACGTAGCGCCGCAGAATATCGAGGTTGTCGCCGTAGTACAGCGTGTTGATCGGGGGCATGGTTCACTCCAAACGGGCAGCGTTCGGTTACATAAGAATCTATGTAAAGTTTAACGTATATTGCCCGCCGGAACATTGTAGGGACAGGACAATGTCGCACGACATCGTATGCGCCCGTAGGGACACGTGCATACTGCGTATGCTGCATACTGCGTATGCTTTGTCGTGTCCGCCCGCGCAAAAAACGGACACGACAATGTCGCGCGACATCATATGCGCCCGTAGGGACACGACACCGTCGTGTCCGCCCGCACAAAAACGGACACGACAATGTCGCGCGACATCGTATACGCCCGTAGGGACACGACACCGTCGTGTCTGCCCGCGCAAAAAACGGACACGATGTATCGTATCCCTACGGAAAACCTGTGTTATTTTGTGGAATTGCATTTGGCTCCGGCGCGGTTTCGGCGCATTATCCCCCGCAAAAAGGACACGACATTGTCGTGTCCCTACGGAAAATCTGTGTTATTTTGTGGAATTGCATTTGGCTCCGGCGCGATTACATCAATCGTACCCCTTACACCTTTTTTACTTTCCTTACTTGCTCTACTTCTTTTACCGTCTTTACTCAGTCCTCAGCACTATTTCTGGCTTTCGCCGGTGCCATTCCGTCGTCTGCTCGTAGGCGTGACCCACCCGCAGCACCACTTCCTCGCGGAAGGCGGGACCGATCAGTTGCAGACCAATCGGCAGATTCAGGCTGTCGAAGCCACACGGCAGGCTCAACCCCGGCACGCCTGCCAGGCTGCCCGGCAGCGTGAACACGTCTTCCAGATACATCGCCAGCGGATCGTTGGTGTTCTGACCGAATTTGAACGCCGTCTTGGGCGTCGTCGGCGCGGCGATCACGTCCACCTGCTCAAACGCCGCGTCAAAATCGCGCTTGATCAGCGTCCGCACCTGCTGCGCTTTGGCGTAGTAGGCGTCGTAGTAGCCCGCCGACAGCGCATACGTGCCCAGCATCACCCGCCGCTTGACTTCAGCCCCGAACAGCCCGCGCGTGGCTTTGTAGGTCTGCCACAGTTCGCCCTTCTCAACGCGCGGACCAAAGCGCACGCCGTCATAGCGGGCAAGGTTGGCGCTGGCTTCCGCCGGGGCGATGATGTAGTAGACCGGCAGCGCGTATTCGGTGTGCGGCAGGCTCACTTCGACGATCTCCGCGCCCAAGCCCGCCAGATGGCGAATCGCCGCGTGAACCGCGTCGGCGACTTCCTGCTCCATGCCGTCGATGAAGTACTCCTTCGGCACGCCGATCCGCAGCCCGCGCGTGTCGCCCGTCAGGTGACTCCGGTAATCGGGCACGCTGGCATTCATGCTGGTCGAATCGCGCCCGTCATGCCCGGCGATCACCTGCAAAATGCTGGCGGCGTCTTCCACCGTCCGCGCCAGCGGTCCCGCCGAGTCCAGCGACGAGCCAAACGCCACCAAGCCATAGCGCGAGACGCGCCCATAGCTGGGCTTCAGCCCCACCACGCCGCAGAACGCCGCTGGCTGGCGAATGCTGCCACCGGTGTCCGTACCCAGCGCCCCGAACGCCATCCGCGCCGCCACTGCCGCCGCGCTGCCGCCGCTGCTGCCGCCGGGCACGCGCTCGGCGTCCCAGGGATTGCGCGTCAGTTGGTATGCCGAGTTCTCGGTGGATGATCCCATCGCGAACTCGTCCATATTGAGCTTGCCCAGCATCACCATGCCGGCGTCTTCCAGCCGCTGCACGCTGGTCGCCGTGAACACCGGCACGTAGCCGTCCAGTATCTTCGAGCCGCAGGTCGTCTCGATTCCGGCGGTTGAAAGTACATCCTTAATCGCCATCGGCACGCCCAGCAGCGGCTTATCTGCCGCGCTGCCCTGTCCCAGCAGGGTGTCGGCTGCCTGCGCGTCGGTCAGGGCGCGGTCGCGGGTGACGGTCAGGAACGCGCCCAGCGACGGATCGAGTCTCTCAATCCGGTCAAGCGCCGCGCGCGTCAGCTCAACCGAGGAAATCTCGCGGGAACGCAGCTTGTCCGCTGCCTGTGTCAGCGTAAGGTCGGTCAGTTCGGTCATCGTAGTCTCACACGTCGCTGGATAACAGCGCAAAGTATAGCATGAGTTCCGGCGGCGGCCCGATTCGATGCTGGCATTCCGCGCCGTAATCTACGATAATTCGCCCATTTAATAGAGGAAATAAGACTGATGCAAGTTGTAACTGACAGCGGCGCTGATCTTTCCCCCGAACAACGCCAGGGCTTGACCATCCATGCGGTGCCGTTGGTATTCACCCTCGATGGCAAGAGTTATCGCAGCGGTATAGACATTCAGCCGGATGAGTTTTACCAGCTTCTCGAAAGCACCAGCAGCTTTCCCACCACCTCGCAGCCCGCGCCCGGCGATTTCGCCGAACTCTACCGTCAGGTTGCGGCAGACGATCCTGATATTCTCTCGATCCACATCTCGTCGGGCTTAAGCGGCACGATTAATGCCGCCAGACTCGGCGCGCAGATGGTGCCCGAAGCCAACGTCACCTTCTACGATACCAAGACCCTTTCCGGCGCTGAGGGCTGGCACGTGGAAGCCGCGCTGCGCGCCATCAAAGCCGGTTGGCAGCTTGACCGGATTCTCAACCTGCTGAGCATCATCACCGATTCGACCGAGACAATTTTCACGCTGGCGACGCTCAAGTACCTGATTCACGGCGGGCGTATCAGCCACTTGCGCGGGCTGCTGGGCACAATCCTCGACATTAAGCCGATCATTGGCGTGGACAAAATCGAGGGCAAGTATGTCGAGCGCGCCAAAGGGCGCACGCTCAGCAAATCCGTCCCCATGCTGGCGGATCTGGTCGCCAGACAGCACGCGCCCGGATCAGCGCTGCGAGTGCAGGTACTGCACGCCAACTATCCCGAAGGCGCGGCAGTCCTGCACGACAAGCTCGACGACATGTTCGAATGTCACTGGCTGCCAACCGGTCCGATTGCGCCGGTACTTGGCGCGCATACCGGACCCGGCTTGGTCGGCGTTGTCTATGCGCCCCAGTCCATCTTTGAAGAACTGTTCAAAGAGGCTGACTGACCGCTGCGGCAAACAAAGGAATGATCGATGTCGATTGAATCAGAAAAAGACCTGCTCGGCTTGATGCGAATCGGGCGTATCGTTGGGTTGTGCCTGCAGGAGATGCTTCAGGCGGTCAAGCCCGGCACCACCACCGCCGAGCTGGACGCGATTGGCGAGCAGTTTCTCAGCGGACACGGCGCGCGCTCAGCGCCCATCATCACCTATAATTATCCCGGCTGGACGTGCATCAGCATCAACGATGAAGTCGCTCACGGCATCCCCGGCAGCCGCGTCATTCAGGAAGGCGATCTCGTCAATGTGGACGTATCGGCGGAACTGGACGGCTACTTTGCCGATACTGGCGCGTCGCTGCCGCTGCCGCCCATCGCGCCGGAAGTGCAGATGCTGTGCGACTGCACCCAGGAAGCCCTGCAAGCCGCCATCGACGCCGCCCGCGCGGGCGCGCGCATGAACGCTATCGGCGCGGCGGTCGAGCGCGTGGCGAAGCAGCGCGGCGTCAACGTTATCCGCGAACTGAACGGACACGGCGTTGGGCGCAAGCTGCATGAAGAGCCGCGCAACGTCTTCAACTACTACACCCACCGCGCCAAAGACCGGCTGGTGAACGGCATGGTCTTCACCCTGGAGCCGTTCCTGACGCTGGGCAGCGGACGCATCTACACTGACAAAGACGGCTGGACGCTGAAGACGCAGGATCGCAAGCTGGGCTGCCAGTACGAGCACACCATCGTCGTCACCGAAGACGCGCCCATCCTGGTCACAGCAGTGTAGATTCAAAGTGCTGAGTCGAAAGTTGAAAGTAAAAAGAAGATTGAACCACCAGGACACAAAGGACACCAAGAGAGGGGAGCAGGGGCAGTGTGCTTGCACCCTACTTTCCACTTTCAACTTTTTACTTTCATCTTTCCACTTTTTTGCACTTCATGCTACACTGCCATCATATCGCCCGACGTTCGTAGTAAGCAGTCGCTTCTGCTTGAGAAACGAGCGCCTCATGAGCAGTATGCTCGGTTAGAAAACGCATCAGCACATCACCGCGTTCAGCCCCTTTCGGCTCGAACGCTATTTTTGCGTTCCTGATTGCTGCGTTTTCTACCGACACTGATCATGAGGAGTTTTCTCCAATGAAATATCCCCGATCCGGGGTACTGCAATATCCCGATTTCATAAAACTCTGGACTGGACAGACGATCTCCGAGTTCGGTTCGATTATTACGCGCGACGGGCTGCCCCTTGTGGCGGTCATACTGCTGGCTGCCACACCCGAACAGATGGGGCTGCTGATGGCGATTAGCTCGCTGCCCGTCCTGCTGTTTGGCTTGTTCGCTGGCGCGTGGATTGACCGCCACCGCCGCCGCCCGATCATGATCACCGTCGATGTGCTGCGAATGCTGCTGCTGGTCGGCGTGCCGATCCTCGCCATAGCGGGCGCGCTCACCATCGAAATTCTGGTGGCTGTCGCGGCGGCGGTCAGCCTGTTGAGTCTGGTGTACGAGATCGCCTATCGCTCGCTGCTGCCGTCGCTGGTGGCGCGCGAACACCTGCTGGAAGGTAACAGCAAGCTCGCCGCCACCTCGTCGCTGGCGGAGATCGGCGGCTCGGCGGTGGCGGGGCTGCTCATTCAGCTTATCAGCGCTCCGCTGGCGATCCTCGTAGACGCGATCTCGTTCATCTTCTCGGCGGTCAGCGTCGGGCTGATTCGCACGCCTGAGCCACCGCCGCAGGCAGACGGCGAATCAGGTTCGATCTGGCGCGAGATTCTCGACGGCTTCCGCGTGATCGCCTCACAACCGCTGCTGCGGGTGCTGGCGCTGGGCGCGGCGCTGCGTGCTTTCTTCGGCAGCTTCTTCGGCACGCTCTATGGACTCTATGTGATTCGGGAAGTCGGATTATCGCCCGCCACGCTTGGCTTCCTGATCGCCGCCGGGGGCATCGGCGCGCTGGCGGGGGCGCTGCTGTCGGCAAGGGTAACGCGCAAATTTGGCTTAGGGGCAACTCTCACCGGCACGCTGCTGGTCAGCGGTCTGGTCAACCTGCTCGTTCCAGCCGCGGGCGGCACGCCCTGGTTGGCAGCAGGTCTGCTGATGCTGGGGCAGATTATCGGCGACGCGGCAATGACGGTCTACGAAGTCAACGAAATCAGCCTGCGGCAGATGTTGGTGCCAAAGCAGCTTCTGGGACGCGCCAATGCCAGCATCGGCTTTGTGACACAGGGGATTGCGCCAGTGGGCGCGCTGGCTGCCGGGGCGCTGGCGGGCTATACCGACGCGCGCCTCACGCTCGTGATCGCCGCGCTGGGCATCCTGTTCACGGCGGTGGGCACGCGCGTTTCGGTGGTGCGCCGGGCAGAAATTCCGCTTGCCGTCGTGGGCGATTAAGCCAGCGCGGGCATTACCAACCATGCTTTTGTAGGGGCGCAGCATGATGCTTGCGCCCCTGCAGGCAGGAAATCACATTGGGATCGTCTTCAGGTCAGGCAAAAAGGATACTAGGCGCGCCCGCGCTCATCCTCGACCAGAAAATCCTTCTGAACGGCGCTGCTTGCCGGGTTTGGATAGCCGAACTGACCGACCAGTTCAGGCAGGGTCACTTCGTCGTTGTTGGATGCCCCCAGCAGCAGATCCGCCAGCACGATATCGATCACCAGCAGCAGGCGGGCGAAGTTGGCGTACTGTCCTTGCAGCGCGGTGAACAACACGGCGAACACGCGCTCGCGCACTTCGGTATCCAGAATGCCGCTGCCGGGCCAGCTCACGCCCCACTTTTCCTGATAGGTTCCCAGATAGAGGATGTGATCGCGCATCCCAATCAACTGCGCGATTGCCGCTTTGCGATCCTTGGCATCCACCAGATGCGCGCCAATACGGTAAGGCAGGTTGGGAAGCTGGAGATAGATGTTGCCCGGCGGCGACATTTCCACCAGCCGGTGCAGCGGGTGATTTTTGAATGACAGCGCTTCCGCCAGCGACGCCGCGCAGCGCCGGTAATAGCGCGCCTTGTTCGGCTGCGAAGCCGTCTGGTCAATTCGCCAAAGCATCGAAAGATAGTCGCCAAAGTCGAGCGACAGGCGCGGTGGTTCCTGGGGTGAATAAAGGCTCAGGAGCTGGCTGATGCGCACCTGCTCGAATCGCGTCTGACTCTGCATAGATCCTCTACGCTGTGTATGCTTCGGTGCGGCGCATGGTGGGTTTCAGCGTGTGGTGACGGTAAAGCACCTGCCACACACGCAGCGCCGCCTCCAGTTGAATCCGCAGATCCATTTTTGACTGCCCACGCTTGCGGTCGGGGAAGTATATCGGGATTTCCACCACGCGATAGCCCAGACGAGAGGCGACGTAGGTCATCTCGACCTGAAACACGTAGCCGTTCGAACGAACGCGATCCAGATCAAGCCCGAGCAGCGTCTGCCGCCGCCAGATACGATAGCCTGCCGTCGAATCGGCAGTTGGAATGCCGAGTACCAGCCGCACGTAGACGCGGTTAGCAAACCAGCTCAACAGCTTGCGATAGATGCTCCAGTTTTCATCGACGCCGCCGCCGCGCATGAAGCGCGAGGCGATCACCAGGTCATAGCCCTGTTCCAGCTTGGCGATCAGGTCGTGGATATATTTCGGCTGGTGCGAAAAATCGGCGTCCATCTGAATGATGTACTCCGCGCCGAGGCTGAGCGCCTGTTTGAATCCGGCGATGTAGGCAGGACCAAGCCCGGCTTTCTCGGTGCGATGCAGCACGAAGATTTGCCCCGGATGTTGGGCGGACAGTTCATCTGCCAGATCGCCGGTGCCGTCCGGCGACGAGTCGTCCACGATCAGAATGCGCAAATCGTTCACGCCCAGGTTTTGGAGCGCTTCGACGATCAGCGGTAGGTTTTCGCGTTCGTTGTAGGTCGGCAAGACCACCATAATGCTCGCCATATCGTCTCTCAATGTGCCGGCGCGGGCACTACACGTTTCGACAATGTTCACCTGCTGAGTCTAAGGTATGGGAATTTACCTTGCAAGTGCAAATAGGAACTGGCAGCCAAGCCCGAAATTGGCATTAGTTGGTTCCTGGTTCGGGATTAGAATCAGAAGGGTGGTTTTAGTATCGTAACTGCCGGTAAAGGTTTTGTGTGTCCCGTCGTCATACCATCACCCTGTTCCTGATCGTCTTCGTGAATTTTCTCGGCGGAACCATGGTTCTGCCAACCCTTCCACTCTACGCACAACGCAGCTTCGGCGCTTCCCCGGAAACCATTTCCTTCCTGCTGGCGTCCTACTTCATCGCCCAGTTTCTGGCAGCGCCGGTGCTGGGACGGTTGTCTGATAAATACGGTCGGCTGCCGGTGCTGATCATCAGCCAGATCGGCACTGTGGTGAGTTTCATCATCCTCGGCACCGCCCAGGCGCTGCCGATTCTGTTCGCCGGGCGCATCCTTGACGGCATCACCGGCGGCAACATCATCGTCGCGCAGGCGTACATCACCGATGTCACTCCACGCGAAAAGCGCGCCCAGGGACTGGGAATCATCTTCGCCGGGTTCGGGCTGGGGTATATGGTCGGTCCGGGCATTGGCGGCTTCATCGGCGCGCTGCTCAATGAACATGCGCCGTTTTACGTAGCGGCTGCCATTTCGATGGTCACCGTCCTGCTGACATGGTTCGCGCTGGACGAATCGCTGCCAGCGGAAGAACGGCTGGCGCGCGCCCAGCAAAAACAGGTGCGGGTCGATGCCCACGCCGTGATCAGCAATCATCCACTGATGCTGATTCTGCTGATCGCCTTCTGCGCTCAGTTCAGCATCGCGGTGATGAATTCGACCATCACGCTGTTTGGCGAAGCGGTTGTCTTTCATGGCTACACCGCCCGCGATACCACCCTCGGCGTTGGACTGCTGATGACGGGGACGGGCGTCGGGCAGTTCCTCACCCAGCTTGTGCTGGTGCGCCCACTGGTCGAGCAGTTTGGCGAACGGCGTCTGGTGGTCGGCGGGGCGATTCTGCGCGGAATCGGGATGCTGTCGCTGACGGTATTTGTGTCTCCCTGGCTGGTCGGATCGGTATCGCTGGTGCTGGTCGCAGTCGCTTCGGGCATTATGATGCCCGCGCTGCAAGCCCTGACCACCACGACAGTGTCGGAGAAATTGAGTGGAGCCGTTCTGGGAATCTATCAGTCAAGCGCCAGTCTGGGGATTATCATCGGCACATCCATCAGCGGGATGCTGTTTTCCACCTCGCCAACGCTGCCCTTTGCGGTTGGCGGTATCGTGCTGCTGTTCACGGCTGTGCCTGCGGTGATGATGATGCATCGCACCCATGATCTCAGTGTCCAACCGGCATAAAAAACAGGAATACGGACTACCGTATCCCTGCCTGATTTTAATCCCGCATGTCGTTGAGCTGCGCCAGCCGCCCGCGGACGGCGCGAATGAGCTTGCGGACATTCATGCGGTAGTCACGCTCCTTACGAATGTCTGACCACTGGTGGCTGCTGAGCAGCAGCGGAACGGCGCTGCGCTCGTCGCCGCGCGCCAGCAGCGGAAAGATCGAGATTTCGTAGGCAGAGGCGCGGGTGAGTTCGCGTTCCACCCAGGGCGATTTCTTCGCGTCCGGCGTAAGGATGACGACCATGCAGCCGGCTGCCTGAATTGCCGATTCAATCGTCGTCATCCAGGAAGGTGTTCCCGGCGTCAGGTTTTCGTCAGTCCAGATGGTAAATCCGGCGTCGGCGAGATCGGCGTGAAGGCGTCGCATGGTGCGAGCATCCTTGCGGCTGTAGCTCAGGAAAATATCATGGGTGCGCCGGACATACTGCGCCGGAGCTTCCGGCAGCATTTCTGGCAGCGGTGGCAGTTCCGGCATGGCGGGATAATTGTTGGTGATGCCCGTCATGACGACGCTGCCGCCTTGAACGGTGCCAATCGTCTGGACGACCTGCTGACCCACGGTGATGGTGGTGTTCCGCGAAACCGCTTCCGAGAGCGACTCCGCCGCCTGACGAATTTCCACCCACAAGTCCGAGGCGCGCGCTTCGTGCGGAAGCCGGCGCAAGCCATGCCGCAGCAGCACCAGTTGGGTGTCTGTCAGCGGCTGGATGCCATCTTCAAGAAACGGCTGCTCGACCACATGCGCTTCGATCATCCGCAGAAGCTGCTCGTAGGCAGCCCGTACTTCTGGTTCTGACAGACGCGCGGTGGCTTGTGTGAGTGCTTCAATTATCGGATCGGCGGCAGGCATTGTAGTTCCCTCTATGCTACTCTCAACATCTTAACCCCAAAATGCGCGCGTCGATCCTCATTTTCGCGGTTGGGCTGGCATGTGAATCCAGCCCGCAGGTAGACGCTCAGGGACAAATGCAGACCAGCTTACTCGTCATGGGGTGAGGTATCGCGGATAACCAGCGAATCGAAATCGGCGCTGGTATTTTCGTCCACGCCCAGCGCAATCGTGCCGCCCAGACGGAGCGAACCATCGGCGGTAGTCACGAACTGCCCATTGGCGAAGAAGGCGATCTCGTCGCGCAGCATCAGCGCTTCCAGATGAATCCATTCCGGCAGCGTGCCATCCGCCGAAACCGGGACGGGTCCTTCATACAGCACCGTCCGCTGGGTGCTGCTCACGTAGCGAACCACCACGTCAGTTGTGCCGTCGGCGTTGCGGCGAAGTTCCAGCCGGTAGCCATCGATATCCGCGCCGGTGATGCTCGTCGTGGTACGCAAGCCAAGCCAGGCGCTGCCCTGGGTGCTGCCCACCGGAAAGCGCACGTCAACCGTCACATACAGATCGGTGGCGGCGTTCAGACTCTGCCCCTCACGGAACATCTCCACGCCCATGACGTCGCGGAACAGCCGCCAGGTGGGGCTGCCCTGATATTCCATGCGCAGGAACTGGCGGTGTTCGGCAGCCGACGGATCGTTCGTGAACGTACCCGCTGCTCGCTGCCCATCAACCCACCAGTCATCGGTGCGGAAAACGTCGTCGAAATTGTCGTCAAGATCGCTGCGCAGCAGCCGCCATGGTCGATCAAGCGCCTGCTGGCGCAGGTCAAGGATCGGCTGAACCTGCTCGAAGGTGCTGACGACGAACCCGGCAAACATGCAGTCGGTGATCCGCAGGATGTCGCCCGAGCGCGTGCTGAACGAAATCGAGCCTGCTGGCGGCGCGTTGGGAATCGTCTCATCAAAGCGGATCGCGCCGTCGCGATACAGCGTCAGCCGGTCGCCAACAAATGTGACGATCACCTGTTCCCAGCGCCCGCGATTGTAGAAGTTGGACACGTTGTAGGTGTTGACCGGTGTACCAGCGTCCGTCCACTGCGAAATCGTCATGTTGCCGCCAACGCCATCGATCAGGATGAGTCCCGCCGGGCTTTCGCGCAGGCGAAGCTGGTAGCCGCCTTCATCATTCCAGATGCTGCAAAACATGATGAAGTCTTCCATCGGGCGAAGCTGCGGCGTGACCAGCGTATCCCCGCTGAAGGTCAGGTACTGGCGCGTGTCGTCGCGCTGGAGCGTGGTCGCGCGGGCGTTGGTCGTCACCCATTCCAGCGGCAGCCCGCCTGCGAAATGCGTGCTGGCAGGCTCCGGGAACAGCACCATAAAGTTGTCAAAGCGAATGGCGCGCGACTGGTTGTTGACCTGCAGGAAGATTTGCCCGCCGGTAAGCTGCGGCGCGATGGTGTCTTCGACGGTCATGACCAGCACGCGATCCAGATAGACGTAGATGAACGTGCCATCGACCCAGATGGTAATACGATGCCATTCATTGGCGGGCAGCGCCACGTTATTGTGCGTTCTGAGAATGCGCTCGGAATCGCGGTTGAACACGTCCGGCACCGGCGCGTCGCGTTTGAGGATCATCAAGCCGGGGAACATTTCCAGCACGTTGTAGCCCGCATCCGAATAGCTGAAGACAATCCGCGCTCCGGCTGCCAGCGGATCGAGATAGACCTGGAAATCGATCAACAGGTCCGTCCGTGAAGCATCGAGCCACGGCTGTTCGCCGCGCCCGCGCACCACCGTAAGCTGGTTCAGCGAGCCGCGCCCCGCCAGATAATGCTGACCACCGTCGCTCTCAACCTGCCAGGCATTGGTGTCAAAGTCCCAGTCGCTGATCGGGTTCGGCGCTTCAAAGTCCACCAGATATGGCACAGGTCCGGTTGGCTCTGGCTCAGGCGTCGCCGTTGGCAGTTCCGGCGTGTTGGTTGGCGGAATCGGCGTCTCGCTCGGCGGGATAGCTGTCTCCGTCGGTGGGACGGGCGTCTCTGTGGGTACGACAAGCGTGGCAGTCGGCAGCAGCGTCGCCGTTGGCGGCTCTGGCGTGCGGGTCGGTGGTTCCGGCGTATTGGTGGGCAGAGCCGCAATCGGAACGGCGTTGACGTTGCCAAACGTCGTCACAAAGGCGGACACCGCCAGCCATGCCGCTGTGCCATCGTCCAGTTCGACCTGATACCAGCCGCCATCGTCGCTGATACCCAGAATAGTCATCGGCTGCCCGGCTTCGATCAGCGCCACCTGGTCGAACTGCGATCCGGGACCGCTGCGAACTGCCAGCGGGCGTCCGAGTACCGCCACCGGCGTGGCGGGCGTGGGCGTTTCGGTCGGAAGCGGTGTATTGGTCGCGGTGTCGGTCGGTGGAACTGCCGTATGGGTCAGCGTCGCAGTCGGCGGAACCGGCGTGTCAGTTGCCGGAATCGGCGTCTCGCTGGGCGGAATTAAGGTCGCCGTTGGCGGAACATCGGTATTCGTAGGCGTTGCCGTGTCTGGAACGATAACTCCCGAAGGCGTCGCTTCAATTTCAGCAGTCGCCGAAACGGTCACGTCGAGTGCCACCACCAGCGTTGCCGCAGTCGTTGGGGACGCGGGAAGTCGGGTTTCGGTTACGGCGGTGGCGGCGGCAGTTTCCGTCGGCAGATCGGTGCTGGTCGGACGAAGCGTTGCCGTATCGGCAGTCGTCGGGCGCAGCGTGGCGGTTGGCGCGTCAGTTTCGGCAGTTCGCGACGCAGCGCTTTCGATCACCAGCGGCGGCGTTTCGGTTGCCTCAAGCGTCGGGCTGTCCGTCTCCGCCGCCTCGGTTACGGCGGCGATTTCAATGCCCGACGTGGCGGTGGCGGCGGTCGCAATGACGCCAGTCGTTGGCGTTGGCGTGGCGGCATCGCGCGGCAGCAGCGCGAACACAATCAGCCCAATGACCACGACCGCCGCCGCTGCCGCCAGCATGATCGGCAGCCGCGATCTGCCCGATGGGGGCGGCGGCGCAGCCGCTGGCGGTGGCATGGGCGGTGTGGGCGTCTGCGGCTGTCCGGCTTTGGCGATCTGCTGATCGGTTGGCGTCAGAACTGTATCGGCGTCTTCAACCACCAGCGGCTGCGCCGCCGTGACACGCGGCGGTGACGGTGGCGGCTGGCTTGTCCGCGATAGGCGGCTCGCCTCGAATTCCGCCATGGTGGCTTCGATCTGGTCACGGGTCTGCTCGCGCTGCTGGTGAATTCTGGCGACGCTTTCCGCCGCTGCCCGCTTGAGCGCGTCGGGGCGCAGGCTGACGGTCATCTTGCCCACCGCCCGCGAAATGTCATCCGCAAAATCGGTCGCGGTGCTGTAGCGCAGCTCCGGCTTTTTCGCCATCGCTTTGGAGATCGCGTCGTCCAGCGCCTGAGGCAGCGTCGGATCGTACTGACGCACGCTCGGCACCGGATCGTTGATGTGCTTCATTACAACAGCCAGCGGCGTCTCGGCGGTGAAGGGCATCTGCCCGGTCACCATCTGGAACACCATCACCCCAAGCGCGTAAATATCCGCCCGGCGGTCGATATTCTCCATGCCCATGCCCTGTTCGGGCGCCATATATCCCGGTGTGCCGACGGCGAAGCCGGACTGTGTCAGTCCTTCGCCGGATTCGATCATCCGAGCAATGCCAAAGTCCATCAGGAAGGCGTTGCCTTCCGGATCGATCATGATGTTCGATGGTTTAATGTCGCGGTGAATGACGCCCTGGCGATGGGCGTAATCGAGCGCCGAAGCGATTTGGCGCATGATGTGGTTGATATCACCCAGCGGAAGCTGCCCATTATCGAGCACCTCTTTGAGCGTCCCGCCTTCCAGATAGCGCATGACGATGTACGGCGGATCGTATGCGCCGTCATAATCGTAAACTGGCAGCAGGTGTGGGTGCTCAAGGCGGGCAATCAGCCTCGCCTCGCGTTGAAAACGCTCCAGCGCCGTCGAATCGGCGGCGATAGCGCGGTGAATCACCTTGACGGCGACATACCGTCCCACGGTCGGCTGGTAGGCGCGGAAAACCGTCGCCATGCCGCCTTTGCCAATTTCATCGAGGATTTCGTAGATACCGAGACGAGTGCCAATCATACATCTATGCTGTGTGTCTATGGGCGTTCCGAAGGATTGTAACACAAGCGAAGCGCCGCCACATCTTCGGTTGCGTTAATTTACGCCCATAAAAAAGCTGCAAAAAGTTATTCCGGATCGATAAGAGAAGTTGTCCCATATCTTGACACAATATGCAAACTCATATACTTTTAATGAGTGTTAGAGTAATGTTATGTGCCCTTCCAGGCAGGCAAGATAGTGAAACAGTATACCAACGGCTATGTGAGCAACCGCGTGCTTAAAATGAACGTCGGCTTTCTGCTCACCGCCGGATCGGGACATACGCATAATACCGTATTCGATGTCCCCCAGGTTCGTGTAGCTGAAGATGTTGATCTCGCTTATGTGCGCGGACCACTTCGGTTGAGCCGCACTAAAGAAGGGATCCTGGTTCAGGGCGAACTTCACGTCGGCATTGAGGACGAGTGTTACCGCTGTCTGTCGCCCGTCCTGCGCGACATGACGATTGACGTTGAAGAACTGTACGCCTATCCCAGCTCGCGGGCGTCGGAATTCAGCATCGACGACGATGCCATTCTCGATATTGCGCCGCTGGTGCGCGCCGAAACCATCATTGCCGATGCGCGCGGCGTGCTCTGCCGCCCGGACTGCAAGGGGCTATGCCCCAACTGCGGAGCCAACTTGAATCTGGGTCCTTGCGACTGCCAGGAGGAGATCGACCCACGCCTGGCAAAGCTTAAGGAACTGCTCAAGAAATAATCAGCAACCTGATATTTCCTTTCATTCGACTTTAGTTGTGAAGGGTGGTCTTGACCTTGAACGACTACGAGACAGCTTATGATTCGTTTTTGCCGGATGCCGACTTCTTTGAGGATGATAGCGTTCTGGATGAGGACTTTGGCGATGATCTGTTCGACGCGGACGACCTCTGGCTCGAACAGGACGGTGACGATTTAGACGATCTGGAAGATGAGAAATACGACCCGTTCGAGATGTCCTCCAGCGATACCGTCGGGCTGTATCTGAAGGAAATGGCGCGGGTACCGCTGCTGAACACTGAGGAAGAAATCAGCCTTGCCATGCGGCTGGAAGCGGGCAAAGACGCCGCCCGCAAGCTGCGCCACAACCCCGAACACAAACGCGCCGCCGAATGGCAGGTGCTGGCGTTGGATGGTGCCAGCGCCCGCGAGCACCTGATCAAAGCCAATACGCGCCTGGTCGTCTCCATCGCCAAGAAGTACATGGCGCGCGGCGTGCCGTTTCTGGACCTGATTCAGGAAGGTAATCTCGGCTTGATGAAGGCGGTCGAGAAATTCGACTACCGCCGCGGCTTCCGCTTCAGCACCTATGCCACCTGGTGGATTCGCCAGACCATCACCCGCGCCATTGCCGACCAGGGGCGCACAATTCGCGTGCCCGTCCATATGAGCGACCGTATCCGCCGCCTCTATCGCGTCGCCCGCGAGCTTGAGCAGGACAACGGACGCAAGCCAACGCCTGAAGAAATCGCCGCCATCATGAAGATTGACCCGCGCAAAGTGCGCTGGATGCTGCGGGTGTCCTGGCAGCCTCTCAGCCTCGAAAGCCCGGTTGGCGACGACGAAGACAGCGAATTTGGGCAGTTCATCGAAAATGACGCCGCGCCCAGCCCGGCACAGACCACCTTCGACAAGCTGCTGCACGAGAAAATTGAATCGCTGCTGAACACGCTCACCCCGCGCGAGGCGCGCATCCTGCGCCTGCGCTTCGGTCTGCTCAACGGGCGCAGCCACACCTTAGAAGAAGTAGGCGAGAAATTCGGACTCACCCGCGAGCGCATCCGCCAGATCGAAGGGCGAGCGCTGCGCCGCCTGCGCCACCCGCGCCGCAGCCGCCACCTGCGTGATTACCTGTCGTAAACCTCAACTCACACACAGTAGGGGCGCATCGTGATGCGCCCTTTTTGTTGAATCAATACAAATCCGGATTGTAGGGACACGACATCGTCGTGTCCGTGTCCTGTTTACCGCAGCGGACACGATAATATCGTGTCCCTACGATACTCCCTCATTCCTCGTCAGGCATCACCTCTCTTGCAGCGCCCGCGCCGCCGCGCTTACGTCGTATGGTTCCGGCACCAGCGCCAGCGCGTCCAATATCAACTCGACGCATAATTGAACGCTCTGCACAGGCGGCGCGGTCAGTACGTCGTCCATGCGTTCGCGCCAGCGTTCCGGCGCTTGGGTGAAGTCGTGCGCGGCGGCAAGCGTCCATTTGCGACTCGGCTGCCAGCGCCGGTTGACCGCATACAACAGCGATACCATTTCACCGAGGTCGCCGAGCAGAATCTCGGTGACCGCCAGCCGTTCATCCCGCCGCGCCAGCCGCGAAACGTGGTCAGGCTGCGACCAGCGTTGCACCGCCCGGTGTATCGCCGCCGCCTGTACGTGGTCGGAATAGGCGCTCAACTTCGCCTGCCATTCGGGCAGATACCCGGCGCTGCGAAACGGGATTGCGTTCACCAGAATATAAGCCATGACCTGCGACATGCTGCCGGAAAGAATCGTCTCGATGCTGCGCTCTGAAACGTCAAGCGTCTGCCAGCCCACTTCCAGCGCCACATCGTCCAGCCTGCCGCCAATCCAGTACGAGTCATCCGGGCGCGGCTGCTCGAATATCTGAATGTCGCTCACGCCTGCTGCTTGCAGCCAGGCGACTCGCGCCGCTGCTGGCGGGATGCTTTCACCCCACAGATTGAGTTCAAGATCCGACTCGTCATCCGCCAGCCCCGACGCGGTTGAGCCGGTCAGCGCCAGTTCGCTGCCAAGCGCCAGCGGGCACAACTCGGCTAAACGTACTGCAATCTCGAATCGTTTCCTGTTGGCGTCGCTGGCATGTTCGGATAATGGCATCTGTATCTCCTAAACCACAAATCTGGCACTCCACGAAAACGTCTTTATCTTCTTTTACTTCTCTTTCTTCCTTTACTTTTCTTACTTCTTTTACTCACCCTGCGTTATCCTATACCAAGCCATTTATTCACGCATCACGGACAGACGCCACGATGAATATTCTGATGTTTTCGATTACGCCGCTGTTCCCTGACCACGATATGGGCGGCGGGCAGAAGCACCTGCGCACTATCGCCAACTATCTCGCCAGCCTGGGACACGACGTGACCATCCTCTGCACGCGCCGCGCCGATACCAGCGAGCCGTTTCGCTGGCACGAGCGCATTCTGGTCAAGCCGGTGCTGCGCTTTAAGCAGCCGTTCCCCGCGCCCTATGACACGCCCGCCTACAATATTGCGGGCATCATTCAGGATGTGGCGGAACACCTGCAAACAGCGGATCGCTTTTACATTCACGATGGCGAATTCGTCTTTCCGTTCGTCTACCACGGCATCCCGACGGTGGTGTCGCTGCGCGACAACGTCTACCCGGAGACGATTCAGGGCGCATTTCACTTTCAGGGACACCGGCTGGTGCTGATTTCAGAATATGCTCGCGCCTTCTTCACTCACACAACCGGGCGCTTCTTCCCCGACCTGCCCGAACGTATGACCGTCATCCACAACGGCATCGACTGGAATCGCTTCAAGCCAACCCCGCCGGGACGCATCCTCGATCTGATCCCGGTTGATCCGTCGAAACACGCCATCGTGCTGCACCCGCACCGCCCCGAAGAGAGCAAGGGCATCTGGCAGACAATCGAAGTGGTGGATCGGCTGGTGAATCAACACGGCATCCCGAACGTAAAAACGCTGGTGCCGCTGTGGCTCGGCTTGCAGTATGACCCCGGCATCCAGGACTTCTATGACCGCGTGCAGGCAGAGATCGCTCAACGCGGGCTGACCGATCACTTCGTCTTTCATCCCTGGATTCCGGTGGAACTGCTGCCAGAGTATTACAGCCTCGGTCACGTCATGCTGGCGCTCGGCAGTTTCGTCGAGTCGTTTGGCAACGCGGTCTACGAATCGCTCGGCTGCGGCACGCCGTCCGTCGTGGCGCGCATCTCGTCGCACCGCGAAATTCTGCCCGAAGCGCTGGTCGATAAAGTGGATTTCAACGATCACGACACCGCCGCGCAGCTAGCGGCGAACATTCTGAGCCAGGGAAAGCGCACCTCACAGGCGGCGCTCGATTACCTGCACGCGCATTATCGCGTCGAAGACCAGCTTCAGCGCTACGCCGACGCCATCCTCAACGCCGAAGCTGCCGACGAACTGCCCTTCCAGTTCACGCCCATCACCGGGAAAACGCGCTATCTGCTCGCGCCCTGGTGCTATCAGGCGAAGTCCGGCATTTACCACGACTACAAAGCCGACTACTACACCTCGCCCGCGCTGTCGGCGCTGGTCGCCACCCACCCGGACGGCTTCACCCGCGCAGACGCGGCAGAGCAGGGCGTGATGGGTGAGCAGGTCGAATACTGGCTGCGCGAAGGCTACACGGTGCCGATAGGGTGATCGCCTGCTGTGGAAATCAGGCAGCCCACTGCCGCCGTCACCGAATCGCCCCGTGTGGCAGCAGCGCATGGACGCCGTTGACGCCGTTGGCGATCTGCGTGATCCGCATGTCAACCGTCAGGCTCGCCAGCGCCAGCGCTTCCTGCCGCCCGACGTGATACAGCCGTTCGACCAGCGTGATCATGTGATCCAGCGCTTCCATCGTCGCGATGTTCAAATCCTGATTCACCGCCATCGTCAGCCAGCCCTCAGGCGTGTTGGCGGCTGGGGCGATGATGGGGAAATCATCGCGCAGATTGATTTCCAGCACGATCCGTTTCATCGGACATTCGAGCGCGATACCGCTGACCTCGCCATCCCCCTGTACGGCGTGACCGTCGCCAAATGACAGCAGCCCGCCCTCAACCGGAATGGGCAGATACAGGGTCGAGCCGGCGACCAGCGAGCGACAGTCGAGATTTCCGCCCCACTTGCGCGGCGGAACGGTGCTGTGAACACCCGATTCTGGCGGCGGCATCCCGATCAAGCCAAGAAACGGGCGCAGCGTCACCGTATGCCCATGCTGGTTCCGTCCCACCATCGCCTCGCAGTCCAGATCCCACACGTGCCAGGCGCGGTTGCCATGTTCGGTGTAACCAAAATGGCGGTTGATCCAGGTGTCATAGCCGCCCGCCGCCGACCAGCCCCAATCCCCCGGCACCAGCTCGACAATGCGAACCGCCAGCGTTTGGCTGGGGCGCGCGCCTTCAACGTACACGGGCCCGATCATGGCGTGTCCCGTATCCACCGCCGGATCGCGCGGTTCGACTGTGCGGAAATCCGCCCCTTTTTCGGGCGCGATGCGCTCGGCAAACCATCTGGCATCGGGCGCGCTGGTAATCACCGTATCGCCCGGCTGGATGGTCAGGATAGGCGCTAAATCTGGTGAGAAATGCCCATGAAGCGTCCATTTGTCCATCGGAATGATATGTGTCGTCGGCATGTTGGCTGTCCTGTAGACTTACGCAAATCAATAAAGTGAGCAGATTTTGCCCCGTTATCGCCTTCGATACAACTGCATTCCCGTCCCATAAAAATCGGTCGGGTACTCCAGCAGCAGTTCGTAGTCATCCTGAAACCGCGCTTCCCGCGCCAGCCCTTCGCGTACAAAGCCTTCCATCGTCACCAGGTAATCGGGCTGCGTGTCGTAGATCAACTGCGGCGGGATAGCATAATTCTGTCCTTCCGCCACCAGTGACGGATCGACCGGGTAATACGCGGTCAGTTCCGGCGTCACCAGCCCGACGGCATCGACAATCGTCGCCCAGCTGAAGTAGCCCACCGCGCCAATGTCGCCCGATGCCACCCGCGTCTCCGCCGTCGCGCCCAGGTCGTCACGCAGATGCCGCCCCATCTGCTCGTACAGCAGTTCTATCTGGTGCCATGCCATGCGCGGCGCTGGACGATCCAGCCCATGATCCGGGTGCAGCGTCCAGCCGTTGACCGATGTGAACAGGCACAGCAGCCCGAACAGACCCATCAAACCATAGGCGAACCGCCTCGCGCTCGATCTGACCAGCGGCTGCGCCACCGCCCATAAGCCGACGAAAATGCCCACCATCAGCGCGGGCAGCGGCGGCGCCATGTACCAGCGGAAGACCAGCGGGTTGAGGGCGACGAAGAAGCCCAGATACAGCCAGGGATAGACCAGAAACGGCAGCACACGCGGAACGCGCCGCAGCGCGTACAGCAGCGCGAACAGGCTCAGCGCCAGATACACCACGCCGCTGATCATCGTCGCCACCGAGCCAAAGCTGTCGAACACAAAGAACACGTTGGAATAAGTCGGCAGAAGCTGCCTCAGCGCCGACAGCGGCGGCAGTTCATAGGCGTAGCGTTTCGCCGTCACCGAGTTGGGGATCGGTGAGCCGAAATAGGCGCTGCTGAAGATCACCCAGGGCAGCAGCACCAGTCCGCACGCCAGCCACGTTCGCCAGGGAATACGCCGCCGCGTCAGCCAGTCCTCGCCCAGTTGATAGACAAACAGCGGTCCAATCCACAGCACCGCGTCAATCCGCGTCAGCAGCGCCAGCCCGGCGCACACGCCAATGAATATCTCGCGCCAGTGATGGGGTGAGGGCGCGCCAACATACGCCCACGTCGCCGCCGCCATCCAGAAGATAGCGAGGCTGGTTTCCATGCCGCCGATGGCAAACGTCACGCTCATCGGTGAGATCGCCCACAGCGCCGCCAGAAAGATCGCCAGCCAACCGCCGCTGCCGATCAGCCGCCGCGCCAGCAGGTACAGCAGCGCCGCCGTCCCCGCGTCCGCCAGCGCGCTCACCGCCAGCGCGTACCACTGGAAGTCCTGCCCGCCAGCCGCCGCGCTGATCGCCGCCATCGTCAGCGCGAACAGCGGCGTCGTCGTGCCGAGCGTATGCGCGCCGGGATTGTAGACAAACCCCTGCCCCTCGACCAGATTGCGGCTGTAGCGAAAGGTGATGAAGGCGTCGTCAATCGTGCGGGTGCCCGGCAGTACCCGGGCACAGACTGCCACCAGCATCAGCACGAACAGCACAGCGGTCTGGCGAGAAAGGCGGGCAGTCATGGAGACTCCTGTTCCAGCAGCAAGGATCGATCCGAAATTGAACTTTACCACTCGTCAGGTGTACAAGGGGTATAAATCCGAAAAAGGCGGTAAAATCGATGTACTCAGAACAGACAGCAAGGGTCGAACTACAGCCGATGGTTGATCTGATTATTGAAACCAGAGATCTTGTCAAGAAGTTTGGCAAGTTTACCGCCGTTGACGGTCTTTCGTTGGAAGTGCCTGTCGGCTCGATTTATGGCTTCGTCGGACCCAACGGCGCGGGCAAGACAACCACCATGCGAATGCTGACCACGCTCACGCGCCCTACGTCGGGCGAAGCCTGGGTTGCCGGACATTCGGTCACCGATGAGCCACGCGCCGTCCGCCGTTCCATCGGCTATATGCCGGATGAATTCGGCGTTTACGACGACATGCGCGTCTGGGAATATCTCGACTTCTTCGCCGCCTGCTACGACATTCCTGAAAACGAGCGCAAGCGGCTGATCGTGGACTTGCTCGAACTGGTCGATCTATCGCACCGCCGCGACGACATGGTGGACAAGCTCAGCCGTGGTATGAAGCAGCGGCTGTCGCTGGCGCGCACGCTGGCGCACGATCCCGCCGTCCTGATCCTTGACGAGCCAGCGTCCGGGCTTGATCCGCGCGCCCGCGTTGAAATCCGCGAGCTTCTGGTCGAGCTTGCCCGCATGGGCAAAACCATCTTCTTCTCAACCCACATCCTCGCCGACGTCAGCGAAATCTGCACCCACATTGGCATCATCGAAGAAGGACAGATTATCGCCCAGGGCAGCATGGATGCCATGCGAAGCCAGATGCAGCCGCATCGTGAAATCACCGTCACCGTCCGCGACGCCGACGCTGCCGAAGTCGTCAGGTCGCTGGTCACGCCAATAGAAGGCGTGGTCAGCACCGCCGATCTGGAGCCAAAAGGCGGGCGTCACCGCGTCCGCATTGATTACATTGGCGATGATGACGGCGTGGCGTCGATTAATCGGGCGCTGACGGCTGCCAACATCGCCGTCCTCGGTTTTGTCGAGGAGACGCGCGATCTGGAAGCGATGTTCATGCGCGTGACCAAAGGCATCGTCAGTTAAACCTATGACGGACGCCGCGATTTACGAAACTCCAACCACGCGAGAAGTTCGCCTGCAAGACGGCGCAGGCACGCTGCGCCTGGGCGCGCTGGTTTATGCTGGCATCGCCATCGTGGTACTGCTGCTGGCGGCGACAGCCGGGATACGGGTCATTCCCAACCTGTTTGATCTGCTCCGGGGCATCCTGCTGGCGCGCTACACCGGCGCGGCGGATACGGCGCTGGCGCTGGTCTTCCTGATGACGCTGGTCAACGTCAGCGCCTTTCTCATCCTCATGGTCGGCGTCACGGCGCGCGAACTATGGGCACTACCGGCGCTGTGGCTGCTGGTTGGTCTGAACGTCGCCGCCCTTGCCCTGCTGGGCTACACGCCTTCGCTGGTGGCGATTGTCATTGCCGCCTGGGCGGGCGTGCAGCTTGGGCGCGATATGCGCGCGTTCCGCGTCAACCCGGTCATGCTCAAGGAACTGCGCGGGCGGATGCGCGGCGTGCGCGCCTTTCTCGTCCTCAGCGTTTATCTCGGCTTGATGAGCAGCTTTTCGATGCTGCTCTATCTGATCTATAACTCGCTGACCCGCGCTTCCGGCTCGGCGGCGGCGGGCGAGGTCGGGCGGGTGCTGTTTATGGGCGTTGTCGGCATCGAACTGCTGCTGATCATCTTCATCGCCCCCGCCTTCACCGCTGGCGCGATCACGGGCGAGCGCGAGCGCCAGACCTATGACCTGCTCCGTACCACCCTGCTCGCCAGCCCGACATTTGTCATCGGCAAGCTGGAGTCGGCGCTCGGCTATATTCTGCTGCTGCTGCTGGCGGGTATTCCGCTGCAAAGCCTCGCCTTCATCTTCGGCGGCGTCAGTGAAATCGAGTTAATCCTGTCGTTTGTCATCCTGATGGTGACGGCGGTGGCGCTGGGTACGGTGGGCATCTACTTCTCGGCGCTGTTACAGCGCACCCTTTCCGCCAGCGTCCGTTCTTATACCGTCATCGTCGCGACGATGTTTATCGGACCGTTTGTCACCTCCATCGTGATCGATTTTATCATTCGGCTGTTGTTTGAATCGGGGAGTCCCCTCGTTTCGCCGCTGCTGGAAACGATTTTGCGCTACGCTAATCTGCTGGTGACCAGCGCTAACCCGATCACGGCGGCGCTAAACACCCAGGCGCTGTTGATCGAACGTCAGGCGGTCGGCTTCTGGTCGTTTACCCTCAGCAGCGATGGCAGCACCATTCCGATGATTTCGCCCTGGGTCCTCTACACCATCATCTATCTCGTCGTTTCTGCGCTGCTGGTCGTGCTCGCCGTTCGCCGCACCCATCAAACCGAGTTTTAAGAAGGCGTTTTTTCGAAAGGCTGCCGATGCCCCTGTCAGTATCGTGGGCTGACGAGAGTAAGACAACCATCAGTGTCAGGATACAGGGCGAGTGGAACCTCGATGAATACCGAGCCATGCTTCGTGAGATCGTCTCGTTAATGCGGTCGGTTTCTCATCCCGTGTATGTTCTCACCGACGCTCGCGAGAGCGCCCTGCCACCCCTCGGCATTGTCTGGCACGCGCGGTATGCTTTTCAGTGGTTCCCGAATAATTTCGCTGCTGGCGTCGTCGTGACACGCAATACGTTTTTTATCGATGTGGTCAACACGGCGCGCGCGCTTTACGTAAAAAGACCTCGCCGTCTGATCGCTGTATCAACCCCGGATGAGGGGCTGGCGGCGATTCAACGGTGGATAGCGGAAGGTCGTTAGATGGCTGTTCACGTATCGCCACAGGATAACCAAATCATCCTCACCAGTCTGGTGCGCCAGTGGGATCGCCGCCTGCGCGTGCAGCAGTCGATCTACTGGCTGCCACGCGCGCTGATGCCTGGGCTGGCGCTGGGTATCATCCTGGCGCTGATTTCGCGCGTCCGCCTGTTCCTGATGCCGGAGCAAATCCTGATGGTGACGGCGCTGGCGCTGGTGGCGGGTCTGGTATCAGGTGGGTTGATCATCTGGTTCTGGCGTCGCCCGATGCTGACCTCGGCGCGGCGCTTTGACGTGCTGCTCGAACTCGACGAACGCATCTCAACCGCGCTGGAACTGCTCGAAGGGCGTATTCACGCCAATGACGAACTGACCGCGCTTCAGGTGGACGATGCGCGGCTGCGGGCGAGCGCTGCCCGCGTCAACGACCGGCTGCCTATCCGCACCGCCCGGCGCGATTGGCTGGTGCTGGCGCTGCTGGCGGTGGTGCTGGCGCTGCTGCTGCCCAATCCTCAGGCAGACTTAATCGCCCGGAATGCCGCCCAGACCGCCGCCATTGACGAAGCGGCGGAAGAACTGCGGCAGATCACCGAAGATGTCGCCGCCGATTTCCGCCTGAGCGAAGCCGAGCGCGAGCAGCTTCTGGAAGTGCTGGAAACCAACACCCAAACGCTTCAGCAGCAGAATATCACGCCGGAAGAAGCCTTCGCCGCCATCTCCGAAGTCCAGTCTGCCCTGCGCGAACAGGCGGAACGGTTAAACCAGCGCGCCAACAGCAGCCAGAGCGCATTTGACGCGGCATCCGAACAACTCCGCGATATAACGCCCGCCGATCAGTCGGGGCAGACCAGTCAGGAAGCCATTCGCTCGGCGCTGGAAAATCTGGCGCAAGCCATGCCAAGCCAATCTCAGGAACAGCGACAGCAGGCAGCCCAGCAGATCAGCCAGGCGGCGCAGGAGATGCAGAATACCAACCCTGAGGCAGCCGAGTCGATGCAGCAGGCAGCCGAGTCATTGCAGAATGGTGACCAGCAGTCGGCGCAGCAGCAGCTTGAACAGGCGCAGGAAAGCCTGGACGAACAGGCATTGCAGCAGGCACAGCAGCAGCAAGCCGCCCAGCAGATGAACCAGCAGGCGCAGAATGCCCAGCAAGCCGCCCAGCAGGTCAGCCAGGCGGCACAGCAGGGGCAGCAAAGTCAACAGGGACAGCAGTCCCAGGAGTCGCAGCAGGGACAACAAGGACAGCAGGGTGAGCAGTCAAACCAACCGGGGCAGCAGGGACAGCAAGGGCAGCAGGGACAATCGTCGCAGCAGCAGGGGCAAACCGGTCAGCAGCAGGGTGAGCAGCCCGCCGACAGCGCCGCCTCGGGCGCGTCGTCCAGCGGCGCGGGTGATAGCCCCAGCGACCAGAGCCAGACCAGCCAGCAGGGGCAGCAGTCAGACCAGCCGCCCGACCAGAACAACGACCCCGATGGACAGGGCGAGCGCGATTATGAGTCCATCTTTGCGCCGCAGCGCGTTGGCGAAACCGACCAGCGCGGCGAGGACATCTTCCTTGAGCCAGAAGGCGAAAACGCGCCCATCATTGAAGATAACTTCACCGAAAACCCGTTGGGCAGCGCCGCCGTTCCCTACAATCAGGTCTACAGCAGCTACCAGAACGCCGCCAACCAGGCGCTCGACAGCGGCTACGTGCCGCTTGGCTTGAAAGACATCGTGCGCGACTACTTCACCTCGCTCGAACCCGACTCCTGAACGCCGTCTGTCCCGGAGGTGCGCCAGAGAACGCACCTCCTCCATCTTTCACCCTTAAAGATAGCTGGGTATATCGCCCGTCAGATCCCGATACTGCCGCAGCAGGGGTTCAAACCGCTTTATGCTGTCTTTAAGTCCGCCGGGGCGATTGCGCGCCAGCCAGAGCAGGCGCTGCTGCGGGATCAGGTTTTCCAGATCGTTCAGCAGATAGTCGGGGCTGATCGTTGCATCACCGTTGAGCATCAGACCGCGCAGGCAGGCATGGCGCAGCAGCAGCGCGACCTGTTGAAACTCGTCTCTGACCAGTTCAGGCGCTTTCGACTGCGCCATCTCCCGCAGACAGTCGTCAATAATGCTGAGACACTGCTGCATCGTCTCGGTGATAATCCCAAACGGCTTCTCCTTGACGACATTCTGATCGAGATTGCGGATCAGCGTCGTCAGGTCACGATCATTCTGCTGGAGCAAAAAGAACAGCAGGCTGCCGTTAGGGTATTCAAGACCGGGCAGCATATACAGATTACCCAGCGCTATCGCGATCCTGCCCATCACGCCCGCGCTGTCGCGGAAGGCAAATCGATCCAGCAGCGCCGCGAAATCAACTTCAGCGTTCGCCTCAAGCGCCCAGGCGCTCGCCAGCCCGCAGGCAAAGCCCTGATAGCTTACCGGCAGCGGCTGCCAGTGACCGCGATCTCCCCAGTCGGTGATCAACAAACCGGATGCTCCATACTTGAGTCCAGTCGAAGCGGCGTCACGAATGTTGCCGATGGCGTTGTGCGCGCGCCCGGCGATGGAGTTCCAGCTTGACGTGCCTGGGCAGACGTAAAACGGCAGCCCCGATTGGGCAAACATCGGACTGTGTTCCTCGTATGGATGCCCCATATAGTAGCCCCATTCGAGCGCGATCACGTCTTTGGGTATATCCCCGATGAGTTCGGGATATTTCACAATCACATCTGCCCAGAACATCATCTGCCGCCCGTGTTTCTGCGTGAGTTCATGGAGCTTCAGCAAATAATCGACGTAGACGCGCCCTTTGCCGCGCGTGTTACAGGCGTCCCGGCTGCGACACTGTCCCATTTCCCAGGGTTCGTCGCCACCCACGTTGAGCACCGGAACGCTGAAATGGGGCAGCAGTTCGCCGTACAAACCATCCATCAGCGCAATGCTGGCGGGATCGATTGGATTCAAAGAGGTCGCGGGGCGGCGCTCGCCCATATGATCGCCAAAATCTCCGATAAAACCGTCAGGACACTCGGCAAGATGTTTGTATTCAGGATGTTTTAGCCAGCGCTCCATGTGCCCGAAGCTGTTCTGGTTGGCAACCAGATCGATGTGGTGCTGTCGGCAAAAGCGATCAAGTTCGAGAATCTGCTGCCCGGTGAAGGGGCTTGCCTCCTTCCAGACCGTTTTGTGCTGGCTGTAAGCAAAACTGTGCTCCATGTAAAGCTGTAGCTGGTTCATCTTCCAACCGGCGAGCATCTCGACCAGCGCATACAGCGTTTCCATCGTCATCACTTTGTCGCGGCTGATGTCCAGCATCACCCCGCGAACGGGATAGTCGGGAAAATCGTCGGCAGTCAAATCGGGCAGCGCGGTACCATAATGCTGAAGAAGCTGGCGAAAGGTGCAGACTCCATAATAGATACCTGCCGCATCTTTGGCGGCAATCGTCGCCTGCCCATTTTCGATCACAATCTGATAGCCCTGTGGGTGAGGCAGCGTATCGTCAACTGTCAGCGCAAGCCCCGCCGCCGGACGCCCAGCCATGATCTGCCAGTGCAGCCCGGCGTGCTGGCGCAGCGCGTTCTGAGCCATCTGCGCTTCGAACAGCAGCCGGTGGTCGCTGATACTAATCATGGCATGTTCGGGAAGCCTGATGGGGCTTGAAACAATGGACAGCTTTCGAGGAACGGGAAGAAGCAGCGGAAGCATGGATACTATTCTTTCGATGAATAGGCTGGCGAATGGAGCAGGATAATACCGTGTCGTCTGATGGCAGCGAAACGGTCATGCCGCTGCTACCGCTTAAAATGGGACAATAATGAGCCAAAATCGACCTTTTGATGTACTGTATACGAGCAGACTTGAACACCGTTGAGAGGGACTATGTCGAACGCTCCCGCACAGGATTTAAACATTGGGCAGTTCAGCCAGCTTGCGCAGGCAATCGAGAACGAAGTCAAGCGGGTCATTGTCGGGCAGGATGACGTCGTTCGCAGCGTGATCATCTGCATCCTCGCCGGGCGGCACGCGCTGCTGGAAGGCGTGCCCGGTCTTGGCAAAACCATGCTCATTCGCACAATGGCGGACGCGCTCGATCTCAAGTTTTCGCGCATCCAGTTCACGCCCGATATGCAGCCCGCCGACATTACCGGCACCGACATTCTGGAAGACTCCGAAGATGGTCACAGCAAGGTGCGCCGCTTCCAGCCGGGACCGGTGTTCGCCAATCTGGTGCTTGCCGACGAGATCAACCGAGCTACGCCGAAAACACAGTCCGCCCTACTGGAAGCCATGCAGGAGAAAACGGTCACCGTCGCCAACCGCACCTACAAGCTGGAGCCGCCCTTCTTCGTCCTCGCCACGCAGAACCCGCTGGAGATGGAAGGCACGTATCCTCTGCCAGAGGCGCAGCTTGACCGCTTCATGTTCAAAGTCAATGTCACCTATCCGACCGTGGATGAGCTGGTCAGCATCATCGACCGCACCACCGGCAGCGATATCCCCGAAGCCCAGAATGTAGCCGATGGCAGGCAGGTGATCAGCATGGGTAATCTCGCACTCAACACGCCAGTCGCCAGCCATGTCAGCGAGTACGTCGCCCGGCTGATCGTCGCCACCCACCCTGATACACCCGACGCGCCCGAAAGCGTCAAACAGTTCGTGCGCTACGGTGCCAGCCCGCGCGGCGCGCAGGCGCTCATCGTTGGCGGCAAAATTCACGCGCTGCTCGAAGGTCGGTTCAACGTTTCGTTTGAAGATATTCAGGCGGTCGCGCCGCCCGCGCTGCGCCACCGGCTGCTGCTCAGCTTTGAAGGGCTGGCGGAAGGCATCAATCCCGACACCATCGTTCAGGATGTTATCCGATCACGACCAAAGGTGTAGCTTTTCTGACCCTTTGTGATGCATAATGATACCATTCGCGATTTTGGGATCAGAAATGGACAGTCACTCATGCCGATCAGACTAGAGCCGATTAAGAAAGACAACTGGCGCAAAGCCATTAAGCTTCAGGTCGCGGACGATCAAAAAGGCTTCGTCGCGCCGAACTATTATTCAATCATCGAAGCCTCGTATGAACCGGAGAGCCTGAAATCCTGCGCCGCCTATGACGGCGACGAGATGGTGGGCTACACCATGTACGGCTACGATGCCGACTCGAACCCGCGCCAGTACTGGATCGTCCGGCTGATGGTGAGCCAGAATCAACAGGGCAAGGGCTATGGGCGGATGATTATGCATCAGGTGATGAACGACCTGAAGCAGCAGCCGGGCTGTGACACCATCTACATCAGCTTCGCGCCCGAAAACGACACTGCCCGCGCCCTCTACAGCAAACTTGGCTTCGTCGATACCGGCAGGGTCGAAGACGGCGAAACCGTCTACAAGCTGGAGATATGATTACCTCGCATCAGCGCGACGTGGTGATAACGCAGAAGACGTTTTCCAGGTCTCGAATTAGGTTAAGCAACTTTCGTCTTGGTGTTCTTGGTGTCTTAGTGGTTCAGTCAGGTATTTCATGTCCACCCCTCAACCCTTATTTGACGAGAAGACCCGCCGCAAGCTTGAGCAGTTGATGCTTGCCGCTTCGCGCGTGCGCGCCGGAGCGATTAAAGGCGAGCGCCGTTCCAACAAGCGCGGCACCAGCATCGAGTTCGCCGACTATCGCAACTACGTCCCCGGCGACGACCTGCGGCGGCTCGACTGGAATATCTACGCGCGCCTGGAACGCCCGCTGACCAAGCTCTACGAGGACGAAGAAGACCTCGCCGTTCACCTGATCCTCGATACCTCCGCCAGCATGAACTTGCCCGACGACTCCGAACTCAACAAATTCACCTACACCCGGCGGCTGCTGGCAGGGCTGGGCTTCATCTCGCTTACGTCCAATGACCGCCTGATGGTGACGGCAGTCAGCGGCAGTACGGCGCAGCGCTTTGGTCCGTCGCGCGGGCGCGGTTACGGCGTTCGCCTACTCAACTTCGTCAATGATATTCAGGCGCGCGGCACTACTGACCTGAATGCCGCCCTGCACGACTATGCCATGCGCGCCGGGCGTCCGGGGCTGTGTATCATCCTCAGCGACATGTTCTCGCCGTCAGGCTACCTGGACGGCATGAATACCCTGCTCGGCAAAGGCTATGAAGTTGCGCTGGTTCACGTCCTGTCGCCCGACGAGATCGAGCCGCCGCTGGCGGGCGATCTGCGGCTGGTCGATGTCGAAACCGGCGGCGCGCAGGAAGTGAGCGTTGACGGCGGGATGCGCGATCTGTACGTCAAACGAGTCCACGAATGGCGCGAAAACATCCGCGCCGAATGCGTGCGCCGCAGCGTTCATTTTGTGCCTGTCGAAACCAGCACCCCCTGGGAAAAGGTTATTCTCTACGATCTGCGGCGGTTGGGCATTGTCAGATAACGATGTCTGTGAAAATGAAGGTAGACCTGCATGAATGAAACCGAAATCAGCCGCATTATCACCGATGCCGCTTCTCACGCCCAGCGCAGCGCGGGCGGGCGCGGGCTGGAAGCCGACGATTACCGCCGCGCCCTCGCCTACGAATTGAAGCAGCGCGGCTTGGACGTGTCGCAGCGTGAAATCCCGCCCGGCAGCTACGGCGGCGTCAAAATCAAACGCCCCGAACGCATCGACCTGATCGTCAACGATCTCGTCGTGGTCGAATGTTATGCCGAACCCAACTACCAGCCGCGTTTTGAGGCGCAGGCGCTCGGTCATCTGCGCATGACCGGCTTGCGTATGGCGCTGGTCATCAACTTTGGCAGCCACCCCCTGCGCGACGGCATCCGCCGGGTGGTGAATCTGCTTCCCCGCGAACAAGGCGCGGAGGGTAAAGCTGAATAAGTAACTTGGCGTCCTTTGCGACTTGGCAGTTCAAACATCTTTTCTTTGCGTCCTGGTGGTTCCAACTGGTCTTTGAGGAGGCTCACTCATGCACCACTCGCTCAACGGCAAAGTCGTCTTTGTCACCGGCTCGGCGCGGCGGGTGGGGCGCGGCATCGCCCTCGGCTTCGCGGCACAGGGCGCGAACCTCGTCATCCACCACAGCAGTTCCGATGCTGAAGCCGAGCAGACGGCGCAGGAAGCCCGCGCTCTCGGCGTGGACGCGCTGATCGTCAAAGGCGATTACTCGCATCAAGAGGAAATTGCCCGAAACTTCGAGCAGGTGAAGGCGCATTACGGGCGCGTGGACGTGATGGTTAACAGCGCCAGCAACTTCCACCAGACGCCGCTGCTCGATATCGCGCCCGACGAGTGGAACAGCGTCATCGACGTGAATCTGAGCGCGCCCTTCTGGTGCACGCAGTACGCCGGACGTTTGATGCGCGACCTCAGCATCCCCGGCGCGATTATCAACATTGCCGATAACAGCGGCTTGCGTCCCTGGAACCGACGTCCGGCTCACAGCGTCTCCAAAGCCGGGTTGATCATGCTCACCGAAGTCACCGCGCGGGCGCTGGCGGAATACCAGATTCGCGCCAACTGTCTGGTGCTCGGTCCGATTCTGATGTCGCCCGGCATGACCGAACAGGACTGGGCGCGGGTCGAAAACCGGGTCCCGCTGAAGCGCTCCGGCGATGTGAACGACGCGGCGCGGGCGGCAATTTTCCTGGCGACCAACGACTACATCACCGGCGCGGTGCTGCGCGCTGACGGTGGCGAATGGCTCGGCGACGCCAGCAACGACTGAACGGGACAAGAAAGTACTGAGTGCTGAGTGCTGAGTTGAAAGTGAAAAGTCGAAAGTATCAGCACGTTTTCACTTTGAACTTTCGACTTTTCACTTTCAGCTTTTAACTTCTTAGAAGTTACGCAGTTGACCGATCCGGCAGTGGGCTTAAGCCCACTGTCTAAGCGAGATTGCCTGCTCAACTGCGTAAGTCCTACTTCTTTTACTCAGCACTCAGTCCGCTTGAAAGTCCGCCGTCGTGCGCTCAATCGTCACGCCGACGCTGTCGGTGAAGCGCAGCGCCCCCGGCTTCTGCACCGTCACCTGAATGTGCGGCGCGCCGCACTCCACCACCGCCACGCGAGCAATTGAAGCTGCCAGCGCCTCCAGCGTGTTATAGCTGGAGGCTTCCACATGCCGAATGATCGCTTTGTTGACGGTGCGGTAGTTCAATATGTCGTCCGGGTTGTCGCTTTCGCCGCCGATACGCAGGTCAGTGAACAGCGTCATGTCGATGATCACGTCCTGCTTCTCGCGCCGTTCGTCGGGATTAAAGCCAATGATGCAGCGCAGACGCAGCCCGCGAATTTCGATCCTGTCCATCATCCTAATTGGATTTCGTTGACGGCAGCTTCGGGAGCAGCCAGCCGAGGAACGCCTCTTCCGAACGGGTTTGCATCAGCACGCGACCCGGTCCCGTCAGCTCGCAGACCAGCCCTTCGCCGCCGAGGATCGCCGATTTCCAGGTTCCGTGTTTCCTGACGGTGAACTGGATCGAGGCATCGAAGCCAACGATGTGACCGGTATCGATAGTATAGGTCTGCCCCGGTTCCAGCACCCGTTCTTCAATCGCGCCATAACACCCGGCGACCAGCAGCCCGCTTCCAGTCACGCGCAGCAAAATCAGCCCCGCGCCGCCGAAGAAGCCGCGCGCGCCGCCCCAGCTTGTCTCGATGGTCACGCCCATTTCGCTGGCGATATAAGCACCGCTTTGCAGGTACATGGCTTCGCCGCCAATTTGCAGCGTGAACACGTCACCCGGCAGAGAAGGCGCAAGCACCATCTCGCCGCCCTGCCCGGGGGCGGTGTAAGTGTTCTGAAAAAAGCTCTCGCCGCCGACCATCCGCTTTAGCCCGCCGAACAACCCGCCTTCGGCTTTCGTTTCGACATTCACGCCGGTACTGTAGCCAACCATCGAACCCGGTTCGACCTTCACCTGCTCGTTCGCCCCAAGCGTGGCGACGGCTATCGTAAAAGACGGCTGATGTTTCAGTTGAACCTGCACAATAATTCTCCTTCTAATCAGATAAAATCACGGACGATTTTACTCCGAAAGCTGCGGTTGAGGACAGATCACTCACTTTCCTTGCCGGCTGTCTGCGGTGGTCTGGCATACAGCCACCAGTACGGGTTCTGCGGGTAAACCGGCTCCAGCGCCCGCGCCCAGATGAACGCCGAAGGCTGCGCATAACGCCGCAGCCCGCCGTCGGCGGTGCGCATTGCGCTGGTCACTTCGGCGCTGGGGATATTGGAACGCTTCAGAACTTCGGCGATCTCCTGCGCTATCGTGCGCCGCAGCGCCTCAGGCAGATAGGCGCTGGCGCAGGCGCGCGGGTCGTCGCGGCACTCCTCGAAATACTGCGTAATTGCCTTCAGCCGGGACAGAGCTTCCTGAATCAGCTTATTGTTGTAGTGCTGCGTCCACTCGTTACGAACGCGCTCATGCTGCTGGTCAACTGCCGCCAGCGCGGCGCGCTGCGAGTCGCTCATCTGGTCTTCCAACGCATGAAGGCGGCGCAGACGCATCAGCAGCGCGCCCAACGTTAGGCTCGGCATCTGGCTGGATGCGAACATCCCACCGCTGCCCACCTTGCCGTAGACCTGATCTTCATAGACGTATGGCACAAGCGCATCCGCCATCGCCTGCGCTTCGCGCAAGTCCTGCTCAAGACTGTAGGTTGTTTCCGCCATCATCGCCTCCGACTGCCAAGCTCATAATGAGTATTGTAATATAAAGCTGGCAGTCCGTCGAATTTTGGGCAATTAAAAGGGCGGCTTCACGCCGCCCCTGATACTCCACGCGCTGTACTAATGCTGTGGTGCCATGTAGATAATGGTCACGCCTTCACCGCCCTCTTTCGGCGGCGCCGTTGCCGATTTCGAAATCAGCGCGTGGTCGCGCACGCGCTCCTGAATGGCGCGGCGCAGCGCCCCGGTGCCCTTGCCGTGAATGATGCGGGCAAATGGCAGCCCGGAGAGGTACGCCGCATCGACGTAATTATCCAGCCGTTCGAGCGCGTCTTCGACCCGCGTGCCGCGCAAATCCAGCTCCAGACCCGGCGACGCTGATTTCGGCATCGCTACGTCCGGCGTGTACTCGTAGCTGCTGACATTTTTGCGCTTGAGCGCCTTGCGTTCAGCGCGGGTCGGCTTGCTCAGGTCGCGCAGGTTGGCGCGTATCTTCAGGTTGCCGATCTGCACCATCGCCTCTTCTTTGTCCAGTTCGATGATCGATCCCTCAGCCTTCAGCGTTTGCAGCCAGACCGCGTCGCCAAGATGCGGCGTCCAGTCGATGCCTTCCGGCATCTCCACGCCGTCGCCCATCGGCTTCTGGATCTCACCTTCCAGGCTCTCGACGCCCTTCTGCACCGTTCGCAGTGTTTCCAGCGGCAGCGAAGCGTCGCGCATTTCACCGCGCAGGCGGCGCATTTCCTTGCGGAAGTCGTCCAGTTCCTGCTGCATACTGCGCCGACCAGCGGCGATGATATTACGACGTTCGTCCTCGACTTCGTTGAGACGCACCTGTAATTCTTCGCGCTGCTGCTCGATCTCCTCACGCATCTCGGTGATATCCTCCTGCTGGCGGCGAATATCTTCGCGCGTGCGGTGGATTTCGTCGAGCAGGTCATCGGCAATCAGGTCTTCGGTGGCGACCATGCTGCGCGCATCGTCGATAATGTCGCCGTTCAAGCCCAGACGGGTGGCGATGGCGAGCGCGTTCGAGCGCCCTGGCAGCCCAATGACCAGCCGGTAGGTCGGTGCCAGCGTCTTGAGGTCAAATTCAACGCTGGCGTTGCGCACGCCCGGCGTTTCGACGCTGTAGACCTTCAATTCGGGGTGATGGGTGGTGACCATAGTCGTCACTTTGCGCGCGCGCAGATGGTTGAGGATCGCCCGCGCCAAAGCCGAGCCTTCAGCCGGATCGGTGCCCGCGCCCAGTTCGTCCAGCAGCACCAGTGAATGATCGTTGCACTCGCGCAGAATATGAATGGTGTTGGTCATGTGCGACGAAAACGTGCTCAACGACTGCTCGATGCTCTGTTCGTCGCCAATATCGGCGTAGACGCCTTCAAAGACCGTCAGTCGCGCTTTTTCGCAGGGCAGATGCAGACCGCACTGCGCCATCAACGTCATTAGCCCAACCGTCTTGAGCGATACTGTCTTACCGCCGGTGTTCGGACCGGTGACGACCAGCATCCAGGTATTCTCGTCAAATTCTACGTCAATCGGCACCACATTCCCGTTGGTCGATCTGCCCAGCAGCGGGTGACGCGCGCCCTGTAAATAGATGGTGCTGCCGGGATGATCGGGGTTTTCGCGGCGCGGCTGAAAGGGCAGCAGTTCCGGTTCAACGGCATTGATCGCGTCGGCATAGCGCGCCTTCGCCAGTGTCAGATCGAAGTACGCCAGCACTTCAACAGTGCGCACAATGTGCTCCGATTCGCCCGCCACCTCGTCGGTAAGGGCAAGCAAAATCCGGCGGATCTCCTTCTCTTCGTCAAGCTGAAGTTCGCGCCAGCGGTTGTTCAATTCCAGCGTTTCCAGCGGTTCGATGAACAGCGTTGCCCCGCTGGACGACGAATCGTGAACGACGCCGGGAATCTTGCCTTTGTGTTCCGCCTTTAGCGGAATGACGTAGCGCCCGTTGCGCATCGTGTACAGCGGTTCCTGAAGCATCGGCTGGTTCGACGACGCCGTGACCATGCGGTGCAGCTTGGTTTGCAGGCGGTCAAACGCCGCTTTCAGATCGCGGCGGATGATGGCAAGCTGCGGGCTGGCGCTGTCTTTGACAACAGCGTTTTCGTCCAGCACGCGCCCGATCTGTTCCTGCACGTGCTGGCATTCCTCGGCTTCGCTCAGCAGTTCCGCCATCATCGGATACTGACCCTTCATGCGCCCGATGGTACGTTTGAGAGTCGTTGCCCGGCGCAGGGTATGGCGAATGTCCAGAAACACCGACGGCTCGATCATCAGCCCGCGCGTGGCGTTCATCGCCGCTTCGCGCACATCCCGCGCCCCACCGACCGAGGGATTGACCTGATTAACAAACATCTGCCGCGCTTCGGCGGTTTCACGCTGCCACGTTTCAGCTTCTTCCAGATCAGTTGTCGGGAACAGCTCGCGCGCCAGATCCGCCCCAGCGGAAAAGGTCGTGAAATCGGCGAGTTGTTCCAGTATTTTGTTCAGTTCCAGGATATGTACGGTTTTTTCGTTCATCAGAGCTTGTTTTCATCTCAATAATCGGCGTTATTTTAGCAGACCGGGGGGTGATCAACAATGGCGAGGTTCATAAGTGGCATTTAATGGGTCAGAACAGGTAATCCGCGCGTGAGCTTCACACCCGAATCAGCCCTGATCGGGTTACGCAATCTCACCCGCAGCCTGCCGTTCCTGCTGGCAGGAATCGACACGACAGGCTAAAATCGGTTTCGTGTTGGTAACCTACGACAGCGCCCACACAGCCCCTAACCGAAAGCGACAAGCGATGAGTTTCACCAAACGACTGGATCAAGCTCGCGAGGCGTTCAGAACGGGTGATACCGCTACCGCCGGTCACCTGCACGATCCGGCGGCGGTGGCTGCCGCCCTGACGGCGCGAACAGACGAGCGCCCCAGCCTGATGGGGACGTACATCAAGAGCATCGTCTATGGCGGTCTGGATGGCATCATCACGACCTTTGCCGTCGTCAGCGGCGTTGCTGGCGCACAGTTGGGCGCGTCGATCATTCTCATTCTGGGTATCGCCAATCTGCTGGCGGACGGCTTTTCGATGGGCACCGGCGACTATCTATCGACCAAGAGCGAGCGCGAGTTTTATCACAAGGAAGCCAAACGGCAGGCGTGGGAAATCGACAACTTTGCCGAGGGGCAAAAAGCTGAACTGATGGCGCTGTATCTCCAGGGCGGCTACACGCAGGAAGAAGCGCAGCAGTTGGTTGCCATCCAGAGCGCCAACAAAGCGCGTTGGGTGCATACGATGATGGTCGAAGAACTGAATATGCTAGAGGATGATGGTTCGCCGATTTACAACGCCATCGCAACCTTCCTCGCCTTCATCGTTGCTGGCTCGATGCCGCTGGCGGTCTATGTCATCGGGCTGGTGACGCCCATCGCCACCGATACCGCGTTCATCATTTCGATCCTCTCGGCGGGTGTTGCCCTGTTTCTGCTGGGGGCTGCCAAAGTCTATGTGACTCACCTGAACGCGATCCGAAGCGGCATGGAAATGCTGCTGGTGGGTGGTTTTGCTGCCGTCGTCGCCTATGTCGTCGGGGCGCTGCTCAAGAACATTGGCGGATAACAGCCAACCTGTATATCAGACGGCGCGCGGGGCAGAAACATTAAGCCATAACTTGTACCCGCAGCCACAATCGGTATATCATTAGACTTACAGAGCGGATTAATGACAAGGAGCAGTTGCATGAGAACCAGAATTGCGGGAGTTGTGGTTCTTGCAATCTTATTGGTCGTATCATTTAGTGTAGCCAGCGCGCAAACAAGTCCTTTTATCCCGGCGATTGTCCAGTTCGAGAGCGATCTCGCGTCTGTCCCCTTTGCTGATGTAGAGGCGGGCGATGCCACTGTGACCGTGTCATGGTACATCGTCAACGTCGGACAGGGGCAAAGCCTTGCCCTCGACTACTGGCGTCAGAACGGCTGGGTTTCAGTGCTCAACGAAGGCGAAAGCCTGCCGCCGATTGGCGAGCGTGAGGTGACGATGCTCGATCCGTTGAGCTTCGCCGAACCAACCTTCCGCCTGACGCTGCTCAGCGGGCGCAATATCCTCGATCAGCAGTACCTGATGATCCCTTATGACGACGCTGGCGAGGTCGAACCGGCGATTACCGCCTTCACGACGACATCAACCGGCGTCGCTGCCGCCGATCTGACCCGCCGTAATGCCACCATTGAAGTGACCTGGGAAGTGGAGGATCGGCTGCCAGATACCACGCTCATCTTCGAGCAGGTGCTGACGGAAGATCAGGTTGTGAACGTCGAACTGCCGCGCCCAACCCTGTATGTCGCCTCGGAAGGCACCGGCGCAGTCTCGCCAGTGACGCCGCTGACCGAAGCCGCTGTGCGCCTGCGTTTGAGCGTGGTTGGCGTGCTCGATGGCACCATCTACGCCAGCGAAGAACTGGTCGTCCCCGTGACCGGCGAACTGAACCTGCCGACACTGGAGCCGACTCCGGTCATCGCCCCGACTTTCACGCCGGGCGGCGCGACCGCGCCCGAAGCGACGGAAGAGGCGGAAACAGCCGAGGAAACATCTGAGAATGTCACCACGTCGGTCGAAGGCGGTCCGCAGATTACCACTTTCACCGTCAGCCCATCCAGCGTTGCGGCTGGCGCGAATGTCACGCTGACCTGGAGCGTGGCTGAGGCGACGACGGTGCAGATTTCGGAAGTTCTCACCGGAAACCAGCCCGGACTGACTTACGTGCAGCTTCCGCTGTCGGGGTCGGTTTCGGTGCCGCTGCCGGAAGGCGCGCTCAATACTGTCACTTATGTGCTGACGGCGCGCAACGCCGAAGGGCTGGAAGCGACCAGCCAGGCAGTGGTCACCATCGGCGGGTAAGCCCCGCTACCTATCCTGCAAGGCTCCAGGAGGCGCAGACATGCTGCGCCTCTTCGCGTTAAACTGTGATTATACTGCTCAGGCGCGCTTCTTCTGGACGTGACGCGCTTCGCCGGTCACCAGATCGACAATACCGGCGATAGTGGGATCGGGCGGCGTCCGTTTTGGCAGGTCAAAAACCATCGTTTCTTCAAGCTCATACGGCAGCTTTTTCAGGCAGATGCGGGCAGCGCCGATCTGACCGGCGGCGACGCTGGCAAGCGACAGCCTGTGATCCGCGAAAGTCGTGGCGGCGGTAGGCTGAAGCAGGATGGCTATCTCATGGGCTGCCAGGAGGGTGGGTGAACCGACCTGCCCCGGCGCTGAAAGCAGTTGAATCCAGTCTCGGCGCGTGGGATGGGCTTCATCAACCAGCGCCATCCGCACCATACCGTTCAGTTTGGCGCGCCCGTCCGGGGTGAGGAAGCCAGTCACGCTGGCGGCGTCATAGCCCATGCTGTCGAGCACAACCAGCGTCGAGCGCCCGCCCGTGACCGAGCAGTGCCACACATCCGGCGCGCAGCTTGCGCCCAGATCGACCAGCAGGATGCGCCCCTCCGGGTTGGCTGGTGCCGGGTCATCCGGGCAAAGCGGTACGGCGTCTTCGCTAAAGTACGCCTTCATCTGCTTGATGAAGCTGTACAGGCGCGGCAGCAGTTCGAGATCGCCGCGCAGATTCGCCGTATACAAAACCGTCAGCGATGTTTCCATTGAGGTTTACGTTTCTCCACGAAGGCGGTCATCCCTTCGGTCTTATCTTCGGTAGCGAAGGCGAGATAGAAATTGCGCTTCTCGTAATCCAGCCCGGCAGACAGCGGCAGTTCTTCCGCCTTGTTGACCGCGTCTTTAATCAGCCGGACGGCGACGCGCGGCATTTCGGCGATTTTGCTGGCAAGCTGGATCGCTTCGTCAAGATACGTCTCGACGGGCGCAACCCAGTTGACCAGCCCGGCGGTCTGGGCTTCCAGGGCGGTCAGGTTACGGCTGCCGAGCATCACTTCCATCGCCACCGCCTTACCGACAGCCCGCGTCAGGCGCTGCGTGCCGCCCGCGCCGGGTATAATGCCGATGCTGATCTCCGGCTGTCCGAATTTCGCCGTCTCCGAGGCGACGATCAGGTCGCACATCATCGCCATCTCGCAGCCGCCGCCCAGCACCCAGCCGCTGACCGCCGCGATGATCGGCTTGCCCACGCGCGACATCCGCGACCAGTCGGTGAAGTCGTCACCCATCATGCCGACGGCGTCGGTGTCAGCCATCTGCTTGATGTCGGCTCCGGCGGCGAAGGCTTTATCGCTGCCGGTCAGGATGATGCAGCCAATGCTGTCGTCGCGGTCGAAGGCTTCAAGCGCGTCGAAGATTTCGCGGGTAATCTGGCTGTTGAGGGCGTTCAGCGCCTGCGGGCGATTGAGCCGCGCCAGCCCGACGCCGGGCGCGGGCGTTTCGGTTAAAATCATCTCATAAGGCATTGTGATCTCCACAAAATGGAATCTATATTGGAAATGATACCGCAAAAAGCAGTTTGAGCCGCCACGCCGCAAAGGAATACACGCCGTGTCCAATGAAGAAATACATGCTCGTTGCCGTTAAGATGCTGGACAATGATGCTTTTGTTCTCACTGTATTCTTCAGCAGCCGTCAGAAGAAGGGAACCGTGATATGGCAGCAGTGAAAGTATGGTATGACCAGGAGGGTGATTTCCTAGAAGTCACCTTCGAAGAAGCCCCCGCCAGCTTAGAGGAAATTGACGACGATTTGTTTGAGCGCCGAACGGTAGATGGTCGAGTTGTCGGCTTTGCCATTTTCAATTTTGGCAAGCATGATCGGGACAAGCTCACACTGCCTCTCGCAGTAACGGCGCAGCCCATCGAATAAACGCACAAAGACGCCTATCGCGTTGGCGCTGCATGAGGCGACGAACATACGATGGCGAAAAATACTATCGTCGCTAAGGGTACTTCTCCACGAACTCGTCGATTGCTTCGGAGACCGAGTCGCCGTCCGGTTCACGCGCCAGCAGCGTCAGGATGGTGCCTATTGAGCGCCGCATCGAGTCAAAGGCATCGAATGCGGTCGGCTCATCGGCGAAAAAGCGGGTGTGTACCATCCAGCCGTAAATGCCGCAGGTGATGGCGAACGGCACCCGGTGCAGCGTCTCGCGCTCCAGCGTGATGCGCGCGCCGTCGCCGTGTTCTTCGTCGCGCACAATCGTGCCGCCCTCGCTGCCGCGCGCGCCGATAGTTTTACCACCTTCAAACGAATACCAGCCGCCAGTTCCGTTTAAGCTGCCCATGTTGGTTGGATAAACTCCACTCGGTTAGTCAGGCTTTGTCGAGCTTCCACTTGATGTAATCGACTTCAATGCCAGTGCGCGTCATGCCGAGCTTTTCCAGAATACGGATCGACCCGGTATTGTTGACCAGACATTCGGCGATAATGCGCCGCACACCCGGCTGCTGAAACGCCCAGTCCACCAGCGCCGCCGCCGCCTCAAAGGTGTAGCCCTGCCGCCAGTATGACGAGCCGATGCCGTAGCCGATCTCGATCTGTCCGTGGTAATCGGGCTTGCCCTTGAACCCCGATGAACCGATGATCACCCGGTCGGCGCGGTGTTTGAGCAGCCACAAGCCCCATCCCAGCATCTTCGGGTCATGCTCCAGCCACTGGGCGTAATAGGTGATCAAGCCGCGCGCCTCTTTGCTCAGCCAGTCACTGGCGATCTGCGCCCCAAACAGGCTTTCCAACTGGCGCTTGCCGCCATAGGCGGTTCGCGCAGCCTGCGGCGGACAGGGAAATAAATCCAGTCGTGGAGTTTGGATTAGCAGCGACATCGTGCCCTCGGCAGAAGTGCCAGCGCTCATGGAAGGTGATTCGAGCGATCAGTGTATGCAGCATCCATCGCGCATCTGTCAGCGGTGGGGAACGCCTACAGCCTGGATTATAGCCGCCAATTTTGCGCCGGGGGCAATTTTGGGAAAGATGCAGGGCTGTCTGGATATTGCATGAACGCCGAACCGCCCCGCAGCATATCCTGCTATCCCCTCGCCGCCTGCGCCTTCCACGCCGCCAGCAGTTCGGCTTCGCGCGCGGGATCAAGTCCAATTTGCAGCGGGCGATCAAGCTGCGTGATCCAGTTGAGGGTATCGCGGACGGTATCCGCCAGCGGGCGATAAGTCAGCCCGGCATCCAGCGCCCGCTGCACGCTGACGGCAAACACGCCGTCATACGGCTCCGGCACCCAGAACGGAAGCTGTTCCATCGGCACTTCCTGCGCCTGCAAAAAGGCGTCACTCAACCAGGTAAAGGCTGCCTCGCTGCCGGCGACGGTCTGACAGGTGTTCAGCATGGCATCCCATGTCAGCGTCTCCGCCGGACCGGTGGCATTGAAGGTGCCGACCTGCCTGCGCTCGATCAGGTGGACGAGCCACGCGCCCAGATCGCGCGCGTCGATCATCTGCGCCTGTCGCTCTGGCTCGCCGGGCGCGAGGATTTCGCCGCCTTTCTTCGCCCGCGCCATCCAGTAGGTGAAGCGGTCGGTTGGGTCATGCGGACCGACGATCATTCCCGGACGCACGATCAGGACGCGCCCCGGCAGCGCGGCTTCAACGGCGCGCTCGCACAGGACTTTCAGCGCCCCGTAGTGTTCCGAAAATTCTTCGCTGGTTTCGTCTGCCATCGTCTCCAGCGGCGCGTCTTCGTTGGCTCCCGCCTGAACCGGGTTGGCGTAAACCGAAATTGTCGAGATGAACACGTAATGATCGACTGCGTCCGCCAGCGCCTCAGCCGACAGGCGCGCCACGCGCGGCACATAGCCGCAGGTATCCAGAACCGCGTCCCAGTGCCGCCCCTTCAGCTTGTCCAGATCCAGCTCGCGATCACCGAGTATCTTCTCAACCTCCGGGAACAGATCGGCATTGCTCTTGCCGCGATGAAACAGGGTGATAGTGTGTCCCCGCGCCTGTGCCGCCTCGACAAAATGCCGCCCAACGAACCGCGTGCCGCCAATCACCAGCAGGTTCATAGGTTTGCCTTTTGAATTTACTTAAACGGTCAAATAGAGTTTAGCGCTGTCGAACAGCCGAGTCAACTCACGCCAAATGAGCCTCAAAAGCTTAGATGTGGGTTCAGAAACGGAATCAGCGCCAGCACTACGGCGTGTTCATAGTACAGGGTGCGATCAATCACGCCGCCGGTCAGCAAGCCAACCGAGCCATCCTGCTGCTTGGAATTCGAGCGTCCGAACATCACGTCATCGGCGTGTCCTAGTTCCATGCCGCCGCGCACCAACCGGGCGATCTCATCCGGCAGGTAGAACGCGCCGGTGCGGCTTTTGCCTATCCGGTCGCGAGTCAGCACCACCACCCAAGCGAACGCCATCATACCGCCTGCGGCATCGCTGCTGCCGTCGTCGGTGACGCCCCCCTCAATGCCGACCCAGTAACTGCCCTGTGGGGCGAGATCGCGGGCAGCGCTGGCGCGCGCCAGCGCCCCTTGCAGCGTCTCGGCGTCGCCGGTAGGCTGGTCGGGCACGCCCGAAGGCGCAGCAACCCCTTCGGCGTGGAACACCTCATCAGGAAACATGCGCTGGAAGCCAAGCAGCGCCGATTGTATTTTGACCGGGTTGGTCGAAGCAACGACAATTGTTTTCAACTGCAAGCCTCAAAAAAGCTCAAACCGCAGAGATCGCAGAGTACGCAGAGAAGTTCGCGCCCTTGCTCAGCACTCAGTACTTCTCTCACTTTCTTTACTTTCCTTACTTCTTTTTTGCTCCGTTTCACCCCACCAGCAGCTTGACCACCGCGAAGATGCCGAAGGCGACGTGCGCCGCCATCGCCGCCCGCGTGCTGACGGAGTGCGCCCGTACCGCGCTGATGATCAGCCCTTGCAGAAACGGCAGCGCCAGCCCGTACCAGATCGGCGTAATACCAGCGACACCGTCATAATTCGGCGGGTACGCCAGCAGGTGAAACAGCGCATACAGCCCGGCGCAGGCGATCAGCCCAAGCCACGCGCCGAGCGCCGTCCTCAGCGCCGGAAAGCCCACCCCGCGAAAGACCAGTTCCTCGGCGAGAGGCTGCACCAGCAGCATAAAGCCGATGGCGAATCCCCACTCCAGTAGCCCACCGGCGCGCAGATTGATCGCCAGCAGTTCCGGCGCGGACAGAAACTCGCCCGTCACCGCCAGACTCGCCAGATCGAACAGCAGCGCGAAGCCCAGGCAGAGGAACATCACGAACGGCAGCGGCGGTCCGCCAGCGCCCAGCCTGAGCGCAGCCCGTTCGTTCGGGCGGCGGCGCGTCTGGAGCACGAATACCGTCGTGATGCCCCCCGCCAGCGTCCATCCGGCAAGTTCGGCGAAAGGTCGTCCTTCCAGCCAAACCAGCGCCAGCGTCGTCCCGGCGACGACCAGCACGAAGGCGACCAGCACAGTACCAAGCGCCGCGCCCAGTCCCCACGGCGGCGCTGGTTCAAGCGTTCCGATACGCGCGAATAACGATTGTCTCTCAGCCACGTTTCTTCTCAAGCAGCAGTGACATGATCAGCATATCCATTGGCTCGCCATCCTGATAGTAGAGGCGGCGCTTGCGCCCCTCATGTTCAAACCCATGTTTTTCGTACAGATGAATGGCGCGGGCATTCCGGGCATACACTTCCAGTTCGACCCGTTCCACCACCGGGCTGGCTTTCGCCCACCTGACCGCTTCCGCCAGCAGCGCCCCACCGATGCCGCAGTCGCGCCAGTCACGCGCCACGTAAACGCCCAGCGCCGTCATATGGCGGTCGGCGTGCAGCGTGCCGCCGCCGCAGGTCAGCGCGCCGACGACCTCGTGTTCCGCCTCCGCCACCAGGAACAGCGAGTTATCAGTCGCCCGCACTTCCATGATCCGGTCGCGAATGCGCTCAAACGAGGGGTTGAATTCATCGGGGGCATAGGGCGTATCCACGCGCGGCGTTTCGCTCAGAATATCCTTGATGAGGGTAATGTAGCCCCGGGCATCCAGCGGCTCGGCATGGCGAATGATATAGCTGCGCGGCATGGGTAAATGACTTCCAGCGATTCACAAGACGCGGCTATTCTAACAGAGAGACGTGGAGAAGGGGGAAAAGAGAGGCGGGCGGCTTCTTGTGGTGACTGGTCTGATCCTCGGCGTGACCGGCTGATTTGGCGGGGAACTGAGCTTCCGACACCGGATTGGCGTCAACTCAAAGGAAAACGAAGCCGGAATGCCTGAGTACGCAGACATGACGATAGCAGGCGATTAGCCGACGGAAAACAAAAAGGGCGGGAATAACCCGCCCTTGAAGGCATTTTGCGATCTTACTGCTCGGGCTGGGGCTGCTCTTCCTTGGGGATCTCCAGCGCGATTGCCTGCTGGATGAGGTCGCGCAGCGCCGCTTCGGGCAGCGCGCCTGGCTGGTTAAAGATCATAGTGCGCTCTTTCACCACCATCAGGTTCGGAATACTCTGGATGCGGAACGCCTGCGACAGACCGGGGTTCTCGTCTACGTTCACCTTGGCGATCCTGATCTGACCGGCGAATTCACCCGCCAGCTTTTCCAGCACTGGCGCGACCATGCGACATGGACCGCACCATTCCGCCCAAAAATCAACCAGCACCGGAAGCTCGCTGTTCAGCACTTCCTGCTCAAAGGTTGCATCCGTCACCGTAATCGGCGCGCTAACTACTACCTGCTGTTTCTCTTCCACCTGAGTCTCACTTTCCTCGTCTGTTTGCTCTATCTGCGGATTACGAGTACGGGCTGTTTCCTGAAGCATCTCGATTGCCAGCGGCAGGTCTGTCCCCCACGGGCGCAGACGCCGCACCACTTCCTCACCACAATACCAACCCACCAGCACTGCTTTCTCGCCCGCGTTCAGCCGCGCCGCCGCCGCCGGGTTCTTCGACGGATCGAGCCGGGCATAGGTCATACCGGTGTCATCGGCAGCCTGCTTGTTGAACGCCACTTTGAAATCACCGCGCAGTCCTTCGCCCGTGGTAACGAGGATCAGAACCGGCTTATCGGTATTCAGCACTGAGTCAAGATTGTCATCGGTAAGGGTGATTGGCTCTCGCATAGCAACCTCTTATTTCAAGAATCCAGCCTACTCTACATAGATCAGACGCAGGCTGGATAGAATTCTTACCCCAGGTCGAAATACATTGTAACATGGCGGCATTTCGCCGCGTCAGGTTGCCGGGGCTGCCGCAATTTCATCCGTTGGATGCTTGCCCGCATGGAGATGGTCAATCGCGACAATCGCCTCGAAAGCGCTCCAGAAGACGTGGTCTTCACCCAGGGCGCTGAGGATACCCGCACGCTCCAGATAGCGCCGCACCGGTTCGTTCAATCCGGTCAGGAACACAGTGCCGCCGCGCGCCTCGATGCGTTCGATCAGGTCTTCAATCGCGCCAATGCCGGTTGTATCCAGCAGCGGCACTGTGCGCAGGCTGAGGATAACACTCTGATAGCTGTCGAGATCTTCCATGGCTTCGTTGAACAGCGTCGTGCTGCCGAAGAACAGCGGCCCGATGATGTAGGCAACGGCAATGCGTTCGCCGCTGGTTTTCATCTCGTAGCCGTCGCTGCGCATCTTTTCCTCGGAAACCGGCATGACGATCACTTTCGACCGGCTGATCTGGAAGACGAAGATCAGCGCCGACAGACCTACCCCGACGATGATCGCCTGGGTGAGATCGAGCGCGACAGTGGCGACCATCGTCGTGATAAAAGCGAAGATGGCGCTTTTGAAACGCCGCTTAAAAATGTGGCGGATTTCTTCCCACTCGTTCATGCGGAACGCGGTCACTGCCAGCACGCCCGCCAGCGCCGCCATCGGCACGCGCGAGAGGACGGGCGCCAGCACCAGCGCCGCCATCAACAGAATGAGCGAATGGACGATGCTCACCACCCGCGTGCGCCCGCCGCTTTTAATGGCGACGCTGGTGCGGGCAATGGCAGCCGTTGCCGGAACGCCGCCGAAGAAAGGAATGACGATATTGCCGATACCCTGCGCCATAAGTTCCTGATTAGAAACCATCTTTTCACCGATCATACGACCGCCAACCGCGCCGCTTAACAGGCTCTCAATCGCGCCCAGAGCGGCAATCGAGAGCGCGGGCGCGATCAACTCGCCAAAGTGATCCCAGGGGATATTGGCGGGCAGCAGCCGCTGATCGAGCAGGATAGTCTGTGGGATGCTGCCGATCACCGGCACATCCAGGCTGAAGATGACCGCGCCCGCGGTGACGACGATCAGCGCGAACAGCGAGCCAGGAAAACGAGCGCCCCATTTCCGGGGCCAGATAATCATGATGACGATGGTCAGCACGCTCAACCCAAGCGCCACCCAATTCGGGGTGAAGTCAAACTTCAGATAGTGGCTGAGCGTGATCAGCGCGTTTTCGGCGGCTCCGGTCTGAACGCCGAGCAGGTTATCAAGCTGACCGATGAAGATGATGAGGGCGATACCGCTGGTGAACCCGGCGATGACGGAAGTTGGAATGAAATTGACCAACTGACCGAGATCAAAGACGCCGAGCAGAAAGATCATCACCCCTGCCAGCAGCCCGGCAACCCAGACGCCTTCCAAGCCGTAGCGATTCGCCAGCACGATCAGCACCGCCGCCATCGCGCCGGTAGGACCCGAAATCTGGTAGCCTGCGCCGCCCAAGCCGCCGATGATAAACCCCGCCAGAATCGCGGTCACCAGACCGGCAGCCGCCGTCACGCCGGAAGCGATGCCAAACGCCAGCGCCAGCGGCAGCGCAACCGCCGCCACGGTGATACCCGCCAGCACGTCGGCACGAAGCTGGCTGCGGTCGTAGCCTGCGAATTCACGGCGGAGAACGGACATAAGAGGAAAGCGGTCTTGCAGCAGCTCGCGCATCTTGGTTTTCACCTGCAAATGTAGCTGAGGCGCAGCCGACACCTCATCAGTACGGCGCGCCGCGATAGCAATAGAATCGAGAAGAGGACGCACATTACAGGCTGCGCCCTCGCTTCTTAATGAAGTATAGGACTCATGGTGTTTAAGAGTCAATCCAGATTATACGCTGCTTCGACTACGTCGCCGGGATCGAACAACTGGCGAAAGCCGCGCACCGAATCGCCTTTGGTCGCCGCGCCAAGTTCCGGCATCAGGAACACACGCTCGCCAAAATCGCCAATTTCCTGCACCACCCATTCGTAGCGATAGTACGCCAGCGCCAGCGCATTGATCTCGGCGCTGCCGTAGCCGTCGAAGAACAGCGCCGCCTGACTGGTCTGGGTTAAATCGTCGCCGACGACGAACATCAAATCGCGCTCTCTGGGGGCGAGCAGCGCTTCATCCCAATCGACAAAATACAGCCGGTCAGCCTGATCGATCAGGATGTTGGCAGTATGGATATCGGCGTGGCAGAGGAGAAGCGGCAGCGGCTGCTGTTGAAGCATCTGTCCGAGCGCTTCCGTCCGGCTCACAATCGCCGCGATCTCGTGACGGCGCTGACGCCAGAATGCCGCCAGCTCGCGCTGGTAGGGATCGGCAAAGGGTTCGTCAATTCCTGAGGACAGGACGCGCACGACGTCGCTCCATTTCGGCACAAAGTCCTCGCGCCGAAGCTGGGCTGCCAGCCAGTCGGACAAGGGGGCGGCGTGAATCTTCTGAAGTACCGCGCCAAATTCCGTCCACTGGCGATCTGATAAGCCCATGTCCATCCCCACCCGCCCGTCGATAAACGGGTACAGGATCAGGCTGAACTGTTCAAGGCGCGCAAACAACGTTCCCGCCAGCGTTGGCAGCGGGGCGACCACCTGCCGGATGCCCTGATCGCGCAGATAACGCGGAACGCTGAGGCTGGACTGGGAAAAATACCCGCTTTTGACTTTGAGAAAATAAACGCCGCCGCCAGCATCCACCCGGTAGACCCAGGCGCTGGAGTCGTTCCCAAGCGGCAGGAAGTCCAGATGAGCGACCGCAATGCCGTACTTTTCGCGCAGGCAGGCGGCGATACTCTCGTCCTGAAGATTGGGTTTTTCGAGCATAGCCCTGCGCCAGACCAGACCTAATTCCGATGGACGTAAAGCGTGCCGGTGGCGCTGCATGGTCTGCCGTTGACCGTTTCGTTGTACACCACCTGACCGAGCATCTCGGAACCCGAAATCACGTCGAAGCGCACCTGGGTATTCGCGCCGCCCTCAAAAGTAAACGAGCCGCTGTACGTGCTGGGGGCGCTGCGGGTGAAGGTATTCGCCCCGTAAACAAAGGTGCTGCCGTCCGGCGCGGTGATCAGGCGGGCGACAAACGGCGTGGTATCCCACAACTGCGAGCTTTCGATGTGGACTGTTTCGGTATCCAGGCAGGAAACCGGCGTCGTCGGCGCGAAGGTCAGCGTCCACGAGCCGCTGGTCGGCAGCAGTCCTCCCTCAACCGGCACCGTCGTTTCGGCAACCGACTCCCCCTGCTCGCTGCTGGGTTCCAGCGGCGGAATATTGCTGTTGGGAATAATCGGCGGCTCGGATGCATTGGCGACCGCGTCGCAGTCCCCCTGTTCATCGACCAGCGCGCGCGCCAGCCACACTTCGTTGGCGACGGCGGCAGAGGGGATTTCATCCTTATTGAGCTGGAACCACTCGCTGCCATCCTCTAAAACGAACCGTCCCGTGACCGTGTAAACGCCAGTTGGCGGCAGAAAGGACACTATCGCCCGGTTTTCGCCCGGACCGACATGCAGGGCAGCGGTCCCCTCAGTGGTCGTGCTGACCAGACAAGCCGCGCCACCAGCGGTGGTTATCGGCGTCGCCGCGCCCGCCGGTACAGCCTGCGGCAGTCCGGTTTTGGGATCAACCTCAACGATGTTTTCAGCAAAGGTGGTGGCGATGGACTTGGCAAGTTGAAGCTGTTCATCCAACAGCCCGGACGCCGCCACATATTCAAACAGACCGTAAGCACCCGCGCCGAAATCAACGACAATGAACAAGCCTTCTTCAGCACCACTGCTGTAGCGATAGCTGGCGGCAGGATGGTCGCCCAGCGTCAGCGCTTCGATCTGGCTCTCACGGGCACGTTCGACGGCAAAATCCCGATACAGAATGACCAGGATATCGGCGAGAGGGGCGCTGGCGTCAATCTCGGTTATGGCGGCAAGCGCGGCAGGCGTGAATACCCGCGCCGTGGCACGAGTCCCTTCAAGCAGCGTCCCGCCGAGCGACGTATCCGCCTGCTGCGTCCAGTTGGCAGGCACCGAAATCGTGAATCCGTCGGGAAGCTCGATCTGCTGTGGGAGTCCGTTTTCCTGCGCAACGGCAGGCACAGCCAGCACCAACAGCAGTAAGCAGAGACTCAAGACCAGACGCAGTTTTTTCAGCATATGCGCCCCATCCTTATTGTTCAGGAACAGTTGCATTATGGTATGGAAAGATCAACCGCGCAACCGCGTTCATGCGATGGGGCGGGGAGACAATGCGCTATCGCGCCGTTCCGCTGATGCTTCCGCTTAGCGTTCGGGTGTGCTTTGGGGAGCGCGGCAGCCGTTCGGAAATCGGGCGTTTGTCAGCGTCGCCACATTCGGCGGCGAACAGATCGACCTGGTGAAGCTGCGGCAGCGAGGGGCGGATAAACGGACGCACCGCCTTAATCCGCGCCCACGCTTCGGCGGGCTTCATGCCGGTGCTGACCAGATAAGCGGCGAGCATCGTCGGCGCGCGCCCGACGCCTTCCCAGCAGTGGATATAGACGCCGCGCCCGGCGTCCAGTTCCTGCGCGATAAAAGTTACGCCGTTTCGCAGCTGCTCCAGCGTGGGAGCGTGGTTATCAACCGTCGGCAGGTGGCAGTAGTGTTCGGGCGCGAAACCGTGCCGCTGCTCGTCGTATTCGCCGCGCATATTGACCACCGCCGTGAAACCGCGCTGGCGCAGTCGAGTGACTCCCCGGCGGCTCACCTGCCCGCCCAGCGACAAAACGCCGGAATACTGGCTAAAGCGGCGCGTGGGCGCGCCCGTCAGCAGACGAACCACCTGATCGAAGCCTTCGATGAGCGTCGTGACCAGCCCCTGCTTGCGAAGCTGCTGCGTGAGGTGCAGAAGCTGCTTGCGCAGGCTTGGCTCGCGCGCATCTCTGGTCGTCGCGATCACTTCGGGGGCTTCGGGATGGTGCAGCTCGATTTCAGGGTGGGTGATTTCGGGCGCTGGCTGTCCGCCAGCGGCGTGACTCGCGTCCGTCGGGATAGTCACCTTGCCTGTGGTCACGTCAGACATGGACTGCCTTTACAGCGGCGGCAGTGGAACAGCAGACCGGGGCACGATCACCTTGAGCGACTGCGGCAGCACCTGCACCGCGACCGGAGTTGGCTCCAGCATCTCGCCGTCACATTCGATGGACTGCGGCGGATCGCTGTGAAGCTCGATCTCGCGCGCCTGCCAGTGCGGCAGGTTATCGACCACGCCAAACGCATTCGCCGCCAGCGACAGCAGCGTGCCGACGTCAGTCGCGCGGACGATGACCACATCCAGCAGCCCATCGCTGACGTCAATCTTTTTTGAGAGCTTCATCCCCGGCAGACCAAGATTGCCGGAATTGGCGATCATGCAGGCGACGCCGTCAATCTCAACTGCTTCGCCGTCCAGCCACAGTTGGTAATGGGCGTTTTCGACTTTCCCCAACTGCTGAACCGCGGACAGAATATAGGCGAGGTTGCCCATCTGGTTTTTCGCTTCGCGGGCAGCGTTTCTGGTGACCTCCGCCCAGAAGCCAATCCCCAGCCGCAGCATAAACTTCTGGTCGCGCACGCTGCCCATATCGACCGCCCGAACTACGCCGACATCACTGCACACCAGCGCCAGCGCCTCGGCGAGATCGCCGGGGATGCCCAGTTCAACCGACATGACATTCGCCGTCCCGCCGGGGATGATCGCCAGCGGGACATCCGTCCCACCCAGCGCGTTGGAGACTTCCATAACGGTGCCATCGCCGCCGTACACCACCACCGCATTCACCCCGGCAGTGACCGCTGACCGGGCGAGACGGAAAGCATCGCCCTGCTGTTTGGTCACCGAAATGTCCCAGTCAATGCCTGCCCGATGAAAGGCGTTGTTCATCGTGCCGAGAATTGGTCGATCCTGCCCCGACGCCGGATTGATGATGACGTGTACCCGATTGAACGGCGCGGCGGGCTGCTCAACTGGCGCGCTGGCAGCCGGTTCATCCGGGGAACTGTCTACCAGCGGACTCATATCCTGCGCCATCATATATTATGCCCCTGTTATTGACTGACAACCGGCGGTCTGGGCACATACAGCACCTGCCCGACGTAGATCGAATCCGGGTTATCCATACAGTTCGCCTGGGTAAGCTCGTTAATGGTGCTGTCGGTCTGCCCCGCCAGCAGCCCCATGCTGTCGCCCCCCTCAACCACATAGGTCACCCAACCGGCGGGCAGCGGGCAGTTGGGGTTCAGCCCTTCGACCGGAAGGGTGCTGCCAACTGGCGTAAGGAGCTGATTAGGATCGGATATGACGGGCTGAGTCGGGATGATCAGGGGGATTTGCGTGAAGGGGGCAGCGGTCGGCGTGGGCGGTGACGCGCTGAGGTTGCAGGCTGCCAATACCAGCGCGAACAGGATGAAGCAGCAAAATCGCTTGCCAAACATGCCGGAATCCTTGCGCTCAATCAAACATTGCAACAAAGATTATAGCGGAAGGTTTTAACGGAGGCAATTCATTCTGGCGGCTCGGTGTGGATAGTCACCCGGCGCAGGCTTGGCAGATCGGCGCGCATCAGCACTTCGGCGGATTCGGCAATCTGATGCGCTTCCTCCACCGAGGTCAAGGCAGGCAGTGTCGCGTGCATCATCAGGGCAATGCCATCGTCCAGCGAAGAGACGCGAAAATGATGCCAGTCTACCGCCGGGTAGTTCTGACGCAGCACCGCCTGAGCGCTGCTGATGATGGCGTCTTCTTCAGCGGCGGGACAGTGATCGGTCTCGACAATCAGCGACGGCTCGATATGCGTCACCACGTCGTCCAGGTCGGGAAGCTGCGCCCGCACGTCGTCTTCAAGGCGGCTGACCTGTTCGTGCGCCTGCTCCAGCGTCTGACCGGGCGGCACCTCGACGTGCATCTCCAGCACCCTGCCATCGGGTCCAGCGGTGACGCGCACCTCGTGCGTCGAAAGCCCAAGCGCATCGGCGCGGGCGCGGGCTGCCAGGGCATAGTCCGGCTCGGCATTGGGTGCCGGGATAAAATGGATCTCAACCTCGACCACGCCGGGTAAATGCTCAACCATCGTCTGGCGGATCGCATCAGCAATGGCGGCGGTGTGTTCAGCGGTAATTTCCGGCGGAACCATCACGTCGATGTCGATATAGGCGGCGTCGGCGGGTCCACGGCTGCGCGCCCGCACGATTCGGTCAACCGAAGGGATAGACTGCGCCAGCTCGATCAGCTTTTCGGATGCAAACGGCGCGGTATCGACCAGCACGCCGCCGGTCGAGCGCAGCACCTGCCACGCCGCCCGCCCGATCAGCACGACGATGATCAGCGCCGCGACCGGGTCAGCCCAGACGAAGCCGAGCGACACCAGCACCATGCTCGCCAGCACCGATAGCGTCACGAACACGTCAGCGCTGGTGTTGGCAGCGTCGGCGATCAGCAGTTCTGACTTGAGGCGCTCGCCCTCGCGCCGTTCGTAGCGGCTGATGAAAAGATTGATGACCAGCGTGCCCAGCAGCACCGCGAACGTCAGCGGTGTAATCTCCGGCTGTTGGTTCGATTGCAGTCGTTCCAGCGCGCTGCTGATAATTTCCCAGGCGGTCACCAGCAGCAGGACGCCAATGCCCAGCGCGGCAATAGTCTCGAAACGGCGGTGCCCGTAAGGATGATCTTCGTCCGGCGGCTGCTCGGCGATACGATTGGCAATCAGCCCGATGAGATTCGACGAGCCATCCATCAGCGAGTGAAAGCCGTCCGCGGTGATCGAGATCGCGCCGCTGATCAGCCCAACGGCGATCTTGCTAAAAGCAACAACCAGATTCAGGATCAGTGTAATCAGGAGTACCTGTCGTATTTCGCGGCGTTGAATTGACATCACCCAACTTTCCAATCACCAGTTACATTACCATGTTAATGACATGATGGCGGTTTTGACAATCTTGTTCCTGAAATTTCGGCGGGAACAGGCGCGGATTTAGGAGGATGCAAAAACCAGATGACCAGTTCCAAAACCATCCTGATCACCGGCGCAAGTTCCGGCATTGGGCGCTCCACTGCCGTATATCTGGCACAGCAGGGCTACACCGTCTTTGGCACCAGCCGCAGCCCGACCAGCGAAAACGCCGACGGCTTCACGATGCTGCGGCTGGACGTGACCGACGAATCTTCGGCGCAGCAGTGCGTCACATCGGTAATCGAGCGCGCCGGATCGCTGGACGTGCTGGTGAACAATGCCGGAGTCGATCTCGCCGGTGCTATCGAAGAAACAACGCTGGAAGAAGCCCGATGGATTTTTGAGACGAACTTTTTTGGCGTGGTCAGCATGACCAGAACCGCGCTGCCGCACATGCGCCAGCGCCGCAGCGGGCAGATCATCAACATCAGTTCCGGGCTTGGGCGGGCGGCGTGGCCCTTCGAAGCCTTTTACTGCGCCAGCAAATTCGCGCTGGAAGCCTATACCGAAAGCCTGCGCTACGAGACGGTGCTGTTCAACATCAAAGTCAGCAGCGTGCAGCCCAGCTTTTACCGGTCAAACATCATCAGCACCCAGCGCTATACCGCGCCGGTGATCGAGGATTACGAGCCTGCGCGGGGGCGCGCCATCCAACTGCTGCAAAAGTGGGCGCAGGAAGCGCCCGACCCGCTGCCGGTCGCCAAAACCGTCCGGCGCATCATCGAGAGCCGTTCGCCGCGCCTGCGCTATGCTGTCGGGCTGGAGGCGATGCTCGCGCCGCCGCTGGCGCATCTGCTGCCCGACCGCGTGCTCATCTGGATCGGGCGCAAGCTGCTGGGGGTGTGAGGAAAAAATTAACGCAAAGGCGCAAAGAAAAAGTATTGAACCACAGAGACACGGAGAACACGGAGGAAATAACGCGGCATTCCGGCAGGGACACCGCATTGTGGTGTCCGCCTCCTTTGTCCCGGACACGACGGTGTCGTGTCCCTACTCCAGGTGTCCTTTATGTCCTTTGTGGTTCAGTATCGTTTTTTACTTTGCGCCTTTTTCTTCTCCCTTGCGGCTTTGCGTTGATTCTTTTCTTCGCTTTTCGCCTCGCCTGCCGCACATGCAAACCCTACTTCTAAAATAAAACTGCGCTATACTGCATGAGGCATTTTGCTAGGGGATCGTCCTCATGGACACCATGTTATTCCTGCCAATTCTGGTGGTCGGCTTCGCCATGTCGCTGGGACTCACGCCGCTGTCGCGCGCGCTGGCGCTGCGCCTGGGCGTGGTCGCCATCCCCAGCCAGCGCAATATCCACAGCGACCACAAGCCGCTGATGGGCGGTCTGGCGATGTACGTCGCCTTCGCCGTGTCGCTGCTGCTGTTTAGCCCGCCGCAGCATCTGATCGAGTTCGGCGCGGTGCTCACCGGCGCGGCATTTCTGGCGCTGGTCGGGCTGGCAGATGACCGCTACAACCTGGGCATCGGCATCCGCCTGATCGCCCAGACCGTCGCCGCCATCGTGCTGATCGCCGCCGGTATCCACATTCAGCTTTTCAACGCCCCCATCATCGACTATTCGCTGACCATCCTGTGGGTGGTCGCCATCACCAACGCCATCAACTTTCTCGACAACATGGACGGTCTTGCTGCCGGAGTGACCGCGATAGCTGGCGGCTTCTTCACCCTGATCGCCTTCAACGAACAGCTCACGCTGGTGAGTTCGCTCGCCGCCGCGCTGATGGGCAGCGCCATCGGCTTCCTGATCTACAACTTCAACCCTGCCAGCACCTTCATGGGCGATATGGGATCGCTGGTGCTCGGATTCGTGCTGGCGGTGCTCGGCATCAAGCTCGAATTTGGCACCCAGCCGCTGGGCGTCACCTGGATGGTGCCGCTGCTGGTGATGGCGCTGCCGATCTTCGACATCTGCCTGGTGGTGTTCACGCGCATTCTCGAAGGGCGACCGCCGATGCAGGGCGGCAAGGATCACTCGTCGCACCGCCTGATGAGCGTGGGCTTGAGCCAGCGCCGGACGATCTTCATCCTGTACGGCGCGTGTGTTTTTTTCGGCGGACTCGGCTTTCTGGTCAGCATCGAGCCGCCTGACCGGGCGCTGGCGCTGGGTGTATCGGGGCTGGTGCTGCTCGGCATCCTGTTCGTGCTGATGATGACGATCCGGCGCAAGTACCAGGTCGCTGCACCGGCAGCCGACTAACCAGACACAACGGTATCTGAACGTCGCTGCCGATAATTGCATTCATTTATGGTCATCACGGACACGACGGTATCGTGTCCCTACGGGGAGCTTCTATGCCAGAAACCTACATCGTCACCGGGGGCGCAGGCTTCATCGGCTCGCATATCGCAGACCGACTGCTGCGTGAGGGTCACCGCGTCCGCATCATCGACAATTTCAGCACCGGCAAGCGCGAGAACCTGGCTGTCCTGACGGGCGATCTCGAAGTCCACGAAGTCAGCATCACTGACTGCGAGGCGCTGCCGCCGATTTTTGAGGGCGTGGATTACGTCTTTCATCAGGCGGCGCTGCCTTCGGTGCCGCGCAGCATTGACGACCCACTGACCAGTAATGAGTACAACGTCACCGGCACGCTCAACGTGCTGCTCGCCTCCCGTGACGCCGGTATCAAGCGCGTCATCTACGCCGCCTCGTCCGCCGCTTACGGCGATATCGAAGGCGACTACAAAGTGGAGACGATGCCGCCGCGCCCGATGTCGCCCTACGGCGTCTCCAAGCTGGCAGGCGAATACTACTGCCAGGCATTTACCGAAGTGTACGGACTGGAGACGGTGGCGCTGCGCTACTTCAACGTTTTTGGTCCGCGCCAGGATGAAACCTCGCACTATGCCGCCGTCATTCCCAAGTTTATCGCGGCGATGACACGCGGCAGCGCGCCGACCATTTACGGCGACGGCAGCCAGTCGCGCGATTTCACCTACATTGACAACGTCGTTCACGGCAACCTGCTCGCCACCAAAGCGCCGGACGCCGCCGGGCAGATGATGAATCTGGCAACCGGCGGGAAGGTCACGCTGCTGGAACTGGTCGCTAAGCTCAACCGGCAGCTTGGCACTAACCTCGATCCGATTCTGGACGATCCACGTCCGGGCGATATTCTCCATTCGCGGGCGGGCATCGACAAGGCGCGCGACCTGCTGGACTTCGCGCCGGTGGTCGATTTTGATACCGGGCTTGCCCGCACCATCGAATGGTACGTCAACAGGTAACGAGTCATGCGCGTCGTTCACGTCATTAAGGTGAAGGGAGTAGCCGGGGCGGAAAACCACCTGCTCATCCTGCTCGAAGGCTTGCGCCAGCGCGGCGTCGAGGCGGAATTTTTGCTGCTGGTCGAACCTTCACTGCCGGTAGACGAAATGGTGCAGGCGGCTGAAGCGCGCGGCATCCCGGCAAGCCGGGTGCAAATTCACGGCAACGCCGATCTGGGGCTGTACCGCCGCCTGTGGGTTGAACTGCGCGCCCGCCAACCGGACATCGTACATACCCACCTGCTTCACGCCGACCTGTTCGCCATTCCCTCGGCATGGCTGATGCGCCGTCCGGTCATTATCTCCAGCCGCCATAACGACGACGCCTTCCGCCTGAAATCCTACCAGCGTGCGCTGAACCGCTGGCTGTGGCGCATGAGCGACGCGGGTATCGCCATTTCCGAAGCGGTGCGCCGATTCAGCATCGACGTGGAAGACGTGCCGCAGGATCGCATTCAGACCATCTACTATGGCTACAGCCCGGAGACGGGCGATCCGGCAGCGCTGCGGCGCGATGTGCGCCAGGAACTCGGCATCCCGCCGGAGCAGATCGTCATCGGCATGGTCTGCCGCCTGATCGAGCAAAAGGGCATCCCGCATGGCATCCGCGCCTTCGGCAGAATCGCGGAACAGTTCCCAGACGCGCGGCTTGTCATCGCCGGTGAAGGCAACATGCGCCAGTCGCTGGAAGCCGAAGTACGGGCGCTCAACCTGCAAGACCGGGTGACATTCCTCGGCTGGCGGGCAGACGGCGCGCGGGTGATGGCGGCTTACGATATCTTCCTGATGCCGAGCCTGTGGGAAGGCTTCGGGCTGGTGATGCTGGAAGCGATGGGGCACAGCCTGCCCATCGTCGGCAGCGCCGTCAGCGCCATCCCCGAAGTGGTCGTCAGCGGCGAAACCGGGCTGCTGGTACCGCCGGGCGATGAGGACGGATTGGCGGAATCGCTGGCGCTGCTGCTGGCTGACGCGCCGCTGCGCAGGCACATGGGTCTGCTGGGACAGGAACGGCTGGAGACTCATTTCAGCGTCGATAAGATGATCGATGAAACGGTCACGCTGTACGAACGACTCATGAAGAAATGAACCACAGAGACACAGAGGACACCTGGAGTAGGGACACAACGGTGTCGTGTCCGGGACAAAGGAGGCGGACACGACAATGTCGTGTCCCTACCCGAATGCCGCGTTATTTTTCCTCCGTGTCCTCCGTGTTCTTTGTGGTTCAATCTTTATTCCTTTGCGTCCTTGGCGTCTTGGCGGTTCAATCGCTCTTATGACTTCACCTATTCGCGTTCTGAACATCGTCGCCCGGCTCAACGTCGGCGGTCCGGCGATTCACGTCACGCTCATCACCGAGCATCTCGGCGCGCCCAACTATGAAAGCCAGCTGGTGGCGGGAAAAGTCGGCGCGGAAGAAGGCGATATGAGCTACTACGCCGAGGAACACGGCGTGACGCCGATCCTGATCCCGGAGCTAGGGCGCGAGCTGCACCCCCTGCGCGATATCGTGACGCTGTGGAAGGTCTACCGCCTGATCCGCCAGTTCAAGCCGCACGTCGTCAACACCCACACGGCGAAAGCGGGCTTTATCGGGCGGGTGGCGGCGCGGCTGGCGGGCGTGCCGGTCATCGTCCACACTTTTCACGGACACGTCTTTCACGGCTACTTTTCGCCACTCAAGACGCGCTTCTTCATCCTGCTCGAACAGATCGCCGGGCGCGTGTCCGACACCATCATCACGCTGACCGAGGGGCAGCGAGCCGATCTCGCCGACAACTATCACGTCGCGCCGCGAGACAAATTCACCATCATGGGATATGGGCTGGATCTGGACGCCTTCGCCCGGACGCCGCGCCACACCAACGCCTTCCGCGAAACGTGGCACATCCCAACCGACGCGCCGCTGGTGGCGATTGTCGGGCGGCTGGTGCCGGTGAAAAATCACGCGCTGTTTCTGGAAGCGGCGGCAAAAGTGCTGGCTAAGATGCCGGACGCGCGCTTTACCATCGTCGGTGACGGCGAACTGCGCGCCGATTTAGAGGCGCAGGCGGACAGGCTCGGCATTCGCGGCGCGGTCACCTTCACCGGCTGGCAGCGCGAGGTCGCCCCGGTTTATGCCGACAGCAACGTGCTGGTGATCAGCAGTGTCAACGAAGGGACGCCGTTCACCGTCATCGAGGCGATGGCGACGGGCTGCCCGGTGGTGGCGACGGCGGTCGGCGGCATCCCCGATTTTCTCGATGGCGGCAAACTCGGCGCGCTCGTGCCGTCCGGCGACGCGGACATGCTGGCGGAAGCCATCCTCGCCACCCTGCGTCAGCCGCCGGATGCCGAACATCTGCGGGCGCTGATCGTCGAACGCTACGGCATCGCCCGCCTGACCCGCGACCTCGACACGCTGTACCGGCGGCTGCTGGCGAAGAAAAGTGAAAAATAGAAAGTTTAAAGTGAAGTGAAGAAGCCGCAAACGGATTACGTGATGCTGTAATCGGCTCCATACTGAACCGCGCCCAGCTTCTTCGCCACGCTCTGCGACGCAACGTTCGACCACGACGTGCTGTAAAGCGGCAGTCGTCCCCCGGCGCGAACCGCCGCCGCCCATGCCTGAACAGCGTCCGCCGCATAACCGCGCCCCCGGTAATTGACCTCGGTATTGACTCCAGCTTCGGCTGCCACCGCCGCGAGCCGCGACGAAAAGCAGACTGCCACCGCCGCTTCATCCGCAATTACGGCTGCGACTGGCGCATAGTCCGGCAGCGTCGTGAACAGCCATGAGAAATGCGCCAGCACCAGCGTTTTGTTCTCAGGCGTGATCAGCACCGCCTGGTCTGGCGCATCGAACGTGGGCAGCGTGTAGGCGGGTCCGGAAAATATCGTGGCGCGCGGCTGATACGCATTGAGCAGATGAAGATACTCCGCTTCGTATCGCGGCGGTTGAGCCAAATCTCTGATCACCGGCTCATCAGCCGCCAACTGCTCCAGCGCGGCGGTCAGGTCAGGCGGCAAATCGAAGCGGGTACGCCACAGATTGCCCTGAGATGTACGCCCCAGAAAAAAGCGCGGCGCGGGCTGGCTGGGTTCAGGCTCGTTAATGGCTAACAGCCTGCCACTGGCATCGTGGACAAACAGCGATTCAACCTGTACCCGTATGAGTTCAGCGTCACTGTAGAGCACGGTTACCACTCCAATTTTATCAAGGATATCTTGTAGGGGCGCAGCATGTGCTGCGCCCCTACACCATTGAACTTTCGACTTTTAACTTACTCTCTTATGCCGTCGGTCGTTTGAACACGCAGAAGTATGTGCTTGTCCACTGTCTCATGCCTGAAGTGTCGGTAATCATCAGGTCGCGCTTATCGCCGGGCCACACCGGCTGCATGTGCAGCAGCTCCCAGCCCTGCTCGCCGAGGGCGTTTAACTGCGGGATCATGGCTTCGGGCGTGTGCTGTGGAATGCCCTCTTTCCAGTCGCGGAACTGCTCCACGAAATCGGCTTCACGGCGGGCATCGGCTTGCAGGAAGATCGTCAGGTACTCCCAGGCTTGGCGCATCTTTTTAGCTCCCTGTACGGTCCAGTATGATTCCCTGTACGCATGGACTCGACACAAGGTTGCGCGAGGTCTAGCCTTCTTTGACTCGAACGGCGATGACTTCGGCGCGCACGCACTCGCGCTCATTCGCCGTCAGCACCGTTTCCAGGACGGCTTTGCGCCCTGTCAGGCTCTTGATGCGGGTGCGCAGATGAATTCCCGCCTCAATGGGCGTTGGCTGAAGATAAACCACATGCAGCGTGCCGGTGACACAGCGAATCTGCGGCTCGCTGTCCGGCGCGCGCCCTTCCGCCTGATACATGGCGGCAATTGCCGTCCCGATGCTGTGGCAGTCGATCAGGCTGGCGAGCAGTCCGCCGTAGACGTAGCCGGGCCAGCCGGTGTGGTAGGGCTGCGGGCGAAAATCGGAGATGCCTTCTTCGCCCGTCCAGAAGGTCTGGATGTGCAGCCCGTGGGCGTTGTTGCGCCCGCAGCCAAAGCAGATCGAGGCGTCATCGGGATAAAAGTTCTGGATTGGAATGCTGATCATGGGGCTGCCCTCTGGTACGCGCAAATGGATACTAGCTTGGCACGTCCGCCCAACCAGCGCAAGCGGCAGGCTATCTATCCTCCACAACCTCAAGATCAGGGGGAATGGGGCGTTGTGGGGACATATTCCGTAGGGGCGACTCGTGAGTCGCCCTACATGACCGCGATTTTCCCCACTTCCAGATCAGGCGGGGGTTTGGCACATAATGGGCGTTCACCCTATAATATTGTATTAACAGGTCGTGGTCAGCTTAGCGCATGTAAGGAAGGCTACAGATGCTCAATCGGCGCAGCGTGTTCATTGCAGGTGTACTTTTCTTACTCACTGTGGGACTTTCACGGCAGATCAGCCACGCGCAGCCGGGGGACACAGGGACGTGTTCATCCTTCGTTCAGACCGCCATCGAGGCGTTGGGGACAAACTGCGACGGGCTAGGGCGCAACAGCGCCTGTTACGGCACGTACCGCGTCAATGCCACTTTCACCGATCCGGCGGTCGAGCCATCTTTCAGTATCCCCGCCGATCAGGTGCTGATTAACGCGCTGCAATCCATTCGCACCTTTCCGCTGAACGCGGCGGCGAACGAGTGGGGTGTCGCCGTCATCAACGCGCAGGCGAATATCCCCGGTGCGCTGCCCGGTCAGAACGCGGTCTTCCTGCTCATCGGCGACGCCGAAATGGAAAGCGCCGTTGATCCCGAAAATACCTTTGTGCCCGGCGAACCGCTGGCGGTGGAAACGCTCGCCGCGACCAGCCTCTACCAGCAGCCGGGCGCGGACGCCGAAATCGTCAGCGAGATTCCGGCGGGCGCGGCGCTGCTGACCGATGCGCTCAGCGAAGATGGGCTGTGGCTGCGAACGGCATACGACGACCTCGCCGGTTGGGTAGCCTTCGAAGACGTGACGGCGGGCGATGACCTCATTGGTTTGCCGGTGTATACGCCGCGCAGCTACACGCCGATGCAGGCGTTCTACTTCCGCACCAGCTTCAACACCGAGTGCAGTCAGGCTCCGGATGCGGTCGTCATTCAGGGTCCGGAAAATCTGTCTATTGATATCAACGCCAACGGTGCTGACATTCGCCTCGGCTCGACCATCCTGATACAGACGCTGCCAGTTGACGAAGCCGAACAGCAGCGCCTGCGCGAACTGTACGGGCTGACATCCAACGTAGGCAGCCTGTTCCTGCTCATCGTCCTCGACGGCGAAGCGATAATTAACCCCGACTCAGACAACCCGATTCACGTTCCGGCGGGTTACAGCACCGTCGCGTGCCTCACGACACCCGAAAACCTCGGCACCGATGGACTGGTGAATGACAGCGTAATTCTGGCGGACTGCGGCTTCGCGCCGCCGACGCCGTTGACCCCCGAAGAATGGAACCAGTTCGCGCTGCTGCACAACCTCACGCTCAACTACCCGATTGACCTGAGCGGCTATCTTGAGGGCGACACCTGCCAGCCTCGGGCGGACTGGGTGAACACCTACGTCGTGCGCCAGGGCGATACGCTGTCGAGAATCGCCGCCTGGTACGAAGTCAGCACCGGGACAATGGCGAGCGCTAACTGCATTCAAAACCCGAACCTGGTCTTCTCCGGGGCGCGGCTGCGCGTGCCGAACGCCTCGCAGCCGCCGCTGCCACCAACACCCACTCTGACGCCAACGGCTGTACCGCCGACCAATGTCCCACCGGCAGACGTTCCAGCGACGGCAGTACCACCTACTGGCGTGCTGCCAACGCCTGTGCCGCCGACTCAGATCGTCACGCCGGAAGTCACACCCGACTTTACACCGGAAGTCACGCCTAACTTTACGCCTGAAGTGACCGAGGCATTCGACCCACAGGCGGATCTGGGGCTGTCGATCTACGCCGCGCCAAATCCCGTGAACGCAGAGGGCATTGTCACGTATGATATAACGCTTGTTAACTATAGTTATGGCACGCTGGACGCGACCAACGTGCAGGTGAGCAATCTCCTGCCAGATCAATTCTGGTACTCGGAAAGTCCTTCTCCGGCTGTTGGAACATACGATAGCAGTACCGATATCTGGACGCTGCCTTTTCTGGCATCCGGCGACAGCGCCACCATTGCCGTAAACGCTGAGGTGCCGTACTATGAATCTGGTGATATCAGCCACACTGTGTCGATCACCGCGTCCGATCAGCCCGATTATGATCCCAGTGACAACAGCGCCAGCATCACTGTGACAGTGCAGGGAGCAGCGTAAGGCGCTTTACAGGGTACGACAGGGGCGCTTTTCGATAGCCACCCCTGTCCCCAACCAACGCAGATGATTTCATTATGCTGACACTTTTTTTCAACGGCATCATCCACAGCATGGATGCGCGGCATCCATCACCCGGCGTCGTCCTCGTGGGCACAGATGGACGGATCGCCTGGATTGGCGACATGGACGCGCTGCCAACGGTAGAATCCGCCCGCCAGATAAAACGGATCGATCTCGCCGGGCGCACGCTGATTCCCGGCTTTAACGATGCTCACGTCCACATCTGGAAGCTCGGTCTGCTGCTGACGGTGCAGGTGGACGCCCGCAAAGCCGCCGCGCCCGATATCGCTTCGATTGTCGCCCGCTTCCGCGAAAAAGCGGCGGGGGCGCAGCCGGGAACCTGGCTGACGGGGCGCGGCTACAACGAAGTGGAACTGCCTGAAGGTCGCCACCTCACGCGCCATGATCTGGACGCAGCAAGCGCCAGTCACCCGATTGCGCTGACGCGCACCTGCGGGCACATGATCGTTTGCAACAGCCTGGCGCTGAAGCTGGCAAATATCACTGCGGAAACGCCCGATCCACCCGGCGGACGCATTGTGCGCGACGAGCGCGGCGAACCCACTGGACTGCTTCAGGAAACGGCAATGGGGCTGCTGGCGGGTTTCATCACCGAACCCGACGACCAGACGATGGGACGCGCCATCCGCGAAGCCAATTATCACCAGCTTCGGCTGGGCATTACCAGCGCCACCGACCCGCTGCTGACGCCTGCTCACCTGCGCGTCTACCGCCAGCTTGAGGCAGACGGCGATCTGGCGGTGCGGGTACACGGGCTGCCCATCCGCCGACCGGATGGCGGAACCGAGACGCTGCCGCTGCCGGAACGCTACGTCAGCGATACGCTGCGGATTGATGGCGTGAAGTTTTTCGCCGACGGCGGCTTAAGCGGGGCGACTGCCGCCATCAGCCAGCCCTACAAAGTCACCGGAACTCAGGGCGTGCTGCGCTTCGAGACAGAGGAACTGCTCGACCTGATGTGGGAAGCGCACGACGCGGGCTTTCGCATCGCCACCCACGCCATTGGCGACGCGGCGCTGGATCAGGTCATTGGCATCTACGAGGAACTGTACCGCCGCAAGCCGGGTCCCCGATACCGAATCGAGCATCTGGGGCTGCCCAGCGCCGGGCATCTGGCACGCTGCGCCGCGATGAATGTGATCGCCGTCCCGCAGACGGTGTTTCTGCCCGCGCTGGGGACGACCTTTCGCCGCTATCTGCCCGATGATTACTTCCCGCGCTGCTACCCGATACGAAGCCTGCTTGACGCGGGGCTGACCGTCGCGCTCAGTTCCGACGCGCCGGTGGTGCCGGACGATAACCCGCTGCTGGGTTTTAAAGCGGCGCTGGATCGCAGGGATGGCAGCGGCGACCCGATAGCACCCGAACAGGCGATCACGCCTTATGAAGCGCTGTACGCCTATACCATGGGCGGGGCAATCGCCAGCGGCGACCAGGACAACCGGGGCAGCATCAGACCGGGCAAGTGGGCGGATCTGGTGGTGCTAAGCGGCGATCCCCTCACCACCCCGCCGGACGATCTGCTTAATATTCAGGTGGAGCAAACCTACGTCGGCGGGGAACTGGTGTACGGCTAACGATGCTTCATCGACGACTGGAACGAAAGTGATGAAACGATTGGCAGCCGCGCTGCTGCTGGCAACCGCCGCCCTGGCAGTCGTCGCGCTCGGCATGTCCAGCTTCAGCGCCGCGCCCGCCGAAATTCGGGCGGACGAAAACGGCGCGCAGGTGTGGTTTCAGGTCAGCCGCGATCAGGTGTTTTTCCCCGGAGAGTGCGTCACCGCCCGCTGGCAGGTCGAAGGCATCCGCGAAGTCTACCTGAATGGAGAGGGCGTTATCGGCGCAGGCGATGAGATCGTCTGTCCGGCGGCGGGCGCGCCCACGCTCAGAATTATCACCCTGAACGACACCACCGTCAGTTATACGCTGCCGGTACGCATCATCGCCCTCAATCTGGTGACCTATATTTTACTCGCCGTAATCATCCTGTCGCTTGGCGTTGTCGTTCGCCTGAACGTATTCGCGCCGCTGAACCGGATCGCCGACCAGCTTCAACGCGGCTGGCTGGCGCTTCGACACGGGCTGACAGCGGCAGTCAGCGCCGGTCAGAGGCTGCTGAACAAGCCGCTGATCACGATTAGCTTACTGACCCTGTTCGGCGCAGCGCTGCGGTTTCACGATCTTGCCCATCGCTCGCTGGTGCAGGACGAAGCGGTGCTGCACCTGATCGCCAGCGGTTCGATTACCGACGTCATTCATCAGAACGCGCTGTGGAACAGCTCGCCGCCGCTGTATCCGCTGATGGTCAATCTGGTGCTGCTCACTGGCGATTCGGAACTGCTGCTGCGGGCGCTCTCAGCTCTCGCCAGCATCGCCGTCATCCCGATGATGTATCTGCTCGCCCGCCAGTTCTTCTCTCGCGCCGCCGCCTATGGCTGCGCGCTGATCGTGACCGTTTCACTGGGTCAGGTATATTTCGCCCAGTATGCGCGCGAGTATTCGCTGACGATGCTGCTGGCGGCGCTGGCGATCTTCGTCTACTGGCGCTTTCGCCGCGCTCCCACGCGCCGCAACCTGATCATTCTGGCTGCCTGCTGGGTGACCGGCGTGCTCATGCAGTACGGGCTTCCCTTCCTGATTCTGGCGCTCAATCTGCTGCTGGTGTCTGAATTCCTGATTCAGAAAAGATGGCGGCAGTACCTGACGTCAGTCGCAGTCCTGCAGGTCATGCTGCTGCTGGCGGTGGGCGTGGTGTATTTCATCTCCTTACGCCAGCATCTGCCGCGCTTTGGCAGCGACAGCTACGTTGCCCTCGGCTACTGGAATCAAATCCCCAATTCGCTCGTGCCGATGGTCTTCAACAACACCCTCGGCATCTTTCGCTTCGCTTTTGGGGAGTCGGTTTTCGGGCAGCGGTGGGACACCGGTTGGTTTGTCGCCCTTGCTGGCTTAGGGCTGCTGGTGGTGCTGTTTGAACGCGGCATAACGCCGCGCGTTCGGGCGCTGTTTCTGCTGCCGTTCTGCCTCGCCATTATCGCCGCGCTGCTCCAGTTATATCCGTATGCTGGCTACCGTCAGGCGATATATCTCACCGTGTTCGTCTATCTGTTCGCAGCGGCGGCGCTCGACTTCCTTCTAAGCCTGTCCAGTCGGCGGGTGATTCGCGTTCTCGCGGTGGTGCTCATGCTGGGCGTGGTGGTCACCAGCCTGGATAACGTACAGCGCTATTACGCGGCACCCGGCTTTGACGACGTTCAGCCTGCCGTAAGCCATATCGTAGAGAACCTACAGGACAGCGACCGCATCGTTGTGGTCAGTTTTGCCGACTCCATGTTCAACTACTACTACAGCAGACATCACTCAGAGGAAGTGGGAAGCCGAATTTTCTATTCAGGCAATCGTCCAGCCGAGTATGGGGCTGTGATTGACAATCTACGGCAGCAGCCGGGGCGAATATGGATTGTGCTTGCCGATCAGGCGAATGTTTTCGCGGACTTTATCTCCCGGCAGCCTTACAGCGCCCAGACGACTCGCCCTCTCAATTGGACGAACGTCGATCTGTATCTGATCGACGGATAAGAGGACTGGCGTTTATGCCGCAGTGTCCATTGCAATCGCCACCATTTTTTCTATAATGTGACATCCTCATCGTTAGGCTTTCATAATATTTGCAAAGGACAACATATCCGACATGAAGATTCCGTTTGGTGGGCGTGTTCTTGTGCTCGGCTGTGGATCAGTCTCTCAATGTTTACAACCTCTCCTGCTCCGCCACCTTGAGATGGACTTCTCCAAACTCACGGTGATGGACTTTGCAGACCAGCGTCACACCATTCCCGAGACGCTGGCGGAGGGCGCGCAGTTCGTGCTGCACCGCATCACCCCCGAAAATCTGGCATCAACCCTCGAAAATTATCTTGGTTCGGGCGATCTGCTGATTGACGCTGCCTGGAATATCGACACCGGCGAGATTATCCAGTGGTGTCACGATCACAACGTGCTCTATATCAATACCTCGGTGGAACTGTGGGACCCCTACGCCGATATGGAGAACAAGCCGCCCACCGAGCGCACGCTGTACGTGCGCCATCTGGCGCTGCGCAAGCGGGCGGAATCGTGGGCAGAGCCGGGTCCGACAGCGGTCATTGAGCATGGCGCGAACCCCGGTCTGGTCAGCCACTGGGCGAAGATCGGGCTGGAAGACATCGCCCGTGAAACCATGCGGCGCGCTCCAGCGCGTGGCAGAGCGCTCGAACCGCTGCTGGCTGAACAGGCATGGAACCGCCTCGCCATGAATCTCGGCGTGAAGGTGATCCACATCTCCGAGCGCGATACCCAAATCAGCAGCCAGCCGAAGCAGGTAGACGAATTTGTGAACACCTGGTCGGTTGAGGGCTTCTATGAGGAAGGCATTGCCCCGGCGGAGATGGGCTGGGGGACGCACGAGCGAACGCTGCCGCCGGGCACGTTTTTCCACCAGTACGGACCCTGCAACCAGATTTGTCTGAACCGCATGGGCATGAACACCTGGGTGCAGTCGTGGGTGCCAATGGGCGAAATTGTCGGCATGGTGGTTCGTCACGGCGAAGCCTTCACCCTCAGTAACTATCTGACGGTGTGGGAAGACGAGAAACCCATTTACCGCCCAACGGTGCATTACGCCTACCAACCCAGCGACGCGGCGCTGGCGTCACTGCACGAGCTGCGCGGCAAGACCTACGATATGCAGCCGCGCATCCGCATCATGAGCGACGACATCATCGACGGCAAAGACGAGTTGGGCGTGCTGCTGCTGGGACACGAACTCAACGGCTGGTGGGTCGGCTCGCAGTTGGACATTCACGAGACGCGCCAGTTGGTACACGGGCAGAACGCGACCACGCTTCAGGTTGCCGCCGCCATCCTGGGGGCAGTATCGTGGATGATTCGCAATCCGCGTTTGGGGCTGCGCATCCCGGATCAACTGCCGCACCGCGAAATTTTAGAGGTTGCCAATCCCTATCTCGGACACTGCCCATCGGTGCAGACCGACTGGACGCCGCTGAAGAACCGCTACGATCCATTCGGCAGCTTTGGTCTGCCGCGCCCGTTCGATACCGACATCTGGCAGTTTGAGACCTTTCTGGTTCCTTGATGGTCTGATTGATTGTGGTGTAATGTGGTGGTTGCAGGGGCGCAGCGCATTGCGCCCCTGCGCCATTTTGCGCAACTCATCAGGAGACAAACGTCATGGCAACCCGGCAGGACTATATCCAGAAGCTGCGCCAGTTTCCGGCGGAACTCGAAGCCCGCGTCACGCCGCTGACTGACGAGCAGCTAAACCAGCGCGAAGCCGAAGGCGAATGGAGCACGCGCCAGATCGTCCATCACCTTGCCGACTCGCACATGAGCGCCAATTTTCGCTTCCGGCTGCCGCTGACAGCAGCCGCGCCCAAACTGCCGGTATACGATCAGGCAGCCTGGGCGGAACTGCCCGATTACCGCCTGCCGCTGGAGTCGTCGCTGACGATTTTGCGCGGGCTGCACGTCCGTTTCGGCGCGCTGCTGGAATCATTGAGCGAGGAACAGTGGCAGCGCAGCGGGATTCATCCCGAATGGGGCGAAGTGACGGTTGAGGAAGTCGCGCGCCGCTACGCCGACCACTGCGACAACCACATGAACCAGATCAACCGGATTGGCGTCAAATATGGCTGGTGAAAAGAGCAGTAGAAAAAGTAAAGAAAGTAAGAACAGTAAAAGAAGTAGGGGCGAAGCGATGCTTCGCCCGTTTTGCCTGTCAGCCCTCGATCTGTTCCGCCGAGAGCGCCTGCGGAATGGCGCAGGGTATACACTATGCTGTGCCTAACTGCGTCTCTAACCACTCAATAATCTGATCGCCGAGGGCGGGGCTGGCTGGCAGCAGCGCCGCGCCGCGTCCCGCGCCGGGAATCGTCTCGTAAGTCACATCGCCGCGCGCGGACGCTCGCAGCAGTTCGGTGATGCCAAAGGCGGCGTCATCCTGACCCGCGCTCAAAAACAGCGGGCGCGGGTTGTACTGCAAGATCGCCCCTGTCACCAGCGCTTCGTCAGCCGGACTCAGCATCGCCAGCGCGTCACAGGGCGACCCCTGCGCGCAGGCGACCATCGACAGATCCGCCCCGGCTTCCGCGCCGACAATGCCAATGTGTCCCGCATCGACCAGTTCCATCTGCGTCAGCGCGCGCAGCATCAAATCCACGTCGCCCACAGCCGCGTTGGGGCGCAGATCCATCGCCATGACGGTAAACCCGGCATTTTGCAGGCGCAGCGGCAGGTCAATCCATGCCGTTCGGTCGGGCGAAATCATCAGGACGGCAGGCGCGGGCGCTTCGCCGGACGCCATATACAGGTCGCCATCCAACTGTGTGCCGTCGCCCGCCGTAAGCTGGATCGGCTGGCGCGAACTGCTGATATCGGTGGTGCCCACCACCAGCGGCGGCATTTCTCCACCGCTGGGCATAGCAGCGGCGGTCGGGTTATTCTGCCCCAGAAACAGATGCTGGGTTGGCTCGTTGGTCGGCACTTCCGGGAACACTTCCAGGCTCGGCTCCAGCGTCGGACCGGACAGCTCATAACTCGGCGTAATCTGCGCGGGCGGCGTATCACAGGCGGCGAGGGCGAGGGCGGCGGCGAGGAGCAGGAGAAGCAGGAGAAGCAGGAGTTTACAGTTCATGGTGTGTTTTACCAAAGGGCTTTAGCCGTCTTGAAGTTGTATAGTTGCAGAACACAGGTGATAATACCCTCATACGATTCGGCGCAAAACGTGAGCAAGAGCGAAAGCCGCCGCGTTTGCCGGATGCGGCTCTTTAAAATTTGATATGGCGGTGAGGCGAAAAGGTCGCCTCAGTAAATATCAACCGACCCAAAGAGAGAAACCCTTTCTGGACTGGACGAGTCCTTGTCGCATCACGTAGCGCCTCTGCTAACGCCGCAAGGCGAAGGTAAGCGCAAGCGTGCGACAGAAGCTACGCGGATTTTTCCGCCGTAGAGCGTCACTTCGCGACTACGATCATGCGCGGCGCGCCGTCCTCAAACGGCGACTGGTCGAAATCGCCGTAAACGGCGTCCACTTCAAAGCCGCTGGCTTCCAACAGCAGCCGCAGTTCACTAAAGAAGAAGTAGTGAATCGTCACCGGCACCAGCGTGCGCTCGACGACGCGATCCGCCCTCACTTCGTCGTAAATCCAGTTGACGTACATCACCTGCTCGGCGCGATCCAGACGGCTGACCGAATGCTGCATCACCAGATGCCCGGTGTCGCGCTCCAGAAAGGTGCGCTCCAGAATGACGGCTTCGGTGTCCTGCGAGGCAAAGGCTTCGCCCGCGTTGGGTAGGTCGATCACCAGCAGCCCGCCGGGCTTAACAGCGGCGCGGGCACGTTTGAGCAGCGCCCGCTGGTCATCCAGCGACAGGAAGTGCATCAGCGTGTTGTAGGGAATGATCACCAGCGAGAACTGCGTATCGAGCTTCAGCTTAAGCGCGTCGCCGTGATGAAACACCAGCCGGTCTTTGAGGGACGGCTGGCGGTCGCGCTTCTGTTCGGCGCGGTCGAGCATCGCCTGTTCTATCTCGATGCCGTGAACCGTATGTCCTTCCTCCGCCAGATGCACCATCAGCCGCCCGGTGCCGCTGCCAATGACGAGGATCGGGCTGCCCGTTTCTTCCGACAGTTCGCTGTACAGCGGAAAGTCTTCGTCTTTGTCGTAATGCTCGGAGTCGTAATAGCGGGCAATGGTCGCGTAAAAACTGGTCATCGGTTTTCCTGACGCAGATGGCGTTCAATCCCCATCTGCCAATCTTCATGGTCGCAGCACAGAAGTATAGCCGCTGAACCGCCGCTGTTTGAAGTGCGACTTTACAGCAGCCCCGCCCTTTCCCTATTTCCAGCCAGCGGCAATATTTACGCATTTTGGTGCTATCTTTGGGTAGTTTGCCTAATGCTCTGCTCGCTTAATAAATGGGAAAAATTATCTGAGACGTTACAATAGTAGGCTGGCAGATTACTAAGCGAGTTCTCGTCATTTCGATATGAAGGAGACAGTTTCATGAAGTTCTATAAACTTTTCGGCATGATGGTATTGGTTTTACTGGCGGTCACTGCGGTTGCCGTCAGCGCGCAGGATGAGGCAGCAGGTGACCTCGAAATCTTCTCGTGGTGGACAGGCGGCGGCGAAGCTGCCGGGCTGGATGCCCTGATCGCGCGCTTCTCGGAACTGTACCCAGATGTGAACATCATCAACTCTGCCGTGGCGGGCGGCTCTGGCGTGAACGCAAGAGCAGTGCTGGCAACGCGCGTGCAGGCTGGCGATCCGCCGGATTCGTTCCAGGTTCATGCTGGCTCCGCGCTGCTCAACCTGTATGGCGCTGACCGGATGGAACCCCTCAATTTCCTATACGAGGAAAGCGGCTGGATGGACCAGTTCCCCGAGGGTCTGCTTGATCTGATTAGCTCCGACGGCAACATCTACTCGGTGCCTGCCAACATTCACCGTTCCAACGTCATGTGGTATGTCCCCGGCAACCTCGAAGAGTGGGGTGTGACCGTCCCAGAGACATGGGATGAATTCATTAACGAAACCTGCCCGACGCTGCAGGAAGCTGGAATCGTGCCGCTGTCTGTCGGTCAGACCTGGACCCAGATGCACCTGTGGGAAAACGTGGCGCTGGCTGGTTTGGGCGTCGATGGCTACAACGGATTGTGGGATGGCACCACTGCCTGGGACAGCCCGGAAGTGATGCAGGTCTTTGAAACCTACGGTCAGATTCTCGACTGCACCAACGACGACCGCGACGCGCTCGACTGGCAGCCACCTGCTCAGATGGTTGTCGAAGGCACCGCCGCTTTCAACGTGATGGGCGACTGGGCAGCCGGATATTTCCTCACCGATCTGGAGCTTGAGCCTGGTGTTGGCTTCGGTTGGACGACTCCTCCCGGAACCGACGGCGTGTTCATCATGCTGTCCGACACCTTTGGTCTGCCCATCGGCGCGCCCAACCGCGATGCCGCTGTCGCATGGCTGAAGTTCCTCGGCTCGCCAGAGGCGCAGGACATCTTCAACCCGATCAAGGGTTCGCTGCCTGCCAACACCACCGCCGCCATTGACGACTCCGAACTCTATAATGCCTACTTCCAGGATGCCTACGAAGATTGGACGAGCAACACCATCGTCGGCAGCCTGGCGCACGAGGCAGTTGGCGCGGGTGAATTCCAGAACGGGTTCAGCGAAATCATTGCTCAGTTCTCGGCTGAACACGATGTCGAGACTGCGACCATCGTCGCGGCGGAACTCGCTGCCGACACGCTGGTGACAGACTAACACAGGCTGTTACTGGTTTTGACCAGTTTGAGGGTAGGCAAGTTCTACCCTCAAGAGTTAACTTGGCTCACACGATAGGAAACGCTGAAGTCCTACGGGCGTCTGGCTTCGTAGGACTTTTGTTCAGGAGTAATCCATGCGTCAGGGCGAACCCCTCATTAGTGACCGTCTGAAGGCAGTCCTTATCCTCATTCCTTCCATCATCGCTATAGCGATCTTCGTTTATGGCTTCATCGCCTGGACGGGCTACACATCGCTGACCAATGCTTCGCTGGCGGTCGGATCGGGCGAATATGTGGGAATGGACAACTATGTGGACTTGTTCACAGGCTTGCGGCACGAACGTTTCCGTACCGACCTCGTGAATACGTTCTTCTTTACCGCCCTTTTCATCGGTCTGTGCCTGAGCGTGGGGCTTCTGCTGGCGATGCTGCTGGATCAGCACATTAAGGGAGAAAGTTTTTTTCGCACCATCTACTTATTTCCGATGGCGCTGTCGTTCGTCGTCACAGGCGTCGTCTGGCGCTGGTTATATCATCCCGTTCAGGGCTTAAACGCCCTGCCGACCCTGATCGGTCAGCCTCCGGGTGAGTTTCGATGGTTTATCAGCCAGGATCGCTGGTTTGTATTTAACTGGCAGGATCTGGGTGGCTATATCTCCGCGTTTATTTTCATTATCGACATCGTGCTGGTGGCGGCGCTGGTATACTGGAACCGGCGCGGCGGGCGGCTTCCGGGATTTATCGTCGCGGTGATGCTGCTGTTGAGCACCTGGGCGCTGCTGGAAGGACCGCAGCAGCTCACCGCCCTGCGCCGACCAGAAACGCATGGGTTCAACCTTGCCATCATCGCCGTGGTCATCGCCGCCGGTTGGCAAATGTCCGGTTATACCATGGCAATGTACCTGGCAGGGCTGCGAGGCATTCCCGAAGACCTGCGCGAGGCGGCGCGGGTGGATGGCGCCAGCGAGTGGGGAGTCTACCGTCTGGTTGTGCTGCCGCTGCTTCAGCCAATTACCCTGAGCGCGATGATTATTCTGGGGCATATCTCGCTCAAAATCTTCGATCTGGTGTACGCGCTGGGCGGCGGAGACAATCCTTACATTGATATGCCCGGCGTGAACATGTTCTTTACCACCTTCCGGGGGAACGCCTTAGGACGAGGTGCCGCTATCGCTATGATCCTTCTGATAATGGTTGCGCTGGTGATCGTGCCCTATCTGCGAACAAGCCTGCGCTCGGAGCATGAATTATGACCACACAGGCTCGCGCAAATCCGTCAGCACTGATAACTCCCCGCAGTCGATCCTGGCTTCGTCCGTTGGTTCGGATTGCAATGTACGCCACGCTCATCTTTTTCGCCATCCTGTTTCTCATTCCGGTGTACATGGTGCTGGTGACGAGCTTCAAGAGCTTTAGTCAGGTCAGTCTGTCCACCATGTGGAATTTTCCGACAGAGGTGACGCTGGATGCATTCAAAGAGGCATTGGACAAGCTGCTGCCGAACCTGCTGAACAGCTTCGCGCTGGTAGTGCCAGCCACCGTAATTTCTGCCATGATCGGATCGCTGAACGGGTATGTGCTGTCGAAGTGGAAGTTCAGGGGATCGAACTTAATCTTCACGCTGATGCTGTTCGGTATGTTCATCCCTTACCAGTCCATTCTGATCCCTCTGGTGCAGTTTTTAGGATCAGTTGGTCTGTATGGCGGTATCCCAGGGCTTATCCTGGTGCATGTGATCTACGGTATTCCAATTACAACCCTGATTTTCCGCAACTACTACACTGAAGTACCCACCGAGATGCTTGAGGCAGCCGCCATTGACGGAGCCGGTTTCTTCGGGCAGTACCAGCATATCATTCTGCCGATTTCCATTCCGGGCTTTGTGGTGGTGATCATCTGGCAGGTCACGCAGATATGGAATGAATTCCTGTTCGCGGTCACCATCGTCACCGGAGCCGACAAAGTGCCGATCACGGTGGCGCTGCAAAATCTCGCCGGAAGCCAGGTCGTCGAGTGGAACGTCCAGATGGCGGGCGCGTTCCTGACTGCCCTGCCGACGCTGCTGGTCTACATCCTGCTGGGGCGCTATTTCATTCGCGGTCTGCTGGCGGGCAGCGTCAAGGGCTGATTACCAGCAGCAAAACCTCTGGAGGAAGCGTATGCAGCGGGTCGGATTCCTGCTCAAAGTCAAACCGGCGCTCATCGAGGAATACAAACAGCATCATCAAGCCGTATGGCAGGAGATGCGGGACGCCTTACGCCGTCAGGGCTGGCACAACTACACGCTGTTCCTGCGCGATGACGGCTTGTTGTTCGGCTACTTTGAGGCGGAAGACAGCTTTCAGGCGTCGCTGGCGGGTATGGAGGGCGAAGCGATCAACGAGCGCTGGCAGGCGATGATGTCGCCCTATTTCGAGTCGCTGACGGGTCGCCCCGATCAGAACATGATCGAGCTTCAGGAGATATTTCATCTCGATTGAGCGCTAGCCACCAGGTATGAGAACTAAAAACCAGCCGTCGGGCTGGTTTTTGCTTCAGGATACGGCGGCGCTACTTGTTGTACTGGTTCGGCTGGAGCGCGTCGCGCAGACCGTCGCCCAGAAAGTTGAAGCCCAGCACCGTCAGCATAATGATCAAGCCAGGGAAAACGCCGTACCACCACGCCGTCGTGATATAGCCCCGGCTGCTGTTAACCATCGTGCCCCAGCTTGGCGTCGGAATCTGAATGCCCAAGCCCAGAAAGCTGAGGATCGACTCGCTCAGAATGACTCCGGCGACGCCCAGCGACGCCAGCACGATCATTGGCGCGATGGCGTTGGGCAGAATGTGCTGGATGAGAATACGCGGCGTGCTGGCACCCAGCGAACGCGCCGCCAGCACGTAATCCAGCTCTTTCAGGTGCAGCACCTGACTGCGCATCATGCGGGCGTTGCTGGGCCACGAGATCAAGCCCAGCGCCAGAAAGATGCTGACCGGATTCGGGTCAAAAATCGTCACCCAGACGATCAGGAACATCAGACCGGGAATGGCAAAAAACACATCGGCAATGCGCATGAGCAGGTCATCGATCAGCCCGCCGTACCAACCGGAGATCATGCCGATGATGATGCCGGTGGTGATGGCGACTGACTGGGCGACGAAGCCGATCACCAGCGAGATTCGCGCGCCGTAAAGCAGGCGGCTTAACAGATCGCGTCCGAGTTCGTCGCTGCCGAGCGGAAATTCGGCGCTAGGCGCTTGCAGGCGAGCCGTGTAGTGCGGCTCAATCGGATCATACGGCGCGAGCACATCGGCGAAAATCGCCGACAGACAGATCAGAATGACGAGAATCAGTCCAAGCAGCGCTACCCGGTTGCGCCGGAACGCGCGCCAGAAGCGCCTGCGATTGGAGATGCGAATCTCAGAAAGGTCGATCACGGCGGGGCGTGATGTTGTCGCTGCTATCACCCCATTGCTCCTACTGGTAGCGAATGCGCGGGTTGACCAGCGCATAGACGAGATCGGTGATCAGGTTGATGATGACGAACAGAAACGCGCCAAAAACCAGAATGCCGATAATCACCGGCGTGTCGCGCCGTTCGATGGCAGGCACAACCGCCCGCCCCAGCCCGGGCCAGTTAAAGATCGTCTCGGTCACGACCGACCCGCCGAGCAGATAGCCGATGTCCAGCCCGACAATGGTGATGATCGGGATGAGGGCGTTGCGAAGCTGGTGACGCAGCAGGACGACGCGACGCGCCAGCCCTTTGGCGTGCGCCGTTACGATGAAGTCCTGCCCGCGCACTTCCAGCATGGCTGACCGGGTGACCCGCGCCAGCGTCGCCGAGAGATTCGTGCCCAGCACCAGCGCGGGCAAAATCAGGTGGGACAGGTTGCCATCTTCATAACCCGCGACTGGAAAGAGCGCGATGCCATAACGCGATTGGGTCAGGGTCAGCTGCGCCAGCAGCGCCAGCCAGAAGATCGGAATCGAAACGCCCAGCAGCGACAGCACCATCAGGGCATGATCGATCCACGTATACTGCTTTTCGGCGGCGATGATTCCGGCGGGAATGCCGATAATGAGCGCGACGAACAAGCCGCCCGCCATCAGTTGAAGGGTGCGTGGAAAGCGGTAGGCGATGATATCGGCGACATCCTGCTCCAGAATATACGAACGTCCGAGATCGCCCCGCGCCATCTGCCCCAGAAAGGTCACGTAGCGCTCGCCAAACGAGTCGTTCAAGCCAAGCTCTTCGCGGATTCCTTCGACGACTTCGGGCGGAAGCCGCCGGTACTGCTCGCCCAGAACCGCGCGTAACGGATCGCTTGGCATCAGGTAGGCAAGGATGAACAGGACGGTGAAGATGCCGAGCATCGTTGGAACAACCTGAATCAACCGCCTCAAAATATAAGTGGTCAAATAACTACTCCTTGGGGAAAGTAGTGAGGGCGACTCGCCCCGCCCTCACCGGAATTACGCAGCGCCAGTTACTCAGGCAGCATATCGGAGTTGACGATCACATCTGCCAGGCGCGCGGTATAGGTGCCGCCGCCGCCGGGGTTGAAGTTCTCAAGCCAGTCCTTTTGCAGCCACGATACCTTGCTGTACGCCGAAACAATCCAGGGCGCATCCGCCGTGATCAGGTCGTGTGCCTGCTGGTACAGTTCGTTACGGGCAGCTTCATCATATTCGCTCATCGCCTGCCGCAGCAGATCGTTGACTTCCGGGTTGTCGTAAGCGGTATCGTCGCGCGCTTCGAGGAACAGGAAGTTGAACACGTCGGACGGGTCTTCAAGACCGGCGCTCCAGCCGCTGAGGAACATCAGCACGTCGTCTTCGCCGATGTGATCCCAATAGGTGGTCGCGTCTTCAAGCTCGATATTGAGGGTGACGCCCAACTGGCGCAGGTCTTCCTGCAGCACCGGCAGTGATAGTTCATCGGCTGCCGACGAGAACACCCACAACGAAAATTCCGGCAGCCCTTCGCCGTTCGGGAAGCCCGCTTCTACCAGCAGTTCGGCGGCGCGCTCCGGGTTGTATTCGTAGATGTTGGCGGGCGTAGACGCAGGCATTGACGGCGGCAGATAGCCCAGCGTTGCCGGGAAGCGCGCGCCTTCCATCAGTTCATCCCACACCAGCTCGCGGTTGAAAGCGTGCGAGAACGCCTGCCGCACCAGTGGGTTTTCAGCGAAGAAGCCCTGATCCATCTTGAAGCCGAAGTAACGGACGTTCAAGCCGGGAATCTCGTTGTATTCGGCGTCAAATTCTTCCATGATCGCCAGCCGCTGCCCGGTCGGGAACCCGAACAGGAAGTCAAGCTGGTTCTCGCGGTACTGCAGCAGCGCCGTGTTGGCATCCGGCACGTTGATGAAACGCACGCCAGCCAGCGTCGGCTTGCCCTCTTCGTAGTAATCGGGATTCGCGTCAAGCTGAACGAAGTTGTCCCGCTGCCATTCCACAAACTGGAAGGGACCGGTACCAACCGGATTCGTCCCCAGGTCTTCGCCAAGCTGTTCGATAGCTTCGCAGGGAATACCGGGCACGCCCAGCGTCGTCAGGAACAGACGGTTGGGGGTGGTGAGGGTAATCGACAGCGTGTAGTCGTCCGGCGCTTCGATTCCGGCAATGGCTTCGGCTTCGCCCGCCAGAAATTCCTCGTAACCGACAACGCTTTCCAGCCATTCGGGATGCGCCGACTGCGTCTCATCTTCGGTTACACTGTGCTGGGCTGCGCATACCCAGTCGCTGGATTTGAACTCGCGGTCGCCATCGGCAAATTCAACCGCGCCGGTGTCGTGGAAAAGCACGCCCTGACGCAGATTAAACGTGTACGTGAGCTGATCGTCGGAAATCTCCCAGCTTTCGGCAAGCTGTGGATAGAATTCCCCCGTCGGCGCATCCAGTCCCAGCAGGTTTTCGTAGATATTACGCATCACCGTACCGATGGCAATGGTGGTCGCCGTAAACGGATTCAGGTGCTCAGGATCAGGCGAAATGGGATAGCGGAGCACATAGCCCTCATCCTGGGCAGCTAATGGCACCGCCAGCACCAGGCTGGCAACGAGAATCAATACCAACATACGAGAGACATAACGCAACATAGGTTTCTCCTCCAGTAAAATAGATTTATTCAATTTACGCGATGTGAAGCGGCAGTGCATGGTATAGTTTAACCGATTTGATTGTAACCATTTTCTATTTCTCTACACAAAAAACCGTCTAAACATTTAATTCTTTCAGGTGATGATGAACATTCTCAAGCCTTCCGCATTACAGCGCGGTGATACGGTCGCGCTCATCTGTCCGGCAAGCCGACCGTTTGATCCGGGCAAAATCACCCAGAGCGTGCAGATGCTGGAGCAGCAGGGGTTCAAGGTTCGCGTGGGCGAACACGTCGTCAAACGCAATGGCAATTTCGCCGGAAGCGACGCCCAGCGGCTGGACGATTTTCACCGCGCCTGGGCAGACCCGGACGTGAAAGCCATCATTGCCGAACGCGGCGGCAACGGCGCGGCGCGGCTGCTGCCCGATATCGACTACGATCTGATCCGCGCCAACCCCAAAATCCTGATCGGCTACAGTGACATCACCGCCCTGCACCTTGCCATCCACCGGAAAACCGGCTTGGTGACGCTGCACGGTCCGGTGGCAGTCCTCAGCCAGACCACCCGCTACACCTTTGACCGCTTCATCCATGCGCTGACCGCAGCCACGCCCTGGGGCGATATTCCCGATCCCCCGGTGACACAGTTCCCGCCCATCTATCCGCCCTATCGCGCCGTCGTCGCGCCGGGCAAAGCCAGCGGGATGCTGACCGGCGGCAACATGACGCTGATTCGCCAGTTGATGGGTTCGCCGTATGACATCGAGACGGAAGGGCGGATCCTGTTTCTGGAAGATATTGGCGAGGAGCCGTTTGAGCTGGACATGATCTTCACCCAGTTGGCGCACGCGGGTAAGCTCCAGCAGGCTGCCGGGATCATCATCGGTGTTTGTGCGGAGTCCGATCCAAAAGGGACTTTCCTGACCAACTTCAGCCTGGAAGAAGTGATCGACCAGCACCTGGGCAAGCTGGGAATTCCGGTGGTCTATGGCATGAGACTGGGGCATACGCCCGACCAGTGTGTGCTGCCCATCGGCGTTCACGCCATGCTGGACGCGACCACCAACAATGTGCGGCTCAGTATCGAGGAAACCGTATGCCAGTAAAAGCGCCCCGCCTGAAACCGGGCGATACGATTGGAATCATCGCGCCAGGCGAACACTCGACCACCAGCAGCGACATGCAGGTTGGGCGCGCCCTGCTGGAGCAGCATGGCTTCAGAGTCGTCTTTGGCAGCCACGTCAGCGATCATTACGGCTATCTGGCGGGCGAAGACGCCGCCCGCGCCGACGACTTCAACGCGCTCTGGACAGACAAGCAGATCAGGGCGATCTTCTGCTGGGGCGCGGTCTGGGGCGCGGCGCGGCTGCTGTCGTTGATCGACTTCGACAGCATCCGCCGCCAGCCTAAGCTGTTCATCGGCTGCGGCAGCGTCACGGCGATCCATCTGGCGATTGCCAGACGCGCCGACCTGATCACGCTGCACGCGCCGGACTTCAGCACGTTTTACAGCTCGCGGTACACGCTCGACGCCTTCATGCGCGCGCTCACGTCCGTCGAACCGTTTGGCGATGTCGGACAGCCGCCGCCGCCCGATATTCCCGGCGTGACCGATCCGCCGCTGATCACCTATGTTCCCGGCAGCGCCAGCGGCAGGCTGACCGGCGGTAATCTGGGGGCGGTGGTCGGGTCGCTCGGCACGCCGTATGAAATTCAGACGGAAGGGCGGATTCTATTTCTGGAAGCGCGCGACCTGCCCACCTTCACCGTCGAGCGTCACCTGACGGCGCTGTGGCTGGCGGGTAAGCTGCAAGCGGCGGCGGGCATCGTGGTGGGCGAGTGTGTCAACTGCGTTACCGAGCGCGGCGAGACCAACACCTTCAGCCTCGAAGAAGTCCTGGAGAACCGGCTGCCGCTGCTGACCGTCCCGTCGGTGTACGGGCTGCGGCTCGGACAGGGGAAAGACACGATGCCCATCCCTCTGGGCGCGCAGGTCAGGCTGGATGCAACCGCGCGGCGGCTGGAAATCCTCGAAGCGGCGGCAAACCAGAGCACGTAGGGACACCACAATGTGGTGTCCGCTGCGGCATTCCAAAACGGACACAACGGTGTCGTGTCCCTACGGAAATTATTATGATTGGCTGTTATCGTTCCCCTACCGCCGCGTTTCCATGACATTTTGGCTTACATTAGGTAAACTTGAGCATGGTTTATCGTCCGGCGCGGTGCTTGTTTCGCCGGGCGCATTTTTGCGCAGGGGCAGGCAGTTCTGCTGCCGACCTGCAGAACAGGGTTCCACTGATGAAGCTCACTATTATCGGCGGGGGCAGTGTTCGCACGCCCCGCTTAATCCCATCGCTCGTTCGCCGCGCGGCGCGTCTTGGCTTGCAAGAAGTCTGGCTGATGGACGACAACGCCGACAAGCTGCGTCTGATCGGCGGCGTGTGTGAGATGCTGGCGAAGCAGCAGAACGCGCCCTTCAAGCTGGTGCTTTCAACCGACGCGCGTGAAGCCCTGCGCGGCGCTCAACACGTGATCACGTCGATTCGCCCCGGTTTGGAGCAGGGACGCGCCACCGACGAGCGCATCTGCTTCCAGCATGGCGTACTTGGTCAGGAAACAACCGGCGCGGCGGGTTTTGCCATGGCGATGCGCAGCCTGCCTGCTATCCTTGAATATGCCCGTTTGCTGGACGAGGTCGGCGCGCCAAATGCGTGGATTTACAACTTCACCAACCCGGCGGGCTTGGTGGCGCAGGGACTGCATTACGCCGGAATCAAGCGGATCATCGGCATCTGCGACAGCGCCAACGGCGCTCAGCACGCCGTCAGCGGGTATCTCGGCGTACCGACCAACAGCGTTTTCCACGAAGTTTACGGACTCAATCACCTGTCATGGACGCGGAGCGTGCGGGTGGATGCCGATACCAGCGGGCGCGGCGGCGAGGAAATGATGCCCGCGCTGCTGAATGACGACAAGTTCATCGCCTCGACCCACATGGCGTCCTTCTCGCCCGGTGTGCGGCGCTGGCAGGGCGCGTTCCTGAACGAATACCTGCACTATTATTATCATCGCGACGAAGCGCTGGCAGCGCTGCTGGCAAAGTCGGAGAGCCGGGGCGAGGAAGTGCTGCGCCTGACCACCGACCTGCTTCACCAATTGCAAAGCGCCGCCAGCCCCGAAGCTGCCCTGAACGCCTATCACACCATCATGAACCAGCGCAACGCCACTTATATGGCGCATACACGCGGCGGTGCCGAGCGTATCGAGATGCCGCCGGTGTCTGAAGATGAAGAGGGCTATGCCACCGTCGCGCTGGGCTGCGTTGAAGCGATTGCGACTGGCACGCCGCTGTACACCGGCTTGAACGTGCCTAACAACGGCGCGGTTGCCGGAATGCTCGACGACGACATTGTCGAAATAAGCTGCTGGATCGATCATCAGGGTGTGCGTCCGGTTCCGGTAGAAAACCTGCCTGAGCACCAGTATCTGCTGATGCGCGACGTCAAACAGTATGAACGGCTGGCGGCACACGCTATTCTGGAGCGCTCGCGCGAGCTGGCATATCAGGCGCTCGCCGTCCACCCATTAATCGGCTCCTACCCACTGGCGGAAAAGCTGGTCGATACCTTCCTGACGACGCATCGCCCGCTGGTTGGGGACTGGCAGTGAGGGAAGAACTGAGTGAAAAGTAGGGACACGACAATGTCGTGTCCGCCTCAACATTCACGAAACGGACACGACGAAGCATACGCAGTATGCACGTGTCCCTACAGTGAATTGCGATTAACCGGTGGCGACAAAACAGATCGCCGTCGCAAACGAAAAACGCCTTATCCTGGCGCGCATGGGGCGGTTTACGAACCGCCCCTGTGACTCTTGAGGGGATTACAGCCGCGCCGCCAGCAGATAATAAGCTTCGTTCCAGCGCAGTTCGTTCCTGAAGCTGTGAAGCTCGGTCGCGCCATCAATGCGCAGGAATTCGATCCCCAGCATTTCGGCAAAATCGGAGAGGTGTTCGCTGTTCAGCGCCAGACTGAAGCCGGTATGGTGCGCGCCACCGGCGTAAATCCAGGCGGCGGCAGCAACCTTGAGGTTGGGGCGGGGAATCCACAGCGCCCGCGCCACCGGCAGCCTGGGCAGCGGCGCGTCGGGCGGCACCACGTCCACCTCGTTGACGACCATACGGAAGCGGTTGCCCATGTCCATGATCGAGGCGTTGATGGCGGGACCCGGTCGCGTGTTGAAGATCAGGCGGGCGGGATCGGCTTTGCCGCCAATCGACAGCGGTTGCACGTCCAGCGTCACCGGTCCTCCGGCAATTGACGGGCAGACTTCGAGCATGTGCGCGCCCAGCACCTTCATGCCGCTGGGGTCAAAGTGATAGGTGTAGTCCTCCATGAAAGACGTACCGCCTTCCATTCCTGCAGCCATCACCTTCATGATACGCACCAGCGCGGCGGTCTTCCAGTCACCCTCACCGGCGAAACCATAGCCATCTGCCATCAACCGCTGGACAGCAAGACCGGGAAGCTGCGCCAGTCCATGCAGGTCTTCAAAGGTGGTCGAGAAGGCATTGAACCCGCCCGCTTCCAGGAAACGCCGCAAGCCGATCTCAATCCGCGCCGCCTCACGAACCGAATCGTGGCGGCTTCCACCCGCCCGCAGGCTGTCGGCGACGGCGTACTGCTCCTCATATACCCTGACCAGATCGCTGATGTCACCATCGGTGACCGCCTGGGTGTAGTCCACCAGATCGCCGACGCCGTAGCCATCAACCGTAAAGCCAAGCCGAATCTTAGCTTCAACCTTGTCGCCTTCGGTTACGGCGACCGAGCGCATGTTATCGCCAAACCGCGCGACTTTGAGGTTGCGCGCTTCGTGCAGCCCGACGGCGGCGCGCGCCCAGGTCGCCAACTGCGTTTGTACGTCCGCGTCCTGCCAGTGTCCAACCACCACCTTGCGGTTGATCCGCATCCGGCTGACGATGAAGCCAAATTCGCGGTCGCCATGCGCCGCCTGGTTCAGATTCATGAAGTCCATGTCGATATCCGCCCACGGGATATCGCGGTTGTACTGCGTGTGCAGGTGCGCCAGCGGCTTCTGCAGCGCGGCTAGACCAGCGATCCAGTTTTTGGCGGGTGAAAAGGTGTGCATCCAGGCGATAACGCCAATGCAGTTGGGGGTCGCGTTGGCTTCGCGGCAGACAGCGAGCATCTCGTCCGGGGTCGTGGCGACGGGCTTGTACACAATCGTGACCGGGATGCGCCCATCGGCGTTCAGCGCCTGGACGATTTCGCGGGAGTGCTGCCCCACCTGTTCCAGCGCTTGCGGACCGTATAAATGCTGGCTGCCGGTCAGGAACCATACTTCAAAACTGCTGAGGTCTATCATCAGAGAAAGCCTTTCAACAACAACTCTCGGTTGAACTAAAGGATCTGTTAGAAGACAGGATGCCCTGTGAAGCTGAAATACCGCCTGAGGGTGACGCGCAAAACGGGTCGTGCCGCTTTGAGGGTGAGTGACGGCTCATGATCTCGCTCTGATCAACGACTGCGCCAGTTGAACACTATACGGATGTGAGCGTTCACATTGAAAGTAGCATACGGGCGCTCGCTTGTCAAATACTGCCCGTATCTGAGAGTGGGGAGAATCGCGGTCATGTGGGCGCAGCGTGCTGCGCCCCTACGGAATATGTGCTCAAATTTCCCACACTTCTGTATCTAAAGTTCAGCCCACGCGCTACGGTGCGGCAGTTGCTGTCTTCGTCAGCTCAAACACACCCACCGCGCGAATATCCAGCGCCGAACTGCCGATCAGCACCTCGAAGGCTCCGGCTTCCGCTACCCAACCGGATGCCGCCGGATCGTAGTATGCCAGCGATTTCTGATTGAGGGTGAACGACACGGTTTTTGTTTCTCCCGGCTCAAGGTACACCTTGGCGAAAGCCTTGAGTTCCTTCTCCGGTCGCGCCAGCCGCGCGGCGATGTCCTGCACGTATAGCTGGACGACCTCCTGCCCGGCGCGCGTTCCCGTGTTGGTCACATCGACGCTCACCGGTATCGCCTCGGGCGAATCGTAGGACTGCGCGCCGATGGCGAGGCGGCTGTACTGGAAGGTCGTGTACGACAGCCCGTAGCCAAACGGGAACAGCGGCGCGATCTTCTTCTTGTCATAATAGCGGTAGCCGACGAAAATGCCCTCGCCGTAGTACACCTTGCCGTTTTCGCCCGGATAATTGATATACGCCGGGTTGTCTTCCAGCCGCTGCGGGTAGGTCTGCGGCAGCCTGCCCGACGGATTGACCCTGCCGAACAGCACGTCGGCGATTCCATTGCCAATTTCCTGTCCCGGATACCATGCCTGCACCACGGCGGCGACCTGATCGAGCCACGGCATGGTGATGGGCGATCCGGTATTGAGGACGACTACTGTCTTCGGGTTGGCGGCGGCTACCCTGGCGATCAGCGCGTTCTGTTCGGCGGGCAGATCCATCGTCGGGCGGTCATAGCCTTCGCTCTCCCATTCACCACCCAGCCCGGCGAACACCACCGCCACATCCGAGTCCGACGCCAGCCGGACGGCGCGGTCGATGGCGTCTTCCGGGATCGGCGGCAGCAAGCCCAGCCGCAGAGCGCCCATAAACAGGCTGCCGCGCGTGCTGAAATCAACCCGCAGCGAGTAGGTTGTCCCTTCCGTCATCGGGTATCTGGCGCTGACCTCGGCGCTGCCGAAACCAAAGAACGACTCGCCCGGCTGTGGATTCGTCCAGTTATCGACGACTGGTTGGTCGTTCACAAACAGGCGGCTGATTCCGGCGCTGACGAGGCTGAAGGTATAGTCGCCTGTCTCCGGCGCGGTCAGCGTCCCGCTGAATCGCACCGAGAAGCCGCCCGGCTCGATACCCGGCGGCAGTTCGTCCATCCACATCAGGTTGAAGCGCCGGTAAGTTCTGACAGCCGCCGGTTGACCCGCCAGATCCTGATTATTGAAAAACTCCGCCTTTAACCCGGCGGCGCTGCTGCCAGCCTCGGGGCGCACCATCTGCGCGTCGAGGATGGGGATCATTTTGTAGGTCAGGCTGCCCAACTCGTAGCGAACCTCCAGCGCGTCGCCAGCCTGAGCTTTCACGCCGTCCAGCGGCGACACGACGTAATGCGGCGTCACTCCGGAGCTGCCGCCGCCCTGAATCTGCGCGGTGACCGCGTTAGCGCCGATGATCGCCAGCGTCGAGATCTTCGCCGGATCAAGCGGCAGCACGTCGTGGTCATTCTTCAGCAGAACGATGCTTTCGGCGGCGGCTTCGCGCAGCAGCGCGTGATGCTCCGGCTTATCAATCGCCTGTTCTGTCGGGATACCCGGATTCTCAAAAGCTCCGACGCGCTGCATCAGCCGCAGCAGACGGCGCGCCTTGTCTTCTACCGCTGCCTCACTCACCCGCCCATCCCTGACTGCCGCCAGCAGCAGGTCGCCCATGTTCTGCGCCGGACCGGGCATCTCCAGATCCAAGCCTGCGTTGGCAGCTTCAACAGTGCTGTAAGTGCCTGTCCAGTCAGAAACCACCAGACCGTCCCAGCCCCATTCGCCCTTGAGGATATCGCGCAGCAGATAGGGATTTTGGCTGGCGTAAGTGCCGTTGACTTTGTTATACGAGGACATCAGCGACCAGACGCCAGCTTCCTCAACCGCCGCCTGAAAGGGCGGCAGGTAGATTTCGCGCAGCGGGCGCTCGCTCACTTCCACGTTGATGCTCTGGCGCTCAAATTCCGAGTCGTTGCAGACGAAGTGCTTGATGCAGGCAGCCACGCCGTTTGGCTGCAAGCCGCGAACATACGCCACCGCGATGCGAGCGCTCAGATACGGATCTTCCGAAAAACACTCGAAATTGCGTCCGTTTAACGGCGAACGGTGGATGTTGACCGTCGGACCGAGCAGCATAACCGCGCCCTTGCTTTTGGCTTCCTCCGCCAGCGCCTGCCCGATGCGCTCGATCAGGCTTGGGTTCCAGGTTGCCGCCAGCGCGATACCCACCGGAAACGCGGCAGAGGTCACATCGCCGTTCCAGCTTGCGCCGCGCGCGCCGTTCGGTCCGTCGGTGACCTTAATCGCCGGGATGCCGAGGCGTTCCACCGGAACGGTTGTCCAGAAGCTGGCACCAGCGGCGAGCGAGACTTTCTCCTCCAGAGTCATCTGGCTCAATAGAGATTCAATTTGTTGGTTCATAAATGGTGCTCCAATTCAGAAGGGGTTACGCGCAGCGATGATGACGGGCATTCAGCATAAGACAGCACATCGAACGTTTTGAAGCGCAGGTTGTAGGGACACGATACATCGTGTCCGTTGTTCCGTCAAAGGGGACACGACAATGTCGTGTCCCTACGATCATTTCGTTCATAAGCCCGCATGACGCAATCATGCGGGTATTCGAGCGCGATAGTCATTCGTACAGATAGCACCGCGTCCAGCGGCTGCCCTCCAGCGTCGTGACCGGCGGCATCGCCTTGCGGCAGATATCCATCACGTGCGGGCAGCGCGCGGCAAACGGACAGCCATTCCCCAGCGCGCCCAGGCTGGGAATTTCACCTTTGATCTCCACGTCAGCAGTCCGCAGCCCGCGTGAAGGATCGGGCACCGCCGACAGCAGAAGCTGTGTATACGGATGTTTGGGGTTCTGAATCAGGTCTTCGCTGGCAGCGCCCTCGACGATGTACCCGGCATACATCACCAGGATTTCATCGGCAAAATAGCGCGCGCTGGCGAGGTCGTGGGTCACATAGAGGAAGGCGATCCCCTGCTCGTCGCGCAGCTTCGCCATCAGGTTGAGGATGCCCATACGAATGGAGACGTCGAGCATCGAAACCGGCTCGTCGGCGAGGATGACTTCCGGCTCAACGGCGAGCGCGCGCGCCATGGCGACACGCTGCCGCTGACCGCCGCTTAACTGGTGCGGGTACTTGCCGGCGATTTCTTCCACCGGCGACAGAGACACGCGGCGCAGCAGGTTCAGCACCTGCTCCTGAATGGCGGCTCTGCCGCGAATGCCAATTTCATCTCCGTACAGGCGCAGCGGGCGCTCCAGAGTGTACTTGATCTTGTGGACGGGATTCAGCGAACTGAACGGATCCTGAAAGATCATCTGCACCTTGCTGCGGTAGTGCATCAGCGACTTACGACTGGTGTATTCCAGCGTGTTCCTGCCGTCAAAAATGACTTCACCGCTGGTCGGTTCATATAAGCGTGCCAGCATCCGCACAATCGTACTCTTGCCGCTGCCGCTTTCGCCTACGAGCGCGGTGACCCGCCCTTTATACAGGGTAAAGGAAGCATTCTGTACTGCTTTGACGACTCGCCTTGACAGGGCGCTGCCGGTGAAAAAGTGTTTCGTCAGAGATCGTGCTTCAAGCACCGGGGTTGCCCTGGTTTTGTAATCAGTGACCGGCGCAGTTTCGGGTTGGTGGACTGTCGTCATGGGGCGACCTCCGGATCAAGCAAATGACAGGCAGCGGAATGGTTTGGCGCAACTTCCAGCAAAGCCGGGTGAACTTCCTCACACAGTCCGGCGATCTTCACATGACAGCGCGGGTGGAAGCGGCAGCCAGTCGGAGGCTCGCTCAAATCTGGCGGCGAGCCGGGAATGCCAGCCAGTACCTGTTTAGGTCCGCTAATGGACGGGAACGAATTCATCAGCCGCTGGGTGTATGGGTGTTTTGGATTTCTGAACAGCTCCTGCGACGGCGCGACCTCGACGATTTCGCCCGCGTACATGATGGCGATACGGTCAGAGATTTCGACCAGCAGCGATAGGTCATGAGTGATGAAGATGATCGAGAAGCCAAACTGATCTTTAAGCTGCTGAACCTCGTACAGGATCTGCTTCTGCACCACCACGTCCAGCGCCGTCGTCGGCTCGTCCATGATGATCAGTTCGGGGTTGAGCGCCAGCGCAATCGCGATTACCGCGCGCTGGCGCATACCGCCGCTAAGCTGGTGCGGATAGCTGTCAATCCGCCTGGGATCGATGCCGACGGTATTCAGCAGTTCGAGGGCGCGCGTTCTCGCGTCGCGCTTGCTGACCGGCATATGCGCCTGAATGGCGTCGATGATTTGATTGCCGATGGTCATCACCGGGTTAAGCGCGTTCATGGCGCTCTGGAACACAATCGCCAGGTGTTCCCAGCGGAAGCCGCGCAGGTTGTCTTCATCCATCGCCAGCAGATCGATGCCGTTAAACATGACTTTGCCGCCCGTGATATACGCCGGCGGCTTGAGAATACGGGTGACGGCGTGGGCAATGGTCGATTTGCCGCAGCCGGACTCACCGGCTAAGCCCAATACTTCGTTGGGAAACACGTCAAATGATACGTGATCGACAGCGCGAACAATCGCGCGTTTGGTGCGATATTCGACTTCCAGATCGCGAACCATTAAGAGTGGTTCAGTCGTGCCCGATTCGGTGGTGCGTGTCTTCGCCCACGATCGCTGCGTAGTAGTCACTTAGCGTCTCCTTCATGTTCCTGGTTCTGGAGGCGGGGATTGGTAATTTCGTCGATACCGTAGTTGATCAGGGTGAGGCTAAAGCCAACCAGCGCAATACACATGCCCGGCGGAATAAATGTCCACCAGTTGCCGGTGAGCAGCGCCTGATTGTTCTGCGCCCAGTAGAGTGTTGTTCCCCAGGTGACCGCGTTGGCGTCGCCTAATCCAATAAACTCCAGCCCTGCTTCCGTTAGAATGGCATACAGCACCGCGCCGATCCAGGCAGACACGACCAGCGAGGTCATATTTGGCAAAATTTCAAACATGATAATCCGCCACGAGGGTTCGCCTACCACCCGCGCCGCGGCGACAAATTCACTGTTGCGAAGCGTGAGCGTCTGCGAGCGCAGCACCCGCGCCGCATACGCCCAGCTTGTTACGCTCAACACCAGGACGACGGTAAAGGGTCCCGGTCGGTTTAGCCAGCCTGCCACGACGATAATCAGTGGCAAGCCCGGCAGTATCAGAAAGACATTCGTAATCAGGGAAAGTAGTTCATCGATCCAGCCGCCGACATAACCAGCAGTCAGACCGATAGTGATGGCGATTAGCATGATAACGGTTCCGGTCACGAAACCCACCGCCATCGACGTGCGCGCGCCGTGTACGACCTGCGCGAAGATGTCCTGCCCCTGCCGCGACGTGCCAAAGAGGAAGTCTGCGCTCGGCGCCTGGCTTCCGGGACCCACAATCCGCGCGGCATTCCGGGTCGGCGCTAACTGATTAGCAAACAAGGCAATCAGCGTGAAAAAGACCAGAATGGCGATTCCGGCGGCAGCCTTGCGGTTGTGAAGAATACTCCGCAGCCAGTCCGGCACCGGCAGCCTCAGCCGCCTTGCCGATTTAGGATGGATTACTGGCGCGACGACGGTCGTTTGCCCGGCGGGTACGTTGCTATGCTCCATTGTCATTGCCTCTCTCTAACTCCATCCTCAGCGCGCGCGCGGATCGAGCATGACATAAATCACATCTGCCATAAAATTCGCCAGCAGAACCGCCAGGGTAATCATCAGGAAGATTCCCTGCATCAGCGGATAGTCGCGCCCATTAACAGCCGAGAGCAGCCAGAAGCCGATACCCGGATATGAAAACACGATCTCAGTCAGCAGCGCGCCGCCAATCGCAAAGCCCAGACTCATGGCAAATCCGGTCACGCTGGGCAGAATGGCGTTGCGGGCGGCATACGTCAGCATCACCCGCCGGTCACTTAATCCTTTTGCCTGCGCCATCACAATATAGTCTTCACCCAGCACACCAATCATATTATTACGCATACCGAGCATCCAGCCACCCATCCCGGTAATCACGATGGTAAAGGCAGGCAGCGCTGCGTGCTGCAGCACGCTCATCACAAACTCTGGCGATCCCCAATCCACCCGGATGCTGAGATCATAGGCGTGGCTGAGAGGAAACCATTTCAGCCCAAATGCCAGAATATAGAGCAGCAGCATGGCGACGAAAAAATAAGGAAAAGCGCCAATGAAACTCAAAAAGGGCAGTATCACGCTGTCGGAAAATCGCCCCCGTTTCCAGGCGGCGAAAATGCCGAGCAGCGTCCCCCCAACAAAGGAAACGATTGTCGCCGTTCCGGCTAAACGCAGCGTCCACACCAGGGCGTTGCCAATCACTTCGGTCACAGGTGCCGGAAACGCGGTAATAGAGGTGCCAAAATTGCCCTGAAGCAGATTTTGCAGATAAGTGAAATACTGTTCGTGAATCGGCGCGTCAACAAAGCCAAACGTCTCGCGGAGCGCGTCCATCGTTCGCGGCTCCAGACGCCCCTGGAAGCGCGCGAACATCGCCGTCACCGGATCACCCGACATCATACGCGGGATGAAGAAGTTCAGCGTTATGGCGATCAGCGCTGCCACCATGTAAAAACCAGTGCGGCGTACAAGAAAACGCATTGCTCAAGTCCTTTGCAATCACTCCATTGTGCAAAAAGGGGCTGGCAGATTCCTTAGGAAACACCAGCCCCTTACACAGATCTTATAAGCTCATCGTGATCCTACAAGACCTCGACCTACTCCCCGCAGCTTGCGGCGTCCGCGCAGCGCAGGTTGGTAGCCACCAGACGAGCCGTTTCTTCTTGCCACGGCGCGCCAATCGCATACGGATCATCTGCATTGGGGAAGCCTACGAAACGGGACGTGGTGTATTCGAACCACGCCGGGAAAACGCCGATCTGCGTGTGGACGACGTTTGTCACATAAGCATCAACCAACTGTCCGATGATCGCCTGCTGCTCTGCGGGGTCAACTGACTGGAGGAAGTCTTGCAGCAGTTGATCCCACGCCGGGTCGAAAACGCGCGACTGGAACTGACCGGTCGAATTGCCGGTGTCAGGGTCAACGCGCGTGCTGTTCATGATGTTATCAAAGAAGTTCCACGGCGTTTCGCCCCAGATTGCCCAACCGAGCGACGTATCGAAGTTGCCGCCCTGGAGGTTCGCCTGGAAAGTGGTCTGGTCGGGCGTAACCACGCTGGCGTTCAGACCGGCGTCCTGGAAGCCCTGGCTCATGATCTGGGCAGCGGTCACCACGTCCGTCCAGCCATTGACGATCTGAACTGTGAATTCAATTGGCGAGCCGTCGGGCATATCGCGCCAGCCGTCGCCGTTCTGGTCAGTGTAACCAGCGGCTTCAAGCGTCTGCGCGGCGCGCTCTACGTCGAAGACACCCAGACCCATCTCGCGGATCTTTTCGAACACCGACTCCGGCACGAAAGTCTGGAACTGGGGCCAAATGCCTGCCGCCACTTCCTGCGGCGTTTCGATGTAACCATTTTCCGCCGTAAGCGCGATGGTTCCGTAGTCAATTGCCTGTGCCAGCGCCAGACGGAACTGCACGTCGTCGAACGGCGCCTTGGTGGCGTTGACATAGAAACCCCACGGATTCACACCCACGAACCAGCGGTGGTTGTGCTCGGGATCCAGCGCGACGAAGGTGTTGTCGATATCAGGGATGAAGTTGCCGCCCCAGTCAACGTCACCGTTGATAATCGCCAGGTTGGACTGCTCGTTGCCGGTGAACGCCGGGTATGCCAGGCAGTCCACGTAAGGCTGACCTTCGAGGAAGAAATTGGGATTGCGGCACAGCAGGTAGTTCTCGGGGGTGAAGTCGGTGACTTCGGTGAAGGCACCCGTCGCTACCGGCGAGTCATTGGAGAACGTCACCGGGTCTTCAATTGCCGACCAGATGTGCTCAGGAACAATGCGCTGCTTGCCAACTACCGTGTGCGCCAGCGAATAGACGTCCACCAGGTTGACCGTAACGGTGTAATCATCGACCTTCTCAACGCCAGCAAAGAAGTTGAGGACGCCCTGGCGGTCAAGCGCCGGGAACTGTTCAACCAGTTCCAGCGTGAAAACCACGTCGTCGGCGTTGAACTGCTCGCCGTCGCTCCACAGCACGTCATCGCGCAGGTGGAAAGTGAGGGCGGTAGCGTCTTCCGAATATTCGTAGCTGGTTGCCAGCCACGGGGTCGGCTCGCCGCCGTCCAGCGGGTCAAAGACGACCAGCGGATCGTACATCACCTGGCGGGTACCGTCGGACGGGTTGGGCGAAAGCGGATTGAAATTGGCAGACCACTGACCACGACCCGCCTGCACGACAATCACCGTACCACCGCTTGGAATTTCACTATCCTGAGCAGCGACAACGCCCAGGCTGAGGCTCATAACCAACAGAGCCACGAGCAATAATAAGGCTTTCCTGTTCATAGTTTCTCCCTTAAGAGTAAGCAATTCCTACTGCCAGGGATCGTATCTGGCGATCCAAAGGTACAGATGATCAGTATTTAGCTCCGCCCTATTCCTCGCTCCTTTCTTCAGCGCGCAAAACGCCAGTTGAACGGCGTATAACAAGCTGTGTCGGCAGCACAATGTGCTGCGGTTTCTCCACCTTGCCCGCAATCATGTCGAGCAGAAGGGCGGTTGCCCTCATGCCGCGTTCGACAATGGGCTGGCGAATGGTTGTCAGTTGTGGGTCGAGATCCTGGGCAGTTGGCACGTCGTCAAAGCCAACCAGCGCCACTTCATCCGGCACCGAGATCGAGGCTTCCTTCATCGCCTGCAGCGCGCCTTCAGCGCTGTTGTCGTTGCCCGCAAAGACGGCGTCAAAATCCACGCCGCGCGCCAACAGTTCTTTCATGGCGAAATATCCGGATCGGCGGCTGAAATTGGCTTCGACAATCAGCGCCGGATCGACCTGCAAACCGTGTTTCTCAAGAACTTCACGGTAACCTGCCAGCCGGTCCTGCCCATCAATATTGTCCAGCGTGCCCGTGAGGTGGGCGATTCGGCTGCATCCTGTCTGGATGAGATGTTCGACGGCAAGCCGCGCGCCGTGGCGGTTATCAACCGTCACATAGCTGATCTCATCGAGATGGCGGGTTGGACGCTCCAGCATGACGAAGGGAATTTGCGCCTCGAGCATGGAGTCAATCAGAGGGGACGAGATAGCGGTCACCGAGATGATGATGCCATCCATCAACTGCTTCTGCTGAAGGATACGCCCCAAAAACCGTTCTTTCTCAACGCCGGGGCGTTCCCACCACATCAGCGTGGCGTAGTCGTGTTCATTCGTGACCGTGTTGATGCCCCTCAACAGGACAGGCACGTATTCGGAAACAAAAATCGCTTCGGGAAACTGAATGACAATGCCGAGAATCTGGGTGCGCTGCGTCACCAGCATACGCGCCGCCAGATTGGGTTGGTAGTGGTTCGCCTCAATGACTTCGAGGACTTTTTTGCGCGTGCCAGCGCTCACGTTGGGATGGTGATTAATTACCCGTGAGGCGGTCGCCCTTGAAACGCCAGCTAATCTGGCAATATCTTCTAAATTGAGCTTCATCAAAAAGACCTGCGGTTTTTTTGGGAGCGCTCCCGGGAGCGCTTCCAATCAGAATAGATCGGCTGGAATAATTTGTCAAGCAATACAGATGTGCGCCTGGTGATGGTGCTTTTTGTCACCGATGAGGTATTACTTTCCGCAGTGGGCATCCCGCCGTGTGAAGCGGTGTGTTAACGATCACCGCCAGTTTCGCAGAATACTCGGAGCAGGTCTGGACTCGGCATTCTGATGAACGTGTCTCAATATTTATGAAACGGATACGACGGTGTCGTGTCCCTACCGGCTTCGTCTTTAATTGTTCAGCATCGTCAACCCACTGTCTCCGCGATTTTCCCCACTTCCCCCCAGGCTGCTGTCATAGCCGGAAACATGATTTCTGAGCTATAGTATCGGCTGTCTTCATTTTCATACTCAGATACGGAGCGAGGCACATGCGCAGGCTGTGGTGGGTCACCCTTCTCTTATTTGTGTCCGTTCAGTGGATGCCAGCGAGCGCGCAGTATGGCGCGGCGATCAGCGACGTGTCGCCCCTTTCGCTCTCCAGCGGGGCGGGCGTCAGGCTGTTTCCCTCGCCTGATGGGCAGTTGGTCGCCTATGACAGTTCGATTCGTCTCAACAGCCATGTGGATCGCTATTTCACCCTGTCCACCATCGAGCCGGGCGACGAACCCGCCTACTACGACAAGCCGGAAGACCTGCCGCGCGGTTTTGAGGCGGACGCCACCTCATTTTACATTCCCTTTGCCTGGTCACCCGACAGCACCCGCCTCGCCGTGACCAGCCAACCGCTGGTGACCCTCACCGACACCGATCTGTGGATCTTCGATGTTGCTGGCGAGACGTGGACAAACCTGGCTGACGACGGCTACAGCGGCAGCCTGACCGCGACGGCAGGAGGGGCAGCGCCAGGCGGCACTATCGTCGATACCCAGCCGACGTGGTCGCCCGACGGCACCCAGATCGCGGTTGAGCGAACCGTCGTCGGCGAGGACGGCGCGCTCGATTCACCGACTCTGGTACTGGTCGATGCCGAAACGGGCGAAGGGCGCGATCTCGCGCCTGTGCCCGGCGCGGACAGCAGCGGCGCTGTCCTCTCAATGGATTGGTCGGCGGATGGTTCGACTCTGGCGCTCGTCGTGCGCCAGCAGCAGCCAGATATGGAGAATGATGGACTGTGGCTGGTAGAGGTCGAGTCAGGCAAAGCCCGCCAGTTAGTGACCCTGGCGAATATCGAAGCGGCGCTGCACAGCGTTCTGGCGGATCTGCCGGTGACGGGCGTGGGTCCCGTCATGTGGTCGCCTGATGGCAGCCGGCTGCTGCTGTGGGCGGGCAAGGTTGACGGCACGCCGGTTCAGGTCTGGACGCTGATTGTCGATGCCGAGTCGGGTCAAATCGCCAGCGCGCCGATACCGCCGCACCCCCGCGACACCGACACGGCGCGCGGGCTGCGCCCGCTGCAAGCCGCCTGGTCGCCCGATGGCAGCCACCTGCTGACGTTCACCTTCGGGCTGCACCCTGACGAAGACTCCACTTCGCTCGATCCGGCAAACCCAAGCGTGCGCGGCGCGCTCCGCCTTGCCAATGTGGAAACTGGCGAAAGCAGGCTGCTCGGCTACCTGCCGTTGGGTTCAACCGGGCTGTATTTCGCCGAATGGGGCGCTGACGGACACGCCATCATCAACGGCTATCATCTGGTGCTAGGGTAGCGGTTCCGATTCGAATACGGCATGAATTGTAGGGACTCGACATCGTCGTGTCCGTTAGATTATCAAAATGAGTGGACACGACAATGTCGTGTCCCTACGGTTGTTGGTGCCAATAATGCAGCCTCACCCTATTTCACCAGCAGCCCCGTCTCACGCTGGAAGCGGTACAGGCTGTGGGGCGTCATCAGCGTGACCGCCCGCCGGTAACCGCCCAGGCAGCCGCGCGTGACGCCGAGCGCCTCATAATAATCGTAGTAGCGGAAGCTGGCGTAGCTCTCGCGCATCAGCGCGTGTGTCTTGAGCAGCTTCAGGTAGTCGTCAAACACGTCGCTGACGTCGAGATAAAGGTCGGCGTTGTAGCCTTCCATGTCTTCCCAGTTTTCCGAATAGTAGAGGGCGGAAGGATAGTGCGACGGATACTCGCGCTTGAAGGCTGGCAGCCCCGCCTTAAAGAGCGCATTATTGACGATGTGATAGGTGTTGGTGTGATCGACGTGCAGGCTGCCCTTCCAGTGGGTGATGATGACCGTCGGGCGATACTTGCGGATCAGATCGGCAACCGCCCACTCGGACTCATCGTTGACCTTCAGTTCGCCGTCCCTGTAGGGCAGAAGCTCGTAGTTCGCGCCGATGAATTCCGCCGACGCTTTGGCGTCGTTCACCCGCCAGACATTGTATTCTTCGGCAGACAGCGTCGGGTGTCCCTTGTCGCCTGCCGTCACATGAACGATGGTGATATCCCAGCCCGCGCGCTTGTGCTTCAGCATGACCGCGCCCGCCATATTTTCGGCGTCTGAAATGTGCGCGCCGACGACCATTAAATGACCAGCCATCTGATTTTGCTCCTTAACGACAGCATCAAAGCTCGGTGTGTAAAACCGCAAACTCGCGCCTGCGCTTGAAGCCTGCCAGCGAGTACAGGCGGGCGGCGTCCTCTCCAGTCCACAAAAAATACGCGAAAAAGGTATGCCGCGCGCTCATCGTCGCCAGACAGCGGAACAGCAGCAGCCGACCGATGCCGAGATTGCGCCGCGCCGGATCAACGCCAAACGGACCGAAGCGTTCCAGCCGCTGCTGGCAGTAGCCGACGATTTCGCCATGCTGCCGCGCGACCAGAAAGCAAATCTGCTGCGTGCCATTGCCACCAAACAGATCCAGCAGGTATTCCTGCGCGTGGCGGAACCAGTCCCAGCCGAAGTGTTTGACGATAAATGGCATCAGTTCCGGCAGATCGGCGGACGTGACCGGGCGAATCGTCAGCCCATCTTCCGCTTCGCGCCGCTGTTCCAGCGCGGCGATTTCCGGCGGAATGTGAAAGCCGCTGAGATCAGCGCCCATGCTGATGGCATTGTACAGCACGCGAAAACCCACTTTCTCCAGAAACGGGATCGTGCCGGGGTAAGCGTGAATATCGACGCCCGGCACGAAATAGTTTGGCACGTAAGGCGCGATGTCAATCGTCCTGCGCCCATCTGCCTTCAGACGCTCACGAACGGACTTGAACAGAGCGCTGCCAATTCCCCGGCGCTGGTAGTCGGGATGAACGCCAAACGCCGTAATCCAGGCTTTGTCCGGCTCCAATCCCTGAAGGAACAGCGGCACCTGCCGGGTGAGTGCCAGTACAAAACCGACTACCCGATCATCGGCGACAGCGACGCACAGATTCTCCGGCAGAAAATTGGGGTCGAGCAGCACTTTGGCGCGGAACAGGTTTTCGCTCAGGCTGTCGGCAGCCATCGACTCGCGCCATACGTCCAGCAGCTGCGATTCGTCGTCGCCACGATACGGTCGAATGTCCATCATCGCTATCCTTTGAGTCCCGTGAGGGCGATTCCGCGAATGAAGTATCGCTGCAGGAACACGAAGATGAGCAGCGTCGGCAGCACTGACAGCACCGTTCCTGCCATCAGTAAATTCAGGTTCACCGCTTCGGCGGCAAACAACCGCAGGGAATTCAAACCCAGCGGCACCGTCATCATGTCGCGATCATTGATAACCAGCAGGGGCCACAGGAACGAGTTCCACGAGCCGATGAAGGTAAACGTGCCCAGTGTCGCCAGCGCCGGTCTGATCAGCGGCAGAATGATGCGGGCGTAGATCAGCGGCTCGCTGGCGCCGTCAATGCGCGCGGCATCCATCAGTTCGTCAGGAATGGTCATGATGAACTGGCGCATCAGGAAGATGCCATACGCCGAGAAGATGCCGGGGATGATGATCCCCTGGAAGCTGTTGATCCAGCTCAACTGGCGGATGATGTAAAAGACTGGGATCAGAGTGATGAAAAACGGAATCATCATCGTCGCCAGAATGAGATAAAACAGCACGTTCTTGCCGGGAAATTCATACTTGGCGAAGGCGAACCCGGCAACCGAGCTGGTGAACAGCACGCCGAGCACCGTTCCACCGGTGATAATCAGGCTGTTGAGGTAAAGCTGCGGAAACGGCAGAACGTCCAGCAGCAGCGGGTAGTTCTGAAACTGCGGTTCGGCGGAAAGCAGCACCGGCGGCTGCCGGACGATCTCCGCCGAGGTCATCAGCGAAGCGTTCATCATCCATAAGAAGGGCGCTATCATGACGAGCGCCCCGAAGATGACGACGGCGTACTTGACCGCCGTCAGCGACATGCTGCCCAGGTTGTTCCCGTGTGACCGTTCAACGGTTGCCATTGCCTTAGCTCCTTTCCGTCCGGTCGCGCAGGACGCGAAGCTGAATGATCGTAATGACCAGAATGATGCCGAACAGGATGAACGCCATCGCCGAGGCGCGCCCCATGCGCGAGAATTTGAAGGCGGTGTTGTACATGTGCAGCACAATCGTCTGGGTTGAATTTACCGGACCGCCAGCCGTTGACGAGAACACCAAGTCGAACACCTGCAAGCCGCCAATCGTGTTGGTGACGACCACGAACAGCATGACCGGCTTCAGCAGCGGCAGCGTGATACGCCAGAAACGCTGCCAGGCGTTCGCGCCATCCACTGAGGCAGCGTCGTAGTAATCCTGCGGAATGCCCTGTAACCCGGCGACGAAGATGACGATGTAGTAGCCGACGTACTGGTAGATCGCCATCAGGATGATGACAAACAGGGCTTGATACGGGCTGCTCAGAAACGGCTGTCGGGGAATACCGATGCCGACCAGAATACTGTTGATCAACCCGTAGTTGCGGTTGAAGATGAAGGCGAAGATCACGCCCAGCGCCAGCGGGGCGGTCACGACCGGCAGAAAATAGAGGACGCGCCACAAGGACTGCCCGCGCAGTTTGCTGTTCAGCAGCAGCGCCAGCCCCAGCCCCAGCACCACGTTCGAGGCGACACCGCCAATCACGAAAACAAAGGTATTGACCAATGCCTGACGAAAAACGTTATCCTGAGTCAAAAGATAAATGTAATTTTCCAAGCCAACCCATGGCATCTCGCCGACGGGGCTGAGCATATTCCATTCGTGCAGGCTCACCCACCCCGAAAAGAGAATCGGTATCAGGGAAAAGACGAGCAAGCCAATAATCGGTATCGAAACGAATATGTACGCCCAGATCATCCGCTGCCGGTGAAGGTGACTCCTGGGAGGGGCAGATTCGCTGATGCGTCCGGCAAGTGCCCTGGTATTGTTCACAGTCTCCTCCTCCGAGAGACTCGTCGTGCCTGACAAAGCGGCTGCATTCCGATGATCGCCAGTTGTGAGAAGGGACGCCCTGAATGGTTCGGGCGTCCCCCAATCTCAACCGGCGCTACTGAGCGAATTCCTGAAGGACAGCGTCCCCTTCCATCGAGGCAAACTCAAGCGCGCTTGCCACATCCTGCATCCCTTGCAGCACCGCTTCGATTTCAGCCTGAAGCCGGGTCTTGACTTCCTGACCACCGGCGACGACTGGCTCCGGCAGTGCGTAGGCGACGGATTCCACGAACGGCGCCAGGAAGTGATCGCCCAGATCTTCGGCGAAGGCTTCCTGGTCGTAGGTCATGCTCGGAATCGCGCCGAGTACGTTGACCAGATACTCACCCATCGGCGAGCCTTCACCTTCGGCGGCGGGCGTGTTGATGCACTGAATGAACTCCCATGCCTTTTCCTGGTTGGGTGAGGTCGAGGTGACGCTCCACAGCCAGTTATAGGACATGGTCGAAGTCTCGTCACCGCTGGGTCCCACTGGCACCGGCGCAACGCCGACTTCGGTTTCATAATCGACGCCGGGCGCGTTTTGCAGCCCCGACCGCCACCAGTTCGCCATGATCATCATGCCGACGCGCCCGTTGGTGAATTCCGCCTGCGCCGCCATGCTCATGTCGGTGCCGCCGCTTTCCACTAAATCGGCGTACAACTGAAGCGTTTCCAGACCTTCAGGGCTGTTGTAGGCAGTCGCCGTCTCGTCAGCATTCAGGTACTGACCGCCGTTCGACTGGAGCAGCGTCGCCCACGGGTGAACCACGCCCGAATCCCATCCGGTGATGATGCCATAGCCGATCTGCGTCACCGCGCCGGTGTCGTCAGTCTGGCTGATCGCTGCCGACATCTCCTTGAGTTCGTCCCAGTTAGTCGGCGGCTCGGTGTAACCGGCTTCCTCCAGCAGGCGCTTGTTGTAGATCAGCAGGTAGGTGTTGACTTCAGTGGGCCAGCCCCAGATTTGTCCCACTGAAGTTACGCCCTGAACCACGCCTTCCGACGTGTTGGCACTGATGGTGTCGATGATGTCCTGCGGCGGCGTGGAGAGCAGCCCGCTGCGGGCGAAATCTGGCAGCCACAGGTTATAGGCGTGGATGATGTCGCTGTTTGTCCCGGCGGTCTGGTTGGCGATGATCTTCGTCAGCAGATCGTTAAACGCGACCGCTTCCAACTCGACGTTGACACCCGTCTGCGCTTCGCAGGATCCATAGAGCGCGTCCTGCCCGGCAAGAAAACTTTCCTCACCCCAGTGTGTGAGGATGCGAAGGGTGACCGGCTCCTGAGCCGATACCAGGCTGACGCCGAGCGCCAGAATCAGGCACAGCCCGAACAACAATAGTGCTTTCCTGAACAACATGGAATACTCCTTAAAATAACGTTCACTAGTTCTCTACTCAAAATGTGTCCGGCTAGTCTCCGTACAGCAGGAACGAAGCGCTTCGGCGTTCATACGCCTTCAGGTCGTCCTGCCAGCGCTCGATCAGCGCCGACACAGGGCTTCCGGCATCCAGATGCTCGCGGATCTGGCTGCCGCCGGCGAGTAAGTCGATGGGACGTTGTCCCCCGTCTGACCAGGGCGGACGCCAGGCGAATTGGTCGGGATAGTTCGCTTTGACGCAGCCCAGCAGATGAAGCGCTGTTTCTACAGCGCGGAAGTTTTCGCGGTTGAGAACGTGAAGCTGGACGCCGCCGCACACCTCGCCCTGATGCTTGCTGAACATCGGCGTAAAATACACCGGACGAAAGACCACGCCCGGCAGCTTCAGCCGGTTTAGCTCGCGCGCCAGTTTTTCGCCATCCAGCCACGGCGCGCCGATCAGCTCAAAGGGGCGGGTCGTCCCGCGCCCCTCGGAAAGCGTCGTGCCTTCGACCAGGCACGTCCCCGGATACACCGTGAGCGAGTCCAGCGTGGGCAGGTTCGGCGACGGCTGGACAAACGGCAGTCCGGTATCGTTAAACCACATCTTCCGCCGCCAGCCCTCGGCTCTGACGACGCGGATTTTGCAGGCGATATTGAAGGCATCGCGGCACATCAGCGCCAGTTCGCCCGCCGTCATCGCGTGGCGAATCGGCACCGGCGCAGCGCCGACAAACGAGGTGTAGGTGGGATCGAGCATCGGTCCTTCCGGCGTATGCCCGCTGATCGGGTTCGGTCGGTCGAGGACGATCACCGGAAGGTCATACTGCGCGCCCGCCTCCAGTAGATAGACCAGCGTAGACAGGTAGGTATAGAAGCGAACGCCGCCGTCCTGAAGGTCATAAACCAGCGTATCGACGCCTTCGAGCATATCGGCGGTTGGCTTCTTCGTCTCGCCGTACAGGCTGTATACCGGAAGTCCGGTCGCCGGATCGGTGAAACTGGCGACATGATCGCCCGCCTGCGCGCTGCCGCGCACGCCATGCTCAGGACCGAACAGCGCAACTAACTCAGTCTCGGCGTGCTGGCGCAGCCGATCAATGCTGCTGTTCAGGTAGCGGTCAACGCTGCTTGGACTCGCCACCAGACCGATCCGCCGACCAGCGATCAGATCCGCCTGCTGGCTGAGGAGAACATCAATCCCGGGATATACGGTCACGCGGCACCTCAGTTGACCCTCGGTAGACGATGTTAGCGGGAAGCAGGATATTGGATTGGCTGAAGTTGCTTCCATCCAGCATGTTCAGCAGCAGCGAGAAGGCTTCCTGCCCCAGTTCCGAAAACGGCTGGTGAACGGTTGTCAGCGGCGGCGTGGTGTAAGCGGACGCCTCGATATTGTCGAAGCCAACCACTGACATATCATCCGGCACGCGCAAGCCCGCCTCAGCAAGAGCGCGGTAAGCGCCAATCGCCAGCGCGTCACTCGCCGCGAATACCGCCGTCGGGGGCTGGTCTTTCGCCAGCAGCTCGCGCATGGCGCTGTAACCACTTTCGTAGCCCCACTGAATATTGTGGGCGTAGACCACCCGATGGTACGGCAGGTCGCCGTCTTTTATCGCCTGGCTGTATGCCTGTTCACGCTGCCGCGCGATCCCCAGATCCCGCGACCCGGCAATGTGGGCAATCCGACGATGCCCAAGATCGATCAGATGCTGGGTCGCCGCGTAAGCCCCGGCGCTGTTATCCACGCTGACAACCGGCACCGGAGACGACAGGATCGGGCTGTCGATCAGGACGGTTGGCACGCCTTCGGCGGTAAGCTGCGCCATGTTCTCGCGGTTGATGGTATTGACGATGATGACGCCGTCCGCCCGGCGGCTGCCGATTTCGTTCAGGTATACCAGTTCGCGCGCCGGGTTATGGGCGGTGTTATACAGCAGCACGTGATAATCCTGCGCGTATGCCGCCGATTCAATCGTGCTGGCGATCAGCGACAGCACCGGGTTGGTGATATCCAGGATGATGAGCGCGATCATGCGCGTTTTGCGCGTGCGCATACTCCTGGCAATCGGATCGCGGCGGTAGTTGAGCGCCTCAATCGAACGCTGAACCCGGTCGCGCGTCTCATCCGAAATGCTGCCAGTCCGGTTGACCACATACGAGACGGTCTGGATGCTGACCCCGGCGTGTTCGGCTACGTCGCGCATGGTCGCGCTGTCGCGTTTCACGTTCATCGCCGCCCGTCCTGCGATATCACAATCCCCACTTTAGAGTCCCTTCTCAAACCGGGCATAGTCGCGGAATACGTCGAGGTTATTCTCCAGCGGCACTTCGGCGATATTTGGCGAGACGAAAATGCGCTCCGGCGTTTTGCCCATCGCCACCAGTTCTTTGGTCGTCTCCGCCAGCAGCGCCATCGTAATGGTCACTGCCGCCAGCGTTGAGCTTGCCGAGACTTTTTCCGGGCGATTGGCGACATCGACCAGCGCGTCTTCCGGCGGGCAGCAGTTGTCAATCACGATGTCGGCAGCGTCGGCTAGCCCCTTGCCCGAAGAATGAGTGGGCTGGTTGCGCTGGCGGTTCGCCACCGAGGTCACGCCGACGACGGTCAGCCCCTTCTCTTTGCCCGCCAGCGCCATCTCCACCGGCGAGGCGTTCATGCCGCCGTGTGAATAGACGATCAGCGTGTCGCGCGGATCGAGATTGTGCGACAGCAGCACCTGCCGGACGTAGCCTTCGGTGCGCTCGATCCACAGCAGTTCGCGCGCGCCGCCGGGACCCACAATGTTGAACCACATCGTCCGCGGGTCCATGATCGGGTGAAAGCCAACATACGCGCCGTAGCGCGGGAAGATATCCATCACTGGAATGACTGAGTGACCGGAACCAAACACATGGGCAGCCCGCCCGGCGGCGATAGACGCGGCGCAGGCTTTGGCGGCGCGCTGAATGGCGTCCATCTGCGTCGTCTGAATTTTCGCCAGAATGGGCAGCGCTTTCTCAAAATACTCATTGGCGGACATGCAGTTCTCCTTTAGGGTGCGACAGTTTGAAAGGCGGAATAGGCAGCGCCGAGCAGCCCGGCTTCTTCGCCAAGCCGGGTGCAGACGATGGGTAGTTTTCGGGCGGAATAAGGCTGCGCCCATTGCCCGGTGATGTGTTCAACGGCTGGTAAAATCAGATCGGCGTGCTGTCCGATACTGCCGCCGAGGATGACGATTTGCGGGTTAGCGAAACTGATGACGGCGGCGACGCCGTAGCCGATATAGTCGGCTATCTCTTCAATCACGCGGCAGGCGACCGAGTCGCCCTCGCGAGCCGCGTCAAATACCGATTTCGCCGTCAGACCGTCGGCGTTCAGCCGGGTCGGCTCGCCTTCGTGGATGAAGTGCAGCGCGCGCCGGGCAATCGCTGGACCCGCCGCTGCTGTCTCCCAGTGAACCATGCCATCGGGCGTGTGAACCGGGAACCAGCCGACAGCGCCCGCCAGCCGGTCACGCCCGCGCCACAACTGACCGTCCACGATAAAGCCGCCGCCAATGCCGGTGCCGATAATGACCGAAGCAATCGAGGTGTACCCGCGCCCCTTTCCCGCCCACCATTCGCCCAGCACCGCCGCGTGTCCATCGTATTCGACTGACGCGGGTACATTCAGGCGTTCGCTCAAGAGAGACTTGAGATCGGCGTCTTCCCAACCGGGCAGGTTGGGTGCCCACAGGACGCGATCGGTATGGTGTTCCAGAACGGCGGGAACGCAGATGCCCACTGCTGTCGGCTTATCGCCGTTGAACAGCGTCTGGCTCATGGTGATGATTTGTTCGACAACTGCCTGAGGACCGCTGAGATCGGTTGGCGCGTGGATTTTACGCAGGATACTGCCGCCGCGGTTGATGGCAGCCACCGCCACTTTGGTTCCGCCCACGTCAACGGCAAGCGCAATCATTGACGACTCCGTTCGGGAGTACGGGACGCGGGTCTGGTCGGCGGATATGAAGCGAAAGTAAACCGGAAAACAGCCACAATTTCTTATACCAGATAATCAATAAGTGATTTTAGTTTAACGTTCAACTGAACGATAAACTAAAATAGCACGAAATTGATTTTGTTGTCAACTATTTGGTTGAGGCGGTATTGAAGAACTATAATCTGCGCCAGGTCGCGAGCAGCTAACGCGCCGTCTTCGCTGCCTGATTTGTCAGAAGACTTCACCGTCGCTTAACATAAATCGGGTAAGCTGTTCGCGGTTGTGACGACCCCTCCACCCATACGGGTGTTACAGCAGATTGTTCCGACGCGAGGATGGTCGCCGGGCAGTATAATTCGCGGTTGGTATAACAGGAGAAAACGATGCGTAAATTACTTCTGGTTTTGTGTGTGCTGGCGCTTATGTCTGGCGCGGCGCTGGCGCAGGACGATCTGGCGAGCGTCGATCCGTCCGGTCAGACGATTACCTATTGGCATCAGTATTCCGACGGCAGCGCTCAGGGCAATACCATTGCCGGGCTGATTCAGCAGTTCAACGAAACCAACGAATGGGGCATCACGGTCGATGCGCTGTTCCAGGGCGGCTACAATGACCTCGCCGAGTTGATGACGGCGGCAATTGTGTCCGGCGAACTGCCGAACCTGGTTGCCGGTTACGCCAACAATGCCGCCAGCTACTATGCGGACAACGCGGCGGTGGACATCAACCAGTATCTCAATGACCCCACCTGGGGCTTGACCGCCGAGCAGTTGGCTGACTTCAACACCGCGCTCCTGGAGTTCAACACGGTTGATGGCGCGCTGCTGGCGTGGCCCAATCAGGCATCGGCGCAGGTGCTGGCAGTCAACATGACGCTGCTGGAAGAACTCGGCTATGACGCGCCGCCGGCGACTCTGGAAGAGTTCCAGGAAGTCGTCTGCGCCAGCGCCAACTCCACCGGACCGAACGGCGAAGCTCGCCAGGGCTTTGGCGTTTCCGGCGACTCGTCGCTGTTTGAATCGTTTGTCGCTGGACAGGGCGGCGTAATTTACGACGGCGAAACCTTCAATTTTGAAGGCAACGAGCCGGTCGTGAGCGTGCTGCAATCCTTCCAGGATATGTACAACGAAGGCTGCATCTACATTCCGGCAGAGCGCTTTGGCGATCAGGCGGACTTCAATCTTGGACTGAACCCGATCTACTCGACCAGCACCGCCGGTTTTACCTTCATCATCACCGGTTTTGAGGAAAGCGGCGTCGAAGCTGACTGGGTCGTCGCCCCCTTCCCGCACTCGACCGACGCGCCAGTCGTTCAGGTGTTCGTCCCCAGCGTCATCATCGTGCCAAGCACGCCGGAAGAGCAGCTTGCAAGCTGGCTGTTTCTCAGATACCTGACGTCGGCGGAACCGGCGGCGACCTGGAGCGCTGGATCGGGCTACTTCAACCCCGTTCTCAGCACATCGACGACGCTGGTGGAAGAAGACTTCAGCTTTGACGGACTCTATCCGTATTACAGCGAAGGCGCTGGCTTGATCAACAACCCGGATAACACGCTGTACAGCTCGCCCAATATCGCCGCCTACGGCGCGGTGCGCGGTCTGATCAGCGAAGCCGTCGCCAACGTCACCAGCAATGGCATGAGCGTTGCCGACGCGGTTGCCACCTTGCAGGCGGGTGCCGATCAGGCGCTGGCAGACAGCCGCTAGGCGCGTTCTACGCAGGAAAACAGGTTCAGTGAATCACAGATTTCCCGTCTCAGACAGTGGGCTTAAGCCCACTGTCGAGCGAAGCATAGTTTCAATTCGTGATTCACTGAGGTTATAAAAACCGTAGGGGCGACTCATGAGTCGCCCCTACGCAATCCATTTGTACAACATACTCCTGCTTACAACCCCAGGCTGCGCAGGTACTCGCGGTTGCGGCGGGCGCTCTCGCGCGGTCCCTCGGGATCGTCGGTCAGCACATCCTGCTCAACAATCGCCCAGCCGTCGTAACCCAGCGCTTCCATTGAGCGCAGCACGCCCGGAAAATCGACCTCGCCCTTCCCCAGTTCACAGAACACGCCCGCCGCCACCGCCGCCATGTAATCCATACGCTCCTCAGCCGCCAGCGTGCGGATCGCGGGATCGCAGTCCTTCAGATGCAGATAGCGCACGCGCTCGCCATATTCGCGGATGCACTCCACCGCATCACCGCCCGCGTAGTGCCAGTGTCCGGTATCCAGGCACAGCCCGACCAGATCGGCATCGACCCGGTTCAGTAACTGCTGAGTCTCTTCCGGCGTTTCGACATAGCCGCCGCAGTGATGGTGAAAGACAACCTTCAGACCGAGTTCGTCGTAAATTTTGCGCGCCACCCGGTTCACGCCCGCCGCGTACACATCCCACTGTTCCGGTGACAGGTACGAACCCCGCCTGCGCCCCGCCTGCTGCACCAGTTCCGGCACGCTGCCATTGTCGTCTGCCAGCACGATAGTGATCGCGCCCAGCGCCGCCAGCAGCCGCCCCACGCGCAGCGCCTGCGCTTCGGCTTCCTCAATGGCAGCCGCGTCCGCGAACTGCACCGGCACGAACGACGACAGCAGCCGCAGCCCGCGCTGTTCCAGTTCAGGGCGCAGCACGTCGGGGTCGGTGGGCAGATAGCCCCAGGGACCCAGTTCAATGCCGGTATAGCCGGTTTCTACGATTTCATCCAGCACCTGCGTGTAGGGGTATTTCTGCCCGATCCCTTCAAACTCATAAATGCCCCATGAAACGGGCGCGTTAGCAAGACGGATGGTCATGGTTGTTTTCCTATCAGGCAAATGTAAACAAATCGCAAAATATATGACACAATGCTGTACATCATGCAAATCACGTTGTATCCTCAACCTGCCGAAACTTGTTTTATCGGGAGCGCGACATGCTGTACCGTCCTCGCAGGCTGGAGTCGATCACCGGCAGCACGCTTGCCCAACGGGTGATGAACGAATGGCTGAAGCCCATGCTCACCGCCCTCGCCTGCGTGCTGGTGATGAACCTTTTCTTCCCGCGCTACGCCGTGATGGGTCACAGTATGGAACCCCGACTTCATGAAAATGATCGGCTGTTCGTCAGCAATATCGAAGCGGCAATCGCGCCGATTTCGCGCGGAGAGATCATCGTGTTTACTGCTCCGGGCGACGGCGAAACGGTCATCAAACGGGTGATCGGCTTGGCGGGCGAGACGGTTGAGATTGACGGCGGAACGGTTTACATTGACGGCGTGCCGCTGGCGGAAGACTATATCCGCGAACGCCCGCGCTTTCGAGGACAGTGGCTGGTCGGCGAAGGACAGTATTTCGTGCTGGGCGATAACCGCAACGCCAGCCGCGATTCGTCCGAATACGGTCCCATTGACGCCAGCCGTATCAGCGGCGTGGTCAGGTTCCGCTTCTGGCCCCTGAACGCGCTTGATATGTTCCAGACGCCGCGGTATTGACGCGCGCAGCCGCAGGTCGCCCGATCTAGTTGTAGCCCTTCTCGGTCATCCACTCGCGGATAGGAACGATGTGCTCGAAATAATGATCCGACGTGTTGTAGACGATATATGTCCACAGCGGATCGCGCAGCCCGTCCCACTGGCGGGTGAAAATGTCGTCTTCGGTCAGCGCCTCTACATCCTCCAGCGCCGCGATGTGAGCGCGCTGAAAGTCTGACAGCACCTGTTTGATCGGCAGGTCTTTGTCCTTTTCAACGTACAGGTCATTGATCTGGTCAATATCTTCCCAGCGAAAGCCCGGTTCCGGCGCCTGCGGGTCTTCGCCGTGCTGCACTTTGTCCAGCCAGTTGTTCAGACGTTCCACCCAGCGCGTCAGGTGGGCAATGGTGTCTTTCACCGACCAGCCGTTTCCGGCGGCGTTCGGCTCTACCATCTGCGCTTCGGTAAGATGCGCCAGCGTGCGCTCGACAAAGGCGAATTCGATCCGCATCACGTCCAGCATCCGCGTTTTATCCAGTTCGGGGTGCATCATCACTCTCCTTCACAAAAGCACATTCTCTAAACTCAACGCGCGAACGATCTGCTCAATATGGTTCAGCTCGTGCAGAGCAGTATTGATGGCGAATTCAAGCACATCATGCTCGCCAAAATCGAGAGCGCAGTTCTATTCGTAGGCGCACACACAGCATACAGATGTACGAAACAATACAGTGTTCCGTAGGGACACCACATTGTGGTGTCCGTGTGGTGTCCGTCATTCGCGGATACGACATTGTCGTGTCCCTACAGGCTGCGCAGTCTTTAGAGTTTTCTCGTCTTTTACTTTCCTTACTCAACCGTCCTAAAGGAACGCTCGTTCCTTCGCCTTGGCGGCTTCGTAATTTTCGCGCGCCTGCCGGACGGCGGGATTCTCGCTCACCTCCGCCACGGCGACGTCCCACCACGATTCGTAGCCTGCCACGCGCTGGCGGCGGTCAGTTTCGACCACGATGCACACCGGCTTATCGACCTGCTGCGCTGCCAGCATCGCGTTCGCCAGCTCGTCACGGTTGTTGGCGCGGATAACGTAGGCGCCCATGCTGGCGGCGTTGGTGGCGTAATCGACCGGCAGTGTGTCGCCATCGAGATGACCGCTGTCGCTGCGGTAGCGGTATTTCGTGCCGAAGCCGTCGCTGCCCACCGATTTTGACAGCCCGCCGATGCTGGCATAGCCGTGATTATCCAGCAGAATGATGATGATCTTGATGCCTTCCTGCACCGCCGTCACGATCTCCGAATTCATCATTAAATACGAGCCGTCGCCAACCATGACGTACACCTCGCGCTCTGGCGCTGCCAGCTTAATGCCAATGCCGCCCGCGATTTCATAGCCCATGGTCGAGTAGCCATATTCGAGGTGGTAGCCTTTGACGTCGCGGGTGCGCCACAGCTTGTGCAGGTCGCCCGGCAGGCTGCCCGCCGCGCACATCACCACGTCCTGCGGGCGCGACAGCGTGTTGACCACGCCGATCACCTCGCCCTGGCTGATCAACGGTCCGTGTTCGAGATCGTAAATCCGCTGCACTTCGGCGTCCCATTCGGTGTTGTAGTCCCGCGCCCGCGCCTGATAAGCGTCCGGCGTGCGGTAGCCTTCCAGCGCCGCCGCCAGCTCGTCCAGCGTCGCCCGCGCGTCGCCGATCAGCGGCACAGCAGCGTGCTTGTAAGCGTCAAATTCCGCCACGTTGATGTTGACAAAGCGCACATTCGGGTTCTGGAACGCTGTCTTTGAGGCAGCGGTGAAGTCGGTGTAGCGCGTGCCCACGCCGATAACCACGTCGGCTTCACGGGCGAGGATATTCGCGCCCGGCGTGCCGGTCACGCCAAGCGCCCCCAGGTTAAGACGGTGGTCGTAGGGCAGCGCGCCCTTGCCCGCCATCGTCTCGCCCACCGGAACGCCCAGCTTCTCGGCAAAAGACCGCAGCGCTTCATAGGCTTCGCTGTAATGCACCCCACCGCCCGCGATAATCAGCGGCTGCTTTGCCGACCTGATCCACTCGGCGGCGCGGCGCAGCGCGGCGCTGTCGGGGCGGTTGCGGGGAATAAACCAGACGCGCTTTTCAAACATGGCGGCGGGATAATCATAGGAGAAGGTCTGCACGTCCTGCGGCAGCGCCAGCGTCACCGCGCCGGTCTGCGCGGGCGAGGTCAGCACGCGCAGCGCTTCCGGCAGCGCCGTGATCAACTGCTCCGGGCGCTGGATGCGATCCCAGTAGCGCGAAACCGGCTTGAAGCAGTCGTTGACCGAAATATCCTGCGTCGATTCCGATTCCAACTGCTGAAGCACCGGCGCTTGCAGCCGTTCGGCGAAGATATCGCCCGGCAGCAGCAGCACCGGCAGGCGGTTGATGGTCGCCAGCGCCGCGCCGGTGACCATGTTGGTCGCGCCCGGTCCAATGCTGCTGGTACAGGCGAAGGCTTGCAGACGGTTCTTCATTTTGGTGTAAGCGGCGGCGATATGCACCATCGCCTGCTCGTTGCGCGTCTGGTAGTAGCGGAAGGTATCGGCGTACTGCTGTAACGCCTGCCCAATTCCGGCGACATTGCCATGCCCGAAGATTCCCCAGCACCCGGCGAAGAAGGGCTGTTCGTTTCCGTCGCGCTCGACATATTGGTTTTGCAGATAGAGGATCAGGGCTTGCGCCGTCGTCAGACGTTTGGTGGACATGTAGAATAATCCTTTTCAAAAGGCAGTCCGTCAGGCGCTGTAAGCGACAGAACGAACCACCATTCGCATGGCACATTTGGGGGCGTATTGTAGCGCACTTGGCAGGTAGAGTCCTGCTGGATGCCCAAAGTGAGGACACGCCGAATCTCCTCGCTTGCGTGGGAGAGCGATTCAGGGCGAGGGGCTGTCATCCTCCACCCCCATTGCCGCGTCCATAAACCCGATCACGATGCGCTCGTAATCATCCGGCGCGGTGAACACGTAGCTGCCGTGGGTCGCGCCCGGCACTTCCCACAGGCGAACGTGATCGCCCACCGCCTGCATCTGCCGCGCCCCGGCAAGGCTTGTCTCGCCAGTGCCGTAGACCAGCAGCAGCGGGCGCGGTCTGATCTGCGGCACAGCACTGATCGGACTTAACACGTCGATGCTGTCGCCGGTCGTCAGCCGGTAGCCCAGGTGCGCTCCGAAACGGAACAAGCCGCCCAGCAGACCTAATCCGGCGCTGTCCTGCGCCAACTGCTGCCTGAAATCGTGGTAGCCGCCTTCCGCCACCACCGCCCGCGCCTGCGGATACCGCGCCGCCGCCAGTATCGCCGCCGCCCCGCCCGCCGAAAAGCCATGAACGGCGACACGTTCCATATCCACATCGACGCGCGTGGTCAGATAGTCGAGCGCGTCGCCCACCTGTCCCGCGTCGCGGTAGCCCAGCGATACCGGGACGCTGCGCAGGCAGCTTCGCGAGTCATACGTCAGGACGTGATAGCCATTCCGGTGATAAACGGCGATTTCGTGGATGCGGTCACCCCGCCCACGCGCCAGCGTCGGCACGACGATCACCACTGCGCCGTTTGGGTTCCGCGCCGGAATGAAGAAAGCTGGGGTCGGCTGGTTCAACTCGGCTGACAGAAAGGCTGCGTCTTCAAACGGCAGATCGTAGGCAGCGGGGTTAGCGCCGCCCTCGCAGCGCGGAAACGTCAGGAACGCCATAAACCCGAATCCGGTCAGGAAGGGCAGCGCTGGCACAAGCAGCGCCGTCAGCAGCAGCACGCCGCGCGCGACGAACAGCAGCCGCTGGCGCGCGCTGCGGGGCGTGGCGTCTGAATCAGAGCCTGGAATAGTGTGATCACGCATCAGACTTGAACAATTCGATCCCGTTTGGACTATAATGAATATAAGCATATCGAAAAAGCGAGAACTCTTTGGAACGTGTTGTACTCGACAGGTCTTCGCCTCGTCTTGCCGCCCTCGAAATCCGTGAAGTAGACCGCAGCCTGCCCGAATGGGCAAGACGATCAAATCCCATTGTTCGTCGGCATCTGGGCGAATACTGGAAGACAATGTCGCTCGACGTACCGCTGGTGCTGCGTATCTTCGCCGCCAACGGCATCTTTGTACTGCTGTCGCTGCCGCTGCCGTTTTTGCTCACGCTGCTCATGCCAACGGTGATGGTATCGCTGGTGCTGCTGCCGATTGGCTTCATCATGTATGTCCAGGCGCTGGTGATGGTCACCGTGGTCGCCGCGACGCTGGTATCGGACGAACGCCGCAATAATTCGCTCGATCTGCTGCGCGCCTGTCCGCGCCCCTTGCGGCACGTCATCTACAGCAAGATCGCCGCCGCCATCTGGCGACAGCTTGAAAACCTGAGTCTGATCATCACCGCCGCCGCGCTGCTCAGCCTGCCGCTGCTGGTCATCCAGTACGACATGCTGGTATCGATGAGCCAGCAGGCGGTGCTGATGCGGGTACTGCTGGTGCTGGCGCTGGCGTCGTCTATCGTTCGCATCTTCCTCGAAGTGGCGCTGGTCGGCGCGATTGGCGCGCTGGCGGGGGCTGCCTCTACCCTGCGCGCGCCCGCCATCCTCAGCGCCCTGCTGCTCTCCGGCGCTTACTTCGCCCTGGTCAACCTCATCCGTCTGGTAGACGTGACGCTGGAACTGCGGGTGCTGTTCGAAATTTTCCTGCCGGTGCTGCTGCCGCTGCTGCTCATTCCACTGTGTCTCCGCCTGACAGCTTACCTTTTGACGCGCGACGCCTGAACGCCTAAGATCGTATTCCATTGATGGACGGCGATGCCGCCGTTCGCGCCGCGCGCATCCGTGGATACATGGAGCCGATTATGATTCTGGAAGTTGCTATTCTGGCAGTCCGCACCGGGGAATATGATGCTTTTGAGGAAGTCTTCCGCGAAGCGTCGCCGATCATTGCTTCATCAAAAGGCTACCTGTCGCACGAACTTCAGCGCTGCATCGAAACGCCAGGGCGCTATGTGCTGCTGGTGCGCTGGGAAACCCTTGACGATCACACTGTTGGCTTTCGCGGCTCTGACCTCTACCAGCAGTGGAGCGCCGCCCTGCACCACTTCTACGACTCGGCGCTGGTGGAGCACTACAGCCTGGTCGAGCGATAGTTTACAGATGTTTTACAGTCTGGAAACGTCTTTAGCGCGGGAATGCTCTACAATAATAGTACTGAGTGCCGAGTATTGAGTACTCAGTAAAAGAAGTTGAAAGTCTAAAGTGAAAAGTGGAAAGTAACTTTCAGCTTTCAACTTTCGACTCCTGGCTTTCAACTACTCAAGGAGCGTCTACCTCGCGCCATGCCCGATACCATCCTGATCGTTGACGACGAACAGCACATCATCGACCTTGCCAAGATGTATTTGGAGGTCGAAGGCTTTAAGACCGCCAGCGCGACCGATGGCAGGCAGGCGCTCAGGCAAATCCTCAGCGACAAGCCGCAGTTGGTGGTGCTGGATCTGATGCTGCCCGGCTTGGATGGCTGGGAAGTCTGCCGCCGCGTCCGCGCCGAATCGGACGTGCCGATCATCATGCTGACGGCGCGCAGCGACGATATCGACCGCATCGTTGGGCTGGAACTGGGCGCGGACGACTACCTGACCAAGCCCTTCAACCCGCGCGAGCTGGTGGCGCGCGTCAAAGCCATTCTGCGCCGCACCGACCGCAAGCCCGCCGCGCCCAGCGATCTGGTGCTCACCCTCGATAATCTCAGCATCTACCCGGAGCGCCGCATCGTCACGGTGGGCGGCAAGCCGGTCAGCCTGCGGGTGAAAGAGTTCGACCTGCTGCTGACGCTGGCGGAGAACAAAGGCGTCGTGTTCACCCGCGAAAAGCTGCTCGATGTCGTCTGGGGCTACGACTTCGCCGGTGAAACCCGCACCGTAGACGTTCATATTGCCCACCTGCGCCACAAGCTCAGCGGTATGCGCCCAACCATCGAAACGGTCTGGGGGGTGGGCTACCGCCTGGATGTGGAATGATGGGTCTGCGTGGTCGCCTGCTCGCCTCGTATATCCTGCTGCTGGCGGTGACGATTGGCGTGATCCTGGTGGCGGCGATTTACCTGCTCAACACTCGCCCCGTACCGGCGCAATCGACCTGGCAGCAGCTTGCTTATCTGGCGCTGGATCTTGATATTGACCAGCTTGTCGGCGGCGCTCGTCCAATGCGGGGGCTTCCCACCCTGAACACCGTCACCGAACAGCTCACCCAGATCGCCGAAGAACGCGACGTGCGCATCCTGGTGATCAGTTCCCCCAGCCAGTTGATGCTGTACGACAGCAGCAGCCGGTTTGAATCGGGCGCGGCATTCCATGCCGCCATTGAGGATTATCCCGTCACCCGGCAGTTGGTGCGCAACGTCTTTGTCCCGGTTGAGGGTATCGCTGGCAGCTTCATCGATTCCAGCCAGGAATGGCTGTTCGTTGGGCTGCCCGCGCTGCGTTCGCTGCGCGGCGAGCGCTACTACATCCTGATCGCCGATCCGCGCCCCACGCAGTCGCTTCAGGATGCGCTGTCGGCGTTTGGCACCGAGATTCTGCCGATGCTGCTTCAGGCGGCGGTCGTCGGGCTGCTGGTGGCGATAGTGCTTGCCGTCCTCATCAGCCGCAGCATTGCCCGCCCGCTGCAAACGGTCGCCAAAGCCGCCGCCGAAGTTTCCGGCGGGCGCTTCCACCAGCGAGTACCTATCGAAGGACCCAATGAAGTGCGCGCCGTTGCCGAAGCCTTCAACCGCATGACCGACGAAGTGCAGGGCGAGCAGCAGTCGCAGCAGGATTTTCTCGCCAACGTCTCGCACGATCTGAAAACGCCGCTGACCAGCATTCAGGGCTTTTCGCAGGCGATCATCGACGGCGCGGCGAGCGATCCCGTCTCCGCCGCCACCATTATCTACGACGAGGCGGCGCGGCTGAACCGAATGGTGGTCGAGCTAACCGATCTCGCCCGCTTGCAGGCGGGACGGCTGTCGATGCAAATGACCGCCCTCGATATGAAGCAGCTTACCGACGCGGTCGGGCAGAAGCTGGCGATTGTCGCCCGTGAAAAGGGGGTTGATCTGCGCCTCGAAACCGCGCCGGTGCCCGAAGTTGCCGGTGACGGCGACCGGCTGGCGCAGGTGCTGACCAACCTTATCAGCAATGCCATCAGCTACACGCCCGGCGGCGGCAGCGTGACCGTTCGCACTCAGGTGGTCGATGCCGGAGTAGAGGTCAGCGTGACGGATACCGGCATCGGCATTGCGCCCGCCCAGCTTGCCCGCATTTTCGAGCGCTTCTATCAGGTGGATAAGGCGCGCGGTCCCCGGCGCGGGACCGGCTTGGGGCTGGCAATCGTCCATGAGATCGTCCAGGCGCATGGCGGCAGAGTCACCGCCGCCAGCGATGGCGAAGGGCGCGGCTCGACCTTCACCCTCTGGCTGCCGCTGGCGAACGTGACGGCAGCCGCAAGGCGGCGCGGCGGAATCACCCCCTAATTCCCGGTGCTTTCGCCGCAAACGCCGCGCCCGCGCCGCGCTTCTGTGGTAACATGGTCGATGTGCCACGAGGAAAGTTCCGATGATCATGCGGCTCAAACGCCTCCTTCCGCTGCTGGTCTGCCTGTTCGCGCTGCCGCTGTCCGCGCAGACGCCGGATGAGCCTGCGCCTGCGCCAACCACCATCGCAACCGAGTCGCCTGACCTGACCGAAGCGGCAGCGCCGCCCTTCGCCCAGCCAACCAATACCCCCGCGCCAACGGCGACGACCGCGCCCGTGTTCCCGATCCGACCCGGCAGCATTGAAGGCAACATCAACGACGCTTTCTCCAGCGCCCGCTACAGCTTCGAGGCAAACCGCGACGACAGCGTGACGATCCGCATGGAAACCACCTCCGGCGATCTCGATCCGTTCCTCTCGCTCTACGACGCCGAGGGCGTGCTGATCGGGCGCAACGACGACGCGGCAGGCGGCAACCGCAACTCGCTGATCGCCCTCACGCTGACACAGGGCGGCACCTACACCATCGAAGCGACCCGCTTCCCAGAGGGGCGCAGCACCGGCACTTTCCGCCTGACGCTGGCAATTGCCGGAACGCAGTCCGCCCAACCACCCGCCGATCCCCTGAGCGTCGATCCCACCTTTCCGGTTCAGTTCACGCGGCTCGATTACGGCGACGTGGTCTACGCCAATGCGCTGACGGACGATGCGCCGCGCCGCTACTTTGCCATTGGCGGGCAGCAGGGCGACCTCGTCCGCGTCGAAGTCACCCCCCGCGACACGCTGGTGCCGCAGGTACGCATCCTCAACCGCAATTCGGAAGATATCAGCCGCGAGGCGGAAACCAGCACCGGTCTGATCATCGGCTATACCACGCTGCCCGAAACGGGCTGGTATCTGATCGAAGTTTCGTCCCGCAGTGGGGCGGGCATGTTCGATCTGTTTGTCAACCGCCTCGCCTCCGCCGTCCTCCAGATTGGCGACGCGGTGACGGGCGCGTTCACGCCGGAAATCTCGACCGTCTCGTATATCATCAACGCTCGGCTGGGCGACCAGATCGCCGTCACCATGTTCGCCTCCGAAGCCGAAAGCGGCGTTCAGCCGCAGCTTACCCTGCGCGATGTCGAACAGGAGCCAGTTGCCAGCCCTGCCCAGGGCGAGCGCTTCTCCATCCTGCGCATCACGTCGATTCCACGCAGCGGACCCTACATCCTCGAAGTGACCAACCGCAACCCACAGGCGGGCGGCGGCTTCAGCCTGCGCCTCACCAGCTTCCCGGCAAACATCGAGCGTCTCGATATTACGCCGGTGAGCTACAACAAGGACTATCCCGCCGCGCTGGATGGCGACGCGCCGCTGCGCTACTATCGCTTCTCCGGCAAGACCGGCGATCTGGTGACCATCACCATGAACCGCGTCACCGGTAGCCTCGATTCGTATCTGATCCTGATGGACAGCGACCTCAACGAGATCGCCGCCAACGATGACGCCAGCATCAATACCCTGAACGCGCGTATAACCCAGTTCCCGCTGCCTAAGGATGGCGACTACTACATCCTCGCCTCGCGTAGCGATCTGGCGCGTGGGGCGACGACCGGTGAGTTCAACCTCGCGCTCACCGCTGGCGCAATTTCGCTCGAAAACGGCGCGGTCACAGCGACCCTGCGCTGGTCGGGCGTCGCCGATCTGAATCTGTTCGTGCGCGATCCGCTTGGTCGGACGATCTCGTGGAGCCATCCGGTATCGCCCAGCGGCGGCACGCTTCAAATTGACAGCAACACCGGCTGCCAGACGCCAAGCGCCGATCCGGTGGAACATATCTACTGGTCGCCGGACGCGCTGGTCACGGGCGATTATGGCGTCTGGGTCTGGTATCAGGATGGCTGCCAGCGCGAAGACCCGGTGCCGTTTTCGCTGGCGGTGTCCGTCAACGGCGAGAACATTCTTGAATCCAGCGGCGAGCTGCGCCCGAGCCAGCGCTTTGAAGCCGGGATGCGCGTCATCGACGATGGCGAAGCTGGCATCACCAGCCCCGGCAGGGTGACGACTCCCTCGCCCCAGCAGGAAGCCAGCGAGGGCGGTGATGTGGTCATCCGCTACGGCGAAAGCCTGACCGGAGCCATCACCAATGACCGCTACGCGCTTTTTTACCAGTTCGAGGGCGACGCCGACGACCAGGTGATGATCCGCGTCGAGCGTCTGACCGACGATCTCGATCCGATTGTTATTCTGCGCGACGCCGACAACAACAACCTGCCCGGCGGCTCTAACGACGACGCCGACCCGGACACGCGCGATTCGCTGCTGGCGTATACCCTGCCAGCCACCGGCGAATACGTCATCAGCGTGACCCGTTTTGGCGTCCGCGACGGCACGACTACCGGCAGCTTCCGCCTCACCCTTCAGCGCTCGAATGAACCTACTGCCTGATGTGACATTTGTCGGCAAAACATCGATAGATTGCACCCGCTGCCTGCCGCTTTCCCTATTACAATGTGGTTTCTTGTTTCCAGGCAAACTTTTTTCCGACGACGACAATCACCCTCCATGAAGGATGTTTGCGAGTCGTAGCCAGTGGCTGGTACTGCTCTTTACGTTTTTCAGGTCACTGTAGCCAGCAAAACCACAAATAGTAAATATTGTGGACGACTCCATCTTAATGTTGGTAAGCTATAAATAGAAGTATAGTAATATAGCGTCCGATAAATTACTTAGGACTTACGCAGTTGAGCAGGCAATCTCGCTTAGACAGTGGGCTTAAGCCCACTGTCAGATCGGTCAACTGCGTAACTTCTATTACTGCTGGCGGGTTGCCAGTCGGCGGTGGTTTGTCACAGCTCTGGAAGCATACATCGCAGATCAGGGAAGGGTCTGGAAAGGGAAGTCCAGTGAAGAATCTCACCAAAAGTGAACAACGGGTTTTGAAGGTGCTGGCAATGATGCGCGCGAACGGCATCCTCATCCCGGATGAACAAGCCTTCGGAGATCGGGCGCTCCAGCGGCTGTGCAAAAAAGCCTTTGTGGAGATGCGCGCCGAACGCGACGGCTTCCACCGCTACAAGCTGACCGAAGCCGGTCTGGGGCTGCTGGCAGCGCCCGCCCAGATATAAAACAGCAGCCGGGCGCAACTACCTGCCCGACTGCTGAGGAACCGATACTTAAATCTGGCTGAAGCGTCTTATTCAGCAATCGTAACGACTGATTCAAGCCATTCGATGAGCGTTGGCAGCAGTTCGGGCGTGAACTCTGCTGGCAGCGTGCCGTATTCTGACAGCCCGCCCGTCTCTGCCTGCTGGAACAGGTGGTTGGCGTCGGGCAGCACGACGACCTCGTAGTTCTCGTTGCCCGCTTCCTCCAGCGCCGCTTCAATCGCGGGTCCGTTCTGTTCGGCATCCACCTGCACGTCCTTACCACCGAAGATCGCCAGCACCGGTATCGTCGTCTGCGCCCAGTCCGGCGAAGGATCGTAGTTGATGAACGACGAGAACCAGCCAGCACTGTATTGCTGCGCGGTTTGCTGCGCTGCGGCGCGCGCGTACTGTTCGACATCACCCACAGAGGCGCGCTCTTCTTCGGACAGCAGCGCCGCCTGTTCAAGCGCGAACTCATAGGTCAGTTCTTCAATCGCTTCCGGATCGTCCAGCACTTCCATTAGCGCTTCCACAAAGCCGACCTGCGCGTCAATTTGTTCCTGTGTCGCGCCTTCGGCTCGCAGCAGCAGCTCGTTTTGCAGCAGCAGTACGTCACGCCCGTTGACGCCGGGACCTGCCAGCGAGACGATGAAATCGAGATCCTCACTGCTCGCCCCCAGCATCGCCGCGACCAAGCCGCCTTCACTATGACCCAGCAAGCCGATCTGATCGGGATCGATATCCTCACGGGTGAGCAGGTAGCTGATCGCCGCTTCGGCGTCAGACGCGAAATCCTGCACCAGCGCCGCCGAGAAATTGCCGGTCGATTCGCCAACGCCGCGATCATCGTAGCGCAGGACAGCCACGCCAGCGCGGGTCAGACCGTCCGCCAGCAGCCGGAACGGCTTGATCGCGATTCCGCCGCCCAGCGATTCGTCACGATCCTGCGGTCCGCTGCCCGAAACCAGCACCACCACCGGGTGCGGTCCGTCGGTTGGCGGCAGGGTCAGCGTGCCCGCCAGTGTCACATCGTCATTGTCAAACGTCACTTCTTCGACGAGATACGGCAGCGTTTCGTCCGACTCATCGGCAGCGATGGGCGTCAGCGTATCGAGCGTCGGCAGGAAGACCGTCGCGTGGAGCGCCTCATACTCCTCAGGCGCGGTTTGCAGCAGGACGATGTAGGTTGTCCCCTCTGCTTCCGCCAGCGCCAGATCGACGCTCACATTGATGGCGCCGACCGAGACATCAACCTGATACAGCGTCCATTCAAGCACGCCGCTGTAGCTGCCAACGCTCTCTGGCGCTTCGGTAAGCGCCAACTGCGGCAGCAGCGCGCTCAACAGCGACTCGGCATTCATCGGCGCTGCCTGCTGCGCCAGAACGGTCGTATCGGTCGGGCTGGCAGACCGCATATAGATGCCATTGCCGGCTTCCGTCCAGCCTTCAGGGATGACCGTCTCGATGCCATATCCTTCGTCAGTATGCGGAATCAGCGTGATCACTTCGGGGTCGGCTGCCTCCTGCGCGGCAAGCGGCGCGACCAGCGCGGCACAAACGACGACTGCCAGCAGCAGCCATCTGGATACAAACTTCATGCTATCCTCCTTAGGATATTAGGACTCGTGTGGGGTCATTCGCCCGGTTCATCGGCGTCGGGTATCAGAATGGACACCAGGATGCGCCGCTTTTTGCCTTTACTGGTTGGGCTGCCCATCAGCGGCAGCAGCGCCGCGTTGACAGCCTGGTTCACCTTTATCAGGTCTTCGTCGCTCAGATACACCGGCATCTTTTGAAAGCTGATTTCACGGGCGGGTTCGATATTTTCCTGCTGTAGGTAGCGCTCAAAATCGCCGATCAGCGAGGTGACAAACATAGTGAAGGTGCGCAAAAGCTGATCGCGCGTCATGTCGGCAGCTTCGTCAGCGTTCAGGTATGCCTGTCCCGGATCGAGCGCATAGACCTTCTCGACGGTGCCGCGCATTGGGCGTTCCTCGACGACTTGCAGCATCCCGGCGTCTGCCAGCAGCCGGATATGCCGGTACAGCGTCGCCTGGGCAACATCTGACAAAATAGCGGCGATCTGCCCGGCGGTCATCGGCTTACCGGCGACAGCCATCAGGATGCGCATCCGCACCGGATGCAAAATCAGGTCGATCTTTGGTGTGTTCATTCTAAGAATTGATTATATTATCAAATCTGAGAATGTGTCAAGCGGAATCCTATGTTTCTTAACATGACAATCCAAACTACACTTGTAAACAGCGCGTTCAACTACGGACAAACATCGTGAACTCATCCCTTGATCGAGACGTTGCCCAGTTTTGGACGATGCTGTTCGCAATCGTCCTCGATGGTGAAAAGCGGCTAGCCGAGAATCTTGCCGCCCATGGGCTGACCGTCCCCCAGTTTTACGTCCTCAAGACGCTCTCCGAACACGAAGGACGCATGGGCATCGGACAGATCGCGCGGGCGCATGGGCTGACCAACGCCACCATGACCGGGCTGGTCAAGCGGCTCGAAGCTATCGATCCGCCGCTGATCGTTCGCGAGATGAACATGCAGGATCGCCGCGCCGTTTACGTCACCCTGACGGCGGCGGGCTGGGAGCGCTTTAACGCGGTGCAGCAGAGCCTGATCGACCAGCTTCGTTCCGTGATCGCCCTGATTCCCGAAGACGAACGCCGCCGTCTGATTACCGATCTCAGCCGCTATGTAGGTATGATTGTCGGCAGCTCATTTGGCGCTTAACGGAAACACCAATGACCGCCGTAGGGACACGACACCGTCGTGTCCGCTTGTTTCGTTTGTCAGGCGCGCGCGTACAGCACTATCACTGGTAGCTTTCCTTGACGTAGCGGTTGAAAAACACCACCGACAGCGTCAGCGCGTTATCGCGGTTGGTGGCGATGTTGTGATCGTCGCCATCATACAGATACAGTTCGGTGGTTTTACCCGCTGTCCGAATCTGCTCGTCCAGAAGCGTTGAATACAGATAGGGAACGGTCGCATCCCCGGTCCCATGATGAATCTGCACCGGACCCGACAGGTCGCTCAGGTAGCTATTGGCGGACAGCGAATTCCAGAACATGGGGTTATCTTCCGGCATACCATACTGCGTCACCAGATTCGTGCGCCAGCCCGGTCGTCCGTTCCGATCCACCGGCGCGAACCAACTGCGGAACATCTCCTCATACGACGCCACCACGCCTGCCCAGATCACCCCGGCTTTGATGCCCTGGTTGGCGACCATCGCTCGAAGCGTGATGTACCCCCCCATCGAATGCCCCCACATGCCAATGCGGTTGGGATCGGCGTCGGGATAACGCCGCGCCGACGCCAGCGCGTTCAGCACGTCGGTCACATAGCCCGAACTGCCGTAAGCGTTGCCCGCGTTTCCCTCGGAACTGCCATGACCGCGATAATCCGACTTGATGACGATGTAACCGTTGCGCGCGAACGCATCCACATAAGCCACATAGCGCTCGGTGGTGCGGTATTCGGCGGGCGGAATGTAACCGTGATTGAAAATGACGACTGGATAGCCCGTCGGCGGGCGTTCATCCTGAGGAATCGTCATCATCGCGTAGATCTTTAAGCCGTCAGACAGATAAGACACCACGTAGCGGTCGTAGTTCACGCCCGGCTCAAGCGTCTGCTCAAAGACAAAATCGCTGCCGTCAAAGGCGCGCGTCCGCAGCCGGTCGATGCTCAGGTCAACCTGCGGCAAATCAGGCGAAACCGGCGCTGCCAGCGGTCCGCCTGCGGGTTCGTCATCGTTGGTTGTGGGTGCTTCTGGTGGGGATGTGGGCGCGGGGTTTTCAGAGAAGCAGCCCGCCAGCGCCAGCGTCAACACACACACCGCGCCGAACAGGATGCGTTTTAGTCTGATCATTCCTGGTGTTGTGAAATCCTCTCAAACAGATGTTCTCTATTTTACCCCTGTTTTCATCGAAACTACAGCCTTTGTTCGCCAAACGTCCCTGGCTGTTTCGTCACCTCGTCTAGTCGTTCCTCGACTTCTTTTACTTTCTCTACTTTCTTTACCTCTCTTACTCCTTCATGACTCCGCACACCGGCGCGTCCCAATTCAGCGCCCGGTGATCCGCCAGCAGCGCGTCAATACGGCTGGCGATTTCGGGCGGATAGGGCGCGGTACGGCGCTGGCTGATGTCCGCGAACGAGTTGACGCACTCGAAGGTTGCCGCCAGCGTGCCGCGCGTCTGGTTGACCATGAACATCATGTAATGGACGCGCTTGGCGCTGCGCCCCAGCACCCGAATATAGATCGCCACCTCGTCGCCAATATGGACTTCGTTCAGATAGTGCAGGTGGTGTTCGAGGTCAAAGCCGCCGGTATCATGCTGCTGGTGGTACTCCGGCGTCAGCCCCAGCGATGCCACGAACGGGTAGCCCGCGTCGTCAAAGATCGCCATGTAGCCGCGCACGTTCATGTGTCCATTCTCGTCTTGATATTCGGGCGGGACGACCGCGCGGTAAATCGCGGGCAGCGCCGTCACTTTCTCAAGGGGTATCGCGGGTGGTTTCACAGCATCAGCCTTTCGGAAAGGCGCTCATTTTACCGCAGTCTGGCGCAGATTGATCCGGTAAAACAGATGCGGGGAAGTCCTATTACGGGTTACAATTAAATGCAGTGTTCCCAAAGAAGGCGCAGCTATGCTCGACACAAATACTTCCAGCAACCGCCGGATCGCTATGCTTATCGACGGCGATAACGCCCAGCCGTCGCTGATCGGCAAGATGCTGACCGAAACCAACAAGTATGGCATCGTCACCATTCGCCGCATCTACGGCGATTGGACCGAAAACAACATGAAAAGCTGGAAACCGGAGCTTCACACCCACGCCATCCAGCCGATCCAGCAGTTTCGCTACACCACCGGCAAGAACGCCACCGACAGCGCGATGATCATCGACGCGATGGACATCCTCTACACGGCGGGGGTGGATGGCTTCTGCCTCGTATCCAGCGACAGCGACTATACCCGGTTAGCCACCCGCATCCGCGAGAAGAACCTGTTCGTCATGGGCATCGGCAAGTCGAGCACGCCGCGCGCGTTCGTCAACGCCTGCGACGTCTTCGTCTTCACGCAGAATCTGTCCTCGCCTGAGGCGGAACATGACGCGCCAGCAAGCGCCGCGTCGTCCGAGTCTGCCCCCGACAGCGCCTCCACGTCAGCCGAGGTGACAGACGCGGCAGACACGTCCGATCTGCGCAAGCTGTTTCGCACCGCTTACGAGCTGACGGTACAGGACGACGGTTGGGCATTTCTCGGCGCGATGGGCAACAAACTGCGCCAGCTCGACCCCAGCTTCGACCCGCGCACCTACGGTCACCGCCAGCTTCTCGGCTTGATTAAAGCGCATCGCGACCTGTTTGAGATCCGCCGCACTCAGGCGCGCGGCGCTGCCAGCATCTACGTCCGCCTGAAGCCGCCTGAAAAGACTGAGAAGCCCACCAGACCCACCCGAACCATCAAACCGGTCAAACCCGCGAAAAGCAGCTAGGTTCGGTTTACGTTGATTGATTTTCAGGGCGAAGCGGTGTATTTCGTAGGGGCGAGTCGGTGACTCGCCCCTACAAAACCGCCAAATCTGCAAGTCCCTCGCCCTGAGGGGTTTAGGGTGAGGGCGCTTTAATCCTCGATCTGGTGAACCCTGCCGATCTGCCCATCGACCAGCCGGACTTTGATGCCGTGAGGGTGAAACGACGATTTCGTCAGGATGTCCTTGACCACGCCCTGCGTCAGCTTGCCCGTTCGCTGATCGTGCTTGAGGATGATCGACACCCGCAGTCCGGGGTAGATATCCTTCCGATTTTGCCCGTTCGCCATCCCTGATACCTGCTCTAATCCGTTAATTGGATTGTAGCGTACCAGATGGTCGTAGGGGCGCATCAGCAGTTCAGGCATATTCCGGGCAGGTCGGGCACGGCTGCGCTGGCGGTGGCTGGCGGCGCGGCAGCGAAAATGACAGCAGCCTGGGCAGACGAAATCCGCGGCGGCTGGGCTGGGTCAGGCGCGCATCTGCGATCAGCAGGCGCTGTTCCCGCGCGTGTTGGGCGTCTCTTTGCCGATTCTGTGTCTCGATCAGATGTTGATAGTAGTTCATCAGTTGTCGCCTTTTTCCCTGGACAGCTACCAGCATAAGGCGAAAAAGACGGCAGGTGAACTTATTTAGGATTTTCTAAAAGGCTGTCCGACGGATGGAATTTGTGATAAGGTAAGGATATTCCTCCACGTCTTCTCACATGTTCGACATCACGCAGATAGTTCAACAGCAGGTTCAGGATGCACACAATTCATTTGCAGCCGGGTGATCTTGAAAACCTTCGCTTTGCCTACAGCCCGCTTCTCGAACTGGTGATCAGCTACTGCGCGCTCAGTCGGGATCAGTCCGCTGCAGCGCTGGGCGCCTGGAAGGACGAAGCCAGCCGGGCGCTGTATGGTGTTGAGTTGGTCTATCTCGACGCGCTGATCGCCAGACGGCACTATATCGCCGATTTCATCACGCCCACACCGCTTTCGTCGCAAAAGGACATTGAAAGCGAACTGGCGCGAGTGTATGCCACGCCAACAGCCATCATTCGTGAAAACGTGATGACCGCCATCGAGTACGACGGTGACAGCGAGATTCGCCAGCATTACCTGGCGCGCCCGCGCGAAGCCATAGACTGCCTGGTGGAAGAACTGCGCCTGTACTGGCAGTACACGCTGGCGCACCACTGGAAGCGCGTCGAGACAGTGCTTGAAAATGATGTGCTCTACCACGCGCGGCAGATGGCGCTGCATGGCATCGACAGCATGTTCGCCGATCTCGCCGCGCGCATCGACTACAATGATCGCAAAATCCTGATCAGCAAGAATTATCCCGATCACACTGATCGAGAGACGTTTCTCAAAGGCGACGGTCTACAACTCGTCCCGATGGTCTTTTCGCAGCTTCATGTCTGGCATCAGATTGTGCCCCACTGGCAGCCGATGATTATGTACGGCGCGCGCGGTAATGGCTTGTGGTATCGCGCCGAAAACCCTGAGCCGGATAAAGCGATGCGGTTAACGCTGGGGGCGGGACGCGCCAAAGTGCTGCTGTCGCTGCTGGCTCCCGCCCATACCACCGAACTGGCGCAGCGGCTCAACCTGACGTCAGGCGCGATTTCACAGCATCTCCAGCGTCTGAATCAGGCAGGGCTGGTCGAATCGCACCGTAACAGCCATCACGTCTATTACCGGCTGACGTCACGAGGCGAAAACCTGGTGCGGCTGTTCACCCAGTAAAACAAAAGAGGCGACATCGTAGTTGATGATCGCCTCTTAATTAGAAAACGCCGCCGTCAGCCGGGCTGCTCATTCGCCTCATGAGCAGCAGCCGTTCAGGGGCTGCCGATGAGATTCCCGGTTACTCTCCCTCTTTGTCACCGTCAGTCTTCTCCTCAATCAGTTGACCGTTGTGTTTGACAAGCTGCTCCCGGTAGGCGCGAAGATGCTCATCAAGCGCAGCGCGGGTGAGCTGCACTGTGTCGTCTTTTTCGATCAACAGTTCTTTTGGCACCGTCATGTGCTTGCTGGTCAGGTAGTCTACCAGCGCATCGCTCAGCGTGCGCGCGGTCGCTTTCTCGCCAAATTCCTCTTTCACCTCGCGCAGATGGTCGATCATCCACAGGTAGAGATCGCCTTCGGTGCGTCCGGGCATCAGCTTCAGAACTTCGTACTTGCGAATCAGCGTGACCGCCGGACGGTAGACGCCATCATACCAGTTTGCCGCGGCTTCCTGTATCGTCACGTCAGCGCCGGTGCTGGACTTCATCACCTCCATGTGCAGGTATACGTGTCCCAGCAGATCGTTATAGCGCGATGGCTCGCTGAGGACAATCGGCTGGTGCTGCGGGCGGGTATAGCTCAACCGCGTGACATCGAGGAAAGCAGCATAGGCTTCCGCCGCTTCCATTTCTTCCTCCGACATGCCAGCGTAAAGCGGAATCGTGGTCGGAAGCTCGGTCACATGCGCCTGAATCGTCTTAGCGTCCAACTGCCGCGCCACCGATACGCGATGATTGCCGTCGCGCACGAAGTACACATCGCCGACCTTATACAGTTCAATTGGCGGCAAGCCGGTCATGCCGCTTGCCTGGGCATAAACACGACTCCATCGATCCTGCATCGTGTTCCGTTTTGGCAAAAATCGGTTCGTGAACTCGCGGTAACGTCCGACGCTGCCGCGAATCTGATCCAGCGGCACATCCTGCAAGCCCTTGTAATCTTCTTCACGCAGGCGCAGGCGGGCGCGAACGTCCTCGAAACTCAGCAGTTCGGCGGGTTTCCCGCGAACCAGGCTGATGACGTCATCCCAGAAAGCACGAAAACGCGCGCTCTGAAAGGCACTGACGCCTTCCCGGATATTCATATCTTCGAAATCGTCCTGCATTCAAAAGCCTCCGTTCGCTTTTGTGAACGCACACTGTACAATAGCAACTTTAAGCTTTCAATGCGCGTTTCACACCAAGATTCTACACCACACCTTACCTATTCTCGTATGGGTAAAACCCAGCGCAGGTCAAAGACAGGAATATCTCTCGTGGCATACATCGTAGTGACCAATGACGACGGTATCCAGGCACCGGGGATTCTGGCGCTGGCAACCGCGCTCCGCCAGCTTGGTCAGGTGAGCGTCGTCGCGCCATCCACCAATCAGAGCGCCAGCGGGCACAAAAAGACACTCTTTCAGGATGTTCCCGTCAGTCAGGTGGTGCTGGCTGACGGAACGCCAGCCCATTCGGTCGGCGGCTCTCCGGCAGACTGCATCGCGTTTGCTGCCCTCGGCTTGCTGCCCTGGCCCCCCGATATTGTCGTCTCCGGCATCAACCGCGGCTCCAATATGGGACAGGACATCACCTACAGCGGTACGGTCACGGCAGCGCTCGAAGCGGCGATTCAGGGCGTGAAAGCCGTCTCGGTTTCGCTCGCCAACCGCCACGCCGACAGCGTCGAAGACTATAAAGAGGCGGCGCGGGTTGCGGTGCAGGTCGTCCAGAAAGCGCTGGAGAAAGACCTGCCAACGCTGACCATTCTCAACCTGAATGTGCCGCTGTGTGACCGCGTTCACGGCATCCGCCTCACCCGTCAGGGCGTGCGCATCTACCAGGATGAGCTGACGAACGCCGAAAGCCTGTACCGTATCGTCGGTCCCGAGCCAACTGGCAACTACGAGGAAGAAGGCACCGATGTGTGGGCAGTCCACAACGATTACGCCAGCCTGACACCGATCCACCTCGATATGACAGCGCACCGCTTCATCGCCGATATCGCGGCATGGGACATTACGGTGTAAGCCGATGCGCGCCCGCGGAGTCGATCTGTTTTGACGCCACCAGTTAATCGTAATTCACTGTAGGGACACGACAATGTCGTGTCCGCCTCATCATTCACGAAATGGACGCGACGCGGGTTAGCGCCAGCCGCGCTTAATCCACAAACCGGTACTTGAACAGAGTCCATAACGCTTTGGGTCCGTCCGTCCAGTGGATTTTCTTGCCTTCCGCCCACTCGCGCCCATTGTACGAGATCGGCACTTCGTAGATGCGAATGCCCTTTTTCAGCACCTTCGCCGTCACTTCCGGCTCGACATCAAAACCGCGCGATCGGATCGTCATGTCGCGCACCACTTCGGCGCGAAAGACCTTGTAGCAGGTTTCCATGTCGCTGAGGATAGCGTTATAGAGGATGTTGGTCGTCAGCGTCAGGATTTTATTGGCGACCATGTTCCAGAAGTTCATCGCCTTGCGCGGACCGCCCAGAAAACGCGAGCCATAGACCACCGGGCTGATGCCTTCCTGAATCGGCTTGAGCAGCACCGGATATTCGCGCGGATCATATTCAAAGTCGGCGTCCTGAATCAGGAATACGTCGCCGGTCGCGTTATGAAAGCCGGTTGCCACCGCCGCGCCCTTACCCTGATTGCGTTCATGGTAAATGACGCGGACGCCGGGGCGCTGCTGCGCCTCGATCTCGGCGAGCACATCGCGCGTCCCATCGGTCGAGCCGTCATCAATGATGATGATTTCGTCCGCCAATTGAACCGATTCGACGCGATCCAGCACCTCTTCGACGGTGTTGACCTCGTTATAACAGGGGATGAGCACGCTCAGTTTAAGCGGTTGGATCTGATAGGGCTTGTGCTCGGTCCTGGTTCGTACTTGCATCGGTTTTCCTTCAGTCGTGCGGTTGCATCCCATCATTATAGCCGTTTTGCCCGCGAGTTGTGAGGGATGAGGGTAATTCTCATCAACAGATTGTCCAGGAGCTATAAGCCAGTCAATAAGTGACAAATATCACTATTCTATCCGTGACACTGACGGTAGCATGATCGGAAAATCGGGGATAGTCATTATTGAAGATGCCAAAGAAACAGCGCGTTCTAACCTATGTGGCACTGGTCGTCATCGCCATCGCTGCCGTCGCACTCGGAGTCAGCCTCGTCCTTCAGAATCAGCCTGCTGGCGCAGTTAAGGTTGAGTTGAGTTCCGATCCGTTTCCGCTGGCAGTGGGACAAAACACGCTGCTGATCCGGCTTACCAACGGCGATGGCTCGCCGGTGAACGACGCCAGCATCGAAGTTGCCGCACTGATGCATCACGGCGGCTCACTGCCGCTGCGAGGACAAACCAGCGGCGGAATCGACGGCGAATACCGCCTGCCGATCACCTGGTCGATGATGGGTATGTGGACGCTGGACGTGTCCGCCGCCCTGCCCGATCAGCCCGATCCGCTGCGGGAACAGTTTGAACTGTATATCTATCCCGTTCCCGCTGCCAACCGGAGCAGCCAGACCACCTATCGCAGCGCCAGCGACAACAACGCGCTGCTGGCGGCGGTGACCGAGAAGGAATTCTGGATCGTCATACCGCAGGGTACGGAAGCATTGATGCGCACCGGACAGGGCGACGACATCATCCCTGAGGAAATTCGTCTGAAAGTCGGCGAGCGCAGCGTTCTGGTGATCCGCAACGACGACATCGCCCACCACAACGTCGGACCGTTCTTCGTGCGGGCTGGCGAAACGATCAGGCAGACTTTCACCAGTCCCGGCGTTCTGCAGGGCGCGTGCAGCGTCAATCACCGCGCGGTAATCAACATTATCGTGGAGAGTTAGGTCAATGTTCCGAGATTCAGCCGTTATCAAATTATCCCGCCCGCTAACGCTTTGCCTGATAGGTCTGCTGCTGGCAGGCTGCGCCGCGACGACCACCGAGTCGGCTTCGGTGCCCGACTATGCCGGGCAGCTTCGCGGGGCGGTCTTTGAGCCTTCGCGGGCGATAGACGATTTCAGTCTGGCGGCGACCACCGGCGACACCTTTACGCTGAGCCAGCACCGCGGCGAAACGCTGCTGATCTACTTTGGCTATCGCACCTGCCCCGATTTCTGCCCGACGACTTTCGCCGAACTCAAGCGCGTGTATGAAGCGCTGGACGAGCCGGAAGACAAGCTCAAAATCCTGTTCATGACCGTCGATCCGGAACGCGACACTATCGACAACCTGACGCTGTACACGCAGGCGTTCCACGAGGATTTTGTCGGACTGCGCGCTGAAGGCGAGACGCTCCAGCAGGTGATGGATCAGTTTGGCGTCGTCGCCGAACGCCGCCAGCTCGCCGATTCGCCGCTGTCCTATCTGATTGATCATACGGCGTCGCTGTTCCTCATCGGACCCGATGGGCGGCTCCAAGCCCAGTATCTCTACGGCACGAATTATCGTGACATCGTCCACGATTTGCAGATCATCCTGGACGCGGCGTAATTGTGACTCTTATTGATATTCATGTTCAGAAAGGATTTCTCGGAAATGAAGAATAGATGGCTGTCGCTGCTGTTGGTGCTGGCAGTGCTGATCTCCCCCATCCTCGTTACCGCGCAGGCGGCTGAAGGGGACTGCGCCGTTGTCGCGCTGTTCAACGGTTGGGCGCGCGCTTCGTCGGAAGCGATGCCCAACAGCGCGGTCTATGGACTCCTGATCAACCTGAGCGACGCTGAAGATACGCTGGTGAGCGCCAGCACCGATGCCGCCGAAGCGGTCGAGCTTCACGAAGTGGTGATGGGCGAGGGCGACGTCATGCAGATGCGTCCGGTCGAAGGCGGCTTTGTCGTGCCGTCGGGTGGCTTTACCCAGCTTCAGCCGGGCGGCTTGCACATCATGCTCATCAACCTGACCCAACCGCTGGCAGCGGGCAGCACGCTCCATTTGACGCTCACCTTTGAGACGGCTGGCGAGATCGAACTCGCGGTGCCGGTACGCGACGCGGCGGCAATGGCTGGAATGGATGAGGACATGTCCGAAGGCATGGCTATGCCAGCCATGGAAGCCACCGATGAGCCGATGATGGCTGTGGACGCGCCGCAGTGGGGCGAAGCCTGTGACGGCGTCTTTGTGCTCGATCCCTGGGTGCGCCCGGCGGCGGCGGGGATGCCCAACAGCGCCGCTTACGGACTGCTGCTGAACCTGACCGGCAGCGACGACATCCTCATCAGCGCCAGCAGCGCGGCTGCCGAAGCAGTCGAACTGCACGAAGTCGTGATGGGTGAAGGCGACGTCATGCGGATGCAGCCCATCGAAGGCGGCATCGAAGTTCCCGCCGGAGAAGCCGCGCTGCTCCAGCCGGGTGGACTGCACATCATGCTGATCAATCTGACTGGCGAGCTTGCCGACGGCGATACGGTTGACCTGCTGCTGACCTTTGCCGAGGCGGGAGACATGTCGCTCACCGTTCCCGTCCGAGCGCCTGCGGAAACGGGCATGGGCGCGGGCGGAATGTAATTCCCATGAGCAGGGGCGGCTGCAATCTTTAGAACTGCTTATGAGCCGCCCCTACAATATCCACATCATGTGTGATCGGGCGCATCTCGGCGCGCCCTTTTGTATTCCACTTCACGCGAACTGAATCGCCGTAACAACGCCGGGGTGTTCCCCGAAGCATTGAGTCGTTGCCATATTTATTCGATCCTCCCCATCCCTGCTACGTCGCGTGGATAAGCCGCAGGCTTAAGCTCCACGTCAAAATGCACCGGAATGACATTGATCATCGGCATTCTGTTTGGCACGTAGTCGGGGTTTTCCCAGACAATCGCCGCTGCCCAATCGAGCGTGCGGCTGTCATGGATGTAGTTCGGAATCAGGTTGTGAACCCGGAATCCCTTATGAAGCTGCTTGGTCAGGTTGGTGTCAAAACGCTGCCCAGCCTCTACCTCGCGCACATACTGCTCGGGAGTCATCAGGTGAGCGACCTTGTGGTAATCCATGAACATGCTGCCGGCAACCATGCCGCGCAAATTCAGGTAACGCAAAACTTCAAAACGGGCGTCCATCAACTTACTGCCGACGCCGCGCCCTCGGTATTCGGGGTGAACGCACGACTCAACGCCGTACATCCATTCGCCACAGGGGTTGTGCGTGCTCAGTCAGCCATCGCCGGTGGCTGCTTCCCAGCTGTCGAGCAGCGAAAAAGCGGGGTTGAAGTCGAGGCGCATCGAAGCCGTCAGCCCGACGACGCTGTCGGTTTCGGTATCAACCGCGATAAACTGACCTTCTGGAAACACCCGCAAATGATTGCGGAATGCCTCCGCCGTCAGAATGCCGTTCAGCCCTTCCTCGGGGGATGGGTTGTACGCCAGCATCTGAAGCTGTTCCATCTTCTCGACGTATGCCTGTGAAGATGGTTTCACCACTATTCGCGAAGGTTCCTTCGCGTGAGCGTGGTTCGCTCTGTCTTTATATTGGTACTTATGCGCGATCATGATATGACCTTTCTACTTCTTCGGACAAAATCTCGCGCGCGGCGCGGCGTCCATTCATGGAAGCGCCATGTGCCGTCGCGCTCCAGAGAGCCAGCGCTGCCGCCTCTCCGGTAAAGACCAAACCCTCTCCAACCGGCATTGCCAGCCGCGCCCGTGATGGCGTGCTGTCATAATCGGAATCCAGGCGGCGCGATTCAACCCTCAAGGACAGCGAACTATCCGCCATCCGAACCTGAGAACCATCAGTTGTTTTGCTGTGGGTGGTATCGAGCCGCGAATCGCGAACAGGCAGTCAGGTCGGGGCGGCGTCGGTGTGAAAGAACTCTGCCCCAAACTTGACGGAAGTGTAAAAGAAGGAGTCGAGCGCCGCCGCCTGTCCGGCTGTGTCAGCGCCGATCACGAGTGTTCGCATACAACACCTGATTCGGAGAATTGGTTTAATCCTGTGTCCCAGCATATTGCAGTCTGAGGGAAAAGTCAATAACCATCCATGCTGGTGGAATGGGGCTGGTTACGAGGCAGATTCGTAGGGACGAGGCGATGCCTCGCCCCCATGTGGATGCTCATCAGCCCACCGAAACGGCGCGACCGAGAAGCTCGTCAATCTGGCGCATCTGGTCGGCGGTCAGCACCCCAAACCGCATCGCTCCGGCGTTTTCCTGGGCTTGCATGACAGTACGGATGCCGGGAATGGGAACGGTCTTTTCGCTCCGCGCCCAGATCCACGCCAGCGCTCCCTGCGACAGCGTGCGCCCGCCGCTGGTCAGAATGTCCCGCAGCGCTTCCAGCTTATCCAGCGCCGGATCAAAGAAGGTTTCAATCGACCATGGATCGCGCCGAACATCGTTCTCCGGGAAGATGGTGTCCTTGCTGTATTTGCCGGTCAGCGCGCCCCTTGCCAGCGGGCTGCGGTTGACGCTGGCAAGGTTCACCTGCTGGCACAGCGCCAGCATCTCCGGCGCATCCTTGACGACGTTCAGATCGTGCTGGACGGCGGCACAGTGCTCGCCCTCGGCAAACAACCGCGCCGACTCGACCGAATCGGTACTCCAGCCATAGGCGCGTATCCTGCCCTCACGGACGAGCGCTTCCAACTCATCGCGCACAGCGGCGGCGCTGTCGAGAGGATAATCCCAGACATGAAGCTGGTACAGGTCGATATAGTCGGTACCTAATCGGCGCAGGCTGGCTTCGCACTCCGCCCGCAGGTTCGCGATGACATCAGCAGTTTTCTCGTGGTAGCTGATCCGTTTGCCAGCGATATCGACATTGAAGCCAAACTTGGTGGCGATGACCGCCTGATCGCGCTTCCCTGCCAACGCCTTGCCCAGAATGTGCTCGCTGTGTCCAGCGCCGTAGTTGGCGGCGGTGTCAAAAAAGGTGATGCCGCTGTCCAGCGCGGCGTGTATGGCGCGGATCGACTCGCCGTCATCGACCTCGCCCCAGCCGCCAGGACCATCCAGCCACTGCCACAGCCCGCCGATTGCCCAACAGCCCATTCCCACTGGCGAGACTTCGATGTCAGAGCGTCCAAGAGTACGGTTATCCATGCCAAAACTCCTTCGTGTTCTAGCCCATTGATCATCAGTGTACGAGTTAGAGCGCGCTCAAAGTCAAGTACCTGCTTTTGCTAAAGTCCGAAAGGTTAACATTGGCATGTCTTTACGCGATTCGGATGACTCTCATCAATCATTTATTGACACTCGGCAGTTCATTAATGTATATTGTAATTAAGTATCGTGAGATGAATCAGCCTGTATCGGTAAAGACGTGGGCGGGTCTGGCGGTGAAAATACCTGCCAACACCGCCCTCATCATGGGCAGCACTAGCAGAACGAGATGCTTTTCCTGAGGAGGAAACCTGATGGCAGACTATGAAGTGAGAAAACGCGAAACCGTCGTCCGCGAAGAACCGGTCGTCACCGAAACCGTCGTCCGCCGTGACCCGGTTGTTCAGGCGCAGCGGCAGGTGGTCGAAGACCCAAGCGCCGAAGGACGGGTGCTGGTATCCCGGCTGGCAGCGTTGATCTGGCTGTTCTTCGGCGTTATCAACATTCTGCTGGCGCTGCGGCTGGTACTACAACTCCTCGCCGCTAACCCGACCACCGGCTTCGCGCGGGTGATCTACGATATCAGCAGCATCTTCATGGCGCCGTTTGTCAATCTGGTGGCGTCGCCGCAGGTCGGCAGCGGCATCCTCGAGATTCCCGCCATCATCGCCATGGTCGTCTACACGCTCGCGGCATGGATCATCGTCCGCCTGTTCCGCGTGTTGTTTACCCCCGCGCGCACGCGCCACACCGTGACCAGCTACCGCCGCGAACTCTAGCGGCACATTCCCTTAGGGGTGTTGGCTCGTGCATCGCGCGGGTCTGCGCGAAAGCGCGGCAGCTATTCTGCCGCGCTTTTATCTGGTCGCCAGCCTGTCGATCATCAGTTCCTGTGGCAGCATCGTCTATTCCAGCGGCTTCAAATCGCTCAACAGCGTCGGCAGCATCTCGGTCACGGTGGGGTGAAGATGGACGGCGTTTTTCAGCACCGTATACGGCGCTTTGGCGTACATCAGCACTGAAATGGCGTGGATGACCTCGTCGCCGCCCAAGCCGAGGATCGACGCGCCGAGGATTTGCTTCGATTTCGCATCGACCAACACTTTCATGAACCCGTCAGTCTGCCCGAATTCCTCGGCGCGGTTGACCAGCGACATCGCCAGTGTATTCATCAGCACCTTGCGACTGCTGGCGCGCGCTTCCTTCTCATTCATGCCCACGCGCCCCAGCGGCGGATCGGTGAACACGCCGTAGATCAGGATGCGGTCAGACAGCTTGCGCGTGCCGCCGTCAAGGTTATCCAGCACAATTTCATAGTCGTTATAGGCGGTGTGCGTAAACGCGCCCTGACCATTCGCCTCGCCAAGCGCGTAAATGCCTTCGACGCTGGTTTTCAGGTGGTTGTCTACCTTGATATAGCCCTTCCTGTCCAGCTTAATACCCGCTTTTTTGACGCCGAGGCTGTCAGTATTCGGCTGCCGTCCGGCAGCGATCAGCAGGTGCGAACCGGCGATCTCGCGCGTTTGTCCGTCCTGTTCCACCTGAAGGCAGATATCGTTGGCGCGCTTTTCGACCCGTTTCGCCTGCGCGTTCAGCAAAATCTGGACGCCCTCCTGTTCGAGGATGCGCTGCACGCCCCCGGCAACGTCGCCGTCTTCGAGGCTCAATACCTGCGCGCCGCGCTGAATAATCGTCACTTCGCTGCCGAAACGGCGGAAAACCTGCCCGTATTCCACCCCCACGTAGCCGCCGCCCACAATGATCAGATGGCGCGGCAGATCGTCCAGTTCCAGCAGCGTTTCGTTATCGAGATAAGGCACGCTGTCCAATCCCGGCAGATCGGGCATGGTTGCCCGCGCGCCAACGTTGAGGAAGATGCGCTCGCTCTCCAGCAGATCATCCCCTACTCGAAGCTGACGCGGCGCTTGAAACTGCGCCCAGGCATGATAAAAGGTCAGTCCCGCCGTCTGCTCCAGCCGGTGCGTGCCTCTGCCGCGCATCCGCGTCACGATATCGCGCTGGCGTGCCATCGCGCGGGCGAAATCTACCCGCACCTCGCCGGTTGAGAAGCCGAACTCGTCACCCCGCCGCGCCGCGTGGAGCGCGCGGGCGCTGCCGATCAGCGTCTTGCTCGGCGTGCAGCCATAATTCACGCAGGTGCCGCCAACCGTCTTGCCCTCGGCAAGCGCGACGCGCCAGCCCTTACCCGCCAGCGCCCTTGCCAGTGAAGGACCCGCCTGCCCAGCGCCAACCACAATCGCATCATAGGTAATCGTCATCGGCTCTCCACCTGTTGGATGGGTAACATTTCGGGGACTATAACAAGCGTTAGCCAGGTTGACAAACAGGATCGAACAGAGGGGCGAAGGCGATCTGATGTGTCGCCATAGGTTAAAACCTACGGCTCCGAAAAGACAAGTCTGCTAAAGAGACTCAAAAAAGTCCCTTCAGTCTGGCGGCGCGGACGCATATTACCTGCCGTATCTCTTAACTTGGTACACATAGGGCGACTCGGCGAGTCGCCCCTACACATCAATCTTCTTGTCGGCTTAACCCTTGATGCCAAACCTGTTCTTGCGTCCGCCATGTTATGGAGAGGGGAAGCCGCAGCGCAGCGAGGCAGGGGTGAGGTAATCTCCCGGTCTTACACGCTCGTCTTGGGCGCGTCCGGATCGTCTTCGGCAATCGCTTCGTCAATGCGGCGCTGCAAGTCCGAATCGACCGTTGGCGAGTAGCCATTGCTGCGGCTGCCGTTGATGACGCGCGGACCGCTGTACACCGGGGCGTCGTTCTTACGCTTCGATTTGTCGCCAATGCGTACTGGCAGTCGTCCGCCGGTGAGCATCAGCACGCCGACGCCGATCAGGATCAGCGGCAGCAGCACATTGCCCAAGCCAGCCATACCGCCGAAGATCAGCACCTCGAAGAAGGCGAAGCCGATCAGGAAGCCAACCGTTCCCCAGGTGACGAACCCGCGCCCGGTCTGCTCGGTCTTCTGGCTGTCGGTGCGGCGTCCCAGGAACATCAGGGCAAAACCGAGGAACACCGGATACAGCGTCCAGACATACGCCCAGCTTTCCCAGCGTCCTGTCGCGTTCTGCACCGCCAGGATCGCGCCGGTTCCGGTGATAATCGCGCCCGGCACAACAAAGCCTGCCGATTTTTTATCGCCCAGAAATGCCAGCGCCAGGAACACCAGCCCCGGCAGCAAGATGAACAGGGGCCACGACAGCCCAAACAAACTCCAGATGTTGAAGCCCAGCACCTGGGTGGCAAAGAACAGCACACCAATCGCAATCAACAGGATTGCGCCGACGTTTCGCCCATTCTGCGGCTGATTATTCATGATTGAAAACCCCAAGCTGATAGTCGAAATCTCGTTACACAACCCTATACGCGCGTTGCGGGCGCAGAGTTGCGGCGGGTTTCCTACAGACCGGCGCAGGATCGCCAGCAGCGCGTCCAGCGGCGAACCGGGGTCAGGTGATGCGATTGAAGCCACTGATCAGGGTTGGCAGCGCGCGGGGCGAGATCGCCCTGCATGGCAGTTCCGGCAGCCGCGTAAAACAGCGGCAGATCGGACATTTCGCCCGCCGCTTCCTGATACCCCTGCCGCCAGGCGCGTTCCAGGGCGCGGCGCAGGTGCCGCATCTGGCTGGAAAGCGGCGCGGGCGAGATAGGGGCAATCCGAAGAATACTGGTAGTGCGGGCAAAATCGGCGCGCGGGTCGCCGGGCAGAGCGTTCACCCAGTCCAGCACCGCCGTGATGCGGCTGCCGTCCGTCAGTACGTTCATGGGGTGATAGTCGAGATGCAGCAGTTTGGGCGGCTGGCGTGATACCGCGCCGATGCGCTCCGCCAGCGGAGCGTCAAGCTGCGCCAGCCAATCGCCGAGCGCATTCGGCGGCGCGAGCGCGGGCGGCGCGTCGAGCGTGTGCAGTTGGGCGTGCATCCGCCCAAACGCCCTTCCAAGCACGCCCACCGCCGACGGATGCTGCGTCAGATAGTGAAACAGCGGCACGCCCCGGCACCATTCCAGCAGCATCGCCGGACGATCATCGACAATGCCGCGAGCGAGAATCTGCGGCACAGGCAGCAGCGCCGAAGCCCTCTCGATAGCTATCGCTTCCCTGTTGGCTGCCTCGCGCTGTTCCGGGCGGAACACGCGCAGCGCGTGGCTTGCCGCGCCGCGCTCAACCCGCCAGATCAGCGTATCCTGCCCGCCGGTGACCTCGGTAATCCTGGTGACGTCGTCAACGCCGAGGGCGGCGAGCACCGCCGACGGATCGACCTGTGCCTCAGTCGGCATTGAACAGCCTGGGCGCGATCAGCCAGACCAGCGTTCCCCGCAGCGGTTGGGATAGTTCGACATCGACCCGCGCCATGCCGCCCTTTTTCATCGCGATCCAGCCGCCGCCGATCAGCGCCGAAACCGTCGCGCTGAAATCCGGCTCATGCCCAACAAAAATGACTTCCGCCCCCGCCCCGAGATCGCGCGCCAGCGCATCTACCGCCTGCGCGTTGAAGCCGGGTCCCACTTCGGGGCGCACCTGTACCGGCGTGTTCAGCGCCTGTCCCAGAATATCGGCGGTCTGGCGCGCGCGCGCCAGCGGGCTGCTGAACAACCGCGCCGGCTTAATTCCCAGCCCTGCCAGAACCCGCCCCGCGCGCCGCGTGCGTTCAGCGCCGCGTTTCGTCAGCCGCCGCGCATCATCGGGTACGCTGTCACTGCCGGGTTCAGCTTCGGCGTGGCGAAAAAAGTACAGCCGCATGGTGTCGTTATTCGTCATCAGCATCGCCTTCCTGTTGGTGCCGAACAGGCGCGAAGCCAGTCGCAATCGGCTGTCCGGCTAGAAGATCCTGGAGATTCTCAATATAGACCGTCCGACTGGGGACAGCAACCTGCAAGCCCAACGCCTCGACTGCTGACATGATATCGAGGAAGATATATTCCTTCTCCTGCGTAAACTGTCCCCAATCTGCGATGTTCACGTAACAGCGCACCAGAATTTCCAGTGACCGTTCACCGAAATTCACCAGATTGACAACAACCGACGCCGAATCGACTGCCTCGCGGCTGGCAAGCTGATCGCGCAGGCGCTGAAGTAGCTGCTCAAGCTCGCCCGCGGTAGCGCCATAGGTGATGCCAAGCGTCAGGTTGATCTGCCGCTTTTGCAGCCGTGACCAGTTCAGAATAGCCGACGCTGCCAGGACGCTGTTGGGAATGGTCACCACCGCCTGATCATGCTGGCGCACGCGGGTTGAGCGCAAGCCCACCTTCTCAATCGTCCCTTCGAGATCCTTGGTCTTGATGAACTCACCCACCACAAACGGGCGATCACCCACGATTGCCGTAAAGCCAAACAGATTCGACAGCGTATCCTGTGCCGCCAGCGAAATCGCCAGACCACCAATCCCCAGACCGGCGATCAAGCCACTGACGTCGAACCCCCATGTCCGCAAAACGAGAATCGTCGCCAAGGCGATGATGACGATCCGCAGGCTGGTGCGCACAAACGGCAGCAGCGCGTCCTCGACGACTATGCCGGTAATCGAATACAAGCGCCCCCGCGTGAGGAAAACCAGCGACACCAGGCGGTAGATGATCATGGTAATGGCGATGATCACCAGCATCTGCGTAAGCTGATTTACAAACTCGTTTGCCGCCATATCGAGCATGAGCAGCCGCGATGCAAGATAGATGCTCAACGCGATCAGCAGTATTCGCACCGGCGGAACCACGGTCTTTCTGATGATCGCATCCACGTCTGTGCGTCCAGTGCGCTCCAGCAGCCTTGACAGCGGGCGACCCAGCAGCATAAGCAGCAGCCGGCGCGTCAGCCAGATGAAAATCACTGCCAGGACGATAAGCAGCACAGGTGCCAGGTCTCTATTGAGTTCATCGAAGTTGATCAGCATCGAGGCAATCCCAAGGTTACGGCAAACGCTGCTTCAGTGTGCCATAAGACAAGGGGTGACACAACTTCAAAATGGCGCGCGCGATGCGCTGTGGGGGGTGTTGTAGGGACACGACACCGTCGTGTCCGCTTTGTGGTGTTGTAGGGACACGATACAAACATTCGAAGAATGTACGTGTCCGCTTTGTGGTGTGGCAGGGACATGATGATATCATATCGGCAGAAAAAAACGGGACACCACAGTGTGGTGTCCCGTCCTCGCTTCGCAGCCAGCGTTGCCGCCTACCCCTGGGGGGCGGCTTTCTGGCGCTCCTGCTGATACCACTCTATCGTTCGCGTCAAGCCATCACGAAACGTCGTGCTTGCCTTGAAGCCAAATTCCTGCTCGGCGCGGCTGGTATCCAGTCCCCGGCGCGGCTGTCCGTCCGGCTTGCTGGCATCCCAGACGACTTCGCCTTCATAGCCAACCAGTTCGGCGATCAATTCCGTGAGCGCGCGAATGCTGATTTCATTCCCCGATCCAATGTTAACCGGATCGGACTTCTCATAGCGCTCGGTCGCCAGCAAAATCCCTTCGGCGGCGTCATCCACATAGAGAAACTCGCGGGTTGGCGAGCCAGTGCCCCAGGCGCTTACCTGGGCTGCGCCAGCGTCCTTCGCTTCCATGAATTTGCGAATGAGCGCCGGAATGACGTGAGACGTCTCCAGGTCAAAGTTGTCGCGCGGACCGTAGAGATTGGTCGGCAGCAGATAAATGCTGTTGAAGCCGTACTGCTGGCGGTAGGACTGCCCCTGTACCAACAGCATCTTCTTCGCCAAACCATAAGGCGCGTTGGTTTCTTCCGGGTAGCCTTCCCACAGCGATTCTTCGTGGAACGGCACTGGCGTAAATTTCGGATAAGCGCAGACGGTACCGATGGTGACAAATTTCTTCACGCCAGCCCGCCACGCTTCGTGAAAAAGCTGCGTCCCCATCATCAGATTCTCGTAGAAGAAATCCGCCGGACGTGCGCGGTTCGCGCCAATGCCGCCGACCACCGCCGCCAGATGCAGGATGATATCCGGACGGGTGTCGCTCAGAAGATCGGTCACGGCTTCATGATGGCGCAGATCATAGTCGGCGCTGCGGGGGACGAACACGCGGTCAGCGCCGCGCTGCTGAAGCGCCTCCACGACGCGGCTTCCCAGAAACCCCGCGCCTCCGGTCACAACGAAACGATGTTCAGTCCAGAAGGTCATGCACAAACTCCTAATAGCTGGAACATGGATGCCACAAGTGTAGTCTTTTGCGTCCATAATAATCAAGCGGTGATTTCGCCGGGCGCTGTCCCTGAGAGATACTGCCACGCTCCCTGCCGCCGCACGACGCGGGGCGCAAATGACCACGACAGCGCTGTGAAAGCCGCCCGCAGCGGCAGCGCCAGCAGGCGGCTGGCAGGCGGCAGCCGAACGCCAGCTTCGGCATAATACCGGTCAAGCTGCGCCGTCTTCTGCTGTTGGTGCGCTCGAAAAGCGGCAAGCGGTTGATCCACCGTGACCAGATCGGCAGCTTCAGCAAAACGCCGCCACAAGTCGTCGTCCATGGCGTAATGCTTCATCTCGTCCACTGCCGCGCCCGCCTGCTGCCACAGCCCTCGCCGCCAGAAGGTGCCTTCCTGCCGGATGAAGCCTAATCCCCGCCCGTGATACCAACCACGCCGGATCAAGCCGCGAAAGTGCCCGGTCTTGAGTGGAAAGAGGCGCAGATGATCATCTGCGTCCAGGTTGGCGGGCTGTCCGGTCAGCCACTGGATCTGCGGGTAGCGGGCGAAGATTTCGCCGACACGATGCAGCGCGTCCGGCAGCAGCACGTCGTCGCTGTTGAGCCAGGTCAGAATGTCGCCGGTGGCGTGGGCGAAACCTTTGTTCAGCGCGTGAGACTGCCCGCGATCCGGCTCGCTCGTCCAATAGGCAAAGTGAGAGCTGTACTGGCGCAGAATATCGGCGCTGCCATCGGTCGAGCCGCCATCAATGACGATGTACTCAAGCAGCGGGTAATTCTGGCTGAGGACAGAATCGAGCGTCTGGCGCAAAAACGCCGCCTGATTAAAAGACGGCGTGACTATCGAAATGCGCGGCAGTTCCATCACGCCTCACGGTTGAGCATTGCTTGCACCGCGTTCACAACCGCCATCGTTTTATCCCTCGAACCTATGCTGCCAGTAGTATAACATAGCCCCCACAGCCCTCGGAGTACCGAACATCTGTTAGAATATCCAGTATTACGATGATGCAAAACCAGCGGAGAGCAAGATGGCGTCGGATTTGTTAGATGTTCTGAACCCGCAGCAGCGTGAAGCGGTAGCGGCGGTTGAAGGTCCTGTGCTGGTGCTGGCGGGACCCGGCAGCGGCAAAACGCGCGTCCTCACCCATCGTATCGCCTATCTGATCCGCGAGGGCGGCGTCTATCCGAACCACATCGTCTCGGTGACTTTTACCAACAAGGCGGCTGCCGAAATGCGGGCGCGCGTCGAAACGCTGCTCGGCGGGCGGCTGGACGGCTTGCAGATCGGCACGTTCCACTCAATCTGCGCGCGGCTGCTGCGCATCGAGGCGGGCGCGGGCACGCTTCCCTACGGCAGCGATTACGCCATCTACGATACCGACGACCAGCTTTCGGTGATGAAATCGGTGCTGGCTGACCTCAACATCGATTCCAAGAAGTTCAATCCGGGGCGGGTGCTGGGCGCGGTTTCGGCGGCGAAAAACGAACTCATCCAGCCGCATGAATACCAGAGTGTCGATTACTTTGGCGAGATCGTGCGCCGCGCCTATCCGCTGTACCAGCGCAAGCTCGAAAACAACAACGCCATGGATTTTGACGACCTGCTGGTGCAGACGGTCTATCTGCTGCGCGACAACGAAGCGGTGCGCCAGAAGTACCAGATGCGCTACGAGTACATTCTGGTGGACGAGTTTCAGGACACCAATCAGGCGCAGTATGAGCTGGTGCAAATCCTCGGCAAACCGCAGGATAACGTCTTCGTCGTCGGCGACGAAGATCAGGGTATCTACGCTTTTCGCGGCGCCGATTACCGCAACGTCATGCAGTTCCGCCGCGATTACCCGACCGCCCGCGTCATCCTGCTGGAGCAGAACTATCGCTCGACCCAGGTGGTGCTGGACGCGGCGCGCGCCATCATCGACAAGAACAGCCACCGCACGCCGAAAGCGCTGTTCACCGATCGCGAAGGCGGACCGCTGATCACCATTCATGAAGCGTACAGCGAGATGGATGAAGGCGAGTTCATCGTCAAGCGCATCCAGCAGTACCACAAGCTGCGCCGGTATCACTACGGCGATTTCGCCATCATGTACCGCACCAATGCCCAGTCGCGCGCGCTGGAAGATACCTGCGTGGCGGCGGGCATCCCCTATAAGCTGGTCGGCGGCGTTGGCTTCTACAAGCGGCGTGAAATCCGCGATCTGCTCGCTTATCTGCGGGTGATCAGCTTTCCCAACGACGAAGTGAGCCTGCTGCGCGTCATCAACACCCCCGGTCGCGGCATCGGGCAAAAGTCGGTCGAGTCATTTGTCGGGTGGGCGGCACAGCGCGGGCTGAACTACGCTCAGGCGCTGGACGCCGTCGCGGCGGGCGAAGCGGTCCCGGTCACCGGTCGGGCGGCAAAAAGCCTGGTCGAATTCGCCCGCATGATCGGTGACCTGCGCGAGCTGGCGAGCGGCGGCGATCTGGTCGTGGTCTTTGACGAGATCGTGGCGCGCACCGCCTACATGCTCTATCTGAATGAGATCAGCGATACGCCGGAACAAATGACGGATCGCATGGACAACATCAAAGAGCTTCGCGGCTTGATCGAAAGCAAAAAAGACCTCTCGCTTCAGGACTTTCTCGCCGATGTGTCGCTGGCATCGGATATCGACACCGTCGATATGGAAGCGGACGCCGTCACCCTGCTGACGCTGCACGCCGCCAAAGGGCTGGAATATCCGGTTGTGTTCATCACCGGCTTGGAAGACGGCTTATTACCCCATTCGCGCTCGCTCACCGAGCCGGACGCGATGGCGGAAGAACGCCGCCTGCTCTACGTCGGGCTGACACGGGCGAAGGATGAACTGTACCTGACGTATACCTTCCGCCGGACGCTTTACGGCACCAGCGTTCCGGGGATTCCGTCGCGCTTCCTGACCGACATTCCATCCGAACTGACCGAAGGCATCTCCACCCAAATGAAAGGCTTGCGCGACCGCGCGGGCTACCAGAAGGCGACCACCTGGGAATATACGCCGTCGTATGATCGGGCACCACGCGCTGAAAATCCATTCGCCCAGCGCGGCGGGCGCAGCGGCGGCGAGTTCCGCAGCAAGATCATCCCCTTCAACAGCCTGCCCACGCTCAAGTACAAGCCAGGGATGCGCGTTCATCACTCCAAATTCGGCGACGGAACGGTTAAGGACAGCCGCCAGGTCGGAGACGACGAAGAAGTGAGCGTGGAATTCGACACCACCGGGCGCAAGCTGCTGGCTGCCAGTTTCGCCAATCTCGTCATTTTGAAGGAATAGCTGCGCCACGTTTGACAGAACCGCGCAGTATTTGGCTCCTTTCTGCGTCTTTAATAGATGTAGAGAGGAGTCATGATGACCACAGACACCGACGCCGACCGCGAACGCCAGCTTGTGCAGCGCGCGCCGCATGATGCTAACGCCTTTGAAACGCTCTACAGCCTCTACTTTTGCCGTGTCTACGGCTATGTGGCGTCGCGCATCGGCAGCCCGCACGACGCCGAAGACGTAACAGCCGACATTTTTCTGCGCGTTATCAGGAATCTGGATCACCTGCGGAATCAGCAGACCGCCAGTTTTGCCGCCTGGCTGTTTGCCATCGCCCGCCACGCCGTTACCGATTATTACCGGCGCAACGGGCGCGCGGAAAGCCTCGTGCCTCTAGAGACAACCGAACGGCTGATAGCTGCCGATGCGCAGCCCGACCAAACCCTCATCGCAAGCGAAGATGCGGATAGCCTCTACCGGCTGGTGATCGCCCTGCCGGAACGCCAGCGCGAAGTGATCACCCTGCGCTATTACGGCGGCTTGCGCAACCACGAAATCGCGGCGGTGCTCGGCATCGGCGAAAAGTCCGTCGCCGCGTATATCAGCCGCGCCCTGAGTGAATTGCAGGCGAAGTATGTTGAGTCTCAGCGTGAGACAAAGGCGGTGGAAGATGAATCATGACATCCATGATACCGGGACCGAAACGGAGCAGGAAATGCAGTCGTTGGCACAGTTTGAAGCGGCGCTTTCACAGTCCGCGCCACAGCCGCGCGCGGGCTTTGAGGAAAAACTGGCAGGGCGGCTGCGGGACGAGTACGCGCAGCGTGGGCGCGGCAAACAGGTTCTGACGGCATTCCAGCCGTGCAGGTATGGCAGGCTCTCGACACGGGCGGCGGCGGTGCTGGTCGCCATCCTCACAGTGGGTGTCGGCGCGATCATCGCTATGAGCGCTTTCTTACAGCAGTACCTCAACTATGACGCCGGGCTGAAGGCGATCCTTGAGCAGGGGCTTGGTCACGAAATCGGCATCAGCCAGACGATAGACGGCTATACCGTGACGCTGGAATGGGCATACGCCGACGGCAACCGTTTGACGCTTGCCTACGTGATCGATGGAATTCGGGGCGTTCAATACTCGAACCTGGAAAGTGATGTCTACCGGCTCAGTCTGCGAAACAGTGGAACGGAGATCCCCTCCTACCAGGGGAGAGGTATCGCTGTTGATCAGAATGGCGAACCAGTCGGTTGGGGCGTGACAGATACAATCGTCACTTTCGACCGCAGTCTTAATATCGATACCTATGATTTGAGCAGTATCGATTTTGGCGGGAGACAATCGCTCGATCTGCGGCTTGAAGTGCATCCCTATGGAATTACGTGGCAGCAGCGCACGCAGGTGCCGCTTGAAAGACTCTTCCAGGAAGCGAAGGAAGGACCGGACGGATTGTTCACCTTCGACTTCAGCATTGACCTCGTAAACGAACGGCGCGTGTTCGATACGCCGGTTACAGCAGTCGATCAGGACATCACTATTCACCTGACCGAAGTCAACGTCGCACCCTCGCAGACGCGCGTTCGCATCTGCTTCGCATCGCCCGACGCGGCGTGGCAGTGGACGGCGATCCCGTGGCTGACGACTGATGCGGGCGCAGTGCCGGGCGGTGGGGGCGGTGGGCAGCCATTCACAGACGGCGATCTGACGTGCGGCGATTACACCTACTTCGCCGCCATGTACGACTACACCGGTGCATGGCAGCTTGAAATCACCGAGCTGGTCGGCTTTGGCAGCGGCGGCGGCAGCGACCAGCAGCGCATCGCCGGAAGCTGGCGCTTTGCGTTCGTCGTGCCGTAGGGACACGACAATGTCGTGTCCGTTTTGCGCGGGCGGCTGCGGACACGACGATGTCGTGTCCCTACAAGAAATGGCGTGATTCTCGTGATCCTATCGCGCCAATCTGCTAACATCGATGGATGAGCAGCTCACGGATCGATGAACTTCTTGTTTACATTTTCGCGCAGGGGAAAAGCAGCCCGCTGGCGGGGGATTTGGCGGGCTGGCTGCGCGACTCGCGCCGCTTGCGGGCATTCGCTGAAACCTACCGCGATAAGATCAGGCGCAAGTACAGATTGGCGCGCGACAAGGGCAGCCTGAAAGACCTGCGCTGCGAGCTTGAAACTGCCGCGCTGCTGCTGCGCGAACCGCAGTTCGCCCTCGAATACGAACGGTATACGTCGTCCAAACAGCGCGGACCCGATTTCACCGTCACCTTCAAAACCCATACGCCTTTCAACGTCGAAGTCCGGCGAATGCGCGAGAGCGAGGCAGACGGCAGCGGCGCCAACCCGCGCGCCAGCAAGCTGATCGCTATCATCTGCGACAAGATCGGGCAGATGCGCCCCGGCATGGTGAATCTGCTTTGGATATATGCCGAGTCTCCGGTTCAGGAAGCCGATCTGAAAGACACCCTCACGACGCTTCGGCGGCTGGCAGAGGGCAAGGACGAAGCCTTCTTCGGCGCGCGCGGGTTTGACAGCGCCGCTGATTTCCTCAGGCAGTATCGCCACTTAAGCGGCATCGTGGTCTGGCAAACGGGCGAACGGCTCATCTGGCTGAATCCGCTGGCGAAATACAGACTGCCGCCAAACATCGTTCTAACGCTCCAGAGGCTGTCAAGCTAGCTATTCCAATTACCGTTATGGTCAACTAAAATAACTGCCATCTCGACCCCGTTTCCATGGGGTCTTAATTCCCCTTGAAAGGATTGCCCCCATGCAAATGGAACCCAATCGCATTGCTGATGGAATGGTCGTCAGCATCGCTTACAAACTGACCGTTGAAGGTGAAGAAATCGCCCGCGCCGAAGCTGACGATCCGCTGGAGTATCTCCACGGTAATCAGGACATTCTGCCCGGTCTGGAAACCGCCCTCACCGGCAAGAAGGTCGGCGACAGCTTCAGCGTGACGCTGGAACCGGACGACGCCTATGGCGATTACGACGACGAAAACATTGACGAGCTTGATCGCGTCGATATTCCCGACGCCGACCAGCTTGAAGTTGGCATGGTGGTCGAGGTCGAGGACGAAGACGGCTATTCCTACATGGCGCACGTCGCCGAAATCACCCCCAACACGGTGGTACTGGACTTCAACCCGCCGCTGGCTGGCAAAGTCCTGAGCTATGATGTCGAAGTGGTAGATATTCGCCTGGCGACTGACGAGGAACTGGAACACGGTCACGTTCACGGCGATATGTACGAAGATGAAGACTTTGACGAGGAATTCGACGAGGAGTAATCCCCTCGTCAGCCGGTAACCAATCGTATGCCGTAGGGGCGCAGCGTGCTGCGCCTCTTGCTATTTTTCACGGAAAGCGTTTCGCCATGCCACCGACCTTTATTCTGGCGTCCGGCTCGCCGCGCAGGCGCGAACTGCTGTCGTCGCTGGGAATAGCCTTTACCGTCGTCAAAACTGACATTGACGAATCGCAGCGCAGCCGCGAAGCGCCGGTAGATTACGTGCGCCGCCTCAGCCAGCAGAAAGCAGCCGCCGCGCTGTCACAAGTCGAAGGCGAGAGCGATCTCACCGTTCTGGCAGCCGATACCATCGTCGTGCTGGACGGCGAACTGCTCGGCAAGCCCGCCGACGCCGCCGAAGCCCGCCAGATGCTCTACCGCCTGCGCAGCCGCCCGCACACCGTCTGCACCGGACTGACGCTGCTGCGTCCAGCCTATCAGCCGCAGCCGTCACTCACCGAACACACCTGCACCAGCGTCCATATGCGCGATTACAGCGACGATGAGATCGAGGGCTATATCACAACCGGCGATCCGTTCGACAAAGCGGGCGGCTACGCCATTCAGCATCCGGGGTTTCATCCGGTCGCGCGAATCGACGGCAGCTACAGCAACGTCGTCGGGCTGCCGCTGGAAACTTTGCAGGACATGCTGAAGCGGTTAGGGTTCACGTAGAGTACAGCCCCCTGGGTTGTGTTGACATTTGTACTCAACCAGAACGTCAGGGTCAGGTGAAAATGTCAACACCACCTAGTCATCATCGGTAAAATCGTGCAGCAGATTTGATTTGCTGCGGTCAAATTCTTCCTGCGAAATCAACCCGGCGTCCAGCGCGTCGCGAAGCTGCGCCAGCCGTTTTGCCAGATCGGTGCCGCCAGCCGCTGGTCTGACCTGCGTTGCTGGCTCCGGTGGCGGCGCTGGCGCTGCCTTTGGGATGCTCATCATCGTCGCCGCCGAGTCGAAATCGAACTTCTCCGACGGAGCAGGTGCTTGCGGCGGGCGGGCGGGCGGCGCTGAATAGGCGGGCGCAGCCGAATAGCCGCCCCCGTAATTCGGCTGACGAGGAGCGCCCACCTGTGTTGCGTAAGCGCTGCCTGCCGCGCCGGGATGGGTCGGGTAGGCTGCCGCCGTTGCTGGCGCTCCCACTACCGCCGGACGGCGGCTGCGCGAGCCACCGCGGACGATGCCGGTGAACAGGAAGATCAGCCCAAACACCAGCGCCACCAGAGACGCGGTGAAGCCGGTCGCAAACAGTTTATTGGTCACGTCAATCAGCGCGCCGGTGGTCGGCTTGCAGAAGAAGCTGTTGTTGGCTGCGAACGACAAAAGACCGTTATCGACGCTGCGCGAGGAAGGCACGACCTGCTGGATGAGATTCTCGCCCGGCGCGCACACCACTGGCTCCAGTAGATCGAGCAGGCTGGTATCGTTCGGAGACACCACCGGCGCGAGCGTCATACCCAGAATCGCCAGAGCAATCAGGATAAGGAAAAAACCGAATTTGACCACGAGAACCCCCCAACGTCTTTCATCATAATTTCAGACTGACCGCGCCTGCTGGCAGCACGCCGCGAACCGCGCGGTTAAAGCCAGCGATGAGCAGGAACAGCCCAATCAGGAACGGCACCGAGCATTTTACCCGCCCACCCGCTTGTCGTCATTTCCGCGACGGCTAGATCGCCAGCGCCACTTTGGTCGGATCGTTCGGGTCATACTTGACCGGCACAATATTACCGGGCTGGATCGATGGCAGGCGAATCAATGAAACTACCATCCGCGTCTGCACCTGATACGGCGGGCGTCCCTGCGGCATGACTTCCATCAGAATGTCCACCGCCGGGTTGTTGTTGATATAGGTGCCCGTCTCACCGATTTGCAGGATGCGCGCCTGCGCCGGAACGCCGGTGGCAAGAAGCTGCTGCGTTTGTTTAGCGCCGCGCATCACCCCCGACACCATGCGAAAAACGAAAAAGAGGACGACAACGGTGATGAGGATCGAAATACCGATCATCAATGCGGAGCCGCCCATGATCGAGTTCATCATGTCCTGCATGATCGCTATGCCTTTGTAAGTAGGATCGACAAATTTATTCTATGCGGATTCTGTCAGCGGGTTGGCGGTTTACAGCCCGGTTTTGCATGAGAATTGTTCACATTTCGTAAAAAGACCGTAAAAGCAGGACAGATGGCGGGTTTGGAAGGGGTCAAAAAGCAAAACGGCGAAGGATGTTAGACTCATCTTCGCCGCTTCTAAGCACAGAAAGGGCGAGCTGACTGTGCCTGCGGCTCATTCTAGCACACTTGCCCGGCGTTGTAGAGGGTGGACTCATTTCGGGTATGGGAAATATTGTAGATATATCGTGTAGGGGCGACTCATGAGCCGCCCCTGCCGTGACCAGAGTTCAGCACACGGTCTAGTCTTCGGCGCTGATGGTTTCAAGAAGCCGCGTCATCTCACGGGCAATCACGCGCAGTTCGCGTTTGTGCGCGGCGGTCAGTTCCTGAAGCACTTCCTGACCGCGCGGCGTGAGCGAGACATACACCTGCCGCCGGTCATTCTCGTCCTGTTCACGGACGATCAGCCCGGTTGCATGAAGCCGGTTCACCAGCCCCACCGCGCTGTGGTGGCGGATCTGTAAGCGCTCGGCAAGCTCGCCAATGGTCAGGCGATCACGACCCGGAAACCCCATAATTGCCAGCAGCGCCTGATGCTGCTGTGGCGTCAGCCCGACCGACTGCGCCGCTTCCTCGCTGAAACGCAGGAACTGGCGCAGGGTATAGCGAATGGTCGCAAGCGTTTCGTAGTCGTGCTTGCTCAGGCTGGCGGAAGATTTTGATGAGTCGGGCATCGCGGACTTTCGAGCGCTTCAACATCCCGCCGATTATAGCAGCGAAATGCCCTCATCATAATCCAGCCTACACAAAAATATCGCAGTGCGATATAATTCATCCCTCTCTGATTTCGACAACATAAGATGAGATAGTGGAGACCGCCCATGTCCCAGAAGGTTCACCGGGAAGATCGCGCGACGCTGAGTGCCGAACAATCAAGCGCCTCTCGTATGATTTTGCTTTCTTTACTTGCCACAGTCATCGGCATTGTGGCAGGCTTCATTGCCTATGCGCTGCTGGCGCTGATCGGCTTGATCAGCAACCTGGTCTTTTTCCAGCGCATTGCCACTGATATTCCCGATTTACAGGCGCACAACCTGGGAGTGCTGGTGATCATCATTCCGGCAGTTGGCGGGCTGATCATCGGCTTGATGGCAAAATACGGCACCTCAAAGATACGGGGACATGGCATTCCAGAAGCGATGGAATCGGTGCTGGTGAACCGCAGCCGAATTTCGCCGCGTGTCGCCATCTTCAAGCCGATCTCGGCGGCGATTGCGATTGGCACCGGCGGACCCTTTGGGGCGGAAGGTCCCATCATTCAGACGGGCGGCGCGTTAGGCTCGCTCATCGGGCAGATCATTCACGTCACGGCGGCAGAGCGCAAAGTCCTGCTGGCGTGCGGCGCGGCGGCAGGCATGGCAGCCACCTTCAGCACGCCGATTGCCGCCGTCATTCTCGCCATTGAACTGCTGCTCTTCGAGTTCAAACCACGCTCCTTCATTCCGCTTGTCATTTCCAGCACGATGGCGACCGCCGTTCACCTGGTGCTGCTTGGACGCGGACCGATGTTCATCGTCAATCGGCTGGACTTCAACATACCCGCTGCGCTGCCTTACTATCTCATTCTCGGCATCATCGCCGGCGTTTTCGCCGTCGGCTTCAGCAAGCTGCTCTACTGGGTCGAAGACCTGTTTGAGCGCCTGCCTCTCGATTCGATGTATTGGCCCGCGCTGGGCGGTCTGGCGCTCGGCGTGATTGGCTTCTTCTTTCCGCGCGTTCTCGGTGTTGGCTACGAAAACATCTCCGCGATTCTGAACAACCAGCTTCCCCTGCAGGTGCTGTTCGTGATCCTCATTTTTAAGAGCCTGGCGCTCTATGTCACGCTTGGCTCTGGCACTTCCGGCGGCTTGCTTGCGCCGATGTTCATGGTCGGCGCGGCGCTGGGGGCAGTTTTCGCCATCCTGATTAATTCATGGGTGCCGGGCGCGAACCTTTCGCCGGGCGCGTTCGCGCTGGTGGCGATGGCGGCGGTGTTCGGCGCGGCATCGCGGGCAACCTTCGCCTTCATCATCTTTGCATTCGAAATTACCCGTGACTATAATGCGATTTTGCCGTTGATGCTCGTCAGCGTGATTGCCGACCTCATCGCTCTCCGGCTGATGCGCAACTCGATTATGACCGAAAAGCTGACTCGGCGTGGACTGCGCATTCCGCAGGAATACGAAGCCGATATTCTGAAACAGATCACCGTGGCAGAGGTCATGGATAAGAACCCGGCAACGGTTCCCGCGTCCATGCCATTGAGCGAGCTTGCAGACCACATTGCCAAAGGCACGCCACAGTTTACCCGTCGGCAGGGGCTTCCCATCCTTGACGAAGCAGGCAGGCTGGTCGGTATCATCACGCGCGGAGATGTTTTGAAGCGGCTGGAAGAAAGCGCTGACCAGCATTTAACTGTGCTGGATGCAGGCAGCGACTCGCTGATCGCAACCTATCCCGACGAGCTTGTACACGACGCAGTGACCAAAATGCTTCAGAACGATATCGGGCGGCTGGTCGTCGTCAGCCGTGACGACCCGAAAACGCTGATCGGCTATCTCGGGCGCGGCGCTGTGCTGGAAGCGCGCCTGCACCGCCTGCGCGAGGAAAGCGAGCGCGAGCAGGGTTGGCTGCGCTTCCCGGCGAGGAGCGCAAGCGTCCAGCACAACCGGCGCTGACCTGCACCACGTTCCTGTGAGAGGTTAGCGCCAGTCAGGATTTCAACGACCTTCGCGCAAACGGCTTTTATTCGCGATCAACGCTATGGTGCATTGAAGATGACACTACCTCTCGACGGTATCCGAATCCTCGACCTCACCCGCCTGCTGCCCGGCGGTGTCTGCACAATGATGCTGGCGGATATGGGCGCCAGCATCATCAAAGTTGAAAGCCCCGACGGGGGCGATTATGCCCGCCTGATGCCGCCGATGGCTGCCGGTCAGGGCGCGATCTTCCGCGCGACGAATCAGGGCAAGCGCAGTCTGGTGCTAAACCTCAAACACGAACGCGGTCAGGCGGTGCTGCGGCGGCTGGTCGAAACGGCGGATGTGCTGGTGGAGAGCTTCCGCCCCGGCGTGATGGCGCGGATGCAGTGTGATTACGACCGTCTGCGGCAGGTAAACCCGCGCCTGATCTACTGTGCCATGACCGGCTGGGGACAGGACGGACCCTACGCCGCGCGCGGTGGGCATGACCTGAACTACGCCTCGACTGCCGGGTTGATTGGCGAGATGAACCAGCCGCAGCCAATTGGCGGTCAGGTCGCCGATATTGGCGCGGCTTACGTCGCCGCTGCCGGCATTCTGGCGGCGCTGTTCCGGCGCGAGCGCACCGATGAAGGCGCGTTCGTGGACAGCGCCATCTTCGAGGCGGCGCTGCCCTTCGCCGCTATTCCCTGGATCGAAGCGGTGACCGCCGCCCACCAGCCAGCGCCGCTGCGGGGCACGCTGACCGGCAGAAACGCCTGTTACAACATCTACACGGCGCGGGATGGCAAGCCGGTGGCGCTCGCCGCGCTGGAGCCAAAATTCTGGGACAGTTTCTGCGCAGCAGTGGGACGCCCCGATTTAGTGGACGGCTATCTCAATCCGGCACGCCAGCCCTATCTGCTGGCAGAAATCGCCCAAATATTCGCTCAGAGAACCGCCGACGCCTGGGCAGACCTGCTCATCCCCGCTGACTGCTGTTTTTCGCTGGTGAACACGCCGGAAGATCTGCTCGACGATCCTCAGATCCGGGCGCGTGGACTGCTGGCGGTGGAAGCCGACGGCACGCCCATCCTGCGCAGCCCGATCCGGCTGGATGCCGAACAGCCGGACAAGAGCGCCCCACCGGACGCAGGCGAGCACACGCCTGACATTCTGCGCGAAGCCGGGCTAAGCGACGACGAAATCAGCGATCTCTACAGCAGCGGCATCATTCACGGCAGAGGAATATGAGGCATGGTTGAGCCGATCACCTTTGACGATTTCCTGAAAATAGACATGCGCGTCGGCGAAATTGTCGAAATCGAGGATTTTCCCAGGGCGCGCAACCCATCGTACAAAGTGCGCGTCTTTTTTGGCGACGAGATTGGCTTTAAATGGTCGTCGGTGCAGGCGGCGAACTACAGCAGGGAAGCACTGCTCGGCAGGCGCGTAATTGGCGTGGTGAACTTCCCGCCAAAGAACATCGCCGGTTTTTTATCCGAATGTCTGATCCTCGGCGTGCCGGGAACGGACGGCATGGTGTCGCTGCTCAGCCCCACCCGCCCCGCCGCTGTGGGCGGACGGGTGTACTAGCGCCCTTACCAGTTCAGCTTTACATCGCGCCGCCAGTAACGCAGGATAATTTTGCCGCCGGGAATCGCCGCCAGCAGCCGGTAAAGTAGATCCCAATCGTCATCTGCCAGCACGCCAAGCAGCAGGACAGCCGCCGGATAGGCGACCAGCCCGGCTGTGATGCCGATCACCGGATGCACCGCGCCCAGCCCCCACATGACCAGCGCCGACACCGCCGCGGCAGCGCCCAGCCGCAGCAAGCGCGGCGTTAGCTCGCGCCAGTTCAGCGGGAAGGCGCTCGCCAGCGCCCCCAGCACCAGCACTTCGGCGGTCACCGAGGCGACCGCCGCGCCGATGACGCCGATCCGCGGCAGCAGCAGCAGATTGAGCGCCAGCTTAAGGATCAGCCCGCCCGCGCGCATGGCGACGTAAAAACGCTGGCGGTTCTGCACCATCATCGCCTGGGCGAAGACGTTGACGACCATCGTCGTCACCGCGTACCAGATCAGCACCCGCAGCACGTCCGACGCGGCGTAAAAGGTCGCGCCGAACAGCCCCATGATTTCCCCGGCGAAACGGGTGAACAGCAGCCCCAGCGGAACGCCGATCAGCAGGGTGAAGAACGCCAGCTTCTGCCCGATGAAGAAAAACATGGCGTTGTCGTCGCTTTCCGGGCGAAAGGCGCGCGACATCATCGGATAGAGGGCGATCAGCACCGTCGTACTCAACACCTCGACCACGCCGGTGATGATGATAATGGCAGCCGTCAGCTTGCCGGTGTCCACCAGGGTAAGCAGGCTGGTCGTCATCAGCCGGTCAACCTGCACGTAGGTCATGTTGATGAACGAGCCGAGCGCCAGCGGGGCGCTGTTGATCAGCAGCGGGCGCGTCAGCGACCAGTCCAGCGGAAACTGCGGGCGCACGCCGGTTTTCAGCAGCAGCGCCCACAGCAGCGTCGAGCGAAGCGTGCCGGTCAGCAGCGCCACGGCGTAAATGCCGAGCAAGCCGTAACCCGCCCACAGCGCCAGCCCGGCAAGGGTAATCCGTATGAAGACGTGTACCAGTTCCACTACTGACGTCGTGACCATGCGCTCCTGTGCCAGAAGCTGATCGTAGCACATGTTGCCCGCCATATCGATGAACAGGCTGAGGCAGGCAACCGCCGTCAGCGCGCGCAGCGTTTCGTCGTAGCCGAGCGCCGGACCCACCGCGTTGATACTGACGTAGGCGAGCAGCGCCAGCAGCGTCTGGATGACCAGAGTCGCGCTGAGGTACTTTCCAGCAAGCGCAGGCTGGCGGGCAACGTCGCGGATGACGATCTGGCTCATACTGAACGCCGTGATCGTCACGCCGATCAGGTAGAGCGCATTGATCGAGCCGTACACGCCGAGATCAGAGTCGGTCAGCAGCCGCCCAAGAATCAGCGACCAGACGAACAGCGCGCCGCTGCTGAGGATGCGGGCAACTGCCATCGCGGCGGCGTTGCGGGCGGCGCGGCGTGCCTCGCTGCCTGCCAGTGGGGTCGAAGTCGTCTGAGTCGTCATGCCCACATTATTTCAGAAAGGGGCGAAAACAGAAAGGCACAGCGTATGTGCTGTGCCTCACTTCAGCTTATCCCTGTCAGGTAGCGGCAGCGCAGATCGCGAAACCAGGACGGATCTTATGGTAGGGACACGACAATGTCGTGTCCCATATGCACCAAGTTAAGGAAAAAGGGATAATCTTGTAGCTTCTCAAGGCGAACAAGCGGATCCCTTTTCCCATGACAACGATAACCGAACTGAGCACAACACTGCAAGAGTTGCTGACAACAACGGCGAATGCAGTGGCAGAAAAACAGGCTTTATCCAGCGACAACGGCAAGTAACCGGGGCGGGGTTCGCGCAAACGTTGGTCTTGGGAGGACTGGCACAGCCAGAAGCAACCCGGCGGCAGCAGCAGCAGACCGCCGCCCAAGTGGGGATGCAAGTCAGCGCTCAGGGACTGGAGCAGCGGTTCACGGCGGCAGCAGTCGCGTTCATGCGTGGGCGGCTGGAGGCGGGGATGGAACAGCTGGTGAACAGCGAGACAGGACGAACCCTGTTGCCACAATTCAAGGGCGTGTATCTGACCGATTGCACCCGGCTGGTGTGGGGAAAAGCGGGCGTCAAGCTGGGCGTGCGCTGGGAATTACAGCACGGACAGTTGCGCGCCAGCCTGAGTGAGATAAAAGCGCACGACCAAAAGGCAGCCGTGGTGGCGACGCCGCTGCCAACCGGGTCTCTCCATCTCGGCGACCTGGGGTTTTACAACCTGAAGCAGTTCGCGCAGTGGAACGCACAAGGCGTCTACTGGCTGACACGCTTCAAAGTCGGAACCACCGTTTACACGCCAGCCGGGGAACCGCTTGACTTGCTGACGTTTCTGGGAACCGTCCCCCTGCCTGTGAATCTACCCGTGCGGGTCGGCGTCAAACAACACGTGGCGGCTTATCTGGTTGTCGCTGCCACCCCCGACGACGCCTACCACCAACGCCTCGCCCGCTTGCAGGAGCAGGCACGACTTGACCAACGTCCGATCTCCCTTCGTCAAGCCGCCTATGCGGGCTGGACAATCTATCTGACCAATTATCCCCACTTTGACCTTTGCCCAGGCGCATCTGCTGGCGCGTAGCCGCTGGCAGATTGAGCTGCTGTTCAAGCTCTGGAAGTCGCATGGCAAGCTCTTGTGCTCACGCTCCGCCGACCCCATCCGCCAGCAATGTGAAGGCTATGCCAAGCTCTTGGGCGTTGCTTTTTGCTTGGCTGCGGGACGATTTATTCAATGCTTTCCCGCTTTCCAAGCGGCGCAAAGTCCCTCTTGCCTTTCAGCTTCGGCAGGATTTTGACCTTGTGCTGGCTTAACTTGGTGCATATGGGACACGACAGTGTCGTGTCCCTACGGCGTCCGTTTGGAAATGCGGCGCATTCTTTTCAGTTTCTCCATGAGTCCCCAGCACGCCCTGTTACTGCACCGCCAGATTCACATTGACCGTACCCTGAGCGCCGCCGTCGGAATGGGTGACCAGCAGCGTGTAGGTGCCGTCTGCCGACAGGCTCAGGTCGTGGATGGCAGCGGTGTAGCCGCCGGTGACCTCGTCGTCATTACCGGCAATCACGGTGATGCCGTCGGTTCCCAGCAGCACGATCAGCGGGTCGGCAAGATTATTGGGCGATGTCGCGGTGATGCTCACCATCTGCCCCGCCTGCGCGACCAGCGGCAGCGTGTACACCAGACCGGCGTTCATTTGCAGCGATACCGGCGTGCCCGGCGTCAGCGGCTGACCGGGTACGTTGGCGCTCCGGTTCAGCGTGACATAGTGCATATAGTCGCGCACCGCTGCCTGCTCATCGCCGGTGAGGTCGTAGACGACGCCCCGGCTGAGATACGCCAGCGAGAAATCACGGTTGATACGCAGCGCCTGGTCAAAGTCGCCAATCGCCTGCGCGTAATTTGCCTGCCGCGCGTAGGTCAGCCCGCGGTCGTAGTAGGGGTCGATATACTGCGGATTGATGGCAATGGCGCGGCTGAAATCGGCGATAGCGTCAGCGTAGTGGCTCTCGCCCAATGCCACCAGACCGCGAAAATAGTAGGCGCGCTCGTTTGCCGGATCGATCCCCAGCGCCTGATCCAGATGCATGACGCCGTTCATGGCGTCGCCTGTCTGGATATAGGTCGAGCCGATCAGCGCGTGAATGTCGGCGTTGTTCGGGTCGAGCAGCAGCGCCTGGGTAAAATCGGCGGCTGGAGTCAGTCGGTCGCCCAGATACTGGTTTGACGAGCCGCGCAGCAGATACGCAAAGGCATTCTGCGGATCAAGCTGGATGATGCGCTCCGCATCCTGAATCACAAGCTGATCTTCCGCCAATGTCCAGTAGAGCAGCGCCCGCTGCATGAAGGTTGGAACGCTGCCGCCGTCCATGTTGATCTGGCTGCTGTAGTCTACCAGCGCCGTATCCACCAGATGAGGGGCGTAATCGGTCACGATATTGGCGTCATTCACCGCCATGCTGTAGCGACCAACCCGCAGCGCTGCCTGTGACCGCCCGAGATAGGCGGCGTAATTGGCGCTGTCCGCCAGAATGGCGCAGGTGAACGCATCAACTGCCCCGGCATAATCGCCGCTGGCATAACTCGTCTGTCCGAGGGTCAATAGTTCCGCGTTGGGCGCGCAGGCTGCATCGGCGCGGGCGGTGTTGAGGTGGAACGCCAGCAGTGATACGACGAAAAAAGCGGAGAACCACCGGATGATAGGTCTTACCATTCACATTTCCTGAGAACTGTCCCTAGAATCCAGTGTATGAACTTTTTCGTAGAATAGCCTTGAATTATCCGTAAGACGCGCCGCTGATGGCTTTTCTGAAGCCTAAGAATAGCCACGCGCTTACTAAAACGGGTGACAGGATCAGATCGCTTCCAGCTCGCGGAAATCCTTGTGCAGCAGCGCTGCGCCCATGTCGATCAGGGCGCGGTTGCCGGTTGCCGTGTTGTCGAACGCATACACCCGCCGTCCCTGTTCAAATGCCCGCCGCGCGGCGTGCATCGCGCCGCCTTCGGCGCTGGTTTCGACGATGATCAGCGCGTCGGACAGCCCGCTGATCAGGCGGTTGCGGGCGACCAGCGCGGGCGTTCGGGCTTCCGCCGAGGGATGAACCTCGCACACCAGCGCGCCGCGCATCGTTATCGCGTTCGCCAGCGCCCGGTTCTCCGGCGGATAGATGTTCAGGACGCCGCTGCCCAGCGCCGCGATAGTGTATCCCGTTGGCGACGAGAGCGCGCCCAGATGCGCGGCGGCGTCGATGCCCAGCGCCAGACCGCTGATGATGGCGTTTCCCCGCCGCGTCAGTTCATAGCCCAGCCGCTGCGCCACGTCTATCGACTGCGCCGACGGGCGGCGCGTTCCGACGATGGCGACCGCGCGCGGCGGGGGACGCCAGTCGCCGCGCACAAACAGGGTTGCCGGAGCATCGTCAATCGCGCGAAGCGGCGGCGGGTAGCTTGAATCCTGGAAGGTGATGATACGAACGCCGCTGGCATTCCAGCGCGGCAGCGCCTGCTCAACCTCAGCCAGATCAACGGCGCGGATTCCGGCGGCGATTTTGGGTCCGATCCCCGGCACGCGCCGGAGTTCAGACTCGCTGGATGCCAGCGCCGCGCCGAGATCGCCGTTGAAATAGGCGACCAGCGCCCGCAGCTTTTTGCCTCCGAGATGATCGACCAGGCTGAGAGCCACCCATGCGGGATCGACGCTCATTCTGCCTCGTAATACTCAATGATCGAGAGCAGCATGGCGTGGATAAAGGTATTCACCTGCCGAAGCAGATTTGCCCACTCGGAAGCGTTGCGCGGCGGCGTCACTTCCGACCAGGTGAGGATCGAGTTGATGACAAAATCGCTGAAATACAGATAACCGCGCACCGCCTGCGGCAGCGTCAGATTATCCTGACTCAGTATCTGCGCGTATTCCTTGCCGATGGTAATCGCTTCCGCCAGCAGAACATCAGGCGCGCCGTGTGCCATGTAGCTGCGCAGCGCTTCCAGCACGCGCCGCCCCTCGGTTCGCATGTGCTCGCGGGTGGCGTCGCTGATGGCGTTATACCATTCCTCTTTATCCAGCTCACCGACCTGCATCCGCGTCTGTCCGAGCGCGTTCTGGATGATAAGCTGCACTTCCAGCGGTTGAAGCTCGCCCTGTGTTTCGGCATATTGCAGTAAATCGCTTTTGCGAAAGCGGCGGTGACCTCCCGGCGTCCGGCGCGAAGGCAGGTCGCCCTTATCTGCCCAGTTGCGCACTGTGGCAGGGTGGACGCCTAGCATATCGGCGGCTTGCCGCAAACTCACCCATTCCGAATCACTCATGCTTCCCTCTTGAACGGTAATAGTTCACAGCACAAGTATAACTGATTCGCTGAGACTGGTGAGGTTGGATGCTTGCAGGGGCACGATACATCATGTCCGCCACTTATATTCACGGACACGACGGTGTCGTGTCCCTACGAGAGAAACGGATATCGGCTAGCGGGTATTTGAATATTTGCAGTTTTTCCCGCAGGGGCGACCCGGTGGGTCGCCCGAATGTCCGAATGAAGGAAGAAACGGAATTTTCAAATACGCTCTAATCCCCCGGTTCGAGCGCGCGCTCGTTCGTCGGCTGCTGTGACCTGCCGCTCTTCCCCATCAGCAGCGCCGGTATCAGCGCCGCGATGCAGACGATCATCCCAAGCAGGGCGATTTCGGTCAGCACCTGCACCGTCAGCCGGGAATACGTATCCAGCGCCGCGAACGGATCAGCACTTTGCTGACCGAGCGCCGACGCCGCCAGCAGCGCCAGCCGCTGCGACGAGAACGCCGTCAGCAGCGACACGCCAAGCGTCATCCCCAGCAGCCGCATGATGATGACCAGCGCCGACGCCGCGCCCAGCTTGTCGCGGTCGGCGGCGTTGATGACTGAACTGCTGATGGGCGAGAAGGTCAGCCCAAGCCCGATGCCAACCAGCGCCATCTCAGCGGCGATCAGGCTGTCGGCGACTTCCAGCGTCCACGTCTGCCAGATGGCGGCGAAGCCAATGCCCGCCAGCGCCATACCCAGGGCGGTTGTCCTGCCCGCGCCGAAGCGCTCGCTCAACCAGCCGCCGGGAACCGCCGCCAGCGCCATCGGCACCGTCAGCGCCGAGAGCAGGATGCCCACTTGCAGCGCCGCTTCTGAAAGAAAGCTGGCGTCCTCGATGCGGATGTTGACCAGAATCGGCACGCTGACGAGTCCCACCATCAGGCAGAAGCCGACGAACAGGTTGGCGAGCGATCCCATCGACAGGCTGCGCCGCCGGAACATATTCAGATCGAACAGCGGGTCGCGCGTCCGTCGCTCGTGGACGATGAACAGGACGAACATCACCACCCCCGCGCCCACAACCGGCAGCGCATACGGCGGCAGACCGCCCAGGTCTTCAAAGTTAGTCGTGGACGCTGAAATCTCGATGTTCGCGCCCAGTCCGACGACGAGGCAGATCAGCGTTCCGGTGATCAGCAGCGTGCCGATGTAGTCGAAACGCCCGTGAGCACGTTCCTGCTTTGCCCCGCGCAGCACCCACCACGTCAGCCCAAGCGCGATCAGCGTGATCGGAATGTTGATCCAGAACAGCGCCCGCCAGTCGGGCGCGCCCCAGTTCAAGCCGAGGCTGGCGAAGAAGTCGATGAAGCCCTGACTATTGCTGGCGAACCAGTTGACCATGATGCCGCCGTACAGGTGTCCCAGCACCCAGCCGAGCGTATCCACCGCGCCGATGATGCCCAGCGGCTGCGCCCGCCGCGCCGCCGGAAACAGATCGCCCACCAGCGCCAGACTGATCGGCACCAGCGCGCCCGCGCCCAACGCCTGCACCACCCGCCCGATGATGATGGCGGTCAGCGCGACGCTGCCTGCTTCCGGGCGCACGCCCTGAATGCGGTACGACAAATTGTAGAGCAGCCCGGCGAAGCCTTCTCTCGCCTGCGGATCGACTTCGGCGACCAGGAACGAGCCGAGCATGAAGATCAGCAGGCAGGCGATATAGGTGGCGCGGCGTCCGACGAGGTCGCTCACCCGCCCCATGAACGTCATGCTGATGGTATACGCCAGCAGGTAGCCGGTCACCACCCAGGCGGCGTCGTCGAGGATCGTCTCGACCGGCAGTTCCAGCTTGATGATGATTTCGGGCAGGAATGCCGAAACAATCGTCAGGTCGAGCGCGCCGATGAACACCGGAATGCACACCAGCGCCAGCACGACCCAGGGGTTGATATTACGCTGCTGTACGGTCATGATGCGGGAGTCGCTTCGCTTTCAGCCTCGCCGGTTGAATCGGGCGGGGGCGCGTCATTGAGCGAAGGCGCTCCCATAAAGCCGCTGTCCCCCACCTGTCCGTCGCCTGCCTGCGGCACGTCCAGCGCTGCTGGCGCGTTAATGTCGTAGATGTCAATTGTCCAGATGATAGGCTGCGCCTCTTCCCCCACTTCCGGCGTCGCCGCGTAGGGGCTGTTGAATTCCTGAATGGTGAAGCGCACCGGCTGGCGCGTCTGGCGGTCGATGTACACGTCCACCGAAACTTCGCCCACCGGCTCGATCAAGCCGCCGAGCAGCGCCGTTACATCCGGTCCGTTGGCGGTCGCTGTGATGTGATGCACCTGAGCGCCGCTGTCCAGTTCCTTTTCACCCGCGTAATTCAGTTCCAGCAGCGCCCCCAGCGCCGCCTGCAAGCCCGCGTCCGCCGAAATCAGCGTTTCGGGGTTGAAGCCCGCCTGGAACGGCTGATTCAGCCATTGATTGCCCGTCCATATCGCTCGATACCACTGATCCGCCCCGCGTGAAAACACGTCAATCTGGATCGGCAGCCCTGCCGCCAGCACGCGGACGTTCGCCTGCATTTCGCGCGGCGCGACGTATTGACCGGTAGCGCTGCGGAATACGACGCTGCCGTAGTCGGTCATCATCCCATAGTCGGGTCCCGTTTGGGTGACCGACAGGCGGAAGGTATCCGCCTCACGGATATTATCGGCGGCTTCCATGACCAGCGTCAGTGGTTCGGTGGCAGCCGTCGGGGTACTGCTGGCATTACCTGCGCAACCCGCCAGCAGCGCCAACGCCGCCAGCGCCATCATCACTAAAAGACGTCGCACAGCCTGTCCTCTCTGTTGAGTGCAAATCGGCACGAATTATAGCCTATCGTCCTATACGCAGTAGGGAGAGACGGTGTTGCAGACGGCAATATTGAGGAGACGCTAAGGTTTTGGAGATGGTGTGTGGGCGAGCCACCGGCGTGTGTGTGGGCGAGTCACCGGCGTGCGTGGGCGAGCCACCGGCGTGTGTGGGCGAAGCATCAGCGTGTGTGTGGGCGAGCCACCGGCTCGCCCCTACTTTGTGTCCTTGGTGTCTTGGTGGTTCGACTGTCTTTACTTTGCGTTCTTGGCGTCCTGGCGGTTCAGTCGTCTTTCATTTCCTGAACTGGGCGTGTTCCCATTCGGTGAACAGTTCTTGCAGGCGCAGGCGCTGGTACTTGCCCGTCGTCGTCACCGGAATTTCGGTGCCAAAGACGACCACTTTCGGCGCTTTCTCGAACGTCAGCCGCTGGCGGCAGTGGCGCAGGATAGCGTCGGCGTCGGGCGCTGCGCCTTCGTCCGGCACGACATAGGCACCGACTTCTTCGCCGTAGTAGTCGTTTCGGAAGGCGACGGCTAACCCGACCTTCACGCCGGGGATTTCGAGCAGCACTTCTTCGATATCGAACGGGCTGAATTTGACGCCGCCGCGATTGATCAATTCTTTGATGCGTCCGGTGATGAAGAAGAACTGCCGCCCCTGTTCATCGACCTCGTAAAAGCCCTCGTCGCCGCTGCGAAACCAGCCGAAGCGGAACGTCTCGGCGTTGGCGTCCGGGCGCTTGAAATAGCCCTTCATGACGTTGTGACCGCGAATACAGATTTCGCCGCGCTCGCTGGCACCCAACTGCTGACCGCTGCCGTCGGCGCTGAAGATCGCCATCTCGTTCGGCTGGATCGGGCAGCCAATGCTGGGATAGCCGTAGTCGTACATCCAGCGGCGGTGTTCGTCCCAGCTTATCTCGATTGGCAGGTGGCAGCTATAACAGGTCGTCTCGCTCAAGCCGTAGCCATGCAGAATGGGCAGGGCGAACTTTTCCTCGAAGCCCCGCGCCAGTCCTATTGCCAGCGTGCCCGCCCCGCAGATCAGGTGGCGAAAGTGGCGCAGGTCGTGGCGCTGGATGCCGTCGCCCCACATCGACGCGCCTCTGGCTTCCTGCTGCGCCGCGAAATCGAGGCAGAACTGAAGCAGTGTCGGCACGACACTGACGACATGCACCTTTTCGCGGGCGATCCGTTCCCAGAAGTGCTGCGAGGTGTAGGCGCGGTTGAGGACGGTTGAGCCGCCGACGTACAGCGGCGTGATCAGCGTGACGACGATGCCGTTGACGTGATGGATCGGCAGCACGCACATCAGCCGTTGGTTGCCGGTGATCGCCTGCCACTGGCTGATGCCGAAGGCGTCGATCAGCAGGTTGTACTGCGTCAGCACCACGCCTTTGGGCGCGCCGGTGGTGCCGCTGGTGTAGACGAGCAGCGCTTCGTCGTCCAGCGTCGGGCGCTCGTCGGTGCTGGTGAAGGTGTCCGGGCGGGAAGCGATTTCGTGGTTGAAGTGCAGGTAACCTTCGCTCGGTCGGTCGCCCATGGTCACGATCTGGCGGATATTCGGCGCGCCCAAACCTTCATCCGTCTCGTTGATGATGCGTTCGGCGCGTTCGAGGGTTTCGTCACGGGCGAAGCACACCACCGCCTCGCTGTTGCGCAGGATGAAGGCGATGCGGCGGTCATCTTCGGCGACGTTCTGCGGCGCAACCGCCGCGCCGATCAGCCAGCAGGCGAAATATAGGATGACGGTATCGGCGTGATTGTAGGCAATCGTCGCCACCCGGTCGCCGCGCCGCACGCCGAGATCGTCGTACAGGAAGCCCGCCGTCTGATGCACGAGGGCGTTGAACTCGGCATAGGTGTATTCCTCGCGCTTGCCGTCGGTGTCGTAGTGGATCAGGAAAACCTTATGCGGCGTGGCGGTGGCGTGGAGCGACAGCAGGTGACGAATGCTGCGGTAGGGGATGCGCTTGTGCTGCGGCGGGATGCCGAACGCCGTCTGGGCGCTGTGAATGTTGGCGAGGGTAAGCGAATCCAGTGGGTCGGGCTGCGTGACCATTTACGATAAATCCTTTGCTCAAGAATGGCATTTTGCAGAGGATTATACTCCTTTGCACGCCTGCCCGACGACTTGCTGACGCCCACACCACGCTTGCTAAACGCACACTGTAATAAATTGCCCTGCGCGGCTACAATCTGCGCATCCATGACATATGAAAGTGGAGATGAGGCGATGAGACGATGGCTAATGCTTCTGCTGGTGCTGCTGATGCCGTTCGCGGCATTGGCACAGGACGCGCCGCTGGCTGTGATCGAGGCGGCGCTGGCGGATTTGAACGCGCAGCTTGGTTCGTCATTGACGCTGGACATGGTGGATAACTGGACGTGGGATCAAGAGGATTTCAACGATGCCAGCCTCGGCTGCCCGCAGCCCGACCAGATGTACGCGCAGGTGATCACGCGCGGCTACATCATCACCTTCACGCAGGACGGCACGACCTATGACTACCGGACTTCGGCGGACGGCAGCGCCCTGTTCCTGTGCGACGTCACCCAAGGCGAAGCCACGCCGGAAGCGACCGCCGAATCTGGGGCGACCTTGATTCCGGCGGGCGAAGTCATCAGCACCGAAAACGCGGCGCAGTTGGCGATCATCGGGCAGATTGAGGGCAGTTTCGCCGCCGTGATGGACTATTCACCGACGGGGAACACGATTGCCGTTGCCGGGCTGACCGTTCCCGATTCCGCCAGCGGCGATACACCGGCGGTGCTGGTCTACAACGCCAATGACCTGACCGAAGCGCCGCAGGAACTGCTGCCGGGCGCGGAACCGGTTCTGAGCATGACTTACGTGCCGACCAGCGCTGGCGCGTCGTTGGTAACGGGTGGGATGCGGGGCACAGTTGCCATCTTCCCGGTTGAGCCGCAGGGCTTCGACATCCTGTTCATGCAGGCACCCGCCGTCGTGGAGAGCGTGGTTGATGTTGCCGCCTCGCCCGATGGGACGGTGATCGCCAGCGTCAACAACGCCCTGCTGTCGTCGGCGGTAGCCGAGCCGGGCGTTTACCTGTGGGACGCCAGTACCGGCGAGCAAACGCTTTTTCTGCCGCTGGATTCAGCGCCGATGAGCGTGGCGTTCAGCCCCGACGGACTGCTGGCGGTGGGTGACGTGGCGGGTACGATCCACCTGTGGGATTTGAGCAGCATTGGCATTCCGGCTGAAAGCGCGACCCTGCAGGGACACACCGACGCGGTGCGCGATCTCCAGTTCAGCCCCGACGGCGGGGTGCTGGCGTCTGCCAGCATGGATGGCACAGCGCGCCTGTGGAGCGTGACAGGCGAGCCGGAAGACTACCGCCAGAGTGCCGTTCTCGAAAGCGGCGAGCCGGTGCTGGCGCTCGATTTCAGCCCCGATGGACTGCTGCTGGTTTCGGCGGGTGGAAGCTCGGACGACGAGGACGCCACCAACGCGGTCTCCATCTGGAGTGTGAGTGACGCTGTGAGCGTGGCTGGAGAGGGTGAGCTGGTCGCGGTGCTGACCGGGCACACGGACGCGGTCGGAAGCATCGCCTTCAGCCCTGACGGGACGCTGCTTGCCTCAATCGGCGGCGACGGCGTGCTGCGGCTGTGGGGCTTAAACCCCGGCGATGCGGCGGTGGGGTAAGCGCTGTACCGGCGTGTCGTTGCAAGCGTGGGATGTTGGCGGGAAGTGGGCGAGCCAGCGGCTCGCCCCTACGTTTTTCAGCGCCCTCTGCGGTTTGGATATCTTATTAGCGGGGCCAAGTGTAGCGGACGGTATAGGTGATGACCGTTTCGCCCTGCGGCGGCACTTCGACGCGAAACTCAATCGTGTTGGAGTCAAGCTGGTTGAAGTCTGCCGAAGCGTTCAGGATTTCCCAGTTGCTCCAGCGGAACAGGTGCTCTGGCACGCGGATTTCCACCGGTTGGTCGTCCTTGCGGTTGCGCAGGTGGATCTCGTAGGTTTCCTCAAGCACCGTATCTGCCAGCAGGTTGTAGTTGGTCTGAATGCGCTCGCCGACCAGATCAAAGGCGTTGCCGAGGAAGATTTCGACCTCTTCGCCTTCGGGCGTATGGTCGATGGTGTTTTCGCCGATCAGCAGCGCCGCGCCGTCAATGTCTTCCTGATAGACGCGGATGCGCCCGGCGGGCAGGTCTGCGCCCAGTCCGTTTTCCTCGTTGGTGGTGAATTCGAGGTAGTTGCGCACGTCGGTGATGCCCGTCTGCCCGTAGTACTGGTCGATCAGCAGACCGCCGTAAAAGGGCTGGCTGGAGTCATAGACGTAGAAGGTGTTAGCGGGCACGTCCGCGCCGCTGACGAACTCTACCTGTTTGGTTTCGTTGTCAACCACCGTCACCGGGCGCTGGATTTCATAGAGATTGTACTCGTAGAAATTGCGCTGCTCCACCTGCGGTGCCATCGTAGGCATCGGGGCGGCGGCATACGCCATGTCCATCTCCATGCGGACAACCTCAGTGGGCAGGCGGTTGACGTCACCTGCGACCAGCTTGACCAGCGCATCGCTGTATGATGCGCCGCTGGTGTTGTTGAGGGTAATCCAGCCGTTCAGGTCAAGCGAGGTGTTGCCGCTGTTGAGCAGGATGACGTAATCCGCCGACCAGTTCATGCCGCTGGTCAGGTAGGTCAGCTCGACCTGCTGTTCGCCGCTGGCGGCGCTTTGCAGCAGCCAGCGCAGCGTCGGGCGGGTGATCAAGCCGCCGGGAAGTTCCGGGAAGCGCAGATCGCGGATATCGTCCGGGCTGACGACGATCACCTGTCCCTCGTCGGTGCGCAGGATGATTTCGCCGCTGCGCCCGCTTAACAACTGTCCGACGTAATTTGTGCCGTCGATGGCGACGACTTCAATCGTCTGATCGAGGTAGCGGTTGAGCAGGGCGAAGCTGTCCACCAGATCGTAGACGTAGCTTTGCTCCAGCACGACGGTGCCATCGGGGTCGGTCAGCGAGTTGAACTGCACCGATGTCGGGTCGATACCCGCCGCCACATCGACGAAGTTGAGCAGGTTCAGACCGGTGTCGAGCGTGTAACTGCGGCGATCCTGCACCAGCGCGGTTCCCTGATTATAGATGGTCAGCGCGACGGCTTCGCGGTCGCCCGGCGGCACCGGGCTGGCGTCTTCGGCGCTGGTTTCCTGGGCGACGATGGTCACGGCGGCGGGAAGCAGCAGCGCGAACAGCAGAATGGCGAGCAAGAAGGGTTTTCTGGACATGGATGATCTCCTCAAATAAGCTGGTCAGTCGTTAGCGGTTCAGATAGTGACTTCGATCACCTGATCGTTGACGTGAATGCGGTAGGTTCCCGGCTCAAAGCCGCCATCAAGCGGAATGGTCGCCTCGTATTCAAGCAGCATATCCGGGCAGATGACTGCCAGCGGCATCTCACGATAGATGTCCACGTAGACCTCGCTGCCCTGGCGGCGCTGTTCCACCGTGACTGGATAATCGCAGCCATCAGACTGATAGCCGGTCACGCGCAGGTGAATCTGCACCGGAAAGGATTCGAGCAGCAGGGCGTCCACGCTCTCGATGACGGTTGGTGATCGAAAAGTTTCTTCTCCGGGCACAGACGGAACCTCTGTGACGATCATCGGCACAGGCGTCGTGGTCGTCGTTTCCACTCCCAGGAAGAGGGAGAGCAGCAGCGTCAGGATCAGGATGAGAATGCCCATATATATCCTCGTTGTCTTTACTGTACACTTATTGTAGACGTAGTTGCTGAACGGTTTGTTCCAACCCGTTTGTTTTCCGGCGTGGCTTTTTAGCGGGCTAAAGCCCGAATCGGTAAAAAGTCATCGCGCTGAAACGTCTGTTTGTCATCTCTCCGCCGAGCGTTGATTTGAAGGGAAGCTCTGCAATGGATATGAATCCCCAGTTTGCCGAACGACTTCAGCGCGCCTACTACATCTGGTTTACGACTGTGCGCGACGACGGGATGCCGCAGCCAACGCCGGTGTGGTTTATTCACGAAAACGACACCTACCTGATTTATACCATGCCAGACTCGCACAAGGTGCGCAATCTTCGTGCGAATTCGCTGGTCGCGTTGAGCTACAACGAAAGCGATGACGCGGGTGACTATCTGGTGATCATGGGCGAGGCGAAAATTGACCGCCATGCGCCACCAGCGCTGCAGAACGCCGCCTATGTGGAGAAGTACCGACAGGGTTTTATCGACATTAAGATGACGCCAGAGGAATTTAGCCGCGATTTTTCAACTGCCATCCGGGTCGTGCCGCTGCGCGTGCGCGGGGAGTAAAGGCAGAGGTAAGGATGGCGGTTACTACAATGCTCCTGCCAGAAGGATGACCATATAAACGGCGAAGTCTGCCAGAAAATGCAGAAACCATGCCCAGCCGATGCCGCGCGTTTCAATCATGCTTTTGGCAAAGAACCAGCCGCCGATGGCAGTGATGATCACGCCAGTAAAACCGCTGGGCACTCCAAAATAGTGCGCCAGTCCAAACCAGATGGGCACAAGCAACAGGGATGCGCTCTTGCCAAACAGCGGTAGCACCTGTGGCAAAAGCGCCGCCCGATAGAGAAATTCCTCAGCAAAGGAATTCAATGCGGCGCAAAGTGCTGCGAACAGCAGCAGACCGATTGAGAAATTCCTCAAAGATGGCTGCAATGCAGGAATCATAAAAACCAAGATGATGGCGAGCGAGATCACGGCGTAGTTACGTCCAAACCGAGTCCAAGGTTCCGGTTTCCCCGGTATGCCGAAGCCTCTGGCGGGTTCAGCAGTGGCTTTGAGATCGCCCAGTGCGAGGAAAAAATCGCGGCGTTTCAGGCCGCTTACCAGCAGCACCAGCAGCATTACCAGAACTGCGCCGATTCTCAGCAGGCGTTCGCCAAAGAACGCTACGTACTCGCTGCTACCGATGATGCTCTGATAAGCTGGAGTCTGGGGAACGAGGGTGAGAAAAAACCAGCCTTCGACCCCATAGACCACCAGCATGACCAGCAAAAAGCCACGTAGTGGACGAAGGGATTGCGAAGCGAAGGAGAGCGCAAGCAAAGCGGCGAGCACACCGGCGCGGACGGGGAGCATCCATGAGGTGTCCTGATGCAGGAATGCCCGCAGAATAATCTCCGGCACGGTGAGCAGCAGCACCAGAATCCAGACGGTAACAAGCAGACCACTGCGTCTGCCGATCGGAGGCAGGGCGTCCCCAGAGACAGAAATAACTTCACTCATTTCAAAATCCTTTAGTTTTCGCGTATGAAATTCTAGGATTATACATTATTTTAAGCGTAATTTGTGTGTAGCAGCCTTTCAATATCACTCCCACTCGTCCTCCTCGTCGTCTTTTTTCTTCTGTTTGCGCGCCAGCGGCTGTTCGAGGCTGCGTTTGGCGGCTTCCGAGATCGCCGTCGCCGCCTGTTCGTAGTCTTTGACCGCGAACGCCAGCCTTTCGCCCTCAATGGTCAGGCTGACCAACCCGTCGGCTTCTGGCTCGTCCAGGCGGCGTAAGGCGGCAATCTGGTTGATGCGCTCCAGCGGCAGCAGGCGAAGGACGCGATCTTTCCGCAGCAGCACCACGTACAGCGGCATGATATAAAGCCAGATCGGCTCCTCCAGCGACCACGCGCCGTGAATGTCCTGTTCGGCGGGCTGTGCCTTCACGGGTCCAAAATGGATGTAGGGACGGTGGCGACGGTAGGCGGTGACGAGTTCCGGCGGGACGATCTGCTTCAGGGCGCGCACGGTGTCCGCCATCGCGCCGCGCCAGAGGCTGAGCCTGACCAACTGCCATTCGCCGCCTGACTCAACGTGCAGCCACAGTTTATTGCGCCCGTCGTGATATTTCACCGGGCGACCAAACCAGCGGATACTTTCGGCACTTATGGTGATAACGTCGCTAGCGTCGTGACGGTTGGCATACAGCCGGATACCGTTCCCGGCGACGACCAGCATTGCCCGACGGCGGCGGCGGGCGCTGTCGTTGAGGGTGGTGATCGACCAGCGGCAGTCAAAGCCCGATGTTACATAGAGGGGATTGTCCACCAGCAGCTGGTTACGAAACGCCTGTGCCGCGCTGAACTGCCGCTGGACATACATGATCCAGGCAGTGAACCCGCCGATAAAAACGAGCATAAACAGGCAAAATTCAGGCGGCATCGGATTTCATCCGGGAGCAGCGCGGCGCTCACCCAACCATAGCATAACTTGCCGACTCGGACATACAAGGCTACGTTTATGTGAGGGACTATCCTGAGGAGGAGTCGAATGGAGAATACGCCGGAACGGACGCGAACCATCACCTGGGACGATCCGCTGCCGACCGCCAGCGCGGGCAGGGCAATGGCTGGGATGGACTATCTGCAAGCCTTGATCGACGGCAAAATGCCGGGACCACCGATCATGTACACGCTCGGCTTTTCCCTGACGACAGTCGCGGAAGGACGGGCAACCTTCACTTCTGAACCTGCCGAGTATCACTATAACCCGATTGCCTCGGTTCACGGCGGGCTGGCTGCTGCGCTGCTGGACTCGGCGATGGGCTGTGCCATCCACACGACGCTGGCGGCTGGTGTGGGCTATACCACGCTCGAACTGCATATCAACTTCATTCGACCACTGACCGCGGCGACCGGGCAGGTATTTTGTCACGGTGAGGTCATTCACGCCGGGCGAACGATGGCAACTGCTCAGGGAAAGCTGGTGGACGCGGCGGGCAAGCTGTACGCGCATGGCACCACCACCTGTATGATCTTCCGCCCGGAATGAGCACAGCGGGGGGTAAACTCCGCCGGAAAGAGAAAGGGCGAACACACAGGTTCGCCCTTACCAGTTATATCCTTGCGACAGAGCAGCTAACGGCTAACCGCTTACTGCCAAAAGCTACAGCAGCAGCTGCATCGGCGTCTCGATCAGCTTCTTGAATGCCTGAAGGTACTTCGCGCCTTCCGCGCCATCGCTGACACGGTGATCGACGCTGATGGTGACCTTCATGTGGTTGCCGACGCCGACGGTGCCATCTGGCTTGACGACCGGCACTTTCATCGCCGAGCCGATGGCGAGGATGCCCGCTTCCGGCGGGTTGATGACGGCGATAAAGTGTTCAACGTCGTACATGCCCATGTTGCTGACGGTAAAGGTGCTGCCGGAGATATCATCCGGCTTGAGCTTGCCTTCGATTACGCGGGCGATCATCTCTTTGTTGGTAACCGCCAGCGTGCCCAGCGACACTTTATCCGCATCTTTGGCGACCACGTTGATCAAGCCGCCCTGCGGCAGCGCGACGGCGATGCCGATGTGGATGCGCTTGTGGCGCACGGTCTGGTCGCCATAGTAGTGCGAATTCAGGTTGGGGAACTGTCGCAGCGTCAGCGCGGTTGCCTTGATGACCATGTCGTTGACGCTGATCTTTTGGGCGTCGTCCAGACCTTCATTCAACTGCTTGCGCAGGGCGAGCATGGCTTCTACGTCAATTTCAGTGGTGACGTAGAAATGCGGAATCTGCTGCTTGCTTTCGGTCATACGGGCGGCGATACGGCTGCGCAGCTTTGACGTTTCGATGACTTCCACGTCCGGTCCGCTGGGAAGCGGTCCGTAGGATGGCGCTGGAATGGCACCGGGAGCGCCTGCTTGTGCGGCTGCCGGGGCAGGCGCGGCGGCGGGTTTATAATTTTCGACATCCGCTTTGACGATGCGCCCGCCGGGACCAGTCCCTTGCACGCGGCTCAGATCGATGCCTTTATCCTGGGCGATTTTACGCGCCACTGGCGATGCTTTGACACCCGCCGGATAGTCGCTGTCGCCATCCGCTTCGGCTTCAGCCGGTTCTTTGGGCGCGGCGGTCTGGGCGGCAGGCGGCGCGCCGTTGCCAGACTTCTGGGCGCTGGCAGCGCCGTTGCCCTGGGCGGCTGGCTGCTCTGCCGGGGTGGGCGGCGGCGGGCTGCTGGCGGCAGGTTTCGCCTCGCCGGCGGGGGCATTCTCGCCCGCCTGTCCGACGTAGCCGATGACCGAACCGACCTTGAGCGTTGCGCCCGGTTCGCCCTCCAGCGAGAGGATGGTGCCGGAAATTTCGACCGGCACTTCGACGGTGGCTTTGTCGGCGTCAACCTCGGCAATTACATCGCCGTCGCTGACCGTATCACCGACCTGCTTGAGCCAGTTGATGAGCGTGCCTTCTTCCATGCCGGCACCGAGGTTCGGCATCATAATCGGTTCTGCCATTACAACACCCCTCTCACAGCGTCCACAATTTTCTGTGCATTTGGAAGTGCCATCAATTCAATTTCGGCGGCATATGGCAGCGGAACGTCCATCGCGCTGACGCGCTTGATCGGCGCATCCATGTAATCAAACGCCGCTTCCTGAAGCTGTGCCGCGATCTCGCTGCCAAAGCTGAACATCGGCAGCGACTCTTCGACCACGACGCAGCGGTTGGTCTTCTTGAAGCTCTCGAATACCGGTTCCATATCCAGCGGTCGCAGCCAGCGCATATCGACGATTTCGACTTCAACGCCTTCTTTTGCCAGCATATCCGCCGCCTGAAGCGACCACTCGACGCCGCGGGCGTAGGTGACGATGGTCACGTCGCCGCCCTGCCGCTTGATGTCCGCCTTGCCTATCGGCAGGACGTATTCTTCATCCGGCACCGGGCTTGGCTTGGGATAGAGGGCGATGGTTTCGGTGAACAGCACCGGATTTTCGTCGCGGATTGCTGCTTTCAACATGCCTTTGGCGTCATAAGCGTTGGACGGGACGCCGACGTACATGCCGGGGAAGTGGGCGAAAATTGGCTCTGGCATGTGCGAGTGAGTCGCCGTCGCCTGATTGCCCCAACCCGTCGCCGCGCGGTAAACCAGCGGGACGGTGAACTGACCGTTGAACATGTAATGGATCTTCGCCGCGTGGTTGATCATCGCGTCCAGCGACAGGAAGGCGAAGTTGATGGTCATCAGCTCGGCGACGGGACGAAGCCCCGCCATTGCCGCGCCAACCGCCGCGCCAGCAATCGCCATCTCGCTGATCGGGGTGTCGCGGACACGACGCGCGCCAAATTCTTCATACAAGCCCTGTGTGACACGGTGCGTGCCATGCCATTTGCCAACTTCTTCACCCATGATAAACACGCGCTCGTCGCGCTGCATTTCCTCGCGCAGCGCCTGGCGCAGTGCTTCGCGCATTGGTAGGTTTTTGGTCGCCATATCTTCCTCTACTCGACGTATACGTTGGCGATCAGGTCTTCGTAACCTGGCGCGGGGCTTTGCTCGGCAAACTCTACCGCTTCCGCCACGATACGGTCGGCTTCTTCCTCAATCCGTTCCAGTTCCGGCTCGATATTCTTAAAGCGCTTGGTCAGACGGCTGCGCAGCACGATAATTGGGTCGCGCTGCTGCCAGATTTCCAATTCAGATTTGAGGTCTTCGCGGGCGCTGTACTGGCGGTCGGAAACGCCGTGTCCCTGATAGCGGTAGGTGAGCGATTCCATCAGCACCGGACCGGTGGCGCGGGCATACTCGACCGCTTCCTTCACCGCTTCATAGACCGCGACGACATCCTGCCCATCGACGCGCGGACCTTCCTTCATCCCATAGGCGATAGCACGCTTGACCAGATCGGGCTGACCGCTGGCTTCTTCGACGCGCGTCCCCATACCCACGAGATTGTTTTCGATAATCCAGACCACCGGCAGATCCCAGACAGCCGCCAAATTGACGGCTTCGTGGAAGTAGCCGTTGTTGGTCGCGCCATCGCCGACGAAGCTGATGACGACGTTTGGCTCACCCATGTACTTGACTTTGAGGGCGATGCCGGTTGCCAGCGGCAGATGCCCGCCGACAATCGCGTAGCCGCCCCAGAAGTTGTGTTCGCGAGAGGCAAGGTGCATCGAACCGCCTTTGCCGCCGCTGGTGCCGGTGCGTTTGCCCATCATCTCTGCCATGACCGCTTTAGGATCAACACCGCGCGCCAGGGCGATGCCGTGATCGCGGTAGGCGGTGATGACATGATCTTCGGGGGTGATTGCTGCCAGCGCGCCCACGCCCGTCGCCTCATGCCCGCTGTAGAGGTGCATGTACACGCCGGTGATCCGCTTTTCGGCGTAAAGCGCATCGCACATATTTTCAAACTTGCGGATGAGGACAATCTGATGATACCAATCGAGCAACTGCTCCTTCGGGAGAGTCGCAGTCTGTGTTGCCATTCCAACTCCTCTCGGCAGCACACGAGACTGCACATGCGCTGCGGTTGTTTACAAGCTGTATTATCGGAATTGCTCTAGTGTACCTCATGCGGGTGAGCGCGGTCAAAGGATAATTATGCCGCTTGGTGAGCAAAGCATGAGAGGTCGTTGCGGCTCACGCACTCCCCAACAAAAAAGAGCGAACGCGCACACTGGCGTTCGCTCTTTTGATGGCTGTTTCTGCCTGCTGGCGGCGGTTAGCGCCCGAACTCTTTGTTATCGGAGAAGGTTCGGACGAGAAAGATCAGCACAACAGCGCCAACGACGCCCGCCACGATCCGCCCGATCAACCCACCAGCGCCCACGCCAAGCAAGCCGAACAGCACGCTGCCGATGACACCACCGCCCAGACCGAGCAGGATGTTCCCCAATACGCCAAACCCGCGCCCGCGCATTAACTGCCCGGAGAGCCAGCCGATAACTGCCCACACCAGCACTGGAATGAACAGATCAACCACAATCCCTAAGACCGCCGACAGAGCGAACAGCGCTACCAGCGCGATCAGTATCCAGATGATAATACCCACCGTGACCTCCCTAAACATTCTGCCTGGATAAACACTATTACGTGGTTTTACGACAGAAGTTTCAGATCTCAGCGCGCCGAGAGTGCGACCGCGTCAATGATCGGGCGCAGCGCTTCCAGTTCACCGGGCGCGCTGATGCCAACTACGACGGCGTAATGCTCGCTGTCCGGCAGTTGTACCCCTACCAGCAGCGCTTCAAATGACTCGCCGCGATACTGCGCGCGGGCGATGGGACGATCATTGCGGATGGCTATCTCAAGCCCGGAGACGACTTCGAACTGCGCCATCGAGATCCCCGCGAAGGTGTTCACCACCTCTGCGAGCGTAGGATTCTGGCTGGTGACACCGAGCAGGGCAGGCGTTGCCACCGCTACCGCCAGCGCTTGCTCGCCAGGCTCAGCCTGAGGAACGGCGCTGTTGAGGGCGGCGGCTGCCGCCGCGCTGCTGCCAAAAAACACGCCGCCGCCGCTGGCGTTCGGCGAGAAGCCGCCCTCAATCCAGTCCAGCGGATAGTTGACGATGAAGCTGCCGTTAGGCGCGCCAAATTCGTTATCCAGCAGCACGCCGGGTTCAATCCCCTCGGCGCCACAGTTGCTGACCAGGGCTGCCAGTCCTGCCCGCGCTTCCGCGATCTGCGCCAGACCGCCGCCGGTATCGCCGCTGGCGGCGAGCGCCTGCGCCTGAAGCAGTTGGATGACCGAGTCGGTCAGGTCAATGGTACAGGCTTGTGCCTGCGCGGCGGCGGGGACAGCCAGCAGCAGTAACAGACTAAGGCTTATCAAAATTCGTTTCATCGTGCCGCCCCCTGTGCGGAAATGGACGCGGCGACTGCCTGAAGCGTCGGCAGAAAATCGGCGAGTTCGCCCTTAGCGGCAGCGCCAGCGACGAGCGCGTATTCTCGTCCCTCGACGATCTCAATCACGATCATCATGCCGTCAAACGACGCGCCCGCGAAATCGAGGCTGGCTGCCGCGCGCCCATCAAGGACGTAGACGTGGTCGGTATTTCGTACCAGGAAGCTGGTTGCAAGCTGGGACGCAAAATAATCGATGATGCCGTCAAGCGTGCGTTCGACGCTGGCACCGCCAGCAATTTCGGCAGGCGTGCCATAGACGACCAGCGTGCCGCGCTGCCCGGCGGTCAGGTTGGGTTCGGCGGTTTGAATGGCGTTGGCGGCGGCTTCGTCGGTGCCAAGCGTGATCGAATTGGCATTGGCGGATGCCCCGACGACCCATTCCGCCGGATAGCTGACGCTGAAGCCGCCCTGCCCGGCGTAGGTCTGTTCAAGCACGACGTCCGGTTGAACCACTTCCAGATCGCAGCGCGACTCAATGGCTGCCAGCGCCTGATCCGCCCGCTGGATCAGCCCCAGCGCGCGCTCCAGATCACCGGCTGCCGCCGCTGCCTGCGCTTGCGTGAGCGTTGCGTTGGCGCTGCTCAGGTCGATTCGACACAGCGACCCCTGCGCCTGGGCAAAGACTGGAAATGACATAACCAATAGAACTACCAACAGCAGCACACGCGCGTGCATGAATCCTCCTGCGTGAAAAGCAGAGACGCGGTCAGCCGTGAGACTGACAAACGCCGCGCCCCTGCGCGCTAATCAATGAACTATTCCGGCTGAATTTCTTCAGTCTCCTTCTGCTTGCCCGATTTGGCTTTGCCTGTTTTTGGCTCAGGCTGTTCCAGCAGCCAGCGATGACCGTAGGCTGGCAGCGTGACGTATTCGCCAACGGCTGTTTCAGGGTCAAGCGGGTCTACGAAGCCGACGCCCGCTGGCAGCACAATTGTATAGGGAAAATCGGACAAATTATGGAGCGCCAGCAGGCGTCCGCTGTCGTCAATGCGCCAGAAGCACAGCGCCGAGCGCGGCGCGCCTTCCATCCACTCCAGCTTGCCTTTAGGCAGCATGGTGAGCTGCCTGCGCGCCAGGATCATCGTGCGGACGAAGTGCAGCATACTATCCGGGTCGTCCCGCTGCGCGGTCACGTTGACGTGCTGGAAGCCGTAGACCGGATCGCGGTTGACCGGCGCGTAAGTGATGACAGTGGGCGATGCCGAAAAGCCGGAATTGACCTGATCTGCCCACTGCATTGGCGTGCGCACGCCGTTGCGGTCAGGCAGACCGACGTTATCGCCCATGCCGATTTCATCCCCGTAATAGAGCACCGGCGTGCCCGGCAGGCTGAACAGCAGCGAGTACATCAGTTCAATCCGGGCGCGGTCATTATTGAGCAGCGGTGCCAGGCGGCGGCGAATGCCCAGGTTCAGGCGCTGGCGAAACTCCGGCGCGTAGAAGTTCCACATGAACTCGCGCTCTTCCGGCGTCACCATCTCCAGCGTCAGTTCGTCGTGGTTGCGCAGGAAGGTCGCCCACTGGCAGTTCTTGGGGATCTCCGGCATCTGGTCGAGCACTTCCATCACCGGCGTCTTATCGCGCTTCGCCAGCGCCATGAACAGCCGCGGCATCAGCGGGAAGTTGAAGCACATATCGAGTTCGTCGCCGTCTCCAAAATAGGGCAGCAAATCGTTGGGCCACTGGTTGGCTTCCGCCAGCAGCAGGCGGTCGGTGTAGTTTTCCTCGACAAACTTGCGCACTTTCTTCAGGAATTCGTGCGTTTCCGGCAGATTCTCGCAGTTCGTGCCTTCGCGTTCGTACAGGTACGGAACTGCGTCCAGACGGAAGCCATCGACGCCAAGATCGAGCCAGAACTTGATGGCGCGCATCATCTCTTCCTGCACGCGCGGATTGTCATAGTTCAGATCGGGCTGGGTGGTGTAGAAGCGATGCCAGTAATATTCATGGGTGGTGGAACTGTACGCCCAGTTGGACGGCTCGGTATCAAGAAAGATGACCCGCGCCTCGGAGTACTTGTTGGTGTCTTCCGTCCACACGTAAAAATCGCGCAGCGGCGAGTCTTTCGACCGGCGGGCTTCCTGAAACCAGGGATGCAGGTCGGACGTGTGGTTCATCACCATATCCACGATCAGCTTCATGCCGCGCCGGTGGACTTCTTCCAGCGTGAGCATGAAGTCTTCGAGATGACCAAAGGTCGGGTTGATGCCATAGTAGCTGGAGACGTCGTAGCCATCGTCCGTCAGCGGCGACTGGTTGATGGGCAGCAGCCAGATGCAATCGACCCCCAGCCACTGAAGATAATCCAGCTTCTGGCGCAGCCCGGCAAGATCGCCATGACCGTCGCCATCGGCGTCGTAGTAGGCGCGAACGTAAAGCTCATAAAATACTGCATTGATGTGCCAGTCCATAAAAGTACACCTGTTCGCCACATGAAAAAGACACTTCTGTTGAGTGTAAACCGTTACAGGAAGAGTTTCAATTACGGGTTGTGTTGGCACCTGAAGGATAGCGATGCGGTCACCCGCCGCTGCTGATAAAATCACCGTTTGAGACAACTGCAATTCAGGAAAGGAAGACCGCCCTTGAACCGCTGTTTACGCGCATGTGTGATCCTGCTGATACTAACCGGTGTGTTTCAGCCGCTGGCGGCGCAGGATGGCGCTGCGTCACTGCCCGCCATCCCCAACGCCGACATGGCGCTCATGATTGGCGACTACGACACCGCGGCTGCCGAATATACCAGCGCGACCAGCGATCCCGCGCTCAGGTGTGCCGCGCTCTACGGGTTAGCCGTCACCTATGCCCGCGCGGTGCAGTACGAAAACGCCGCCAGCACCTGGAGTCAATATCTGGGCGAGTGCGAAAACTCGTCTCGCGCTCTGATCCAGCGCGGCGAAATCCGGCGGGCGCTGGGCAGAAGCGGCGAGGCACTGGCGGATTACCAGCAGGCGCTGGCGCTCAATGCCGGTCTGCTCGACAGCTACCTATACCAGCGGATGGCTGGACTCGATCCCGATTCGAGCGTGCGCTCACTGCGTCTGGCGACGGAAGCGGATCGTCACCCCGAAGGACGGTTCGCCCTGCGTCGGCGGCTGGCGGAAGTCTATCTGCTGGTGGGCAGCCCAGGCTCGGCGCTGGCGCAGTACGATCTGCTGCTGCAAAGCATCGACGAATATCTGGCGACTTTGAGCGCTGTCGAAGGCGCGGAATATGACAAAAGCGGCGAACTGCGCGCCAGCATCGAAAGCGCCGCCGCCGATATTGAGCTTCAGCAGGGACAGGTTGAGGCGGGCTATGCCCGCTTGCAGCGCGTCATCACCAACTACTGGGAAACGTCGGCGGCGCTGCCCGCGCTGATCGATCTGGTCAATGCCGGGCAGCCGGTCGATCTGCTGGCGCGGATGCGCATCAACGTGCGCAACGAGAATTTTCGCCCGGTCGTGGGCGTGCTGACCGATTACCTCAACGATCCGGCAAATGCGTCCGCGCCGCCGGAACTGCACGTCCTGTTGGGCAGGGCGCAGCGCGGCGTGGGCGACACTGCCGCCGCATTGGCGACCTTTGAGCGCGCGCGCCAGCAGTTCGCGGCTGATCCTGCTGCCAGCCTCGCCGCGCTGGAGCAAGCCGAGACATATGCGGCGATGGGGGATTCCGCGCAGGCAGTGACCGCCTTCAATGCCGCTGCCAGCAGCTACCCACAGTCGCCGGAAGCGCCTATCGCGCTGCTGCGCGCCGCGCAAATGGAGCGTGACGCAGGCAACGTGACCGGCGCTTTGACGCTGTACAGCGATCTCGCCGCCCGCTATGCCGGGACGGAGCAGGCGGAGCAGGGCTTGAACGAAGCGGCGTCGCTGGCGCTTCAGGTGGAACCGGCGCGGGCGGCTGAATTTTTCGGAGCTGCCGGAAGTGCCGAAGGCTTCGTATTTCAGGGCAAGCTGCTCCAGCAGGCGGGCGATACCGCCGGAGCGCGTGCCGCCTGGGAACGGGCGACAGCGGCGGAGCCGGGCACGTTTTTTGCCATGCGCGGCTGTGAGCTGCTGAATGACCGCCAGCCGTTCACGCCCTCGACGGCGCTGCAAACACAGCCGATCACCGCCGAAGACATCAGTGCCGCCGAGCAGTGGGTAGCGCAGCGCTTTGGTCTGCCCGGTGTCTCGGCGCAGCTTTCGTCTGAACTGGGAGCGAACCCGATTCTCCGGCGCGGCGTTGAACTATGGGCGGTTGGCTTGTGGGATGAAGCGCGGGCGGAATTCGACGCGCTGCACAAGCTGGTGCGGAATGATCCCGCCGCGCTGCTTCAATTGGCGGTCTACTATCAGACGATTCCGGTCTATCGTTCGTCGGTTTACGCGGCGACCCGGCTGGCTTTTATGTCTGAAATGCCGTTTACACAGGTGCCACGGGCGGTGTTGCAGCTTGCCTATCCGGTCTATTACATCGACCTGATCGCCAGCGTGGCGGCGGGTTACGAGCTTGATCCGCTGCTGGTGACGGCGCTGATACGGCAGGAAACCAGCTTCGACGCGACGGCGATCAGTTTCGCGGGCGCGCAGGGACTGATGCAGTTCATGCCCGCCACCGCGCAGGATGTCGCCAACCGGCTTGGGCAGGCGGATTACCGCATCACCGATCTCAATCGCCCGGTGGTGAGCGTGATGTTTGGCGCGTATTACCTGGACTCGATGCGCGATTTTCAGGACGGCAGCATCCCCGGCGCGCTGCTCAGCTACAACGCCGGACCCGGCGCGGCGCTCCAGTGGCTGAACGCCGCCGGTGGCGACCTGGAACGGCTGTATCAGATCGTCGGCTTTGCCGAAACGCAGTTGTATCTGGAGATCATCTACGAAAACTACGCCGTCTACCAGCACCTGTACGGCGGCGGCGTGCCAGCGTGTATGTTTGAAGGGATCGGCGCGGCGGCGTAGGGGAGGGGCAGGGACACCATAGCGCCCCTGCCCACCTAAGGATGCTGTCCGTAAGTTCTCAATTCTTCTTGAGTAATGTCTTGTGGGGTGACAAGCCGATAATGTTTTTCATCTGTCAAGGCAACTCCACTCTCTCCTAACTCAAAGCTAAACAGAGCAATAACATCATCAAGCATAAACTGAGCAGCGATTGCACGACAGATGAGGTCTGGGAATTTCTGAGTACACACGGCGAAATCCTGCTCAATCTGTACGATATTGAGTTTGTCGGTTCCACCTTTCGCCTGTACGGGGAAAACATACTGTGCGCCACGACGATCCACTCCAACGTAGATTTCGTCTGTTTCGACCTGTCCGAGTTCTGTCACAGTGGTACGAAGGTGATTTTGGAGGGAATAACACGTAACTCCAGTAAAAACATCGATAAGCCTGTTATATCGAACCTTCGCTAAAAGCGCCTGCTCATCGTTAAGTGAATACCGAGCAACGATTCCGGGCGTAGCATCCGGGACCTTTATCTGCGCGAGCATCTCTTGTGGAACAAGGGGGCGATCAGCAATGGCTACAAATCGATAGATAGCTCGTCCTGCCGGGCGAATAATCCAAATTTTTCCTTCTGGAGCTTTTGTACGTACCGATTCAGGTAAAACTGCCCGATACCGGAAGCTGTAAATAATGTCTCCCAAATTCTTAGGTAATTGAATGCCTAATTCCTCGGCAACACGTTCAATATCGCTCCGCTCAAACTGAACTTCATGTGCTCCCTCAGAATAGCAATTGAAAAAGATGCGCTCAATGATCTGGCTATAACGATTCTGTATGCGCATGGGTAAACCTGTTTAGCAGCGAACGCAGTGATTCAGTTGCCACGCCAGCGAAGCAGCAGAACTTCCTCTCTCAGTTGTTCTTTTGTCGCCGTCGCTAATCTGGTCCGAAACAAATCTGTTCCAATTACTTCGTAGCCCAATGAAGCGGCAATATCTGCGAGAATCTGACCAGTGCGGATCATAACGCGAAGATATGAAGCCTGATCGCCGACAACATATCCAAGCTGTGCGCCTGGCACAAGCAGAGGACGCAGGTTCGCCAGGTGGCGCGCCATGCCTCCGAAATAGAGCTTAGTAACTCTTGCGTAGAGCCGTTCAAATCCCGAGGTTTTTCCAAGCTCTATTCGCCTGGCTTCAATCATCTCGGCAATGTTCTGGATCTCAGGAAAATTTGCTACCCAATCATCATCATCATCTCCTTTATACACGCCTCGTGTGTTGGAACGAAGTAGACTCCTTTTGAGCGTCTGAAGTTCTTTTTTGTTATTGATGAAGCCAAGCATCACTGCCTCAAGGCGTGTAGTTCGAGTGTAGTCTTTTTCATTTGGATATGGTGGTGAGGTAAAAACAGCGTTGATAGAGCGCGGCTCAATAAAATCGGATATTTCGCGGGAGTCCGCATGATATATTATCGCAGGAGTCTCATTGTGGAGGCGAAACTGTCGCAAGTCGCGTGCTATTTGGCGAATGTTGTCCAGCCATGCTTCTACAACAGGCGTGTCCGTTTTGAGCGTTCCTACTCCAACCTCAGGACCAAAGTGTAGATTGCTGATTGAGAAAGTAAGGGCATTGCCGAAAGCCAACAACTGATGATTGAAGTACCGTGTGTTGCGATGATTCTCAATACATTCGCGTAAAATCAGAACTTTATGTAATGGGAGTGGACTCAGGGAATTTGTCAGAAGGAGTTTTTCTATTTCTGGCTCAAGCCTGCGTAACTGAGCCTGTGGCAAGTATTCTTGGATGAACACTGGGTTGTCAACAATACCATCCCGTTCAAGTTGTGTCAGAGCTGCCTCAGCAATACCGTAGGATTGTTTTAGCAGCTCATCGGGGTCAATAGACCAATCTATTTTGACCTGTCCAGCGAAATGGGCAAGGGAGCTGGCTTCAATCCCTATGCTGGGAATACCTAGTTTCTTACATTCAACGATGGTCGTGCCTGTGCCACAAAAAGGATCCAAAACTGTATGAGTACTATTTAAGCCAAATTCCTCAACATAATCTCTGACCAGATGGGGAGGAAAAGAAAGCACGAACCGATACCAATTGTGTGCGGCTTTATCAGCGGAAGACAGCTTGTTTGCATTTCCGTTGCTGCCTCTGCGGCTTGTTTTGCCACAATATTGTGGAGATGTGCCAGAAGTTGAATCACCAGGAAACATTGCACTTTATCCAGAATCATAATGCTGATTCAAGCAGTATATCGATTCCTCAACATAGAGCAATGCAACAGGCTACACAACAAGAGCAGCCAGGTTGGCAAATGAAATCATATTTCGTTGTAGAGCGATTTACCGAATCGCCCTACAACTCGTCGCGCTATCCCCCGTTGGTGCTCATTTCCTGGCGCACGGTTTCGAGCAGCGTTTCGGCGCGCATCTGGGCGAGGGTGTAGCAGGGACCGCCGAGCCGATCCGCCAGCTTGGACGCCAGCCCCTGATCGAAGGCGATATGCTCCATGTTGATCGTCACCGTCTTGATGTGCTCGTCGTGAATCTGGTCGGCGATCTGGTGGGCTTCTTCCTGCGGCGGGCGGCTGCCCACCGAGACGTTGCCCGCGCCGTCGGTGAGCAGAATCATCATCGGGATCACGTCCGGGTGCAGGCGTTTCTCATGCTTGATGGTTTCATAGGCGAGAATCAGCCCGGCGGAAAGCGGCGTCTTGCCGCCGACGGGGATGTTCGCCAGCGCCGTTTTCGCCAGTGTGACCGAGTTGGTCGGCGGCAGAATCATCTGCGCGCGGTCTTTCTGGAAGACGATCAAGCCGACGCGGTCACGGCGCTGGTAGGCGTCGGTCAGCAGCGACATGATCGCGCCTTTGGTGGCGCTCATGCGCTCGGATACCGCCATGCTCCACGAGGCATCGACCACAAACAGGATCAGGTTTGAGGTGCGGCGCACGCGAACCTTACGCTGTAGATCGCCCTTCCGCAGGGCATACGCCATGCCGGTGGCGGCTTTTTGCTCGTGGCGGGATTTCTGGAAGGGGGCGGCGGCGCGCAGGGTGGCGTCAAAGGCGATGTCGTCGGTCTTGCCGTGCGCCGGGCGTGCCTGCACGTAGCGACCGCGCTTGCGGTCGGTGCGGGTGCGCGAACGCCGACCCGCCTGCTTGCGCTCTAGCTGGTCAAGCTGGGTTTGCAGCTTGCGCGGGGCAAACTGAGCGCCGGTATCGACCTTTTTGCCGCCTTCCCACCAGTAGGAATCGCGGTTGTCAAAGACATTCTGCGGACCGGGATCGGTCTGCCCGAAATCGGGCATTTCTTCATCCGAGCTGGTGGCTACGGATGGACTTTTTTTTTGACAGGCTGTTCCTGAATGTCGCTGCTCTGCTCGTCAGCTTCGTCGCCTTCGCCCCATTCAGACGTGATCTGTTCCATCTGCTTTTCGACTTCCGCCATGCTCATTTGTCCGTCGCTGAACGGACCGCGCTTGAGACGGTGCGGGATGGCGAGTTCGAGCGCCAGCAGAATGTCTTCCTGGGTGATGCGTTTGCGTCCCTGCAAGGCGGCGTGGGCGCGGGCGGTCTTCAGGATCACCATATCGGCGCGATGACCGTCCACGCGCAGGTTGCTGGTCAGCGAGGCTATCGAGAACAGATCGCGCTTGCTGTACTGCACGTCGTCAACGATTTCGCGGGCGGCGATGATGCGCTCGGCAAGGCGGTGTTCCTCGCCCGACCAGTCTTCGCGGAAGCCTTCAGGGTCGCTTTCGTAACCGATATGACGCTCGACAATCTCCATGCGATCAGCCGGTTCATGAATGCCGCGCACATCAACCGAGAGGGCGAAGCGGTCAAGAAGCTGGGGACGGAGATCGCCTTCTTCGGGATTCATCGAGCCGACGAGGATGAAACGCGCCGGATGGCTGAAGCTGATACCTTCGCGCTCGACCACGTTGACGCCCATCGCCGCCGAGTCAAGCAGCAGATCGACCACATGGTCATCGAGCAGGTTGACTTCGTCGATGTAGAGGATGCCGCGATTGGCGGAAGCCAGCACGCCGGGGTCAAACTGACGCTCGCCCTTCTGGATTGCCTTCTCGATATCGAGCGTTCCGACGACGCGGTCTTCGGTCGCGCTCACGGGCAGATCGACAAACGGGATCTTGCGGCGGGACACCGGCAGCGTTTCGCCGCGACTGCTGCGCTCGCGCACGCTGTCCGACCACGAGTCGGGGCGGTTGGGATCGTCGTTAAAGGGCGAATCGGTGAATACGTCGATTTCGGGCAGCAGCGCCGCCAGCGCGCGGGCAGCAGTGGACTTGCCGGTGCCGCGCTCGCCCCGAATGAGCACGCCGCCAATACGCATGTCAATCGCATTCAACACCAGGGCGCGTTTCATGCGCTCCTGTCCCACTATCGCCGTAAATGGGTAAACGGAAGGTCGCTTTGCCATAGGGTTTCAGACTTCAGCTCTCGAATACTTATACCACTACCGCATTATAACGAGGGAAAGTCGGTGTGACAATCGTCACAATGGATTGGACTCAGACTCAGTCAGGGGCGTGAAAAGGCGAGGCAGCGCCTCGCCCCTACGGAAGATGCCCTACAGTTCCCATCGGCTCGCCCCTACATCTAGGTCTGGTTGGTTTTTGCCACGCCTGCCAGATAGTGTCCGCTGTCCTTCAGGATACGGCGCTGGGTGGTGTAATCGACGTAATACAAGCCGAAGCGGATGCCGTAGCCAAACGCCCACTCGAAATTGTCCATCATGCTCCAGACGAAATAGCCCTTCAGCGGCACGCCTTCTTCGAGGGCGCGGGCGGCAGCTTCAAAATGCGCCTTGAGGTAGGCGGCGCGCTGGTCGTCATGCACCCGCCCATCTTCGGTTAGCTCGTCGTCGAAGGACGCGCCGTTTTCGGTGATGTAGATCGCCTTCGGGTTGTACTCGCTGTGAACGCGCTTGAGCGTGTTGTACAGCCCTTCCGGGTAAATCTCGGAGTCCATGCTGGTATAGTCGCCGTCGGGCACGACTTTCTCGGTGCCGAGGATTGGGTTCTGCGTTCCTTTGGCGACGACCTCGCGGGTGTAGTAGTTGATGCCAAGAAAGTCCAGCGGCACCTGAATTTGCTGCATGTCGCCGGGGCGAATTTCCGGCATGTACGGCTCGTAGAGTTCGATCATATCCGCCGGATAATGACCGCGAAACAGGGGGTCGAGATACCAGCGGTTGAAATAGCCATCAAAGTGGGCAGCGGCTTCGGCGTCGTCGGACTTTGGGCTGGCGGGGTCTGTCGGGACGAGATTCAGGGCGATGCCCACTTTCGCATCCGGCGAGTTCTGGCGAAGCACCGGAACGGACATGCCATGTGCCAGATAGGCGTGATGCGTTGCCGCCAGCGCCGAACCGGGATTATTGCTCTGGCGTCCGGGGGCGTGTTCGCCTTTTGCGTAGCCGAGCCAGGTAAATACCCAGGGTTCGTTGAAGGTGATCCAGTGTTTCACCCGGTCGCCAAGCGCGCGGCTGACGGTATCGGCGTAGGCGGTGAAATCGCTAGCGATGCCGCGCCGCAGCCAGCCATCCTCGTCTTCAAGCGCCTGCGGCAAGTCCCAGTGATAGAGGGTGACGAACGGCGTGATGCCCGCCGCCAGCAGCCCATCGACCAGACGGCTGTAGAAATCGATACCCTTCTGGTTGGCATCGCCGCGTCCTGTGGGCAGGATGCGCGACCAGGCAATCGAGAAGCGGTAGGCGGAAATGTTCAACCGCTGCATCAGGGCGATATCGTCGCGCCAGCGGTGGTAATGATCGCAGGCAATCTCACCGGTGTTGCCGTTCCTGACTTTGCCCGGCGTCGCGGTGAAGGTGTCCCAGATGCTGATGCCACGACCATCTTCATTCACTGCGCCTTCAACCTGATACGAGGCTGTGGCAGTGCCCCACGTAAAACCCTGCGGAAATGTAGCCAAGATCACCCCCGATTGACAGCGGACACCTGGCTAATTGTAAAGCTAGAATTTACACTTATCCAATATAAACCTAATCTTTATCAACGATATTGTAGATAATGAACTGGTCTCAACAACGCCAAACACAGCAGATCCTTGCTGGATGGGCGTTTCATTGGCACAGATATATGGAGGCGTAACATGCCCAACAGTATCAGGCGCATCGCGGCGATTCTGATGGTTGTGATTCTGGTCGTCGTTTCACTTTACGCAGGCACATCGGTGTTATCCCCGCAGGTAGCCGCCGATTCAATCTGGCGCGAGTCAGAGATGCTTCAACAGGAAATTCCGGCGACCTCAACTGAAGATGAACGGCAGCTTGCCGAAGTCTACAATCAGGTTGCGCCGTCAGTCGTATCGATCAATGTCGTGGCACGTCAGGCGGGCGACAGCCGGTTTTCGCAGCAGGACGAGCTGGCGCTGGGTACCGGCACCGGCTTTGTGATCGATCATGAAGGTCACATCGTCACCAACAATCATGTGGTTGAAGGCGCGACCAGTATTGAGGTGAACTTTTTCGACGGCACCATCGTGCGCGGCGAAGTCGTCGGTCTGGATCCCGATTCGGATCTGGCGGTGATTAAGGTGAGCAACGTCGCGGCGGAAGACCTGCAGCCGGTCACGTTCGGTGACTCCGGCAGCCTGTTTATCGGTCAGGAAGTCGTCGCTATTGGCAGCCCGTTTGGTCAGCGCTGGACGATGACCACGGGAATCGTCAGCGCTCTTGACCGCACGATTGCGGGCTTAACCGGCTTCTCGATTGGCTCGGTCATTCAGACCGACGCGGCAATTAACCCCGGCAACAGCGGCGGTCCGCTGGTCAATCTTCAGGGCGCAGTGATCGGCGTGAATTCGCAGATCATGAGCGAGACGCGCAGCAGTTCCGGTATCGGCTTTGCCGTCCCCAGCAACCTGACCCAGCGGGTGGCGCAGGCGCTGATCGAAACGGGCAGCGTTGAGTACAGCTATCTTGGGATTTCAGGGCAGGCGGTCAATCTGTCCTATATGGAGGCGCTGGGTTTGCCCAATGACGCGCGCGGCGTCATCGTCAGCTACGTCGAGCCAGATGGTCCGGCGGCGCGGGCAGGATTCCAGACGCCGAGCAACCCGGTCGGCGTGAACGGCTTCCGAATTCCAACCACGGTGGACATCATCACCGCCATCGACGGCGAGCCGGTGACGGATATGCCGGCGCTGATCGCCTATCTGGCGGAAAACACGCAGCCGGATCAAACAGTGACGCTGACGGTTGTCCGTAATGGCAGTGAACAGGTGACCCTGTCGCTGACTCTCGGCTCGCGTCCCGGCGGGAACTAACGGGCGGCGGTAAGCCGCTTTGCGAAGGCGGAATTATGTAGGGATACGACAGTGTCGTGTCCGCCGTCCGGTTGTTACTCGTCGGCGCGGGCACGATGTCTCGTGTCCCTGTGAGGGTTGAGGGTTGATGGATTTACCGATGAGGGCGACTCACCGAGTCGCCCCTACACATAATCCAAAATCAGACGTTACCGAATCGTCGGGTCGCTGATCCAGACGTCATTCGAGAAGCGGGTATCACCCTCGATGACGACGTTGGTCGTGTACCCGTAGCGGAACTCGAACACGTTCAGACCGTTGTACTGCGACATCACCGGCTTGTTGGTGCCGATTGCCTGATCGAATACCGTCAGCACCGGCTCGCAGGCGGTCGCGTTCTGGGCGGGCTGGGCGCAGATTTCCAGCGCCACCTGTGCCGTCCGCGCGCCAACGTTATCCTGCACGTAGGTCACGCGAATGTAATTCCACGACACCAACTGCTTGGTCGCTTCCAGTTCCGCCGGGTTTGGCGTCGCCTGCGGCGTGGTCTGGATCAGCACCGAGATCAGCGGACCCGATCCGGTCGGCGTGGGCGTCGGTCCGGGACCATTGCACCACCCGGCGTCGCAGAACGTGATCGGATCGACATTTTCGACTGTCGGCAGGCTGTTGTAGATGGTTTCCTCAACCGTTGTAAAGCGGCGGTCTACGTACAGGGCAAAGTCGTCACCCGCCACAAACATCATGTTCGAGTCGCCAAAATTGCGGTAGACGGCGCGGAAACGCACGCCGCCAGGCATGACGCCCATGTATTCAGTCGCCGCCACGTCCAGATAGGCGAAGGCGTAGTTCGACGCGCCGTTCAACCGCGCCTCAAGCTCGACCACGTCCAGCACCGGCGGATTTTCGACGATGGCGTTGACGGAAATGGTCACCTGATCGCAGTAATCGGCGGCAGTCGAATCCAGTTCGGTGAAGCTGATGTCATAGTTCTGTTGAACCAGATAGGCGAGGCTGCTCACGAATGGATCACAGCGCTCAATCGGAATCGTGCCCTGCCAGCCGGTCGGGCGGATGGGTCCCAGCGTCGTATCCGCCAGCAGTTCCACGTCATGACGCACGTTGAGGTAGCTGATGGCGGGCGAATTGGTGACCACGCCGATCCAGCCTTCCGGGCGCACGCCCTGACCAAGCTGATTGTCCGCCAGCAGCGTCATATCCAGAAACAGGTCGCCAATCAGGGTTGGCGAGGCGACGTCGCGGTTGGCGGCATAGCCTTCGGGGCGGGTGTTTAAGCCCAGCAGTTCGTCGCCCAGTCGCTCCAAATCGCCGCGCGCCGCGCCCAGCAGCGCAATCGGATCGCGCAAGCCAGCGTCCGAGTCCTGCGTGCCGAAGACGATATTGACCAGTTCGTCCTCGATTTCGGCAGCCACCGACTGGCAGTAATTGAGCGCCGATTCCGGCGTCTGTGAGGTAATACGGTAGAAACGGCTCATCATTTCGAGCACGTTTTGCAGCGTGCGGTCGCAGCGGATAATGACCGGCGCGCTGCGCCAGGTGTCGGGACGCTGGTTGATGCCAAAGACTTCGTCGGCGCTAAGTTCCAGGTCATGGCGCACGTTGCGCGAAATGATGCTGGCGGACGCGACGGTCGCGCCTGCCCAGTTCTGCGGGCGTTCTCCGGGGCTGAAGACCGAGTCGGCAAGCAGTTCGTTGTCGTACCACAGATCGCCCAGCAGAGTCGCCGACGCCAGATCGGCGTTGCCCGTCCAGGCGGGCGGGCGCACGCCCTCGCCCAGCACCTGATCTGCTAACAATTCCAGGTCGGCGCGGGAGTCAAAAATGAAGTTTTCCGTCCCGGTGATGGTTTGCGCCGCAACCGTCCCGATGAGCACTAGAGGTAACAGTATGACAAATAACTGGATCAGTCTTCGGCGTCCCATCGTGTCGCCCTTCTGTGTTAGCAGTTGTATACATCTCCATTATAACGGGATGAGAGCGCAGGACAATTAACCGAACCGCCCACAAGTGGGTCAAGTCACTATATTGACAAACTTCGATATAGTGGTTAGACTGTTTTTGGATGCCAGCAGCAAAGTGTAACGCCTGTGCTTAAATCATCGTCCGACCTCATCCAGATTTCTGACTCCGTCGAGATTGACCTGTCGTGCTGCACGCCTGTTACGCTGATGGATGATCAGCAGGCGGAGCAGTTCGCCGCGCTGTTCAAGGCGATGAGCCATCCGGCGCGCGTCAGGATGCTCGATATCATCCGCACCGCCAATCCCGAAATCTGCGTCTGTGATGTGGAAGCTAATTTTGACCTCAGCCAGCCCACTATCTCGCACCATCTCAAGATTCTGCGCGATGCCGGGTTGATCGAATCGGAACAGCGCGGGCTGTGGGTTTACCACCGCGTCCGCCCGGAAACGTTCGCCATCGCCCAGCGCTTTTTACAGCAGTTTGGCTGAGGCGGCTTTTTATTTTGCCGACTATATCGAAGATTGTCTATATAAGGGGACAGATCATGGCAGTCAGTAACGTACAGATACACGACCAGGTGAAAGTGCATTATGGCTCGATAGCCACCAGCGGCGGCTCGTGCTGCGGCGGTGATTGTGACTGTAACAGCGATTCGTCGGCGCTGTACGAAAGCGCCGCGCTGGAAGGCTTGCACGCCGACGTCGTGAACCTGTCGCTGGGATGCGGCGATCCGGTGGCTATCGCCGGACTCAAGCCGGGCGAAACAGTGCTTGATCTCGGCAGCGGCGGCGGCATCGACTGCTTTTTGGCGGCGCGGCAGGTCGGGACAGACGGGCGCGTCATTGGCGTCGATATGACCCCGGCGATGCTGGAAAAAGCCAACGCCAACAAGGACAAGATGGGCGTGACCAACGTCGAGTTCCGTCAGGGTTACATCGAAGCGCTGCCGGTCGAGGACAGCAGCATCGACGTACTCATGTCGAACTGCGTCATCAACCTCTCACCCGATAAGCCCGCTGTCTTCAGCGAAGCCTTCCGCGTCCTCAAGCCGGGCGGTCGCATCTCGGTCAGCGACATCGTGACCGAAGGCGACTTCACCGAGGAGATGCGCGCCGACGCCGCCAAATGGGCAGCCTGCGTCACCGGCGCAATTGATGTGGAGACGTACACCAGCATGATCGCCGAGGCAGGCTTCGTCAGTATCGAGGTCGTGGATAAAGCCAACGCCGAGAAGATTGTCGAACATAATCCGGGGATGCCCTACGTCTACAGCGCGCGCGTAACCGCCGTCAAACCGGGTTAGGAAGCAGGGCATTGATGACCGACCGCCAGGTGTTAATTCTGTGTACTGGCAATTCAGCCCGCAGCCAGATGGCAGAGGCGCTCATCAACGCGCGGCGCCAGCGCTGGCACGCCGTCAGCGCCGGAACCCAGCCCGCCGAACGGGTCAATCCGTTCGCGCTGCGGGCGCTCGACGAGATCGGCATCACCACCGAAGGCTCGCAGCCCAAGCACGTCCAGCAGTTTTTCGGCGCGCCGTTCGACCTGGTCATCACCGTCTGCGATGACGCCAATGAAAATTGCCCTGTCTGGCTCGGACAGGGCAAACGGATTCACATTGGCTTTCCTGATCCCGCTAAAGTGACCGGAACGGATGAGGAAATTCTGGCGGCGTTCCGAACGGTGCGCGACGACATCAACCGGCGCGTCGTCGAACGTCTCGACGACCTGCTGGCGGGAGAGTGAAGTTTAGCCACCAGCGTCTGTTATCAACTTTCACCCCCTCACCCTGTTCAACGTCGTTGGGCAGAGTGAGGGAAAAATCAGCCGTTAGCCCTGAATGAAGTAGCTGCGGCGCAGCGGGCGCGTGCCCAGACGGGTGAATAACGCCGCCCCAACGCCCACCGAGCTAACCAGCGCCAGCGCCGCCGCGCCAATCAGGAAGCCGAACGGCAGCAGCACAATCAGCGTCAGCGCCGACGACAGCACCAGACTGCCGACGATGACGGTGATCAGCGGCGGTGCCGAGACGCGCCCAAACCGCGCCATCAGCCAGTCGCCCAGCACCATCGACAGGGTCACCAGCCCGGCGACGACCAGCGCCAGCAGCAGCAGCCCGAACACGAAGTAGACCGGCAGCAGCAGCAGTCCCAGCGGCGGCAGGAACGCGAGCAGCATTACCAGCGCCGCGCACAAGCCGATGATGAGCAGGAAGGTGGCAAAGCCAGCCCCAACCAGGCTGCGCGGTCGCGACCGGATCGCCTCTTCGATGTGGCTGATCTGGCGCGGGAACATCGTCACCGTCAGCGTCGAGAAGCCGACCATCGTCAGCGAGCTTAGGATCAGCAGCAGCAGGGCGTTACCCGGCGCGGCAAACTGCATCGCATCCAGCGTGACCGACTGGCTGCGCAGCCCGATCAACATCTCAAACGGCGCGAACGACCGGCTCGCCTCACAGTCAGTCAGTGTCAGGCTGTCGCCGCCGGTGAGAGTATCGACACACGGCATCAACGTGCCGCTGACCACCGTATCAGGCGAAATCGTCAGGCTGTCGGACGTGACCTCGACGCTGCCGCCAACCTGCCCGGCGATGGTGATGGTATCTCCCGCCAGCAACGCGCTGCCTGCGACATGCGCCCCACTCGCCAGTTGAAGCTGATCGCTGAGCGTGGTCAGGTTGCCTTCAATCAAGCCGCCCACGACAATTGAATCGGCGATCAGCGAGGCGCTGCCGGTAATACGACTCCCCGGTTCCAGCACAATGGTTTTTGCGAGGATTACCAGATCGCCTTCAAACGTATCCGACAGGCGGTAATCTGAAGCCAGTTCGACGCCGCTTTCAAACGACAAGTCCTGCCCAGCCAGCCGCTGGCGAGCCACAACCGCCAGCACCAGCAGCGTGATCACAATAAATCCGAAGAAGAGCAGATTGCGGCGCGTCTTCATCCCCTGTCTCCTACTGCTGCTCACGGTCGTGCCGTGTGTCCACGGCTACGCGAAGCAGCCAGAACATGGCAATCGGGATCGTCGTCAGCATCACCACCGGCACTTCAGGATAGGTTTGCAGCATTGCCTGAGCGCCTTCGATGACGGATTCGAGCGTATTCATGACCGCCGCCAGCAGACCAACGACCTGCGCGATCACCCCGTTCAGGGCAGCCGCGCTGCCGACTGTACTCACAATAAGCCAGCCCAACCCCGCCAGCAGCGGCAGCAGCAGGAGCGTGACCAGTACCAAGCCCAGCGCCAGCGCCAACCCGGAAGAGCGCGCGAGCTGCTGTGGGTTCAAGCCTTCCGCCAGCCGCGCCATGATCTTCAACGCCAGCGTCTGCGGCGCGCGCTCAAACGGCGCGGTTCGCAGCAGCCGGTCTACCTGGCGCAGGCGGTTAAATTCAGCCGAATCGGCTGCGTCTGCGTCAAGCCGTGAATACAGTTCCTGTAAATTCTCAGACGTTAACGCATCGTCCAGTGCTTCCTGCATGAGCCGTCGTTGTCGTTCGTTCGCCATCATGCATTCTCCAATAATGGGGTCATCTGTCCAGAAGCCGCCTTAGGACTCATCTTGCCTGACAATATCTGTCGTGCCCGGAAGAGGCGGCTCTTGATCGCGCTTTCGGTCGTGTCCAGAATGTCGGCAATTTCCGCATACGAATAGTCATACCAATACCGTAAAATGACGGCTGCCCGGTATTCAGGGTTCAGCTCGTTCAGCAGCGCCTGCACTTCTTCGCTCTGCTCATTCAGGATAGTCACATCCTCCGGTTCCGGCTCGTCAACGCTCAGGCTGAGATTAGGCAGCGGATCATCAATCGACAGCCATTTGAGACGGCGGCGGCGCAGACGATCAATGCAGTGGTTCGATGCAATCGTCAGCAGCCAGGTCTTAAAAGAACGCGCAGGGTCATAGCGCTGCAAATTCAGGTAGGCGCGCAAAAACGCCTCCTGTGCGGCATCCTCCGCTTCCACCCGTTCATACAGCAGGCGATAGCAGAGATTATAGACTGCGTCCTGAAAGGTGTAGACCAGTTCGGCAAAGGCGTCCTGGTCGCCTTCCATCGCAGCGTTGATCCATTCTAATATGACCGGATCAGTCGTAGACACAAAACTCTCCACGATGATTGCATTGCGCGCGCCCTGCAATTTGCGCCCTCATAGCAGTTATACGCAAGCGAATTCATCAAAGTTGCAGCACACGAACAAAGGCTCGGCTGTAGGCTGGTAATTGTAACGCGAAAAGTAAAACTTAAGGACTGGCAAAAAGTTCAGGATATGATGTTCTACATGGATAATATATGACAGCCTGGACTGTTCTGTGACAGCGCGATAGTCTGGACAGCCCTCCTCGCTTCCACCTGTCGCTTTCAACCATGCAATCTTTGCGATACTGTAGTAACCAGAATCTTCAATCAATGCGGGAGAAATGGTGTGAAAGCACTTGTCACCGGCGGAACCGGATTTGTCGGCTCGCACGTCGTGCGGGCGCTGGCTGAACAGGGACACGAAACGCGCGTGCTGCACCGCAGCAGCTCAAAGCTGGACGCGCTGGACGGCGTACCGTTCGAGAGCGCGTTGGGTGACATGCTCGACCTGGATGCCCTGCGCCGCGCCACCGAAGGCTGCGACTGGGTGTTCCACGTCGCCGCGGTGGCGCATTACTGGCGCGCCGACCCGAAGCAGATGTTTGAAGCCAACGTCGAAGGCACGCGCCGGCTGCTGCAAGCCGCCCACGAGAACGGCGTCAAGCGGGTGGTGTTCACCAGCAGCGCGGCGGCGGTGGGTGTCCGCGCCGATGGCAGCCCGGCTGACGAATCGGCAGCATTCAATCTGCCGCCCAGCCGCTTTCCCTACGGCTACAGCAAGATGATGGCAGAAGTGGTGGCGCTGGAAGCCGTCGAGCGCGGGCAGGAAGTCGTCATCGTCAACCCGGTGGTGGTCATGGGTCCCGGCGACCTGAACATCATCTCCGGCGAATTTGTCCTCAAGATCAAGCGGCTGGGCTGGCTGGTGCCGGTCACATCCGGCGGAGTCGCTGTCACCGATGTGCGCGACGTTGCCCGCTGGCATATCGCCGCCGCCCGTCAGGGACAGGTCGGTCAGCGCTACATCCTCGGAACCGAAAATTACGCCTATGCCTACTGGTTCAGCCTGATCGCTGACGTCGTCGGCGCGCCGCGTCCCGGCTTTCCCGTCCCGTCGGCGCTGCTGCCGCTGGTCGCCGATGGCATCGATCTGCTGCGTTCGGCTGGCATCCAGCTTCCAATCGACGGCAACCAGACGCGGCTGGGCGGGCAAAACATCTTCTTCGATTTCAGCAAAACGTGGGACGAGTTGGGCGGACCCATCATTGCCATGCGCCAGAGCGTGCAGGACACCTACGACTGGTATGTGGAGCACGGATATGTGAAAGGGGACATCCTCTCTCGCCTGGTTCAGCTTTTCAGCGGAAGGTAGCCCCTTGCGCGCCGAAAGCTCTGACCCGATGCGCGTCCTTCGCTTCTGGAAGCCCTACGGCGTGCTGACCAAGTTCACCGATGCTGAAGGGCGCCCGACGCTGTCCGACTATATTGACGTGCCGGGCGTGTATGCCGCCGGTCGGCTGGACATGGACAGCGAAGGACTGCTGCTGCTGACCGATTCGGGCGCGCTGAATGCCCGCCTGACGCAGCCGCGTTTTGCCCACCCGCGCAGCTACTGGGCGCAGGTCGAGCGCCTGCCCGACGAGAGCGCCCTTCAGCGCCTGCGGGATGGCGTCACGCTGAAAGACGGGCTGACCCTTCCCGCGAAAGTGTCTCTGCTGCCCGACACGCCCGCCGTCAGCGGCGTTCCGCTGCCGCCGCGCAGCGTGCCGATCCGCGAGCGTAAATCGGTGCCAACCGCCTGGCTCCAGCTTACGCTCACCGAAGGACGCAACCGCCAGGTGCGCCGCATGACCGCCGCCGTCGGGCATCCGACTCTGCGGCTGGTGCGCTGGTCAATCGGGACGATTACGCTGGAAGGACTGTCTGAAGGTGAATGGCAGATGCTGGATGAGTCGGCGGCGCGAGGGCTAAGGCGGTGGTGAGCCGCCCGCGCAAACAAAAAGAGGCACATGCGCAATATGGCATGAACCTCTTTTGACTGTTTCCTGCGGAGAGGGAGGGATTCGAACCCTCGATGGCTATTCACCATACCCATTTTCGAGACGGGCCCATTCAACCGCTCTGGCACCTCTCCATCAAGGGGAATTATACAAGATTACGGCGGAACGTAAATGCCGAATTGTCCAGTGAGTTCCACCGACTATCCCCTGCGTCACCCTCACAGAAGCGCCGCCATGACGTAAACATCCACATAGGCATCGTCCGATTCGTCGAACAGATAATAGGCTTTTCGGCGGCGTCCCTCAACCTGAAAACCAAACCGCTGGTACAAACGGAGTGCCCCCTCATTGCGCGTCAGTACGTCAAGCTCAACCCGGCGGATGGACTCCTGATTGTATGCCCAAGTCAGCGCGTGCCGCAGGAGCGCGCTGCCAAAGCCCGCGCCGCGATAATCCGGATGCACGTTCAGGGACAAGTCAACCGTGTGTGACGTCTTTGGCGAACCGCTGCCGGTCATCTTCACCAGACCGGCGATTTTGCCGTCCGCGTCCAGCACAAACAGGCGGCTGTTCGGCGCATGGGCATAGCGGCGGATCAGCGCGCCCTGTTCTTCTACAGTCTGCTGAAAAATATCGCTGCGAATACCGGTGTTATTGACCTCATCAGCCGCCAGCGCCTGAAAGTATGCAAGCAGCCCGGCTGCGTCTTCGTCAACTGCCTGGCGGATCATCGGCGCGGTAAGCCACGAAACGACTGCCCGCAGTTCTTTGGTGCTGAACATAGTTCCTCCTCATTCACTATGCAGCACCATATCAGACAGTCTGGCAGTCAGTCATCTAACCAAAGTTAGGATCACAGGATTAAATTGGGGGATTGATTTTGAGAATGAGGCAGCGCTATCTTTCATCGCGCAGGCTGCGGAAGAATGCCCGAAGCTGTTCGGCGGCTTCTTCCGCCAGCAGCCCGCCCTGCACATCCACGCGGTGATTGAGGCTTGGGTGGCGGGTGATGTCGATGATGCTGCCCGCCGCGCCCGCTTTGGGATCGGTGCTGGCGTACACCAGTCTCGGCAGCCGCGCCAGCACCATCGCCCCGGCGCACATAGCACACGGCTCCAGCGTGCAGTAGAGCGTCACGCCGTCCAGCCGCCAGTGCCCAACGGCGGCGGCAGCCTGACGAATGGCGATCATCTCGGCGTGAGCAGTCGGGTCGTGATCGGCTTCACGGCGGTTGCAGCCCGCGCCAATGACCGTCCCGTTCTTCACGGCAACCGCCCCAATCGGCACATCATGAGACGCCAGCGCCTTATTCGCTTCCGCCAGCGCCAGCCGCATAAAGTCGAGATCGTTCATCAGAACATCGACAACTGCTGCGGACCCGATTCGTCGTAAGGCGGCGCTTCTTCCTCAGCTTCGGCGTCGCTCTCCGCATCCACTTCGTCAACCAGTTCAATTTCGGACGTGACTTCCGCCTCGGCTTCAAAAATGGGAATCGCATCCTGTAGGGGCGACCCGTGGGTCGCCCCCTCTGCCTCTGTCTCTACGACGTTCGCTGTCTCCGCCGCCTCAACCGCCGGGGCGACAGCGGCTTCAAATATCTGCAAATCGGGTACGAAGTCCTCGCCAACATCGTCAGCGCGCATGGTCGCCAGCACCCGCAGTTCGTTCAGTTCGTCCTCGTCAAAGCCGACGTTGAACATTACGCCGCGCAGGGTGCGCTCGGTGCGCCCGTCCTGCTCGCGAATGACGGTCTGATAGTGCGACTTCAGGCAGTCGCGCCAGTCATCGGCAAAAATGCTGTCATTTGGCATGATTACACCTCAACCGATTGTTTCCAATCGGGCACATCGACCACCAGACCATAGCGCTGTTTGAGGTCGTTCGCCAGTGACAAGGCGGGCGCTTCCTCACCATGCACCAGAAAGGTGCGGCGCGGCTTCTGCTTAATCGCCCCCACCCACGCCAGCAGTTCGTCGTGGTCGGCGTGGCCGCTGAAGCCGTTGAGCACTTCGATGTGCGCGCGGTTCTGGTGCATCTCGCCAAAGATGCGCACCGTTTTTTCGCCGTCTACCAGCTTGCGCCCAAGCGTGTGCTCCGCCTGCCAGCCGACAATCAGCACCGTTGTGCGCGGGTCGCCGATGTGGTTCTTCAGATGGTGCAAAATCCGCCCCGCTTCCATCATGCCGCTGGCGGCGATGATGATCGCCGGGTTTTGCAGGAAGTTCAGCTTCTTGCTTTCCTCTGTCGTCCGCGTATACGTCAGCCGCTTGAAACCGAAGGCGTCGCGCAGGTCTTCGTCCTGCAGGAACTGCTCCAGCTCCTCGTCATAACATTCAGGGTGCATCCGGTAGACGCCGGTCACGTCAATCGCCAGCGGGCTGTCCACATACACCGGAATATCAGGAATATCGCCCTTGAGCGCCAGTTGATGCAGCGTATACACCAACTGCTGAGTCCGCCCGACGGCGAATGCCGGAATAAGGATCACGCCGCCGCGCCGTACCGTCTCGGTGATGATGCGCTCCATTTCCTTCATGTCGTCCTCATAGGGTGGGTGCAGGCGGTCTCCGTAGGTGCTTTCCATAATCAAGATGTCGGCGCTGTCCACCATCTGCGGATCGCGAATGATGGGTATGCCTGCGCGCCCGATGTCGCCGCTGAAGACCAGCCGCAGGTCGCGTTTTGTCTCGCGATCTTCGATATCCAGAATCACCGACGCGCTGCCGAGCAAATGACCGGCGTCGATCAGCGTCAGGGTCACGCCGGGCGCAATCGCGCGCGGGTGGTCATAGCCCTGACCGACGAAATAATTCAGGCTGTGGGCGGCGTCTGCCTGAGTATAGATCGGCTCGACCAGCGGTTCGCCCCGGCGGGCATTTTTCTTGTTGACGTACTCCACGTCGCGCTCCTGAATATGCCCGCTGTCGAGCAGCATGGTCGCGCACAGGTCACGGGTGGCGTGGGTGCAGACGATGTCGCCGGTGAAGCCGCTGTTGACCAGGTTGGGAATGTTGCCGGAATGATCGATGTGGGCGTGCGAGAGCACCATCACGTCAACTGCTGCGGCGTCGAAAGGCAGATGCTTGTTGCGCTGGTAGGCATCGGCACGCCTGCCCTGATACAGCCCGCAGTCGAGCAGAATGCGAGTGCCGTTGACCTCGACCAGATGCTGCGATCCGGTCACCGTCCGCGCCGCGCCGTAAAAGGTGATTTTCATAACAAACCGTCCTTCACATCAAAACGTAACTCACTGCAAATCCTTAAACGACCACCACACATCATTTATATTTCTTAATCACGCCCAGCAGTTCTTCCCCATACTGCTGCAAGCGCCAGGGACCGATGCCCTGTATGTCGCGCATCGCGTCCAATGAGTCGGGCATGGTTTCCGCCACCGACCAGAGCGCGTCTTTGGAGATGATCACGTCCGACTCGACGCCGCGCCGCGCCGCCCGTTCCTTGCGCCACTCGCGCAGCGCCGCGTAGCGCTCCACAACCGCCGGGTTAGCGGGCGGACCCTGCGTGGGCGGCTGCGGCACTTTGCCCTTGACGCCTCGTTCCACCGCCTCCAGCAGCGCCTTGCCATAGCGCCGCGCCTGGCTTGAAGGCACGCCCTGAATCGACTCCAGTTCGTCCAGCGTCTTTGGCGCGGCAGCCGCAATTGCCGACAGCATCTTATCGGTGAAGACTTTGAAGGTCGGCACGTCACGGTCACGGGCGAGTTCTTCGCGCAGCAGGTACAGTTCGCGCAGGATGGCGACCTGCCGCCGCGTCAGGTGGTTGGGGATGGCGATCCGCCAGTAGCCGTCCGGGTCGAAGCCGTTGACCGACGCCGGAACGGTCACCAGATCGGCAAAGGCTTCGCGCGCTTCCTCCCAGCGGTTCAATTCGGTAAGCTTCTCATAAAAATGATCGCGCAGTTGGGGCAGATAGTGGGTATCCATCTGAGCGTAGAGCAGGCTGTCTTTGGGCAGCGGGCGCTTGCCCCAGTTATCGCGCTGGTGGCTTTTGTCCACGCCAATACCGACGATCTCGCCCAGCAGCGTGCCCAGACCGATACCTTTATAGCCGCAGATGCGCGCCGCGACCATCGTATCGAACAGGCTGCGGAACTCGAAGCCGAAATCGCGCTTCATCGTCATCAGGTCATATTCGGCGGCGTGAAACACTTTCTCAATAGTGGGATCGCCGAACAGCGCTGCCAGCGGCTGCACGTCGAGTCCCGCCACCGGATCGATGATGTAATCCGTCGCGCGGGTCGAAATCTGAATCAGACACACCCGTTCGCGATAAGCGTAGAGGCTGTTCGATTCGGTATCGACGGCGATCAGCGGCTGTGCCGCCAGTTCTGCCACGACCTGTCGCAGCCGCTGGTCAGTCTTTACATAGTGTGCCGGTTTTAGGGGAGAATTGTTCATAACCATCTGCGTCTGCGAAAATAGATCAGCATCACCATCGTCATAACCAGCATGACGCCGCTAATGACCAGGAACGTACCCGGGTGATCTTCGTCGAACGGAAACTGCATATTCATGCCAAAGACGCTGGAGATAAACGTCAGCGGCAGCATCACCACCGAGAACACGGTCAGAATACGGATGATGTTGTTCAGCCGGTGGCTGATCAGCTTATCCGCCGTATCGGAAATACCGGTGATGATCTCGGCGTCTTCGTCGGTAATGTCTCTGGCGCGCTGGATATGGTCGAGCAGGTCGCCAAAATACTCGTCCAGTTCCTCGTGAATGATCGGCGTATTGGTGCGCTCCAGTTCTTCCAGAATTGGAATCTGCTGGCGCACTATCCGGCGAAGCGCGATAGCATCGCGCCGGACAATCGCGATATCGCGGATGAGGTAGGCGTCGCTGTCTTCATCAAAAATGCGGTCTTCCAGCCACCGAATATTACTTTCGACCTTGTACAGGATCGGAAAGATGTAATCGACCAGTTTATCCAGAATAACGTACAAAGCATGACCGGCACTCTTGCCGAGCAGATTGCGGCGCTCGGCTTCGTCGGCTTGCACGTTGGCGAACAGGGTGTTCAGCGGCTTGAGCACGCCATCGTGAATCGACACGATGATGTTGCGCCCCACAAAAAACGCCACCTGACTGGCGCGTGAAAGGCGTGTCACCGGATCCCACACCGGAAAGTGCATGACGACGAACAGGTAGTCACCTTCATCGTCCAGCTTTGGGCGCTCGATATGGCTGACCATGTCTTCAAGATGCAGCGGATGAAAAAATGGATAGTTCTTACGCAGCCAAGCGACATCATGGATGGTAGCGTCGGTGATATTCACCCAGGTCAGGCGGTCGCCAGTAACATGCTGTGTCGTCATGATGGGTATTATGCTACGAATTGTCATATCGGCAACCCTTAGCGTTGGCGAACACTCGCCCAGCATCTTGCAATCTGCGGCGCAGTTTCCTATACTTTAGACGGACTATTCAGGAGCCGCGGTTATGGCATTTCCACATCATCATCACGCCCAAATGGAGATCGGCTGACCAACGCTTCGCCTGCCAGAATGATATGAGCGCGGACGTTGGTCTGCGCTTTTTTGTTGCCAGTTCACGGCTAATCGCTCTCAGGAGAACCCGATGCCCCCGAAAATTCAGCCCCGCCTGCCCAAAGGAATGCGCGACTTTCTGCCGCAGCAAATGATTCGGCGCGAGTACGTCTTTGGTATCGTCCGCGAGGTGTTTCACCTCTACGGCTTCGAGCCAATCCAGACGCCGGTGCTGGAACTGCGGGAAACGCTGATGGGCAAATATGGCGAAGACGCCGAAAAGCTGATCTTCAACGCGCAGCACCCGGGCGGCAAGGAGGAGCTGTCGCTGCGCTATGACCTGACGGTGCCGCTGGCGCGGTTCGTCGCCCAGTATCCCAACGACATCACCTTTCCGTTCAGGCGCTACCAGCTTTCGCCGGTGTGGCGCGCCGAACGCCCGCAGCGAGGACGCTACCGCGAGTTCTACCAGTGCGACGCCGACATCGTTGGCGTCCAAAGCATGAGCGCCGATGCCGAAATCGTCAGCCTGATTGTGACGGTCATGCGCCGTCTGGGCTTCCCGCAGTTTTCGGTCAAGATCAACAGCCGCAAGCTGCTGACGGCGATTGGTTTGTATGCTGGCGTGCAGGGCAGCGCCCTGGCGGAGCTTTACCGCAGCATCGACAAGTTCGACAAGATCGGCACCGACGGCGTGCGCGAAGAACTGGTCAGACGCGGGCTGCCCGCCGACGTGGTGACGCGGGTGATGGAACTGATCACGGTGCAGCTTCCGGGTGCCGAGAAGCTGGATTTTCTGGAAGACGTGATGGGAAACTCGACGGAAGCAGCCGAAGGGCTGAACGAACTGCGCGAACTGATCGAGCACCTGCGCCTTGCCGACGTGCCGCCGCAGTTCTACGAGTTCGATTTCACCATGGTGCGCGGCTTGAGCTACTACACCGGACCGATCTTTGAAACCATCATCACCGAACCCAATCTTGGCAGCGTCAACGGCGGCGGGCGCTACGACGAACTGGTGGGGCTGTTCCGGGGCGAAAGCCTGCCGACTACCGGCATGTCCTTTGGCATTGAGCGTATCATCGACCTGATGGACATCCTCAACCTCTATCCAGCCGAAATCGGCGGGACGGTGGTGCAGACGCTGGTGACCGTCTTCAGCCCGGAGACGGCGGCGGAATCTGAAAAGCTGGCGGCGGAGCTGCGCCGCGCGGGAATCCGCACCGAGCTGTACATGCTCGACCGGCAGATCGGCAAACAGTTCGGTTACGCCGATAAGAAGGGGATACCGGTCGTCGCCATGCTGGGACCGGACGAAATCGCGGCGGGGCAGGTCAAGCTCAAGCGGCTGAAAGACGGGCAGGAGATCAGCGTCGGGCGCGGCGAAGCAGCCGCAGCGGTGGAACGGCTGCTGGGCGCGTAGGGACACGACACCGTCGTATCCGTTTCGTGAATGTTGAGGCGGACACCACAATGTGGTGTCCCTACGTACATTCGTAGCTGTCACCCGCTTGTGGGAATGTCACTTGTATGTCAGAATGTATAACGATTACTGGCAGGAACAAGGAAGAAGCGCTATGAACTTTATCACGTACTTCGTTCCGATTCTCGCGCAGGCGGCAGACCCGTTGAACCAGACGGTCACGGTTCAATTCAATCTCAATCAGGTGATCACATCGATCATCGTCGGCTTGATTGCTGGCGTGCTGGCGAGCGTGCTGGTGCGCGGGCGGCGTTTTGGCTTCATCGGCAGCGTGATTCTGGGTATTCTCGGCGCGGTGGTGGGCGGCTTTATCTTCAGTCTGTTTAACTTTTCGATTGATCCCAACAGCCCACTGGCTGGCGGCATCACCATCCGTCTGATCGATATTCTGGTCGCTTTTGTCGGCGCGCTTATCCTGCTGATCATCTTCGTTGCATTGTTTGGGCGGCGCAATCTGTAAGCCAGATCGTGCGCGCGAGGGGCGCAAGCGTGCCGCGCCCCTCCACGTAACCTGCCTGAATGGTGGTCGCCTCTAACCTTTACTCGCTTCGTCGAGCAGGTATTCTTCGATGTAGGCGGCGACCATGCCCATCCACTTGACGGCGTTCTCGCGGCGGGTCGCGCCGTGTCCTTCGTTCTCGTCCACGTAATAGCGCACGTCGCCGCCGCGCTGGCGAATACGCTCCACCATCTGATCGCTTTCGGCTTTGTTCACGCGCGGGTCTTTCGCGCCCTGTATGACCAGCATCGGCACGCGGATATTGTCTACGTAAGTGATCGGCGAGCGCTCGATCAGCAGATCGCGGTCTTCTTCGGCATCGCCCACCCACTGCTTCATCATCGGCTTCCAGAACGGCGGCACCGAGTTGACGAACGTCAGCAGGTTCGCCGGACCGACCAGATCGACGCCCAGTGCCCAGTAATCCGGCAGGCGCGTCAGGGCGCTGAGGGTGGCAAAACCGCCAAAGCTGCCGCCGTAGACGGCAATGCGGCTGCTGTCTACCCAGTCGAGGCATTGCAGATACTTCGCCGCCGCCTCAATGTCCTTCAACTCAGCCCCGCCCCAGTCACGGTGGATGAGGTACTGGTACGATTTGCCGTAGCCGGTTGAGCCGCGAATGTTGGGCGCGAGGATGGCAAATCCCCGGCTGAGAAGGTACTGGTACAGTCCCGTATAGGCGTAATACGGGCGTTCCTGCGATTCGGGTCCGCCGTGAATGGACAGCACCACCGGCAGCCTGCCCTGTCCCTGCCTCTTCGGTTTATAGAGCCATGCCGGAATCATGCGTCCGTCGAAGGTGGGGAATTCCACCAGCTCAGGCTGCACCATCTCGCTTTCGGGCACGCCGCCCAACATGCTCTGACCGAGCGCCAGCAGTTCGCCCGTGTTCAAATCGATCTCATATAGGTTAGAGGCTTCCGTCGGCTGCCCTATGATCAGCGTCGCGCGGCTGCCATCGGGTGAAACGTCAAGCGCGTTGACGACGCACAGCGGCAGGTCGGGCATCGGCAGCGCCTGTCCGGTTGTCAGGTCGCGCCCAAGCAGTTTAGACGTGCCGTTGACGTTGGTTTCCCAGACCAGCACGCGCCCATTTCTGGACAGCACAATATGATCGATATCGTGATCCGGCGTCTCGACCCAATCCCACTTGCCAGCGGCGATGCTGTAGAACGCCAGCCCCTTGAATTCGCGTCCCTGATCGGTCAGCAGATAGAAACCGCTGCTATCCCGCGCCCACGGTCCGGGCAGGAAGATGATCTTGTCTTCATGCGGCGTCGTGTTGGTGGTTTCACCCGTTTCGAGATCCAGCAGCCAGATATCCTGGTTGGTGTTGCTGCTGAATTTCACCACCGACAGCTTGCGTCCGTCGGGCGACCACGCCGCCGGGAAGAACAGCCCGTCCTGCTGAATGGGATAGGTGATTTCGCCGCTGGTCACATCGCGCAGGATCAGGCGCATGTTCGCCGGATTGTCGTCGTTGGCGGCATAAGCGAGCGTCCTGCCATCCGGCGAGAAGGCTTCGGCGTCCAGGCTGTGCTGGGCATCCATCTTATTGGTTAACTGGGTGGGGAAACCGCCCTGTTTGCCAAACAGGTAGATCTGATGAAATTCGTCGCCGTTCTGGTCGGCGCTGAAGGCGATCTGCTCGCCATCGGGCGACCACGCCATGCTGCGAACCGTGTTATCGGCATACGCCGTAAGCTGGCGCGGGATGCCGCCGCCGGAAGGGATCGTCCACAGGTTAAACTGCCCGGTGGTATTGGTGATATGGGCAACCTGCTTCCCATCAGGTGAATAGGCAACGCCCGGGTAATAAATCCGGGTTGCCGCGAACTGCTGATAGTGGTAGCGTGCCATTTACACTCGCTTTCCCATTCTAATTTGTTCAAATGCCGGGTTTGGATTGTAGGGCGAATGGAGGTCATCCGCAATAAAGTCCACCAATCACTACGACGATCAGGCGGCAGGTGTTCAATCTTCACAGCACAGAGATTGAACTTTTGTTACAATGAAAAGGGAGTTTTGCAAGAGCACTGGAAACATGACGACGATACCGGGCGAACAACCGGCACAGCCAACTGAAAAACTGCCCTCCAACCTCACCCAGCGCATTCTGACGTCGGTGGTGCTGCTGCCAATTGTCCTAATCGCCACTATTCTGGGCGGCGTTCCTTTCACCCTGATGGCGGGTTCGCTCGCCTGCGTGGGCGTGGCAGAGTTCTACCTGCTGGCGCAGAAGCGCGAGGTGCAGGGCAGCACGCTCATCGGCGTGCCGGTCAGCGCCCTGGTGATGCTGGCATTCCACTTTCAGGACAACCGCCTATGGATCGGCGCGCTGGTGGCTGGCGCGGCGATCACTTTCATCCTCGAAACGATCCGTCACCCGAACGATCTCCGGCGCAGCCTGCTGCAAGTGCTGATGACACTGGCGGGTGTGTTCTACGTCGCTTTTCCAACCGGGTTCCTGATAGGTCTACGAGCGCTGCCCGATGGTCTGATGTGGATTCTGCTGGTGTTCGCCCTCACCTGGGGGACGGACTCGTTCGCCTACATTGGCGGGCGGCTGTGGGGCAGAACCAAGCTCGCGCCGCACATTTCGCCCAAAAAGACGCGCGAAGGCGCGGTGGTCGGCATCTTCGGCGGCATGGTGCCGGGCATCCTCATTTTGCTGGCAGCCGGCAAATTCAGCCTGCCGCTGCTGATCCTCGTGATTCTCGGACCACTCTTCGCCATTCTGGGCGACCTGGTTGAATCGTGGTTGAAGCGCCTGTTTGACGTCAAGGACTCGCATATTGTCGGCTTCAATATCCTGCCCGGTCACGGCGGCGTGCTGGATCGGGTCGATGCGCTGATCCTCGTGTCGGCACTGTGCTATATCTATCTCCACCTGGTGGTGCTAGTTTAACATTACTGCACTGCTTTGGAGAGTTTGGCATACAATGAATGGGATACTATTTTTCCGGGGAAAGCGAGAGGTCTATGGCAAGTTCTCAGTTTCAGGAGGATTCGACGCACTCCCCTAACCGGGAAGAACTCTTGAAGATGGCAATCCGCACCGCCCAGGCAGGCAACCGGACGGCGGCGCGCGTCATGTTCCGCCGGGTGCTGGCTGAAGACAAGCGCAATGAGCGCGCAATGATGTGGATGGCGAAGCTTTCCGATAACCGCAACGAACGCAACCAGTGGCTCCAGCGGGTGCTGGCGGTCAATCCCAACAACGAAGCGGCTCGCGGGACTCTCAATAAGCAGCAGTATAAGCGCAGCGCCAAGGACAACCGCACGCTGCTGGTCTTCGGCGTCATCGCCGGGGTGCTGCTGGTGCTTGCCGTCGTCGTCTTCATTTTCCTGCTAACCAGACCGATTTAGGAGTAAAGCGCCGTGGCAGACCCCAGCGTACAGGAAAGACTGAGAGAAGGCATTGAAGCCGCCCGGCGCGGCGATAAACTGACCGCGCGCCGCCTGCTTCAGCAGGTGCTGATACAGGAACGCAGCAACGAAGCCGCCCTGATGTGGATGGCTTCAGTCATGGACACGGTCGCTGAGCGACGCGCTTACCTTGAACGCGCCTTGCAGGTGAATCCCAAGAATGATCGCGCCCGCGAAGCGCTGGCGCGTCTGGGTGGGATGCCGCGCGAAGGATCGTTTGAAGCCAGTTCGTCAGCCCCGCGCCAGACCGGACCCAATCCCTACCTCATCGCTGCTGGCGTGGTGATCGTGCTGATGCTGCTGGTGGTCGGTGTAGTGCTGCTGTCAAGCGCGCCCCCGCCGCTGGATCAGAATATCGAAAACACCTTCGCCGCCGCCATGCGCCCGACCGAGTCACCCACCCCCGAAACGCCGCTGCCGACGGCAACCTTCTTTGGCATCGTCGTCACGCTCGATCCAAATGCAGTCGAGCTGCCGCCAACGTTCACGCCGACCACAATGCCCGAACCCTCGGCGACCATCGCCCCAACTGCCGCGCCGCCGCCGATTCGGGATTATGAGATTCTCTACAGCGATTATCAGGACGCCAATGCCCAACCGAGCCTGTTTACCGCCATTGGCGGTGAAGAACTGCTGCTTGAAACTGAGGGCGGCTTCAGCGATGTAGCCCTCAGCCCGGATGGCGAGCGCATCGCCTTCGTGCGGATGTTCGACTCGGCTTCCGAAACGACAACTGAAGAAACCGGCGACGCTGCTGCGCTGCCCACCAGCCGCCCGCAGTTGATGGTCGGGCTGCTGGACGAGATCAACAGCGCCGAACCGCTGACGAACATGAACGGTGACAGCCTGACCGACCCCGACTGGTCGCCGGATGGGACGCAGATCGTCTTTGCCAGCAGCGAAGACGGCGACGCCGATCTGTATCTGATCAGCAGCAGCGGCGGCGAGCCGCGCCGCCTGACCGACAATCTGACGATTGATAACGCCCCGGCGTTCTCGCCCGACGGCAGCCTGATCGCCTATACGTCGGATGTCGATACGCCTGGCTTTACGGAGATTTACACCTACGCGCTGGAAACCGGCACGATCACGCGCCTGACCGACCAGCCGGGCAACAATTACGCGCCCGCGTGGTCGCCAGATGGGACGCAGATCGTCTACGTCAGCGACCGGCAGGGCGATGGCGACATCTACGTGATGGACGCCACCGGCTCGCGCTCGATCCAGATCACGCCCGACGACCGAAGCGCGGAAGACCGGTCGCCGGTGTGGTCGCCGGATGGACACTGGATATTCTTCGCCTCCAACCGCGACAGCGGCAATTTCCGCTGGTACGCAGCCAGCGTGCAGTCGGGGGAAATCGAGCCGCTGACGGAAAATAATCGCAACGCGCAGTCGCTGGTCTTTGTGTCGCGCTGAAAAGAGGGATTGGATTGAGTACCAACGAAATCGCGGAAATTCTAAAACAGGGGATTGAGGACACCCGCGCCGGCAGACGCGCCGACGCCCGCGAAAAGTTTGAGCGGGTGGTGGAACTGGACGAAAACAACGAAAAGGGCTGGTTCTGGCTGGCGTCGGTGGTCGATACCGACGAAGAACGCCGCATCTGTCTGGCGAACGTCATCCATATCAACCCCAATAACGACCGCGCCCGTAAAGCGCTGGACGCCTTAAGCACCAAGCAGAAAGAGGTCATTGCCCAGGAAGAGGTGATGCCGGGCATCACCCGCCGCCAGCTTACACTGATCGCCGGTGGCGGCGCCTTCATCGTGGTGACGCTGATCATCATTCTGCTGATCGTCACCGTCGGCGGCAACCAGCGGTCGGCTGATGCGACCGCGCAGGTAGTCGCCGCTGTCCAGACCAATACCGCCGAGGTGATCTACTCAACCGGGACGGCTGAAGCGGCAACAGCGACCCAGCTTGCTATCGCCACGCCAACGCCCGAACCGACGGCAACCTTTGACCGCCCAACGCTGCCGCCCGCCTGGACGGCAACTCCAGAGGCGACAGTGCCACCCACCGCCGAATCGCTGCCGCCGCCTTCCGGCGTAACCGGCATCCTCAGCGCCTGGAGTGGGCGCGATCTGCGCAGCAACGATTATCTGCCGGTGGGCTATTTCAACTTTGACTCCAGTTTGCAGTTCCAGCAGATTGGCACCGAGCTTGGCAAGGACGTGAACCTGTTCCCAACCGGACAGCGCATCGCCTACACGCGCTATGACAGCCTGCTGTTCAGCAGCACGCTTGACGCGGTGAATCTCAACGGCACTCAGGCTGAATCGCTGGCGGATCGCTGGACGGGCGCGGGCATCCTCAGCCCGGAACAGCCGAGCTTTTCGCCCGATGGGCAGTCCATCGTGTTCGTCGGCAACTCGCAGGACGCGCCGCAGATCAGCCAGGTCTTTTTGCTGACGCTGCTCGACCTGCCACCGGGCGCATCCCGCAGTGCAGCGGTGCGCAACCTCAGCAACGACAATATCAACTACAGCTATCCCCGCTTTTCGCCGGAGGGCAATCGCATCGTCGCGGTGCGTAACGACACGCTTGGCGGGACGGGGACTGACATCGTGGTGATCGATGTGGCAACTGGTGGTAAAATCCCGGTTTCCAGCGATCAGGGCAGCTTCATCGAGACGATGCCGCGCTTTTCGCCCGACGGCACGCAGATCGTTTATGCGGTCGCGCCGCGCACGGAACCGGACAATAACGATATCTTCATCACCCGCGCGGATGGCGGCGGTTCGCCCACACCGCTGATGCGCAGCCCGGCGAACGATCTCTATCCGGTGATCAGCCGGGACGGCAGATACCTGGCGTTTTCGAGCGACAGAAACGGCAATTGGGACATTTACATTCTCGATATCAACACACAGGAACTGTTTCAACTCACGAATAGTCCAGACGAAGAGGATTACCCAGGCGATTGGTGGCAGCTCTCGTAAACCTGGTCCTGTCTATAGAGTGGTGGGGGTTATCGCGGCTGATGGCGACCGAACAACGTGAATGGAACCGCCGCGTTGATGATCTGCTGCAAGCGGGTAAGAGCGCCTTTACCGAGGGCAATACCCGTCGGGCGCACGATCTGTGGCGTGAGGCAGCGACGCTTGATCCGTATGACGAACGTGTGTGGATGGCGCTGCTCCGGGTTCTGGAAACGCCGGAAGACAAGCGCGTTTGTCTGGAAAATATCCTCGCCATCAATCCACTCAATACAAAGGCGCGCCGCCAGCTTCGCGCCTACCAGTCCGCCGCCGAACGTGAAGCGCATATCCAGGAACGGCTGCGCCTGCAGGCAGAAGCCCGGCGCAAGCGCAGCCGCCGCGCCCTGCGTCGCTCCGTCATCACCGGCTTGTGGGTGGGTTTCGGCGGCGTGGTGTTGGGCATCGTCGCCAGCGTCATCGTCTATGGCTACCACCTCATCCCGCTGCCAGTCCTTTTCAGGTGAAGTACTGGGTACTGAGTGCCGCGTACTGAGTTTTAGCGGTCACCAAAACAAGTTCAAAGTCAAAAGTTGAAAGTCAAAAGTGGTTCACTTTTCACTTGTCACTTTCAACTTCTTTTCCTCAGTACTCAGTACTCGATACTCAGTACTATCCCCTCATCACTCCTCACTTCAGCGCTTTCACCCGCTCGATCAGTTCGCTGGTGCTGTGTCCCGGCAGATAGTCGATCAGCACAACCTTGCCGCCGTAGGCTTCCACAGTCGGGCGCTCTGGCAGCGGCTTGACGGCGTGGGAAGCGTCCGGCAGGGCGTAATCGCCCCCTTTGACGTAAATCTCCGGCTGCAAAGCGCTGATGATGTTGATCGCGGTATCTTCCTCGAAAATGATGACCGCCGTCACCGGCGGCAGCGCCGCCAGCAGTCGCGCCCGTTCCACTGCCGGGACGAGTGGACGCCCTTCTCCCTTCAGCCGCCGCGTGCTGGCGTCGCCGTTCAGCCCGACGAACAGCGCGTCACCCAGCGCCCACGCCTGCTCCAGATAGTCGAGATGCCCGACGTGCAGCAGGTCGAAATGTCCGTTGGTGAAAACCAGTCTCTTGCCTGCTTCGCGGAGCGCGTTTCGCTGCTGCACCGCCTGTTGCAATGTGATGTGCTGCCCCATACGCCTCGTCATTTCGATACGTCGTCAAATATCAGTATAAACACTCTGGACGAATGATGAGAATTTTTCTAAAGTAGCTTTTGTGTCGTTTCTCCGATGTATAATCGAAACACAGCAGATCAGGATAAGGATATCGCGATGGGCGTTATAGACGATTTAATGGGTCGTCGCAAGGAAGAAGAGCGTATCAAGAAGGAAGGACGCCTGCCGCCGGGGCAATCGCTCACACAGAAATTCCCGGTGCTGCATTATGGTCCCACGCCGGGATTCAACGAGGCAACCTGGGATTTGCGCGTCTTTGGCGATGTCGAGAACGACAAGCGCTGGACGTGGCAGGAATTTCAGCAGATCCCGACCACGACGGTCAAGACCGACATCCACTGCGTCACACGCTGGAGCAAGTTCGACACCGACTGGGAAGGCGTGCTTTTCCGCGATTTCATCAAACTGTTCGGCGTCAAGCCAACAGCGAAGTACGTCATCGCCCACTGCGAGTATGGCTACACCACCAACATGCCGCTGGACGACATGCTGGACGACGACGTGCTGCTGGCGTACAAGTTCGATGGCGAGTTCCTGGAGCCGGATCACGGCTTTCCGCTGCGCACGTTTGTGCCCAAGCGCTATTTCTGGAAAAGCGCCAAGTGGCTGCGCGCGCTCGAATTCAGCCCGGTCGATAAGCCCGGTTTCTGGGAGCAGGCGGGCTATCATAACGATGGCGATCCCTGGAAAGAGGAGCGTTTCCAGCGCCGCGGGTTCTTCTAAATCGTAGAGGCTCAGGATGATTCCTGAGCCTCTACGACATTAGGCGGACACGACACTGTCGTGTCCCTACGCCAACTGTTTCAAGGCTGTGTTGACATGTTGGCTGAGTACAAATGTCAATACAACCTAGCTCACCGAAGCCGGGTCACTGCTGTCGCTGCCGGTGATGTAGAGCGAACCCGGAATCACTTCATCCACGCCAAACGTCCCCACCCAGACCTCATACGATCCTGCCGCCGGACCGACAATATCGACCAGCGGATTCAAGCCGCCAAAGTCGTCATTGCAGACATATTCACCCGAAGGCGTGCGCACGATCAGCGTAGTATCGCCCGCGCTGACGAAGAAGATGCGAAGCAGGTCACCCGCGCCAGACCACTCGACACGATAATCGGGGTTATCGGCAGTGAAGCCGCGGCATCCATTACCGACCTGCAGCGCCGTCACGTCCACGCTGCCGCCGCTGCTCATCTGGACGCTGGTCGGATCAGGCGAAAAGCCGGTCTGAAGCGTACTCGTGCCATAGGTCGCAGCACCGTCGGGGTTCAGCGCGCCGCCGCCCTGCGAGGTGTTGGGCGTCGATGGCGTGGCGGCGTCCCCGGTACTTGGGGGCGACTCAATGCCAAAGTCTTCATAGACGGTGACGAAATTAGGCAGATTCGTCACGATACTGCCCGGCAGCGAGTCCTCAAACTCAGTGACCATCAGATAGCCGGGAACATAATCATTGGCAGCCCCGAACGTCCCGACCCAGATCGAGTAGTTGCCGCCAGCAGGATTGGAGATATTGACGCTCGGATCGGTGCCGACGGTATCATCGTTGCAGGCATAGCTGCCGTCGGGCAGTTCCACGATCAGGGTCGTGTCGTCCATCCCGACAAAGAAGATGTGCAGATTCTGGGATGCAGTCGCCCAGTCGATCACCAGATCGGGCTGCGAGGTCACGTTGCCGCTGCATCCGACCCCGAGATTCTGCCTGCCCGCATCCACATCGCCGCCGCTGTACATCGGGAATATCCAGGGATCGGGCAGGAAGCCCGCCTCAATTGTGTAAACCCCGTAATTGGACTCAAGCGAGGAATCGAGTCCCGACTGTGCCGCCGCCAGCATCCCCGGCAGCAGCATCAGGCAAAGCAGCCCAAAAACAACAAACAGTGATACTTTCTTCACCTTCAGTCCTCCTGTAATGGGTGCCATCATCAATAGTGCCCCATTATGATAGTACTGAAAGCGGTGAAAAATGCTGTAGAAGTGCCGCAAAAAGCGGCAAAAAAGCGATAAAAGCGCGCTCGCATGAAAGCGTCTCCCGCGCCGGTTGCCGTAATGTGCCGCGATGGGTAGAGTCGATATTTATATATCTATTCTTAAAGAGAGCCGAAATGTCCAGCATCCACTTACAGACCGAGATTCCGGGACCCAACAGCCGCGCGCTCGTCGCCCGGCGCGAGGCAGCTACCCCACGCGGCGCGTCCAAGTCAACCACGATTGCGGTCGAGCGTGCCGATGGCGCGGTCGTGACCGACGTAGACGGCAACAGGCTGCTCGACTTCGCGGGCGGCATCGGCGCGTTAGCCGTTGGACACTGTCCGCCCAACGTCGTCCAGGCGCTTCAGGACCAGGCGGAAAAGCTGATCCATCTGTGCGCGATTGTTGGCACCTACGAGCCGTATGTGCGGGTGGCGGAACTGCTCAACGAAATCGCGCCGGGCGACTTCCCGAAGAAGACAGTGCTGCTCAACAGCGGCGCTGAAGCGATTGAGACGGCGGTCAAAATCGCCCGCAGCTACACCAAACGCCCCGCCATCATCGTCTTTGAGGGCGCTTATCACGGGCGCACCAACCTGACCCTGGCGATGACCAGCAAGTACAGCCTGTTTAAGAAGGGCTTCGGTCCCTTCGCGCCGGAGATTTACCGCGTGCCGTTCCCCTATCTCTATCGCCGTCCAATCGACATCAGCGAGGAAGAGTACATCGAGGACGCTGTCGCCCGGTTGGAGAACGCCTTTGTCGCCTATGTCGAACCTGAGGCAGTGGCGGCGATTGTCATCGAGCCGGTGCTGGGTGAAGGCGGCTTTATTCCTGTACCGCCGCGTTTCATGGCGCGCATCCGCGAGCTTTGCACGCAGCATGGCATCGTGATGGTCGCCGATGAAGTCCAGTCGGGTTTTGGGCGCACCGGGCGGCTGTTCGCCGTCGAGCATTACGGCGTCGTGCCCGATCTGCTGGTCACGGCGAAATCGCTGGCGGCGGGGATGCCGCTGTCTGCCGTCACCGGACGGGCAGACATGATGGACGCGCCGCATCCCGGCGGGTTGGGCGGCACTTACAGCGGCAACCCGCTGGCGTGCGTGGCGGCGATTGAAGCGATTGAGATGATCCGGCAGCCAGCATTTTTACAGCGCGCGGAAGCGGTTGGGGCGCGTATTCGCCAGCATCTGCTTGATTTGCAGCAGGAAGTGCCGCTGGTAGGCGACGTGCGCGGGCTGGGATCGATGCTGGTGATGGAACTGGTCACCGACCGGGAGAAAAAGACGCCTGCGGTCGATGAGACGCTCCAGGTGGCAACGGAAGCGCTCAGGCGCGGTGTCATCTGTATGCGGGCGGGGCTTCACTCGAACGGCATTCGTTTTCTACCACCGCTGACCATGCCGGACGACCAGCTTGATGAGGGGATGAGCGTTATCGCGGCGGCGGTGCGCGCTGTGGAAGCAAAGCGCGGCGCGGCGGCGAATTCATAGGATTCTGGCTGTAGGGGCGCGGCACGCTGCGCCCCTGAAAGAAATATGTCTCAGTCTGGCAGTCACGGTATCCCCTCCTGAAGCCGCGTCCGCGTGACCTCATCTCAGGAAAATCTGCGTAATTTATTAAAACCGCATACAATACTATTGTTACGTGTGCCATAGCGATAGGTGCCATGCGCCGCCTCATCGAAGGGACGAACAATTATGCGAAAGTTGCTGCTTGTCTGCCTTGTCTTTATTCTGCTGGCAGCCTCGGTGAGCGCTGCTCCATCGCTTCAGCAGGACGCCGCCACCGGCACAGCGGCGATCACCTCATTTGCCACCACCGCCAACAGCGTAGCCCACGATGATCTGGCGAACCGAACTGCCCGCGTGCCCGTTTCGTGGACAACCGAAAATCGTCCACTGACCGCCAACCTGGTCTTCGAGCAGATACTGCCGGGCGGCGGCGTGGTCAACGTCGAACTGCCGCGCCTGCTGCCGTGGGTCGTCTCCAATGGGCAGGGGCTTGCCGCGCCAATTTTTCCCGGCGGCGATGCCGCTGAAATCGTGCTGCGCGCGCGGATGATCAACCTGTTCAACGGCAGCGTCCTCGACGAGCAGGAGCTAAGACTGCCCATCGTCAGCGGCGGCACGTCCGGCTCTGTCGGCGACCGCGCCTCGATTACCAGCTTCACCACGACGACGACGTTCGTTAACGAAGATCACCTGGCGAACGGATCGGCGCGCGTGCCAGTATCGTGGGCGACGGCAAATCGTCCGGCGACCACCAGTCTGGTCTTCGAGCAGGTGTTCGGCGACGGCTCAACCGAAAGCATCGAACTACCGCGCGATAACCCATTTGTACCGTCGTCAGGCAACGGCATGACCGCGCCCGTCTCTCCGGGCAGCGGCGAAACGTCGATCCGCCTGCGGGTCAGCCTGTTCGACCTGCTGAACGGGCGCGTCTATGACCTGCGCGAGATCGCGCTGCCGGTGCTGCCCGCGGGCGCGACGCCCACCGCGACCACCGCGCCAGCCGCCGATATTCGCACTTTCACGCTCGACGCGACCGAACTCAACGCCAACGCGCTGGCAGATGGCACCGCCCGCGTAGTCGTGCATTGGTCGGTGGTGAACCGCCCCGCCGACAGCAATCTGGTGTTTGAGCAGGTGCTGGCAAACGGCACCGTCGTCAACGTGGAACTGCCGCGCTCGAATCCGATTGTCGCCTCTGAAGGACAGGGATTGATCGCCCCGCGAGCGCCGGGCAATGGCGCGACAACAGCCCGCTTCGTCCTGTCGCTGGTCGCGCTCAACAGCAGCACCGTCTATGACCGCGTGGAAGTGACGCTGCCGGTCGTCACGCCGCCGACAGCAACGCCATCGCCGACGGTCACGGCGCAGAGCTACAACCTGACGCTGTCCACCAACATTACCGGCATCATGCGGCAGGAGATTTCGGCGGGTGGGCGCATTCAGGTTTCATGGAGCGTCAGCCCGCGCCCGGCGGATACCAACCTCTATTTTGAGCAGGTCTTCCCCGATGGCAGCGCTTATAATGTCGAACTGCCGCGTCCCAACCCTTACGTTCCGTCGGCGGGGATGGGCGCGGTTGCGCCGCTGCTGCCGCCCGAAAACGTCAACCAGATTGTCATTCGCGTGCGGCTGGCAACTTTGAGCGCGCCGACCACGCTGGCGCAGCGCGAGTTGATCGTGCCGCTGACCGGCGAAGGCAGCGTCACGCCAAGCCCGCGCCGCTTCAACGTATTCACGCCTTCAAATCTGGTGATTGAAAACAGCCAGATCAACGGCGGCTCGGTCATTATCCCTGTCTCATGGGAAGTCACCCAGCGCCCGATCTTCAGCAATCTGGTCTTTGAGCAGGTCTTCCCGAACGGCAGCTTCGTCAATTCCGAGCTGCCACGCCCTGACCCGATTGTGCCTTCAGCAGGTACCGGCGCCGTCCAGCTTCGCGACCCCGGTGCTGACGTGGCTCAGGTGCGGGTGCGCGTGCGGCTGATTGATCTGAACAGCAGCCGCGTATACGACCAGCGCGAGCTGACCATCCCCATCGCCGGGCGCGGCGCATCTGCCGTGATCCCGCCAGAGGCGACCAGCGAAGCTACGGCTGAAGCGCAGAGCGCAGACACGACCACCTGCCCGAACGCCTGGTTTGTGGACTCGCTGCCTGGCTGTCCATCAAACGCCGCCGAGCGAATTGAGGTGATCGTCCAGCAGTTTGAGAACGGCTTGATGATCTATCGGGGCGTCACCAATCAGGTCTATTTCCTGACGATTGGGAATACGGTTATCGTCGGTCAGCCCGGCGCATTTGACGGCTTAACCGAGCCGCCGTCGGGCTTCTTCGCGCCGTCGCCCACTTTCGCGGCGCTGTGGGGGGCGAACCAGGAACTGGCAGGCTGGGCAACGACCCCCGAAGGCTCGTATCTGGCGATGATCCAGTCGTCGGCAGATGCGTTGGTTGTCACGCTGCCCGACGGGCGAGTCGCGCTGCTCACCCCCGCCAGCAGCCCAGGCGCGTGGCAGGCGGTGGGGTAAAGCCGCCGTTCACCACAATGGGGTGGTGAACCTTGAAGATATATTCCGTAGGGGCGACTCGGCGAGTCGCCCCTGCATCGCCCCTACCTAACCACGATTTTCACTGATCCCCCAACAAATCCACGCACTTTTTCATTACATTTGCCTACCCTGGGGTGATTGTTTTTTCAAAATCCTGTGCGCTACAATAAGTATTGCTCCGTTTGTCACAAGGTGTTGGGATCCCACATGCGAACAGAAAATCACAAAAAATTAGTGCTACCCGGTCCAGTGGAAGTGCGCCCGGAAATTCTCGACGCGCAGGCGGAATGGATGATCGGACACCGTTCGGCTGCCTTTGCCGAATTGTTCGCGCGCATGCAAACTAAGCTGCGGCTGGCATTTAAGACCCAGAACCGCGTTTTCGTGCAGGGGTCATCCGGCACCGGACTGTGGGAAGGCGCATCCCGCAACTGCATCCGCGATGGCAGGAAGGCGCTGCACCTTATTGGCGGCGCGTTCAGCGAGCGCTGGGCGGATGTCAGCCGCCTGAACGGTAAAGAAGTAGATGTGATCGAAGTTCCCTGGGGCGAAGCGCACACCGCCGAAATGGTGCAAGCCGCCCTGCAAAAAGAACAGTACGACGTCGTCTGCGCCGTCCATAATGAAACCAGCACTGGCGTCACCCACCCGATCCGCGAGATCGGTGAGGTGGTGCGCCAGTATGAAGATACGCTGTTCCTGGTCGATACGGTCAGCGGCTTTCTCGGCGCCGAACTGCGCACCGACGACTGGGGCATTGACGTAGCGCTCACGTCGTCGCAGAAAGCGTTCGCGCTGCCGCCCGGACTTGCCTTCGCCGCCGTCAGCGACCGGGTGCTGGAACGCGCCAAACAAGTGACCAACCGGGGCTACTATTTTGACTTTATCGAAATCGATACCCTGCTCCAGAAGAACAACACGCCATCCACTCCGCCGGTGTCGCTGATGTTCGCGGCAGACCGCCAGCTTGACGACGTGATGACCGAAGGACTGGAGAACCGCTGGGCGCGGCATATTCAGATGCGTGACATCACCCACGCCTGGGCGCACAACCGGGGACTGGCGCTGTACGCGCAGGATGGCTATCGCTCGCCAACCGTCACCACCCTCGCCAATACCAAAGGCTTCAGCGTCGATGACATGGCGAAGTTCATGGGCGGCAAGGGCTTCTCGATGGACAAGGGCTACGGCAAGATCAAGGGTAAGACGTTCCGTATTGCCCACATGGGCGATATGTCCGTCTCGACGCTTGAAGAAGTCCTCTCAGGCTTGGACGAATTCTTAGTTGGGGACAGCCAATGACCTATCATATTCTGGTACCGGATAACGTTCATCCATCCGCTGTTGACGTGCTCAGGCAGGCGGGCAATGGCATTACCTTTGCCGCGAACGGGCAGATCTCACGGGCTGACCTGCTCGCCGCCGTCGGCGACGCCGATGCGCTGGTGATCCGCAGCGCCCACAAGATCGACGCCGAAGTCCTCGCCGCCGCCGCGAAGCTCAAAGTCATTGCCCGCGCGGGCGTGGGCGTCGATAACGTCGATATTCCCGAAGCAACCACCCGCGGCGTGGTCGTCATGAACACGCCCGACGGCAATACCATCTCAACCGCCGAACACACCTTTGGCTTGATGCTGGCGCTCGCCCGGCAGATTCCGCAGGCGCACGCGACACTGAGCGCGGGCAGGTGGGACCGCAAAGCCTTTATGGGCGTGGAACTGCGCGCTAAGACGCTCGGCGTCGTCGGTCTGGGGCGCATCGGGCGGGCAGTGGCAAAGCGGGCGCTGGCATTCGAGATGACCGTCATCGCCTACGATCCCTACATCGCGGCGGATATTGCCGCTGATCTCGGCATCGAGCTGGTATCGCTGGACGAACTGTATGCGCGCAGTGACTTTATCACCCTGCACGCGCTGCTGAACGACGAAACCCGCGAGATGATCAACCGGGACAGCCTCGCCAGCATGAAGCCCGGCGTCCGCATCGTCGATGCGGCGCGCGGCGCGCTGATCAACGAAGCCGATCTGGCTGAGGCGATCAAGAGTGGTCACGTAGCAGGCGCGGCACTGGATGTGTTCGCGCAGGAGCCGCCGCCAGCCGATGACCCGCTGATCGGGCTGCCGGGCGTGGTTCACACGCCGCACCTTGCCGCCAGCACCGAAGACGCGCAGATCGTCGTCGCTGTTGACGCGGCGAAGCTGGTGGTCAACGCGCTGCTGAACGGCGAATACAACAACGTCGTCAACCCCGCCGTCCTCTCGCAAAAGCAGGACTATTAACCATTGGGACTGGTTTGAGGTTCTGAACGGTTGATATCGAGTTTGCAGGGGCGCGGCGTGCTGCGCCCTTTTTGTTTTTTACATCACAAAGATTGAACGCACTGGTGACAGGGGCGCAGCGCGCGTTTTTCTCCTGACCATTGTGAACCATCCTGACAACTTGGTAGTCCCTTGTAATATTTTGACAACTATTATAACCTGTTATGAGTATTTGATACTTCTGAGGATAATTATGTTTCCATATTTGCTGACGCGCCCAAACCGCCTGCGCCTGGCGCGCGCCTTCGCCAAGGTGCCGATTGTGGACATTTCAATAGCCTGCGCAGTTGAGGATCAGATGGGTCAGGCATGGGTCGATTCACCAGCGGATCCCCAATTCTGGATGATCGATCAGACCCAGTTCTTTTGCTATCTGGCAGGCGATTTCTCCACCGATGCCGGATGCGATTTCCTCAGCCAAATCCCAGGCGGGCGCTTGCTCATGGCAGGTTCACACGGCTGGCAAGAGGCGGCACAAAGTGCATTTGGCGACCGCCTGATACCCGTGAAGCGCTGGCGGTATTCATCGGAGTCCCTCTCTCTGGAGCACCTGCGGAAACTGGCTTCAGACAATGCGAACACGCCTAACGTGCGTCCGGTAGACACTACCCTGGCGGGCGCAGGCAGTCCCTATCTCGACATTGGTGCCTTCGACTCAGCGAACGACTTTGTGCAGCGCGGCATCGGCTTCTGCCTGATGAAAGATGATGCCATCATCGGCTGCGCCTATTCGTCGCTGGTCTGCAGCAGCGCGATTGAAGTGAGTATCGTGGTGAATCCCAATCATCACCGGCAGGGCATAGCGACCGCGTTATCCTGCCAGCTTCTGCGCTGGTGTCTCGAGCGTCAGCTTGCCCCTCATTGGGATGCTGCCAACCAAGAGTCGTGTGGACTGGCTGAGAAACTGGGTTACTCCAGAGATGGCGAATACACCGCTTACTATCTCAAATAAACGCAGTCAGAAATGGCGCGGTCAGCGGTAGGGGCGGCTGCAAACCTTCGGTTTACCGGTGAGTCGCCCATTTCACCAATCCTCGCCGCGCCTTTTTCCGCCGTTCGCACCTGTGTTACCATTGCTGCTGTCTGCTGGCGCTTACACACGGGAAGTTCCCCGGATGAACATATCTTTCTCTAAATCTCACCGCTTATTCCTGCTGCTGATAGGTCTGCTGCTGGCTGCCTGCTCCGGGCAAACGCCCGCCGCCAGCCCACCCGCGCCGACGCCAGTTCCGTCGGATACGCCGCTGCCGGTAGCGCAGGTCACCAATCCGCCAGCCTCGGCTGTCTTTGACCGGCTGCCGCAAGCCGTTTCGCCAACTGGTTTCCCGCAGCTAGGCTTCTCCAACGCGCCGGTTTCCGTAACCGTCTACGTCGGCTTTGGCGATCAGGCGTCGCGCGATTTCTACACCGACACCGTCCTGCCGCTGGCAGATCGCATTCGCGGCGGCGAGGTGCTGCTGACGATAGTGCCGCTGGCGGGTCGCGGCGATATCGCCAACGAACGCGAGGCGGCGCGGGCGGCGCTGTGCGCGGGCGAGCAGGACGGCTTCTGGAGCTTCACCAATCATCTGTTTGAGTCGGCACAGACGGACAGCGATCCGTTCAGCCAGGCAAAGCTGGTCGAAGCGGCGAATCGGCTCGCCCTCGATCTCGCCCTCTGGGATGCCTGTCTGACCGGCAACCATGCCGACGAAATTCTGTCCGAAGCCGACCGGCAGGTGAGCAGCAACGAAATCTTCACCGAGATTCCGTTTGTCACCGTGAACGATGCTTCGTCGCTGACAGACAGCGAAAGCCTGAATTTCACCATCGATCTGGCGGTGCGGCAGTTCAACGAGCGACTCCAGCAGGCGCTTGTCGAGACGACGCCAGAGACAACCGACGAGGCGGTTGTGCTGCCGCCAACCATGAACGAGCAGGTGCCGCCGCCGCTGATCATCGGCTTGCCCAGCGGCTGGGAAACCGGCTATGACAATCTGGTGCTTCAGGATGTCGATGCCATCCGCACCATTCCCTTTGCCGTCTACCAGGGACCCATTACCGGCGGAACTGGCACGATTGTGCTGCTGTGGAGCTTCCCCAACCTGCTGCGCACCGACGGGCTGCAAACGACTATCACGCCGGAGATGCTGCGCGAAGGGCTGTGGCTGGATGGGCTGCGCCTGCTGCGGCTGGCGATTGTCGAGAACGGCTGCAACGTCGGCACCGATCTGCGGCGTGAATACAGCGTCGGCAGGATGGCGGCGGAAGGGACGCAGTTCGCGGCGGTGGACTGCCCTGAACTGCCGGATACGCGCGGCTGGTTCGCGGGACTGCGCCAGTTCAACCTCAACTTCGTCTTCTACGTCTACACCGAGCCAATCGAAGCTATGGACACGGCGCAGGATGAGCTTCAAACCATTCTGGATACGGTGCTGTTCAGCGCGCCGCCCACGCCCGACCCAGCCGCCACGCCAACGGCAGGGCAATAGAGAGAAGTGCTGAAGACTAAGAAAAGTATCCTCATCGTCGGGGCGGGCATTGGCGGGCTGAGCGCAGCTATTCACCTTGCCGCTGGCGGTCACCGCGTGACAGTGCTGGAGCAGAACGAAGCCGTCGGCGGCAAGATGGCACAGGTGACGGCGGACGGCTGCCGCTGGGACATGGGTCCGTCGGTCATCACTATGCGCCACGTCTTTGAAGACCTGTTCGCCGCTGCCGGGCGCAGGCTGGAAGATTACCTGACGCTGCTGCCCGTCGATCCGATCACCCGCTGCTTTTATCCCGATGGCAGCAGTCTGGATGTAACCGCCGATCCCGATGTAATGACCGAACGAATCCGGGCGTTGGCGGGGGAAAACGACGCCCAGGGCTACCGGCGTTACCTCGGTTACGCGCGGCGCATTCACGACGTCACCGGCGGCGTGTTCATCTACCGCGATCCGCCAACCCTGCGGCGGCTGGCGCGCACGCCGCTGCGCGATATGCCCGCGGTTGACCCGCTGCGGACGATGGCGACCAGCATTGGCAGCTTCGTGCAGTCGCACCAACTGCGCCAACTGCTGGGGCGCTTCGCCACTTACGTCGGCGCGAGTCCTTACCTGGCGCCCGCCACGCTGAACGTCATCGCGCACGTGGAGCTAAACGGCGGCGTCTGCTATCCGCAGGGCGGCATCTACAGCATTGCCCGCGCCTTTGAACGGTTGGCGCGCGAGCTGGGCGTTGAGATTGTGACGAACTGCCGCGTGGAATCGATTGTCGTCGCCGGCGGCAGGGTAACTGGCGTCAGGGCGAACGCAGGGCATCATGCCGCGCTCAGTCCTGATGATACTGCTTCTCAGTCCTTCATTCCCGCCGACGCGATCATCGCCAATGTCGATGTGGCGACGGTCTACGAAAAGCTGCTGCCGCGAAACGTCGTTTCTCCCCGGCGGTTGAAGCAGCTGACCAGCGCCGAGCCATCCTGTTCCGGCTTCATCCTGCTGCTGGGAATAAACCGGACGCATCCCCGGTTAGCCCACCATAACGTCTTCTTCAGCCGGGATTACCGCCGCGAATTTGACGACATCTTCGCGCGCGGCATCCCGCCGAATGACCCGACAGTGTACGTGGCGATCACCTCAAAGACCGATCCGGCACACGCGCCGGAAGGCAGCGAGAACTGGTTCGTGCTGGTCAATGTCCCGCCGCTTGGCGCTGGATTCGACTGGTCAGTGGGAGCAGACGCTTACCGCGATCAGGTGCTGGCGACACTGGCGACATTCGGGTTTGACTTGCGCGGCAGCATTTTTACCGAGCGCATGGTGACGCCGCCTGACCTCGAACGGCTGACCGGCGCGCGGCGCGGCGCGCTCTACGGGGCGTCCTCGAATGACCGGTTTAGCGCGCTGCGCCGCCCGCACAACCGCGCTTCCGACGTGCGCGGGCTGTACTTCGCTGGCGGTACAGCCCACCCAGGCGGCGGCGTTCCGATGGTCACGCTATCCGGGCGTGTGGCGGCAGGGATGGTGATGGCGGATATGAAAACCTAGTCGTCAGCCAGCGGCATCTCCAGCGCATCCGGTTTGACGGCAGCCTCAAGCGGCGTGGGCGCTTCCTTGTCCTCGTCGCGTTCCTTGAGGATAACCGCCAGTTTTTCGGGGGTGATGAAACCTTTTTCGGCGGCGTGCTGCGCGGCGGCGAAGGTATCCGGCACCAGCACCATCTCCACGCCTAACCCTTTGGCGCGGTCGCGCAGCAGATGAATCTGGGCGTCGCGCGTGTCCAGCGTCACGTCGCGGATATAGACCGCGAGAATGCGCTTCGGATTACTGCTGACCACTTCCAGATAAATCTCAGGGTCTTTCTGCCCGCTGTCGCCAATCAGGATGAATGGCAGCGTTGGGTGCGTGTTGAGCAGGTTCTGAATCGTTTTGACCTTGTGCTCGTGGTGGCTCGGCGTGATGAAACGCTCGCGCGTGAGTCCAAAATCAACCATGAACAGCGGTCCCAGCGGGATGTTCCGCACGACGAAGAAGTCTACAATCATGTCGTACAGATTCCACGCGCCGCTGGAAACGTAATAGATGGGGTTGTTCTGCTGGTTGCTGCTTCCGCGCCGGAGCGCGTCGTAAAACGCCGCCACGCCTTCAAAGGGCAGCCGGGTGTGCGCGTTCATCAGGAAGGTGTTGCGCGCCATCGCTACCAGATTGACAATGTCGGTTCGCAGCACCGTGTCGTCAATGTCGCTGATCACGCCGAACTGCGCCTCTGGCGGCGGCACGATCACCTTGCCGGTGGCGCGGACTTCCTGCGGCTCCGCCGGGTTCTTCGCCTTACCGGGATAATCGACCAGCTCCAGTTCAACGTCATACCAGATATCGTCAAGCTGTGGCAGCGATGACGGATGCAGCTCAAACAAGAAGAAGCCTTCGCTGTCGGCGGTCACTTCTTCGACCAGATCGCCGAAGCGCGCCCGCACAACCGCGCCGGGGATTTCATCGCTATTATAGCGTTTGTACATGTTGAGCAGATTAAGCCAGATCGAGTCGTCTTCCATCGCGCTGGAGATATTTTTATCGCGCAGCACCCGCCCTTTGAGGTAGAACGTAGTCGCCGTTCCGTGTCCGAGGTACGGCACGAGGCAGATTTCGCCAATGCCGAGGCGCTGCCGCAGACGGAATTTAGCGTCGTCGTAACGCTCCTCAAAATTGACCATCACGCCGAGCAGCGCGCGTTTCCAATTTGCCATGAAACTATTCGCCATCCGTTCGTGAAACGACTATTAAGCTACGGCGTCCGGCTGCATAACGGCATCAACCAGAGCGCTCACAAACTCTCGCGCCTGCAAAATCTCGATGAGAACGGGCTGTTGATCTGGACTGAGGTGAATGATCGTATTTCCCACATGTTCAGCGTGACTAATGGACAGGCTCTGATCAAGCTCCAGCATTAAGATGTCAACATCGCGGCTGTAACTAATTTTCATATCCCGTTCGCTCTCCAGGGTAAAAGGTGATAATGAGATACCCTTCAGCGTCAGGCAAGCTGTTATGTTCTTCATTATAGCAAGGTGAAACCAGCGATGTCCAATTGAGCCGCTGCTGCTAGCTGCTGAGCACCGTCACCACGTCCCCGACACGGAGCGTGCCCAAAGCGCGGTGGACGACGTTCTGCCCGAACAACACGCCATTGGGCGCTTTGCGATAAGTGGCGAGCGTCGCCAGCGGCTCGGCGCTGTCCAGCACCACGCCCTGGCTTTGTTCAACCGTCGTCGTCACGCAGCGGGCGCAGGGTTTCACCACATCAAACGGGATGCCAGCGGCGGTAAAGCGTTTCCAGCCATCTTCGGCGAACGGCGCGCAGCCCGCAGCCACCACGCTGGGACGGAAGCGATTCATCGGCAGCGAAGGCTTTCCCCTTGACGCCATCTTCTCGTTCAGGTCAGCCAGCGAGGCTTCGGAGATCAGCAGCAGCGGATAGGCATCGGCAAAGCCGACCTGTGCCGGTTCGGGCGAATATTCCGGGCTGACTCGGCGGTAGCAGTCGTCCGGCATCCGCAGCAGCCGCACATCCACATTCAGGAAATCGCTGAACCAGACCGCCGCTTCACTGCCTTCGTCATGGGCGGTGACGCTGTCGCGCCAGATCGTAATCGGGGCGGCGGTCTGCGCCCGATCATCCAGTGGAATGGACAAATCCGGCATACCCGGCGCGCTCAGGATCAGGCTGTCGGCGGTGATCGTCGGCTGCACCAGCGCCAGTTTGGGCACCTCGCGCTGGGTGACCTGCGCCAGCGTGCTGCCGCCGCTGTCGCAGCCGATCATCCAGCGGCGGTCATACAGGGGACCGGTATCGGTAATGGCGATCTGCCGGTGCGAGATGCCCGCGCACGATTTGACCGGGTAGGTGTACAGGGCGCTGATGGAAATCGTCTGGCTCATAGGCTTCACAAAAAGCGAAAAGTGAAAAGCTGAAAGCAAATGCCTTTCAACCTTTCACTTTTTACTTTCAACTCCTGATTTTTACGCTCGGTAGTCAGCCCGGTTGGTCGTATTGGTTCGATTCCGGCGGCGGTTACGGCTGCGCCCACCGTTGCCGTTCGAGCCGTTCGACACGCCGTTTTGCCCGTGAGGGCGCGACTGGCTCTGCGGACGCGGCGGACGCGGGGCGGGCTGCTGGCGGGCGCTGCCCGGATGCTGCGCCCCAAGCGGCGAGATATAGGGATGCTCGCGCACCACCGGAACCTTGAGGCGGATCATCTTCTCGATGTCGCGCAGGTAAGGACGTTCGTCCTCAGCGCAGAACGAGTAGGCGATGCCCTCTGCCCCGGCGCGCGCCGTCCGTCCAATGCGGTGGACGTAGCTTTCGGGGATGTTCGGCAGGTCGTAGTTGATGACGTGGGTGATCCCTTCCACGTCCAAGCCGCGGGCGGCAATGTCAGTCGCCACCAGCACGCGAATGACGCCGTTGCGGAAATTCAGCAGGGCGCGCTCGCGGGCGGTCTGGCTCTTGTTGCCGTGAATGGCTTCCGCCACGATCCGCGCGTCCCCCAACTGCTTGACGACCTTGTTCGCGCCGTGTTTGGTGCGGGTGAAGATCAGCACGCGCTGGGCTTCGCGATCCTGAAGCAGGTGTTCCAGCAGGTAGCGCTTGTCCTTATGTTCGACGTAAAACAGGTGCTGGTCGATCTTCTCAACCGTAGTAGCCTGCGGCGTGACCTCGACATGCACCGGATTGATGAGGATATTCTGCGCCAGATCCTGAATTTCTTTGGGCATGGTGGCGGAGAACAACAGCGTCTGCCGCCTTTTGGGCAGCGCGGCGACCACGCGGCGCACGTCATGGATAAAGCCCATGTCAAGCATCCGGTCGGCTTCGTCCAGCACGAAGATTTCGATGCCGGTCAGCCGGATGATCCCCTGCTGCATCAGATCGAGCAGGCGACCGGGCGTTGCCACGAGGATATCCACCCCCCGGCGCAGCGCCGCTTCCTGCGGCGACTGACCAACGCCGCCAAAGACGACGGTGTGTTTCAGCGGCAGATGGCGACCATAGGTGGCGAAGCTGTCGCCAATCTGGGCTGCCAGCTCGCGGGTTGGAGTCAGCACCAGCACCCGAATCTGGCGGGTATTGGTGGGCGCGGCGTTCAGACGCTGTAGGATGGGCAGCGCGAAGGCTGCCGTTTTTCCCGTCCCCGTCTGGGCGCAGCCGATCAGGTCGCGTCCGTTCAGTACGGGGGGAATCGCCTGTTCCTGGATAGGCGTAGGCGTGTCATAACCCTCCGCGCGCACCGCGCGCAGAAGGGGATCAATCAATTTCAGTTCAGTAAATTGCACAAGACCTCAGAATTGGGTAGCGGCACGCAAACGTGCCAGAATTAGAGTATTGCGTTATCGCGGTTTGAACGATTTCGGCAGATGCCTTAGGTTGTGCTGACATTTGTACTCAACCAAAACGCCGGGTTCAGGTACAAAGGTCAACACAGCCTGGACAACGATATTATCATATCACAGCTTTCGCGTTTTTTGACCGTTTAGGGCTTTAGCCCACCGCAAGCCTCATGCCTTTAGGCATAGAGGTTTACGAAACTGGTTTCGTCGCGCTTGAAGGTTTTGACCGAATGTTGCAGCAGACGCACATCCGTACTAGAATTATAAATGCCAGTCGCGGCGCAGCAACGCCCACTGGCTCTCCGACACACGAGGTCAGAGCATGAGCAATTCTAGGTTGTGTTGACATTTGTACTCAACCAAAACATCAGGTTCAGATGAAAATGTCAACACCACCTAGCACACGCCTGAAAACATTCAAATACCGCCTGTACCCCAGCAAGCGACAGGAGCGCAACCTGTTTCGCGTCCTTGCCTGCGCCCGCAGCTTCTACAATATGTGCGTGTCCGAACGCAAGTGGGCATACGAGCTTGAAGGGCGCAGCGTGTCCAGGACAGAGCAGCTTCGACAGGTTAAACACTACAAGGCGACGTTCCCGCAGGCGCGCGGTGTTCACAGCCACATTTTGCAGGTTGCCGTGTCGGACTGCGACAAAGCATTTCAGGCGTTCTTTCGCCGCGTCAAAGCAGGCGAGACACCGGGTTATCCGCGCTTCAAAGGTCGTGATCGCTTTCACAGCTTCGGGCTAAAAGAATACGGCAACGGCTGGAAGGTAGACGGGCGCAAGCTGCATATCACAGGTATCGGACGTGTCCCTGTTCGCTGGCACAGGCACATGGAAGGCACGCCAAAAACCTTGCGCGTCATCCACAAAGCTGGCAAGTGGTATATTGCGGTCGTTTGCGAAGTGTCGCATAGTATGCCGCTGTCGGAAACGGGTCGCGTGGTTGGCATCGACGTAGGCATTTCGGCGCTTATCACCACCAGCGACGGCGAAAAGGTTGAGAACCCGAAGTTCTACCGCGAAGCGCAAGCGGAACTCAGGCGCAGACAGCGTAAGCTTGCCCGCGCCAAAAAGGGCAGCAAGAACCGCTGGAAGGCAAAGCGACAAGTGCAGCGCTGGCACGAACACGTCGCTAACCAGCGCCGCGACTTCACGCATAAACTCAGCACTGATCTCGTGCAGCAGTATGACGGTATCGCGCTGGAAGATTTGCGCGTTGGCAACATGGCGCGAAACAAGCACCTCAGCAAAAGCATTCTCGACAGCGGTTGGTCGATGTTTCGGCAGTACCTCACGTACAAGGCTGCAAGTGCCGGACGTGTGGCTGCCTTCGTAGACCCCACGTATACGTCGAAATGCTGTTCTGGTTGCGGTGCGATTTTTCAAGACTTCGACCTGTCCACCCGATGGGTTGAGTGCGACTGCGGTCTCAGCATGGACAGAGACCACAACACGGCGATTAATATTTTGAGACGTACCGGGTGGGACACACCCGTGTCGCTTAACGTAGACGCGGTTCAGGTCATGCGTGCGACAGAAGCTACGCGGCTTCAGCCGCTGTAGAGTGTCACATTCGCCCGGAATCGGATACCTTAACACCTGATCAGGCAGCAACTGCGCTGCCTACTGCCTATCAACGGACGATAGACGATATATGAAGCGGCAGATGGTTGGATTCTGGGTATTGGCGGCGCTGGTGGCGGGCTGCGTCATCACGCAGCAGCCGCAGACAGAGTCTGACGCCGCAGACGCGAACACTGCGCTGGCGACCGCGACCGATATCCCCCTGCCCATGCTGGCAACCAACACCCGGATGCCCGCCCTCGCGCCGGAAACGCCGCCGATTGTTTTTGAATCCAACCGGAACGGCGTCTATAACCTGTACGCGATGTACCCCGATGGCAGCGGCGTGGAGCAGATCACCCAGTCGGACGCCGAATCGGGCGAGAGCAATGGCAGCCCGGCATGGTCACCCGACGGAACGCGGATCGCCTTCTCGTCACGGCGCAGCAACGACTGGGATATTCACACCATCACCGCCGATGGAACGTTCCTCACCAACCTGACGGCAGCCGATGGCGAGGACGACAAAGCAGGCTGGTCGCCTGATGGTGCCTGGATTGCCTTTAACAGCCGCCGCGACGGCGCGCGCTGGCATGATATCTGGCGCATGAATGAAGATGGCTCGTCGCCTGTCAACCTGACTGATCACCCTGACGACGACCGCGAGCCGTCGTGGTCGCCCAGCGGCATGGAGATCGCCTTTCGCTCCTTCCGCGACGGCAACTACGACATTTACATCATGGATGTCGAAAGCCGCGCCGCCCGGCAGATCACGCGAACCGACCCGCCTGCGTGGAATGGTCGCCCGGTCTGGTCGCCCGACGGCGGGATGATCGCCTTTGAAAGCAATCGTGACGGCGATTGGAACGTCTACGTCATGGACAACAACGGCGGCAGCCTGCGCAGCCTGACGCCCAACCCGGCGGACGATCAGGAGCCTGGCTGGTCGCCTGATGGGCGCTTCCTCACCTTCACGTCCAATCGCGATGGCAATGACGAGATCTATTTACTGGAACTGGAGACGGGCAGCGTCCGGCGGCTGACCTACGACTGTGCCGGGGATTACAACGCGGCATGGCGGGCGGGCGCGAATATGTCCGCCAGCGGCGAACCGCAGCGCGCAGCGGTGGCGTATGTCATCAGCGACGCGCAGAACCTGCGTCAAGCGCCGGATATCAATGCCGAAATCATCAGCGCGGCGCAGGCGAGCGAATGTCTGACCCTGACCGGACGCAGCGCCGACAGCGTCTGGCTGTGGGCGCGAACAACGGCTGGCAGCAGCGGTTGGGTGCTGCGTGACAACCTGACGATTCAGGGCGATTTAGCGGCGCTGCCAACCCTCGATGAGTGACGCTGCGGCGGGCTGTTTTGCGCCAATTCGGCGGGTGAATTAGTACCATGCGGGTTATTGACAATGTCCTGAATTTAGGCTTATGCTGCTTACGAGTCGCATCTGTTAAGGTAGCTTAGCGCCGGAAAAAGGCGGACCTTAAAGAGTTGAAAAGAGTCAATAATGAAGTCGGATGTTAACCTTCAAATACCTAAACACATCTGGGTCGAGATGCACGATAACGCTGAAAAGCTCGCCTGCGATGTCATCATCGAAATGGAAAACGGCGCGTATTATACAGCACCGTTTGTGACGCTCCCCTATTTGCAGCGCCAGATGGATCTGAGCTATGAAGTCAGCCGATCCCTGCCTGATACGCCCGCAGTTCACTATGCTACGCTGGAAACGCCGCATATCATCGTCGCCGATCTTGATCGTGACACGATAGAAGATGCGATTGACAACCTGCTCGGGCTGGATACATTCGAGAGCGTCTTCACGCTGGTAACGGATGAAGATGGTTACGAACAGCAGCCGCCGCGTCGCAAAGGCAAACGCGCGACCACAGAAGTGGCGGCGGTTGTCGTCAATGAAGTCCTCGTGATCGAGAGCGACATCACCGTCGCCTGACGGCGACGAACATACTCCCCCCACGCAGTTTCAGACATTTGACGCGACGACGTTTTGAGCAGAATTGCCGTCGGTAGAGGCAGGGCGCGAACCCGCCTCTGCGCTCACGCGGGCGCGCCCGCGCGAGGTTTCTGCGTCGTTCGATTACGCTTCAGGGCGCGGCTGCCTGACGTTCGTGGTTTGAAGCCGTAATCTGCTATAATTTTCCGGTCACGTCTACTCGGAGTCAACTGAGTCATGTCAGCTTATCAGGATAGCAAGCTCTACCGCATACGTCACTCTGCCGCCCACATCATGGCGCAAGCCATGCTGGAACGGTTTCCCGAAGCGAAAATCGCTATTGGTCCGCCGATTGAAGACGGCTTCTATTACGATTTCGACCTGCCGCGTCCGATCAACGAAGAGGATTTGCAATGGGTTGAGAACCGGATGAAAGCGATCATTGGCGGCGATCACGCCTTCGACTGCCGCGAAGTTTCGCCGGAAGAGGCGCTGGCGCTGTTCAAGGATCAGCCCTATAAAGTCGAACTGATCAACGACCTCGTCAGCGGGCGCGTGGACGACAACGGCAGCCCGATTGCCGAACCCGCCGAGCGCATCACGATCTACACGCAGGATACGTTCATGGATCTGTGCCGCGGTCCGCACGTCGCCAACACGCGCGACATCAACCCGGACGCAGTCAGCATCACGTTCAAGATGCCGGCGGGCGCGTACTGGCGCGGCGACGAAAATCGCCAGCAGCTAACGCGCATCTACGGGACGGCGTGGGAATCGCCTGAGGAGTTACAGGATTACCTGCACCGGCTCGAAGAAGCCAAGCGCCGCGATCACCGCATCGTCGGCGAACGGCTGGGCTTGTTCACGTTCAGTTCATTGGTCGGCAAAGGCTTGCCGCTGTGGAAGCCGAAGGGAACGATCCTGCGCGATACGCTCGAACGCTGGCTGCGTCAGGTGCAGATCGACAACGGCTACGAGCCGGTGGTCACGCCGCATATCGGCAACCTGAACCTGTATAAAACGTCCGGGCATTACCCGTACTATAAGGACAGCCAGTACGCGCCAATTGTCGTGGATGACGAAGAATTCCTGCTCAGACCGATGAACTGCCCGCATCACATCATGATCTACAAAAGTGAGATGCGGTCATACCGCGACCTGCCGGTGCGCTATGCCGAGTTTGGGACGGTCTACCGCTATGAGCAAAGCGGCGAGCTTCACGGGCTGACGCGCGTGCGCGGCTTCACGGTTGACGACGCGCACCTGTTCGTCACGCCCGATCAACTCCTTGAGGAATTCATCAGCGCCGTCAAGCTGACGCAGTACGTCTTCAACACGCTCGGCTTGACGGATTTCCGCGCCCGCGTGGGCATCCGTGACCCTGAGAGCGACAAGTACGTTGGCGACGATGTGCTCTGGACGCAGGCAACGGACGCAATTTTGCAGGCGTGCAGCCAGCTCAACCTGCCCCATACGGTGGAGGCGGGCGAAGCCGCCTTCTACGGTCCCAAGCTGGACTTTATCTTCCGCGATGTCCTCAAGCGCAACTGGCAGCTTGGTACGGTGCAGGTAGACTACAACCTGCCGGAGCGTTTTGAGCTGGAATATGTGGCAGATGACAATACGCGCCAGCGCCCAATCATGATCCATCGCGCGCCGTTTGGCAGCGTCGAGCGCTTTGTCGGCATCATCATCGAGCATTTCAACGGGATGTTCCCGGCATGGCTTGCGCCAGTGCAGGCGCTGCTGATCCCGATTACGGATCGCAACGTCGAATATGCCGAAGGTGTGGCTGCCGCCCTGAAAGCCGCCGGAATCCGCGTTGAAATTGACAAGAGCAAGGCGCGCATGGGCGCGAAGATCGCCGCCGGACGCGAACAGAATGTCCCCTGGATGCTGATTATGGGCGACCGTGACGCCGCCGCCGGGGCAGTCAGCGTGCGGCTGCGCACAGACGAAGACCTGGGGGCAATGCCGCTGCCGCAGTTCATCGAGATGGCGTCGGGAGTCATCGAAAGCAAGAGTCTGAGCCTGAGCTAGACTCAACTACCCACCTGCTTGTTCACAGGAAGGATGCGCAGAACGTCGTGATATCTTAACAGCGTTCTGCGCATCCTTTATTATTGACTGCCCCTGCTCCTTATAAAATACTAATGAGGTATTGAAAGCCGCTTCTTGTAATCGGCTGCCTGGAAAAAATACAGGAGCAGGGTTTGGTGTTTCGTCGGCTGTTTTCCAGAATCAACAGGCAGTATATCGCTGAAATTGCTGTCATTATCGTCTTTGCGCTGCTAGCCACGAAGGAATTTCAAAACTTCGATACCAGCTACCGGCTCGCCGGGCAGGAGGCGGAATGGCTGACTTCATCGGCGCTGTTAGCGGCTGATTCCTTCCAGAGCACCGGGCGATTACCCTGGTGGCAGCCGCTGCTGGGTCGGGGACAGCCCGCTATTGACGAGTCGTTCTCCTTCATCCTGAATCCTTTCAGCATCATTCCCAGCCTGATCTACGGCGGGGTCAACGGGATCAAAGTCAGCGTCATCGTGTATTTTGTCCTGGTCGGAATTGGCGGCTGGTTTTTAGGCTGGGCGCTGGGCTGGCGAACCCTCGCCCGAATGCTCATGGCGCTGCTGCTGATCACCAAAGGCAACATGCAGAGCGTCATTGGCATGGGCTTTTTTCAGTTGGGCGTCTCGCAGGCATATTTCCCCTGGGTGCTCGCTGGAGCGCTGACAATCCCGCGCTTCGTCAATCAGCGCTGGCCCATTGTGCTGCTGGCGCTGTCTCTGGCGCTGTTATTTTTCGCTGGCAACATCTACTTCATGCTCCCGGCGGCGCTGATCGTCCTGATCGTGGCTGCCTTTTACGCAATCCGCTTCCAGAGACAGCCGCTTTCAGTGAATGTAGACAGTCACCTGCTCAAACGGTATGGCGGCGCGCTGCTGCTGGCTGGCGGCATTATGGCGATCAGCGCTCTGACGATTCTGGTCAATTTCCCCCTGATGGGCAGGCATCCCGATCATGAAGTCTGGCTGACATTTGACCTCGTGGACGGATTGGCGCAGTTTGTGCATCCTGAAGTGCTACAGCGCGGCTTGTGGACCGAAAACGCCTACACCTATGTCGCGCCGCTGTGGTTTGTGGTGCTGTTCCTGATTCTGCTGTTTCCGATCCCGCTGGCACACCGTTCGGCGGGTGGAAAAAGTGACAATCGTCTGTGGTGGATCGGACTCATCGGGCTGATTCTGTTTGCATCGTGGGGAATGGGTCTGAACCCGATCATCAAGTGGATGTATGCCAACCTGCCGCTGATCGGGCAGTGGCGCACGCCAGAGCGAATGCTGACGCTGGCTTCCTTTTTCCTCATTTTCTTACTCGCGTTTCGTCTGGATGGGCTGTATCGAGCCGCCGTTCTGATCAACTACAAGCGAACGAATATCGGCAGGCTGACCAAAGCGCTGGTTGGCGCGTCGCTGTTTGTCGCTGCTGGCGCTGCTGTTCTCGAAGTTACCCAATCCCGCAATATCTACGGGGCATTGTGGTATGAGGACAAAAACGTTGACCGCTGTATGGTTTCGCTGCGAAAGCAGAATCTGTATGACTTTCTTTCGGTGCGTCGGCGCGATTACGTCGCCATCGCGCAGCTTCTGCGAAATGACATCCGAATGGAACACGTCGGCGCGGATTACGATTTAGGCGGCGTTTCACCGACCATTTACCCGTATGATCTCACCGATGTATATCCTCCCTACTATTCGCTTGCCTGGGATGACAGCACCCAGTGGCTGGCGATGGAGGGGTTTACGCCTGTGCCCGGCATTGCAACCATCGCCCCCGATATCGAGACTGCCTGCGTGTGGCAGAAGGCGGACGCGCTCAGCTATGCCTTTAGCGCCTCGCTGCTCGAAATGACTTTCGCGCCGGAGCCGCTGCCGGTTGAGATCACCACGCCGGTGACCCTCCTGGGGCGGACGAGGGAACATATCGCGCTGGAGGCGTATCCGTCGCCGGACGAGGAAACTGTGGTGGTGGCGCAGGACACGGCCTATCCCGGCTGGACAGTTCGCGTCAACGGTGAAGCGGCTAAACTTGAGTCGGTTGGTCAGCTAATTGGCGTAATCCTGCCGCCGGGCAGCGAGCCGCAGCTTGTGGAGTTCATCTACACAGCGCCGACGCTGAGGCTGGGCGGCTGGATCAGCCTGTTCACGTCGCTATTCTGTATCGGCTATCTGCTGCAGCTTGAGCCGCTGGCGAAGCGTTTTGCGCTGTGGTGGAAGGCGCGCCAGCAGGAGGACAGCCAGACACCGACCGCATTTCCCAGCCCGATACCACGACTGCCATCAATTCCGGCATTGCGACGACCGAAACCTGCCCCATCGGTCACCGCCGCCCCTTGCCCAATCGCTGCCGGTAATGCCGGTCATCGTGGAATCGACGCACGCGGACGCCAGCCAGGACTACCCGCTGCGCCCGGAGTCAAACGCCAAGCAGATCCGAATTATGCTGCCGCCGAGCGACGTCCCGTATCAGATTGAGCTGGTGCAGCCGTCGAACAGCATCCGCGTCAATGGCATGTGGGCGATCATTACGGCGTCTATCGCGCTGCTGCTGCTCCTGCTGGCGCGGCAGCCCCGCAAAGACTGAGGCTTTCGGCGGCGGCGCGGTCAGCCGCTTGCCCGATTGATTTGGCGTGCCATCCCCACCGAAAACGACTCCAGCGACGGCAGGACGCGATCAGCCAGCGCCAGCAGGTCGTCGGACAGCGGAAAGCCGGGGCTGGGTACGGCAAGGGCGTACATGCCCGCCGCTTTCAGCGACCGCAGTCCGTTGCCCGAATCTTCGATGCCGAGGCAGTGTTCCGGCTTCAATCCTAAGCGCCGCGCCGCCTCCAGATAAATATCCGGCGCGGGTTTACCACGCGCCATGTCATCCCCGTAGACCATCGCCTCAAAAACGCGATCCAGCCCGGTCAGCGCCATCACCTTATTGATGACCGGCGTCGGCGAGCCTGATGCCAGCGCCACCCGGTAAGCCGACGCCGCCGTTGCCACTGCTTCCAGCGCGCCGGGCAGCAGCGGCAGGTGGGCTTCCAGCCGGTTGATGACGTCGCCGCACACCTGCCCGATAATGTCGTCCAGCGGCAGGTCGATCTGGAGGCGTTCCTGCATCACGCGCGCCCACTCAACCGTGTTGCGCCCCATAGCAGTACGCTGGTCGTCGAATGACCAGACTTTGCCCAGAGCCTCGGCGAACGCCACCCGCGCCTGCCACCAGTAGGCTTCCGAATCGACCAGCACGCCGTCCATGTCAAAAATCACTGCTTGAATCGGCATCATCATTCCCCAGTATCAACACGCGCGGCGATTATTCCCGATTGATCGGCGCGAGCCAAATTCCATATAGGCGGCTTTTCAGACCAGCAGCATCCGTAACCCCAGCAGCAGCAGGATAAAAAATACCAGCCTGCGAAATGCCAGCGGGTTGATATAACGCGCCGCGATCACCCCTGCCAGCGTTCCAGCCACCACCGCCGGAAGCGCGACCAGAAAATACTGTCCTACCTCAAGCGTATAGTTCTGGCTGAGCATGTGTCCCGCGATCACGACCAGACTGTTGACGATGAAGAAGGCTTGCAGATTACTGCGAAATTCATCGGGCGACCAGCGGCGACAGGTTCCGTAAATGACCACCGGCGGACCGCCGACGTTGTACAGCCCCGCCAGAACACCGGATACAAAACCGAAGCCATACGCCCATCCCGCCTGCCGGATAGCAGGCAGGCGCAGATTGAGCAGCGCGTACAGACTGTAGGTCGCGGTCAGCAAGCCCAGCAGCCGGAGGATGACGTCGCCGCCGATGTTCGCCAGCGCGTACAGTCCAATAGGAATGCCCAGCAGCGACGCGGCAGCCAGCCGCACGACGGCGCGAAAATTGAGCGCGTGGCGGTACTTCAGCAGGATGAGGCATTCGCCGATCAGCGACACCAGCGCCACCAGCGGTACGGCAGTGCGCAGAGCGATGAATGTCGGCAGCAGCACCATTGCCACCAATCCCGAGCCAAAGCCGCTGACGGTTTGCGTGAAGATAGCCAGAAACGTGATGACGGCAACCGCGATGAAAGACATGGTGAGGGCAGCAATCGAATAGACAGCGTGGATAAGAATCGCCCTACTATAGCGCGTCTGTGGGAATAGAACAGTCCTGCTATAATCAATTGTGGTGATAGGTCGTGGAGCGCGAACATGGTTGTGCAGCAGAAGCGGTACACGCTTGCAGAATATCAGGCATTCGCAGAACTGCCTGAGAACAAGAATCGACTCTTTGAACTCATCGACGGGGAGATTGTCGAAAAAGTGGCGAGCTTTACACCCTCCAAAATTGCCATGCGTATCGGGCGTTTCTTCGGCAATTTTACCGATGATATTGGCTATGTCACGGGCGCGGACGGCACCTACGTGCTTTCTGAAACGCATTCCTTCATGCCGGATGTCGGCTATATCTCGAAAGCAAGTCTGCCACAGGAGCCGGAGCGCGAGGTATATGGGGCGCCGGATCTCGCCGTCGAAGTGAAATCCCCCACCGACAGCAAGCGGGAACTGCGCCTGAAAGCAGAGGACTACCTGCGTTTTGGTGCGAAAATGGTCTGGCTCGTCTTTCCTGAAGAACGGCGCGTTGAAGTGTACGAACTCGATCAGGACGTGCTTGAACTTGGCATTGACGACACGCTCGATGGCGGCGACGTGCTGCCCGGCTTCTCCCTGCGCGTGTCCGAGATTTTCCCCGCCTAGTACAACCGTCAAAAGAGAGCAGCGCTCCAGCCTCTGAGCGAGATGTTGTATACTGATGACATCAGTGAGTGGGAGCAGTGTATGCTGATCGGCAACAGGACGTATACCAAAGCGGAATTCTACAAATTCATTCAACTGCCGCAGCAGGCGCATCGTGTCTTTGAACTCATCGACGGGGAGATCCACGAAAAAATGCCGACTTTTGGCTACAGTTCGGGCACGGGCGCGCGCCTGACCACTTTCATCGGCATGTATCTACTCAACAACGATATTGCCTTTTTCACCGACGCGCAGGGCGGGTACGACATTGACGACGAAAACACCTTTGCGCCTGATGTCGGCATCATCCTGAAATCACGCTTGGCAGCGCTGCCAACTGATCAGTACATCCCTCTTGTTCCAGATTTTGTGGTCGAGGTCGTTTCGCCTTCTGATCAGAAAGACTACAAGAATCGTATCGAAAAGAAGCTCAATAAATACATTGAGGCGGGCGTAGCACTCATCTGGTACGTTTACCCTGACCGTAAAGAGGTCGAGGTCTATAAGCGAGGACAGCCGATGCAGGTTTACACTGTAGACGACACGCTCGACGGCGGCGAGGTGCTGCCCGGCTTCTCCCTGCGCGTGTCTGAGATTTTCCCCGCGTAATATTACGACTGGTTACACAAAAAAGGATTATTGCAGATGGACTTTTGTCACGGCGGAGAACTGGTCGCGCGCGCGCTGAAGGCGCAGGGAATCGACACCCTTTACACCCTCTGCGGCGGGCACGTCGCGCCAATTTACGACGGCTGCCTCAACCACAATATCCACATCATCGACTTTCGGCACGAACAGGCGGCGGCGCACGCGGCAGATGCCCACGCGCGGCTGACGCGCAATGTCGGCGTGGCGGTGGTGACGGCGGGACCCGGCGTGACCGATGCGGTCACGGGCGTGGCAAACGCTTATCAGGCGCGCAGCCCGATGCTGCTGATCGGCGGGGCTGCGCCGCTGGCGACCAAAGGTATGGGCGCGCTTCAGGAAATGCCCCAGACCGAGATGTTCAAAACATTCACCAAAGCCAGCTTTACGATTGAGCGCACCGAAGACATCCCCACCAGACTGCGCGAGGCGTTCGCCACTGCCCTCAGCGGGCGACCGGGTCCCGTGTTCATCGAAATGCCATTTGACGTGCTGTTTAACGCGGTTGAAGCCGTCCCGGTGGATGGTCGCGTGACCGTCGAGCCTGTCCAGCCGGACGTGAGCGCGATGAGTCAAATCTTCGATATCCTGCGGAATGCGCGCAAGCCGGTGCTGATTGCCGGAACGCAGGTCTACTGGGACGAGGGACACACGGCGCTGCGCGAGCTGACCGAGCAGACGAATATTCCCGTTTTCACCAACGGCGCGGGGCGCGGCACGCTGCCGATGGATCATCCCAACTGCTTTAAGGCGGTACGCTCGGCGGCAACCCGCGACGCCGACGCGATTGTGTTGATCGGCACGCCGCTGGACTTCCGGCTGAAGTACGGGCGCGACGACTGGAATCCAAACGCCAGGCTGATCCAGATCGAGAACGACGAAGCCGAACTGAACCACAACCGCCAGGCGGACGTGGCGCTGACCGCCAACGCGCGGCTGGTGCTGGAAGCGCTGTCTGAAGGCTTGCAGGGCATCCGCTATAACGACTGGCGCGACGAGCTGCGCGCCAAAGAGGACAACAAGAACGCCCAACTGGAAGCCTGGAAGGAACTCGACTCGCAGCCGGTCAACCATTTTCGCTTTGCCGCTGAAATTGACCGCTTCATCGACGAAGACACCATCGTCATCGGCGACGGCGGCGATATTGTCAGCGCCTGCGCCAAAGTTCTCACCATTACCCAGCCGGGACAGTGGCTCGATCCCGGTCCGTTGGGCTGTCTCGGCGTTGGCGTGCCTTTCGCGATTGCCGCCAAAACGTTGTTCCCACGCAAGCGCGTGCTCATCATCAACGGCGACGGCTCGTTTGGCTTCAACGGCTTCGAGTTCGATACCGCCCTGCGCTTCGGGCTGCCGGTGGTCAGCATCGTCGGCAATGACGCCGGTTGGGGGCAGATTCGCACGCCGCAAAAGAACATGCTCGGCGCGGATCGGGCGGTGGCGACTTCGCTCGCTCCGACGCGCTACGATCAGGTGGTGGTCGCGCTCGGCGGCGGCGGCGAGCAGGTCGAAAACCCGGCGCAAATCGTGCCAGCGCTGGAACGCGCCTTCGCCAGCGGCAAGCCCGCCTGCATCAACGTGCCGCTGGACGAAGAAGGCATGACCAAAACCGGCGCCAGCACGCCTTATGTGGTCTAAGCCACCGCTTAGCTTCGGGGCAAAACCGGGTTGTTGTAATAATATTGTTACGTAATTGCCCCAACCTTTTGCTAATAATGCCTTCCCTGTTCGGTATACTGCTGTATATGGGACAGGAGTTGATGGAATGCGCTTACAGGATTTGAACTGGATGGATGTTGAACGGTATCTGGAACAGGATAACCGGATCATCCTGGTAACGGGCGCGACCGAACAGCACGCCCATTTAAGCCTGATGACTGACGCGCTGATCCCAGCGCATATCGCGGCGGCAGCGGCAGAACACGAAGGCGTGCTGGTTGCGCCGCCGATTAACTTCGGCATCAGCAGTGGCTTTAGCGAATTTCCCGGCACTATCGCCCTGAGCCGGGCGACGTTTGACCAGGTGCTCGGCGACGTGCTGGAGAGCCTGTTTCATCAGGGGTTTACGCGCTTTTTCATCCTGAACGGACACGACGGCAACCGCTGCCCGCAGCACCTGCGGGATATGGATATGGAAGGCGTGGCGCGCATCGTCTGGTATGACTGGTGGCGCGAAGACGCCGCCCAGGCGTTCGAGGCAGCCCATCATCTCAGAATTGACCGCGGCAACTGGGGTGAAAACTTCCCCTTCACGCGGGTGAGCGACTCGCCAACCGGCGAAAAGCCAATCGTCAACCTGGAACGCCTGAACGAGGGTGAGTCCGCCCGGCAGGTGTTGGGCGACGGCAGTTATGGCGGCGTCTATCAGGTGGATGATGGGCTGATTCAGGAGTTGTTCACCCGGGTGGTGGCTGAAGTCGCCCAGCGCGTTCGCGCCCTGCGCGAGATGTAGCGATATGCTGTAGGGGCGCAAGCGTGCTGCGCCCTGCGCGAGATGTAGGGTTGCAGGAGGGCGCAGCGTGCTGCGCCCCTACAGACCTTGATTCTCAATTTAGCGGCGCGGCACCTCGACGTATCGCCCATCGTTCCTGCGTTTGTCGGTGGGGCGAACGGTCAACCCCACCATCAACAGCAGGACGGCAGCCAGCGTCGGCACAGCGCCAGCGATCACGAATCCTGCGCGCACCTGTTCGCTCACCGAGAAGCCGGTAGTGACCACTGACATCATGAACTGGGTATTCTGTCCGGCGGCGCGATTGATGCTGTCACGGATGACCGTTTCAAGCGTTGGCGAGGTCAGGTTAAGCCCCGCCAGCAGCACCAGACCGGCGGGAATCAGCAGCGTCAGCCCCAGCCACAAGAAGCGGCTGCGCGTATCGGTCGCGCCAATGAACCCATCCAGCAGCCAGAGGATAATCACAACAATTCCCAAAATCACCAGACCGGTCGTAAAGAGCGTCCGCAGGCTTCCCGGCTGGAGCCGCATCCCGCCAATATCCGGCGGTATAACCTCGTTATTCACCGTCAGGTCATCCGGCAGCCGTTCGGCAGCGGCGGGCAGCGCCTCAGTCACCTGATCGATCAGCGCAGCCTGTGAAACTTCAGCCGGACGGCAAGCAGGCAGTAAGCCGTCCGCCGCCGACTCGTCGCCGACGTTACAGGCTGGCAGCGCCCCAACGTAAGCGCTGGCAAAGGCAGACGCGCCTTCACCCTGAAGTGACGCTTTGATCGGGACAAGGTCAAAGACGAAAGTGACCGAGTTGGAAGCGCCTTCCAGAACATCAAAGACCTGATCGACCGTATCGGTGGCAGCGCTCCGCAGGTATTCCGGCGTCATCAGCGCTCGCATTCCGGCGTTCAGGGCAGCGGGCGGGACATCACCGAAGTCGGCGGGCAGCCCGGCGCGGCTCCAGTTCACAACCGACTCATCCAGCGCTTCCGCAAGGAATTCCGGCTCGGACAGCACCTCCTGATAAAAGTCCCGATCCAGCACCCAGGTGCTGATGCTCGCCAGCAGGATAAAGAGAAACAGCAGCGGGAATACCGGCAGAATATACAGCAGACAGCCACATCCGACGCGCATGAGCGCAGCCTTTCAATTGATGAGTGAATGTGTCTATTAAAGTGGGAATACGCCCGGCGCGCAAGCTGCCGCCAGCAGAGGCAGGCGCTTATCCTTCGTCGGGCGGCACCTCCTCGATGTGCAAGCCATATTCGTTCAGCAGATCGTCGTCGAGCGTTCTTTCGGCAAGCTCCAGATCGCCGGGCATGATCTCAGACTGCGTCACGTCACCCTCATCCACTTCCTTCTCCTGGGCAACGTCCATCCACTCGTCCAGATTCTCGAAACGTGTCTGCTCGTCTTCGTCAAATTCTTCAGGGAAATCTGATCCGGTCATGGGGTTTCTCCTATCAACGTAATGACAGTTGAAACATATCATGACCAGATTGGCGTGAGATGAGTTCAACCGGCTTCGTCAATTCGGGAAGGTGACCATCCGAATGTTGCTGTAGGGGATGCAGATCGAGTCGTTGAATGTCAGCCCGCGCTCGATAAAACACACGTAGCTGTCGCCAATCTCGCCCAACTGCCGCGACGCGCTGCCGTCCGTCAGCACGCCGGGAATCTGCCAGGCAGGTTCGCCCGGAATTGGCGGCTGGATAAAAAAGACGTTGATGCTGAAGTCGCCGCCGCCGTCCATCCGCGCCCCCAGGCGTTGGAACAGACCGGACATGGTCGCGTCAGCGGTGGCTGCGTCCTGCGCCTGCGCCACGCTCGGCGTGGGGAGATTGGCATACAGCACGCCACCAACAGCGGCGATCACCAGAATCACCAGGACGAGATAGGGAAATCGTTTCATACATGTCTCCAATCGGGCGTTGTTTCGACCATCTCACAGCCGAACACGCCGCCAAAATGCTGAATAATCCGCTGGCGCACGTCTGACACGTCTACTGCCGCGCCCAACAGCGCCGCCATGCTGGTCACGCCTTTGTCGCGGATGCCACAGGGGATAATTCCGTCGAAGTAGCTCAGGTCGGTATTCACGTTGAGGGCGAAACCGTGTTTGGTCACCGCTTTGACGTTGACTCGCACGCCGATAGCGGCGATCTTTTCTTCGCCGCGCGGCGTATCTACCCACACACCCGTCAGCCCGGCAATTCCCCTGGCGGCAATGCCGTAGTCGGTCAGAGTGGCGATGATGACCTGTTCCAGCTTTCGCACGTAGCCGATAACGTTGGCGCGAAGCTGGTGATCGCGCGGCAGTTTGAGGATCGGGTAGCCGACGATCTGCCCCGGTCCGTGATAGGTCACATCCCCGCCGCGATCCACACGAAACAGCGTGACTCCCCGCTGCTGGCGTTCTTCAGGCGTCAGCAGCACGTAGTCTTCATGACCGGACGAGCCAAGCGTGTAGGTGTGCGGGTGTTCCACCAGCAGCAGGCGATCAGGCGCGGCGTCACGGCTGCGCGCGTCGCTCAACTGGTTTTGCAGCGCCCAGGCATCGGCGTAAGCCGCGCGTCCGAGAGTCCAGATTTCACAAGGCATGGTAATGGTGGTTCAGCCTATCGTTCCGTACATATCCTTATACGTATTTCAACCCATGCGGGTTACGACCGGCTTTTCAGGGATGTCAACTGCGCGGGGCGTCCGAGATACAGTTCAAGGAAGGCTAAGGTGCGCTCCCAGGCAATCGTCCCCGCCGGAAGCGTCATTTCGCGGAAGAAGTCGCGCGAGGCGTTAGGGATAGTCACCACTTCATGCTCCAGCACCGACTGATCCAGTTCGTGCTGAAGCCGCTGGATCACTTTGTGGCGCGTATACGGATCGTCATCGCCGAAAATGGCGAGGATTGGCGCTTTGGCATCCTTGAAGCGCCCAAGATAGCGCTGCGGAAAGCCATAATAGGCGACCGCCGCTTCGAGATCATCCCGTTCCAGCGCGGCTTCGTAGGCGAGACTGCCGCCCATGCCCAACCCAACCGCCGCCACGTTGCCGTTGACGCGCACGTGCTGTTCGAGCGTTTGCAGCGAGATATTGACGCAGGAAAAACCCTGCTCGCCCAGCGCTTCCACTAACCCAATCGCTTCCTGCGGCGTTCGCGCCGTCTGCCCGGTGAACAGGTCAGGCATGATGACGTAGTAGCCCATCTGGGCGAACAGGTTTGCCAGCCGCCGTTCCACATCGGTGATGCCCCACCAGTCGTGCAGCAGGGCAACCGCCGGAAAGGTGCCGCCGATATCGGGATGTGACCAGTAGGCGGGCAGTATCCCGCCATCCTCACGCACGATGCCAACGTGTCCGTGAGTGATGGTGTATTCCACACGGTTGGGTTGATAAACAGGCATACAAAACAGTCCTGACTGCGCGGGTGGTTATCCTATAGTATAACATGCAGTCGGGTCGTCTCGCGGTTAGGGTACGGTTTGGATGGTCGCCGGCTAGCGCGCCGGAATCGCGTAGGTTTCGACCAGGAAGGCGTCGGCTTCGGCGTCCGCGCCCAGCGCCGGAACCGCATTGTCCGCCACCGTCAGCCAGAGCGTGCGGTAGCCTTCGCGGTGCGCCCAATCGCGCAGCGCCGTCACTGTCGCGGCAGCCAGTCCCTTCAGCGTCCAGATATGCAGATCGGCGCTGCGCGGGTCGTACAACTGCTGCTGGCAGAAGATGTAGCCATCCTGCCCGCCAGCGGCAAGGTGCAGCCGGTGGGTTCTGCGCGCGCGAATCTGCGGCAGCGTATCCCAGATGCGCGGCATCAGCAGTTCCCACTGGTGGCGAGCGCTCGTCAGCCGCCCCACCGGCATCGTCCAGCCCTCGATCTGGGCAGGGTCGGCGTTCGCATGATCCACCGCGCGGTAAAAGACCTGCCCGGTGCGCGCTGGCAGGCTGTAGCGGCGCAATGTCACCAGCGACTCCACCTCATAATGGCGTTTGGCTGTCTCGACAGCGGCATAGCCGAAAGTGACCTGCCTGCACTTACGGACGCGGGCGGTTTCCCGCACCACTTCCAGCAGGGCATCCGCCGTCGCTTCGTCGTCTGACAGCAGGTGAGCGATATGCAGGTGGGTTCCAAAGGGCGCGCTTTCAACGTTGTGGTAGACCTCGGCGTAGCCGACCACGCGCCCGTCCTTCTCCGCCACGAACGGCAAGCCAGCCCCCAGCAGCAGGTGATTGAGGAAGATGGCGCTGGTTTCGATGCTCATCCACGCGCCGCCATGCAGCCAGCGCTCGTACACCGTCAGCGCCTCGTAAGCGACATCCTCCACCCGCCCCTGTTCGACCAGACGCTGCCATGTGCCAATTTCCGCCCGAAAGCGTTCGCTGATTGCCGCTGTGTCGTCCAAAACTGCCTGACGGATGTTCATGTTGTCCTCACCGCTGCATCAGAACCAGACTGATCATAGACCGAGATCAAATAAAGATGCAAAGACACGGCGCAGCCAAAGAAGCTTGTTGATTGCTAGTGGTTGAATCTTCTCGTCAAAACCTCACCCCTCTTATTCTCTCCCCTGCAAACAATGCCGGATACGCACATTCGGGCAATTGCGTGTATAACCATATCAGGCAAATAGATGCCGGGAGCTAAACAGATGAAACGGTTACTGCTCTTACTGTTCCTCGCCGGAAGTTTCGTGAGGGCTGCTCAGGCGCAGTCCTGCGAAGAAGCCCTGGCTTACTACGTCAGTTCTTCCCCCAGCGGCGAAGGCGATCAGTGGATGGCGCGAACCGGATGCGCGGCTGAAGCCGACGTCGTCCCATTAATGGCGGCGCTGCGCGAACAGGGCGTTGGCGAGTTTGTCTGGTCAGCAGCCAACCAGTCGGTCGCTTACGGTTTTGGCACGATCTATACCCTGACTGCGGCTGATACCACGCCGCTGCCAGCACTGGCGGAAACCGAAACCTCGTTCTATCACAGCCCGATGTGGTCACCAGATGGAGCGCAGTTGGTGGCGGTCGAAACCAATCCGGATGAGGCAGTCGATTGGCTGGTCGCTACCGATCTCGCTGGCAGCCTGCGGCGGATCGCCCAGCTTACCAGCAGCCCGGAAGACGAGTCGCTGATCCTGCCGCTGCGGTGGTCGCCCGATGGACAGTGGATCAGCTATGCGCTCTCACACCGCGTCGATAGTGAGGACTGGGAAACCAACATCGTGCTGCTCTCAACCGGCTGCATCAGCGACCCGGCGCAGACCTGCGAGGCGCACGAATTAGCTATCACTGACGATTCAGGCGAACGTCCTAACGTTCAGACTGATAGCCAGGCGCTGCTGCCCGAACACTGGTGGGGTATGGCGTGGTCGCCGGACAGCCAGCAGCTTGCCTTCCTGTGCAGCGCCAACGACTTCTGCCTGCTCTACGCCGATGGCACCAACTTCCGGCGCGCACCGATCACGCTTCACGGGAACAGCCTCGCCTGGTCGCCGTCGGGCACTTATCTCGCCTATCAGGCAGACAGCGACATCTATCTCTACGACATCGAACAGGATACCCACACCAACGTCACGCAGTCGCCCGATCTGATGGAATTCGTGCCGTTGTGGATACCACTTCCCGAAGGCGCGTTCCTGCTTGAAGCGCCCTGAACGGCGTCCAGACGATAGGTCGCAGCGGCGGTTGTATCTTGTGTTACGGTTTGTGTAGTTTAACCATATTGATGGCGGTTTCTATTGGGCGGGATGCTATAATGCCTTTTAAGCTTATTTCTTTGAATATTTCCCCACCGTTGTTGAAGATGAAGGACAACGCATGACCAACCACATTGTTGAGCGGGCGTCGGCGCGGCTGAATGAATCCACCTTACTGGAAATGTTCTGGGGGATGCTGCTCAGCCGCCGTCTGGACGAACGCGCGTGGGCGCTGCACCGGCAGGGCAAAATTCACTTCCACATCAGCGGCATGGGACACGAAGCCGCCCAGGTTGGGACCGCCTTTGCCCTCAATCGCGGCGTCGATTACATTCACCCCTACTATCGCGATCTGGCGCTGTCGCTGGCGGTGGGCATCACGCCGACCGACTTCATGATGAGCCTGTTTGGTCGCAAGGACGAATACAGCAGCGGCGGTCGGCAGATGCCGAGCCATTTCTCCAGCAAAGACAAACACATCATCAGCGGCTCGTCGCCGGTGGCGACGCAGGTGCCGCAGGCGGCGGGGCTGGCATTCGCCATTCAATATCGCCAGAAGTGCGGGCTGGTCGATCCCAATGACACCAGCCAGCCGCGCCTGGCGCTCGCCTGCCTGGGCGAAGGCAGCACCAGCCAGGGCGAGTGGCACGAGGGCATGAACTGGGCGGGCGTCCATAAGCTGCCGTTCATCTGCCTGGTGCAGAACAACATCTATGCGATTTCGGTGCCGCTGGAATCGCAGATGGCGGTCGCCAACGTCGCTGACCGCGCGACCGCTTACGGCGTGGCGGGCGTCGTGGTCGATGGCAATGACGTGCTGGCAGTCTACGATGTCATGGTTCAAGCCGTCCAGCGGGCGTACAGCGGCGGCGGCGCGACGCTGGTCGAGGCGAAAACCTACCGACCGGTGCCGCACTCGTCGGACGACGACGACCGCAGCTATCGCAGCCGCGAAGAAGTGGCGGAATGGAAGAAAAAAGACCCGATCATGCGCTTCCAGAACAGCCTGCTCGAAGACGGCATCCTCAACGACAGCCTGCTGCACGATTACGAAAGCCGGGCGCGCGCCGAAGTCGATAAGGCGCAGGCGGATGCCGAAGCCGCGCCCCTGCCAGATGCCGAAGAGGTGTTTGGCAGCGTCTATGCCCCGCTGGAGGAACAGCCATGACCCAGGCAACACTGATTGACGCCATCCGCATGGCAATGGACGAGGAAATGGGGCGCGATCCGCGCGTGTTCCTGACCGGCGAAGATGTCGGGCGGCGCGGCGGCGTCTTTCGCGCCTCGCAGGGCTTGTTTGATAAGTATGGTGCCGAGCGCGTAGTCGATTCACCGCTGGCGGAGCTTTCAATTATCGCCATCGGCATCGGCGCGGCGCTGGCAGACCTGCGCCCGATCTGCGAAATTCAGTTCGCCGATTTTATCCATCCCGCCTTCAACCAGATTGTCAATGAGGCGGCGAAGTTCTACTACCGCAGCAATGGCGAGTGGCGGGTGCCGCTGGTCATACGTTCGCCTTACGGCGGCGGCATCTCCGGTGGGCTGTATCACAGCCAGAGCGTCGAAGCCTTCTTCGCCCATGTTCCCGGCTTAAAGATCGTCATCCCTTCCACGCCGCACGACGCCAAAGGGCTGCTCAAGAGCGCGGTGCGCGATCCCAACCCGGTGCTGTTCTTCGAGCCGAAGAAAGGCTACCGCGCCATTAAGGGCGAGCTTTCCGAGGACGATTATACGGTGCCGATTGGTCCGGCGCGTATCGCCCGCGAGGGACGCGATCTCTCGGTGTTCGCCTACGGCATGATGGCGCACTACACGACGCAGGCTGCCGAGAAGGTCGCCCGAACCGACGGCATCGACGCCGAAGTGGTCGATCTGCGGACGCTGCTGCCGCTGGACAAAACAGCGATCCTCGACTCGGTCAAAAAGACCGGCAAGGCGCTGATCGTCTATGAGGATAATCGGACGATGGGCTACGGCGCGGAAGTCGCGGCAGTGCTGGCGGATGAAGGCTTCGAGTACCTCGACGGACCCGTTCGCCGCCTGACCGGTTTGGACGTGCCCGCTGTACCCTTCAGCCACCACATGCAGGAATTTTTTATGCCCAATCCCGACACGATTGCTGAGGCGATACGGGAACTCGCGGGATACTAAGCAGAAAGTGAAAAGTACAAAGTCGAAAGTAGAACTACTTTTTACTTTCGGCTTTCAACTTTGAACCTGAGGAGTTGTCATGCCCACAAACGTCATCATGCCCCAGTTGGGCGAAAGCGTGGTCGAAGGAACGGTCAGCCGCTGGCTCAAGCAGGAAGGTCAGCCGATTGACGAGTTTGAGCCGCTGCTCGAAATCAGCACCGACAAGGTCGATACCGAGATCCCCGCGCCCGCCAGCGGCGTCCTGCTCAAAATCCACGTGCCGGAAGGGCAAACCGTCGAGCGCGGAACGCTGCTGGCAGTCATCGGGCAGGCGGACGAGAAGGTGGCAGAAAATACGCCCCTACAATCAAAACATACGTCTGCTTCCGCCCCTACCCGCGACCGCCCCGAAACCCAGCAGATCAACGACGCCTTCAACGCGCCGCCAGTGGGCGGTTCCGGTCACGGCAAAGCCCCCGACGAGCAGAACGGCGTCGCCGGACACATGACGCCGGTGGTCGCGCGAATGGTCAGCGAGTATCAGATCGATCTGTCACAGGTGTCGGGAACCGGGCGCGGCGGGCGCGTCACCAAGAAGGATGTCGAAGCCTATCTGGCGCAGCGGCAAAGCGTCCCGGCAGCCGCCCAGACCGCCGAGGCGGAAGAGCTGCCTCCCTGGGAACAGCCGGGCGAGGGCAATCTATTCAAGCCAACCGTTGAATATGGCGATGAACCCGCCGAAGAAACACCCGCCCCAGAGCCACGATCTGTCGTGTCCGAACCCGAACAAAAAACCGCCGCCCCGTCGCGCCTGCACGCCATCGAGCCGGTGCCAGCGGCGGCAGACGGCGAACTGGTCAGACTCAACGCCATGCGCAGGAACATCGCCGAGCACATGGTGCGCAGCAAGCACACCTCGCCGCATGTGACGACGGTCTTTGAGATCGACCTGTCGGTGGTGCTGGCACACCGCGAGGCGCGCAAGGAAGCCTTCGCCAGACAGGGTGTCAACCTCACGCTGACGGCATATTTCGTCGCCGCCGCCGTCGAAGGGCTGCGCGCCATTCCGATCCTCAACAGCCAGTGGACGGACGAGGGCATTTACCTGCACCGCGCCATGAACATCGGCATCGCTGTCGCGCTGGAGCAGGGCTTAATCGTGCCGGTCATCAAGAACGCCCAGGATCTCAATCTGCTCGGCACTGCCCGCGCCATCAACGATCTGGCGAGCCGGGCGCGAAGCAAGCGGTTGCAGCCGGATGAAGTCCAGGGCGGCACTTTCAGCATCACCAATCACGGCGTCAGCGGCAGCCTGTTCGCCACGCCGATCATCAATCAGCCGCAGGCGGGCATCCTCGGCGTCGGCGTCATGGAGAAGCGGGTCAAGGTTATCACCGACGCGAACGGTCATGATATGATCGCCATTCGCCCATGTGTCTACGCCTCGCTGACCTTCGATCACCGCATCGCCGACGGCGCAATCGGCGACGGCTTTATGCTGGCGCTGAAGCAGCGGCTTGAAGGGTGGGAAGACTAAAAGCGGCTTGAACCGCAATGGCGCGAAGGACGCGAAAAAAATGGGACGGTTGTTTTTCCGTCCCATTTTTCTACTTATGACCAGGTTGAAGCGCCGATTTCGCCGGGCGTCATCGCTTTGATTTCGTTCCAGACTGCGCGCGCGCCCTCGCTTTGATTGGCGCTGGTATTCCGTTCGTCGTCGCCGTCGAGATCGTCCAAACCGAGGTGATAGGCGGCAAGCCAGGGGAATCCCCAACGATTTCCGCCATAGCTCTGAACCCGCTGCGGTCCCGCCGTAAAGGCTTCCAGCGCTGAACCGCTGGGCGCGCGGAAAGCTGGTTCCGAGGAAGGCGCTTCCTGCCCGGTGACCTCAATCCACCAGTCGCAATCGGCGATGCCCCAGCCCATCGAGCCGTTCATGCGGATAACCTTCGGGATGCCGATCTCATCCAGCGGTCGGCTGGTGATACGGCTGCGAATCTCTTCGTTGGAGCCTTCGCCGGTTAAGTCCCCGCCGGTGATGCGGAAAGTGCCTTCATGGGGATAGCGGCTGTCCAGATACAGCCGCAGCACGCCGGGGCGCACGCCGGGTCCGACTGACTGCACCTGCATGGTAAACCAGGCGTCGGTCATCTTGTTAAACTGATAATCGTAGGCAGCTTCCAGCGATTCATTCATCGCCTCGTAAAGCGCGTCGGCGGCTGCCCATTCATCCTCTTCGCCTTCGGTGGCGCGCAAAGCGGCAAGCTGGCTGATCATCGCTTCCACCTGAGTCTGACCGATCATGCTCAACGCCTGCAACTGTGTTTCCTTGAATTTCAGCGCTGATGACCGCTGGGTTTTACCGCCGCCATTCCAGGCGGTGGTCACGGCAGATTCGACACGTCCTTTACCCGCATCGACCAGCGCGCCGACCAGCGCATCGGCGGACACGCGCATTGAACTGCGCACGTCAGCCGAATCGACCGCCGTTCCCATCGTTGTCCGTGTCGCCGCCAGCAGCGCCGGCTGGAGCAGACGCCCCGCGACTGCCTTCAGGGCAATGCCGACGCCGCCGAGGGCTGCCCCCAGCGCGAGATTGACAGCGCCGAGCAGCATCGCCTCGCCAACCGAAGGATCATCTTCTTCCTGAATGAAGTCAGCGAAATTGCGCACCGCGTCCTTCTGCCGGTCGATGACGCCGCCCGCGCCGGAATACTTCTGGGTCAGAATGCTGGCAGCCGCATCCCATTGACCGCTGACGCGCTCCTGAATACTGCGCTGAATGACCGGCTTGCGCGACCCAACCGTACTGACTGAAACCCGCGCCAGCCTGTTTTCTCCGGCGGATTCGCGGTGGATCCGGGTCGAGCCGACTTCGCCTGATTCAGCACCGTTCTCATTCTGCTCCCGCACCAACCGCTGAAGGCTGCGGTTACCCATCCGCTGGCTGAGATTTTTCACCACGCTTTGCTGCTGAGATGGACGCAGCCGCTGAAGCACGCCGCCGTCGGCTGCTGCTGAGGAGTCGCCGGAACCGGCGAGCATCGACGGTGACACATACCGGCTGATGATGGCTTCATCTTCAAAGGCGTGGGTATTTGGCTCTATTTGGCTGGTTTGCCGGGGCTTGGTACTTTGCTCATTGTTCGCATGTTCTTGTTTCGTCACGCACACCCTCCAGACATTAAACAGTTTATCTTAGCGACTCATCGGATCAACTGCTGCCAGTGAATTTCCATCCTGAAAAAGAATAACGATACTGACTCCAGCATACTTCAACTTGCGTACAGCGCAAATCAGCGCCGAAGTTCGGGTTTTTCGTCAGGGGCTTCTTCTACTCCTCTTTCGCCTGCCAGGCGGCGATGCCCAGACACAGCCAGCCGCCGATCAGCGCCGCGCCGCCAAATGGCGCAACCGCCCCCATAAAACGCACACCGCCGATGCTCAACACGTACAGCGCGCCGGAGAACAGGAAAATGCCCAGCACAAACAGCCAGCCCGCGAACCGCGTCCATCTGCCGGGGTAGTGCGCCGCCGCCCACGCCGCGCCCAGCAGCGCCGCCGCGTGGACAAGTTGGTACAGCACCGCCGTCTCAAACGTCGGTTCAAGGTCTGGGTTGACGTCGAAGTGCGCCCGCAGCCCATGAGCGCCAAACGCGCCCAGCGCCACGCCCAGCGCTCCGAAGATCGCCGCCGCCAACATGAATTTACGCGCCATTATCAATCCTCAATGTTAAATCTCCTACAGAGCATACAAAAATAGAAAAGGAGCGCAAGGTTTTACGACTGCGGTTCAGCCGGGGCGCGTTGTTCGTTCCTGCGTCTTGAGGTATCTTCATCACTATTACAGGGTGCAGAGGAATTTGATCTGGTGTCGGTATCAGCTTTTTCTTTAGAGCATTTCTATCACGGTCAAATCCTTCAGGGCGGCAGGCTGCAAGGGGATTATCGGCTGCTGGCGTCGTCGTCGGGCGTGAAAAGCGATCACGTCGCCGAAGCCCTGCATGAAGCCCGCATCCCGCCGCTGGAGGGCAGCGGTGCCTGGGCGCTGGTGCGCGGAGTCAATATCCCGTTCATGCTCGTCCAGTCGCAGCCGGGGATGCGCCATTACACCTTCATCACCGTCGATGCGCTGCGCGCCCTCGGTGGCAACCTGAAGGTGATGCGCGCGCTGGTGGAGCCAGAGATCAGGACGTTTGAAACCACCGGCAATAACATCGCGCCGGTGAAACTGCCGAACCTGGGCTTTCCCACGCCGGGCGCGCAGGAAAACGCCATGCTCGATCTGATGACGGCGACCCGCGACCGTCTCGACGTGATCGAGTCGCTGCTGGCAGCCATCATTCACGGCGTGCAGCTTGTCGTCTTTGGCGCGCCGCCCGATCTCGACAAGCGCGTGGCTTTCGTCGAAGGGCTGCTGGCGCTGCTGCCGCCGCCCGCCCGCTTTGGCGTCACCTTCACCACCAACAGCACGCCCGAAACCCAGGTAGACGCCCAGATCTGCTTCTACGGCGACGACGACTCGCCGCCCGAAAACACGCTGGCTTACCGCTGGGGCGGGCGCGAACTCAACGGCACTGTGCCTGAGGACGAATATGCCCGCTTCATCAAGAGCCAGCTTCGCCTCGATACCGGGCTGGTGATCGAGCAGACGACGGCGCTGACGCCGGTCGCGGGCTGGCGGATTCGTTCTGGCGCGCCGCTGGCGGAAGCGCTCAGCTATGGCTCGTACCGCCTGAAGATTGACGATGCCGTCCTCAACCACCAACCGGTGGGTGCTAAAGAAGTCGCCCAAATTCTGGGCGAAGATCCAACGCTGAGCGACCAACTGCGGGTGGCATACATTCGCCACCTGCTCGCCTTCGCGCTGGCGCTGGACGAAGACGAAAACACCGATCTGCTGGCGGTGGTGGCGCGCGGGCAACCCGATCTTGAACGCGCGATTCTGAATGAGATGAACGCCGCGCTGAGCGAAGGCAAAGCCGAGGCGATTTATCACCGGGTGATGCAGTGGCGCAGCCGTCCCAGCGGCTTTCGCGGCATGTACTGGGAAGAGATCGCCCAGAATGCCGCCGTCGCCTACGCCGATCTGCTGTCGAAAGACGGCGATGCCGAAGCGCTCAACCAGTTCCTGAATGAGCTGCGCGACATTTTGAACCCGGTCGAGATCACCGCCATCGCGCCGCATCTGATCGAGGTGACACTGCCGCTTGCCTCGCAGCATCGCCAGCTTGCCGAGACGGTGTTTGTGATGGCAGCCACGGCAATGCCCACCGAGCGCTGGCAGCGCATTATCACGGCGCGACCGCTGCTGTCACAGCTTCCCGCCGGAGTCGCCCAGTTGATGGCATATATCGCCCAGCGCGACCAGCAAACGCCGCCGCCGGGGCTGCTGGCGCAGGTCATTTCTGACTTCCAGCCGCAGTGGCGACCGCTGCTTTTCATACGGCTGACGGAACTGATCATGCTGGCAGGGCGCTATGACCTGCTTGATCCACCGGCGCTGCAAGGGCTGGCGGAAGCGGCACAGACATCATGGGCGACTGCCTACGACACGACTCTGCGCTGGATCGTGCGCAACCTCTCGAACGATGATGTGCTTGAGAACCTGAATCCGAGCTGCCGCCTGCCGCTGCTTCAGATTTTGCTGGCTCGGCGCGCTTTCGGCGATCTCGCCAATGAACTGCTGCGACAGGGACGGCTGTTCTACCCGGCGGACAAGCAGATGCAGTTTGCCCAGATGGCGTACAGCCTGTTTGCCGAGTCCACCCTGCCGTTAGGCGAAATTCCACTGGCGCTGAAGACGCTGGCGGAGAAAAACGTCAAGCCGATGCCGCTGGCGCTGGCACATTTCGGGGCGCTTCACCGCGACCACGGAGCGCCCGAACTGGAAAGCGTCGCCGCCGATGTCTCGCTGCTGGTCTTCAACAACCGCCTGATTGCTGAATCGATTTCGCCTGACATGCTGCTGGAACTGCTCAATTATCATCTTGAGCGACAGGATGGCAGCCTGACGCTGCGCGTCGCCAGCCTGCTGCCCGCCGCTGCCGCCCACCGGGGCGACGCCGGGCTGACGGTGATGATCCAGATGTTCCGCCTGATGAGCACGAACGAAGACGGCAGGACAGCCGCCCTCGATGGGCTGCGCCGCTATATCCGCCGGTGCAGCGATTCGTCGGTGCCGCACGTGCTGGCGCGGTTGGGGCGCGAGCTTGGCGAGCCGGTACAGCGGGCGCTGGAAGCGACGGTCACGCTGTACCAGATGATGGGCGGCGAGGACATCGGCGATTACGCCTACACTATCCATACGGCATCGGAATTCCTGTTCGACACCTTCCAGCCGTACATGGATAAGAGCAACATGCCGACCATCAATTCGCTCAACAGCGATCTCTCCAGCTTAAGCGGCGGGCTTTCCAACGACGAGCGCCGCGCGCTTTCCGAGGCAATCCTCGAATTCGGACGGCTGCTGACCGTCCTGGCAGTCCAGCACCGGCAGGTTCACAACCGCGAACAGGACGAGCATATCGAGCGAATGCTGACCGGCAAAGGGACGGCAAGCACCGTTTTTGACCTTTTCCGGGTGATGGGCGGCTACTTCGCCCGCGCGCGCCGCCTGAGCATACGCGCCGAAGCGGCGGCGGGGCAGCATCCGCTGAACGACCGCGCCGCCCACGTGCTGCTGCGCGAAATCGAGCAGATCAACCGCCTGTTCAGAACTGCGCTGCGAGCCGTTCCGCCCGATACGCGCGTCAGCCTGTCGGCGGCGGCGCTTCAGGAGGAGATCGAAAGCCTGTGGGGTGATATTTCGCTGCACGAACGGCGCAGCCTGGTGCGCAACCTCGCCATCGATCTCCAGCGTATTCCCGATATCATGCTGGCAATTTACGAACGTGCCGACGCGAAAGTGCTTCAGGATGACAGCGGGCTGGCGCGTAAACTTGAATCTGCCAACCGCCGCCCGGAAAATACGCTGGAGTTCTACCGCTTCGTTCACGGCTATTTCAAAGCCCGCACGCGGTGAAAACCCGATCCTTCCAGCCGCCTCGCGCGGTGTTCCGCGTCACGAATCGACCCGCTAACCGCATGTAAAAAGCCGTTAGCCAGACAGGGTTGACCTGTGTGCTCGCCCGACAGGTGACGTTCAGCCAGCAGCGTCAGCCCTGCCTCACCACCTCAGGGAAAGGAGAACACCGTGATCGTCGGCATGGATTTTGGCACGACCAATTCCGGCATGTCGGTCTATGATGGCAAGCGCTTGCAGTTCATCCCTATCGATCCGGCAAGCCGGAGCGCCAGCGTTGCCAGAACAGCGCTGTACCTGACCAACGACCGCCAGGTCTACATCGGCAGAGATGCGGTAGACACCTACTTCACTCAGAACCTCAACCGTCCGGTCAGCATCGAACGGGTGCGCGTCGGCGAAATCACGCTGACATTCGCCGAGCTGCCCACCTTTGTGCGCGACGTATACATCGAAAAGGATGTGCTTTCGCCGGGGCGGCTGTTCGTGTCCTTCAAGACAGCACTGTCATCGCTCAACTACCTGGGGACGGTCATCGGCTCGCAGTTCTTCTTCCTGGAAGACATCATCGCCCTCTATCTGTATATCGCCAAACAGCGCGCCGAAGCATTTCTGGGGACGGAACTGACGCGGATCGTGCTTGGTCGCCCGGTGCGCTTCGCCTTCAAACCCGAAGATGACCGGCTGGCAGCCGAGCGCCTGCTCAAAGCCGCCTTCCGCGCCGGTTACGAGGAAGTCTATCTTCAGTACGAACCCATCGCGGCGGCGTATCAGTACGAGTCCACTATTGACCATGAACAGAACGTGCTGATCTTCGACTTCGGCGGCGGCACGCTCGACCTGAGTATCGCGCGGCTGGGCGACCCCAGAACGCGGGCGGTGCTGGCAAACGGCGGCGTGCCAATTGCCGGCGACATCTTCGATCAGAAGCTGGCGCGCGCCCGGCTGCCGCAGCACTTTGGCGAAGGCAGCTTTTACCGCAGCGGCGACAAACGGATGCCAGTACCGGGCAGCTTTTATGAAGCCTTCTCCAACTGGCAGGAACTGCTGTCGCTGCAAAAATCGGAAACACTCGAACACATCGGACGCATCGAGCGCGCCGCCGAACGCCCACACCAGATTCGCGCCCTGCGCAGCCTGATCTCCAGCAGCTACAGCCTCAGGATGTACGACATCGTCGAAAACGCCAAGCGCCAGCTTTCGGAACGGACGCGGGCGGAAATCGATCTCGAAGGTCCGGGTTTCAACGTCTATGAGCCGGTACACCGCCGGGACTTTGAAGCCATTATCCATCCCGAATTCACCACCATCGAGCAGTATCTTGACTCGCTGATCGCCGACGCCGGACTCACGCCCGATGACATCGACGTGGTCATTCGCACCGGCGGCTCGTCGCAAATTCCGGTGTTCGTGAAAATGCTCCAGCAGCGATTTGGCGAGGGAAAAGTCCGCAGCATCGACGCCTTCAGCAGCGTGACCGCCGGGCTGGGCATTATCGCCCACCGCATCGAGTTGGGCGAGATGGACGCGCAGGTCTACCGGCGCGAGGATTACCCCGGTCACAATGACTTTGGCGACACCGGCACCGTTCCGGCGGTCGATTTTGACGTGATGAAGAAGTTCATCGCCCTGCACGCCCCGGCAGACGAAACCGCCGATGCTGCCGGCATCGTCGCCCTGACCGAGCGCGGCGAAGTGAAAGCGAGCATCCTCAGCCCGGAAAGCTCGCAGTCCGACGCCGCGACGCCGTTTCCGGGCGAGGCGCTGACGACTGCCATCAGTCTGCCCGCCGACGTTCATCTGGTGCTGTGTACGTCGGAATACCGCTTCCTGCGCAAAATGCCGCGCGAGCTGGCGCGCCTGCGCGAGCTTGGACTCGACCTGCCCGACGTGGAAGGCTTCCGGCGCGATGTCTTCGGCGACGAGCACGTCACCGGCATCTCGCGCTATGACACGCTCAAATGCGAAGACCTGGTACTGCTGGTGACCGCCGTCGGCGCGTATAAAGTCTACGTCCGCGACGAACTGCTGCCGCGCCTCGAACAGCTTACCATCTACGAGATGCCCCGCCTCAAAGGCGACCCATTCGGGCTGGTCAGCCTGAATCCCAAAGACGACGTCATCGCCTTCAGCGCATCCGGGCGGGTGACGCGCGTCCGCGCCAGCGCCCTGAGCAATGGCGCTTCGCGGCTGATGCAGGTGAGCGCGGATGACCGTCTGATCGGCGTATTCGCTGCCCGAACCCGCACTGATTTTCTGCTGGCAGAGGGAAACACCATCAGCCAAATCGCCTCAGCCGATATTCCACTGACCGACCCCAACGCTCCCGGCGCGAAGGTGCGCCGAACGCTGACCAGCGTGCTGGTTCCCGGACAAGCCAGCGCCGCCCTGACCACCGAGCGCCTGCTGCCGGTGGGCGGCGCGGGGACGCTGCCACTCCGGCAGGGCGAACGGTTGATCAGCCTGATCGCCCTGCGCTAGCAATCTGCGGTACACTCATCGGGCTTTCTCTCGCAGAGGTTGTGTGCCTTGCAGCGCCAGATCAAAAACGCCATTTCCAGCCATCATGTGTTCCGAAAGCCGCGCCGATGACCGACCGCGCCGCCTTACAGCAAAGCCAGGCAGGGATGCGCTTCATCGCCCAGATGACGTTTTACAACAACGGCGACTTTCGCCGCCTGCGAACGTTCATCCGCGAGGGGTATCACGACAGCGCCCTGGCGACGGAATCGCTGGCGGAGCGCATCGCCGTTTTCCGGCAGATGTACGCGGCGCTTGGCAGGCTGCGCGTTCGACAGTTGATCGCCGTCGATAAGCATCACGTCGTCATTCTGGTAGAAGCCGAAAAATCCGACGGGCTGTTCCTGAACGATCTTGAGGTTCATCCAGATTATCCGCACCAGATCATGGCGTACAGCCATGTGCCGCTGGAATCAAATGAATAGCGATTCTTTCAAAGGAGCAGTCTCATGAGCGAACATCCGTTTGGCAGCCGCGCCATCGCCCAGGTCGGCATTATCGTGGACGACATTGAGAAGTATGTAGACAATTACAGCCGCATCTTTGGCGTGGACAAGCCGCCGGTCATCATCACCGACGATTACGAGTTGAGCCATGCCGCCTACAAAGGCGCGCCCACCCACGCCACAGCCAAACTCGCCTTTTTCGATATGGGATCGGTGCAGATCGAGTTGATCGAGCCGATTGGCGAGCCAAGCACCTGGAAAAACCACCTCGACCAGAACGGCTCGTCAGTGCATCATATCGCCTTCTGGGTCGCCGATACCGACGCGGTCGTGCGGCATCTGGGCAGTGAGGGTATGACTGTTGAACAGCGGGGTGACTTCACCGGCGGGATGTATACCTACATCGACAGCCGCCCGCAGCTTGGCGTAACGCTGGAACTGCTCCAGCAGATTGAGCAAGCGCCCTCAGCCTGAATATTCGGGATTTATTCTGTAGGGACACGATACCATCGTGTCCGCCGCTGGAAAAAAAACGGACACGACCATGTGGTACCCACCGCAGCATTCACGAAACGGACACGACCATGTCGTGTCCCTACGGAATACCCGCATTATTTCGTGAATTGGCGGCGCTTAAACTGGCGAGCCGGGGGCGTTGTGCCTTAATTCCAGCGGGCGGTTGCCAGCGCGCCGCCGTCGGAAAGGTTGGCGGTGGTGCCGTTGGTCAGGTTGAGGACGTTTAAGCCCGCGCCCTGCTGTTCGACCACCACGCTCGCGCCATCCGGCGACACCAGCCCCGACGCCGCGCCGCTGAGGACGCTTTGTGGGCTGCAACCGCCGCTGGTCAGGCAGCTTAAGGAGACGACCCGCACCTCGCGGCTGTACGAATCGCCTGCCGTATATGCCAGCGTGCCGCCATCCGCATGGATCATCGTGCCGGGCGCGGCGCTGCCGCCTAACGGAACCGCGCTGCCGGAACAACTGCTGGTCGCGCAGCCCAGCCACAGCCCGAACACGCCGTCTCCCTCGCGATAGAACGCCCAATCGCCGTCGATCAGCACGTCCATAGCGCTGGCGGGCAGCACTTCGACGCCGCCTTCCAGCGGGTTAGCGCTGCAACTGCTGAACAGACAGGTCAGGTCGGCGAGGCGAACGATGCCCGCCCCATCACGATAAACGAGCTGGCTGGTGCCTTCACGCCAGCCAATCGGGTTGATCGGCGTCGTGCGCCCGCTGTCAAGCGTTACCGTCGCGCCGGTTGCCGCGTCGGTGACCGAGAGGATGCTGTTGCCCTCAAAGCCCCAGTAGGCGACCAGTGAGGTAATATCTGACCACAGTCCGTTCAGCCGCGCATCCGGCTCATTCATGCCCGGCAGCGGGAAGGCGGCTCCATTGCCCAGGTCTGCCACTGCGTAGCGTCCGTCGCCCTGACGGTAAAATACATAATCACCGGATGGCGAAACACTGGTGCTGGATGCCAGATTTGGGTCGCCATTCGAGTACGGGGACATCAGCCCGATATCGCCCTGTCCGGTGATTAAATCGGTCACTGCGCCGCTGGACGTATCGATATAGACGATGCGCCCGCCCGCGCTGACGACGACGCCGCTGCCAAGCCACTGTCCGCCGGAAATACCGGTGTTGGGCACCTTCCCCAGTTCACTGATCGACTGCGCCGGAATGTCTGCCACCCGCAGGCTGACATCAGCGCCGAGATCGACGGCAAAAAACAGACGATCACCCGCTGGCGACCAGGTGTATCCCACCGGATCAGCCAGGAACTCGCCTGGATTGGTGATTATCCATCGGAATGAGCCATCACTGCTGCTCACGACCAACTGACCGGAGCCATTGACGAATGCCACCCGCGCGCTGCTCTGCGCGGCTGCGGGTAGAACAGCCCACATCATAAGAACAGCTACCAGCCAGATCGCCCAGCGGCGCATTCTACTTTCCCCTTCCTTCACTGCACGAAAGATGAACCTTTCATACATTTGTGGCTATTTTATACATCTAGCATACCGCACTTTGTTCGATTTACCCCCCCAATTCTAGGGAGAATAGTGGATGGGATGCTTTTACGGTGGAACGGCGCAATAGTGCTGCAATCTGTTCTCAGGAAATAATTCGTTAATTTATGATAGAGTATGAGAATCCTTTCAGAATCTTTCGATAGACCCGGTATATCTGTCGCCAGATGATGAAAACCCCATCCTTGAGTAGGTCGTAATTTAAGAGGACGCCATGAAACGGGGTTTCGCCTTACAACTAGTACTGCTCCTAGCGCTGATAATTTCTGGATGCAGCAGCCTGCCCGGGCTGCGCGTGCTGACAGGACAGGATACGGGCGACACGGTGACTGACCGCACCGTCGAGTCGCTCGATCTGGTGATGGCGGACAAGACCGGCTCAACCGATCCGGCGCTGATCGCGGCGGCAGATCGCATTGAGGCTGCCAGTCCAAACGTGGACATCATCGAAATCCGCCAGGATCTTGAGAACCGCGCTTTTAACGTCAACATGCTGTTCGTCCCGCCGCAGGTGGATAACTCGCTTGAAGGGCAAATGGCGCTCTATGACGCGCTGCGCCGTTCGATTGAGGTGACCTGGCAGGGAACGATGCGGGAAAGTGAAGGCGCGGACGTGCTGCGCGTGACGATGATGTCGCCGCAGAATATCACGACGCTGGATAACGGAGCCAGCTTCATTGGCATCGTCGTCGCCGACGCCGAGATCGAACGCGGCGCGGCTGCCAGCTATCTGGCGGGCGAACGGTCGCTGACCACCTTTTTTGACATGATCGCCAGCGGCACGCTGAACTACGAAAATCCAAATGAGATGATCCTTTACGAAGGGCTGCCTAACCACCCGATGTTTATGCTGCCGCCAACCCAGTAGGGCTGCCGCCGTTTCACAGCTATCAGAGTTTATAGGGATACAGGGCTATGAGTCTTGCACAACTAGACCCGACCGGAACTACACCCATTCCCAGCGGACCCCGGCATTCGTGGGAATCGGAAGAGACGCTGGTTGAACGACGGCGCAAACGACTTCGCTACCGCATCAGCCGCGCGATTCGCGGTCTGTTTCTGCCCGTCCTCCTCATCGGCATCGTCGTCGCGGCGCTGTTCGATCCCGCCGTGATGCGGATGGTGCTGGCACCACTGCCGCTGCTGTTCCGCATCTCGTTCGCCATCATGTTCATCCTGATCCAGTTTGTGGCGATGTTCTGGTTTCTTGGGCGGGCGCGGATGTACACCATCTGGCCCGGCGCGGAAGGCGTCGGCTTCAAGGATTATCGCGGGCAGCCCGAAATCCTCGAACAGGCGAAGCAGATGGTGAAGCTGCTGCGCGGCGTGCGCGTCTTTGAAGAGGCTGGCGGCGAACCGCTGAACGGCTTGCTGCTCGAAGGACCGCCCGGAACCGGCAAAACCTGGCTGGCACAGGCGATCAGCACCGAGGCGGGCGTACCGTTCTTCTTCGTCGATGCGTCCTCGCTGGACTCGATGTTCATCGGCATCGGTCCCCTCAAGGTCGCCCGGATGTACAGCAAGGCGCGCAAAGCCGCCAAAGAATATGGCGCGGCGGTCATCTTCATTGACGAGATCGACGCTATCGGCTCGCGTTCGGGCGTGGCGCAGGTGCAGCAGGACGTGAACAACTCCAGCACCCGCCTGCCAATGATGATGGGCGGTATGGGGGGAATGGGCGGCGGCAGCGGGCTTCTGAGCGTGCTGCTGATCGAGATGAGCGGCTTCAGTCTGGAACATGGCTGGCGGGCGCGCAAGCGGACGTGGTTCTATAAGACCTTCCTGCGCCGCAACCCGCCCAAGCCGCAAAAACGCCTGCTGACGATTGGCGCGACCAACCGCATTCAGGCGCTCGATCCGGCGCTGCTGCGCCCCGGTCGCTTCGATAAGAAAATCCGTATCGACTCGCCCGATCTTCAGGGGCGGCGCGATATTCTCGAATACTATCTTTCCAAGATGGCGCACGACGAGACGGTTGATGCGCTGACGCTGGCGTCCGAGACCCCGTTTTACACCCCGGCAGATCTCAAATACCTGCTGAACGAGGCGCTGCGCTATGCCCTGTTTGACGGACGCGCCTATATGTCAATCCGCGACATTCGCCTGGCGCAGCCGGAACATGAATTTGGCGTGCGCTCGCCGATCAAGAATCTGGCGAAAGAGGACAAGTACCGCCTCGCGGCGCACGAAGCCGGTCACGCCATCGCCATTCGCCTGTTCCGCCCGCATTGGCGCATCGCCCGCATCACCATCATCCGCCAGGGCGGGGCGCATGGCTACGTGCTGTCCTATCCGGCGGCGGAAGAACACGACTATCTCTCGACCTATGATCATCTGACCAACAGCCTGCGTATCTCGGCGGGTGGCAAAGCCGGCGAGATCGAGTTCTGCGGCGAAGGCTTCCAGACGCTCGGCGTGGGCGGCGATTTCGCCAGCATTCGCGCGGTGCTCTACCAGATGGCGAACGCGGGCATGTTCGGTCCGTTGGGCGCGAATATCAACATCACCGCCGCTGGCGTGCGGATTCCCAAAGCGGTGCGCGAATCGATGGACGAGGCTTTCCGCATGGCGCTGGAAGAAGTGCGCATGGCGCTGCGGCTGCATCGCGAGATGGGCGAAGCGCTGATTCAACTGCTGCTCGAAAAGGAAGAACTGCTGGCGGATGACGTCGAGAAGTTCTTTGACCAGTACGGCTTATTCACGCCCAAGCCAACGCTGCGCCCTGAAGGGGAAGTCATCGTCGCCCAGCAGGACGAGCAGCAGGCGCAGGTCTGACCGTATTTTGGTATGGGCGCAGCGTGCTGCCCCCTGCAACACGCAGTTCGTTTTGAAGATCAGGATGGCTCAGATAGCGAGTAAATTGCGATGACTACGATCAAAAACGCGCCCAACCAGCCGTTCATCGACACCCAGGAAAAGTTCGATTGGGAAAATGAAGCGACGCTGGTTGACCGCCGTAACCGGCTGCCAAACCGCATCAGCCGCATGATCCGCAGCCTGTGGTTCAAGCTGCTGCTGGTCGGCATCGTTCTGGTCGCGCTGCTGGACGCCGAGTTCATGCGCGGGCTGATGAGCATCCTCGGGTTTGCCTTCATGCTGCTGTATGCCATCGCCTTCATTCTGGTGCAGTTTGTCGCCATGTACAGCTTCATCAGCCGCACGCGCCAGTACACCATCATGCCCGGCGCGGAAGGCGTGAGCTTCAAGGACTATCGCGGGCAGCCGGAAATTCTCGATCAGGCGAAGCAGATTGTCACACTGCTGCGCGGCGTCAAAGCGTTTGAAGGCGCGGGCGGCGAGCCGCTGAACGGCTTGCTGCTCGAAGGACCGCCCGGAACCGGCAAAACGTGGCTGGCGCAGGCGATCAGCACCGAAGCGGGCGTGCCGTTCTATTATGTGGATACGGCGTCGCTGCAGGGCATGTTCATGGGCGTGGGCGCGATGAAGGTCATGCGGTTGTATGGCAAGGCGCGCAAAGCCGCCAAAGAATATGGCGCGGCGGTCATCTTCCTCGACGAGATCGACGCCATTGGCTCGCGCGCTGGCGTGAGCGCAGTCGGCGGCGGCACTCAGGGCAATACCGGCGGGATGTCGGGCGGCGCGAGTATGGGGCTGCTCAGCACCATGCTGATCGAGATGAGTGGCTTCAGCCTGGAACACGGCTGGCGGGCGCGGCTGCGCACGCGGATGTATAAGCTGTTCCTGCGCCGCAACCCGCCGCCGCCGCAGAAGCGTGTCCTGACGATTGGCGCGACTAACCGCGTGCAGGCGCTCGATCCGGCGCTGCTGCGTCCGGGTCGTTTCGACAAGAAACTGCGCATCGACGCGCCGGATGCCGAAGGACGCCGCGATATCTTCAGCTATTATCTCTCCAAAATGGCGCACGACGAGAGCATGGACCCGGTGGTGCTGTCGTCGGAAACGCCCGGCTATACCCCGGCGGACATCAAATATCTGCTCAACGAAACGCTGCGGTTTGCCCTGTTTGAGGGGCGGCGCTACATGACCTACATCGATTTCCAGCGGGCGAAGCCGGAGCACGAAATGGGCATTCGGTCGCCGCTGAAGAACATGTCGAAGGAAGCCCGCAAGCACCTCGCCTACTACCAGGCAGGGCGCGCGGTGGCGGTGCGCCTGTTCCTACCGGAACATCGCATTTCGCGCATCACCATCATCCGGCAGGGAACCGCCTACGGGCACGTCTCGCATTACCCCGCCCGCGAGGCTTACCAGGGGATGCGAACCCGCGACCAGTACCTCAACTATCTGCGGGCGCTGGTGGCGGGTAAGGCGGCTGAGATCGAATTCTGCGGCGTGCAGAACCAGACGCTGAACGTCGTGCAGCGCCGTTCCTATGCCTCGGCGGTTGGCGGGGATCTGGGTGAAATCCGCATGTGGATGAACATGATGGCGAGCGCGGGTATGTTTGGACCACTGGGCGCGACTTACGGCATGTCGATGGATATCCCGCCGGAAATGGCGGAAGCGATGGAAGCGACGCTGGATACCATCTCAAAGGACACGCGCCGGGCGCTGCGCGAAAACGCGCCCATCGTCAACGCGCTGGTCGAGCTGCTGCTGCACAAGGAAGAACTGCTGGCGGCTGACGTCAAAGCCTTCTTCGATCAATATGGCTTGACGACGCCCGAACCGACGTTGATACGGGCTGGCGAGGAAGTCAGCATCCTGCCGCAGCCAGACCCCGAAGCCGAGCCGGAAGCAGCCGAACTGACCGAGTAGCCGCGCGCAATAGCAGCGCAGCCTTCTGTCGGGGCGCGAGCTTGTCGCGCCCTTTTGTTTCTCCGCCCCATCCAGCTAAAAATACCGCCATGTCCGGCAGCCTGAGTATAATACAGGCGTTCTAAACGGAGGTGTCCTATGCCCCGCGCAAGCCGTCCCTCGCGTTACAGCCGCCAGACTACCATACTCCAACAGGTCGCGCAGATACGCCGCGCCCGCGTCGAAGCGCCCAAACGCGCCGCCCAGGAAAATCTCGCCCGCATCCTTGATGGGCTGAACGTGCTGGGGACGCTGGAAACCCTGCGGATGAAGCGCTTTTCGCCCAGCCTGTGCTATGGTCCCAAAACCATCGGCGCGCTTGAGCCGGTTGCCTGTGTCGGTGTCGTGCTCTGGTTTCGCCCGGCTGGCTACTACGGCTACAAGATCCTGTCGCTGCTGGGGGTATGGGCGCGTGGCGAAGGCGCGGTACCGCAAATTTCGGTGGGCTTAAAACGGCTGGCGTTTTCAGCGCCCTTCTATGACGCCGAAGCCTATCACAAGCTGATCCGCCGCGCCTATGACCTGTACTATCAGGATGATAATCTGCCGCCCGCCGACGCCTTCACCATTTCCTACAGCGCGGCGCTGCGCCTCAGCCTGCGCGATACCATTGAAGCGGAACTGGTGAAGCGCCTCTGAAGCGGTAGTTCAGGCGTCCAGCATCCCGCCAAACAGATCATCGTCTTCGTCGCTGGCGGCGCGGCTGCGCAGGTCATTGATGCGCTGGCGTCGGGCGGCAATCTGGCTGGAGAGGTCTTCAAAACCCGGCGCGGGCGGATTCGGTGATGGGCTGGCTTGCGCCTGTACGGCGGCGTTCGCGGCTGCGCCTTCGTCCTGCACCCCCTGTTGTGCCAGCGCCGCGTCAAAATCCTGCGCGTCGGCGATGGCGCGCAGATTGGGACGCGCCCGCCCGACGACAGGCGGCGATTTATCCTCATCGTCTTTAGAGTTTTGCAGCAGCAGGCTGAGAAAGCCCATAAAGTTTCGTCCGGTAAATCGAAAGAGAATGGAGAAGACGAAGACGATTAGCCCCAGGACGACCACGCCCAGACCACACAACCCCAGAATCAAAAAGATCGTCGAGTCATCCACACCCTGCCTCCTCACAACATAAGCCGTACCGATATTATACATCCGACAGCCGCGCCTCTGCGGAATACATCCTCAACATCCACCAGTCCCTGCCGATACCATCACCGGCGGCGCGCTTTCGTACATAGTGTCGGAGAAGCGGCGGGCTTTTTGATGTTTACTGCCCTATGCGCGCCGGTGATATCGGGTGCATAATGGGCAGTGTGGTTCAATATTAACTTTTGCAGTCGATCAATTTAATACTTCTTGCGGTGGGGGCGCTCGCAGTTTGTGAGCGCCCCTGCCTTGGCAAATGGACAGGCGCAGACAAGGACTACCAAACGATCATGCGGACACTCGTTTCTCAAACCGCGCAGAACTTACGCCCCAGTGGTATTCGCCGCTATTTCGATATTGCCGCCACCATGGACGATGTGGTGACGCTGGGCATTGGCGAACCGAATTTCGTCACGCCGCAGCACATTCTGGAAAAGGGCATTGAGTCGCTGCGACGCGGGGAAACCGGCTACACGTCAAATTCCGGCACGATTGAGCTGCGCCGGGCGATTTCGGGCTATATCGAGCGGCTGTATGGCTTGCACTACCAGCCAGAGAACGAAGTGCTGGTCACGGTCGGCGTCAGCGAAGCGCTGTGGATCGCGCTCAAAGCGGTGCTCGATCCGGGCGATGAAGTGCTGGTCGTACAGCCGTGTTTTGTCGCCAACGCCGCCGCCGTCGAGATGGCGGGCGGTCTGCCGGTCATCGTCAACACGTCGGTCGAGCACGAGTTTCAGGTGACCGGAGCGGCGCTGGAAGCCGCCGTGACGCCGCGCACCAAAGCCATCCTGATCAGCTATCCGAACAATCCCACCGGCGCTATCCTCACCCGCGAGCATATTCTTCAGGTAGCTGCCATCGCCCAGAAGCACGATCTGGTGGTGCTGTCCGACGAAATTTATGAGCGTCTGGTCTACGACGCCGATCACATCTGCTTCGCGTCGCTGCCGGGCATGTTCGAGCGCACGATTGTCTTAAGCGGCATGAGCAAAACCTTCGCCATGACCGGCTGGCGCATTGGCTATGCCGCCGCGCCCGCGCCGTTGATGGAAGCCATGCGCAAGCTGCACCAGTATCTGATTATGTCAGCGCCCACAATGGGACAGGCGGCAGCGCTGGAGGCGCTGGAACACGGCGAAGACGACGTGGAACACATGCGCGTCCAGTATGACCGCCGCCGCCGCCTGATCGTCAGCGGCTTCAATGACCTGGGGCTGACCTGCTTTGATCCGCGTGGGGCGTTTTATGCCTTCCCCAGCATCGAAGCCACCGGCATGGAAGACGAGGACTTCTGCGAGCGCCTGCTGCACGAAGAACGAGTCGCGGTCGTGCCCGGCAGCGCCTTTGGGCAGAGTGGATCGGGTTTCGTCCGCGCCAGCTACGCCACCAGCGACGACAATATCGAACGCGCGCTGGAACGGATGTCTCGCTTCATGCGGCGGTATGGCTGATACGCCGCCGCTAATCACCCAATAATGCCGGAGGCGAGTCAGTGGCTCGCCTTTGTTCTTTTATGCCCATGACATATATCTCACTTGTCGCTAGACGGTCTTTTCCGTCATAATCTGCCTGTTCAGGTCGCATTATCGATGGATTCAGCCATGCCAGCATTTGTGCCCACAGTTCTTACGCTAACTGCCGATCGCGATCTTCGCGCGTCATTCGCGGAAAATCTTCAGGAACTGGGCTGCACCGTGTCGCTTGCCGAAAGCGCCGAGCAGTGTTCGGAAATGATCGCCCTCCAGCCGCCTGACGTGCTCATTCTAGACGGAGCGCTGCCCGCCGACGAAGCCACCGCCATCTGCCGGAGCTTCCGTCAAAAGTACGCTTATCCGGTGCTGTTTCTCATCCACGAAACGCCGAAAACGATTGATGCCGTGTTCGATGCGGGCGGCACCGACTATGTCCCCAAGCCGATCCATTGGGCGGTGCTGCGCCAGCGGGTAAAGCACCTGCTGGATACCCGCCAGGCAGAGCACCGCGCCGACGAAAGTGATAAGCGCTGGCAGCAGGGGTTCGATCAGAATCACGCCATCAAGCTGCTGATCGATTCCAATACCGGCTTGATCGTGGATGCCAACCGGGCAGCCTGCCGCTTTTACGGTTATTCGCTCAACGATTTCCGCCAGAAGCGGATCACCGACCTCGACACGACACCGCAGCCGCGTCGCGGCGAAACGCCGGGTCCGGCGACGCTGTTCAATTTTCGGCACAAGCTGGCAAACGGCGACGAACGCGACGTCAAGATGTTCTCCGGTCCGATTGACTATGACGGGCGAACCCTGATCTACTCCATCATCTACGACAACACCAAGCGCCGACAGGCGGAAGCAGCCGAACACGACCAGCGCGCGATGGCGGAAGCGCTGCGTAAGATGACGGCGGCGCTTTCCAGCACGCTCGATCAAAACGACGTGCTCGACCACATTTTGCAGCACATTCAGCAGGTTGTTCCCAACGACTGCGCCAATATTATGCTGATTGACGCGGGCTATGCGCACATCGTCCGTTCGCGCGGCTACGATTTACGCAGCAATTCGTATGATATGAGCAGCATAAAACTTGCCATTGCCGACATCGCCAATCTGCGCTGGATGATCGAAAACGCCAGCCCAATCGTCATTGATGACGTGCGCGAGTTTCCCGGCTGGGTTTCGGTTGAAGCGACGAGCTGGATTCGTTCTCATGTGAGCGCCCCGATCCGTCTGGGCAAACACGTCATTGGCTTTCTCAACCTCGATAGCAGCCGCACCTATCAATTTGACGAATACGATGCCGAACGCCTGCTGGCTTTCGCCGATCAGGCGGCGATTGCGATGCGCAACGCGCGCCTGTATGACCGCGTGCGGCGGCAGGCGGACGAACTGGAACAGCGCGTGCGCGAGCGCACCGCCGAAGTGGAGTACGAACGCCAGCAGCTCCGCGCCATTCTCGACGCGATGGCGGAAGGCGTCGCCTATACCGAGTATGACGACGATCAGGTTCGGGTGCGCTACATCAATCAGGCGCTCACCAGCATGACCGGCTTCAACGCCGACGAGTGGATGGCGAATTCGCTCCGGTTATTCTGGGAAGGCGATACCGATACCGATGGCGATGACTTCAAGAGCCGTCTGACGCATATCTACGAGACGCTTTCCGAGCGCGGCATGTGGCATGAGGAAGTCAAAATGCGGCGCAAGGACAGCACCGAATTCGATATGAGTTCGGTCACCACCCGGGTTGAGGGTCCCGATGGCAAGCTGCTGGGCGCGGTGACGGTCATGCGCGACGTCAGCCAGGAACGGGCGCTCCAAGCCCAGAAGACGCGCTTTGTCGCCTACGCTTCACACGAACTGCGCACGCCGATCACCAACATGAAAACGCGGTTGTATCTGATGCGCAAGCAGCCGGAAAAGATCACCGATCACCTGCGGGTGATGGAAGAAGTCACCGACCGGATGCAGCGGCTGGTGGAAGACCTGCTCGATATCTCACGCTTTGAGCGCGGCATCATTCATCTTCAGCAGCAGATGGTCGCGCTTCAGGAAATCGTCCTCAAAAGCACCTCACTGCAGGAACCTGAGGCAGAGCGCAAAGGGCTGCGCCTGACGACAGTGCTGCCCGAAGAACCGCTTCAGGTCTACATCGATCCCGAACGGGTGATTCAGGTCATCACCAATCTGCTGACGAACGCCATCAACTACACGTCTCCGGGCGGCACTGTGACCGTCTACGTGTCGCAGCAGCCGGACGAAAACGCCGCGCTGGTGGCAGTCGTCGATACCGGCATCGGCATCGCGCCGGAACATCTGCCGCATATCTTCCAGCCGTTCTACCGCGTCATCAGTCAGGTGGAAGGCACCGGATTAGGCTTGAACATCTCTAAAGAGATCATCGAACTTCACGGCGGCACGATTGGCGTCAGATCGGAAGTAAGACAGGGGAGCCGCTTTTACTTCACGCTGCCCACCCTGCCCGTCGAAACGCCAGTTGGAGAGATCAAGCCCCGGCTTCTGAGCGCCAGACACTAGGGCTATTCATACCGCAGCACGCTGGTGACGCGCTCGCTCACGGCGGGACGCGCGCTCAGGAACGTGGACACCCAGGCGATCACCACCGAGGCGATGACCAGCGCAACTGCCACTGGCGCGGCGTCACGGGGAATCGGGATCGCCATGCCCTGTCCAAGCGCCGTCATAACCGCCACGCCCAGAGCGCTCAAGCCAATGCCAAGCAAGCCGCCAAGCAAGCCAATGAGCGTGTTTTCCAGCAGCATAATCCACAGGATACGCCGACCTTTCAAGCCAACCGCCTTCAGCACGCCGATCTGCCGCCGACGTTCCAGCGTTGCCAGCGAGACGGTGTTCGCCATCGCCACCGCCGCCGCCAGCAGTGAAAGCAGACCGACCAGCGTCGGAATAGCGCTGAACTGGTTGATCAGCCGTCCGAGCAGGCTGTCAATGAAGGTGATGTCCAGCGAAATGACCAGCGGGCTGGATGACAGATCGAGCAGTACCTGGTTCAGGCTTTCCGGCGCGACCTGCAGGATGTTGAAGCTGAAATCCGGTCTGCCTTGCATCGTCCCTACAGGCACATACGCCTGTCCGAAGCTGAAGCCGCCGGTGTTGGAGAGCACGCCGATGACTTCGTAATCTTCCTGCCCGCGATTCGTTTGCAGCGTGACGATTGATCCGAGCCTGACTGAGTTCAGATCTTCGGAGACAACCATCACATTCTGTCCCTCGTCAGCAGGAGTGATACTGCGTCCCTCGACGATTGACGGCTGGACGGCTTCCGGGTTGCTGCTGTCTCGTGTCATGACACTCAATGATGTGACCATGCGGCGCGCGCCGCGGGGCATCTGGTCTTCAAACGGCAGCGTAATTTGCGGCGCTTCGCCATCCACTGCGACAAGGCGGGCGTTATACATTGACATACGGGTGTTGTTCTCGACGCCTTCGATATTGGAGATGCTGGCGTCCAGGAAGGCTTGCGCCAGATCCTGCGACACCAAGCCCAGCAGCGGGAACACCAGCACGTTGCCGCCCATATTCTGCGACAGTTGGAACGTCAGCAGCTCGCGCGTGCCCGCGCCGACAAACGAAATGCTGCTGAGGGCGAACATGCCCGCGCTCAACGCCAGCAGCGTCGTTGCGGTGCGAATCCGTCGTGACGTCAGGTTGCGCAGCGCCAGCCGAAGATCGACCACACCGAACGACGGCAGGCGGCTGACCAGCCACACCACCAGCCACATCACGCCGACGAGCAAGCCCAGTATCAGCAGCGTGACGGCGACGCCGATCACGCCGGCAAGGATGTTGCCGAGAATTTGACCGGCGATGCCGCCGATAACCACCACTACCAGCAGCAGGGCAATCAGCGAGTGCAGGCAGCCAGCAGCGGGCACCACCGTCTCGTTCGGGCGCAGGATAATTGCCGGACGAATGCGGTTCGCCGTCAGCACCGGCAGGATGCCGAACACCACCGTGACGATCACGCCCAGCGCCAAGCCGAACAGCGCCGCTTCGGGATAAAAGCGCAGCGGCAGCCGCTGCTGCAGGAAGGCTTCGCCGTAACGGTTGACGACGCCACTCATCAGCGTGCCGATAATAGTGCCGATGATGCTGCCCATGATGCCCAGCAAAAACGCTTCCGAGAGGAACAGCGCCGCGACCTGCCCGCCTTTCAATCCGAAGGTTTTGAGCGCCGCGATCTCGTTGGTGCGCCGCCCGACCATCACCAGCATGGTGTTGATGATGCCCACGCCGCCGATCAGCAGCGCCCCCAGCCCCATGATGACGATGAATCGCCCCAGGATGTCGCCAATCATCGCGTTGCGCTGCAGCAGCGCCGGTACAGTGGTCGCAGCCCCACCCACGCCCGCCGACGAAAGATCCTGCGCCGCCTGTAGAATGTCCGTTCCGGGCGGCAAAGTCAGGCTGATGATATTCGGCTGCGACGAAAGCTGAATCGTTTCGGCGCTGGCGATGTCTAAATAGGCAAATCCAAAGAACGAGGCGAACAGATTGTTGATTCCGGCTTCCGTCTCGGTAGGCACGATGCCTCGCACCGTGAATTCTTCTTCCGTATTGCTGACCCGCACCGTATCGCCAACGGCTATGCTCTGCGCATCGGCAAGGTTCTGGCTGATCACCACATCGTTGCCGCCGGTGAACAGGTCGCGCAGCGGCACGCCTGCCGGGTCGGTGGCGTAGATGTCGTTCGTTGGCGGGAACGTTTGCGGATCGATCAGATAGGTGCTGATGAACTGCGGGCGTCCGACGCTGGTGTAATCAACCGCCGTAATCTGCACGTTGGAGGCACTCGAATAAGTGCTGATCTGCCCGCCGCGCGCCTCAACCCATTCACGCGCAATATTGATAGCGCGATCACTGTAGGTATTGCGCTCGTCGCTGATATCCCCAAACCCCATGCTGCCAAAGGGATTGCTGGTGCGGTTGTAGCTGAAAGTGATGTCGCCGTGATTGCTGGCGCGGACGTTATCGACCAGCGAATCGCCAATCGCCAAGCCCAGGCTGCGCAGGGCGACAACAGTCGCTACGCCCGCCGCGATGCAGAAAACGGCGAAGGTCGTCCAGCGGGCGCTGCGGCGCAGGTTTCGCCAGGCATAGCGCAGGTAAAAGAGAGCGCGATTGAACATATATCATCCCAACTGTCTGGTTATCTACTCAGGGATTATATACGCAGGGATTGACGAAAGGTTACAGTGTGCAGCCTTGCGCCCTCATTCCCTCACCGCCATGCGGTACAGTGACTGCACCTCGTCAGAGGAAGTGACGCACAGATCGAGATCCTTGAGCAGCCCATCGCCAATGCCGTAGATCCAGCCATGCACCGACAGTTCGCTGCCACGCCGCCACGCCCCCTGCACAATCGTGGTGTGACAGACATTATAGACCTGCTCGATCACGTTCAGCTCGCAGAAGTGTTCGTAACGATGGCTATCATCGTCAATCGCGTTCAGCGTGGTTTCGTGCTTGCGATAGACATCCTTCAGATGCAGCAGCCAGTTATCGAGCAAGCCATATTCCTTGTTCTGCATGGCAGCCCGCACCCCGCCGCAGCCGTAATGTCCGCAGACGATGATGTGCTTCACACCCAGCGTCTCAACCGCGTACTGAATGACCGACAGGCAGTTGAGATCGGTGTGGACGACCATATTGGCGATGTTACGGTGAACGAAAATTTCGCCCGGCATCAAGCCCGTGATCTGCGTGGCGGGCACGCGGCTGTCGGCGCAGCCAATCCACAGATACTGTGGTGACTGCTGCGCCGACAGCTTCTGGAAAAACTGCGGATCGTCCGCCGTCATCTGGTCTGCCCAGCGGCGGTTCTTGTCAAACAGGTGCTTCAGCACGCGCATTCATTATCCTTCCGTTGTGATGACGACTTTCCCCTGAGCGTGTCCCTCTTCAAGATAACGAATGGCATCGACGGTCTGGCTCAGAGGATAGGTTCGGTCAATGACCGGCTTCAGTTTGCCGGATTCGAGCAGTCCACTCAGAAAAACCAGATCCTTCTGGCTGGCAGCCGATGACAGCGCGCCCATTTTCTTGTTTCCGAACATTGATGACAGCGGTGCCAGTACCAGCGCCTCGAAAAACTGCGCGCCGGTGCCACCCACCATCACATAAACCCCGTTGGGATTTAGCGCCCGCTTGTACGCCGCGAGTGGGTAATAGCCGCCGACAGAAAAGATAATATCATAGCGCTGTCCATTGTGGGTGAAATCCTCGCGGGTGTAATCAATGACGTGATCCGCGCCCAGCGAGCGCGCCAGGTCCATCTTCTGCGTGCTGGTCACGGCAGTCACTTCAGCCCCAAACGCTTTGGCAATCTGCACCGCGAACGTCCCCACGCCGCCCGACGCGCCGTTCACCACAACTTTATGACCCGGCTGAATGTGTCCTTTATCCCGCAGCCCTTGCACCGAAGTGATACCCGCCATCGGCACAGCGGCGGCTTCCTCAAAGCTGATGTTTGCCGGTTTCAGCGCCAGCGTGTCTTCGGGCGCAGAAACATATTCGGCAAGACCGCCGTGTCCCGCGCCGGAAAGGTCGCCATAAACTGCGTCGCCGGGCTTGAACTGCGTGACGCTGCTGCCCACCGCTTCTACCGTCCCGGCAATGTCCGAACCGAGAATCTGGTCTTTGGGCTTCATCAGCCATCCCGGCTGCATACGAACCAGAAACGGATTCGCCCGCATAAGCCGCCAGTCAGCCGCATTCAGGGCAGTTGCATGAATTTTGACCAGGACCTCATTGTCCTTCGGCGCGGGTTTTTCGACCTCCTGGTACTGAAGAACGTCCGGCGATCCATACTGTGTATACACGATTGCTTTCATTTATTGCATCTCCTCTTTCTTTTAGACGTGCTTATCACAAGTGCGTTTGATACGTGTGTTTCAGACCCAATTCCAAGCCACCCAGACCGTCAGCGCATTCCAAACCAGTCCCACCACGATCAGAAACCGGTCATAAAGCGAAGGGTATGTCGGCAGCCCGAACAGGTTAAAGACAAACAGCAGTCCGGCGGCGATGATATTGACCCAACGGATCACCGGATACCCCACCAGCAGAGACAGGACGAGCATGACAATCGGGATCAACATGAGTAACGCGGCTCCCAGCCACATTGCCTGGCTGGCTTGGACGCCTCCCATTTCCCCCGCTTTAAAGTCGCCGCTGAAAATTCTCAGCACATCTCCCAGCAGATAGGTGAACATTAAGGCTGCCCACAATGCTGAAAGCACTATCCGTACATCATCGATCAATTAGACACCTTCTTTGAATAGGCAGCTTATGCAGCGAACGAATCGGTAAAAGCCTGACGACCAGAACGCCGACGTTATTCGGCTGTCCGTGTGGAAAACGGCGGCGCGCCGGTGTTCCGGTAGCTCCACAGCCTGACCAGCTTGATGCCTTTGCTCACCAGCGTGAGCAGCGCAAGCCCAATGGCGATGGTTTCCGCGGCGCTACCGAACGCACCCGCCAGCGCCGGATTATCGGTGACGAGGCGATCAAAGGCGGGCGCCAGCACCGCGAAGTACAGGCAGATCACGCCGAACACTTCCAGCAGCATCACCATCAACCACAGACCGACGCTCCAGCGGTTTCGCGGCAGCATGAACAGGTGCAGGACAAGCTGGCTGATGACCGATACCAGCAGCAGAACCAGCCACGACATCGGAACCGGCGTCAGATCGCCCGGATCGTTCAGATTGAAGCGCAGCGTTAGCCCGCCCGCATACAGCCAGTAGATAACGACCAGTGAGAAAAACGCGCTGACAGCAGTGCCGGCAGCCTCCTCGAAGCGGTCAACGACACTCGGATCGTCTACCGGTGACAGCTCCAACGGATTGAACGGTTCTTCCTCCTTTTCGAGTTCAGCCTTGACACGCTCGATGAAGGCAAACAGCAGTACAAGCACAGCCGAGAAACTCAAGGTCGCCTGTAGAACGGCGAACAGTGTTTCGAGGATCAATTCCAGCCACATACCCTGCCGCGCGGCAACGAGCGCCCCGAAAATGTTCAGGAAGATCACGACTGTCGGGACAACTACCCAGACATGCCACAGCACCATCATCAGATAGGGATAGAGGTCGGGACCAACCAGATACCGATCACGGTTGTAGGAAGCCGCCATCTGGTAGGGATGTCCGAATTCGCGCAGCACCGAGGCGATCTCCTCCGGCGTGGGCGATTCGGCGCTGCGGTCATCCAGTTGATCCTGGATTTGCGAGCGAAGTTCGGCTTCGATTTCCGCCCGTTCTTTCGGCGGCAGATACCGTCCCACCCGATGGACGTAGCGCTCAACCAGGTCAGTCATGCTTCTCTCCTTGCAGGATACCGCGCATTACCTTCACCAGCTCGAACCAATCGGCGCTCAGCGTAGTCAGCACTTGTTGACCCGCCGGGCTGATGCGGTAGTACTTGCGCGGACGCGCTTCCCCTACTTCCCACTCACTTTCCAGCAGGTTCTGTTTTTCCAGCCGCCGCAGCAGCGGGTACAGCGTTCCCTCCTCGATATCCAGCCCCAACTCGCCGAGCCGCTGAATCAGGCTGTAGCCATAACGGGCAGTCTCCATCTGGCTGAGCACCGCCAGCACCACGATGCCCCGTCGAAGCTCTAGTCGAAGTTGATTGACATGCTCGTTTGTATCGGTCATGTGCTGTGTTTCCTACAGTACTGTGTAACGCACAGTATCAATATACTGTATGCCACACAGTACTGTCAAGTACCCAGTATCCAACCGCTGCCCGGCTGGCATTTTGCGCGGCGCAGCCTTGAGAGAAGTGACGATACAAAAGCGCCGCGCTATAATCACAATCACCCTTCTGACAAATCCAGGACTCATCTGATTCATGGCTAATGTAAGCGGTACGCAGACTGCCACCGTTAAAGAGCTTGAATGGCTGCGATCCCAGATTAACGAAGTCGCCAGCAGTCTGCACAAGCAGCAGGCAATTCTACGCCTGCGCGCCATCACCTTGCCTCCCGAAGTGCTGACGACGCTCCCCCTGCTCGATTCAGAGCTTGAACGTCTCCAGAACCTGCTTCAGGACGAGGAGATGGAGATTAGCCTGCTTCGCACCCTCGCCCGGACTTCGGCGCTCATCAATTCGTCGTTGGAAGTGGACGCGGTGCTGGCGCGGGCAATGGACGAGCTGATCGAACTCACCGGCGCGGAACGCGGCTTCATTCTGCTGATGAACGACGAGACAAACCAGCTTGAGTTTCGCATCGCGCGCGGCATCGACCAGAATACTGTCGCCAGCAGCGAGGTCAGCCGCACCATTCTGAACGATGTGCTGACGCGCGGGCAGCCGATTCTGACCGACAACGCCGCCCAGGATAAGCGCCTTCAGCAGAGCGAGACGATTGCCCGCTTTGCCCTGCGCTCAGTGATGTGCGTGCCGCTGATTTACCGCAATCTCGTCAATGGGGCGATCTACGTCGATAACCGCTTCCGCGAGGGCGTCTTTGACGAGCGCGAACTGAATCTGGTGACAGCCTTTGCCAACCAGGCGAGCGTCGCCATCGACAATGCGCTGTTGTTCGAGAAGGTGCAGGCAATGCTGCGCGAGATCACCCGCGTGAAAGAATTGATGGAAAACGTGTTCGCCTCTATCGGCAGCGGCGTCATCACCACCAGCGACGAGGATACGGTGACGATGTTCAACAACGCCGCGTCTGCTATCCTCGCCTTAACGCCCGAACAGGTGCTTGGGCAGCGCTTGCAGGAAGCAGTCCCCAGACTGCGCGACGATTTTGACGTGCTGCTGCACACCGTCCGCGATGGTAACCAGAGCCTCGGCATCGAAGCGCAGCCCGATGTCCCTGGACGCGGGCGGCTGACCCTGAGCATGAAGCTCAGCCCACTCAAAAACTCGGTCTACGAGACGCAGGGTGTGGCGATGGTGCTGGATGACCTGACCGAGCAGCGCGAGCGCGACGAAATGCTGGAATTGATGACGCGCTACCTGCCGCCGGGTATGGTCGATAACATCCATACCATTGCCGATCTGGCGCTGGGCGGCGAACGGCGCGAGGTAACCTGCGTCTTTATGTACGCCTGCCAGTATGCGGCGTTCCCACCCGACCTACGCCCGCGACAGATCATGGAGATGCTCAACGTTTATCTGGAAGTCGCCACCGCGCACATTCATCAGGCACGCGGCGTGATCGACAAATATATGGGTAATGAGATCATGATCCTGTTCAATACCCAGTTGAACCCGGAACCGCGCCACGCCCAGTGCGCCGTCGAGATGGCGCTGGCAATGCGCGACGGCTACACGAGGCTGTACGAACGGCTTGGCATCGCGCCAGAGCCGCATCTGTACGGCTTTGGCATCCACACTGGCGTGGCGACGCTTGGCAATGTCGGCAGCCTGAACCGGCGCAGCTTCACCGCCATCGGCGACACCATCAACCTGACCAAGCGAATTCAGGAAAGCACCGATCCGGGCGACCTCATCATCACCGAAGACACCCTGCGCCACATCCAGCGCGCGGGCAGTCAGCCGCCGTCATTCCGTTTCGACGAGCGCGAGCCGCTGCAAGCCCGGGGTCGCCAGCAGCTTACACGCATTTACGAGGTGTCCCGTGTTTGACGAAACCAGCCGGTTTGAAAAGCCGGATGCCGCCGCGCCGCAGTCTACTCAGGAACAGCTTCGCCAAGTCGGGCAGCATATCAGCGAAATCGTGAACGCGCTGCGCGAATTTCAGATGGCGCTGCGGCAGAAGGGGATGAACCTGCCGCCAAACGCGCTGGAGACGCTGCGGCTGGCGCAAATGCGGCTGGACGGGCAGACCAACGCCATCACCAGCCAGCAGATTGAGCTGCGCCAGCTTCGGGCGCTTGCCCGAACCACCGCCGTCATCAGCTCGGCGCTGGATACCGACTCGGTGTTAAGTCAGGTGATGGATACGGTCATTCAGCTTACCGGCGCGGAACGCGGCTTCATCCTGTTGAAGAACGCCGCGACCGGCGATATGGAATTTCACATCGCCCGAGGGCTGGATCGCGAGCAGTTGGGGCGCGAGGATTTCATCGTCAGCCGGACGATCATCAACGAAGTGATCGACAGCGGCGAAGCGGTGCTGACGGACAACGCCCGCAGCGACCCGCGCTACGAGGGGCATGAGAGCATCGTCGGACACCAGCTACGCAGTATTCTGGCGGTGCCACTGCGCGTGCGCGGCGAGATCACCGGCGTGGTGTACTGCGACAATCGTATTATGGTCGGGCTGTTCAAAGAACATGAAATGAATCTGCTGCGCGCCTTTGCCGATCAAGCGGCAGTCGCCATCCAGAATGCGCGGTTGTTCGATGCGGCGCGCGCCCGGCTGGCGGAAATCAGTCAGATGCGCGAGCTGATGGATAACGTTTTCGCGTCGATCATCAGCGGCTTAATCACGCTGGATGAAACCAACACTATCACCGCTTTCAATCCCGCCGCCGAACATATCACCGGCATTGCTGCCTTCGAGGCGCTGCGCCAGCCGCTGGATGCGGTGCTGCCGGAACTGTACGCCTTCATCGCCGGGCAGTTGGCGCGGGTTCACGAACGCGGCACGATGGAGCACGTCGAGGCGGAACTACGCCTGAGTCTGCTCGGCAGCCGCGTCTGGAACGTCATCATCAGCCCGCTGCGCGATCCTGACGGGCAGAGTCAGGGGGTGGCGATGGTGCTGGACGACCTGACGGAGCAGCGCGAGCGCGAGGCACAGTTGGCGCAGGTGCGGCGCTACCTGCCGCTGGCGCTGGTCGATAACCTGCGCTCAGAAAACCTGGCGGAACTGGGCGGCACCGAGCGCGAGATCACCATGCTTTCCGCCGATGTGCGCGGCTTCACCCGCTTCAGCGAGAACCTCGAACCCGAACGGCTGATGCTGATCATCAACCAGTACCTGAGCATTGCCAGCGATGCCATCAATCTGTACCAGGGCATGGTCGATAAATACATCGGCGACGCGGTGACCGGCTTGTTTAACACCCAGCTAAACCCCCAGACCGATCATGCGCAGCGGGCGGTGCGCGCTGCCCTGACGATGCGAGCCGAAGTGCAGGCGCTGAACCAATCGCAGCCGCCGGAACAGCGTCTTCAGTTTGGCGTCGGCATCCACACCGGGTTTGCCGTTCTCGGCAACGTCGGCAGCCCTGAGCGCCGCGAGTTCGCCGCCATCGGCGACGCCAGCGAGCTAAGCAAACTGCTGCAGGAAAACGCCGCCCAGGGCGAGATCATGCTGAGTCAGGTCACCTACGATCAGATAAAGGATGATTTCGAGTGTGAAGCCCTCGCGCCGGTAAAAACCAGAGGGCGGGGCGATTTCACCCTGATGTACCGCGTCATTAGCGCCAGAGAAGAGGCGGCTGGCTCATGAGCCTATCAAACGAAGGCAGAATCGTCTTTGAGGGCGTTACCCACAAAGGGCTGGAAGTGATCCTGCGCTATCCACAGGCAGGTGACGCGCCCATACTGCTCGATTTCATCAACACGCTGTCCCGCGAACTGACCTTTATTCTGTTTCAGGGCGAGCAGCTAACGCTGGACGACGAGGAAAAGTGGCTGGAAGCGCGTCTGGCGACGATTCGGGCGGGGAAGGGCGCGCATGTGCTGGCTTTCTCCAGCGGCGTGCTGGCGGGCAACACCGGGATCGAGCTTGGATGGGGATCGAACCGTCATATCGGCATCCTGGGAATTTCGGTCGCGCAGGCGTTTCGCGGGCAGGGCGTGGGCGAACTGCTGATGAACGCGGTCATCAACGAAGCTGTCACCCAGCTTGATTTGCTGCGCCTGATCGAACTGGAAGTCTTTGGCAACAACACGGCTGCCATCAAGCTGTATCAGAAGCTCGGCTTTGTCGAATATGGGCGGCTTCCCGGCGGCAGGCTGCATCGCGGGCAGTATGTAGACAACGTCTATATGTACAAACCCGTAAAGGCGCTGTAGCGAAAAGACTTAACGCAAAGGCGCAAAGAGAAAAAGAAAGGCGCAAAAAGGGTTTGGACTAACATCCTCTGTGGCTTTCTCTTTTCCTTTGCGCCTTTGCGTTAAGTTCCTTTCCTTTTCTTCCTTTATTACTCGACCATGCTGTCGGCAAAGGCATTGAAAAATTCGCCGGGGATGCGGATCGGCTGGCTGGTGGTCGTGTTGACAAACACCCACAGCGTCCGCGCCTGGGCGATCAACTCGCCATCATCTGCCCGGACGATCAGGTAGTGGCGGGTGGCGCTGCTGCGCCTGATGTCGGATAGATAGGTGCTGATCGCCAGATTTTCCCCAAGCTGCGCCTGCTGGCGGTATTCGATCTGGTGCCGCCGGGCAACAATCGCGAAGCCTTCGCCGCGCATACGCCCCATTGACCAACCGACCGAGTGCGCCGCCTGAATACCACATTCCTCCATGAAGTTGAGGTAGGTGGCGTTGTTGACGTGCTGGGCGGTGTCGATATCGCGCCATTCCACCCGCCGCTGCATGGTGAAGATCCCCGGAGGCGGGGGCGGGGCTGGCGGAAAATGTTTGCGCGGCAGCCCTTCAGCCAGCGTATCATCGCCGGTGCCGGGCGGCGCGAAAGCGTGAATCATCGCCTGCGGTATGGCTATCGGGCGTCCGGTCTGACGATCCAGATAGACCCAATCGGTGTTCGCCCGCGCCACCAGCTCGCCGGTTTCCGCGTGGCGCGCCTCATAGAAACGGCGCGAACGCACCCGCCGAAAATCGCCTACCCAGGTAGCCACTTCCAGACTGTCGCCATAGCGCAGGGAATGAAGATATTCCACATCCGTATCGTGGATCAGCCACAGCGTGCCAAGTTCGGCATAACGTGCCTCGCTGTAGCCAACGGCAGCCGAAGCATCGAGAGCCGCTTCCTGCATGTAGCGAAGATAGTTTGCATGGTTGACGTGTCCGTAGGCATCACATTCGTAATGGCGCACTCGGAAGGCGCGCCGGTGAATCAACGGCATGGCATCATCCTGTTGGATGGCGAATTTGCCTGCATTGTACCGCCGAAAAAGGCGGTCTGCCGTGATTTTGATAATCAAAAAGGACGCACAATTGTACGTCCTTTGGAGTCCTCATAGTGATGCAGCCGGGTATGACCGGCGCGTTGCGCCAGCTACTCTGTATGGCTGCGCACGCGGAAGGCGAAGATGATCATGAAAATGCCGAAGACGATGGCATAGCCCCCCAGCAGCACCAGCAGCGACAGCAGCCCCGCGCCGGGCGCGATGATCAGCAGCGCGCCAAAGACAATGGACAGGATGCCGCCCAAAATCAGCCACCACTCGTTCTCGATCACTTTGCGCATGTCAATGGCAATGATGATCTGCATCAAGCCGGACAGAATCGCCCAGAAAGCGACAATGTAGAGCAGTATCAGCGACGTCATGCCTGGATAGAGGAAAGCGGCAATACCGGCAAGCACGCTGATCAAGCCCTGCAGCAGCGCCACCCACCAGCGCGACTGATCGCGGTTTTGCAGCGCGTAGATAATCTCGAAAACGCCGTCTACCAGGAAGTAGGCGGCGACAAGAAGTACAAGCACGTTGAGGGCGATAGCGGGAAAGAGAATGACGGCAATACCAAACAGGATTGCCGCGATACCTCTGATAAGGAACAACCACCAGTTGCGCGATAATGTTGAAAGCATAGCAATACCTCCATTATGGCGAAAAAGGACAGAACTGACAGTTCGTCTTCATTACATTTGCAATTATAGCACATAACTATCACTGTTATAAGAATGACATTCCACATAAATTTGCGTTGACTCACCCGACCGTGTTCACAAAAGAATGCGGGTTTTCCGTAGGGACACGACACCGTCGTGTCCGTTTGGTGAATGCAGAGGCGGACACGATAGTATCGTGTCCCTACAGCCATAGCCGTCCTACTGCCTGCCTAAGCCAGATTTTCTGCTCAACGGCGGAACTTCTTACGGTACAAAATTCGGCTTGCATCCCGCGCCGGATGTGGGATTGACAACCCAACGCCCATCCCCTACAATTTACCCTGCCTGAGGGGACGTTTCGCGGCAAACCTCATCTTGAGCGTGGTGAATGCGCATGATATACTCGAACGCAAGCGCCGCCCTAGCTCAACAGTAGAGCAACGCTCTTGTAAAGCGTAGGTTAAGGGTGCAAATCCCTTGGGCGGCTTTCGGTAGATTAACAACTCCACATATACTCATGGGTCGGTGTCCCGAGCGGCAAAGGGGGCGGACTGTAAATCCGCTGGCAGACGCCTTCGCAGGTTCGAGTCCTGCCCGGCCCACTTATGCTTCAGTAGCTCAGTCGGTAGAGCACACCCTTGGTAAGGGTGAGGTCATGGGTTCAAATCCCATCTGAAGCTTATTATTTCTCTAGTGATAGTCAGATTGATCAGATTGAAGAGAGTGGTCACATGGCGAAAAAAGGTAACCGCACGCTGGTGAAGCTGCGCAGCTCTGAAAGCGGTCACATGTATTACACCCAGAAGAATCGCCGCAACGATACGGCGCGTCTGGAACTGAAGAAGTACGATCCGATGGTTCGCCGTCACGTTATTTATCGCGAAACCAAGTAGTATCGCCACCGGTTCGGCGGCGCGTTAGCGGTGCGTTGTTCGCGCGGCTTTCCGTTGACTTGGTGCAGTGGATAGTGTAGACTCCATGGTAGCCGCACAGGGGCATGGTGTAACGGCAGCACAATGCTCTCCAAAAGCATTAGTTGGGGTTCGAATCCCTATGCCCCTGCCTCACTTGAACTTCGGACACCGTCGCTCGCGGCGGTGTCTTTCATAATAGAAACAGACCAAGGAGATTCCCATGCCAGCCGATAAAACCATTGGCGAACAGGAAGAGAGGCGCAGCCGCCGACGCTCGCGCGCCATCGTTGCCGAGACGGAGCAGCCGGAACAGGAACTGGCTGTTGGCAAGGGCAGACCCACACCCAGCCGCCGCCGTCAGGAAGTCGAAGAAGAAGTCAGTGGCAATTTTGTCACGCGCACCTTCCATGGTCTGCGTGAATATATCGAGGGCGTCCGTTCCGAGATGCAGAAGGTCTCCTGGCCCACCCCGGAAGAAACGCGCCGCCTGACACTCATCGTGCTGGCAACGCTGCTGGTTTCGGCGCTGATCCTGGGCACCATCAACGTCCTGTTCACCGAACTTTTCCGCATTGGTCTTAACCAACCGACGCTGCTGCTGGGCTTCATGGCGGTCATCGTCGCTGCTGCCGTCATCTTCTGGCGAGTGAACCGCAGACGTTCCACAACATATTAGTGTGGAGTACAGAGTGAATGGCTAAATACGACGATTTCGGGAATACGGATTACGATCCCAATCCAGTTTATCTGGATGATAAGACGATCACCCCCGATACCGAAGATACGGTACTTGACCTTGAAGAGGGTCGGATTCGACCGTCGGACGAAAAGCAGTGGTATGTCATTCACTGCTACTCCGGTCAGGAGAACAAAGTCCGCCACTCCATCGAACAGCGTATCGAGACGATGGGAATGCGCGACAAGATCTTCGACGTGATCGTGCCGACGGAAGAGGAAATTGAGGTCAAGGAAGGCAAGCGCCGCACCGTCGAGCGCCGTGTTTTCCCCGGCTATATCCTGGTCGAAATGAAGATGGACGAGGATTCCTGGTACGTCGTGCGGAACACGCCGGGCGTGACCGGCTTCGTTGGCATGGGCAACGAGCCGACGCCGCTGCGCCCCGAAGAAGTCAAGCAGATTATGGATCGGATGTCCGAGGATGCGCCCAAGGTCAAGGTGACCTTTAAGGTTGGGCAGCGGGTGCGGATTGTCGATGGTCCCTTCAACGACTTTATCGGCATGGTCGCGGCAATCGACCCGGACAAATCGAAAGTGCGTGTCATGGTCAACTTCTTCGGGCGCGATACGCCGGTTGAGTTGGACTTTTTGGAAGTCGAGAAGGTGTAGCCAGCGTGCGACCGGCGCATGGCTATCGCGACAACCGCATCGCGTAAAACACAGTCACGGCATGGTATCCGCAGCCTTCTGCTGCCCGTGTCCTGACCTGCGGGAGCTATAGACAAAAAGCGAGGAAAATATGGCGAAGAAAGTCAAAGCAGTCGTCACCCTGCAAATTAACGCAGGCAAGGCAAATCCGGCGCCCCCGATTGGTCCGGCGCTGGCACAGCACGGCATCAACCTGATGGCGTTCTGCAAGGAATACAATGCCCGCACCACCAACCGCATTGGCGAAATCATCCCGGCGGAAATCACCATCTTCAGTGATGGATCGTTCCGTTTCGAGCTGAAAAGCCCGCCCACGCCCTTCCTGATCAAGCGGGCTGCCGGCATCGACAAAGGTTCTGCCAACGCCCTGCGCGAGAAGAACGGCACTATCAGCCGCAAGCAGGTGCGTGAAATCGCCGAAACCAAGTTGAAGGACATGAACACCACCAACATCGAATCGGCAATGCGCATGGTTGAAGGCACTGCCCGGCAGATGGGCGTGGAAGTCAAGGACTAAAGTCAAAAGTCGAAAGTTAAAAGTGGAAAGTCATTGGCTTTTACTTTTAACTTTGCACTTTCAACTTTTCACTGGTTAAGTTCGTGGGAGGGTGTGAACGCCCGCTGACCACAGGAGAAAAACAGATGGCAAATCATGGCAAGCGGTTTCAGGAACTTGAAAAGCTGGTAGACCGCGACAAGAACTACGAACTGCGCGAGGCAATTGCGCTCGTCAAGAAGCTGGCGACGGCGAAGTTTGACGAAACGGTTGAGATGCACTTCCGCCTGGGCATTGACCCACGCCACAGCGACCAGCAGGTGCGCAGCACTGTGCTGCTGCCGCATGGACTGGGCAAGACGGTGCGCGTGCTGGTTTTCGCCGATGGTGAAGACGCCCGCGCCGCCGAAGCAGCCGGCGCGGATTTCATCGCCGACGACGAAGTGATCAACCGCATCATGAAAGAGAACTGGCTCGATTTCGACGCGGCGCTGGCAGTACCAAGCGTCATGCCGAAGGTCGGTCGTCTCGGTCGTATTCTCGGCACGCGCGGCTTGATGCCAAACCCCAAGGCAGGTACGGTCGTTCAGCCGGAAGACCTTCCCCGCGCGATAGAGGAACTGAAGGCGGGTCGCGTGGAATTCCGCAATGACAAGACCGGCAACCTGCACGTCCCGGTTGGCAAAGCCAGCTTTGACGAAGACAAGCTGTATGAAAACGCCAGCGCTGTGTTTGACGCCGTCATGCGCGTGAAGCCCGCCGCCGTCAAGGGCATCTACATCAAGCGCGTGGCGCTGACCCCAACGATGGGTCCCGGCGTCCGCCTGGAAACCAACCCCACGGTTGCCAGCGCGTAACCGACATTCAACGATTCGTAAAAGGGCGAACGGCAGCGCTGATTGCTGCTCGCCCTTTTCCGTTAATATCCCCAAGCAGGTCTGCCCGCAGCAAATGCGGGAGTGATAGCGCATTGAATATCTGCACTATTTAAGTTCAAAACACACAGTTTTGCAGCGTTGTTTTCGACTGTGATAAACGCCACCCTAGTTTTATCTGGAGAGACATCATAACCTGAGAGTGTTTCGACAGAAATCAGCCGATTTTCGGTGCCAGTGTCCAAATTTAAAAGAACAAAATCAGAACGTCTGAATCCAGAGGAAATTGAATATAGAATATGGGTGTCATTCAAAACCCAGAATGGCACATCACCGCCAGAACGTGATACCAACTCAGCGTCTCCGGTAGTAATATCCATCATATAAAGATACCGATCCTCGCCTTGTCGTGAGACATAGACAATCTTATCACCGTTGGAAGACCAATCAGGGTTATAGGAATGATTATCTTCGGTAAGTTGTGTTACCTCGTTCGAGTTAACCTCCAATATGTATATATCATTCTGCGCTTCAGGTCCCAACGCTGTAAACGCGATTCGCTCACCGTTAGGCGACCAATCGAACGATGTTACTGCCTGGTCCTGCGCAACTGACAGCAACTCCCCTCTATCCGCATTTAAGATTAGCAGGTGCCGTTCGAGGTTTCCGGGTTCTGCGCCTGCTATTGCGATTTGGGTACCATCAGGAGACCATTGCATTCTTGATTGCTGGACATCCATCATAATAGGTGAATCTGACAAGATTCTTGTGGACATGCTACTGATATCCAAAAGGTTATATCTGAAATCATTGTCCAAAAATGCCAGGTATTGATGATTTGGCGACCATGCGAATCCTTCTGGGTTAACACCGGACACTGGAATCAATTCCTCACTTCCAGTGGAGAGGGAAAACAAAACCAGATCGCCCGGACAGAAGATGTCCTGATCGAATTCACAACTCTTGGCGGTAGAGTAAGCAATTAAATCTTCACCTTCGTTGGGTGTTTCAGAAGGCAACGCAAATGTGGCAAACGATAAGACTATTAATAAAATTAATATCAATACTGTAACTAGAACAACAAAACGCTCTCGAATCATCATTTCACCCCTCAGAAATTGCAAATCAGGGAAAGTACCGCAGCACTTTCCCTATGAAGTGATCTATCTCACTGTACGATCAATGCCGAATCGCAGGTGGGATTTAAACCGTATCCTGTGCTGTAATAGCTGCTATTCGCATAGGCATTGTTGTTGGTACTAGAATAAAAATAACCTATGACAGTCCCCGTACCGTACCAATCGTAGTAATGTTGACTCACAATATCTGTAGGCGTACTAGCTACAGATGTGTATATATAACCAGTTGAAGCGGAATTGTAAACGGTACGGGTAGTGTTCGATTTACAATATAAGGGACCAAAGTTATATCCAGGTGTGTACCATTGACGAGTAGTAATAGTCAATTGATAAACACTCCCTCCGCCTGAACTTGTATATGAGTATCTTGGATTGTTACAGCACTCTTCAGTTACTCCCCAAAAACCATTATGGAGCGTTGAACCAGCAATTACCAAAGCCGCTTGAACTAGAGCATAAAAACAGAGCACTATGATTGACATCTTGAGCAACCATTTGGGTAAGCTAGACATAATGAATACTCCCGTATTTACTGTTGGATGGGTAGCTGATTTGGATTGTTAAATGCAAAGATAGACTCGCGCACGTTCCTTATCTGACTATCGATAGTTTGAACAAACTCTCGATAGTCGTCCTGACTCCTCAGGTAGGATGCGGCAGTGGCATTGGTATATACAACGAAGCCTGTTACCCCTTTTGCTTCATTGCCATTGCATGTGCGCTGTTCGGCTGCTTCGATTAGTTGTGAATCAGCCGTATTAGATGCCAACAAAATACGCGACACCGCCACATAAAAATCATTTGAAGCATCAATAGGTGGAACTGCACAACTGCTACCAGTAATACGCGCAATCTCTGCCCCTTGGAGATTGATACCTGAAATAACCACTCCTCGTCGATATGCGTCTTGTGCCCAAGTATTGTCAACAAGCGATATCGCTGCGCTATCGACCACAAGCGCATCTACATCAGCAGATCGCACCTCTTCGAAGTTTTGAACTGTTCGCGTATTTGGGGCTAAAATTTGGAGCTGTTGAACCAGGTTGCTGCTGACATTTTCTGGCGTAGTAAGGAACACGATATTGTATGCTTCTTGAGCGAGGACACTGTGCCTCGAAGAAAGATATAAGAATGTTGTCGCTGCAAGCAGTGCCAGCCCAAAGCCAATCAAAAGGATTTTTTTCTTTAGCACTTTAGCCTCCTTTGAACGAATAGTTCATTTAGTTGCAATTTAATCGCTTAACTGCAACCATGAAGCTAAGCTACCTATAAAAATAAATTTTGTAAAGAAACTTCAAGTATATTAATAATGTTTCAATTAATTTTTATTATTACATCTCTTATATGATTTAAGTTGTAATGCAGGCATTACTCCGCACAGCTTTATAGTGGCAATCCCAGACTCCTGTCGTTTGAAAAACAGAACTTTTGTGCTAGGTTTATACGCAATGGAAAAGAACTGTGGTATGCTATCTTTCAGTGGAAGATCCGGTTGGAACAGCCGTAAACCGCTGCTGTTCTGCCGCGATAATGTCCAACGAAGTCGTTAAGGATCAGGCATGAGCAAGTACGACGACGATTATGATGTGTACGGCGGCGAAGAGGACTTTGACGAGGATGAGGACGGCAGTTCCGGTCGCCCGTCAGCCAGCCCCTTCAACCGCCCCGCGTCGTCCTTACCCGGCGGAAGCCGTGTCAGCGGGGCGGGTCTGCCTTCGCGTCCCGCCGCGCCGTCCAGCGGCTCCGTCCCCAGCCCGATTCGCTCGCCCGGAGCCAACCCGAATGCCCCGTCAGGTGCGGGCGGCAGCGGTTCGTTTGGCGGCGGGCAGCCGCAGCGTCCGTCTGCGCCCGGCGGCAGTGGCAGTGGCAGCAGCAGCCCCGCGCCCTTCCAGAAGCCCGGAGGCAGCCTGCTTTCACCACGTCCCGGCGATAAACCGTCAGCGCCGGGCGGCGGTCGTGATGACACGCGCAAAGATGACGGCGGCAAGTCGCCGCTGGGTGGACTTGGCAAAGGCTTAGGCGGCGTCACCTCGCGTTTTGGCGGCGGTGGCGACGACAAGAAAAACGATACCCGTAAAGACAGCGACAGCAAAGGCGGTCTGGGCGGCTTAGGCAAAGGCTTGGGCGGAGTCACCTCGCGCTTCGGCGGCGGCGATGACAAGAAGCCAGCAGCCAAGCCCGGAGACAGCGGCGGTCCGCTGGGCGGATTTATGTCCAAGCTTGGCGGCGGCGATAAGAAACCCGACTCCAAGCCGTCCAGCGGGGGCAGCAGCGGTGGTCCGTTAGGCGGGCTGTTCGGGAAAGGCGAAAAGAAGCCGGATACGCCCTCACGACCGGGTGGTATGCCGTCGCCATCGGGCATGTCATCGTCAGCTTCCAGTTCGAGCAGCTTTGGCAGCCGCCCGTCTTCGGGGACACCCTCGCGCCCCGGCACACCCGCGCCCCCGGCAAAAGGCGCGTCCGGGAAATCTGCTAAACAGTCCGGTCCCGGCATCATGGATCGGATCAAAGGCTTCAATCCGTTCGCGCCCAAACAGGACAGCAAGACCGCTAAATCAGCGGCGGCGGCGCGAAGTGGCAAGCCGGTTGAAGTGCGCACGCTCAGCGTATCGCTGGACAAGAAGCTGGAACTGCTCGGCATCGCGCTGGTGCTGAGTTCCATCGTACTGCTGCTCACCAGCCTGTCACCCTCACCTGGCGCTGTTACCCAGCAGATCAATGAACTGCTGTCGAAGCTGTTTGGATGGGGCGCAGTCGCCATTCCAATCGCCATGTTCCCACTCGGCATCTGGCTGATCATGCTCCGCGCGGGGCATCATGATACGCCGGTCGTCGATCTGACGCGAGTGTTTGGCGCGGTGCTGCTCTATCTGGCAGTACTGACCGCGTTTCAGTTCATAGACTCCTTCAATTATCCGGGTAACGAATATTCCTCTTACCAGCAGTATCTTTCCGCCCTGCGTAACGTGCTGCTGCCGCTGTCAACTGAGTTCGGGCGCGGCGGTGGGCGCGTGGGCAGTGAATTGTATTACCTGCTGATCAGCAATTTCGGTGAGATGGCGGGCTTCGTCATTCTGGTGGGCTGGCTGGTGGTCGCGGCGATGTTCGCCCTCAGCCTGAGCGCGCAGGATATTATCGCCATCTTCATCAGCAACTATCGCAATCTGTCGGATGCGCGCCAACAGCGCGCGCTGCGCCAGACCGCTGCCCGCGCCGAGCGCGAAGCAGCGCTTGCCGCGCAGATCAGCGTCACAAAACCGGCGACTCAACTCGCGGATGGCAAATCACCCGCGCTTCCCGCCGCCGCCTCTGGCGCTCCGGCGCTGACGGCTGCCGCCGAGAGCGTCGAGCCGGAAAAACGCAACATACCGATCACCATGGGCGGGCGCACCGTGACGGCTTCGTTCCGTCCGGGCGAGCCTGCCTTAATTGATGAAGAAGCTGACGAAATGGCAGCCCCGATTCCCCTCAGGCTGCCTGCGCAGCCAGAGCCGGTGCGCGCTGCGTCCGCCGCCGAACAGAAGCCGACCGAGCGCGGCGGTCTGCTGGGCGGCATTGGATCGCGGCTGCGCAGCACTGCTCCGGTGATCGGCGCGGCTGCCGCTGGCGCGAAACTGGCAGCCGACGCGGTCAAAGGCGAAGCTGCCTCTAAACCGGGTCAGCCCGACGACAGCAAAAATGATGGCAAGGAAAAAGGACGCCTCGGCAGTGGTTTGTTCCGTCGCAGTGACAGCAAACCCGCCGATGACGCGCCGGTGACACCCGCCGCTTCGCTGATCGCCCCGGCAGCGCCAGCAGGCGCGGCAGCCGAACAGAAGCCCGGCGAAGCCGCCCCCAACAAGAGCCGCTTTGGCGGGCTGGGTCAGGTAGGCGGGCGGCTGTTCAGCGGGCAGGGCAAACCAGAGGACAGCGCGGCAAAACCAGCCGCTGCCGCCGCCAGCAAAAGCGACGAATCGGCGTTTAAGCCACCGGCAGCCCAACCCAACGCTGGCGGTTCGCCAGTGACCAACCAAGCCAGCAAGCCCGCCGCGACGGTATCCCCGGCAGCGCCAGCCGCCGACACGCAAGCCGCCAAATCCGAAAACCAGACTGCGCCCGCGCAGCCAGCAGCGGCTGGCGGCGAAGAAGCACCGCCCGCCCGCCTGGGCGATCTGCTGCGCCCGCAGACACCCGCCGCTGGTTCGCCTGCGTCGAGCCTCAAACCCAGCCGCCCGTCGCCGTTCCAGCGCCCGCCGCTGGCTGCGCCTCAAAGTGCCAAAGCGGATGCGCCCGGCGAAGCTGGCGAAAAAGACGACAGCAGCCCGGCGGAAAAACTCAGCCGAGCGCCCGCCAGTCATCCGGCAGCGCCGATGCGTCCGGTCGCGTCCGCCGCGCTGCCGCGCCGACCGCTGGACGATGATCCTGATATTGAAGATGAAGACGAAGAGGAACGCGAGGACTGGTCGAAGCTGCCGCCTGCCAAACCGAAAGCTGCATCTGCGCCGGAGCCAGCAGGCGACACGGCAGCGCCAATCCCCGACCTGCAAACGCGCCTGAGCGCGCTGCGCAGCGGTCAGCCGATGGGCGCGGCGTCCGCCAGAACCGACGACCAGCCCGCTGAGGAAGCGAAAGAGAACAACAGCCCCCAGCGTCCCGCCGCTTTCAGCCGCGTAGAGACAGGTACCGCCGAAGCAGCCGACGCGCCAAAACCGGCAAGACCATCGACGCCGCTGACGCCGTCCAAACCCGCCGCGCCGTCCGCTGACGCCGCCAAGCCGGTGCAGCCAACCGCGCCACGTTCAGCGTCGCCCGCCTTTGGCAGACCGGAAGCGCCCACCACCGGCACGACGCGCCTTTCGCCGCCTCCTGCCGCCCCGTCGCAGCCTAACACGCCCGCCGAAAACGCGCCGCGGCGACCGGCTACCAGCGTCGGACAGGCATCCGGCAGCGGCGTCAGCGCACCGCGTCCCTACAACGCAACGCCCGTGACTGTCGAGCATGGTTCAGCGCCGCCCGCGCCACCACCACCCGCGCGTTCGGCGACGACGCTGGGCAGCGCCGCCGCCGCGCCGCGCCCTGAAGCTGGCAGCAGCCAGCCGCCGCCCCCGCCAACCCTGAAGCAGCCGCGCAAGCAGTGGAATCTGCCCGATCTGAACACGCTGCTGGCATCAGGCAGCGATCAGGAACTGAACCACGATTTCCTGATCGAGCGCGCGCGCACCATCGAAGACACCCTCTCCAGCTTCGGCGCGCCGGGTCGCGTGGTCGAAGTGCGCACCGGTCCGGTGATCACCCAGTTTGGCGTCGAGCCAGATTACGTCGCCGCGCGTGGCAAAAAGAACCGCGTCAAGGTGAGCGCCATCGCCGCGCTGGATAAAGACCTCCAGCTTGCCCTGGGCGCGAAGTCAATCCGTATCGAAGCGCCAGTTCCGGGCAAAGGTTACGTCGGCATCGAAGTGCCAAACGAGCACCCGTCGGTTGTGCGCCTGCGCGACGTGATGGAATCCAGCGAATACAAGCGCATCCACTCGCCGCTGGCGATTGCGCTCGGTCAGGGGGTGGACGGCACGCCGGTCGCCGCCGATCTCGGCTCAATGCCTCACCTGCTGATTGCGGGAACAACCGGTTCCGGTAAGTCGGTCTGCGTCAACACCATCATCGCCAGCCTGCTGATCCAGAATACGCCAGACAGGCTGAAGTTCATCATGGTTGACCCGAAGCGGGTGGAACTCACCAGCTACAACGGCGTTCCGCATCTGGTCGCGCCGGTGGTGGTGGAACTCGAACGCATCGTCAGCGTGCTGAAGTGGGTCACGCGCGAAATGGACGAGCGCTACCGCAAATTCAGCAACGCGGGCGCGCGCAATATCGAAGACTTCAACAAGCATCTGCCTTCGGGCGAGCCGCTGATGCCCTACATCGTGGTGATCATCGACGAGCTGGCAGACCTGATGATGCTCGCGCCGGACGAAACGGAGCGCGTTATCACCCGTATCGCGGCGCTCGCCCGCGCGACCGGTATCCATCTGGTCATCGCCACCCAGCGCCCCTCGGTCGATGTCGTCACCGGCTTGATCAAGGCGAACTTCCCGGCGCGTATCGCCTTTGCGGTGGCGGGCAGCGTGGACAGCCGCGTCATCCTCGACCAGCCGGGCGCGGAACGGCTGCTCGGTCGTGGCGACATGCTCTATATGAGTGGCGACTCGCCCGCGCCAGTGCGTTTGCAGGGCGTGTACGTGTCCGACGAGGAGATTAACAACATCACCCGCTACTGGCGCGGACAGATGAGCGATCCCGATCTCGCTTCGCAGGGTCGCCCGATTCTGTCGCAGTTCATGCTTGACGAGCAGGTGAAAAGGGAGTCTTCATCGTCCGGCGGTAAAAACTGGACACAGGAGCAGAATAACAACCGGGGCGGACAGGCATACTGGGATCGTGAAGTCACCGGACAGTCGGCGCCGTATCTCCATGCCCAGAGCGATAACGGCGACGACGGCGATGGGGAAGACGTGATGTATGAACAGGCGGTCGAACTGATCCGCCGCCTGAACAAAGCATCGGTGTCGCTGCTCCAGCGCCGCCTGCGCATCGGCTACACCCGCGCCGCCCGCCTGATCGACCTCATGGAAGAACGCGGCATCGTCGGACCAGCAACCGAAGGCAGCAAGCCGCGCGAGGTGCTGCCCCTGAAAGACTAGCGGGTGTTATGAACTTTAGCCCGCGCGGGCAAGAATCGTATCGAGTTCGCTCATCTCCGCGCTGGTCACCTGCCAACCGGCGGCAGCCACGTTGGAGCGCACCTGTTCCGGCGTCGATGCCCCGGCGATGACCGATGCAACCACCGGACGCGCCAGCAGCCACGAAAACGCCAGTTCGAGCAGAGTGCGCCCGCGCGACTCGGTAAACCGGATCAAGTCCTCGACCACCGCAAGCTGTTCATTGGAAGGCGCGCTGCCGCTGAGGCGCGTGTTCTCCGGCATCGGCTGTCCAAGACGATATTTGCCGGTCAGCAGCCCTCTTGCCAGCGGAAAATAGGGCAGAAAAGCGAGTCCCTGCCGTTCACATTCCGCCAGCACGTCGGCTTCCGGAGCGCGGTGAAACAGACTGTAGTGATTCTGCACGCTGGCGAACCGCGCCGCGCCCGGCTGTCCGGCTGTCTCTGCCTCGCGCAGCATCTCGGCGGTGAAATTTGAGCAGCCGATCTCGCGCACCTTCCCCACCTGCACTAACTCGTTGAGCGCGCCGAGCGTGTCGGCAATCGGCACGTCAGGATCGGGCTTGTGAATCTGGTACAGGTCGATGGTGTCGGTTTGCAGGCGGCGCAGGCTGGCTTCAACCGCCGTTCGGATATAGTCGGGATGCGCGCCCTTTCCGCCGTCCATTTCATTGCCAAACTTGGTGGCAATCAGGACGCGGCTCCGGCGTTCGCCTAACAACTGCCCGATAAATTCCTCGCTCTGTCCGTCGCCATAAACGTCGGCGGTGTCGAAAAAGTTGATCCCCGCATCCAGCGACGCATCGATCACGGCGGCAGTCGCCGTGAGGTCTATCCGCCGCCCAAAGTTGTTACAGCCCAACCCCACCACCGAAACGTCGAGCGATCCGAGCTTCCGAATTTCCATACCTGCTGTCTCCTTTAGGCTATTACCGCCCGCGTCATACGCTGCGCGTATGCGCCGGGGTGCTGCTCATCCTTCTGTTTTGCGGGAATCGAGGGCGCTATGTCGCCATCGCGTGAAATTGTGGGATGTGATCGTAGTGAGGATAACACACGGGGCGACGCGCGAACAAGTTCGCATGTCGCCCCCGGTAGGAGTGTCTATCGGGCGCTGCGGCTGTCAGCAGGTAGCGACGTAACCCAGCGCGCGCAAAACGTCGTAAACAATCGGCAGTCGTTCCCACAGGCATAACTGATCCACCGCGACCATGCCGATGACGCTGCTGCAGCAGCAGAACAGGCTTAAGCCAACGCAGCCGATGATGATCCAGCGGGTGGTGCTGCGCGGTTCTTCCTCACGGACGGCGTAAGGGTCGTAATCGCCGTAGCCGGTTCCAGGCACCGGCGCTGCCGCCGGGCTGTAGGCAGGCGCGGGGCTGGCTTGCGGCGCGCTGGGGGCTGCGTAAGGATAGGACTGCTGCTGAGGCAGTGGTGCTGCCGCCGGGGGCTGGTACTGCGGCTGGGGCGCGGGCGCGCGCTGCGGGAAGTTTGGCACCGTCGAACCGGGCGCGTCCATCCCCGGCGCTGCCGGAGCGCCGCCAGCTTCATACGCCAGCGTCACCGTCTCGCCCAAACCAATCATATCCCCTGGACGCAGCGGGCGCGGTCCGGTCAGGCGCTGCCCGTTCACAAACGTGCCGTTGGTGCTGCCCAGATCTTCAATCGTGTGACCGCCCGCGCCGCGTGTCATCCGCATGTGATGGCGACTGACCTCCGGATCGTTGATCACAATGTCGTTCGTGATATCACGACCCAGGGTAATGATGTCTTTATTGAGGTCGTAGGTTTGGTTAGGCTGCGGACCTCGGCGGACGATCAGCCGGGAGCTGTCGTTCCCCTGAATCATAAGGTCAGTCCTCCTGAAGCGGATGGTGCGCCGCGACGAATAATTACGTTTGGAAGTATACGAGAGTTAAGAAGGAGTGTCAAATAGGCGAAAACTCAAGCTTTACCGCGCGATCCGCCCGCGTTTCGCTGATGATGACCCGGCGCGTGTTATAATCACCACCAATTTGTGGATATGTCTGTTCAAAAGGTGAATGGCTGTGGCGACGACGATTTCAATTCACGACATCGCAGCGTATGAAGGTCAGGAAGTAACGGTGCGCGGCTGGGTGTATGACCGCACCGATAAAGGCAAGCTCCAGTTCATCATGGTGCGCGATGGCAGCGGCATCGTGCAGGTTGTCGCCTATGGTCCCGAACTGCCCGAAGAGATGTACGCGGCGGCGAGCAAGCTGACGCAGGAATCGTCGGTCATCGTCACCGGAACGGTCAAGTCAAATCCCAAGGCGAAAAAGAGCCTGCCCGAAGGCTTCGAGATCGGCTTGAAGGATTTGCAGGTCGTGCAGATGGTGGAAGACTACCCGATTACGCCCAAAGAACACGGCACCGAATTTCTGATGGACAACCGCCACCTGTGGGTACGTTCCAGCCGCCAATGGGCGATCCTGCGCATCCGCGCGACGATTGAGCGTGAACTGCGCAATTATCTTGATGATCGCGGTTTCCTGCTGGTGGATACGCCCATTCTCACGCCAGCGGCGGGCGAAAACACGACCACGCTTTTCCAGATCGACTACTTTGGCGAACCGGCGTTCCTCGCGCAGACCGGGCAGCTTTACAACGAAGCCAACATGGCAGCCTTTGGCAAGGTTTACTGTTTCGGTCCCACCTTCCGCGCCGAAAAATCGAAGACCCGCCGCCACCTGATGGAATTCTGGATGCTTGAGCCGGAGATCGCCCACTGCTCGCTCGAAGACCTGATGGCGCTGGAAGAACAGTTGATCGCCCACGTCGTCGAAGTCGTTCTGAAGAAACACCGCGACGAACTCGCCCTGATCGAGCGCGATATCAGCAAGCTGGAAGCGATTAAGCTGCCCTTCGCCCGTATCTCGTATGATGAGGCGGTCGCGCACCTGCAAAAGCTGTACGCCGAGACGGACGACCCCGAACAGAAAGCGCTGCTCAAAATTGAGTGGGGCGAGGACTTCGGCAGCCCGCACGAAACGGCGATTGCCGAAATGTTTGACCGCCCGGTGTTCGTCTATCACTACCCGACAGCGGTTAAAGCCTTCTACATGCAGCCGGTCGAGGGCAGACCGGAAGTGTGCCGCAGTGTTGATCTGCTCGCGCCGGAAGGCTACGGCGAGATCACCGGCGGCAGCGAGCGCATCTTCGACGCGGCGCTGCTGGAAGAACGGGTCGCCAGCATTGGCTTGCCCCGCGAGGCATACGCCTGGTATCTCGATCTGCGGCGCTATGGCAGCGTGCCTCACGCAGGGTTTGGGCTTGGTCTGGAGCGCACCGTCGCCTGGCTGTGCGGCTTGTCCCACGTCCGCGAGACGATCCCCTATGCGCGTATGCTCAACCGGAACTATCCCTGATTTCGCAGACAGTACAACCGGGGACAGATGACGATCTGCCCCCGGCAGCGCCATCTTCAATATTCCCCACTTCCTGCCGTTCAACCCCGTTGACGCTCAAATAGCGACGTGGTACTCTAGTGCAGCATTATCGTCAGGCTGTCTGCCAATTGCGCCATCCCCACCCATCTCTCCGGACTGCCGGTCGCTCGCACTGATTATTGCCAGCCACCGGACATGAAATGGAGTCCTTCCAATGTCAGTTGATTTTGTAGCCCGTATGCTGGGAATGATCGTCTTTGCTATTCTGGGTGCCCGTTTGGGCGTGGTCACCGCTGTCCCGCTTGGACTGCCCGAACTGGCGACTGGCTTTATCTTCGCGCTCGTCGGCGTCCTATTTGGTCTGATTATCACGCCATGGATCACCGTCCGCCCGATACGCTCCATCAGCCGCAGCATCAGCCTGATGCCGATGGAGGTGTTATTCACCACGCTGCTGGGCGCGCTGCTGGGCTTGGTGGTGGCGCTGCTGCTCGCCTATCCATTTGCGCAGCTTGAGGAACCCTGGGGCAATATCCTGCCGCCCGCCATTTCGCTGGTGCTGCTGTATCTGATGACCACGATTTTCCATGCTCGTTCCCGCGAGGTGTGGACGTTTCTCAACGAGTGGCTCAACATCGGCTCCAAACAGCTAGCCACAGTGGGAAACCAAAGCGAGTATCAGTTTCTGCTCGATACCAGCGTGCTCATTGATGGACGCATCGTCGATATCGCCCGCACAGGCTTTCTGACCGGAACGCTGGTGGTACCGCGCTTTGTAATTTCGGAGCTGCACCGGGTTGCCGATTCGTCCGATACCCAGCGCCGCAACCGGGGTCGGCGCGGCTTGACCAAGCTGAACGAGCTTCAGCGCGATCCTATCATCGCCTTCAAAATCGTCGAGGACGATATTGAAGAGGAAGCCGAAGTTGACGACAAGCTGATCGCGCTGGGGATGAAGCTGGACTGTCCAATTCTGACGATTGACTATCCCATGAATCAGGTTGCCCGCGCCCAGGGCGTCACGGTGCTGAACATTAACGCCCTTGCCAACGCCGTCCGTTCAGCCTATATCCCCGGCGAAACGTTTGCCCTGCGGGTGCTGCAAGAGGGCAAGGAACAGAACCAGGGCGTGGGCTATCTCGAAGATGGCACGATGGTGATCGTCGAAAACGGCAAGCAGTTCATGGATCGCACCATTTACGTCGAAGTGACCAAGCTGATCAACAAGGAAGCCGGGCGCATCATCTTCGCTAAACCCGCCGAGGCGCGTACCTAAAACGCCCTCACCCTCTAGCGTCTACTGTGCCTGCCCGCCGCGCGCGTAGATCTGGAAGCCATCCGCGTCATAGATCGGCGTCCATTCGTTGCGCCAGGCGGGCGTTGTGCCGGCGGGTGCCAGCGCGCGCTCAATCGGTCCGTAGAAGATGTAGTCCATTGGCGCGGCGCACAGCAGCGGCTGCGATTCCAGGCAGGTGGAATCGTACAGGGCGGCGCGTTCGCCAGCGGTCATCGCATCGCTGAAAAACCGTTCCACCATATCATCCTTCTGCCGCGCTTCCAGCGCTTCGGGACCATGCCCCAGAAACGGGCGCAGATGGGTATAGGCAGCAAGGATATTCCCGGTTTCCCCGGATGACAGGACCAGCGCCTCTGGCGCGGCATTGGCATTGAGCCAGTTGAGCGCCGCAATCTCGGCATTATGACGGAACAGCGGGCGGCTCGGCGTGTTCGCCGCCAGCAGGCTGCCGAGCAGCAGCAGCGCCGTACTCAGGCAAGCCGCCACCAGCCAGACTCCCGCCAGCCAGCGTCGCCGCTCGCGCCCGTTGATCCACGCTGCAATCCCCGCCGCCGCCAGAACTGCCAGCGGCACAATCACCGCTTCCGCCATGCGCCGCTGCACGTTGATCGGCAGGTAGACCAGCAGCGGCACGATAATCACCCAACCTAACAGCAGCGCGTAACGAACCGATCCCTGCGCCCGCCGCCACGCCCAACGGATGCCCACCAGCGCTGGAAGCGCCAGCACGCCATAGGCAAGAACGTAATCCAGCGGCGCGGGCGACGGCAGTTGATTCTGCGCCGACCAGACGGCAAACGCCGGATTGCTGGCAAAAGCAAGCGCGTAGTACAAAAACAGCGGCAGCGTAATTCCGGCAGCGATCACGCACGATACGAACAGTCCAGTGGGAAAGCGCCGCTGCCGCAGCCACGCCGCCAGCCCCCACGCGCCCAGTATGCAGTAGACGATGGCGAGGTAGAACGGCACCGCCAGCCCGACGACCAGCCAGCACAGCCCGGCAAGGGCGGAAAAGAAGTACTGAGTGCTGAGTGATGAGTGCTGAATGCCGAGTTGAAAGTCTAAAGATGATGGGCTTACTTTAGACTGTTCACTTTTCACTTTCGACTCAGCACTTTTTATCACCAGCAGCAGACCGCCCAGCAGCGCCGCCCGCGCCAGCGCCAGATGCGGCAGCCCGAACAGAATCAGAAAGCCGAAGCCTTCCGGGATGTAAAATTCCGGCGGCAGCACGCCAGTGAAGCTCACCAGCCAGCCCAACCCGCCGCCAATAGTCGCCAGCACCAGCGCCAGAAATCGTGTTTTATCTGAGGGAATGAAAGCGGCGATGAAGCGATCCAGCACCGCCAGCAGCAGCAGATCGAACGCAATCCGCATCAGGTGAAAAGTGGCGATCAGGGCGCTTGTATGCGCCGGGTCGGTTTCAGGGACAAGCTGCCCGACGATATAGCCGGGGACAATGTAGGGCAGAAACACCAGCGGCACGCCGTCGTGGACTTCCGGCGTGTAAAAGAGGTGAAAGTCCCAGATGCCGCGCGCTCCGAGACGCATCTTGCCGATATACGAGTTGCCGTCATCCAGCCCGAACAGGAAGCCCGTAAACTGCCAGTCGTCACCCTGCCGCGCCCACGCGATCAGATAGGGAAGTGTCGTAAAGAACACCAGCAGCAGGGCATAAACCAACAGGCGGCGCTTCACGTCAGTCTCGCGGGTAGTAGGCGCAGCATCGGCGGGGGCTAACTCCTGGGTTCCGAATAGGTCGGCGGCACTTTCTTCAGTGTATACTCATCCTCACCAATCATCCCTAAACATCATGGAGAGCGCACAACGATAAGTGCCAGGTTGCACACTACAACCCCGCTGCGTCCTGCGCTACAATAAGGCTAATTCCAAAAGTAAGACCCATTCAGAGGACACGGATGCCACTGCGAATTTTTAATGTACTTGGACGCGAGAAACAGGACTTTGAACCGCTGGAGCCGGGACACGTTACCATGTACGTCTGCGGTCCGACGGTCTACGATCATCCGCACATCGGTCATGCCAAGACCTACGTTGCCTTTGACGTGGTGACGCGCTACCTGCGCCACAGCGGCTACAACGTGCTTTACGTGCAGAATATCACCGACGTGGGACACCTGCTCGACTCCGGCGAAGATCGCGTGCTGCGCAAAGCCGCCCAAACGCAGTCCAAGCCGATGCAGATTGTCGAGATGTATACCAAAAGCTATTTCGACGCGATGGACGCGCTCGGCGTGCGCCGTCCCGATATTTCGCCGCGCGCCAGCGGGCACGTCCCCGAACAGATCAAGATGATCGAAAAGCTGCTGGAAAAGGACGTGGCGTATGTCGCCAACGGCAGCGTCTACTTCGACGTGAGCAAAGACCCTGATTACGGCAAGCTCTCCAACCGCCGCCTGCAGGAGCAGGAAGCAGGCACGCGCGAGGCAGTGCGCGGCGAAAAGCGCAACCCGGAAGACTTCGCCCTGTGGAAAAAAGCCGAACCCGAACACATCCTGCGCTGGGAAAGCCCGTGGAGCGAAGGCTTCCCCGGCTGGCATATCGAGTGCTCGGCGATGGCGCTGAAGTACCTGGGTCCAACTTTCGACATTCACGGCGGCGGAATCGACAACATCTTCCCGCACAACGAGAGCGAGATCGCCCAGAGCGAATGCGCCAATGACGCCGAATTTGCCCGCTACTGGATGCTCGTCGGAAGCCTGACGGTCGATGGCATCAAGATGTCCAAGAGCCTGGGCAACTTCATCACGATTGCTGACGCGCTCAAACGCTATCGTCCCGAAGTCATTCGGATGTTCATGCTGAGCGTGCATTACAGCAGCCCGGTCGATTACAGCGAGGAAGCGCTCGAAGCCGCCGCCAAAGGCTGGGAACGCCTGTACAACGCCGTCCGCCTGACCCGCCGCGCTGCCAATGACTCAAACGAAAGCGGGGCGGATGCGAACGGCTTCCTCGAACGGGTGGAACAGGCGCGGACAGCGTTTTTCAGCGCGATGGACGACGACTTCAACACGCCAATCGCGATTGCCTCACTTCAGGAACTGACTCGCGACGTCAATTCGCTGCTGAACAGCGGCACGCCTGTCAGTTCGGCTGTGCTCACGGCGATTAACGACACCTACAGCCAGCTTGGCGGCGACATCCTCGGCATCGTCCCGGCGGACGAAATCGAGACGGGCGGCAGCGCCCAGCGCGAGGCGGCGCTGGTCGAGCTGCTGATCAGGATGCGTGCAGAAGCGCGGGCGAACAAGAATTACGCCGAAAGCGACCGCATCCGCAACGAACTGGCAGAAGCGGGGGTTATCCTCGAAGACCGTGCCGACGGTACGGTGTGGAAAACAGAGTAGGGCTGAGTAGCCGAAGTAACCAAAGTAAAAAAAGTAGGAACAGCAAAAGAAGTAAAAGCCAGGAAAAGCGAACCAACTTGGGTTTTTACTTTTTCTACTTTCCTTACTTTTTTTACTCATCATTGAAGGTTCTGTCTCATGACTGAATTCATCTACGGACACTGGTCAATTATGGAGACGCTGCGGGCTGGGCGTCGCCAGATGGAGCAGATTCTGCTCACCGAAACGGTCGAGGAAAAGGGGCTGGTCGCCGAAATCCTCACCACGGCGCAGGAACGCGGCGTCAAGGTGCGGCGCGTGCCGCGTCGAATCATCGACGATCTGGCAAACGGCGCCAATCACCAGAATATGGCGCTTCGGGTCAGCAATTATCCGTATGTCGAAATCGAAGACGTGTTGGGTGTTTCCAGGCAGCGCGAGGAAAAACCGTTCATTTTGCTGCTTGACCTGCTCAAAGACCCGCAGAACGTGGGCGTGCTGCTGCGCGTCGCTGATGCCGTTGGCGTTCACGGTGTCATCCTTCAGGAACGGCGCGGCGTGGCGATCACGCCGTCGGTCGTGAATGCGTCGTCGGGCGCGGTCGAACATCTGCACATTGTTCAGGTGACAAATCTCGTCCAGACGATGAAAGACCTCAAGGCGGAAGATGTCTGGATGGTGGGACTCGATGTAGGTCCCAACGTGCCGCCAATTGACAAAACCGACCTCAATATGGCGCTTGGGCTGGTGCTGGGCAGCGAGGGCGAGGGGATGCGCCGTCTGGTGCGCGATACCTGCGACCTGCTGCTGAGCCTGCCAATGCGCGGAAAAGTCGCCAGCCTCAATGTGGCAACGGTTGGCTCGGTCGCGCTGTATGCCGCCTGGCAGGCGCGCGGCTGGACGGGCTGGGCACATGCGTGAAAGCGATTTGCTTCCAGCAAGTCCTCTGGTTCAAATGAGCATGTAAGGGCGCGGCAGGGTAACGCCGCTGCGACACACGCCGGAACTCAGGAACATCTTCTACTTTCGACCTCTATCCAGTCCGGTTAACCGTTTCTGGCTGACGGCTGATGGCTGTAAGCTTACTGCTCTATGAGGAAATGGTACTCAGGACGTGTAATATCCAGTAAAATAGAAGGCACATTTCTATCTACAATGCGCTTAAAGGAGGAACGGGTGGTTCGTTCACCCGCGAAAACCGATGATTGACGACATACTCAGCGAAGCCCGCCAGAAGATGAAATCGACCCTTTCGGTGTTCGAGCACGATTTGCAGGGGATGCGCAGCGGTCGCGCCAGCCCCTCGCTGGTCGAACGCCTGCGGGTGGAATACTATGGGCAGGAAACCGAACTGCGGCAGCTTGCCACGATTTCGACGCCAGAACCCATGCAAATCCTTATCCGTCCATATGATAAGGGTGCTGTAAAATCAATTGAGAAGGCGATCCGCGCGTCGGATCTCAGCATCAACCCGCAGACCGATGGGGATGCCATTCGCCTGAATATGCCGCCTCTCACTCGCGAACGACGGCAGGATCTCGTCAAGCTGCTGAACAAACGAATTGAAGAAGGGCGGATCACCATCCGCAATATTCGCCGCAGTTGCAACGACGATATCCGCGATTTCGAGAAAGAGAAGATGATCTCCGAAGATGATGCCAAGCGCGGTCAGGAAGAAATTCAGAAGGTGACCGACAAATTCATCGGTGACATTGAAGAAATGGGCAAGCAAAAAGAAAAAGAGATACTAGAGGTATAAACTCGATGGTCGCTGTTGTGCGAGAACAGACAAACGCCAGCACACCTGCTCTACCGCCTGAGCGTACCCCCAGGCACGTCGCCATCATCATGGATGGCAATGGACGCTGGGCAAAACAACGTGGGCTGCCGCGAACCGAAGGGCATCGCAACGGCGTCGAGAACCTGCGCCGCATCCTCCAGGCTGCCGTTGAATGCGGCGTGGAAATCCTGACCATCTATGCCTTCTCTACCGAGAACTGGAATCGTCCCAAGTATGAGGTGGAGATGCTGATGCGGCTGCTGGAGCTGTTCCTGGAGCGTGAGCTGGACGAGCTGCATAAGAATGGCGTTCAAATTCGGCACATCGGCGAGCTGGATGGCGTGCCGACGCGGCTGCAAAAGCGGATTGTCAAAGGACTGGAACTGACGAAAGACAATTCCCGCCTGATCCTCAACGTTGCTTTCAATTACGGCGGGCGGGATGAGATCGTGCGCGCGGTGCGTCGCATTGTCGAAGAAGGCATTCCGGCGGAAGACATCACCGAAGACCTCATCAACCACTATCTCTACACCTGCGGCTTGCCCGACCCCGACCTGATCATCCGCACCAGCGGCGAGCTTCGGGTAAGCAACTTCCTCATCTGGCAGGGATCGTATTCGGAGTATTACACCACGCCCACCTACTGGCCCGACTTTGACGAAACCGAGTTCCGCAAGGCGTTAGCCGAATACGCCCACCGCAAACGCCGCTTCGGTCAAATCGACGAGCAGGTTGAGGACCCGGACGAGTAAAAGCGCTGATCGCTCGCCGCGATAACTCACGCCCTGGTCACATGCCGGGGCGTTTTGTTATGACTCTTGCCGAAGAATCATAGACGGACGCTGCGCCAGCGGTGGAACCTGCATCGCTAACCACCAGTATGAATTGGGCTTTCCCTGCTCTTTCGGTCAGGTTGATTACCCCATTGTTGCATAATCCGTTAAACTAGGCATAACGTTCTGTATGTACCCCGTACAAGAGACGAATGGGATAATGTGATGTCTGTGGACTTGAGCCGGGTGAAAGACTCGCTCCGGGGCGAGCAGTATATTGCTACGGATGAGATTGCGACCGTGATGTTCCTGGCTGAACAGTTGGGCAAACCGGTGCTGGCAGAGGGACCGGCGGGTGTTGGCAAGACCGAACTAGCGAAGGCGTGGGCGAAGATTAGCACCAAGCCGCTGATTCGCTTGCAGTGTTATGAAGGACTGGACGAGAGCAAAGCGCTCTACGAATGGGAATATGCCAAACAGATGCTGTATACCCAGCTTCTGCGCGATAAATTGAGCCAGCTTCTGGCGGACGCGGGCACACTGACCGAAGCGGCGGATCGTCTCGCCAACGAAGAAGACGTATTTTTCTCGGATCGCTTCCTGCTGGCGCGTCCGCTGCTCAAGGCGATCACGTCTGACGAGCCGGTGGTGCTGCTGATCGACGAGATTGACCGCGCCGATGCCGAGTTCGAGGCGTTCCTGCTGGAAGTGCTGAGCGATTTTCAGGTATCGGTGCCGGAGATCGGCACGATTGCCGCCAAACATCAGCCGGTGGTGCTGCTGACCAGCAATAACACCCGCGAGCTTTCTGAAGCGCTCAAGCGCCGCTGCCTCTACCTGTTCATCGACTATCCATCAATGGAGACGGAGATCAACATCGTGCGGATGCGCGTGCCGCAGCTCAACGCCAAGCTGGCGCAGCAGGCGGTCGAAGTCGTGCAGAGCCTGCGGACGATGGATTTGAAGAAAAGCCCCAGCGTCTCGGAGACGATTGACTGGGCGCGGGCGCTGGTGATGCTCAACGCCGACAGCCTTGACCGCGCCATGCTCGAAAACACGCTGACGGTGCTGCTGAAGCACGAGAGTGACGTGCAAAAAGCCAGGCGGGCGCTCACCAGCAGTCGCTCGCAGCCGCTGGATCGCGACAACCGCGATCCCCGCAGCCAGCGCCGCCGTCTGGGTGGCGAGTGGAATAATTAGGGTAAGCGCGCATCCGATTAGGGACACGACGGTGTTGTGTCCACGCAAAAAAAAGGACACGACATTGTCGTGTCCCTACCTTCATCATTGATAAATTAGACGATGAATTTGACTACAGCCCCGGACAGGTATCATCGGCGGGCACGACGTTGCTTGAAAGTGTCCAGCCGTTTTCCTGAAGATTGTCCACGTTAAAGACGATGAAATACCACAACTGCCCCACGTCGTTGCGCTGCACTTCGAGCACGTTGGCGACGCGACCGGGCGGCAACCGCCCTACATCAGCCGACGCGGTGGTGGGCTGCGAGCGCAGAATCTTGTTCTCCTGCGAGATATTGACCACCTGACACAAATACTGCGGCGTCGCCGTCGGCGTGGCGGTTTCGGTCGGCAGCGGCGTGTCTGTCGGCGTGTACGTCTCGCTGGGCGTCAGCGTTGCCGTCGGCGTATCGCTCGGCGTGTAGGTCGCCGTCGGCGTGTCGCTGGGGGTTGGCGTATCCGTTGCCGTAGGCGTATCGCTCGGCGTTGGCGATTCGCTGGGCGTCAGGGTTGCCGTTGGCGTGCTGGTCGGCGGCGGGAAGATCAGCGGTTCCCAGGTGCCGCGCGTCCCCAGGATAACGAAGGCGATGATCAGGATGCTGCCGCCGATAATGCCACCCAGACGCAGGCGGCTGCGCTGGCGCAGGCTGCGGATGCTGTTTTCCACCCGCGCCACTTCGGCGCGCCGCCCCAGAATGTTGAACGGCTCCTCGCGCGTGCTCTGAATCAGCGCCTCGGCTTCTTCGAGATCGCCCTCTTCGACGGCGGTCACCGCGCGTTCGAGATAACGGTTGAGCAGATCGCCGATCACGGCGCGGTAGCGCGTATCCTGGGCGTAATCGATCAAGCCGGACAGCATCGAGCGCGCCTGCACCAGATCATTGTCATAATTCTGGGCGATCAGCGCCGACGCGCGTTCCATCACCTGCTTGCCGCGCTGCATGTCGCTGACCGACGCGCGCGCATCGAGCAGCATCTGCGACATCGTCGCGTCGCCCGGATCAAGCTTGACTCCCTGTTCCAGCAGCCCCAGCGCCTCGGATGTCATCGTCAGCCGGTCATCGACCGAGGTGGCGCTGTGCGCGCGGGTGAGCGCCGCCTGCGCCTGATCGTTAAGCTGGGTCTTAATTCCGTTGAGGCGGTTATTGGCATCCGACGAAAGCTGCGCCAGCCGCTGGCTGTTGGGTAAAAGCTGCCGCAGCCGGGCAATCGCGCCCAGCACGCTCTGTAACTGGGTCGCCTGTTCGGAAAGCGCGCCGCCGAGCATGGTGAGCTGCACGCTGGCGCTTTCGGCGTCCTGCTGAATCCGCCGCACCTTCTCGATCCGTTCTTCCGCCTGGGGATCGTTGGGCACGACCCGCAGCGCGCCTTCGTACTTGCGCATAGCGTCCGACCAGTTATCCGTCGCCATCAGGCGGTCGCCTTCGTTGAGCAGCTCGCGCGCCAGCGCCAGATCCTGAATATCGAGCAGCGCCTGCTCGGCGTCTTTCCAACTGAGGATGCCGGAGCGCTCCGCCAGATCGCGGGCTTCACGATACAGGCGTTCGGCTTCATCGTAGTTGCCCGCCCGCACCAGCGAGTTGGCGCGGTTGAAGGACACGCGGGCGTCGAACGGGATACGATGATCTGGAACGACGCCGCGAATGATGTTGTCTTCGGCTTTCTGGCGATATTCGAGCGCGGTAGCGTTGCCGGGCTGCTGGTTGAGCACCCGGTTGGCGAGATCGACGACCAGTTGATAGTCGCCGGCGTAGTACGCCTGGGTAACCTCTGAGAGCGTCTCGTCAATGTCGCTGCCGACGTAAATGGGTCCCTGTCCCGGCGTGCGCCGCCCGCCTGCGGGCTTATCGCCGCGCAGCTCGCGCTCCGGCGCGGGATAGCCGGACGAAGTTGGGTAATTCACCACCGGCAGGCTGCCGGTTGGCTGGGTCACGTCCCGGATCGCCGCTTCATCGGCTGGCGCATCCGGGGGAATGTCAATGTCTTCCACATCTGGCACCGGCGCGCCGTTGGTCTGCCGGTTGGTCGGCGCGGCTGCCTGCTGAACGCCGTAGCGGCTGAACAGATCGCTTACCCGCTGTCCTGCCTGCGCATTGGTGCGCGCCGCTTCCTGAAGCAGTTGAACGACTTCGGCGTCGTGCGGGTTCAGCGCCAGCGCTTCGGCGAGGATATCTATCGCTTCATCGATATCGTCGTCATCCCCGGCGATTTCGAGCCGGATTCGGGCGCGCCGCAGCAGCCCGCGAACCGTCGCCGACATGGCAGACGTGGGGTTGCTGGCGCGCGCCATTTCGGCAAACAGCGCCTGCGCTGCGGCTTCGTGGGGTGTGTTTTTTGCGTCGGTCAGCAGCGCCCGCGCCTCGCGTTCAAGATCGTTGACAGCCGTTCCATCCGCGTCTTCGGGAAGGGCGTGCAAGCGCTGGCGAAGGTCTTCGATCTGCTTCTGAAGGTCGGGCATTGCGTTCCTCAATCTGATTCCAACGCAACAAATTACCCTATTTACCTATCAGGAGCAAGAGTCGATTCGTCATGGCAGGCGAAGAATCACTTTAACGCAGCGATCCAGCGCATGTTGTGAACTTTGACCTTATCCCACGTCCAGACGCTGTCTTCGCCGCGATTCGCGCCTTCGGCTTCGGAATCTTTGGCGTTCTTCTGGTCGCTGTCGTAGCTCCAGCCTTCGCCCGCCTTCAGGTTGACTACGCCATACGGATCGTCGATGATCAAGCCTTCTTCGGTCACATCCTGCATACGGACGATATGCCCGCTGATGCTCATCATGACGGCGAATCCTTCGCGCAGCCTGGGATCGACGTTCGCCAGATACCAGTCTTTGTCTTTTACCAGGTTGTAGCCCAGAAATTCCGCTGTGACTCCCAGTTCGTTCGCCACGCCACCCCATCCCTGCGCCGTGGTGCGCGCGGGCAGGTTCTTCTCGACGCGAATGTCTTCGAGCGCGTCTTCATACTGCTTGCTAGGGTCAGGATTGGGGACGCCGAGATAGGACAGCGCCATCGCCAGCGAGGTCAGGTTGCACATCACGTCGCCGATACTCTTGCCGCCCGAAGTGGACTGGTTATCGCGCTGGCTGTGATATTCGACTTTGGCTTGCAGCGCCTCGTAGAGATCGCCGCGCTGCTGCGTATCCGTCACCTCGCCGATCAGCTCGCGCGCCCGGCGGATCTCGTCAATGCTCAGGCGTTCCTTGAGCATCAGTTGATCCAGTTCACTGGGCTGGGGCGTGGGTTCGGGGGTGCCTTCTTCGGTTGGCGCTGGCGTGGTCGATGCGTCACCACCAAACAAGCCGGTGATGCTGTCCCACACGTCGGACGCGCCTTCTGTCACCGCATCCCACGCGCCGCTAAAGGCGCTGAACATGTTCAGCACCATGCCGCCCTGCTCCGGGGGCGCGGGGGGCTGATCGCCCGTTTCGGGCGCGGCAGGGGCGGGCGCGGCTGCGGGTGTCTGCGACGGTATCAGTCTGGCGAAGGTGGCGTCACCAACCTTGCCATCTGCCGCCAGTCCCTGCTGTGCCTGCCAGGTGGCGATGGCGCGTATCGTTGCCCCGCCGATCACGCCATCATCATTCACGCCAATGACCTGCTGAATCTGCCTGATGACCTCGACGCTGTATCCGCGCGCCTTGTTATATCGGATAGCAGACGTCACCTGGTCGTCGGTCAGCCCGGAGTCCGAAACGCGCTGGAGCGTCTGCGCGTTAGCCGCACTGGCGGGCGACAGCATCCGGTGGACAGCCCGGTTGCCGATGGTGCTTTGCAGCCGTAACACTGCCCCGGCAGACACCGGCGCGCCGGTATGCTGGAGCGCGCTCTCGGCAGCGGTCACCGGGCTGGCAGCCTCGGCACGATGATCGGGCGCTTTGGTCGCTTTAGGCGGTTTCTGGGCGGTTTGCTTGTGGTTAAACATAGAAACAGTTTCCAGTTACTGGCGCCTTTGGCGCTGCTACACAGAGCAATCATGGCAGCATGGCGGTAGAATAGATACTGATCATGATAGCATTCAAACCCCAAAATCGGAAAGTCGCCCACAGGAGTTCATTCATGCCGCGCCTGCTTCTATTTGATATTGATGGCACGCTGTTGTGGACAAACGGTGCCGGGCGCGAAGCCACCCGCCTGGCGATGATCGAGGTGTTTGGCACCGAAGCGGGACTGACGCAGCACGTCTTTGGCGGCAAGACTGACTGGCGGACGCTGGTCGATCTGCTGGGTCAAACCGGCGTCACGTCCAGCGAAATCGAGCAGCAGATGCCCGCCTTCCACGAAGCGATGACGCGCAATCTGGCAGCTATTATCGCAGGCTATCACGTCGAAGCCTGCCCCGGCGGGCTGGCATTAATCGAAGCGCTGCGCCAGCGCGACGACGTGCTGCTTGGGCTGGTGACGGGCAACGTGAAGGACGCCGCCGCCGTTAAACTGCGGGCGGCGGGTTACGATCCGGGTTGGTTTCCGGTCGGCGCTTACGGTCACGAGGCGCTGGAACGCGACGTCCTGCCAGCACTGGCGCTGGCGCGGGCGGTGGATCACTACCGCCATCCGCTGCAACCGGATGACGTTTTTGTCATCGGCGACACCCCGGCAGACGTGTCCTGCGCCCGCGCCCTGGGTGGGCGTTCGGTTGCCGTCGGAACCGGCTTTTTTGAGCGCGACGAACTGATCGCCTGCCGCCCCAACCACTACCTGGACGACCTGAAAGGCTTTTTAGACATATTGGACAATTGACAGATCGCAACTTGTTACCCCAATCTGTTGCAGTGCGCGCCCGCCTCTATTACAATCGGTTCATCTTATTGTTGGCAGCTTGAATTGAACCCTTCAAGAACTCTTTGACTATTAAGTCAGAGGGCTGCCTGCAATGTGCGAATGCAACGTTTTATAATATCTATGTAACTAAGGAGCTTCTTTTATGAAACTATCTATCCGCGCTCTGTGCCTCATGCTGCTGGTGCTGGTCGCCTTTGGCGCGCCGGTGTTGGCGCAGGATGCTATTGAGCCACTATCGCCCAATATGACAGTCACCGATGGGTTGATCACCTATGCGGCGGAGAGCTGCGATTACGGCGGCTCACTGCTCTCTATTACGGCGGTTGACGCGAATACAGTGGAATTCCAGCTCTGCGTGCCCGATCCGGCGCTGCCTTCCAAGGTGGCGTTCTCGGCGTTGGGCATTGCCCCCGCGGAACATCTGATCGCGACGAACGGCGGCGGTGAAGCGCTGTTCCGCAATCCGATTGGCACCGGTCCCTACATGCTGGAAAACTGGGAACTGGGCAGCGAAATCGTGATGACGCGCAATGATAACTACTGGGGCGAGGCTGCGGCGGAACCGACCGTGATCTTCCGCTGGAACTCGGAAGCAGCGGCACGTCTGGTCGAACTGCAGGCGGGCACGGTGGATGGTATCGACAACCCGGCTCCTGGCGATTTCGACGTTATCGCCAATGACCCGAACCTGGCGCTGTACGAACGCCAGGGCACGAACGTGTTCTACCTCGGTATGAACAATACCGTCGCGCCGTTCGATAACGTGCTGGTGCGCCAGGCGGTGGCTCATGCCATCGACAAGCAGCGCATTGTCGATAACTTCTATCCGGCTGGCTCCAGCGTGGCGGACCAGTTTATGCCGTCGCTGATCTTCGGCTACACCGAAGAAGTTGCGCCGCTGGAATACAGCCCCGACCGCGCCCGCGAACTGCTGGCAGAGGCGGCGGCGGCAGACGGCTTTGAACTGCCGATTGAAACCACCCTCAGCTACCGCGACGTGGTGCGCAGCTATCTGCCGCAGCCGGGCGTCGTAGCGCAGGATCTCCAGGCACAGCTTGCCGAGGTCGGCATCAACGTCACCATCGATATGCAGGAATCCGGCACCTTCATCGACAATTCGGATGCCGGTCTGCTGTCGCTGCACCTGCTGGGTTGGGGCGCCGACTATCCAGACGCGACCAACTTCCTTGACTACCACTTCGGCGCTGGCGCAAGCGACCAGTTCGGCACCAAGTTCCCCGAAATCACCGAAGCTCTCGCCCAGGCTGCGGCGCTGGCAGATCCTGCCGAGCGCTACCCGATTTACGTCCAGGCGAACACCCTGCTGCGCGATCTCGCGCCGATGGTGCCGATTGCACACGGTGGTTCGGGTACGGCGTTCCGCGCTGTTATCGAGGGCGCGCACTCCAGCCCGCTGGGCAACGAGCAGTTCTCGGTGATGTCTGATCCTGACGACGATACGTTTGTCTGGATGCAGAACGGCGAGCCTGCCGGTCTGTACTGCGCCGACGAGTCCGACGGTGAGGCGCTGCGCGCCTGCGAGCAGATCCTTGAAGCGCTGCTGGCATACGAAACCGCCGGTACCGAAGTCATCCCCGCGCTGGCGGAAAGCTATGAAGCCAGTGACGACCTGATGACGTGGACGTTCCACCTGCGCGAAGGCGTGACCTTCCACGACGGTTCGGCGTTTGACGCCAACGACGTGGTGCTGTCCTACGCGGTTCAGTGGGACGCGGCGAATCCGCTGCATGTTGGACGTGATGGCAGCTTCACCTATTTCTCGGTGTTCTTCAACGGCTTCCTGAACCAGCCAGCCAGCGAATAACCAACTGTTCTTGGGTTACAAATGTGGTGGGGGACGGGGTGATCTGTCCCCCAACCGCTAGAAATCAGTGATTTTCCTCATGGCAACATTCATTCTGCGCCGTTTAGTCACGGCAATTCCTGTTCTTATCGGCATCCTCGCGGTTACGTTTGTGCTGGCACGCGCCATTCCCGGCGATCCCTGCCGCGCCGTCCTCGGTGAACGAGCGACCGACGAAATCTGCGACGCCTATTTCGAGCGCTACGGCTTAAACGAACCGCCGCTGGTGCAGTTTGGCATTTATGCCCGGCAGATGCTGGTCGGCGATTTTGGCAACTCGCTGCGTTTCAGCCGTCCCGTCAGCGATCTGATGGCGGAACGTATGCCAGTGACGATTGAGCTTGGTCTGGCGGCGATGCTCTTCGCGACCGCCGTTGGCGTGCCGCTGGGTATCATGTCCGCCTATCGTCACAACTCCGCCATTGATGTCGGCACGATGGTCGGCGCTAACATGGGCGTTTCGATGCCCGTGTTCTGGCTCGGCTTGATGCTGGCGTATATTTTTGCCGTCCTGCTGAAAGATACGCCGTTCGCGCTGCCGCCTTCAGGTCGGCTGCCCGCGGGTTACAGTCCCACGCCGTTCTATGTGCAGTGGGGGCTGGTGGAAAGTGGCGCGGCGGTCAACGGCTTGCTGGTATTCATATCGCGTTTTAACATCCTGAACGCCATCCTCACGCTGAATGGCGACCTGTTCGTCAACGCCATGCGTCACCTCATTTTGCCCGCCGTCGCCGTCGGCACGATTCCGCTGGCGATCATCGCCCGCATGACCCGTTCCAGCGTCCTTGAGGTGCTGGATCAGGATTATGTCCGCACCGCCCGCGCCAAAGGGCTGCGCGAGTTCAGCGTTGTCATGCGCCATGCGGTGCGTAACGCGCTGCTGCCCATCGTCACCGTAATCGGCTTGAATTTTGGCTTGCTGGTCAGCGGCGCGGTGCTCACCGAAACGATCTTCGGATTGACCGGCGTCGGACGCACGCTGGTGGATGGCATCACGTCGCGCGATTACACGTTGGTTCAGGGCTTTACGCTTCTGATTGCGACGGCGTTTGTCCTCATCAACCTGATCGTGGATGTGCTTTACGGCTATCTCGATCCTCGCATCCGCTTGAGTTAGCCGGGGAATAACATGGCGAGTATCAACGCGACATCAACCAAAATCGACAAAATCCCGCCCGTAGAAGGTGGTTTTTCGACCAGTCTGTGGCTGGAAGCGCTGAAGAATCTCTTTCGCAACCGTTCCGCCATCGTCGGCATGATCATCATCGGGCTGCTCGTCCTGACCGCCGTCGCCGCCCCGCTGATCGCGCCTTATGATCCGATTCAGTCGATGATTGGACAGCCGGGGCATACCGGACGCCTGCCCGCCAAAGCGCCGTGTATTCACCTGCTTGGCTGCGCGCTCGAAGAACCGGAACATTTCATGGGGCTGGATCTCAACGCCCGCGATATGTTCAGCCGCATTCTTCACGGCGCGCGCACGTCGTTGTTCGTCGGCTTCAGCAGTGTGTTCTTCTCTATCGTGATCGGCTCGACGCTGGGCATGATTGCCGGATACGCCGGCGGCTGGTTGGATATGCTCATCATGCGAATGATGGACGTGCTGCTGGCGTTCCCGTCGCTGCTGCTGGCGATTGCCATCGTCACCGTACTGGGTCCGGGGCTGCAAAATGCGCTGCTGGCAATTGCGATTGTGTCGATTCCAGTATACGCGCGGCTGGCGCGGGCGAGCGTGCTGTCCGTCAAAGAGATGGAATACATTACGGCAGAGCGCGCGCTTGGCGGCAATCCGGTTCGCATCCTGTTCACCCACATCATGCCCAACGCGCTGACGCCGCTGATCGTCCAGGGCACGCTGGGTATCGGCAGCGCGGTTCTGGAAGCCGCGGCGCTCTCGTTCCTCGGTTTGGGCGCGCAGCCGCCAACGCCGGAATGGGGGGCGATATTGAGCGAAGGGCGCAACTACGTCTTCACCTCACCGCATCTGGTGTTCTTCCCCGGTCTGGCGATCATGATCACGGTGCTGGGCTTCAACCTGCTCGGCGACGGAATGCGCGACGCGCTCGATCCCCGGCTGAACCGTTTTTAAGCGCAGAGGCGCTGTCCAACCCTCATCCCCCTGCCGATGGCAAACGGCAGATACGACAAGAAGCGGACACGACGATGTCGTGTCCCTACCGTCGCCCCGCGACTCTGAGCTTGAATCGGTGTTATACAATGAGGTGGCTTGGTACAGCGGATGAGGTCTTCATGCGCGTCGCTCTCTTCACGGAAACATTTCTGCCAAAGGTCGATGGCATCGTCACAGTCATGTGCCTGCTGCTCGATCATCTGACCGAGCGCGGCATCAAAACCGTCGTCGTCGCGCCCAAAATGGGCTGCGAGCGCTATCGTGAAACGCCGGTGATCGGCGTCCCCGGCGTCCGGTTTCCGCTGTATCCCGAACTCCGCATCGGACCGCCCACGATTTCAACCTACCAACAGCTCAAAGCTTTTGACCCGGATGTGGCGCACTTCATCCATCCGGTGCTGATCGGCATCCCTGGGATGCTGATGGCGAAGCGTCTGGGCATTCCCACGCTGGCGTCGTTTCACCTGGACGTGGCGCGGCTGACCCGGCACTATCACCTCGGCTTTATCGAACCGCTGACCGACCTGTTCACGAAAGTGGTCTTTAACGCGGCGGATTACACGCTGGCACCCTCGCGGATGATTCAGGAAGAAATGCTCGACCTGGGCGTGAAGCAGGTCGGGCTGTGGCGGCGCGGCGTCGATGCGGACAAGTTCAACCCACGCTATCGTAATGCCGATATGCGCGCCATGCTCTCGGACGGACACCCCGAAGATACGATTTTGCTCTACGTCGGGCGCATCTCCAGTGAGAAACAGATCGACCACCTGAAACCGATCCTGGAGCGCGTTCCCGGCACGCGGCTGGCGCTCGTGGGCGACGGACCGGCGCGCGCCGATCTGGAGCGCCATTTTGAAAGCACGCCGGCTAAATTCATGGGCTATCTGCAAGGACAGGCGCTCTCGGAAGCCTACGCCAGCGCCGACATCTTCGTCTTTCCCTCGGCGTTAGAGACGTTCGGACTGGTGGTGGTCGAGGCAATGGCTGCCGGGCTGCCGGTCGTCGCCTCGCGGGTGGGCGGCGTTCGCGAAGTCGTGCAGGAAGGACGCACCGGCTATACCTTCGAGGTCGGCGATATTGACGCGATGATCAGCGGCGTACTCCAGATCGCCGCCAGCCGCGAACGGATTGCCCAGATGGGACGCGCCGCCCGCGCCTTCGCCGAAACCCAGACCTGGCCCGCCATGATGGACGAGGTGATCGCCATCTATGACGCGCTGCTGGACGAGAAACACGGCGCGCGGGTTGAAGCAGCCTAGATGAGGCGGCAGAACCCAACCCTCCAGCGCCTGACCGCGCTCACCATTTGCCTGCTGCTGTGCGCCGCCTGCGCCCTCGGCGGCGGGAAAGCCAAGACTCCATCGCCGACGATTACGCTGGTGACCGCCGTTCCGGTACTGACCTACACCAACCCCACCTATGGCTACAGCGTTGATTATCCGCCAGCCGCGCGCGCCCCGTTTGAACAGATCGTGAGCAGCGTCAGATTCTCAGAGTAAGGAAAGACAGCATGTTGTATTCACAGAACTGGAGCGACCCCAACACAGCTTCCGAGTGGAGCAAGGACGCGAACAAATATAACCCGGTGCGCGCCGAGCAGCTCGAAATGCTGCTGGCGATTTTGCAGGATGAGTTCGAGCCGGGCAAAACCATGCTCGATCTTGGTTATGGATCGGGGCTGGTCGAGGAGTTGATTTTCCAGCAGATGCCAAACGCGCAGATCGTCGGCGTGGATCGCAGTGACGCCATGATGGCGCTGGCGGCGGAACGTCTCAAGCCCTATCCGTTCCAGTTCGTGCCGGTGAAGTTTGACCTGACCAGACTTCCATCCATCCTCGGACCCGACAGCCCGCTGCCGCGCCAGCGCTATCAAATCGTCTTCAGCGTGCAGGCGCTGCATCACCTGACGACCGAAGAACTACAGGGCGCGTATCTGACCGTTTACGACATCCTCGAACCGCGCGGCTGGTTCCTGCTGGTGGATCGGATCGCCGTGAGCAAGCCGGGACTGTGGAACGCCTATCACAGCCTGTGGCGGCTGCAGGAGCAGCAGCACGACACGGCTATTCAGGAAGGCAAGGACTTCGACGATCACGCCGCCGTCGTCGCTGCCAGCGGCGATCTGCCCATCTCGCTCGAACAGCAGCTTCATCTTTTGAGCGACGCCGGATTTGAGGCTGACTGCCTGCACCTGCACACCAACCGCGCCTTTTTCGCTGCCCGCAAGCCATAAGTAACGCGCAGAAACGGGTGGCGATTCTCGTCAGTTCAGCCGCTATAATAAGGCGAACAGATGAGCCAATGGAGTGCAGGTTGGATAACGACGAGATTTTCGAGGACGACGAACTGGAAGCATACTGCGTTCGCTGCCGCGAGATGGTGACGGTGGAAAAACCGCTGCCAGTGTGGACGCGCAAAGGGATGCCCGCGACGCGCGGCGAGTGTTTCATCTGCGGCGGCGCGGTGTTTCGGATGGGCAAAACAGCCGCCCACGGCGCTCTCAACCGCCCGGCAGCCGTCCGGGTAGCAACCAACAACCGCGCCCGGCTGCCACAGGAAACTGTCTACATCAATTTCGCGCCAGCCGACGAAGCAATCGCCGCCCGCATCGCCACCGACCTGCAAAAACTGGGGCTTGCCTGCTGGCTGCACGAAGCCGATCCATCAGATGTAAGCTGGGCGGGTGGCGTGCATCCGTCGCTGCAGGAGTGCCTGCGCATGGTGCTGGTGCTTTCGCCGGACGCGCTCGCCGTTCCAGGCGTCGAAAATGCCTGGCGTTTCTTTCAGGATAAGCGCAAGCCGGTGGTCATCGTGCAGGTCGCCCCGGCAGAGCCGCCCGACGCGCTCCGCCGCCGCCCGCGCTTCGATTTCACCCACGATTACAAGCTGGCGTTTCGGCTGCTGCTTCACGAGTTGGGCAGTTAAAGGATGGTCGCTTTATCAATTGATGAGGCATCGATTATTTTACTGTCTAACTGAACAAAACAGCGTAAGATAGGTGTAATGAAGTATTGGAATTAAGCTGGGTTTTGGCTGATGAGTGTATCGTCATCCCGTTGGCTGCGTATCTGGGATCGCTTAACCGAACCGACATCCGAGCTGACCACACCGCAGGCGCGCAGCAGGGCGCGAATGCTGGCATCGCTGCTCTTAGTCCTCATGCCGCTGGTGTTAGTTGATGCCGCAATCGCCTACACGCTGCAAAGAGACTATCTTCCGTTCGGCTTTTCCCTGCCGCTGCTGCTAGCCGCCTATTTCTTCAGCCGCACCCGCTATTATGTGGCGGGCGGGCTGATGACCATGCTGATCCTGTATCTGATACCGGTGATGGGGCTGCTCACTTCGGCGCCAATATACAGTTCGGATGGCTTCTTCATCCTGAAGTACCCGCTGCTCAACATAGTCCTCGGACACTTCATTTTCCGGCGCTTCGTTTTCATTCTGCTGCTGGTCATCTTTATCGGCGGATTAGTCATCAGTGTGCTGACCGAAACCTTCGAACTTTCCAGCATACTGCTCTCAACCGACGCCCTGCTGACCACGCTGGCAATCCTGTTGGTGGTGGTCTTTGTCCACCGCGACGATATGCACGCGCGCCAGCAGTCCGAAGCGCTCATCCGAAATAGTGAGGAACGTCACAGGATTCTCTCCAGCCTGGTGAGCGATTACATTTACGGCGTGCGCATCGGGCGCGATCAATCGGTGACGACCGAGTGGATGGCGGGCGCGGTGGAAGCCATCACCGGATATCCCCCCGAGGAAGCCAGCGTTATTCCGCTGGACAAGTTCGTTTATCCAGACGATATGCCCATTTTTCAGGGCAGATGGGATCAGCTTCAGCAGGGCTTGGTGGATATCAGCGAATATCGCATCGTCAAGAAATCGGGCGAGGTGCGCTGGCTGCGCGATTACGGCTTTGGCGTGACCGACCTGGATGAGGGGCGCGTCGTGCGGCATTACGGCGCGGCGCAGGACGTGACCGAGCGCAAGCTCACCGACGAGGCACTGCGCGCGAGTGAGGCGCGTTTCAGAACCATCAGCGAGTCGAACGTCGTCGCCATCATCATCGCGCGGATTTCAGACGACGTGATCATTTACTGCAATGAACGCGCGGCGGCGCTGGCTGGCACGACGCCGGACAGGCTGGTTGGATCAAAAGTCAGCCTGCTTGCGCCCGATTATAATGATTTCAAGCAGTACATGGCGAAAGTAGCTGATTTAGGATTTCTACCCAACGTAGAACGCCGCCTGAAACGCTTTGACGGGGCGGAACTTTGGGTAGACGCTTCGGTGCAGGCAATGGTGCTGAATGACGAGCCGGTGCGCCTCTCGGCGTTGATCGATATCACCGAGCGCAAGGTGGCTGAACAGGCGCTCGAACAATCGCGCGCTCAATACGAAACGCTGGTCAATTCGATTGATGGCGTGGTCTGGGAATCCGATACCGAAACGCGCACGATCCTGTTTATCAGTCAGCAGGTCGAGAAGCTGCTGGGCTATCCGGCGGCAGCTTTTTACGCCACCCCCAGTTTATGGCTTGAATGTCTTCATCCTGACGACCAGAAGCCGGCGATAGTGGGCACACAGGCAGCCGTCGCCGAGGGACGCTCATTTCAGAGTGAATACCGGATGATCGCCGCCGACGGGCATGTCGTCTGGGTGCATGACAGCGTAACGATGGTGGTTGAAGAAGGCTGCCACACACGGATGCGCGGCTTGGCGATCAACATCACGGCATCCAAAGAGGCACAGGCTGCCGAGAAGGAGCAGCGCCGCCTGAGCGAAGCGCTGCGCATGACCACGGCGGCGATTTCGACCACGCTTGACCTGAACGAGGTGCTGGATCGCATTCTGGCGCAGCTTACGAACATCGCGCCGATTAAGTCGGCGGACATCATGCTCATCGAGCAGGGCAGCGCCCATATCGTGCGCAGCGTGGGCTACGGCGATTATGAAGACGAGCTGCGGCAGCTCTCCCTTTCCATAAATAAGACTCCCAACCTGCGCTGGATGGTGGAAACCGGTCAGCCGCTGATCATCGCGGATACGGAGATGTTCGCGGATTGGGTCGATGTCGAGCCGTCGCGCTGGATGCGCTCGGTGATCAGCGCCCCTGTTCGCCTGGAAGGGCAAACGATTGGCTTCCTGAACATGGTCAGCGACCTTCCCGACCAGTTCACCGACGAGCACGCCCAGCATTTGAAGGCATTTGCCGATCAGATAGCCATTGCCATCCGCAACGCGCGGTTATACGAGCAGGTGCGCCAGGATGCGGAACAGCTTGAACTGCTGGTGCAGGAGCGCACCGCCGAGCTTGACGTTGAGCGCAGGCGCATCCAGATCATTCTGGATGCTACCGGTGAGGGCGTGTTTTACACCGAAGGCTTGATCATTCGCTATGCCAACGATGCCCTCTACCGCGTCGCCGGTTACCGGCGCGACGAACTGATCGACAAGCCGGGCACGATCCTGCTGCGAGATCAGGTTTCATCGCGCGAGCGACGGCGGCTGCACACTATGATCCAGGAGCTTCGCACCGAACGGATCTGGCGCGGCGAAATGCGGCTTCAGCGCCAGGACGGCTCGCCGCTGGATGCCGGACTGACGATCTCGCTGGTCGGTCAGCCTTCAGACAAGCCGCTGCGCGCCGTCACGATTGTTCGCGACATCAGCCAGGAGAAGATGCTGCAAGCGCAGCGGTCGCGGCTGGTCGCCCACGCCTCGCACGAACTGCGCACGCCGATCACCAACCTCAAGACGCGCCTCTACCTGCTGCGCCGCCGACCGGATGATCTGGAATATCACCTCAGCATTCTGGACGAAGTGACCGACCGGATGAAGAAGCTGGTCGAAGACCTGCTCGACATTTCCAGGCTCGAACGCGGCGCAATCCCCATCAACCGCGAACGACTGGCGGTGCAGCCGCTGATCGAGCGCATCGTTCAGGTGCAGCAGCCCGAAGCCGAGCGCAAACAGCAGTCGATGACGCTGTACTTGCCGCCGACGGCGCTCTACGTCTACGCCGACGCCGAACGGCTGACTCAGGTGATCACCAACCTGCTGACCAACGCCATCAACTACACGCCCGCCAACGGCTCGATTAACGTGCGCGTGGAAACAGACGCATCGGGCAAAGCCGTGTTGATTCACGTTGTGGATACCGGCATTGGCATCGCCCACGATAATCTGCCCCATATCTTCCAGCCGTTTTTCCGCGTGGTGAGCGAGATTGAAGGCACCGGGCTTGGCTTGAGCATCGCCAAAGAAATCGTCGAACTGCACGATGGCAAGCTGGAAGTGCGGAGCGCTATTGGCGTGGGCAGCACCTTCACGGTGCAGTTGGCGCTGCTGCCGCAGCCAACGGCGCAGAGCGCCAATTAGCATGATCCCACCCACTGCCGCCCAGGCGCTCGAAGAGAGCCTGCTTCATAAGCTGCTGGTTGGCAGCAACCGCCTTCAGGAACTCCCCGCCGCCGCTATCGCCGCGCTGCTGCTCGCCAACGCTTTGCTCGTCGGCTGGCTGTGGCTGCATCTGTCGCCGCAGGCTGGCGCGGGGGCGGCGGCAATCCAGCTTGGCGCCAGCGCCCTCAACTGGGGGCTGCTGTGGGGGCTGCCGCGCGCCGGGCGCAGCTATGGACCCGACAAGCCCTCGGCGCTGGCGCTGACCCTGGCGCTGGCGCTGTTCATGGTAATCGCCGGTTTCTTCGCCACTGCCGCCAGCGCGCTGATCGCCGCCGTTGGCGCTGCTGCGGCGCTGACGCTGGTCGTGTTTTACGCCACCTGGATCGAGCCGTTCCGGCTTGGGGCAACGCGGCAAACCCTCAGGCTGGAAGCAGCCAACGCGCCCCATCTGCGCCTGCTGCATCTGGGCGATCTGCATCTGGAGCGCGAAACCGGGCGCGAACGCCAGCTTCAGGCGCTGATTGACCAGCTTCAACCCGACCTGATCGTCTTCAGCGGCGATTTCGTCAACCTGTCTTACACCTGGGACGCGACGGCGCTGGCGGATATTCGCCGCGTCATCGCCCGGTGGCGCGCGCCGCTGGGCGTTTACTGCGTGCCGGGCACGCCGGTCGTCGAGCCGCTGCCGCGCGTGCTGGAATTCGTGCAGGGTCTGGACAATCTGACCCTGCTGACCAACCGCTGGGCGTCGGTGGCAGCGCCCGGCGGCGCGCTCCACATCCTCGGTCTGGTCACCACCCACGATTTGCCTACTGACCGGCGGGCGCTGGCGGAACAACTGGCGTCCGCGCCGCCGGATGGCGTCCGGCTGCTGCTGAGCCATTCGCCCGACCTCGCGCCGGAAGCAGCGGCGGCGGGCTTTGATCTGTACCTGTGCGGGCACACTCACGGCGGGCAGATTCGCCTTCCGGTGGTCGGAGCGCTGTTTTCGTCCAGTCATCTCGGCAACCGCTTCATTATGGGGCGCTATCAGGTGAACGATATGACGCTCTACACCACCCGCGGCATCGGCATGGAAGGGCTTGGAGCGCCCCGCGCCCGCTTCCTCTGCCCGCCGGAAATCGTGCTGTGGGAAATCGGGAACTAAAGTGCTTTGACACAGCGGCGGCGCTATAATCACCCCGCTTGAAATTGGCTTGCCACCGATGAAGCAGTAGCAGGGCTGAAGTTCCAGATTCGAGGATTGACGATGTCCTCTGTCATCCAGACTGAACACCTTACACGCCGCTTTGGCGATCTCACCGCGCTTGATCAGATTTCGTTGACAGTTGAACAGGGCGAAGTATTCGGGCTGCTCGGTCCGAACGGAGCTGGCAAGACGACGCTCGTCCGCTTGCTGAACGGGATGCTGGCAATCTCAGGCGGCTCGGCGCGAGTGCTGGGCTATGATCCGGCGTCTCAGGGTGATCAGCTTCGGCGGCACACCGGCGTTCTCACCGAAACACCTTCGCTGTATGAACAACTAAGCGCCCGCGAAAACCTGATCTTCTTCGGCACGCTGTACGGCGTCCCCGAAGGCGATCTCTCGCGCCGTGTCGATGAGGTGCTCGATCTGTTTGGCTTGCGGGAACGGACAGCCAATAAAGCTGGCGAGTTCAGCAAGGGGATGAAGCAGCGGCTGGCGCTGGCGCGCACGCTGGTTCACGAGCCGGAACTGCTCTTTTTTGACGAGCCAACCGCCGCGCTCGATCCCGAAGCATCACGGCAGGTGACCGATCTCATCGCCAGTCTCAGCCGCGAGCGTGGACGCACCATCTTCCTTTGCACCCACAACCTCGACGAAGCGCAGCGGCTTTGTGACCGGGTGGCGGTGATCAACCGGGGGAAGCTGCTGGCAGTGGGCACGCCCGCGCAGCTTGCCCGCGATCAATTTCAGGGAACATGGGTGGAGATCGCGCTCCGTACCGCGCCAGATGGCAGGCTTGTCACCGCCCTGCAGGCGCTGCCGGAGGTCATTCAGGTGTCACTGGATGATCAGAAGCTGGCAGTACAGATCAATCATGACGATGTGATCCCGGCAGTGGTGGTGCAGGTGGTGGAACTCGGCGGGCAGATCATGCGGGTGAATCCGCGCGAGCATTCGTTAGAAGAGATTTATTTCAAGGTTCAGGAAGAGGCGAAAGCGTGAACTGGCGTGCCGTATCGGCGATTGCCCGCAAAGATCTATACGAAGTTCGCCATAATCGCATGGTCTGGATGCCGATGATCGTGCTGCCGGTGGTGCTGTGCCTGATCCTGCCGCTGGTGCTGCTCCTGACAGCGCAGGCAGCAGGTCAGGACTCGCCAGATGCGCTGCTCGATCCCGACATTGCCCGGATGATGGCAAATCTGCCGCAGTCCATGAAGGCAGAACTGGAAGGCTTGAATGGCAATCAGCAGATGATCGTGCTGATGCTGGGCTATCTGTTTGCGCCGCTGTTCCTGATTCTGCCGATCATGACCGCCAGCACCATCGGCACCAACAGCTTTGTCGGCGAAAAAGAGCGCAAGACGATAGAAGCGCTCCTCTATACGCCTGCCACCGACCGTGAATTGTTCGTCGGCAAAATGCTGGCGGCGATCCTTCCGGCGCTGGTCATCACCTGGCTGTCATTCATCCTCTATACCCTGATCCTGAATGTCGTCGGCACGCCGATCATGGGCAGAATCTGGTTTCCCACCCCGGCATGGTATCCCCTGATTTTATGGGTCACGCCCGCCGTCGCCGGAATGGGCGTACTGGGGGCGGTCATCGTTTCAGCCCGCGCGGGGACGTTCATGGAAGCCTACCAGACCACCGGAGTTTTGGTTGTGCCGCTGCTGCTGCTGGTCTTTGGTCAGGTCTTTGGTGTGATCACCCTGAGTGTTGAACTGGCGCTGGTGGTCGGTCTGGTCGTGTGGCTGGTCGATTGGGCGCTGCTGTGGGCGAGCCAGCGCCTTTTCTCCCGTTACCGGCTGTTCGAAAGCGGGCGTCTGTAGGATAACAAACGCCCCGCTTCACTCAGACAGCATCCCGGCGCGGCATGTCGGGGTTGCCGGGGTTGAAGTGCTTGAGGATCACCAGCGGTTCGGTTGAACTCAGGTTGGTGATCTGCACGCCATCACGCGCCGCGTTGTAGGTGACGAAAAACTCGTCTTCGGTCATCTCGCCATAGCGAATCAGCGTCGGGGCTGAGATGGTGTAATTGCCAAAACGCCCATAGCCCTGCACCGCGATACAGCCGTATGCCGCCGGGTCGTGAACCGTGACGGCGCGCCCCGGCGCGACGGTCAGTTCTTTGGCGCTGAAATAATCGCTGCCGTAGACGATCCACTTTTCCTGATAGCCCGCGTCTGCCGCCGCTGCGGGATCGCCTGCCGGGCGCGGCTGGCTGAAGTGGTTGTCCTTGAAGCTGGGATCGACGTTCGCTTCCCAGTCGAGCAGCGAAATCAGGTAGTCATAGTCTTCGTGCCTGTCCAACGGCACATCTTTCACCAGCAGCGAACGATCCAGTACCAGATAGTCGCCTACCAGCGACTGCCACATGGATGAGACGTCGCTGGCGCGCTGCGGCTCGTAGGTACACAGCGTCCCCGGCGCGTGCAGGATACCCGGCGGCACATTCCAGCCAGTCCCCACCGTCAGCCGATATGCTTTCGACAGTTCGAGAATGCCGTTATCGCCCTCATTCCAGCGCTTCAGGCAGTCGATGACCTGATCTTGGGTGGTGCCGGGTTCGATACCGAAGAAGGTATAGGGGAACGCATCCAGCGCGAAGTTGTACTGCGGCGGGAAGTAGTAGGCTTCCGGCTTGCCCAACCGCCCGACATCAGCAGCCTTCTCGTCATTCTGATGAAGGTGATGTGGCAGCGGGTACATGTTGTCGAAAAACTTGCTGTACATGACCAAGCCGCCGTGTACCGCCATCGCCTCACTGCTGATAAACAGCGCTCCCATCAGCGCAATCCCATCTCGCAGCAGCACCCGCTTGCCATCGAGATCCATGTAGCTCAAACCTTCATCGTCCGGCGTTCCGGGTCCGTTATCGGCGCGCACAGTCGAGGACAGCCAGCGCTCGTCAATGCCGCCGCGATGTCCCCCAAGCGCGTACAGGTCATTTGGATGCAGCCGCAGCCTGCGCCCCGGCACACAAAACGAACGCGGCACCCACGTCGGCGTCAGGCGGACGATCCCGCCGCCCCGTTCCAGTGTCGGTATGATGAGTTGACATTTTTCAGCATCGTTCACAGCAGACCCCTTCCTGATGAGGAGCACTTAATTCAGCCAAAAACCGACTAATGTGCTGTCTATTATATGCCGCAAACAGGCGACTTCTGCCACAGTTTCGCGGCGCAGCCAGCCGGGAAGGGTTGAATTTGTAAAGGTCTGTTAACGAACAATGAATTTTACGCATTGTTAACGGTTTGACATTATCATAATGTTATAATTGTAGTAGACGGACACTGCGCCCTTTATTTTTTATTGTGCGCAGCGTATCGCCAGCTTCATATCGCGCCGACCGACGAAGCAAGGAGCTATATATAGTCGATGAATCTTCCCACCGGTTACCATGTTACACTGTTGTCATGCGCTTTTATAAACAAGGGCGCACTTCCGCTGATTTTGTCAGGAGGGAACCATGCTATGGGAGGGGTGGAGGCACTACCTGGAATCCTTATGGCACGTAAAACTCGCCGCTGAAAAGGGACAAGGACTGGTGGAATATGCCATGATCCTTGTGCTCGTCGTCCTGATCGTCCTGGTAGTCGTCACCATCCTGGGACCCTGGGTAGGAAATGCCTACTCGAACGTCATAAATTCGCTCTAATTGTTCAGCCCGTTTTCATTCCAAGAAGACCCTACGGTTGCCGCCGTAGGGTCTTTCGTTTACTATTAGGCGCGCAAGATCGAAGGAACCTACCGGGAATGTGCAGACTTGATCCCGGTATCAAGGAGTGAATCTATGTCACGTAACTATGGTAGTCTGGGGCGGCGCTCGGGCAATACAGCCTGGCAGTGGATCATCATCGGCGCAATCCTGGGCTTTGGCTGTTCGGTCATTCTGGTGCTGGGCGCGCTGGCATTTGGAGTGCTGAACCTGGATGGACAAGCGGCAGCCAACCTGCCCACCCAGACGCCTTTCATTATCACGGCGACGCCTGAACCAGTCACCCCAACCGAACTGCCGACCGAAACTCGTGAGACGGAAGCGGTGCTGCTGGTCGAGCCGCCCACCGCTACCCCAACCATTGATCCCACTCAGCTCACGCCAGAATCAACGCCCACGCTGACGACCCCACCGCTGGTTGGCTTTACCGGCACAACGCAGTCCTCGGAGCAAACTGAGGAAAGCGTAGCACTGAGCAGCGCCCAGAACACCTCAGTGGATTCCCGCTTCGCTGATGTCGCCGGTGCCGCCAGCGCGCTGGTGGCAGTCGAAGGCGGCACGTTCAACATGGGCACGACGCCCGCCGAAGTTTCGGCGGCAGTACAGGAATGTATCCAGGGGTATGGCGGCGAAGCGGGCGCTTGCGACGCCAGTATGGCAGCCGATTCGCTGCCTTCGCATCCGGTCACGGTCAGCCCATTCTTCATTGAAAGCACTGAAGTATCCTACCAGCAGTTCATCAACTTCCTGATGGCAATGGGACCCGGCAGCCACCGCAACGGCTGCTTCAACCAGCCCTGCGCCCAAACGCTCAACGAATCGGAAACCAGCAATCTTCAGTTTGATTCGCAGAACTACACTGTCAACGTCGCCATCACCAATTTCCCAGCCGCCAATGTGACCTGGTACGGCGCTCAGGCATACTGTCAGTCCATTGGTCGCCGTCTGCCCACCGAAGCCGAATGGGAACGCGCCGCGCGTGGTTCGCAGGAATTCATCTTCCCGTGGGGCAATGACTGGAACGGCGCCCTCGCCGCCACCCGCCGCAACGAAAACGGCGAACCGGTGCAGGCGCAGCCGGTTAGCTCGTATACGCTCGGGGCGGTTACCTGGGGCAGCGGCAGCATCCTCAATATGTCAGGCAACGTCGCCGAATGGGTGAGTGACTGGTTTGACAGCAGCTACTATGGCAGCGCTGCCGCCGCCGGTCCCGATCCGCAGGGTCCGGCAACCGGCACCGAAAAAACGAATCGTGGTGGGTCGTGGGATACCATGCCCTTCTTCGCCCGCGCCGTCCACCGCCGCGAGCAAAACCCGATTGATCCGCGCGCCGATATCGGTTTCCGGTGCGCGTCAGACACCGCAACCGGCTCGTCACAGGTGGGCGAGGGTCCTCTCGGCAGCAGCCCGCTTCCGGTGACGACTGTCGATCCGGCATCGCTCGGCGTACCCGAAGGCGGCAGTGACGAGGAAACCACCGCCAACAGCCAGGCGACCATGCCGCCGCCGCCAACGCAGCCTGTCACCCCGACAACGGCAGTTGTGGGTACACTAGCGCCCGGCTAATGCGCCTCTAAAAATCAGTTCAGATATGAGAATGTAGGGGCGCAAGCGTGCTTGCGCCCCTACGGAATATATCCCCACAAGCCCCCGCTTTGCCATCCCCCGCATCCGCCGCAGGCGTGCGTTTTGTGGTAGCATTAGAGGGATTACAACTCGGCAGTTCTTCTTTTCGATTCAACTTCACGGTTTGCGGCACATGACCTATCGTTCGCTTGAACTGGGAATCACTGCGCTTCAGGCAGGCAGCACTGCTGAAGGCGCGCGTTTGATTCGCATCGCCCTCAAGAGTGGCAAGCTGACGGATGATTTACGTGCTATTGCCTACCTGTGGCTGGCGGAAATCGAGACTGACCCAACCCAGAAACGCGCCTACTACAACGAGGCGCTGAGCGCCGAACCGAACAACCAGGAAGCGCGGCAGCGCCTCGCCCGGCTGCTGTCGTCGCAGCTTCCGCCAATGCCCGAAACGACCTCGCCGCAGGCGCACACACTCGGCACGACCATGCTCCAGCCGGTGGCGAGCCAGCCGATCATCCATTCGGCGAGCTACAATATCGCCGATCACGTTGCTAACATTATCGGCGGTCCCAACGGACCCGGAACCGGCTTCTTCGTCTCGCCGGACGGCATCCTGGCGACCACGCGCTTCGTCGTCGGCAGCAGCGACCGGCTGACGGTTGAACTGCACATGGGGCGGCAGCTTACCGGTTATGTGCTGCGCGCCTACCCGGAATACGACCTCGCCTTCATTCAGGTTGATCACCGGATGGATGGGATACTGCCCATTCCCCCGATGCCGCGCGTGGCGGACGAAGCGCCGCTGGTCGCCGTGACTTATGCCGGTGAGATGCAGCGCGCCCGCCAGCGCCCAACCCGGCGCGCGCTGGCAAGCCAGTGGATTCCCACCACCTTCACCAATCTGGCGGATACCGGCGGCGACCCAATCTTTGACGAGCACAACTACCTCGTCGGCATGATGACGCGCAACACCGGGCGGCAGTCGATGTATCTCTACGGCGTCCACATCGTGGCGATTCGCCGCTGTCTGGAAACGCTGCAACTGGAAGCGCAGATGGAAGCTCGCATTTACTGTCCGTCCTGCGGCGGACACAGCCGCGCGGGGGGCGCGGGCTTTGCCTACTGCGAAAGCTGCGGCAGCGTGCTTCCCCCGGCGCTGCACATGCCGCGCTATCCCATTCCGCAGGCTGAAAGCTATTACGCCACCGGCGGCGCTCAGTGTATGCGCTGTGGGGCGCGCGTCGGCTTCTACAAAGGACGCTGTTTACGCTGCGGTCAGCCGCCGCAGACCGGCACGCTGACGCCGCCATAGTACGGAATATCTGGCGCAAAGGCGGGGCTGCTCGCTCGTCTTTGCGTTTCAACAGCCTGGATGCAAAGGGAAACACAATGTTCCGCAGCCGACGCAACACCTCCAACCTGCAAGTCTTCGCCGCGACCGTCGAGCAGATTTTGCTGACCGTCGGCATCGATCCGCAGCAGGCGCGTATGAGCACCCAGGAAGGATTTGGCTGGAGCTTCCGGCGTGGTTCGGCGGTCATCGAAATCTACATCTCTCAGCAGGACAGCACCGGCTATCTACAGGTGCTCGCGCCGATGCTGCATCTGCCCGCGACCGGACTGCTGCCGCTGTACCGCCGCCTGCTGGAGCTAAATCTGCAACTGACCAACGCCGCGCTGGGCGTCTATCTCGATGTGGTGTACCTGTTCAGCGAACGCCCGCTGGAGGGTCTGGACGCCAATGAAGCCAACACCCTCATCAATCTGGTCGCCACCTATGCCGATGAACTGGACGATAAGCTGATGGAGGAATTTGGCGGGCGGTTATACGGAAGAATCTAAAGAGTGAGTGGAAAGTCAAAAGTTGAAAGTCAAAAGGCGCTCTCCACTTCCGACTTTCAACCTGCCGCTGCTAACTTCTTTTTCTTAGTCCCTTAATGTCGCTCCACAGCGCCTGCGCGTTGACGGCGAGCGCGATGACGCCGAACACCGGAATCAGCCACGTAAATACCTGCTCGAATTCGTATACGTAGATGATGCTCACCGGCAGCGCGCCGGGGTTGTTCCAGTAGAGATGGTTGACGTAGTAAATCGGCAGGTAGAAGCCAACCAGCGTGACCAGAAACGACGCCCAACCGGGCAGCCTGAACAGGTTCATGATGGCAAACGCGGCGGCAACGCCTACCCCGGCGTATGCCATAACGCCCCATTCCACGTTCGGATCGTTCAGAATCAGATAGTTGAACGCGCCCCAGGTCAGCGTCCCCAGCAGGAAGCCAAGCACAGCGCTGGCGAGCACCCGCGCCCAACCTGACCAGAAGCCGCGCAGCCGCTGCCATACCTCATCGCCAAACAGGACGACAAAGCCCATGAACGCGCCAACGGTGATGCCGTAAGATACCGCCTGCCCCCAGACTGCCGGGACATTGAGCGACGCGCCCATACTGTTCGCCACCGCCACCCACACGTAAACGCCGATGGCAAGCGAGCTGCCCGCAACCGCCAGCAGAAAACGCCACATCGTTTTGAGGGGATTATCCGCCACCCGCCGCAGCGTATTGGCGAGCCAGGCATAAATGCGCCCGCCAGCGCCAACCGCCTCCGGCAGCGACGGCGCTTCGTCGCGCACGAACGCCAGCGCCCGCAGCGCGCCGCGTTCGCCGTGACGCTGGCGGGCAGCGATCTCCGTCACAGCAGCCGATGAACGGATGCGCCCGATAGTGCGCGCGGCAAGTTCCGCCACTTCGGGTTCTTCGTAGTCCAGCGCTTTCTGCGCCAGCAGCAGGTCAATCTCCTGCGAGTAGACGACATCGCGCCAGTCATTGACAGCGGTCAGGCGGAACGATTCCGTCACGCGCTTGCGGGTATCGGTCAGGGTTGTCATATCGGGGCGGCTGACGGGTACGGGCATCAGCTTCGCCCGCGCGCCGAATACCCGCAAAGCGGCAAGCTGCGCCGTCGTGTTAGTCTCCACCTGAAGCGCCTGTGCCGTCAGCTTGGGAATGACGGGAATATCGGCGTCCGGCAGCGTTTCCAACCGCTGGAGCGCCCGCACCCGCGCTGGCGCATTTTCGCTGCGCAGGGCGTGCAGCGTCGTCCAGCGGCGGCTGTCATCGCTGACTTTCTGCCACCAGAAATCCACCTCATGATCGTACTCAAGCGCGCCGCGCAGCAGCATCTGCATTCCGGCTTCGTCCAGCGCCAGCCCATGCTGTTCCGCCTGCGCGTAATAATCGGCGATCAGGATGTAATCGGTGATGCCCAGCGAAAAGCGCCCCTGCCCGCGCGCCCACTGCCGCCGGGCGCGCTGGTAGATGTCTTCGACTTCGCGCCGCGCCATGTCTTCGGGCGTCATCACCGGCACCGAGTCAAGGTCGGTCAGGTCAATCTTTAGCTCGCTAAACTCCTCGCGCGGCTTGCTCACTCTATCCTGCTGGCGCGAGATCAGGCTGTCGCCGGCGTCGGCGAGGACGTCATCCGGCAGCGAACGCGAAATCAGGTTGTCAATCGGTCCGGTGATCAGTTCGTCGATCTCCAGCGCTTCGGTGTCCTTCTTCTCCGGCGGGCGTGAGATCAAGCCTTCAATTGGACCGGAGATCAACTGGTCAATCGGCAGCGTATCCCGCCCCGGAGCCGCTGTGCCGGGCATCGTCGTGGTATCCAGGCTGATCGGCGACCTGCCGATAGCGACCACCGCTTCAAGCTGGTGCAGCACATCGCGGACGCTGTTCGGACGCCGGTTGATGTCCACTTCGCTGGCATTCCGCAGCACGAAGTTCAGCCCATCGGGCAGCCCCGGGCGAACAACCTGCACCTCTGGCATGTTCTCGCGTAACTGAAGCTGCTTGAGCGCCAGCGGCATCGCCGCATCAAACGGAAGCTGCCCGGTGAGCATGTGGTAGATGAGGATGGAGAAACTGTAAACGTCAGCGCGGTGGTCGAGCACATCTGCCGTCAGCTGTTCGGGTGCCATGTAGAGCAGCGTGCCGGAACCGGGGTTCTGGGCGCGCCCTTCCGGACCGAGCACCGTCGCCAAGCCAAAATCCGCCAGATACGGCGATTTGTAGCTGTCAAGCAGGATGTTCGATGGTTTCAGATCGAGATGGATGACCTTGTTGGTATGGGCATAATCCAGCGCCTGCCCAACCGCCTTGGTGATCCGCATCGTTTCCTCAAGCGTCAGCGGTCCCTTTTCGAGCACGTCTTCCAGCGACCCGCCGGAGACGTAGCGCATGACGATGTAGAGCTGTCCCTCGAACTCGCCAAACTCGTAGATCGGCAAAATGTGCGGATGTTCCAACCCGGCAATCGTCTGCGCCTCGCGCTCGAACAGCTTGACCGGGTCCATATCCTGCGACAGATCGCGGGCAATCGTCTTAATGGCGACGGTGCGGCTCAGGCGCTTGTCCCGCGCCGACCAGACATCCGCCATGCCGCCGCGCCCGATATGCTCAATGACACGGTAATGCGTAAACTCGACGCCTACATCCATAGAACTGCCCCCTAGACACGTCCTGAGAGTAGTATAGCGTCAATTGCGCTTTGCCGCGCCTGGAGGGGATTTCTGTGGTACGCTAACGGTGAGATCGGACAGGAAATCGACCATGTCGGACAAAACACGGCGTCACCTACGCCTGACAGGCACGCGATGGATCATGAGTCGGCGGACACGAGTTATCGTGTCCCTGCTGTTTGTGCTGGTGTGCGCCGTGTCTGTCTCGGCGCAGGACAGCGCAGCTGATACGACCCGCGATCCGGCGGCGCTGGCGGCGCGCTACCTTGCCGATGACGGCACGCCCCATGTGCCGCCGCTGTCACCCCGCTTTGCCGTTGGTGACAGGCTTGAATTCTGGGTGGGCAAGGACGATATACCCATCCGCGTGAGCGCCACCCTTGCCGCCGCTTCCCCCAGCATTTACCTCTGGGTGGAAGACGGGCTGGACTACAGCGTGCCGCAGATGTCGTCGCTGGCGGCGCAGGTCAGCACCGTCTATGATATCTTCCAACTGCGCGAGAATTACAGCCAACCGCTGTTCTTCCCCGGTCAGGGCGCGGTCAGCGACCCAACCGCGCGCATGTCCGTACCCGACGTAGACAATGATCCGCACCTGTACGTCCTCTACACCACCGATCTGAACGAAGACCGCGATAGCCTCTTTAATCCCAATGACAGCCAGCCTATCGCCCTCGTTCCCAGCGGTTACAGCAACCAGCATGAAGTCCTCTACGTCAATACCACGCCTTACCCGAACGTGCCGCTGCACGATGGACTCTACTTCAATACGCTGATCGGCATACTGCATCCGTTCATCATGAGCCACAACAACCCGGCGCAAGCGCCGTGGCTGGTCGAAGCCCTCAATCTGTCGCTGCGGTTCACCCTTCAGCAGACGACCATTACCGCGCAGGACGCGCGCGCCTTCCTTGACACGCCCGGAACGGCGCTGCTGCGCCAGCCGCAGGTGACCAACCGGATGCAGACCGTCAACGGGCAGCAGCTTTTTCTAAACTACCTGCTTCAGCGCTACGGCATCCAGCTTTATCTCGATCTGTTCCTGGAGCCGGGCGAAGGGATAACACCGCTGGACGCGGCGCTGCTCAAAAATGACATCATCGATCCGGTGACCGGAGCGCCAGTGACCGGACGCGATGCCTTCGCCGATTTCGTGCTGGCGAATCTGATCAACCTGCCAACGGGCGATCTGCGCTACGTTCACCGGATCACGCCGACAGGCGACAACCAGCACGCTTTTTCAACCCTGATTCCGGATCTTCGGCGGGGAATCCTGTCCGGTCAAACGGTGAATCAGTTTGGGACGGTCTATCTGCACTATACGGCACAGGCTGCCGAAAACGTGTCCTTCGCCTTCGAGGGCGACGCGGCTGTGGCGCGGCTGCGCCTGCCGGACGATTTTGACTCCAGCGACGAGTTCTACTGGTCAGGACGCGCGCCGGATCAGGACACGACCATGACCCGCGCCTTTGATCTACGATCAGTCAATGAAGCGACGCTGACATTTGACGTCTGGCACGATCTGGCGGCGAACTGGAATTATGGCTATGTCAGCCTATCCACCGACAGCGGCGAAACGTGGGTACCGCTGCCTTCGACCTCGGCTGAACAGGGGACGACGACGACCAACCGGCATGGACTAGCCTTTGGACCCGGCTACACCGGCGTGAGCAGCCCGGCAGCGCCGCGTCCGTTCCCGATCATCGGGGTCATCATCGCTCAGGACGGCATGACGCTGGGCGAAATTACGCCCGACAGCCCCGCCGCCGAAGCCGGACTCCGGCAGGGGGACAGGATCATTGGTTATGACGGCGCGGTGTGGTCAGCCACGCCCGACGTTATCGGGCTGCTGGGCAGCTACGCCCCCGGCGATACCCTCAACCTGTACGTCGAACGCGGCATTCAGCGGCTGGATGTGCCGCTTGTGCTTGCCGAGCACCCAACCCGCGTCATCCAGCCCGATCCACTGTGGCTGCCACAAACGGTTGACCTGACGCCGTTCACCGGTCTGGAAGTGGAACTGCGCTTTGAGTACGTCAGCCTGCCGGGGCGAGAAAACGACGGCATCGCCGTCAACAATATCGCCATCCCCGAAATCGACTATGCCGACGACGACGGCTGGACGCTGAACGGCTGGCAGGTGGTCACCAACACGCTGCCGCAGCAGTGGCTGGTGCAGTCGGTCACATCCGGCTCAGAGGCGACTTCGCTGCGGGTGCGCCCGCTGATCGGCGTCGGCAGCGGCGAAACGTCCGGGGAGTGGACGTTCTCGCTTCAGCCATCGGAAACGGTGCTGTTCGCCATTTCGGCGCTGAACGACGACACCTACCAACCGACGGCTTTCAACGCCGCGCTGCGAGAGGGATAAGATGAGCGATAATAGTGTCAATCTTCAATCCGTGATTACGTGCCCGGTCTGCGGATTCAGCAAACAGGAAACGATGCCGGTTGACAGCTGCCAGTTCCTCTACCGATGCACAAACTGTTTGACCATTCTCCGTCCTCAACGCGGTGACTGCTGCGTCTTTTGTTCTTACGGCAGCGTCAAATGCCCACCGAAGCAGGCAGAATGTAGATAAAACGTCAACGAGACGATGAAAACGGATTTCTCTCACATGCAGCGCGATTCGGTCATGGTGAATACCCGCCTCGCCTGAGAACGCATCAGGGCGCGCATTCTACTGTACGCCCCGATTTTTATTTTTCTTACTTCCTTTACTTTCTTTCCTGCTCTTACTTTCCCTACGCCCGGTTGTAGACTTCGAGGCTAACGCCGTGAAGCGCTTTTGCCTCGTCGGACGCGAGGAAGGCAATCGCGTTCGCCAGATCATCCGGCGTCACCCACTTGCTGAAATCGGCGTTGGGCATCGACTCACGATTGGGCGGCGTGTCTATCGTGCTTGGCAGCACTCCGTTGACGTTGATCCCCCGGTCGCGCACTTCCGCCGACAGGCTTTCCATGATGCGCTGGGCGGCGGCTTTGCTGGCGGTGTAAGCGCTGTGATTGCTGCTGCCTTTCAGCGCCGAGCGCGCCAGCACCACCACGATTTTGCCCGCCGCGCCGCTGTTCACCATGTGCCGGGCGACTGCCCCGCAGGTAATGAACACCGGACGCGCGTTCAGGTTGAACATCCGATCCAGCATGCCCAGGTCAACCGCCTGGACGGGTGATCCCGCCTCGTAACCGCCGACGGTATGCGCCAGAATGTCGATCTGTCCAAAGCGCGCCACCGTTTCAGCGATCACCGCCTCCACCGCCGCCAGATCGCCGAGGTCGGCAGCCTGAACCAGCGTTTCGACGCCGAGTTCGGCTGCCAGCGCTTGTGGGCGCTCTGCCGAACGATTCACCAGCACCAGACGCGCGCCGCCAGCGGCAAAGCGCCTGCATACGGCTCGCCCCAGGTTGCCACTCGCCCCGGTAATCACTGCGACTTTTCCCTCGAATTCGCCCGCCATGCTGGTTTCTCCGGCTGATGTGGTGTCGATAGCTCCATTATACTGAGGTTTACGCTCGCGCCTGCGGCATCAGATGCGCGATCAAAAAAGCGGTGCGCTGATCATCAGCACACCGCTTTGGTTTAGTTTACCGAAACCGGCATAGTAAGTCAGCCCGGAGCGAAAACGTCCTCCGCCGCGACCACCGGCGCGTCACACAGCAGCCCTTCGCGGTGCAGTTCGATCACTTCGGGAATGGGGAAGCCGTTGAACGCCGCCGCGTACTCGTTGGTGTAAGCACCGGTGTCGTAGAACACCACCCGCTCACCAATGTGGAGTTCGGGCAGGTCGATGCCGCGCGCCACGACGTCGCAGCTATCGCAGCTTGGACCCGCCAGCGTATAACGCTGTACCGGGCGCTGAACCTCGTCATTCAGGACGCGCACGACTGGCGGAAAGCCTTCATACGTCTCCATCAGCCCGTTAAACACGCCCGCGTCGAGATACAGCCACATATCGTCGCCCCGTTTTGCCTTGCCCACCACCGTCGCCAGCAGCCGACCGGATTCGCCCACCAGCCCGCGTCCCGGCTCCAGCACCAGCATCAGGTTTGATACCGCCGGGATGAACTCAGCCACCGCCCGCGTGACCACCGCGCCGATTTCCTCAATTGTCGGGATCGACGGGGTGTGATAGTGTCCCGCCGGGTAACCACCGCCAATATCGAGGAAATGGAAACTGAAGCCCCGCGCTTCCGCCTCGCGCCAGACATCGCCGCAAGCCTGGATAGCATTCGCCCAATTCTGCGGCTTCAGGCACTGCGAGCCAACGTGAAAGGACAAGCCAATCGGATCAAGCCCGTAAGCCCGCGCCATCTCGAACAACTCCAGCGCAGTCTCGCCATCGACACCAAACTTACCCGCCAGCGGCAGTACCGCGCCGCTGTTATCCACCGCCAGGCGCACGTAAACGCGGCTGCCCGGCGCGTGTTCGGCGATCTTCTCAACTTCGTAAGTGGAGTCGATCCCCATCGCGTAGACGCCCGCTGCCTGCATTCGCCGCAGGAACACCGGATTCTTGATCGGGTTGCTGCAAATGATTTGTTCACCCGCCGCGCCCGCCGCCAGCGCCAGTTCCAGCTCTGCCAGCGACGCGATTTCCAAGCCACCGCCCCGGCTGGCAACCAGCTCAAGGATGTGCGGGTTGGCGTTCGCCTTGACGGCGTAATAGATCAGCCCATTTGGGAATGCTTCCAGAAATCGGTTGTAGGTACGGTTGATCGTATCGTAATTGAGGATCAGGCTTGGCGTTGTGGTGAGTGTGTCGTGCAAAATGGTGTCCAGGTGGACGTTGTTCATCTAGCTCTACGGGTCTCCTCGCTCAAAGATAGAAAATAGGCAACCCTGATAGTATACAGGCTATTTGCGTGGATGTATATTAAAAAAATCGTAGATTCTTTATTCATTTTGCAGCCAGTTTTTTTGCGCCTATACGGCACGTTTTGAGGGGACAATCGCTTGAAGATAATGGCGTTTGAAAAGGACATTGCGGGCGTGACCGGAGCGCAGTTTCAGCCGCACCTCAAGGCAGAGGCGCGGCGCGTCTGGGAGCTTCATCAGGCGGGTGTCGTCCGAGAAATGTATTTCCGCGATGATCAGCCGACTGCCGTGCTGGTGCTGGAATGTGGCAATCTGGAAGAAGCGCGGAACGTCCTTGCCACGCTCCCACTTGTTCAGGCGGGTCTGATCGCGCTTGAGTTGATCCCGCTGCGCGCGTATCCCGGTTTCGCGCGGCTGTTCGCTGAGCAGGACTAAGGCTTACAGTTCGACGGCGCGAACCTGCGGATTAGTCGTCGCCAGCAGCGCGGCTGCCGCCAGCAGAATACCGGCAGCCACAAACAAAACGGTCACGTTCCATTCCGCCAGCACGCCCGACAGGGCGTTGGAAATCGGCGTCAGCCCTACTTCTGCCAGCACGATCAGACTCATCACCCGACCGAGCATGTCTTTGGTTACGTGCTTCTGCGTCAGCGTGATGACGGTCACGTTGCCAAAGCCAGCGCCGAAGCCAATCACCACGAACAGCGCGCAGACGATCATCAGACCTGACGTATAGGCGACGCCCACCATCACCAGCCCTTCCAGCGCCACCAGCAGCAGGCTGACCAGCCCCGGACGCTGAGGGCGAAAAACGCCCGCCGCCAGCATCCCGATCAACGCGCCAAAGCCAAAGGCGGATAGAATTCCGCCATAGGCGGCAGAGCCTTCGACGAAGCGGGTGCGGCTGAGCGTGGCAGTGCCGACGATCAGCGGTCCGGTAAACAGGAAGTTGACCGCTGCGATCACGGGGATAACGGTCTTCAGCAGGGGATCGCGGCGTACAAACGCCAGCATCTCGCCGATCTCCGCGCCGATGCTGCGTTTTCGCGCGCCATCCCCCTCTGCCTGCCGAGGTCGCGCCGGTGGGCGCATCAGCGCCAGCGCAAACGATGTCAACAGGAACGTCAGCGCATCAAAGACAAACGACAGCAGCAGCCCCACACTGCGCACCAGCACGCCAGCCACGCCGGGACCGATAATCTGGGCAAGCTGCGATGTGCCCAGCATCAGCGAATTGCTCGCCTGTAGATCATCGTCGCGGACGATCAGCGGCAGCATTGCCCGGTAGGCAGGATGAAAGAACGCATCCACCAGACCAAAGCTGAAAGCGATCACAAACAGCATCCAGAGCTGGAGCGCCTGCCCCGCCAGCAGCAGCACCAGCAGCAGCGTGATCGCCAGCCGCAGCAGGTTTGAGACGATCATTACGCTGCGGGGAGAGAACCGGTCAGTCATCACGCCGCCGATCAGGATGAAGACCGCGCGCGGAATTCCCGCGACCATCAGGATGCTGCCAAACGCCACCGACGAGCCGGTCATCTCAAAGACCAGCCACGGCAGCGCGATCAGATAAAACTGATCGCCAAACAGCGACAGCCCTTCCCCCAGCCACAGCAGCCGAAAATTGCGATTCGCCAGCGCGCGAAAACGTACCGATTGGCTTTTGCGGGCAAGCGCCCGATTCGCCTCGACAGCCTGTGGAGGATTCGTCATCTGTAGCTGCGCCTTTATTTGTGCCCGTTGTCGCGGCTGCGCATAAGTGTCTGTGACGCCGGTTAGAACACTTTGCGCCAGATATAGCCCTTGTACGCTTCGGTGAACCCGACGGCGTCGTAAAGCTCGTTGGCGGGAACGGCGTCACCCGTCTCCACGTAAACGTCGGCTGCGCCCAGCGCCTTCAGGCGATGCAGCCCTTCGGTCATCAGCGCCCGCGCCAGCCCTTTGCGGCGGTGGTCGGGGTGCGTACACACCGGCTCAAAGATGCCGCGCCGGTTGACCTCGTCATAGGTGACGCCGACCAGCGCCGCGAACGCGCCGTCGCCAGCTTCGGCAACGAGGTTGAGATCGTGGCGGAAAGAGGGCGAATGGACGGCGAAGTAACAGAATTCTTCGCGGGTGTGCATGGTGCGGTTGAATGCAGCGTTCAGGAGGTCGGCGATACGCTGGCAGTCCCCGTCATCGTTCGGGCGCGTGCCGCGCATGATGTAGCCTTCCGCCAGCTTCACCGGCGCAAGCGGCTGGTAGTCCAGGCGCAGGCGGCGGGTGACCCCACTCCAGGGCATCGGTGTATAGCCGCGTCTTACAAGCAGGCGGCGGCGCGGCGTGTCATAGTCATACACAAACATATCGAGCCGCCGCTGCTGGCTGTCGTCCGACGCAACGGCTAAGTTCGCCTCTGCCCACGTGAGCATTTCATCTTCAAGGTGGCGGTAATCGGGATGCACTTCCAGGTAGACGTCGCCCTGTCCTTCGGGATGCGCCGCGCCGACCAACTGGTGATCGTCGGTCTCCCACAGGTGAACGCGGTTGTCGCGGTCAGGTGGCGGCTCGCCGTGATGGTTCCAGCCGTCCCAGCGGCGGATATCCCAGTTGAATCCAGTTGGCGTGATCGGGTAGGTTTCGATCAGCAGATCGCGCACGCGCCAGAAATCGTCATCGCCTGCGAACGGGCGCGAATTCACCGACTGCCCGATGCCTGATTTCGTAAGCATACTCATTCCGCCTCCGGTGATGGCGCAGCTAAATACGTCCGGCTAATATCGGATCAGCTAATTTATAAGGTAATCAGGTCATCCAAAGATTGCACATGACATTTGCGATAAGGATCGGGTGACATTCGACAAAATATTCAGCCTTGAACCGGTGGTCGCTTTGCGCGGTCGGGCATATACTGCCCGTAGGCGAACCTTAGCCACCCCTGCCGGATAGGTATCGTCTGGTCGCTGGGGCTGATCGGGGCGGCGTAAATTCGAGTTGCTGGTGAGAAAAAAGGTGCGGAATCGGTTAGCGTGTTCAAGCGGCTCACTAGAATACTGGCTCTGACTGCCAGCCTGAGCGTGGTGATCCTTGCGATCAGCCTGTTCGCGCGCTCACAGTTGAGCAGCGAGCCGCTCCCGCTGCCCACGCTGGCACGCCTGCCCAGAGCGACGCAAACACTGATCCCCACCCACACGCATACACGCGCCGCGCCGACGATCACCGCCTCGCTGCTCACGCTGACCGAGACTGCCTCGCGCACCGCCGCGCCCACCGCGACCGCCGCCAGCACCGCTGTTTTTATCCCGCCGCGCTACACTGTTTCCCCTGTTCCGCCTACAGTGACGCTCGCGCCATCGCTGACAATCACCACCACGCCGAGTCCGATGATCCTGCCGCCGCTGGAGATTACTTTCGACGGCGTCTACTCGCTGGCGCTGGAATTTCGCCGTCCGGTAGGCTCTGTCCTGGCTGAAAATCGCGGGCTGCTGCCCGATTCACGGCTGACGGTTTCCGCCTATCGGGACATCGCTGGATGGGCGAAGATCACGCTGGTGCCAACGTCGCTGGTCGAAAGCCGGTGGACAGATGTCGAGACGGTTTCTCCGGTCGAGATCATCGCCAGAGAGCGCGCCGCCAGAGAATGGATCGCCTATCTGGTCGGCAGCGCCGCCTATGACAGCGTGATTTCAGAGGTTCCGCAGGCGTTCGTCGATTATGTATCGCCTGTTCCACCGGTTGAAGGCGAGTACCGTTTTCCCTGGCAGGCTGGGCATACCTGGTGGGCAATCCAGGGATGGCATGATGGCAACGGACTGGATTTTCAGCCCGGCATCGGGGCGCGATTCGCGGTTCTGGCAGCCCAGGCGGGCAGGCTGCGCGAAATTTGCAGCGACGGTTATCAAAGCCTGCTCGAAATTCAGCACGCAGATGCGCGTTCAACCTACTATCTGCACGTCCGAATGGGGCTGCGAACACGACGCCAACTGCTCGATCAGCCGGTGCGGCGCGGGCAGTATCTTGGCGAGCTAATCGGTCAGCAGCGTTTTGTCACCCCCTGCGGGCAGGGTAACAGCCGCCATCTCCACTTCGTCGTGTCTGACCGGACTCTGGTGTTCGAGGGCTATCCACTGGAAGGCGTCGCCGCCAGCGCATCCTGCTGCGCCAACCCGCCGAGCTACCTGTCATCGAATGCGCGCAGCGACGCCAGCGCCGGATCGCCGTAGCGGCAATGCTGGCAAAGCAGCAAACCAGCTTCTAACCCCCGCATAATTGGGAGCAAACAAACCGCCGATTTCACCTCATAATGAGTCAGGGCTAACTAGACCTGGAGCATGGGGCGATGTCCCCCCAAAAATTAGCGGTGAAACGCATCGAGGTTGGCAGCGAACGCTTCGTGCTGAAGGCGCGCTTTCCGCACTTTACGCCGGAACTGTTATTCAATTACTGGATCAAGCCGGAACTCCTGCGCCAGTGGTGGTCGGATGACATTCAGATAGTTGCCCGGCTGGGTGGCAGCTTCTGCCTGCCGTGGCAGGAATCACCGCGCGGCATCACCGGCACGTACACTTATTTTGAGCATGGCGCGCGGCTGGCGTTTAGCTGGCACTGGTCGCACGAGAACGTGACGCCGCCGCGCCATATCGCTCTCGGCTTTCGCCCATCTACGAACGGCGGCGCGTCGCTGATGCTGGTGGCAGGGCTGTATGATCAAAGCCCTGAGAGTCGCCGTTCGCGCCGCGATCACATTGACTGCTGGACGTACATCCTGACGCGGCTGCACCTGCGCGAAGGCGCGCGCCAGTAAGCGATACGGCGTGGATTTACCCAACAAAAAAGGTGAACAGCACAGTGCCATTCACCTTTTTTTCTCTTACTTTTTTTACTTTCCCTACTTCTCTTACTGTCCCTTAATCCACGCCGCGCATACGCGGGTCAAGCGCGTCGCGCAAGCCGTCGCCGAGGAAGTTGAAGGCGAACATCATCAGGAACAGCGCCAGCGCCGGGAAGATCGCCTGATTGGGGTAGCTGGCAATGCCGCGCGCGCCCTCGGAGATCATGCCGCCCCAGCTTGGGCGCGGCGGGTTGACGCCCAGACCGATGAAGCTGAGGAAGGCTTCGTAGGAGATATAGGTCGGGATCGCCAGCGTCTCGGCAACAATGATCGGACCCAGAATATTGGGCAGAATATGGCGAAAGACAATGCCGCGCGTCCCGGTGCCGAGCGAGCGCGCCGCTTCAATGTATTCTTTCTCGCGGACGGACAGCACCTGCCCGCGCACCAGCCGCGCCATGTTCATCCACGAAGTGATGCCGATGCCGATGAACACAAACAGCAAGCCGCCGGTGCCCCGGTCAAACTGATTTATCGAGTAGCCCAGCGTGCCAGGTTCAAGGCTGCCGACGCCAAAGCGGAAGAACGCCATCAGCAGGATGACCAGCAGCAGGGTGGGAAAAGCGTACATAATATCGACAAACCGCATCAGCAGATTATCGACCCAGCCTTTTGAGTAGCCCGCCGCCAGTCCAACCGACATGCCCACCACCATCGCGAACAGCGGTCCGATGAACGCGACCATCAGCGACACCTGCCCGCCATAGATAATGCGGCTGAACAGGTCGCGTCCGAGTCCATCCGCGCCCAGCAGATACTGATCGGAAATCGTGATATAGCCACCCTCTTCACCGCGCGGAACCATCGTCGGGAAAATCTTGGTGACCCACATTGGAGCCGCGTTGTTATCGGCAAGCACTTGCAAATCGTAAGGCTTGGGCGCGATAACAGGCGCAAAGATCGCTATCACGATGTTCAGGATGATGACAACCGCGCCAAACAGCGCCGCCCGGTTGCGACGAAGGCGTTTCCAGGAGTCCAGCCAGAGGCTTTCCCCCTTCGCTTCGTGGTCGAGTTTGACGATGCTGCCACCGCCGAGTGATTGGTTTTCTGCAACTGCCATACGGAACGCCTTCTAATCAATCAAACCGGATACGCGGATCAAGCCACGCATAAACGATATCTACCAACGTGTTTGCGAGGGATACGACCCCGGCAAACAGCAGAATTGTCCCCATGATGACCGGATAATCGCGCCCACGGATGCTGGTGACGAAGTAGCGCCCCAATCCGGGGATGCCAAAGAACGTCTCTACCACGAAGCTGCCCGTGACCAGTACGGCAAACAGGGGACCGAGGATCGTCACTACCGGGATCATGCCGTTCTTGATGGCGTGTCTGATGACGACCATGCGCTCCGAAAGCCCTTTGGCGCGCGCGGTGCGAATGTAATCTTCGTTCAGCACCTGAAGCAGGCTGGCGCGCGTCAGCCGCGCGATCAACGCCGAGTTGACAAACCCCAGCGCGAAGGATGGCAGGACAAAATGCTCAATTTCACCCCATCCCGTCGGCGGGAGAATTTTCATTTGAACGCCAAACAGATATTGAAGAATTGGCGCGGTGATAATTACCGGCAGCGAGACGCCAAAAACAGCGACCCCCATGCCTGCATAGTCATAGATGGTATTGCGCCGAAGCGCCGAGATCGTGCCTAGTGGAATGCCAATCGCCATTGCGATTGCCATTGCCGCGCTGCCAAGCTGGAATGAAATCGGCAGGCTGTCGCGGAAAATATCGTTGACCGAGCGATTGCGCGAGCCATAAGTTGGACCAAAGTTGATCCAGCGCAGCGCCGCCTGGTCGCCCATAAAGGCGGGTAATGGAATATTGATCAGAAAGTCTTCGGAGACAGAAGGCGGAATTCGCCCGTAGGTCACGCGCGGCACAACAATATCACCGACGTAATCGAGATATTGTTCCAGGACGGGCGCATCCAGATTATATTTTTCGTTAAGGATGGCGACGGTAGCTTCTGGCAGCGGTTTTTCCCGGCTGAACGGTCCTCCGGGAATAGCGTGCATCAACATAAATGTAATAATGGAGACGATAAATAAGACGGCAAACAAACCGAGGAGTCGTCGAAATACAAACTGTGCCATTGCTGCGTGTCCTGCCTAAGCGCATGATAGGGGCGGGGTACTAGTTCCCCCGCCCCTACTGCTTACTGTTCTACTTATTCAGCTATTCGCTGACATCCCAATTGTAGTACGCCTCATTACCGGTAATCGATTCCGAACGCTCCACGCCCGGACGGACGAGGTAGTTGGTCGAGTACCAGTAGATGGGGGCGATACCGGCTTCCTGAACGACGAAGATTTCTTCAGCCTGGGCGTACAGATCGCGGCGAATGTCAGGATCGCTCTCGGTACGCGCCTGGGTGACCAGCGCATCATATTCTGCGTTGGAGAAACCAGGGTCATTCTGGCTGGATGCTGAATGGAACACGTCATACAGGAAGTTGTTGGCGTCAGAGTAGTCCTGGCACCAGCCTGCACGCGCGATTTGCGGATATTCTTCGCTCAGTGAAGCGAAGTAGGTGGTGGGGTCAGCCGCGGTCAGTTCGACCTGCAGACCAAGCGTATCCGACCACATCTGCTGAATTGCCTGGAGGATAGCTGCGTGACCGGACGAGTCATTGTAGGTCGCGGTCAGTTGCAGATCGGCAGCCGAAGCCAGACCGAGGTCGGCAAGCGCCAGCGCCAGTTCTTCCTGAGCCAGTTCGGGATTAAAGACCACGCCGAGATCCGGGTTGGTTTCCAGCGTCGGGGCAGCGGTCAAACCGGGGCGCGAGAACCACTGCGCCGCAATCTGACCACCACGAGTCACGTTGTCCACAATTGACTGACGGTCAATCGCGAAGGACAGCGCGCGGCGCAGGTGAACATTGTCGGTCGGCGCTTCGGTATTATCGAAGCCCAGGTAATAGGTGCAGGGCTGCGTGCCGGTTACATACTGATCGGCGAGCGCCGTGTCGTTCTGAACGCGCACGATTTCTTCGACGGGGATGGTGCTGGCGTCGAGGTTGCCGGCTTCGTACTCAATAATCTGCTGCGCCGGATCGAGGAAGCGGAATTCCACTTCGTCAAGCGTCGCCTGCGGGATGCCGTCAATGCCGGGCCAGAATGGATTCTTGATAACGATGATATATTCGTCATGCGCCCATTCCTTCAGCGCGAACGGACCGTTGGTTGCGATAAATTCCGGTTCAACCCAGCTATCGCCACCTTCTTCAATTGCCCACTGCGGCACCGGGCGAAGCACCCACAGACCGTAGATAGCGGCGGTGAAGCCAACTTCTTCAGGAGCGCCAATCTGGACAGTCCAGTCGTCAACTGCCGTCACTGCCAATGCCGAAGCATCAGCCTCGCCAGCATTGAATTCCGCCGCGCCGTTGATGTACGGAATCGGCACGTAGGAATAAGGAGCTGCCGTCGCCGGGTCCAGCCCACGCTGGAAGCCGTAAACAACGTCGTGCGCCGTCACCATGCGCGGGTTGCCTGCGTCATCCAGAATTTGCTCGACTGCGCCGCTGTCGGCGTTGTAGCGTACCCAGGGAATATCATTGCGGAGGTTGAAGGTATAGACCACGCCTTCATCCGAAGGTTCAACCGACCAGTCGGTTGCAATACCGGGGATGGTGTCACCGGTGGTTTCGCTCTGCGCCGTCAGACCAACGAAAATCTGGTTGACAACGTCAATCGAGCTGCTCGTTTCAGAGACGGTCGGATCGATTGTGGGAACATCACCACCGACCATGTTCAGACCAGTAACCACCCGCTTGCCGCCGTCCTGCGCCAGCGCGGTGCCCCCGACGAGGGCGAACGCCAGCACAAGCAGCAATGCCAGTGCAGAAACACGACGAACTTTCATTGACATCCTCCTGAAAAGGTACTTCAAAATATTAAGGCGATGTAACGTGACAGAATGGTGACTTGCTTGCGGGAAATTAACACACATTAAGGGCGCGTGCAAGTAAACCAATCCGCATTTACAGCAGAACAGCGGCAATGTTGGGCAAAACGTATAAGTCTACAGGTAACGCGCGCCAATGTTGCGCTTATCCTGTGATAAATTACACCTCGCGCCAGCCAAAGGTTCAAATATCCTGGCATAAAGGCGCTGTGCTATTCGCCCAAATCAACCTGGCAGAGTCCGGCATCCACCGGACACGTCGCCAGCACGTCGGCGTCACGCCGAACCTCAAAAGCCGCCCCCGCTGCGTCGCTCAACCAGAACCAGCGCGGCGCGGCAACCGCGCGCCAGGCATGGCGCAGCACACAATCTTCCGGCACCGGCAGTTCAGGCTGGTTGAGCTGCCATAACTGAAAGCAGTCCCCCGCCGTCAGCGACCATACCGGACGGGTGCCGTTCGTCCACTGGTCAGATCGAAAGCTCAACTGCGAGCCGTCGGTCTTGGTTTGCACAAAGGTGATTCCGCTGACGTCAATCGTATCACCGGAACGGTTGATGAGGGTAAACGAGCTGTCGTCATAGATCAGCATCACGTCGCCTTCGCCTGACAACTGCTCAGCGTCAGGCGTCACCGCAGCCTCGGTTAGCGCTGGCGTGGAAGTGGGCGTTTCCGGCTCAGGTGTCTCAGTAGGTGTCTCCGATAGAATCTCGTCTGTTTCGGTTGCAATCACCTCAACGAGGGGGGGCTGCGTTGGCAGCGGCGTCGGTGAAGGCGGGCGGGCGGTGTCGGTCGGCGCTAACGTCGGGCTGCTGGTCACCACCCCGGTTTCCTCAGACGGCGGCGGCGTGTCAAGCTGAACGACGGCGGCGGTCGCCGCTGTTGGCGTTACGCCGCTGGCGCTGAAGCTGCCGCGCGCCCAGACCGCCGCCGCCAGGACAAGCACCAGGATGCCCGCGCCAAGCAGCAGCAGCCCCCACCTGCGCGCGCCGCCCGTCCCTGAATCGGCTGCGCCTGTCTCGGCGGCTGAAGCCAGCGGCAGCGCCGGGATGCTGGGCTTGGACGGCGGAAAGACAATGGTCGATGAGGTTTTACCAATCGCTGGTTCTGCCTCGGCGGGCTTCAAAAGCGGCAGCGGCGGCAGATGCGAATCGCTGATGGTGCTGATTCCGAGCGCCTGTTCAAGCGCCCGCGCCATCGCCTCGCCATTGTGATAGCGGTCGTCCGGTTCCTTCTCCAGCGCCTTCAGCACAACCGCCTCAACTTCCGCCGAGATCGCCGGATTGTACTGGCGCATCGGCGGCGGCGGATCGTTCAGATGCATGAGCGCAATGCTCATGGCAGACTCTTCATCAAACGGCACTCTGCCGGTCAACATCTGGTACAGCACCACGCCCAGCGCATACAGATCGCTCTGCGGAACGGCGCGGGCAGACGACACCGCCTGTTCTGGGGCGATATAATGGACGCTGCCAAAGGTGTTGCCAATCGTGCCTTCCGGCACGCTCAGCGCCAGCCCGAAATCGGTCAGGATCGCCTGCCCTTCTTTCGTGACCATGATGTTCGATGGCTTGACGTCACGATGAATGACGCCGCCCGCGTGGGCATAATCGAGCGCGCTGGCGAGGTCGTGGATAATGCGCAGGATCTGCGGTCGCGTCACCGGCTGAGGCTCTTTCAGGATTTCGCCCAGATCGCGCCCGTCGATGAAGACCATCGCCATATAGTAGAGGTTTTCATACTCTCCAAACTGATACACGCCAACAATGTTGGGGTGGTTCAGCCGGGCGACGGCGCGGGCTTCGCGCAGGAAGCGCTGGCGATATTCGTCGTGGTTCTCCTCGGCGCCCGGAATGGGATCGATGACTTTTACTGCCGCGTAGCGGTCGAGGTTGGCATCATAGCCGCGAAACACGCGCGCCATGCCACCCCGACCAAGTAGATCGATGATCCGGTAGTCGCCAAGTTGGCTGCCAATGAGTGAGTCGGGGACGGACATACACTGCTTTCCAGAGCGCCTAATTCTCATTCGCAACCTATTATAACGAACACGCGCATGAGTGAAACCCGCCGAAGCAGAATAATGGCATCAAAGATGCTGTAGGTCGGTCTCCAGGCAAACATAGAGGCGCAAACCGCTACTTGCGGTATACTGGAACGCGAAAATTAACCATCGATGTGTAGAATTGAGCGAGCAGGATAAGCGTGACTCCTCAACCTGAATTCCCTGAAAAAGAAATACGTTCCCGCTGCGCCGGGCTGCTGTCGTCGGCTGCCGAGGAAGCGCGCCGGCTTGGGCATAACTATATCGGCGTCGAGCATCTGTTCATCGCCGCGACCAAAGTAGATGACGGTCAGACTTCCAACCTGCTCAAGCGTGCCGGGATGCACCCGCGCCACGTCCGCAGCGAAATCCGGCGCGAGATTGGCACTGGCGAAGGCAGCCTGGAGGAAGTCCTGCCCATCACCCCACGGGCGGAAATGGTGCTGTCGCTGGCGATCTTCATTGCCGACCGCGACGAGTCGGACGAAGTCGAAGAAGTGCATATCCTGCTGGCGACGCTTCAGGAAGGCGAAAGCGTCCCGATCCGCAAGCTGATCGAGATGGGTTTCAACGTCAATCTGTGGCTTCAGCATCTGCTCAACGAAGCCTACGAGAAAGACCTCGCCAATGGCGAGCCGCTGCCCGCTATCGGCGACAGCGATCTGTTCATTTCGTCCGAACTGGACGAATTTGGCTCGGACGATTCCTTCCTGATCGCCTCGTCAGATTCAAAACACGGCGGGCGCGTTCCAACGCCGCTGCTCGATAAATACGGGCGCGATCTGACGACGCAGGCAGGGGATGGCAAGATCGGTCCGGCGATTGCCCGCGAGCGCGAGATTCGCCAGGTTGCCCGCACGCTGGCGCGCAGCAAAAAGAACAATCCGCTGCTGCTGGGCGATGCCGGAGTCGGCAAAACGGCAGTCGTCGAGGGGCTGGCGTATGCCATTCACGACGGCAGCGCGCCGAAATCGCTGCTCAACCGGCGCGTCGTCCAGATCGAAATCGGGACGCTGGTTGCCGGAACCAGCCTGCGCGGGCAGTTCGAGGAACGGCTGATCGGCATTGTGGACGAAGCCCGCCACGCCGGTAACGTCATTCTGTTCATCGACGAAATCCACACCATCGTCGGCGCGGGCGATACGATTGACAGCAATCTTGACGCCGCCAACATCCTCAAGCCAGCGCTGGCGCGGGGCGAGATCATCTGCATTGGCGCGACCACCCACGAAGAATACCGCCGCGCTATTGCCCAGGACCCGGCGTTGGATCGCCGCTTCCGACCAATTGACATTGAAGAACCCACCGAACAGGACACGCTGACCATCCTGGCAGGGCAGCGCGAACGCCTCGAAAAACATCACGGCGTCAACATTCGGGCAGAAGCATTGGAAGCATCAGTGCGCATGTCGGTGCGCTACCTGACCGACCGCCGCCTGCCGGACAAGGCGCTTGACCTGCTGGACGAAGCCTGCGCCCGGGTCGTCATTCGCACCCAGTCGCCCGATGAAGACCAGAACATCGTCCATGAGGTGACGGTAGAAAACATCGCCGCCGTTCTGTCCGAGTGGACGGGCATCCCGATCAACGAACTGACCGGCGACGAAAAGCGCCGCCTTGCCGATCTCGAAAACACCCTGCTCCAGCGGGTGATCGGGCAGGATGAAGCTGTTCAGGCGGTATCAGCCGCGGTCAAGACCGCCCGCGCAGGCTTGGGCGATCCAAACCGCCCGATTGGCGTGTTCCTGTTTCTGGGTCCGTCCGGCGTCGGCAAGACCGAGCTGGCGCGAGCGCTGGCAAATTACCTGTTCGGCAGCGATGAGGCGATGATCCGCCTCGATATGTCCGAGTTCCATGACTCGCACACGGTATCACGACTGATCGGCGCGCCGCCCGGCTACAAGGACGCTAATCGCGGCGGTCAGCTCACCGATGGCTTGCGCCGCCGACCGTACAGCGTCGTGCTGCTGGACGAGGTGGAGAAAGCCGCGCCGGAAGTCTTCGATATCTTCCTGCAGGTGTTCGACGAAGGACGCCTGAGTGACGCGCAGGGCGGGCATGTCGATGCGCGTCACGCCGTCTTCATCATGACCAGCAACATCGGCACCGAAGAAACCGGCAAGTCGCTGGGCTTTATCGGCGGACCCGGTCGCCAGCCGGATTACGTCTCGTATCTGAGCCGCTTCTTCCGCCCGGAGTTCCTGAACCGGCTGGATGACGTGGTGGTCTTCCAACCGCTGACGCACGAGACGCTGACGCGAATTCTGGAGATTCAACTGACCGATCTCTATGATCGCCTGAAATCACAGCATCTGATTCTGACGCTGACCGACGAGGCGCGCGCCCTGATTCTTGAGAAGGGGCATGACCCGGTCAACGGCGCGCGCCCGCTGCGCCGCGCCATCGAACGGCTGCTGACGCGCCCGTTAAGCGGTCGTATCGTCGAAGATGCGTTTGATCCGGGTGACACGATACTCGCTAAGGTCGAGGATGATCGACTGGTGTTTGAAGCGGCGAAGGGTGAAGAAGTGGGCTGATGAGGTTGAAAAAGATTGGTGAGTAGACGCCCCGAAGTGAGAGCAGCCCGCTTATGAACGTACCCCAGACCGGACGCCGCCCGCGCGAATTAAGCGAACGTGAAACCGATCAGATCCTCCGCAAACGTCACGCGCAGGATCAGCGCGATCCGTTTGCCACTGATCCCGATCCTGACATTCGCACGCTCGGTCGGCTGATGCTGCGCCGGAACAGCGCCGATGATCGGGTCAGCGATTTTTTCGCGCTGGGCGATCTGTGCGCTGTGCGCTCGTTAAGCGGCGATGGTCGGCTGCTGGTCTTTTACGTCGGCAAAGCCCTGATGGCGTATCACCGCGCCGCCGATGAAGCCACTAACGACGTGGATCGGGTGCTGGCGGCGCGCGCCGTCGATGCCCTCATCGACTGGGTGGTGCGAACGGCACAGGAAAACCCGTCCCGGCGCAATCTCGCTGTCGCCCTGTGGGCAATGGCAGACGAGGAAGAGTCCTCACCAGCGGAGTCTGAGGCTGCCGACGTGACTGTGTACGGTGATGGCGCGCCTCTGGACAGCAGCACCGTACTCGACCTGCTGGACGCCTATCGCCAGCATTCCAGCGCCGGACTCGCGCCCGATTCAGCCGCCAGCGAATCGCGCACCAAAACCCTGAGAAAGACGCCCCCGGCGCTGCCCAACGACGATCACACCGTCGCTTATGGCGATGCCTCGGTATTGATGAGCGACTCCGGTTGGACGCGGGCGGATTATTCAGCGCCGAACGACGCCAGTCAGGATGGCTCAGCGGTCAGCGAGGCGTTCGCCAGCGAGACGCGGGTTGAACAGGACGGGTTTGAGTCGTTCAGCTCGTTCGAGCATAATCCGGCGCAGTCTCGCCGTTCAACCATCGCGCCGAAGGAACTCACCTCGTCCGATCCGTCAAAGGAATTCGAGGTCGGGCAGCTCATCGACAGCCGTTTTGAAGTGGCTGACGTGCGGCGCGGCGGCATGGGCGTGGTTTACCTGTGCTACGATCACGAACAGCGCGAGCCGGTCGCCCTCAAGAGCTTTCAGGCACGCTTCCTCGAAAATGACCGCGCGGTTGCCCGCTTCGTGCAGGAAGCCGTGACCTGGATTCGGCTGGAAAAGCACCGCCACATCGTCCAGGCGCGGCTGGTGCAGAATATCAACAACCGCCCGCACATCATCCTCGAACACATCAGCGGTCCCGAAGGGCTTGAAGCCGACCTGCGCAGTTGGATCGATCACAAGCGGCTGACGCTGCCTACGTCCATCGAGTTTGGGCTGCATATCGCCCTCGGAATGCAGCACGCCACCCAGCGCGTGCCCGGACTGGTGCATCGCGATCTCAAGCCAGCCAACATTCTGGTCACGCACGATGGCATCGCCAAAGTGACCGATTTCGGGCTGGTGCGCTCGCTCGATGTGGAAGGCGCGCTGGTCGAGCTTGAAATCGAAGCCTTCAGCCAGGATCCCAGCGAACGGCTCACCCGCGTCGGCGCGATCATCGGCACTGCGCCGTACATGTCGCCAGAGCAGTGTCGCTCGCAGAATGTCGATCTCCGGTCAGATATCTATGCCTTCGGCTGCCTGCTGTACGAGATGCTCACCGGGCGGGCGATCTTCAATGTGCGCAAGTTTGAGGCGTGGCTGCACGCGCACATCAACGAACAGCCCGCTTTCGATGCCAGCGTCGCCGCCACGCTGCCGCCCTCGCTGGTCGGTCTGGTGATGCAGTGCCTGGAGAAAAGTCCAGCCGACCGACCGGCGACCTGGGGCGAAATCGTCGATCAACTGGCGGCGATCTATCAGGAAGTGACCGGAAATCCGGCGGTGCTCGAAATCACCGGACCGGCGCTGGAAGCCCGCGAACTGATGGACAAAGGCTACTCGCTGACCGAGCTTGGCAAGCTGGATGAAGCGTTGGAAGCCTATGACCGCGCGATTGAGCTTCAGAAGGATTATGCCTGGGCGTGGGCGCGTAAAGGGCGCACGCTGCGCCTGCTCACCCGCTATGACAAGGCGCTTGTCTGTTACGACGAGGCGCTGCGCATCCAGCCGCGCTATGCCTGGGCGTGGAAGGGCAAAGGGATCGTCCTGGAGCGCATGGGCTTGCAGGAAAACGCGCTCGAATGTTATCGGACAGCCGCCGATATCGACCCGATGGATGTCTGGAACTGGTACAACCAGGCGGACGCGCTGCAAAATATGGGCTACTACGCCGAGGCGCTGGTCAAATTGGAGCGCGCCCTCCAGCTTGACGCCAACCATCCCAACAGTTGGGCGAAGCTTGGGCAGGTCTACCGCCTGCTGAATCGCTACGAGGACGCTTTAACCGCCTACAAACGCGCGATTGAACTCGATCCGGCTTATGCCTGGGCGCACAACGGCTATGGACTGGCGCTGAAGGCGCTCGGCAGCACCAAGGAAGCGCTGCTCAGTTTTAAGCGCGCCGCCCGCTACCAGCCGGAAGAAGTGTGGCACTGGTATAACCTGACCGAGATGCTGGTCGATCTGGCGCAGTATGAAGATGCGATTGAACCGGCGCAGGCAGCCGTCCGCACCGAACCGCGTCACGCCTTTAGCTGGGCGAAACTTGGGCAGGTGCTGCGTTACGTCAAACGCCACGAAGAAGCCCTGAGCGCCTATAACCGCGCCGTCAATTTGCAGCCCGATTACGCCTGGGCGATCAACGGTAAAGGGATCGTGCTGGAGCAGCTGGAACGCTACGACGAAGCGCTGGCAGCCTACAAGCAGGCAGCGCAAATGGCACCGACGGATGTCTGGCACTGGTATAACCAGGGCAATGTGCTGACGCTGCTCGGTCGCTATGACGAAGCGCTGCCCCTGCTCGAACGGGCGGTACAGATTAACCCCAAACACGCCCGCAGTTGGGCGCGGTTGGGCAATGTGCTGCGCCACCTGAAACGCTATCCCGAAGCGCTCAAAGCCTATGACGAAGCTACCACTATCGAGGCAAATTACGCCTGGGCATGGAACGAAAAGGGCATCACCTATGAAGCCCTGGGGCGTTACGATGAAGCGCTCAAAGCCTACAAACGCGCCAGTGACAGCGACCCCAAAGACGCCTACTACATTTACCAGCAGGCGGATATGCTGGTCGTGCTGGGCGATTACGGCAGCGCGCTTGAACTGTTGGAACGCGCGCTCAAGCTGGATAACAAGAACGCCCGCACCTGGGCGAAATACGGTCAGATGCTGCGCCGCCTGCGCCGCCTGCCGGACGCGCTGCGGGCTTATACGCTCGCCGTCGAGCTTGATCCGGCTTATGCCTGGGCATGGAACGGACTTGGCATGGTGCAGGGATCGCTGAACCAGCACGAGGAGGCGCTCCAGGCATTCCGCCGCGCCACTGAGCTGGATCGGACGGATATCTGGTACTGGTACAACCAGGGCGATGCGCTCGTCTCTCTCAATCGCTTCCACGAAGCTGCCGACGTGCTCGAACACACCGTCAGGCTCAATCCCAACCACGCCGAAAGCTGGGCAAAGCTGGGGCAGGCGTTCCGCCGTCTGGATCGGCAGGAAGACGCGCTCGCCGCTTATGATCACGCGCTGGCAATCAACAGCGACTACGCCTGGGCATGGAACGGGCGCGGGCTGGCGCTGGAAGCGCTCGGCAAACGCGAGGAAGCGCTGGTCAGCTACGAGCGCGCCCTTAAACAGGACAATTCGATCATCTGGTATTACACCAACCAGATCGATCTGCTGCTGGAAATGGGGCGCAAAAGCGAAGCGCTCAAGGTGCTCGACGCGGCGCTGGCGATGCTGCCGGACAATTCAACCGCCTGGGCGCGGCGCGGTCAGGTGCAGCGGCGGCTGAGCGATTACGCGGGCGCGGTCGAGAGCTACCAGCGGGCGCTGGAGATCGACCCGACCTATGCCTGGGCATGGAATGGTCAGGGACTGGCGTATGCCGCGCTCAACCGCTACGACGAGGCGCTGACCTGCTATGAGCAGGCGGTACACTATAATCCCAACGATGTCTGGTTCTGGCATAATTATGGCGACGCCTGGCTGATGTTCGATAACTGTGAGCGCGCCGCTGAAACCTTCCGGCGGGCGCTGGAAATCGAACCGAACCATGAAGCGACGCTGCGGAAGCTGAAACTGGCGCAGGACTGCGCAGAGGACGAATAATCCCTTGTATATGAATCGTGAACTTTCCGTAACGTTTATGAGTGGTCCCCTGGACGGCAAAACGCTCCATTTTGAGCAGCCCGAAACTGGCGAAGAACTGATCATCAACATCGGGCGGCGCGATGGCTGTGACATTCACCTGCCGTTTGACAATCAGGTGTCGCGGCTGCACGCGCGGCTGGGCTGCAAGGCAAACCCGGTCACCGGCAGCGAGTCGGTCGCCGATCCGTTCATCCTCTCCTTCTGGCTGGAAGACATGGGCAGCCGCAACGGCACCTTCATCGAACGCGAAAAAGGCGCTATCAAGGGCAAATCCGGGCTGCGTCCCGGCGCGCTGTTCCGCATCGGGCGCACCTGGCTGCGGCTGGACGTGCCGCTGTCGATCTGAAGAAAAGGATTTAACGCAAAGGCGCAAAGATACATATTAAAGAAAGACACAAAGGTACTAAACTCATGACCCCATTGCAGAAACGCGAGGATGAAATCAGCCATGAGATCATTGGCGCAGCTATAGAGGCACATCGAACATTAGGTGGTCCCGGACTATTGGAAAGCGTCTATGAAGAAGCGCTGGTATGGGAACTTCAGGAACAGGGCTTACGAGTAGAGCGACAGAAACGCCTTCCAATTTCCTATAAGGGTATCTGCCTTGCCGATCCACTTTGTCTGGATGTACTTGTGGAAGAATTAGTCATTATCGAATGTAAAGCAACCATTCACTACCATTCTATTTTTGAAGCACAAGCGCTGACGTATCTGCGGATTACAGGTTTGAAACTGGCTTTAGTCATCAACTTTGGAGAGAAGATCGTCAAAAACGGTATTCATCGCGTCGTAAATAACCTGTATGGTGATATATAGAAGCTCGCTTTGTGTCTTTCTTTTATAGCTTTGCGCCTTTGCGTTAAGTCTTTTCACCGAAGAGGCAGCGTATGTATCACGAAATGGACTTCTTTCTCAGCAGCGACGGCTTGAAGATCATGACCGAAGCCTGGCTGCCAGCAGAGCGCAAGGCGCTGGTTCTGGTGGTGCATGGCTACGGTGAATACAGCGGACGCTACCGCCACGTCGTCCGGGCGCTGACCGACGCCGGTTACGGCGTGTTCGCGCTCGATCATCGCGGACACGGCAAAAGCGAAGGACTGCGCGCCTACTTCGACAGCTTCGACGAGCCGGTTGACGATCTGCACGCTTACGTCGAAATCATTCGCGCCAATCAACCGGACGAGCCGCTTTATATGCTCGGTCACAGTATGGGCGCGCTGATCACCCTGGCTTACGCGCTACGCCATCCGGACAATCTCGCTGGCATCATCGTCTCCGCCGCGCCCGTCAACGCCGATGCCAACGTCTCAAAGGCGCTGGTGACCCTTGCCAATGTGCTGACCCGCGTCATTCCCAGGATGCCGCTGGCAAACCTCGCGCCACTGGAGACTCTGTCGCGCGATCCGGATGTGATCCGCGCCTTTCGGGAAGATCCGCTGACGTATAAGGGCAATATGCGCGTGCGTCTGGGAACCGAACTCAACCGGACGGCAAAATGGGTGCGCGAGCATCTGACGGAACTGGAACTTCCCGTTCTGGTGCTGTATGGTGAAGCGGACGCGCTGGTCAATCCTTCTGGCAGCCGCCTGGTCTATAACAAAGCCTCGTCACCCGATAAGAAGATCAAGTCTTATCACAATCTGTACCACGAGATTATGAACGAGCCGGAGCGCGATAAAGTCCTGGCGGACATCGTCGCCTGGCTGGATACCCGCGCCGCGGCGCAGTAAGCCGCCCGGACACCGCCCATGACGATTCCTGGTGAGCAGCGCCTGCCAACCCACTTTCGCCGTTTCCTGCCCATAGCCCTGCTCGTTGTCTTTAGTCTGCCGCTGATAGCGCACATGATTGTTGGCAGCCATACCCGGATGATGGTAGATGACTTCTGTACCTCATACTCCGGGCGATCAGAGGGCTTGATTGGTAGCTTCATTACGCAGTACAGCACCTGGGCAGGACAACCATCCAACATTATTTCCAAGAATGCGGTCGGGCTGGCTGGCTCATGGGTGATCCCTTTGCTGCCGCCGCTGGTTGTAGCAGGCTGGTTCATCGCCATCCTGTGGACGCTGTCGCAGGTTTTCAAACGGCTGTGGCTTCCACATTTGCTGTTGGTGCTGGCTGCCGCGATATTCCTGTTTGCGATCCTCGATGGCTCGCCGCAGATTATCCAATCACTCTATTGGCTGGCTGCTGTCATTCCCTATACGCTGCCGCTGGTGTTCGCAACCATCTTTGTAGGCTTTCTTGCTCGCACACTGCAAGCAGACAATCCGCCGGGCATTTCGACATTGGTGTTCAGCGGAGTCTTTTGTTTCATCACCGGCGGTTTCTCCGAAAGTTACATTGTCGTTCAGCTTGGTCTGCTGCTCTCCGGCATCGCCATCTGCATTCTGCTGCCTTCGCCTGCACGCCGTAAGCGAGCGCTGCCCGTCCTGGTTGCAGGGCTGATTGGAACAGTTCTGGTGCTGTTCGTGATTCTTGCCGCGCCCGGCAACGCCATCCGGCGCGCCAGCTTCCCGCCAGCGCCGCCGATTCCAGAGATGGTCACATCGGCGCTTATTCATGCTGTTGCGCTGGTGGTCACATCGTTGGTTGCGTTCTCGCCCATCGGAGCGATCTTGACGGTGGCGATCTCGTCATTCATCGCCTATCGCCACGCTTCGCATATCGCCCTCAGAATCAAGCCGATGTATGTCCTTCTGTTCCTGATGAGCGTCTTTGTTCCAATTACAGCGTATACTGTCGCCGGAATTTACGGCACGAGCTTTGTGCCGCCCGCGCGTACTTATATCATTCCACAAACGCTAATCGTGGCAGCGCTGGCAGCAATCGGGTTTATGATTGGGATCAAGCTGCGCGAGCGAGGCGCTTTTCGCGCAGCCAAGCCGTTGATCTACGCGCTGGGCGCAGTGGTGATGATCGGACTGCTGGCGTTCGGTCCCGTTCGCAGCACGATCCAGATTTTGGACACGCTGCCCGCCTTTCAGACTTTCGCCGCCGAATTCGATCAGCGCGAGCAAATGATTGAATCCGCACGACAGCGCGGCGAAACCGATGTGCGCGTTCCACCATTTACCGTTGATATTGCCGAGGCTGTGGGACTTCTCACCATCGGCACCGATCCCGCGTTCTGGGTCAATGCCTGCGCTGCCCAGTATTATGGCGTCGAGACGCTCGCCACCAGATAGCGAAAGAATTTACGGTTCAGGGGCGATAAATTGCCCTATACTTATGATCGAAGGAAGCATCGCCCATACGCGGTAGCGCCAGGGCGCAAACGTTTGTATGATTGAATGATCCCTGTAAGACACCCACGCCAGGGCGTGGCACTAAGAGGCAACCATGAGCAAAGGTCGCATTCTGGTCGTCGAAGACGACTTTGATATTTCCAACATGCTGCGGATTTATTTCAGCGGGCAAGGGTATGAAGTCCAGGTTGCCCCACGCGGCAGTGACGCCCTGACGATGACTCGCAAGCAGATTCCTCACCTGATCGTCCTCGATATCATGCTGCCGGACATGAACGGCTACGACGTATGCCGCGAACTGCGCACGACCACCCGCACCAGCCACATTCCCATCATCTTCCTGACGCAGAAAGATGAGCGCAGCGACAAAATTCAGGGGCTTGAACTGGGCGCGGATGATTACGTCACCAAGCCGTTCGACATTGAGGAATTGAAGCTGCGAGTGCAGAATGCCATCGCCGCCGCCAACCGCCAGACGCAGATCGACTCGAAATCCAACCTGCCTACCGGGCGGCTGATCGAAGATCATCTGCGCACGCTGATGCACAGCCAGAAAACCTGGACTTATCTCGATCTGAAGATCGGCAACTTCGACGCCTTCACCGATGTGTATGGCTTCGTGGCGGGCGATGAAGTCATCCGCTTTATGGCGCTGCTGATGGGCGAAATCATTGACGAGCTTGGCACCGCCGATGATTACGCCGGACACCCCGGACGCGACACCTTCATCATCATCAGCCACACTCAGGACATTGACCGTTTCAAAGAGCGCCTGATGACCCGATTTGATGATGAGGTGCGCCAGCACTATTCGTTTATCGACCGCGAACGCGGCTATATCCTCGTTCCCGACGCCCTTTACGGAGAGCGACAGGTGCCGCTGATGACACTTTCTACGGGATCCGTCTCGACACGCACCCACCAGTTTTCGGATATCCGCGAGATCACCGAACTCGCTGCCGAAGACCGGCGTCGGGGTCTGAGTGGGCAGGACAACAGCGCAGCCAATATTCTGACCTCATGGTGAGGCGCTGTTGCGTGTCCGAGCAGGCTGCCAGGACAGTGACACGTTAGTTGGTGAGTTTTACGGAAGCCGTTTATGAGCCTGGCTGTAGTTCTCTTTGTCGGCGGTCTTGTCATCCTGCTCTGGCTGTTCCTGTGGTCGCGCCAGCGGCAGCGTTTGGATCGTCCCGCCGAATCGGTTGACGCGCTGCTGCGCGATGTGCCGGTGGTGTCCAGCCACGACGCGGTGCTGGTCGCCCGACCACACGGTCAGCTGCTCTACGCCAACGAGACGGCGCGCCACTGGCTGAGTGTTGATGGCGAGCCTGACCTCGAATACGTCGCCCTCGCCGCGCAGCCTGCCGACAGCTTTCTCGATCTGTTCACCCATGAAACCCAGGCGTCGTTTCAGCTTGGCAGCCGCTGGGTAGAAGCTTCGTCGCATATTATTCCTACAACCGGCGAAAACCGCATCGTCGTCGTGCTGCGCGAGCTTTCCGCCAATACCAGCCACCCCGAAGCGCTCGATCTCTCCAAAGCCATCCTGATCGTCAACGAAATTGGCGAGACGATTAACGCCAGCATGGGCATCGAGCAGGCGCTGCAAGCGCTGCTAACCATCGTCAGCAAGGTCATTCCCGCCAGCGCTGGCGAAATTTCGCTGTGGGACGACGACCAGCACGTGCTCAACCCGCGCGGCTGGGTGGGAGACGTGGCATACGTGCTGCTGCTGGCTGAGGCGGGCGGCGTTTACGCCGAAGGCGAAGGTATTTCCGGCTGGATTGCCCGCCACCGCAAGCCCGTCTTTGTGAACGACCGCGGCGACGACACCGCCATTCGCCCCAAACTTGCAGACTCCGCTTACCGCAGCTTTATCGCGGTGCCGCTGCTGTTGGGAGACCGCTTCATCGGCACGTTTGAGCTGGCGGACGAGCAGCCGGGCGCGTTTACGCAGAAAGACCTGACGCTGCTGCAAGCCGTTTCCAAGCAGGTAGCCATTTCGATTTACAACGCCGAGCTGTACACCGAGCAGTCGCGGCGCATTGAAGACCTGGCGAATTTGCAGGAAGTGCGCAGCGAGCGCGAGGAAGACGCCGACCGCATCTACGCGGCGCTGACCGAACGGGTCGCGCGGCTGCTGGGCGCGGATATGTGCGGTATTCTGCTGTATGACGAGCGGCGGCAGGCATTGGTGGCACAGCCGCCATTTTTCGGCTTGCCGGTTCAGATTATCCGCAGCTATGCCATCCCCGTCCCCCAGAACAGCGCCCAGCGCGATATCTGGGAACGCCAGACTCATTGGCTCTCAAACGATCTGGCGGATGAACCGCTGGCGGAAAACATGCGGCTGACGCTGCTCATCAACGCCGCCGGCATGTACAACATCATTCTGATGCCGCTTCAGGTAGGCAGCCGTCGCATCGGCATGATTCAGGTCAGCAACAAGCGCTCGCATGGCGGTTTTACCATGCGGGACGTGCAGACGCTGCGCCTGCTCTCGGCGCAGGTCGCAGTCATTGTCGAGGATATTCGCCTCGTCCAGATGGAACAGCGCCGCGAAACTGAAATGATTGGCTTGCAGGAGATCACGCAGGCATTCGGCGCGATTGCCTATGAAGATGAGTTTTTCGCCACCACGACCGAGCGCATCGCCCGGATGATGAGCGTCAACGTCTGCGGCATTCTGCTGTTTGATGAAGACCGCCGCAAACTGGTGCCTCAGCCGCCTTTTTACGGGTTGGCAGCGGCAAGCGGTGTCGATTACAGCATCGCCCTGCCGGAAGGCAGCCCCATCGATCAAATCTGGCAGGACGAGGACTACTGGTACACCAACCACGCGGCGGGCGATAAGATCGTCATCGGCGCGGGACTGGCGGACACTTTCGCCAGCTTCGGCATTCACAAGACGCTGATTGCGTCGCTGTCGTCCGGCGGTCGCAAGCTCGGCATCGTCCAGATTGCCGACAAGGCTGGCGGCGAGGATTTCACCGACAAAGACGCGCGCATGATGCTGATCTTCGCCGCGCAGGTCGCCGGCATGATCGATAACAGCCGCCTGTTCCGCGAGACGCAGCGCCGCGCCGAAGAAGCCGACAGCCTGCGCCGGGTGGCGGAACTTGCCGGTCGGGTGACCACCACCGAAGACAGCATTCAGTCTACGCTGGCGGAAATCGCCTATATGACGCAGAGCGAGGCGGTCTTCATCAACGTGCTCGATCAGCCAACCGGCAGCCTCATCACGCAGCCGCAGTACGTCTACGGCGTTGAAATCCCGGAAGCGCTGGTTCAGAAGCCGTATCAGAAGGGCTTTGAGCGCACCGCCGCCATCTCGCGGCAGCCCTTCTTCAGCAATAATGTGCCGGATGATCCGCGCCTGACGCCTGCCTATACGGCGCTGGCGCAGCATCTGAGCATCAGCAAAGCGGTGGTCGTTCCCCTCGCCGTCGGTGAAAATACGCTCGGCGAGCTTGGCATCATCAACCGCCTTGAGGACAGCTACAGCGAAGACGACATCAGGACGCTGGCAGCCATCGCCATCCAGATCGCGGCGGCGCTGGAGCGCATCCGGCTGTATGAAGCGACCGGACAAAATCTCAGCCGCCGCCTGCAGGAACTGGATGCCATCTCGCGCGTCAGTAACGAACTGGCGCAGACGCTGGATCTCGATCCGGTGCTGGAGGTCATCAGTCAGGAAGCGGTGCGCGCGACCGACGCTGACGGCATTACTCTGGTGCTGCTCGCCCCTGAAACAAGCTGGCACGACCCCGACGAACCGCAGATTGACCGGCGGTTAGGCGAACAGCAGACCGGGAATCGGCTGGCGGATCTCGAACTGAAAGCCTGGCGTCGCCCCGATGAAGCTGTTATCGTGAAAGATTATGGGCAGCCGCTGGACGGCGTGGTGCTGAAAGCAGCGCCGGAAGCAGCCCGTTCGGCAGTCGCCACCGCCTTCACCTACGAAGGGCAGGCGGTGGGCATCCTGCACCTGTATCACAGCCAGCCGCAGCAGTTTGACGACCGCGCCGCCACCTTCCTGCTGACTCTGGCGGCGAAAGCTTCGCTGAGCTACGGCAACAACCTGCGCTACCTCGAAAACAAGGATCGCAGCGACCGTTTGCGCCGCCGCGTCGAACAGTTGAACCAGATCTTCGAACTGGGACACATGTTCCAGAACACGGTTGATCCGGTCATGATGCTCGAAGCCATCGCCTACAGCGTGCAGCAAAGCTGCGGCTTTGACATCGTCGTCATGACAATGGCGGACAACCACCTCGGGCTGCTGCGGCGTGTTGCTCAGGCGGGCTTGCCGCTGGACGTGTTCGAGCAGAGCAAAGAACGAGCGCTGCCGCTGGAGAGCCTTCACGAACTGTTCTCCAAAGATGATTTCCGCATCAGCGAGTCGTATTTCCTGCCGATGGATAAGCTGTCGCAGTGGTACGTGAACGGCTTGGAGACCTTCAGCACGTCCTTCACCGGGATGCGGACGCTGCACCCGCGCGGGCGCAACGACTGGCGCGACGGCGATATGCTGCTGGTGCCGATGCTCGGCTCAGGCGGCGAACCGTTGGGCGTCATGTCGCTTGACCGCCCGTTTAATGGTCAGCGACCGGATCGCGGGACGGTGGAAGTACTGGAAATTTTCGCCCATCAGGCGACCAGCACTATCGAGAACATGCGCCTGTACACGACCACAATCCGCAGCGCCGAAATGGAAGCCCGCCTGAATGAAGTCATGGAGGCGATTTCCAGCACCCTCGACATCAATCAGATCGTCGAAGGCGTGGCGCGCGGGGCAATTCGGCTGGTGCCGTTCAACCGCATGACCATCGCCCTGCTTGACACCGATCAATCAGGCTTCGACATCATCCGCGTCAGCGTGAACGACGACAGTTCATTCACGATTGGGCGCGAACGGCGCGCTCACCTCGACGCTACGGCGCTGGGGCGCACCTTTGACGAGGAACAGGATTATCTTTACCACGCCGACGACGGTTTTGTCCAGCAGTACGATGACCTGCGCTTCCTCTACGAGGAGGGCGAGCGCACCAGCCTGTTCACCCCGCTGATCTCCGGCGGTCTGTGCCTGGGCGCGATGCACCTCGGAAGCAATGACGATGACGCCGCCGGATTTGAAGACCATCGCCCGCTGTTAAAACGTATCGCCAACCTGTCGGCGGTTGCCGTCCAGAACGCGCGGCTGTTCAACCACGCCGTCAATCTGCGCCTGTTCAATGAGTCGGTCTTACAGTCGATCCAGCAGGGAATCCTGGTGCTGGATCGCAACATGCACATCCTGACCATCAACGATTACCTGCGCCGCAACTTCGGCTGGAGCGAGGAAGCGGTTGGCAGAGGGCTGTTCGACTATCGCCCGAAACTTGAGCCGCTGCTCAAACAGGCGGCGGAACAGGTGCTTGAAACCGGCATCCCGGTGGAACTGCGCAGCCAGAGCCTCGCCGATCTGCGGACTGGCGGCGTGCAGGATCTGTACCTGTATCCGCTGCTGTCTGCCGACAGCGTGCGCGGTATCGTCATCCTGGTCGATGACGTGACCGAGAACACCCGCCTCGAAAAAGACGTGGCGCAGCGCGCCGAACAGCTTGCCGCCATTACCGAAGTGTCCAGCCGTATCACCGCTTCGCTGCGCCGTGACGAAGTGATCAGTATGGCGCTGGATGAAATGAAGCGCGTGATCGGCTATGACCTTGCCGTTCTGTGGAAGCGCGACGGCGACAACCTGATGATGGAAGCCACGCGCGGCATTGACGTTTCCAACTCGCCAGTGCCGATCAGCGAACATGAACGGCTGTACCGGATCGTCGAGATGCGCCACGCGCTGACCGTCAGCAAGCAGCATCAGGATAGTCTGCCCGGCGGCTGGCGAACGCGAAGCTGGCTTGGCGTGCCGCTGATGCAGCAAAGCAGCGTGATCGGCATGTTGACCCTCGGCAGCCTGGAGGCTGACTTTTATACCGAACAGGCAGAGCAGGCGGTGCAGGCACTCGCCAATCAGATGGCGGTCGCGCTGGTGAACGCCGATTTGTTCCAGGACGCCCAGTTGCGCACCCAGCGCCTCAGCCTGCTTAACCGCGTGTCGCTGTCACTGGCGCAGTCGCTGGATACCGAAAACATCCTCGAAGTTGCCCTGCGCGAGATCGCCATGTCGCTGGGCATCGAACGAGCGCGGGCATATCTGTTCGAGCGCGACGCCAACGCCGCCCGGCTGGTGGTGGAATATCCGCGCGGCGATTTCCCGCCGAACAGCGTGATCGATATTCAGGATAATACCGGGCTGCGGCAGGTATGGCGCAAGCCGGAGCCGGTCATCATCCCGAACGTGGCGCTGGCGCATGGGCTGGACGACGAACTGCATAACGATTTACTCGAACGAGGCGCGACCGCTTACGTGCTGCTGCCGATGGCGGTTGGCGGGCAGAGCAGCGGCGCGTTCGAGATGGAGTTGTTCAACGGATCGCACGAATTTGAGGACGAAAAGCTCGATCTGGCGCTGATTATCGCCAATCAGGCGGCGATTGCCGTCCTCAATGCCAATCTGCTCGAACAGACGCTCGTTCGCACCCGCGAACTGGAAACCATGCTCGAAGCGGCGCAGGCGACCTCCGCCACGCTCGATCTCCAGGACGTGTTCAGCAGCGTTGTCCGGCTGATCCTTCAGGCGCTGGATATGGACGACTGCGCCATCATGATGTACGACAACGTCGAAGAAGTGCTGGTGGTCGAGCTGGACGTGAACCGCAACGGCGACGAATACCGCATTACGCCGCGCGGCACCCGCTATGACCTGTTCCAGTATCCTTCCAAAACGCGGGCGCTGCGCGAGGGCAATATCATCGCCATCCGCCGCGACGACCCCAGCGTGACCGACCGCAAGGAACTGGAAGAACTGCGTCAAAGCGGCGATCATGCGCGGATGCTGGTGCCGCTGGTGGTGCGCGATCAGTCCATCGGCTTGCTGCAAATCGATCTCCAGTCACCGCTGCGCTCGTTCGGACACCGCGAAATCCGCATGGCGCAGGCGTTGGGCGCGCAGGCAGCTATCGCCATTGAAAACGCCCGCCTCTCGACCGAGACGGCAGCCCAGGTCGAACAGTCGCTGATCATCAACGATCTCAGCCGCGCCATCTCGGCGACGATGGATATCGACTCGATGATTCGGGCGGTGCGCGATCAGATTCCCGATTTGACCAGCGCCAGCGAACTGTATCTGGCGCTGTACGACAGCGAAACCAGCGAAATCGTCTTTCCGATGGCGCTGCGCAACCGCCAGGAATTCAGCATTCCGCCGCGAATGATGGGCAGCGACGAAGTTTCGTTCGTCATTCGCAATCGCCGCCCGCTGGTGCTCGGCGGCGACAACCCAAGCGCTGACGAGGTGCGCCGCAACCTGAACATCGTCAACGGCGAAGGCAGCGCCACCCGCTATCTGGGCGTGCCGTTGATCGCCGGCGATCAGGTGGTTGGCGTGCTGGCAACTCGCGACAGCGACCAGACGCGCCCCTTCGGCTTGAACGACCAGCGTATCCTGACCACCATCGGCACCCAGTTGGGCGCGGCAATTCAGAACGCCAATCTGTTCGACCGCATCAGCAACTTCGCCGATGAACTGAACCAGCGCGTCGAAGAACGCACCACCGAATTGCAGCAGGAACGTGACCGTCTGGACTCGCTCTACCGCATCACGGCGGAACTGGGACGCACGCTGGATATGAACTGGGTGCTCGACCGCGCGCTGGACATGGTGACCCGCGCAATTGGCGCGGATGAAGGCGTGGTCATGCTTATCGACCAGCGCACCAACGAGCTTTACACCCGCGCGGTGTTCTCGTCCCTTCGCGCCCGGAATAACGGCAACAATCCCGAACAGACGCACCCGGCGGAAATGCTGGGAACGTGGCTGCTGGCGCATGACCGCGTGGCGATGATTCCTGACCTGCGCGATACCGAATACTGGGACACCCTGGAACCGGACGCGGGCGATTGGCGCAGCGCGCTCGGCGTGGTGCTGGAAGCTAACGAGGAAGTGCAGGGCGTGATGGTCTTCCTCAGCCGCCAGCCCGATCTGTTCGCCGAAGCCCAGTTGAAGCTGGTGACCGCCGCCGCCAATCAGGTATCCGCCGCCATCAACAACGCCGACCTGTACAACCTGATCCGCGATCAGGCAGAGCGCATGTCCACCCTGCTGCGCGCCGAACAGGAAGAAGCGGGCAAGAACTCCGCCATCCTCGAAGGCATCGGTGACGGCGTGGTGCTCGCCGACGCCAGCGGCGTGATCATCCTTTTCAACGGCGCTGCCGAACGTATCCTCGGCATCCGGCGCGATTACGCGCTCGGTCAGCCGCTGACGCGCGTCGGTATTTATGGCGGCTCAACCCAGTGGGTGCAAACGCTGGACGAATGGATGAACAACCCCAACCGCAGCGAAACCGATGAACTGATCGTTGACCGCATCGACCTCGGTCAGAACATCGTCAGTATCCACGCCTCGCCGGTGTATGTGGGCGATGAACTGCTGGGAACGGTATCGCTGTTCCGCGACGTGACCAGAGACGTGGAAGTGGATCGCATGAAGACCGAGTTCATCTCCAACGTCTCGCACGAACTGCGCACGCCGATGACCAGCATCAAGGGCTATGCCGATCTGATGCTGATGGGCGCGGCGGGCGAAGTTGCCGACCAGCAGCGCAAATTCCTACAGACGATCAAGATCAACGCCGACCGGCTGAGTTATCTGGTGAATGACCTGCTCAACATCTCCAAGATTGACGCGGGTACCAACAGGATGAACTACGAGCCGCTGAATATTGGCGAGATCATTACGCAGACGATCACGACGCTCAAAGGACGCGCCGAGTTCGACCGCAAGAACATCAGCGTCAGCGCTGAGATCGAGCCGTCGCTGCCGCCGCTGATGGGCGACCGGGGCAAGCTGATACAGATCGTGCAAAACCTGCTCGATAACGCCTTCAACTACACTTACCCGGATGGTAATATAAACGTCGCCGCCGGACTCGCGCCCGACAAAGCCGACCACATCCTGATCGCCATCAAGGACACCGGCATCGGTATTCCTGAAGAATTCCAGGAACGCATCTGGAACCGCTTTGAACGCTACGAGGAACACGCGCTGGTGATGGAAGTCGCCGGAACGGGGCTGGGGCTTTCGATTGTGCGCACCCTGGTCGAGCTGCATCAGGGTCAAATCTGGTTTGAATCAGAGGAGAATAAGGGCACGACCTTCTTTGTATCGCTGCCCATTCAGAGACTAGGCGGCGCCGTCCCAGACAGCGCGGTATCTACAGGTCGCCAACACACGGTAGAAGGATAACTGAATTCATGGCACGCATCCTGGTTGCAGAAGACGAACGCGATATCCGAGAATTGATCAATTTTACGCTCATGTTCGCCGGGCATACGGTCACGCTGGCGGCGAACGGGGCGGAAGCAGTGGAAATGGTAGAGCAGGCGAACCCGCAGCTCATCATGATGGATGTGCGGATGCCCAAGCTGACCGGGTATGAAGCCTGCCGCCAGATCAAGACGATGGATGCCTACAAGCACATTCCGATTGTTTTCCTCTCGGCGAAAGGACAGGACGAGGAGATACAGTCCGGCTTGGATGTCGGCGCAACCGCCTACATCCTCAAGCCGTTTTCACCGGAAGAACTGAGCCGACGTGTCAACGAAATTCTCCAGCAAGCGGACGCGGTTTAGTTCCAAGGGTCACTGATGAGCGCCATTACCATCAACGGTGATTTGATTCATTACGAGGTTCTGGGGCGAGGTCGCCCGGTGATCCTCGTGCATGGGCTGCTTGGCTCGTGGCGCTACTGGGTTCCGACCATGCAGCACCTGCAACTGAAGTACCGCGTTTACGCGCTTGACCTGTATGGCTTTGGCGACAGCGCCAAGAACCCGACCAAGTACACGCTGGAACATCAAATCGCGCTGGTGGAAGACTTCATGCAGCAGTTGGGGCTGCCCAAAGTTGTCCTCATCGGGCACAGCGTCGGCGCGATTGTCGTGACCGAATTCGCCCGGCGCTATCCCGACCGCGTGCCGCGCCTGCTGGTCGTCAGCGCGCCGCTGTTTGATCCGGGCGATCTCGAACACCGCACCCCTGCCGCGCGCAAAGCGCTGGCACGTCCGCCGCAGCCAGCGCCGGAAGTCAAAGCGCCAGTCACCGTCAGCGAGACGTCGCCGGAACCAGCGGCGCTTATCACCTCACCAAACGCGCCGACCATCATGAGTCCCAGCGCCGCCATGCGTGCCGCGCTTATCGAAGCCGCCCGCGCGCGGAAGTCGGCGGCTGCGCCGGTCACCACGCCGCCTACGCCCGCACCCGCGCCGCCGGAAGCCAAACCACCGATGATGGAAGACATGACGCTCAAGCGTGAAGACATCATCGAAGCGCCCAAGCAGAATCCACTGCAAACACTGCTCAACGGCACCTCGCTTGACGCGCTGCTCGGCAAGAGCTTCCGCCGTTCCGAGCCTAGCTTTGAGAAGCTGAGCGTGGACGTCGCCAAGACCGATCAGCGCGCGCCCAACGGCGTGGTCAGCACCTTTGACTCCGGATCGATGCTGGATACCTTTCAGCTTCTCCAGATGCCGGTCGTCATCATGCACGGGACGGACGACCCGGTGCTGCCGCCGCCGAATGAGGACGTGTGGACGTACATCACCAAAGATAAGGACGCCTCGGTGCTGGCGATTCCGCTGCCGGGCGCGCGCCACTTCCCGATGCTGGAAGATGATCGTTTCCAGCGTATCGTCACCGAATTCCTCGAAGTGCCCGACATCAGCAAGATCGAAGTCAAGGAACGCTGGCGTCGGCGCACGCGCTAGGGCATCATAGCAATCATACCGGCGTAAAAAGACAATCGGCTCCCAAAGAAGAGGCTGGATTTGACCCAACGCGCACTGATCTTCGCCAATGGCGATGTCAATGATGGTCCGATGGTGCAGCGTGCCATTGCCGGGTGGCGGGACACGCTCCGCATTGCCGCCGATGGTGGCGCGCGGACGGCGGCGGCGCTGGACGTGCCAGTGACCATCGTCATCGGCGATATGGACTCGCTGAGTTCGGATGAACTCGCCGATCTCGAACCGCGCGCCGAAATCCTGCGCTATCCGCCAGAGAAGAACGAAACCGATCTGGAACTGGCGCTGCTGTACGCCGTCGCACACGGCGCAACGTGGATACGCATCGTCGGCGCGGTGGGCGACCGCCTCGACCAGACGTTGAGCAACGTCTACCTGATGGCGCTGCCCGCGCTGGCAAAAGTCAGCGTGCGCATGGTGGCGGGCAAGCAGGAAACGTGGTTGATGGGCGCGGGACAGCACACCATTGAAGGGCAAGCGGGGGATACCCTCTCGCTCATTCCGCTGAACGGAACGGTGCGCGGCGTGCAAACCGACGGCTTGTACTATCCCCTTCGCGACGAAGACCTGATATTTGGTCCGGCGCGCGGCGTCAGCAACGTCATGAATGGCGCGAAGGCAGGCGTGACCGTCCGCGAAGGCGTGCTGCTGGTCGTACATACACTGGGGCGCGCATGAGCGAAATCACAGTTTTCAAGCGCAGCCACACCGGCGAAAACGTCCTCGAATACAGCGGCGAGGTGGTGGAACGGGATAAAACCTGGGTCTGCCTGCGGGCAACCTTTAATCACGACGACAAAGTGAAGGATTACGTCGTCTTCCGGCGCGGAGACGAATTTATCGAGTGGTTCTACGCCGACCGCTGGTACAACGTCTTTGAGATGCACGATGTGGACGACGGGCATCTTAAGGGCTGGTACTGCAACATCACCCGCCCAGCGCTGATTACGGACCACTGGATTAAAGCCGATGATCTGGCGCTGGACGTGTTCGTATCCCCCGATGGCAGCATCCTGGTGTTAGACGAGGGCGAATTCGCCGAAATCGTCATCTCCGCCGAAGAACGCCGCCTCGCGCTGATGGCGGTCGAGGAGATACGGCGGTTGGTGGCAAAGCAGGAACCGCCGTTTGGAGGCGTGATACGAGATGGACGGTAAGCCGCGTCCTACCGATCCGTATGAAATCTCTGTCGGGTTAAGCCCGCCTATTCTTTCTCCGGTTTGACCAGCAGCACCGGCACAGTCACACATTCCATCACGTCCCGGGCGACGCTGCCAAACAGCAGCCGACCCAACCCGGTGCGCCCGCGCGTGCTCATCACGATCAGATCAACGCCTTCATCATTCACAAATTCGCAGATCAACTGCGCCACGTCCGCGCCTTCAGCTTCGATGTACTGCGTCCGCACGCGCACGCCCTCAATGCGCAGTTCGGCGCGAATGCCGACCAGATACTGCTTCATCTGCTCGCGCAGCTCCTGAATCTGGTCATCCTGATTTGCCAGCGCCAGTTCGGGCGTGAATTCACGCGCCGGCGGCTTGAAGATGTGCAGCAGGATAATTTCCGAGTCGTTGCTGCGGGCAATATCCACCGCGTGGGTGACGGCGCGCTGCCCCCAGCCCGAACCGTCCAGCGGCACCACCACTTTTCGATACCGTCCTCGTTGCTCGGTCATAAGATTCCTCAAGCGCGAAAATAAATATTATGAAACAAACTATACCCGCGAGTATGCTAAGAGAAAAACGGTTCGTCAAATTATGATGTCGCTGCCAACTTTGCCAACCTGCCAGCCCACGTCTTGACTCGATTCACAAAAATCTACTATAATTCGCGCTGAAACTACAGAAATCTATATAAATCGAGTAGATATGGAACAACAGCAAGGGCTTTCAACTGCCAGAAACCTGAAGATCGGGCTTTTCCACCTGGGTTCCGGCATGGCAGATGTGATCACTACCGGCATCTGGAACCGCATCATGATTTCCGATCTCGGCTTCAGCGCCACGCCAATCGGGCTGCTGGTGGCGCTTCGTTATTTCCTCGCCCCACTTGGCGTGTGGGCGGGGCGCATGTCCGACCAGCGCGCCGTTGGCGGCTACCGCCGTCTGTTCTGGATCTGGCTCGGTCGGGCGATGATGGCGCTCAGCATTGCTACTCTGGGCATGGCAACCGCCGTCATCGCGCGGGGAGACACCGTCGATGCGGTCGATTGGATCGTCATCACGGGCGCCATGCTGCTGTTCAGTCTCGGAAACGCCCTTTCGGGCAGCACCTTCCTCGCCCTGATCTACGACCGGTCAACCGACGAGCAGCGCGGGCGCGCCGTCGGCATCGTCTGGACATTTCTGCTGGTCGGCTTCACCATCGCCGGTGTGCTGTTCGCGGTAATGCTGCCTGAGCACGAGGCAGGCGAAAGCGGACTGTCATTTACGCCCGAAACGCTGCAAACCCTGTTCCTGGTGGCGGCGGTGCTGCTGGCTGGTTTGTGGTTTTTCTCGCTGCTGGGCGAGGAGCGCAAGACCGTCACCGCTGCCACCAGGCAGGCGGAACGCGAAGCGCCGTCGTCACTGCGGGCAGATTTGAAACTGGCGTGGAGTAACCGGCAGACCCGTTTCTTCTTCTGGTTTCTGGGGCTGTCGATGCTGTTCGCCTTCTCGCAAGACCTGATTCTGGAGCCGTTCGCGGGCGACGTCTTCAACATGGAAGCCCGCGTCACAACCCGCTTCGCCGCCTACTGGGGCAGCATGTCGATCCTCGGCACCATCGCCTTCCTCATCCTCAACCGCCGCGTGAAATGGCTGACCAACACCGTCATGAGCTATATCGGCGTCGCGGTGCTGGTGGTCACGTTTGTCGTCTTTGGCGTCTCGTCGTTTGCCGGCATCCGTGGGCTGGTCACGCCCGGGCTGATCCTGCTTGGGCTGGGGCTGGGCTTCTGGAACGTTGGCACGCTCGGCTTGATGATGGACATGAGTCCGTTCGGTCGCGCCGGGACATTCCTCGGCTTCTGGACGCTGGTGGTGACGATGGCGCGAGGTATTGGCGTCAGCGGCGGCGGCATCGTCCGTGATGTGGTGCTTCAGGTGACTGGCAGCCATGCCACCGCTTACGGCGTCGTCTTTGCGGTCGGCGCGGTCGGATTGATCGTCGCGCTCTGGGCGCTCAGTCACGTCAACGTGCGCGCGTTCAAATCGCCGGAACAGGTCCCGGTGGATGCTACGGCAGTCCTCGCGGCAAGCATGGACTAAGCGAGGGCTGAGTGCTGAGGACTAAGGACTGAGTAAAGGACTCAAGCAAACAGTGAATTGTAGGGGCGCAAGCGGGCTGCGCCCAGTTAAGGAAACTTCCACACACGAAGGCGATCTGTTTTGACGCCATAGATTAATGTAGATTCACGAAATAATTCGGGTTTTCCGTAGGGACACGATATATCGTGTCCGCCTCAGCATTCACGAAACGGACACGACAATGTCGTGTCCCTACATATCCCGTATTTAATGATTAAACTGCATAAACCTACGGCTTCGAAAAGCTAAGTGTGCTAAAGAGACTCAAAACAGCACCTTTAGTGTGCTTGTCTTTTCGGAGCCGGACAATTTATTGTCTGGCGGTGCGGACGCATTTTGCCTGCCATGTCTCTTTTACTTGGTACGCAGGGCAGACCCTGTGTATCTGCCCTGCGTCGTTTTGTATCTCACCCTTCGCCGCCGGTGGCAATGCCATCTATAATGAACGGCGGGGAACAGCCTGAATCCCCCTTTGCTGCCTGTGCGGTACAGAATCCCTTATGTCGTTCGCGCTTTCTAACCGTCAAATCGTTCGCGCCGCGCTGGTGGTGATCTTCGGCTTCCTCGCCAGCGGCATCCTCGGCTTGGTGCGCACCGCCGTCTTTTCCGGCATCTTCGGCGCCAGTGACGCGCTCGACGCCTTCAACGCCGCCAACCGAATTCCCGAAATGCTGTACGTGCTGGTCGCGGGCGGCGCGCTCGGCTCGTCATTTATTCCGGTGTTCGCCCGCTTCTCGGCAAATGGCGACGAACCCGGCGCATGGCGGCTGGCGAGCGCCGTCATTTCCTGTGCCGCGCTGCTGGCGGCAGCGCTGGCGGTCATCATAGCGCTTGCCGCGCCGTATCTGGTTCCGGCGGTGCTGGTGCCCGGCAAATCCGCCGCGCTTCAGGCGCTGACCACCTCGCTCACCCAGTTGATGCTGGTCACGGTGGTGATCTTCAGCATCAGCGGCTTATTGATGGGTATTCTCAACGCGCGGCAGTTGTTTTTTCTGCCCGCGCTGGCGCTCAGCTTCAACAATCTGGGGCAGATCTTCGGCGCGCTGGTGCTGGCGCGTCTGTTCCCGATGTACGGACTGACCTTCGATGAACATTTAGCGCCGCGCTTCGCCGATATGCTGGCAGGCGGTATGCCCGCCGACCAGGTCAGCGGCACATATGGGCTGGCGCTGGGCGCGATCCTCGGAGCGCTGCTGCACCTTGCCATCCAGCTTCCGGGCTTACCGCGCATCGGCGCGAAGCTGCGCTTCCTGCCGAACCCGCGCATCCCCGGCGTGCGCGAAGTGCTCACCCTGATGCTGCCGCGCATCTTTGGCTTGGGCGTGGTGCAGATCAACTTCCTCGTCAACGTGTTCCTTACGTCATACATGGTCGATGGCAGTCTCACCGTCCTGAACACGGCGTGGACGTTGATGTTCTTCGTCCTCGGAGTCATCGCCCAGAGCATGGGAACAGCCGTCTTTCCGTCGCTTTCGGCGCTGGCAGCCGAAGGCGACATGACCGGCTACAAAGACCGGCTGGCGAATGCCATGCGCGGCGTACTCTTTCTCGCCTTTCCGGCGACTGTTGGCTTGATCATTCTGGGCGAGCCTGCGATTCGCGTGCTGCTGGAGCGTGGGGAATGGACGGGCGCGCACACGGCGGCAACCGCATGGGCGCTGTCGTTCTTCGCGCTCGGCATAGCCGGTCACGGGCTGCTCGAACTGCTGTCGCGGGCGTTCTACGCGCTGGCGGATACCAAGACGCCGGTGCTGGTCGGGGTCGGCTCGATGGTCGCCAACATCGTCCTGAGCCTGATCTTCATCCGCTTCATCGGCGAGCCGGACAGCCTGAGCCGGGGTACTTTCGCCGGGCTGGCGCTGGCGAACTCGCTGACGACGCTGCTCGAAGGAATTATTCTGTGGCTGCTGCTGCGCAGGCGTATTGGCAGTCTCAACGACCGATTTGTACTCGACGGGGCGGCGCGGGCGATGGCGGCAGCGCTCGGCATGGGGCTGGTGGTTCTGGTCGTTCTGCGCGCGCTCGGCGATCAGCCAGCCTTGATCCTCACCCTTGTCGGCGTGGCAGTTGGCGCGGCGGCGTTTTTCGTCCTGGCGCTGGCGCTGGGAATCAGCGAAGCGCGGACGGTGCCGGGGGCGCTGCTGCGCCGCGTGCGCCGGTAGCCTGCCACATCACCGCCGCTTGTCATCTTTAACGCTCTAAATGATGGTTGAGCCATCCTCTGCCAGCACCGGTTCCGGCACAACTGGCGGCGGCTCCTGGGCGAATTTAATGGTATCGGCAGGTTCGCTAAGCCCGCGCAGCCGCAGCAGGATAGGAATCGCCAGCACCGTCGCCGCGCCGCCGACGATAAACCCGCTGGCAATGCCCTGCTCGCGTGACAGATACCCCAGCCCGGTCTGACCGACCACGCCGCCCGCGCTGCTCAGCATCGAATCGAACGACAGGACGGTTGCTCGCTGCGCCGAGGGGATGATCTGGTGCAGATAGGATTGTTTGACAGGCAGGAAGATGCTGGTTGCCAGCGTCCCCAGCAGGAACAGCGGCACCGCCAGCCAGAACGAATTGGCTAACCCGACGCCGATAGTCGCCGCCGTCAGCAGAGCAGAAGCGGCGATCAGGATCGTGGTACGGTGACGAAAGCGGGTTAAGAAGCGCGCCACCAGCCAGTTGCCAACGATTCCGAGGAACGACGCCAGCGCCGTCACGACGCCCGATACCCAGATCGCATCGGGCTGACCGAGCAGATCCAGAAAGTAGGGCTGCGTGGCGTAGAAGCCCCAGATTCCGTATAACCCCTGAACGAAGGTCACCAGCATGATGAGCCGAACGGGCTGTTTTTGCCAGCCGTAGGCGAAGCTTTCACGCGCCAGCTTGCGCATTTCTCTGGGAATCGCGGCAAAGGTCATCGCGCGCGGCGTGTAGCCGATATCGTGCATATACAGGTATGCCCATCCTGTCACCACCGCCAGCAAAAACGCCCGCACGACATACGGAATCGCAAGGTCGATGCTGCCCAGAACGCCGCCGCCCACCGTCCCAATCAGCATCAGTCCGCTGGTGATCATGCCCGCGCGGGCGAAGACTTGCTCGAATTCGCCTTCAAACTGGGTCGCTTTGAGCGCATCCACCAGCCAGGCTTCGACCGCGCCCGAATAAAAGGTAAACCCGATTCCTAAAATCACCGACATAACGCAGAACCAGAACAAGCCGCCGCCGACCAGCGACACGCCCACGTAGCCCAGCGTGCCGAGACAGAGCACGATGGTGCTCAACAGAAAAGAAATGCGCCTGCCTCTGGTATCGGCGACTACGCCGGTTGGCACTTCAAAGATGACCATCGCGGCAGTAAAAACCGCATTCGCCAGAAACACCCCAAAAATGTCGAGTCCGGCATCGAGCAAGAACAGCGTATTCACACCCCAGATCACCGACGCCGACAGCGTATACAGGCTGGCAATCGCCACGTAAGTACGAATGACCTGTTTTGAGTTCAAATTGACTGCCTCGCTCTCAACTGACAAAAGTGATCACATCGTTAGTCTTTGAATGGCGGACGGTTCAGTCTGTGTGACAGAGTACGCTGTTTTGATGGATTGGCGTGGAAGAATATTACGTCGGAAGCGAGGGCGACCGCGCTAATGGCGCATCCGGGGCGACTCGGCGCGAACACTCCTGAACGGAGTTCGGACGGTCGCCGTCGCCCCACATCTGCTGATTTCCAGCTCGACGCGCTACTCAACAATACTTTCGAGGTCTTCTTCGGTCAGCGTCATGCCGAGGATGTTGAATCCGGCATCGACGTGCATCACCTCGCCGGTCATGGCGCTGCTCAGGTCTGAAGCGAGGAACAGGGCGGCGTTGCCCACTTCTTCCTGCGAGACGAGTTTACGCAGCGGTGAGGCTTTTTCGGAGTATTTGAGCATCAGACGGAAGCCCGGCACGCCCGCCGCCGCCAGCGTCTTGATCGGTCCGGCGCTGATAGCGTTGACGCGAATCCCTTTGGGTCCGAGATCATTGGCAAGATAGCGGGTGATCGTCTCCAGCGCCGCTTTTGCCACCGCCATGACGTGGTATTTGGGCATTACCTTCTCTGCCGCATAATACGTCAGGCTGAAGATCGAGCCGCCTTCGCTCATCAGCGGCACTGCCCGTTTTGCCATCGCGATCAGGCTGAAAGCGCTGATATCGAGCGCCATCTTGAAACCTTCGCGCGAGACATCGACAAAGTGACCGCCGAGGTCTTCGCGGTTGGCAAAGGCGACACAATGGACGAGCGTATCAATCCGCCCATAGCGCTCCCTGACCTTGGCGAACAGATCATCCAGCGCCGCGTCGTCGGTGACATTGCACAGCTCAACAAAATCGCAGCCGATTTCTTCCGCCAGTGGAAAAATTCGCTTTTCTAAAATCGGATCGCCATACGAAAGCGCAATCGTCGCGCCTTCGTCGCGCAGCCGTTTGGTAATGCCCCAGGCAATTGAATTTTTATTGGCGACGCCGAAAACAAGCGCCACTTTACCATCCATCAAGCCCATGTGTCGTTCTCCTCAAAGCCGATTTCCTGAACATTAACTGTAACACCCGCGCTGGCGCGTCGCTACGAACGTTTGCCTAACGGTCGGGTCATGAGCTATGGTTGGGGCACCATTCAACCCTGACGAATACCGTCTGATGAAGCCGTATCACCCGTGACGCGCCCTCCAATGAGAGAAGAAGATTATGACTCAACCTTTTCCAGACCAGATCAAAGTCATCGTTTCGATGGACTTTTCTGATCAGATTATCGAACACATCCGCGATCTGTCGCCGCGCCTGCGCGTGGAACGGCACTTCCCCACTGTGCCTGACCGCGCCTGGGAAAATGCCGAGGTGCTGTATACCGGTCGCGCCCTGCCTTCGCCCACCGTCGCGCCGCGCCTGCGCTGGATACAGCTTCACAGCGCCGGGATCGATCATCTGGTCAACGAGCCATTGATGCAGGCACAGGACGTGGAAGTGACGACCTCAAGCGGCATTCACGCCACCCAGATGAGCGAATACTGTCTGGCAATGATGCTGGCGTTCACCTACAAAATACCGCTGCTGCTGGAACACCAGGCAAAAGCCGAGTGGGCACCCAAGCGCGGCGACATGCTCCACCCGGAAGATCCGTTCGCGACCCGCGAACTGCGCGGGCAGACGCTTGGCATCGTCGGCTATGGCACCATCGGGCGAGAACTGGCGCGGATCGCCGACAGTTTTGGCATGAAGGTGCTGGCAACCAAGCGAGACGTCATGCACCCGGAAGCGGGCAATGAATATGCCGAATCGGGCACCGGCGATCCAAAAGGCGAGATCCCTCAGCGCCTCTACCCGCCGGAAGCCATCGTCTCAATGGTGAAACTCTGTGACTTTCTGGTGATCACGGTGCCGCTGACCGCGCAGACGCGCCACATGATCAACGCTGAGGTGCTGAAGGCGATGAAAAAGACGGCGATCCTCGTCAATGTGGGGCGCGGCGCGGTGATCGATGAAGCCGAGTTGATTTCGGCGCTGGCTGCCGAACGTTTTGCTGGCGCGGCGCTTGACGTGTTCGAGGAAGAGCCGCTGCCGCCCACCAGCCCCTTGTGGAACATGAATAACGTGATCATCAGTCCCCATGTTTCCGGGAACAGCGCCCGCTATCACGAAAAGGCAGCCGATCTGTTCATTGAAAATCTGCGCCGCTATCTGGACAACCGCCCGCTGCTGAACCGAGTCCAGCGGGAGCAGGGGTATTGAAGGGCAGTTCAAAGTGAAAAGTTCAAAGTGAAAAGTGCAGCACTTTCGACTTTGAACTTTTAACTTTTGACTTCTTGCTTAGATCGGTGTTCTAAAGACGGGTATCCTTGCCATTGCTGGATGGAATGTAGCCTTTATAGAAGCTGTGGAAGTTGTTGTTGCTCGTCCACAGCATAAACTGGTACAGGTCATTCAGCGCGCCGACGCGCTGCGCCAGCTCGCCAACCAGCGTGCTGGCATTCAGCGCCGGATGATCGGGTTCGTACCACACCCCCACGCGCAGCCAGTCCTGTCCGTCGGAGAAGGTGCTCATCCACTCCTCAAGGATGCTGCCGCGCAGAAGCTGGCGGTTGGTCAGATGCGCGTCGCTGAGGTGGATACCATCCCAGAAGCCGAAGCGATAATCCCCGTCCATGCGCTGCAGCAGGTGGCGGAAGGCTTCGCGGTGGCGCATGACCGAGAGCTTGCCGATCAGGTTGCGCTGATCCCACCAGGCAGTCGGAGAGAGGACAAGCTCGACCGTGAGGTGTTCCGGCGTCATACGAAGCTCAATCACCGGATGGCGGTGAACGTCAGCGGTGGCGGGGATGGCGAGGCTATCGCGTCCCATCAACCGTTCAACCAACTGCGCCTGCTCGCGCGAGCGCAGGTAGGGCATAGACAAGCCGACAAAATTCGACGAGGAAGCCGCGGAACGCCCGACGATCATGGTATTTTTGTCCCAGTTGGGATGCAGATCCCAATCATGGTTGCGCATACGCCGGTAGAGAGCGCCGTGCAGTTCGACAAACTTATCGTAAACATCCTGGATATCAAGAGCTGGTGATGATGTGAGTACGGCGAAGTCTTGATGAGACAGAAAATTAGAGGACATCACACTCACCTAACGAATGAGAACTAATGAAGAACTTGTACACATCATAAGACAAGTCGGGCATCAGTACCAGCGCATTGAGATAGAATTTATAGAAAATTCACATAATACAGATGAACGTAATAAATACCCGCTGCCTGAAAGCGGCTTCATGCGCGCATTACGTGCAGGGTTTACAATTGGGTGTAGTCACTGACACAGAATAGACAATTTCTCTCCAAATTGCACCTATATAACTTCATGAGATAATCTGATGACTATCACTAGACACGATGTTTACGACTATCATCACAACGGACGCCCCGGCAAGATCGAGGTTATCCCCACCAAACCGCTGGCGACCCAGCGCGATCTGTCGCTCGCCTATTCCCCCGGCGTCGCCGAGGCGGTGCTCGACATTCACCGCGATCCGATGGAAGCCTATCAGTTGACCGCCAAAGCCAACCTGATCGCGGTCATCTCCAACGGCACCGCCATCCTCGGCTTGGGCGATAAAGGTCCGCTGGCTTCAAAACCGGTCATGGAAGGCAAAGGGGTGTTGTTCAAGCGCTTTGCCGATATCGACGTGTTCGACATCGAGATCGACGCCTCGACCGCCGACGAAATCATCACCGTCGTCCGGGCGCTGGCGCCGACCTTCGGCGGCATTAATCTGGAAGACATCAAATCGCCCGAATGTTTTGAGATCGAAACGCGGCTGCGCGAACAGCTTGACATTCCGGTGTTCCACGATGACCAACACGGGACGGCGATCATCAGCGGCGCGGCGATGGTGAACGCGCTGTCGGTGGTCGGCAAACGCATTGACGAGGTCAGAATCGTCGTCAGCGGCGCGGGCGCGGCAGCCGTCGCCACCGCCGAGTTTTACGTCACCCTGGGCGTTAAACGCGAGCATATTACCCTGACCGATCTGTACGGCGTGGTCTATTCCGGTCGCCCCGAAGACATGAATGACTACAAAGAGGCGTTCACGGCGGGCAAGTCGCCCGGCAGGCTGATCGACGTGATTGAGGGCGCGGATATGTTCCTCGGTCTGTCGGCGGGAAATGTGCTCACGGCGGAGATGGTGCGCCTGATGGCGGAAGATCCGATCATCTTCGCGCTCGCCAACCCGACGCCCGAAATCATGCCCGAAATCGTCCACGAGGCGCGCCGCGACGCCATCATAGCGACCGGGCGCAGCGATTATGCCAATCAGGTCAACAACGTGCTGTGCTTTCCGTTTATGTTTCGCGGCGCGCTCGACGTTTACGCCCGGCAGATTAACGAGCCGATGAAACTGGCGGCATCGCGCGCGCTGGCAGCGCTGGCGCACGAAGACGTGCCCGACAGCGTACTCAACGCTTATGGTCTGCCCGGTCTGCGCTTCGGGCGCGAATACCTGATTCCGAAGCCGCTTGATCCGCGCGTGCTGCTGTGGGTTGCCCCGGCAGTGGCGAAGGCAGCCATCGAAAGCGGCGTCGCCCGGCGCGAAATCGACCTGGGCAGCTACCGCGAGGAACTGATCAGCCGTCAGGGAATTGGCGCGCAGGTACGCAGCCGCATCATGAACAAAGCCAAAAGCGGCGCTCGCCAGCGGGTGATCTTTGCCGAAGGCGAGGAGTCAAAAGTCATTCGCGCGGCGGCGCAAACACAGGAGGAGGGCATCGCGACGCCGATCCTGCTTGGACGCCGCGATCTGATCATGAACACGATTGAAACGCTGGGGCTGCGCTTTCAGCCGCAGATCATCGATCCATACGATCACGATGCCCGCAAGCGCTACCAGCCCGCCCTGTACGAGATGCGCCAGCGTCATGGCATCACCTACAGCCGCACCTACGCGCTGCTGCGCGACCGCAACTACTTCGGTCCGCTGATGCTGCACATGGGTGACGCTGACGCCTACATCAGCGGCATCACCTATGAATACCCGGACGTGGTGCGCCCGGCGCTGCAAATTTTCCACACCCGCCCCGGCGCGCTGCGGGCAAGCGGCGCTTATCTGGTAATCGTCAAACGGCGCGTCTACTTGTTCACCGACGCGACCGTAAACATCGATCCCGACGCCGCGACCCTGTGCGAGATCGCTATCCTCGCCAACGACTTCGCCCGGTCGCTCGATATTGAGCCGAAGGTCGCCATGCTCTCGTTCTCGAACTTCGGCAGCACGCCGCACGCCCTGTCGCGTAAAGTGCGCGAGGCGGTCGAGCGCGTGCGCGCCAAACGCCCCGACATTATCGTGGATGGCGAAATGCAGGCGGACGCGGCGGTCGTGCCCGAACTGATCGAGTCGCGCTATCCCTTCAGCCGCGTCAAGGACGCCAACATTCTCGTCTTTCCCGATCTTGGCTCGGCGAATGTGTCCTACAAGCTGCTCAAACGGCTGGGCGGCGCGGAAACCATCGGACCGATTCTGCTCGGCGTCGGCGCGCCGGTTCACGTCCTGCAGGCGGGCGACGATGTCGAGGATATCGTTTCGATGACGGCAGTCGCCGTGATGGACGCGCAGAGCCGCGCCAACGAGCCGGGGCGGTGGTCAGCCGTTACCCCATAGCGGAAAAAAGCTGCTGGCAGAGGCGCGTCGCGCGGTGCCTCTGCCACAAGATGGTACAATAGATCCCAACGAGTGAGCGAGGGATGTCATGGTCATTCAGCTTCAGCACATCACCGTCGAAGAATTTGACGAATGGGTTCTGCTGCCGGAAAATACCAACCGGATGTTTGAATACATCGGAGGAGAGATCGTCGAAGTGGTTTCAAACAGCTTTTCTTCCGAGATTGGCGCGGGTATTCTGGCTGAAATTGCCCTGTTCGTGAAGAAAAATAAGCTGGGTCGTGTGACCGGCGCGGACGGTGGCTATCGGGTATCGGGCGAGCGCTACATTCCTGACGCCGCCTTCATCTTGAAAGCCCGACAGCCTGAACCTTCCTACCACGCCTATAACCCGAACGCGCCCGATCTGGCGGTTGAAGTCCTTTCGCCGTCGAACACCCCGACCGAGATTCGGGTGAAAATCGTCAACTACCTGCGCGCGGGAACGGTGCTGTGGGTGGTTGATCCGAATATCCGGCGCGTCGAGGTTTACGTGCCGGGCGAAGCGCCGCTGACGCTGGGTGTGGATGGCGCTGTCAGCGGCGGTCACGTCCTGCCGGGCTTCTCGCTGCCTGTGTCTGAAATCTTCCCCGACGAGCCTCAGAAATTACAGGGCGATTCCAGCGCCGGATCGGGCGCGGGCACAGTATCGACGTAATACGTCCCGGCTTCGCGCAGGGCAGTGACGCGCGTCTCTACCGCTTCAGGACGCAGCGCCATACCGGCAGCGTGGAAAACCCAATCCACATATTCGACATACTCGCGCGGTTCAGCAGAATTGACCAGTCCGCCGTTAACGAACCACAGGTTGAAGTTGATCGACATCGCCACTTCCGGCACAAATTCACCCGTATGGAAGGCGAATAACTCGCCATCGACGTAGTACCTCACCGCGCTGTCCGTCACCTGCATCACCAGCACATGCCAGCCTTCGTAACTGCTCTGATCATATTCTGAGATGTTGTCCGCCAGCCAGTTGGGTTCGGGTCGGAACGTCTCCCAGGTGGTGGTGAAAAAGACGTGATCGCGGAAGCCCCAACCGCCGTTGGGCAGATATTCGAAATCCAGCTCGCTGTAATCGGGATCAAGGTCGAATTCCAGCGGGCTGATGGTATAAAACGTCTGCACGATGCTGTCGCCGTCAAGCCCGATGCGGGGCGCGTCACTGAAGTGAACCCGCGCGGCATAGGTGCCTTCCAGAAACTTGCGCGCCTGGCAGAACTGCGTCTGAACGGTGTTTTCCGCCGTCCCGTCAGTGGATGAAACCATCTGGACGAGACGGTTGTCCTCATCGTCAGGATCGTCAACGATGGACACTGCTTCTGTATCCCAGGTCGCGCCGGGAACGCCGGGCCAGCCTTCGGCAGAGCGCACGATCCAGCCGCGTTCTGTGAAAACTTCGTCACCGGCAGCCGAGTAGGTGAAATCGTCAAAAAACAGCGGTTCGTCAGGCACATCAGCCGTATTTTGTGCCGAAACGACGCCCGCGCACAGCAGGGTGATGAGGATCAGGAGCAGATAACGCATCAGATCATTCTCCCGGCAGCATATATAGATGTCTATACCAGCTACTCTACCGCCGAAGCGGCTGTTAGGCAAGCTTTGCGTCTATATGGCTGACAGCGCTTGCGTCCGCTGGATTGCCATGCGACAATCTGTTCTTACGGCTTGTTGGAATCGTCCTTATGCGTAAGCTGTTCAACGTCTGCCTGACCTTCGGATTATTCGCCGCCGTCGGAGTCGCCATTTATAACGGCGTCATTGCTCGCCCGACCAACGCCTATATCGACGCCACTGCCATCGCGCTCAAAGCGACCTGGTCGGTTGAAGATGCCCTGCTGACCATCGACACGTCGGCTGTCGAAACGGTTCAGCCCTCGGACACAGCGCCGCCAAACCCAACCGCCGAACACACCCCATTGGTTGAAACCGCCGCCCCACCCGCCGAGAATACCGCCGAAGCCACTGCCGACCCGCTGCCGACGGCGATCACCATCAACTCGTATCCACCCCCGCCAGCCGCGATCAATGACATCCTGGTCGATTCGATTATCGCCCTTCCCAGCCTTTCGACGCTTCAGGACATTTATGCCACCGGGCAGGCGCTGGGCAGAGACGCTCATGCCTTCTCGAAACTGGGCGACAGCACGATTGAAAACCCACATTTCCTGACGCGCTTTGACCAGCCGAGCGCTTACAATCTGGGCGAATGGGCGTATCTACAGCCGGTGGTCGATTTCTATCAGGGATCGTTCGGGCGGCAGGGTATGGCGGTGCATCGTGGTTTGCATACCTGGTCGGTGCTCGATCCGATGTGGGCAGATCCGCTGAACTGCCAGCCGCGCGAAGATATGCTGGCGTGCGAAATCCGGCTGCACAACCCTAGCGTCATCTTCATCCGGCTCGGCTCAAATGACGTGGGTATCCCCGATGAGGTGGATCGGGATATGCGCCTGATCGTGGACTACTGCATCGCCAGCGGCGTGATTCCGATCATGGGCACCAAAGCCGACCGCCACGAAGGCGCGGACAACGTCAACAACAACATCATCCGCCAGGTCGCTGCCGATTACCAACTGCCGCTGTGGGATTTTGATCGGATTGCCGAGACGCTGCCGGGGCGCGGCATGGCGAATGACGGCGTTCATCTGACCACGTTGTTCTCGCACGACTACACCCAGGCGGAAGCCTTCACGCGCGGCTACCCGGTGCATAACCTGACGGCGCTGATCGCGCTGGATCGGGTCTGGCGGGCGATGCAGGGGATATAAGTTACCGGCTGCTGTGAAACATCACGACTGACCGCGCGGTTTCCAGCACCGCGTTCTGCAATTCGTCCGGCTCGACCACGATCACGCCGGTTCCCAAACCGAGCACCCTCATGCGCGCGTCATCGCGCGAACCGAAGATGACGCGCAGCCGGTACCAGCCATCCTCATCCGGCGAGCCAAGCTGCTGGTAGCGCCCTTCCATAAAGCCGGGAAAATACCACAGCGCCGCCGGATGCACCCGCAGCACAGCGACGTAAGGCGGGTACATTTCGAGCGAATGCTGCTCGAACCCCTCGCAGGAACGCTGCCAGTACGTCGCCAGATCAAAATCGGACTGGCGCTCGAACCGGGCATCCAGCAGCGTGACGTCTTTGAGGCGCGCGACGCGGTAATTGTGCATTTCTCCGTCCGGCTTCCTGCCGACCAGATACCAGATATTGGCTTTGGCGACCAGCGCATAGGCGTCCACTTCCCGCTGGCTGAGCTGCCCCTCCACCGGCTGGTAGGTGATGGAGAGACGTTGATCTTCCCAGACCGCCTGCTGAAGCAGCGGCAGAAACGGCGACGGTTCGACCACCTGAAACCAGTTGGCAGGATCGATGTGAAAGCGCTGGCGCATTTGTTCAACGTCGCTGCGGTAAGTGAACGGCAGCGCGGCGAAAATCTTGAGCAGGGTATCTTCCGCTGCCCTGCCCAGCCCCAGGTCTTTCAGGGGTCCCGCGCCGCTGGACACAAACAGCGCCCGCGCTTCGGTTCGAGACAGCCCGGTCAGCGACAGGCGGTAGTGTTCGTCCAGAAAGATGCCGCCGTTCACACCCGACTGCGCGTAGACCGGTATTCCGGCGCCGCTCAGGGCGTCCAGATCGCGATAGATGGTGCGCTCCGAAACCTCAAGGTGCGCCGCCAGCCCTTGCGCGGTCATGCGCCCCCTGGAATGCAGCAGCAGAATGAGCGATAGCAGACGGTCAGCGCGCATGAAGTCACCCCATTCAATCCTTAACTGGAGTGTAACGCCAATTCCTGACAATAGGTGTCAGGGATTGCGATCTATCATGGAGATAGTTACAGCGCGCCATAAAGGAAAAGACATGGTCAAACGCGATCTCAAGCAGGAACTCAGGCACCTTTACAGCCCATCCGCCAAAGCGGCGCAGATCGTCGATATCCCCCGGATGAACTATCTGATGATCGATGGCAGCGGCGACCCCAACACGGCGCAGGAGTACAAGGATGCGCTCAGCGCCCTCTACAGCGTCGCCTACACCCTCAGGTTCGCCCTGAAGAAGGGCGAAGGGCTGGAGTATCCGGTGATGGCGCTCGAAGGGTTGTGGTGGGTTGAAGACCTGACAAAACTCGACATGGGGGACAAATCGAACTGGTTTTGGACGATGATGATCGTGCAGCCGGAATTTGTGACCCGGACTGCTTTTGAGCAGGCGGTTGAAGCCGTTCGCAAGAAGAAGAACCCGCCGCTGCTCGACCGCGTTCGTCTGGACAGCTATCACGAAGGGCTGTCCGTCCAGATTTTGCACCTGGGTCCTTACGCCGACGAACCGCCAACGCTTGAGCGTCTGTCCGCTTATGCCGAAGCCAACGACTGCGTTTATGCCGGTAAGCACCACGAGATTTACCTGAGCGACTCGCAGCACGCCGCGCCGGACAAGCTCAAGACCATTCTCCGCTATCCAATTGCGCCAAAAGCGACCTGAACAGGAGACACCATGAACAGCATTGCCAGCACTCAATTTTACCTGCTGCACGAAACCAACGCCCTGCGCGACCAGATGATGGCGCTGCTCACCGACGCCGATCTGGCATTTCAGCTTCCGGGCAATCCGTCGCTCGGTGAACTGATTAAGGAGATGGGCGATGTCGAGCAGTCGTATATCGACTCTTTCAAAACCTTCAAGCAGGATTTTGGCTACCGCCGCGACGAGCCGGGACTGGCGACCAGCGTTGAAAAGATGGGCGTCTGGTTCAGGCAGTTGGACGCCGACCTGGAGGCGGCGATCAGCGCGCTTTCGGAGGAGGACATTCAGGGGAAGAAGATCGAGCGCGGCTGGGAAGTTCCCCTCACGGTACAGTTCCACATCTACCGTGAAGGCTTGCTGATCTTCTACGGCAAGGCGAGCGTTTATCTGAAGGCGCTGCAAAAACCCCTGACCGATCAATGGCGAACGTGGATCGCCTGAGGGAAGTGAAAAGTAGGGGCGAGCCGGTGGCTCGCCCGATTCGTTTGTATTCGCTTTAGGCTAATATCGTGTATCAAATCAGGGCGGATATTGTTGTAGGGACACGACAATGTCGTGTCCGTTTCATAATCAGGAACGCGGCGGCGGACACGACAATGTCGTGTCCGTTTCATAATCAGGAACGCGGCGGCGGACACGATATCATCGCGTCCGTTTCATAATCAGGAACGCGGCGGCGGACACGACGATGTCGTGTCCCTACCTGCTTCGTTTTTAGTGACCACTCCGCCCGCTAAAGCAGGCGGCTTCTACGAAACTCGTTTCGTCCGGCTACGCTTGCGGCAATCCGCTACGTTAACGCCTGACGGCTCGATCCAAGCCGATTTGGATACTCGCGTTCGTTGAACGTTTTACTTGCGGAACTACCCCGCAAAACGCCATACGTTCAGTTATTAAGGTGCGATTACCCGCGCCCTGTCGGGCAAAAAGTTAGAAGTAGTCTGACGCAAACGTTCGACCTACACAAGCGAAAGGAGAAGTCTCGGTTTCCCCTGCCAGCTAAAGCAGGCAGTCCCCGCCGAGTGTTTTCTATGGTTCAGCTTCATAAACCCGCTGTCTCCGCGATTTTTCTACTCTCCGCTTTCGCTGGCGCATCGCCATCGCTGGCAGACAGGGTTACAATGGACGCTGTCTGTTGTCTGAAGCCAACGATACGCTGGAAACGCCCATGTCGATACTGCTCACACGCCCCGGAAAACACAGCCTGATCGTCGAAACGCCGGTGATGCCCGCTGCCGGGACATTCGGCTTTGGCGAGCAGTACCGCAGCCTGATCGACGTAGACAAGCTCGGCGCGCTGGTCACTAACCCGGTGACATATACGCCCTGGAGTCCGGCGACCGGCACGCGCGTCGTGCCGCTGGACGCGGGGATGCTGGTGCATACCGGGCTGCCCAACCCGGGCTTGAGCAAAGTCCTGGCAAAACATCGCTCGACCTGGGAACGGCTGCCAGTACCGATCATCGTCCACATCGTCTCTACCACTGAGGACGAAGTTCGCCGCTGCGTCCATAAGCTTGAGGAAGAAGAAACCGTTGACGGCGTCGAGCTGGGGCTGAACGATGACACCAGCATTGGTGACGCGCAGGCAGCCGTTCGTGCCGCCGCCGATAACGCCGACAAACCCATCCTCGTCCGGCTGCCGTTTGGCTCGACCATCGAACTGGCGCAGGCAGCTGCCGACGCTGGCGCGGGCGGTCTGGTGGTGTGCGCGCCGCCGCGCGGAACGGCACGAGACAGCGGCGGGCGGTTGGTCTCCGGTCGCCTGTATGGACCGTTTATCAAGCCGCTGGTGCTGCGCTTGGTCGGGCAGATTGCCCGGCGGGTGGACGTTCCGGTGATCGGCTCCGGTGGCATCCATTCGCCGCAGGACGCGCGCGACTATCTGGAAGCGGGCGCGGTGGCGGTGCAGATCGACTCGGTCACCTGGATCGAGCCTTCACTGCTCGAGACAGTCGCCCGCGATCTGGGCGGACTCGTCATCACCCAGCCGACGGGCGCGCTGCCCGATGAATGGCATCCGGGCATGGGCGAAACCGAACGCCGCAAACGCGCCGCCGACGATACTACCCAGAAGGACAACCAGCGCTAGCCCGAAGGAACGGACAAATCCGGCGGATGATAGTACCGATGTCCCGTAAAGGCGTTACGTTTCAGGCGCAGTGAGTGTGATATATACTGAAAGTACTTTTTGAGGGATTTGCTCTGGACAGCGATATGAGTGCAGTACCGCTAATTCTGGCGAAGATTACCTGGCACGATCCGGTGAACAGCAGTGTCTCCGAGTTCGTCCTGACCGAGGGCGCGACCGCCAGTATCGGACGTCTCGAAACCAACGATATCAGCATCAAGGAACAGCACGTCTCGCGCCAGCACGCCGTCATCAATTACCGCGACGGCATTTTTATGATTACCGATCTGGGCAGCGCCAACGGCGTGTTCGTCAATGGCGAGCGCATCACCGAGCCGTTCCCGCTGGCACACGGCGATGAAATTCGCCTGTACGTGCCAGCGCTCCACTTCAACGCCATCGTCAGCGAGGAAGAACAGCGGCAGGCGTCCGAACACGGCACCATCATCACCGCCATCACCAACACCGGCAAGGGCAAGCTGATCATCACCAACGGCGCGCAGGAAGGCAACAGCATCCCCCTGCTGCTGGCAAATATCACCATTGGGCGCGCGACCAGCAAAGCCGACTGGGAAATCTGCCTGCAAGACCCTTCCGTCTCGCGCCCTCATGCCCGGCTTGAACTGGTCGATCAGAACTGGGTGATTTACGATCTCGGCAGTGCCAACGGCACGCTCGTCAACGGCACGCCGGTCAGCGAAAAGGGACGACCGCTGCGCGACGGCGACGTGCTGACTATCGGTTCGACGGTGACCCTCTTCCGCGCAAGCTAGACTCTTACCGCCGCCGCTTGTTCGCGCCGCGGTCAATTTCCTGAATCATGCTGTCGGTGAATTCACCGTCCCCGGTCAGCCGAACGTCGGGCTGGGCTTCATTTTCATCTACATCTTCATCATAGTAGAAATCGCGCTTGGGTTTTTCATCAAAAATCCGTTCGCGCTCGCGCTCCACCTCACGGTCAATCGCGCGCTGCTGGCTGCCTGCCGACAGCATTTCGGCAGCGTGAAACACCAGCCCAATCCCCCAACCGAACATGACGATCAGGGGCCACGGGAACTCCAGAAACTGGACGCCTTCGCCGCCAAGAATGTTTATGAAGAAGTCTGTGCCCGCGAAGTAGACGAACCACAGCATCAGGTTGATCATGACGTAAACGCCGAGGTGCTCGAAGAATTCCCGGCGCTTGGTGAAGGGCTGCTCCACCCGCTGGCGCACCTTCCGCAGTTCGCCCTTGTTGGCGACCTGATACCAGCGTTCGCCATATAAGCGTTCAAATTCGCCGTGAATGGCGCGCAGCCGACGCGCTGCCCGTTCACCGGTCTGGAAGTAGACTTCGATGGCATGGGCGACCAGCCCCGATCCCCAGCCAAACGTGACCATCAGGGGCCAGGGGAACTGCTGCATCAATGCCCCAAAATCGCCCCCTATCAGTACGCCCTGCCCGCCGACGAAGATGATCCACAGCAAAACATTGACCGCGATGAAGGCGATAAAATGCCCGTTGAACTCGTTCCGCTTCTTGATCTGCTTCTCTACCCGCTTGCGCAGGGCGTTCTCGTCATAGGGCGAGACAAGTTCCTCGTCAGTCCCCGATACCCAACTCCAGCCGCTTTCAACCGCTTCCTGCACCTGTTTGCCCGCGCGCTCGATGACCTTGCCGACGCCTTCCAGACTGAGATCGATAGCCGTTTCGACCTTGCGATAAGGCTGTTCGCGTTTGGGCTTCTCCGGCATCGCGGCTGCCGCCGACTGGCGGCTGGCGGGGGCTGCGCGAGACGGCACCGGCGGCACTATTGGCGGCGTGACCACCTCTGGCGTGGGTGGCAGCGTAATTGTCTCTGGGGCGGCGCGTGCCTGTGCCAGCGATTCTGCGGCGATACTGCCTCGGCCCGGGCTAAGCTGCGCCAAGCCGGACGATTCTACCGCCTGCCGGAAGGCGTTGATCATCTCGGCTGCCGTGTTGTAGCGGTCTGACGGAGTTTTCGCCAGCGCTTTCACAAGCACCACTTCCACTTCGGGCGTCACTTCAGGATTGATGGACGACGGCAGCGGCAGCGCCCGGTAGATATGATCATGAATGACCGAGAACGGGGTATCGGCGCTGAAGGGAACGCGCCCGACGACCAGCTCATACAGCACCACGCCGAGTGAATACAGGTCAGTGCGCGAATCGAGGTCTTTGCGCCCCATCGCCTGTTCAGGTGAAATGTAGTGCGGCGTGCCGAGCAGAAAATCGCTGCTGATGGTGCTTTCGCCCAACTGCGCCATCCGCGCCAAACCAAAGTCGGTCAGGTAAGGCACGCCGTCGCTGCCGATGATGATGTTCGACGGCTTGATATCGCGGTGCAGCACGCCCTGCCGGTGAGCGTAATCGAGCGCGTCGGCGATTGGCGGCAGCACGTATAACAGATCATCCAGCGACAGCGGCTGCTTTTCCGACTCCGCCTTAAGCGACTGCCCCTCGATGAACTTCATGACGAGATAGGGCTGTCCCTCATGTTCGGCAAAGTCATACACCGGTACGATGTGCGGGTGTTCCAGCCGGGCGACGATCTGCGCCTCGCGCTCGAAGCGGGTGATGAAGTTCTGATCTTCGAGGAACGCCTGGTGCATCACCTTGATCGCCACGTACCGATCCAACCGCGCATGGTAGGCTTTGTAAATCGTCGCCATGCCGCCCTGTCCCATCTGCGCGACGATGCGATAGGGACCAACCACCTGACCTTCAGTAAAAACCATGCCAAAACTCCGCGTCTCTGTCGTGCGGCTCAATTCAATGGGGGAAAATCTGTCACCGGTTTAATGACAATGCCTTCAGCTTTCGCTGCCGCTTCCTGACGGCTGTCTACCGTAATGAATGGGCAATCCAGACTTTCGGCAAGCGCGATATAGAGCGAGTCGTAGATCGCAAGCTGGTGTTTTAACCCAAGTTCTAATGCACGACTCAGCAAATCAGCTACAGGACTCATCACGGTTAGATGTAAACTGGTCGGCGATCAGGTGCTGAACAGCAACACTGGCATCAATGACATAGGCTGGCATAGCTCACCGATCTCGATCTTCACGTAAAAGCTCAAGTGTTGATGGAGTACCTTCAGGTGGTGTCCACCGGTGCTGGCGAATCGAGTCGTTGATTTCCTTTACACTGCGTTTCGATTTTGGCTTAACGCCGCGTTGAGTACGTCGTTCCACGATCTCCTCAACGAATTCCTTCAACTCATTCAGGGTCATATCACCCACACGCTGCGCGGACATAGGTCGCTCCACAAACTTTTCAGCTTACCTGAATTATACATCAGAGCGCCGGTCAGCGGGTTAGGCGCTTCGGCTTCTCGTAGTCTTCCTCGTCAATGATGTCCAGCAGTTCGTCATCACCCGCAAAGCGCAGCGCCTCGCGCTTGGGTTTGACGGCGGGCACTGCCTCGCCGGACGCCAGAAGTTCGCGCAGCCTGCCTTCATGCCGCCTTAACTGCCAGCGGCTGACTATCAGGATCGGCAGCAGGAGAAGGAACACCGCTGCTGGCAGCCACCAGATCAGCGCATCATACAAGCCGCCTCGCGCCGCAATCCACGACACCACGTTAACGACTGTGAACAGACTGAGCAGGGTGGTCGTGGTTCCGGTGCGACGCTGCACATCCTCCTCAAGCAGCCCATGCAGGCGAAAGAGGTCGCGGCTGTCCTGTGTCAGATAGGTGTCGTCACTGCGCAGACGCTCGCGCATTTCCGTCTCGATCACCTGACTGCGACGCGCGCCCCACGCGCCGGAACGAAAAAATGTCCACAACCCATGCAGCAGCAGCACAACGCTCCAGCCGACCATGGCAGCGGCGATCCAGCCGTGAACCAGCGTGTACCCCGGATACCACCAGCCGTAGGGCCACAGTCCAAAACAGACCAGCGGCAGGAACGCGAACGCCGCGATATGAATGAACAGCCACAGGCTGCCCGACAGCCGCCGTTCCACGCGCCGCCGCAGTTCGAGGTAATCCAGGTAGCTGAAGTAACTGTTCCACATGAGACTATTCCCGTCGCTTGTACAGCGGCAAAGGCTGGTCGTCTTCGATCACTTCCAGTTCGGCATCGTCGTTCAGGCGAAAGCTGCGCTTGGGCTTGATGTCGTCATAGTCGATGTCGCCGTAATAGCGCCGCCAGGTGCGCTCAATTTCGCGATCTTTTGCGCCTTCCAGCAACAGGTGAACGCCATGCAGAAGCAGCAAGCCGACCCAGAGGGCGGTGATGGTGAATATCACGACTGTATTCATGCGACCAATCACCCAGATCGCGGGAAGTCCGGCACAGGCAATGATCAGGTGATAGAGAAAAGCGGAACGCCTGCGGTAGCGGCGCTCAACCTGTCGTTTGATCTCGTCATAGGATGGGGTACTCACGGCTGTTTCTCCGGCTGAACGAACGGGTGAAGCTGAAAGTTAAAAGCAGCAAGTAGAAAGTGACGGGTAACACTCCTCGGACTTTCTACTTTTCACTTTCCACTTGTTACTTTCGACTCAATACGTACAAACGGCAGCCGAAGTTTCATACGTCGAGCAGCAGCGCGACGTTCAGCGTCCAGGCGCAGTAGACAGCGTAGAAGAACTGCTTCAGATCGCTGATCGTCGCATCGTCATCAGGCGACGGCTTCATCTGGAACGGGAACAACCGGGCGATATCGTCGGCAGTAAGATTGTGGTTGATGATATCGACAATATGGTTGGCTTCGACGTTTTCGCGCGGAATCGCGCCGAAGAACAGCAGCACCATCCCGGCGTGCGACGGCTGGATGTGTCCGAGCATAAACAGCATCTCAAAAGCCTGATCGGCGCTGAAGACGAACTCGACCATATCGCGCCCGCGCAGGCGGCGTTCTTCAAAATAGGTCGGGTTGGCGCGCAGCGGCTTGACCATTTCGCCGTCATAGCCCATTTCCTGCACGCCCTGCCGCAGCAGCAGCCACACCAGCGGCTCGTCGGTTCCCGGCAGTTGGTCGAGCAGCCAGGCTTCAGCCGCCGCCGAGATCGGATACTGGATCTGCCCCATGCAGCCAAACGGTCGGTTGAGCGCGTTCGCCGGGCAGCCTTCGCAGTAACGCGCCAGCGGGTCTAGCTCCGCCGCCTGATCGAGCATCTCCTGCACGATGATGACGCGCGTTTCTTCGCTGCCGTCGGGCTGGCTGCGGCTGAATTCAAAGCCCATCTCGCTCGGCGGGCGGTCATCGCCATGCTCGCGGAACAGGCGAATCACGCTCTCGGCGCGCGCCTGTCCTTTAATACGCTCCATAATGCCGTCGGTGCCGAGCGTCTGCTTGGGCACGCAGTCCAGATTTACAACGTAGTCAATCGCCATGTGGGTTATCCAAACATTACAGCTAAATGAAACGCATTATAGGGAGTGGCGCGGCGGGATGCCAGAGGCGTATCTGAAACTGCCAGCCGGGCTGTCTCGCTCGGCGGTACCGGCTTACGGGGTGATCGCCTCACCTGCCGCCGGGACGCGCCGCCTGCATTTCCGCCGGCAGCGGCGCGTCGCTGATCCATGCGCGTACCATCGCGTTGAACAGGCGTGGAGCCTGCACGTTCCAGCCGTGTCCCTGTCCGGGTGCCAGCCATCCCTGCGCGTTGGGCATCATTTTTGAGATCGCCGTGACCGCCTCCAGGATGATCTTCGATTCCTTCCCTCCCGCCGTAATCAGCGTGGAAGTCTGCACGCTGCCAAGCGACGCGGGCGCGGCATACTCCGACACTTCTTCCCAGATCCGGCGGTATGCCTGCATCGAAGCCGCCCGCAGATTTTCGCTGAAGGCTGCCTGCTCGTCGGGCGAGAGGCGCAGCGATCTGGCTTGCATGTTGACAAACCAGTCCTGTTTGAACAGAGTCGTCGTCAGCCACAACTGCGGATTCAACAGCGCGCGGTTGGGCATGGGCGCGGCGGTCACGCCGCTGATGACAACGCGATCCAGCAGATGGGCGCGGCGTTCCAGCAGCACCAGCGCGAGCTGACCGCCGAGCGACAGCCCGACCAGATGCGCCCTGCCCTGGGTCGCGCGCGTCTCGATCAGCGTCGCGATCTGATCCGCCGTGTCTGCCAGCGAAATCCACTCGATCTGGTTGCTCTTGCCATGCCCCGGCAGATCGACATTCAGACAGTGGTAATCGGCAAGGGCGGCGGTCTGCCTTGCCCACATCCAGCCGCTCGCGCCGATGCCGTGTAAAAAGACGATGCTCGGCGCGTCGGGCGTCCCGCTTTCCTGAACATAGAGTGACATATCGTTTCCCTCATATCCCGTCGCTTGACCACTGTACCTTACACCCGTCTATGTTCCTAACCGCCGCATCGTGATAAAATCGCCCGTTCGAAGATGGTCGCGCCCCTACGGAACATGTCCCCACATTTCCCCCCTTCTATTGGAAATATGGCTTGCAAGGCATTTGCATGTGTGTACAATGATTATGACTGTTGACCATTTACAGGCAAAAGGGCGATGGCTTTACAAAAATCAGCAGAGAATACAATCACTGCTTTGCTCACAGATGAAGAGCTCGATTTGCTAGAAGCATTTGCTGCTGAACAGGGCATTACTGACTTGAGTAATGCTATTCCTGCAATGATCCACGAGCTTGTACGTCTCCATGACGAGTTATGGAACCAGCAATTTGCGTCCTCATCGGTTGAGGACGATTTCTCCTTTTACGCTGATTACGATGAGGCTCTTTTTGCCGAGCACGTGGCGAACTCAAGTACGCCACTTGCTAGATTGGCGCGCCAGGCTCTTGACGAGCATCATGCAGGATTGACTGAGGATTTTGATCCTGACGATACGCCGTGAAATCCAAACGCACGCGAGCGTTCCACGAACTCTACGATGCACTCCCTCGTGGTGTGAGGCAGCAAGCTAACAAAGCCTACCGCCAACTTGAAGCTAACCCTTATCACGCTGGACTAAACTTCAAGCAAGTTTCTAGCGATCCGCTGTGGTACTCAGTACGCATTGGCATCAGCTACCGTGCTGTCTGTACACGCGCCGAGGATGGTTGTTACGTCTGGTTCTGGATTGGAAGCCATGCGGATTACGACGACCTTCTGAAGCAGCGTTAATACAACATGATTCATGTTCACAACTGCCGCATCGTGATAAAATCGCCCGCCATGCGACGTAAACTTCTGATTTTGACTGTGCTGCTTCTGCTGGCGGGCGCAAATCTCATCAGTGCTCAGGGCGAAGCCAGCGACATCCTCGGACGTGTCAACAATCTGCGCGCCTCGTTGGGTCGCGCGCCCTATAACCTCAACGGCGCGCTGTCTGCCGCCGCCCAAAATCAGGCGCAGTGGATTGTCGAAACCGGCAGTGTCAGCCACACCCGCCCGGATGGCTCCGGTCCGCGCACGCGCGCCCTCAACGCCGGTTATCCGTCAACCCAGGTCAGCGAAAACATCTACGGCGGCACCAACGCGGGCGTGGACTCCGCCTGGGTGTTCTGGATCAATTCCGGCATTCACTATGCCGGACTCGTCAACGCCGCTTACAACGACGTGGGCATTGGCGCGGCGCATGGTTCCTGGGGCGCGGCTTACGTCATGGTGTTTGGCAATTCGGGCGGACCGCCGCCGCCGCAGACTCAACCGCTGTCGTCGAACGCCAGCGGCAATAGCGGCGCGTCGTCAGCCGCCGCGCCGCCGCCTTACGTGGTGGGCTTGGACGAAAACGGCAATATCATGCACCAGGTACAGCCGGGCGATACGCTCGGCGATATCGCGCTGATTTACGGCTACACCTGGGACGATCTGCCGACGATGATGACTCTGAATGGGCTGACCGACGTACACGACCTCGAAGTCGGCAGCATTTTCCTGGTACCCTCGCGGGAAAACCTGTCGTCGGCAGTATCGGCTGCGCCGGATGTGCCCAATGTCGCCATGCTGGCAACGCCCGAAAACCCGCCGACACGAACGCCGATTCCGGCGACGATTACGCCTTACGTCGCGCTGCTGCCGATGCGCGAAGCCACCCTGATCGTGACGCCGCTGGAGCTGATGACGGTTAATCCGACACCCAACGGCATCGCCACCGTCGGAAACAGCGCGCTGCCCGATCTGCTGGCTGAAACCGCCGCCGCCGCGCCAGTTCCGCAGGGAACGCCGGTGGCGCTGGTGGTGACCGAAGCCCCGCTGAACCTCGCCGCGTCCGCGCCGCTGCCCGTCCGCAGCAGTTCCACCCAGTGGATCGTCATCGCCGTGGCGGTGCAGTTATTCGTCCTGGTGATTGCTGGCGTCGAATTTATGCGCCGGGCAAGGCGGAAACGACGATGATGCAGACTCCGCTGCGCTATGCTCGCGCTTTTTTCAAGGCGCTGGCGCTGACCCTGCGCGGGCAGCAACCGCCGTCGCTGAAAGCTGAAGCCCGCTACGCCGGTCTGCGCCAGTGGTCGCGGGAAACCGTCGATAAGCTGAATGCCGTCAACCGCGCTGTTCAGCAGCATGGGGTCGAAACCGGAACAATCGTCAAACATATCGAAGGGCGCGACGTCAGCCTGGAACACGCCTTATCGGTAATTCGCTTCCACGCAACACGCGAATATCCGCATCTGATTCGCAGCGGCGACCGCCACACCAACACGGCAATTCACGCGCTGAATATGAATGATCAGTATCTTATTCAGCAGATGAGCGAACACGAAGCGCTGCCGGAAGCGGTGCAGCAGGCATTAGGGGCGTTAACGGATCATCTTGTGAAAATTGTAAAAGAATAGTAAAAAACTTGAGTTGTAGCGATTTTTTCACAAAATCTTTATACTTCTCAAGTTGTAACGCCATCTAATTATGGTAGCATATCAATAAGCTTTAGAAAAAGCTCATCATCCTCGGTTATTATTAGGAGCAATCATCATGATGTATATGCCGCGTGAAGAGGGCCAGGGTCTCGTAGAGTACGCTCTGATTCTGGTATTGGTCGCAGTCGTTGTCATCGTCATCCTGGCTCTGCTGGGACCCGCCATCGGCAACATTTTCTCGAACATCGTCAACGCCCTCTAGGGACTGCCGATTTGAAAAAAAGGACTGGCGTAAAAACCAGTCCTTTTTGTTTGCCTGGCTGCAAGTCAAAAGCGGATAGTGCTGCGGCTTTTCACTTTTGACTTTCAACTTTTGACTCTCTACTGCCTACGTGTCACTTTCTTCACTTTCCCCGCCCTCCACTGCCGCATCGTCCGCTGGCGCATTGTCCACCGGGACTGGCTCGGTTTCGCCCGCAAGCCCTTCGACTGCCAGCGTTGGCGCCGACTGCGCCGCGCCGCCGGTTGCCGCCTGCATCAGCATATACAGCCGCTGCGCCATCGACGCTGGATCGGGGTGAATACCATCCTGAAGCAGCGCTGTCTCAAACACCTGCTCGACCACCGCATCGATCAGCGGGTTGTCGGATCGGCTGGCGATCATGGCGCTCAGGTTATGGATCAGCGGGTGGCGCGGGTTGAGTTCCAGCGTCTTGACCGGAAGCTCAAATTCACGATCCAGCAGGCGGTTGATGCGGAACATATTGCGGGCGCTGTTCTTGTCTTCGCTCACCAGCCGCGCCGCGCTGCCGACCAGATTCTTACCCTCGCGAACGCCGCTGACGCGCTCTCCAAGCAGATCGGCAAAGCGGCTGCGAACCGACTCAAAATCACCCTGTTCAACCGGTTCGGGCGTTTCCGGTTCGTCCTGCGCCGCGCCAACGCTGCTCAGGTCAATGTCGGCTTCGTCCACGTTGCGCAGCGTGTGATCCTTATACTCGGTCAAGCCCATCAGCATAAACGAGTCAATCGGATCCACAAAATACAGCACTTCGATACCGCGCTGGCGGAAACTGTCGAGATGCGGGCTGCGCTCGGCACCGGCGAAGTCTTCGGCGATCACATAATAGATGTCGTCCTGATTCTCAACCATGCGCTCGACATAATCCGCCAGCGCTGTCCACTCATCGTCGTTCTGGCTGCGAGTCGAGGGGAAGTAGAGCAGCGGCTCGATATCCTCGCGCTCGCCCGGACTGACGACCAGCCCCTGCTTGATCATGCGACCAAACTCGCCATACACCTGCCTGTAGGTGTCGAAGTTGTTTTTCGCCAGCCGCTTCAGTTCGCTCAGGACTTTGCTGGTGATGGTCTTCTTCAGGTTCGCCATCACGCGGCTCGCCTGCACGCTTTCGCGGCTGACGCTCAGCGGCAGGTCTTCGCTGTCTACCACGCCCTGCACGAAGGACAGGTATTCCGGCAGCAGTTCGGTGTTGTATTCCTGAATCAGCACCTTGCGCGCGTACAGTTTCAGCCCCGGCTCGCGGCGCACGCTCAACACGCTGCGCTCGGCGCTGGCGGGAATGTAAAGCAGCGCGTAAAACTGAAGCGGCACGTCTGCCCGCATGTGGATATGATGCAGCGGCGCGTCAAAATCCATCGTCAGCATCTTGTAGAAATCGGTGTACTGCTCGGCGGTGACTTCTTTCGGGTCGCGCCGCCAGATCGCCGTCTGCTTGTTGGTCGGTTCCTTGTCCTCGCCGACGTAAATCGGAAAGGCGATATAGTCGGAGTGGCGGCGGATGATGTCCTTCAGCTTCCAGGTCTGCAAATATTCCTGCGCGTCTTCCTTGAGAGAAATGATGATATCCGTCCCACGATTCTCGCGTTCGGCTGGCTCAATCGTGTAGTTGTCGCCGCCGTCGCTTTCCCACGCCCACGCGCCTTCTTCGGGGTTTGCCGAGCGCGATACCACCCGCACGCGGTCTGCCACCATGAACACCGAATAGAAGCCCACGCCAAACTGACCGATCACATCGCCGATGGGCGCGTTGGACGCCTGCTGCGCCTTGACCGCCTCGACAAAGGCTTTCGCGCCGCTGTGGGCGATCACGCCGATATTGTTGATCAGGTCGTCGCGCGTCATGCCGATGCCGGTATCGCTGATGGTCAGCGTCTTAGCATCCATATCCGGTTGAAGTTCGATCAGGAGTTCCGCGTCGGGGTCAACAATATTCGCATTGGTCAACTGCTCAAACTGGATGCGGTTGAGCGCGTCCGAGGCGTTCGAGATCAACTCTCGCAAAAAGATCTCGCGCTCGGTGTAAAGCGAATGGACGAGAATATTGAGAAGCTGTTGAATCTCAGCTTTGAATGAAAATTGCTCTGCTTCAGCCATCGATAACTTCCTATGCACATTACGAAAATACTACCGCTACTGTTATAGCAGATGTCCATAAGAAACGGATAAAAATTCGTCCGAGCGCCGCGATACTCGCTGCCTGGCTGGTCACGGCAGCCTCATCGCGGTTGCTATATTCCGGCTCTATAGCATAAAGTAAAGTTTTGAGAGGATTTTATATGACTGTTACAAGCACAGCCGCTTCCGGTCTGCGCCGATTGGTGACCATCATCCTGATCGCCGCGATGACGCAAAGCCTCGTCATCGCCATCCATGAATCCGTTCATGCCATCACCTGTCTGACTGTCGGTGCCACAGTGGTGGAATATTCGGCGCTGCATGTCGATTGTCAGCTTGATGACGCCACCAGCGCCGCCCCGAAAATCGTCGCCGGCAGCTCGGCGATAGTCAACGTGATCCTGGGCGTTATCAGTTACTTTGTGCTGCGTTCCGGCTCAGGATATTCATCCAATATGAAATGGTTCTTATGGCTGTTTATGTTCGCCAACCTCAGCAACGGATTCGGCTATCTCATCTTTTCGGGGATTTCGGGCGCGGGAGATTACGCGGCAGTCATCGCGGGCTGGGAACCTGCCGGTCTGTGGCAGATCGCCATGCTGCTGCTGGGCGCAGCCCTGTGGTTCGCCGTCGTGTGGGTATCGCTGCGGGTGCTGGCGCAGATTTTTGGCGGCAGCGACAGCCGGGAGATCCGCAGTCGATTCCTGGCGTACAGCGTGCCATCCTATTTCGGCGCGGTTCTCATCATCGTCGGTGCTGGGCTGCTAAACATGCACGGCTTTCTCGGATTACCCTCTGTCGCCGGGATATTGGCTGCGGCTGGCACTCTATCGCCGCTGCTGTGGATGCCCTTCTGGTTCGCATCCAACAGCTTTCACAAGCAACCGGTGGAACCGCTGACGATCCGTTACGACGTCAGATGGATTGCCACCGCCGCGATCATCTGCCTCGTTTATGTGCTGGTGCTTGGCAGCGGTTTCAGGCTGGCAGGGGCGTAATGCCACCACCTTCCAGCTAAAGTCCGGTCATCAGCGGGTGGCAAGGATGGCTATCATGCCCAGACCGGCGATGAACAGCACAATCATGATGGCGGCGAGAATCAGAAATGTAGGCGATGGACGGCGCATAAACCACCTCTGTCAGCAGGATGCAGGTTGGAGTGTATCACACGAACGGGAACAGCCGCCGCAGCCGCCGCATGAAGTTGACGCCCATGCGCGTCATCGAGTCTGCCTGGGTGAGCGCCGGTTTTGCCAGCAGCGCGTTATCGACTACGATGGACTGCGGTTTGACGAAGCGCAGTAACCCTTCGGGTCCGTTGCGCCGTCCAACGCCGCTGGTCTTGACACCGCCCATCGGCACGCTGATGGTGCCAAACGTCATCTGCGGGCGGTTCAGCGCCACGTCGCCAGCCTCGATCCGCGTCGCAAGCTGCTCGCCGCGTTTCAGATCGCGGGTATAAATGCACGCCGACAGCCCGTAGCTGCTGTCATTCGCCAGCCGCACCGCCTCGTCGGCATCGGCAACGCGCATGATCGGCATCAGCGGACCAAACGTTTCTTCCTGCATCACCTTCATCGAATGATCGACATCTACCAGGACGGTTGGCTCGTAGAAAAGCGGACCCAGATCGGGGCGGTGCCTGCCGCCAACCAGCACCCGCGCGCCTTTTTCGACGGCGTCGCGCACGTGGTCTTCGGTACGCTCCAGTTCGCGGGCGTGCGTCAGGCTGCCCATGTGGGTATCGAAATCGCTTTCTGCTCCGAGTTTTATCTGCGCGGCATAGTGCTGCACGCGATCCAGAAAAGCGTCGTAAATCGGGGCTTCCACATAGACCCGTTCGATGCTGACGCAGGTCTGCCCGGCGTTCTCCATGGCGGCGGTCAGCGCGCCGCTGGCGGCGAGATCCAGATCGGCGTCTTTCAGGACGATCAGCGGGTCTTTGCCGCCCAGTTCGAGGCTGTAGGGGATCAGCCGCTGCGCCGCGCGCACCGCGACCTTGCGCCCGGTGGCGGTGCTGCCGGTCAGCGAGATGTAATCGACGCTGTCTACCAGCGCTTCGCCGGTGCGCCCGTCACCGGTCACCATCTGGACGACATCGCGCGGAATGCCCACCCGGTGCATCAGATCGATGGCGTATTTCGCCGTGAATGGGGTGGCTTCGCTCGGCTTGATGATGACCGCATTTCCGGCGATCAGCGCCGGAATCGCGTCGAAGAGGGCATTCAGCAGCGGATAATTCCAGGGGGTGATAAACCCGGCGACGCCATGCGGTTTGTAGTACACCCGCGCGCGCTGCCGAATAGGAAAGGCGGGACGCCGCGACTGCGGGCGCAGCAGCCGGGGCGCGTGGCTGGCGTAGTACTGGACTGTCGAATCAATCAGGGCAATTTCGACGTAGGCGCTGCCCCTGTTCTTGCCCGTTTCTCGCCGGATAATCTGTATGGCATTTGCCTGGTCGTCCCATAAGGCATTATTCCAGGCAGCCAGCAGCGCCGCCCGTTCAGACGTGCCGCGCGCTTCCCAGGCGGGCTGCGCCGCCCGCGCCCGATCCACCGCCGCGCACACCTCATCCGGCAGCATGACAGGGAAATCGCCGATTGTCTCGCCCGTCACCGGGTCGGTGACCGCGATGCGCTCGGTGACCTGCTCGAAAACTGCCATGACACGCCTCCTGGTCAAAAATCTATTTTGGATTCAATTATACGGCACATTCACGCCAAAGCCGCAGGCTGATGTGTGGCTCAAAGACAATTTCCTTTGGCATTGGAACAGTTCAAACTAGAATTAGGGCAGCAGTTCACCGGCGACCCTGAAGGAGCAACCATGCTGCGCTGTGGCATTGACCTGATCGAGATCAGCCGTTTAGAGGACGGAATCGCCCGCTTTGGCGAACGTTTCCTCAACCGATTTTTTACGCCCGGCGAGCGCGCAGACTGTGACGACCAGCCCCATCGTCTGGCGGCGCGCTTTGCCGCCAAAGAAGCGGTAGCGAAAGCCCTCGGAACCGGCATCGGCGATGTTGGCTGGCGCGATATCGAGATTCGCTACGGTGAACGCGGTCGTCCGGTGCTAAATCTGTACGGCAAGGCAGCGGCGCAGGCGCAGGCGCTCGGCTTAACCGAATGGGATGTCAGCCTGACGCACACCGGCGATCAGGCGGGCGCAGTCGCCGTCGCCGCCGGAACGCCCTCGCTCAAAACGCCCTCACCCTGAGCAATCGTAGATTGCCGCCCTCTCCCTCAGGGCGAGGGACTTACAGACAATGACTCTGGTTGTACCCTTGTGTCCCCCAAACAGGGGACACGCAGTTTAATGCTGTGTTCATTGTCCTTGTAAGACACTTGGTGCTATACTAATTGTAACATTACTCATTTTCCCACTTTCTGCTGGAAGCACACTGCTGTGACTGACGCTGCATCGCACACCTCACAACCTGAAGAAAACTACCAGCAGGTTCTGGATACAGCGCGGCGGCTGCTCATCCAGAGCCAGACACTATCCGGTCGCCTACAGCACATGCAGCGAGTGGTCACGGCGCTGAACAGCGCCGTGACTTACGATGAGGTGCTGACAGCAGTGATCACGCACGTTCACTGGCTGGTCAGGTTTGACCACTTCAGCATCTGTCTACAGCGCGAAGATGGCGATTGGGAACTGCGCACCCTGATGGAGCATTCGCCCGCCGGATTGTCCACCAGCGATCAGGTCGCGCTGGGAGACTCCGAAGCGGTCAGTGACCGTCTGCTGACGACCCTCACCAGCTTTGACTCACAGATGATCATTCCACTGGAAAGTGACGACGAAACGCTCGGCACGCTCAATTTTGCTGCCCGCGCGCTCGATGCTTTTACACTGGAGGATCGGCGGACGGCGAACCTGCTGGCGGCGCAGATGGCGAACGGCTTGCGCAACGTGCGCCTGCTGAATGAAGCACGACGCGCGCGGCAGGAATCGGACGATTACCTCGCCCGTCTCCAGGCGGACACCAGCGAAGCGAACGAATTCAGCTACGCCATTGCCCATGACCTGAAATCACCGCTGCACATCCTGACCGGCTATATCAGCCTGCTTCAGTTGGTGCTGAACAACCACGACGACCCCGAAGTGCAGGGTTATCTCAAAGAAGTAGAAGTCGCCTCGAAGAACATGGGGCGCATTATCGACCAACTGCTGTGGCTGGCACAACTCAGCAACGCCCGCGCGGTGGCGATTCCGGTCGATATGTCCGGCGCTGCCCAGCGCTCGCTGTGGCGCTTTACGCCGGAGCTTAAACGCCGCCGGATGGTGATTGATATCGCGCCCGACATGCTCTATGCCCTGGGACAGGAAGGCTGGATTGAGGAAATCTTCGCGAACCTGATCGGCAACGCCATCAAGTACATCGGCGAGGACAACCCCGACCCACAGATCAGGGTTCGCGCCGCCGCCGAACCTGACACGGAGATGGTGCGTTACGAAGTGACCGACAACGGCATTGGCATCGCGCCCGCCGACCAGAGCCGCATCTTCGAGCTTTTCATGCGCCTGCGCCTCGTCAGCACCGAAGGTCATGGGCTTGGCTTGTCAATTGTCAACCGCATCGTCCAGCGGTTGGGCGGGCAGCTTGGCGTTGACAGCGAACCCGGCGCGGGCAGCACCTTCTGGTTCACGCTGCCGTCAGCATGACTTCCGTTATTCCGGCAGGCTGTCCGGCGGGCGCACGCGCGGCACGCGCGGCGGGCGAACCGTATCCCGCACTGGCGGCGGCTGGGTGGGCTGCTGAGAGGGTTCCGCCGGCTGCGTATTCGCTGAGTAGGGGGAATAGGCGGCGGGCTGGGTGCCGGGATCAAAATTCGTCTGCGACGGCGCGGGCGGGTTGAACGGCGGCGCTGCCTGCGTCCCCGATACCGTCTGGTGATAGACCGCCAGATAATCGGCGATTGCCTGCCGCTGCTGCTGGACATCGCTCTGGTTGAGCGAGGCTTTCATCTGCGCCTGCCGCCGCGAAATCTCCGCCTGCACTTCCTGAGGGTCGTACAGTTTTCCGAAGATCTTTTGCTCGTTAGAGCCGATCAGTGAAACACGTATCGTCCCCCGGTTGAGCAGGTTATCGAACAGCCCGCTGACCTCGGAAATGACGTTATCGACCTGTGACAGCCGCACCCGTTCGACCTGATTTTGCAGCCACAGCGGGCGCTTATGGATGAGCGTAATCGTCTGCTGACCAACGATCAGCAGGTCGTTGCGCCAGTCCCAATCCGCCATATAGAACCACAGACAGCCAATCAGAAACATGATGAAGGACACGCCCAAGCCAGCGCCGCCGGACAGCGGAAAATCTGGCAGCGCCAGGCTGAGAAAGCCGACCACCGCGCTGCCCAGAATGATCAGCCCCGGCAGTATGACATGCCCCAGCCAGCTCGTCGCGTGCCGCCGGTAGTGGATTTCGCCCGCCTGATTGACGAAGCGCGTGCGGATAAATGGCAGCCCAATCTCGCCCCTACCCTTCTTTGCTGTCTCCGGCGCGTCCTGGGATGGCGTGACGCCGCCAACGCCCATCGCGCGCTCGATATCGGCGCGAATGTTCTCGCGGTTGCGCTGAGAGACATCGTCCTGATAGCGATCGCGCTGCGAAAAAATCATCGTCTGGATCAGCTTAGGATCGGGCATTATGTGCAGGTGGATGTTCGCCGCTTCCCCGGCGGTGCGAATGTGGATCGAGCCGTAGCCGAACAGCCGCGCGAAGACATCGGCGGGCGGCAGATCGATGTTGATCTCCAGAATACGCTCCAGTGGAATTTCGTTAATGGTGCTTTCAAACCGCAGCACGTCACGCCAGATGCGCACCACCCGCTGATCGGTGATGATCACGTAGTCATTCTGCCACTCATACCACATGTACAGCATCAGCAAGCCGGGGATGATAATGCCCAACCCGCCTAACGCCAGCCCAAAGACCAGATTCTCAGCCCCCAGCAGCGCGGCGATTATCCAGAGCAGGATCGCCAGGATCAACGCCAGCCAGCCGTGACGCGCGAATGACCACCAGTGATGGCGGAAGATGTGCAGCACCGATTCGTCCTCGCGCTGCCCCTTGAACATCTTGAGCGCCGCCTCACGCGAATCCAGCGCGGTGGTTACGCGCAGATTGGTGCGGATTTCGGGATTTTGCACCAGAAGCTGTAGAAACTGGCGCCGATCCAGAAACAGCACAATCGACTGCTCGACAATCCGCAGCGACGCCGACTCCAACCCTTCGTGATACAGGGATGCTTCGTTGATGTACTGCCCGGTTTCGACCATGCCGATGCGGTCTTCCAAGCCGTCTGCGCCCCGCTGGGTTAAAATGCCACGACCGGAGACAAACACCATCAAGCCGCGCGTGGGCTGCCCCTGATGAAAGACAAGCTGCCCCGGCTCGTAGCGAATCACCTGAAAAGCGCTCGCCATCAGGTTGATCTGATCGGGCGTCATCCGTTCGAACAAGGGTAAATTTCGCAGATGATTCTGAATAAATCGGTCTGAGGACATACGCTTAAGTCTCATTCATGGCTGACACATCAGGCACAGATGCACACACACACGTATCTGTATTGTAACCTACAATGTAAAGGCTCTGGGACATAATCCGCCAATGTCCGCTGACTTCAATGCTTCTATAATGGTGGCAAACATATCCTGTAAAAGATCGTGAGGTTGCGTGTGTCCACACAGGCTGGCGTCGATTTAGACCAGATTTTGAACTATGAGTTTGAGCCGTTTGAGTTCCGCTACAGTGAGCGCGACGTATCGCTGTACGCCCTGGGTGTTGGCGCGCCCGCCGATCCTCTCGATCAGCAGGAACTCCAGTTCGTCTATGAATTAAGCGGCGAGGGATTTAAGGCACTGCCCACTTTTGCCGTCCTGTTCCCCTCGCGGATGATCGAAGTGCTGCTGACCGGCTCGCTGCCCGGTCTGGTCTTCAACCCGATGATGCTGCTTCACGGCGAGCAGTATCTGGCAGTGAAGCGCCCGCTGCCCACGTCGGGGGCGATCACCTGCCGCCCAATCATTTCCAACGTCTATGACAAGGGCAGCGGCGCGCTGGTCATCACCGAAACGCCGTGTTACGACGAAAACGGGCAGGAGATCGCCCGCAACCAGTCGTCGATGTTCATTCGTGGTCTGGGCGGTTTTGGCGGCGAGCGCGGACCTTCCGGCGGCAGCGGCGAGCCGCCCGACCGGACGCCGGACGCAGTCGCGAGCGAGCGTACATCAGAGAAGCAGGCGCTGCTTTACCGGCTGTCCGGCGATATCAACCCGCTGCACGCCGACCCGATGATGGCGGCGATTGGCGGCTTCGAGAAGCCGATATTACACGGGCTGTGCAGCTTCGGCTTCGCGGGACGCGCCGTACTCAAGCACTTCTGTGACAACGATCCGTCACGCTTCAGAAGCATCAAAGTGCGCTTCGTCAAGCACGTCTTCCCCGGCGAAACGCTGGTCACACAAATGTGGCGTGAGGGGAATCAGGTCATTTTCCGCTGCACCGCCGCCGAGCGCGACGCGGTGGTGCTTTCAAACGCAGTGGTAGAGGTAAGCTGACAGCCATCAGCGACAGCAAAAAGCCTTCGGTCAGTAGGGGCGACTGTTGTAAGCTATCCGCTATCCGCTAATCGCTAAAAGCTATACGGAGCTTCTTTCAAATATGACCACTTACGACGAAAAACCCTGGCTCAAGCACTATGATCCCGGCGTGGCGCATACACTTGAGCCATATCCCAACATTGCCTTGCACGACATTCTGCGCGAGATGGCAGGCAAATACCCGGACAACGTGGCGCTGATTACCGACGCCAAACTGCCGCTGGTCGGGCACCAGGCGCAGCGTTTGACCTACCGCGAACTCGACGAGGCGTCGGACGCGCTGGCGTGCGCGCTGATCGACAAAGGGCTGAAGAAAGGCGACCGGGTGGCGCTGGTCATGCCCAACGTCGCAGCCTTCCCCATAGCCTATTACGGCATCCTCAAGGCGGGCGGCGTAGTCGCGGCGACCAACCCAACCTATCCAGCGGAAAAAATGCAGTTCCAGATCAACGACTGCGAAGCGGAATTTGTCATCACGCTGACGCTGTTCTACGGGCTGATCAAGCAGGTACAGCCCAAAACGCACGTCCGGCAGGTGATCGTCTGCAACGTCAAGGAATACCTGACGCCGCTGGCGCGGATACTGTTTACCCTCGCCAAAGAGAAGAAAATGGGGCACTACCTCGCGGCGCTCGAACCGGGCGACCTGTGGCTGAATAACCTGCTGGCGCAGTATGCCGGGCAAAAGCCAAACGTGCCGGTCACCGGCGACGATCTGTGCATCTTCCAGTATACCGGCGGCACGACTGGCGTGTCGAAGGGCGCGATGGCGACCCACCGGGCGTTAGTCGCCAACACGCGCCAGATCACCGCCTGGACATCGATCAGCGAGGGCAGGCTGGCGAACATGGATCGCAGCACGCTGGTGTATCTGGGCGTCCTGCCGATGTTCCACTCGTTCGGGCTGGTGGTGCTGCTCAGTCAGGCGCTCTCCAGCGGCGCGAGCATCGTCCTCATCCCCAACCCGCGCGAAATCGACAACATCGTGGACGTGATCGAACACTATCGCCCGAACGTCTTTCTGGGCGTTCCGGCGCTGTACAACGCCGTTGTTAACCACTCGCGCGTGAAATCGGGGCAGGTGCGGCTGGATTCATTCCTGATCGCCAGCAGCGGCGCGGCTCCACTGCCGCCGACCACCAAGCAGGAGTTCGAGGCGGCGGGCGGGGCGAACCTCTACGAAGGCTTCGGCATGAGTGAGATGCCCACCGCTTCCCACTCCAACCCCATCTACGGCACTAACAAGGTTGGCTCTATCGGAATGCCGATGCCGGATATCGAGGCGAAGATCATCAGCCTTGACGACGGCTTGACCGAAGTGCCGGTTGGCGAGATCGGCGAGCTGATCATGCGCGGACCCAACCTGATGAAGGGCTATTACAAAATGCCCACCGAAACGGCGAACACCCTGCGCGAGATCGACGGCAAGGTCTGGCTCTACACCGGCGATATCGGGCGGATGGACGAGGACGGCTATTTCTATATCGTGGATCGCAAAAAGGATATGGCGCTGATCGGCGGCTTTAACGTCTACCCGAACGTGATCGACAAGGTGCTGAAAGAGCATCCCGCCGTCCTCGAAGTAGGTGTGGCGGCGGTGCCGCACCCCGAAAGAGCCGGTCAGGAGACGCTGAAGGCGTGGGTGGTATTACAGCCGGGCAAAACCGCCAGCGAGCAGGAATTGATCGACCACTGCGCCAGAAGCCTCGCGCCCTACGAAGTGCCGCGCCGCTTCGCCTTCGTCTCGGAACTGCCCAAAACGACGGTGGGCAAAACCCTGCGCCGCGAGCTGATCCAGATGGAGATGGCGGAACGCGAACGAGAACTGGAGCAGCAGCCGAAAAGAGGTCACCCATGAGAGTCACCCACTTTTCCGAGATTGAAGCCGAGTTCATTCAGCGCGTGCATACGATGGTCTGGTGCAGCGCGGCGACGGTAGACGGCAAGGGTCGCCCGCGTTCGCGCATTCTGCATCCCATCTGGGAAGGCTCAACCGGCTGGATCGGCACCGACCCGAATTCACACAAGGCGCGGCATCTGGCGCAGAACCCGTATGTATCGCTGGCATATATTGCCAATGTGATGAACCCGGTTTATGCCGACTGCGCCGCCGAGTGGATCGATGATCTAAGCCAGAAACAGCGCATCTGGGACATGTTCAGGAACGCACCCGAACCGCTTGGCTATGATCCAGCGACGACATTCGTTGCCCCGGATCATGAGTCGTTCGGCTTGCTCAAGCTGACGCCGTGGCGAATCGATCTGGTCAGCTTCCCCGCGCCCTCGTTTGAAGAAGGCACGAAAGTCTGGTATCGAGACTGAAACGGCGAAGCATCCACCACACACAGACGGATTAGCACCTATCCTGCGTACCTCTGGAGCAATGCCATGCGCAAACTCATCGTCAGCAATTTTGTCACCCTGGATGGCTACTACGACGGAAAGGATAAGAGTCTCGACGCGATCTTCGACTATTACCACGACGACTACCACAGCGACGAGAGCTTCGATCACTATAATACCGAGAGGATGCGAGAAGCCGATACCCTGCTGCTGAGTGGGCGCTCGTCATTTTTCGGCAACCGCGATTACTGGACGAGCGTGCCGGATGATCCGGGTTCGACCACCATCCGCCGTGAATTCGCCGGGCTGATGAACGCCATCGAGAAAATCGTCGTGTCCGATCAACTGACCGACGAGGAGTTAGGACAGTGGAGCGATACGACGCGCATTGTCAGCCGGGCGGACGCGCTCAACGCGATTGCCGCCCTCAAGCAGCAGCCCGGCAGAGACATCTTCATCTTCGCCGGACGCACGCTCTGGAATCATCTGCTGCTGCACGATCTGATCGATGAACTGCACCTGACGCATTTCCCGGTGATTGCAGGCGAAGGCACGCCGCTGTTCGTCGGTCGTCCGCCGGTATCGCTCAAGCTGATCAGCACCCGCACATGGCAGGGTTCGGGCAACGTCCTCGCCTGTTACGCAGTGAGTCGCAAGTCGTCATAAAGCGCAGCCCTATCATTGAGATATAGAGGAGATAATTCATGATTCGCAAGGTCAACGCGACAGTATTATTTGTGCAGGATATGGATCGGATGTTGGCATTTTACCGGGATACGCTCGGTCTTGAAGTTGTATTTAGCGATGATGTTTCGTTCGCGTTCCACATGGAAGGTCAGGACTTTGCCCTGGTCGAAGTGTCCACGGGCATAAAAATGCTGAACGACGAGGTGATGGCAGTTCATAAGGAAGCCAGCCATCGGGTCATGCTGTGCGCCGATGTTGAAGACGTGGACGCCGCCTACAAGACGCTCACTGAGAAGGGCGTCGTGTTTATCAAGCCGCCAATCGACCAACACTGGGGATGGCGCACCGCTTACTTTGCCGATCCCGAAGGCACTATCTGGGAGCTGCGACAGTCGATTCCCATTCGTTGAACAGGCGGCACCGCCAAGCAGTCATCAATCGCAGTCCGCTGCTTTTTGACTGCTTCCATTTTTTAGTAGTTCATGCTAAACTGCTGCGCATTGCACATTCTTCTGGAGAAAATGCCCTATGTCAGCCACCATATCGTCTGTCCTCCTGCGTGGCTGCGGAGTCTTTGGGTAGCGGCTGAGTCGTCGCGCGTTTTCGCTTCTCCTCTCAGCCAGAGATCCCCACCGCCATTTCAGGCTGATTTTTCGTACCTGATTCCGGCTTTGATTCCTCCGCCTCCACAACGGCTCCTATTCGCCTGAGCTTTATACCAATCGCTTATCAGATTCCGCATGGCGCGGAATCGTCGCGGAGGAAAATCCTTGAGTACGTTCAGTGCATACCACGTGCATCTCATAAGAGGCACGCTCTTTAGTTTCGCCAACAGCATGATCTGGACGGCGATGATGATCTATCAGGTACAGATCGTCGGCATGACGCCGCTTCAGCTTGTGCTGGCTGGCACGACGCTGGAAGTGACCATCTTTGTGTGTGAAATCCCCACCGGCATCGTAGCCGATCTGTACAGCCGCCGTCTCTCGTCCATCATCGGCTTCTTTATGATGGGGCTGTCGTATCTGCTGCAAGGCGGCATAGCGACCTTCGGCGCGATCATCGCCGGGCATGTGCTGTGGGGGGTGGGCTATACCTTCACCAGCGGCGCTTACAGCGCCTGGCTGGTCGATGAAGTCGGGCAGGATCAGGCGGGCAATGCCTTTGTTCGCGGCGCGCAGGTCGAGCAGCTTGGCGCGGTTTTTGGCGTTATCGGCAGCATGGCGCTGGGCAGCATCGCCCTGCAAGTCCCGATCCTGCTGGGCGGCGCGATCATGCTTGGCTCGACGGTGTTCCTGGTGTTCTTCATGCCGGAAACCGGCTTCCATCCCACGCCAGCGCCAGATCGCAACACCTGGCAGAAGATGGGCGACACTTTCCGCGAAGGCGTCCGCGTCATCCGCCGCCAGCCAACGCTGATCAGTATTATGGCGGTGGGGATATTCTTCGGCTTGTACAGCGAAGGCTGGGATCGGCTCTGGCAGGCACACCTGCTGACGACCTTCAACCTTGAAGGAGCAACCGGGCAGCCAGCGATTGTCTGGTTCGGCGTGATGAACATCGTCACGATGGGGCTGGGCATTGCCGGGGCGGAAGTGCTGCGCCGCCACGTGAAGCTGAACCAGCCGCGCAGCGTCACCCGCGCCTTCTTCTGGCTGACGGCGGTGATGGTCGGCAGCATTATCGCCTTTGGGCTGGCGCCGTCGCTGCTGGTCGCGCTGGGGCTGTTCTTCGTCTTTGTGCTGGCGCGCACCCTGATCGAGCCGCTGCTGAGCACCTGGACGAACCAGCATATCGACTCGCAGGTGCGGGCGACGGTGCTGTCGATGCAGAGTCAGACGGACGCCATCGGTCAGACGGTTGGCGGTCCGCCGCTGGGGCTGGTGGGCGAGATGTCGCTGCGGGCGGCGTTCGTCGCCAGCGGTCTGATCCTGTCACCGGCGCTGTTCATCCTGCGTCGGGTGCGTCATTCGCACAATGCGGATAGTATGGTGCTGGAACCCGCTGTCGAGGCGGCAGTGGAGTAACCGATAAACCACGCAGGGGCGTTCCGGTGTCAGCGAAGCTGGCACAACGCCCCTGCAATATTTAACTCACTTGTCCGAAACGGAATGGCTGAAATGCCGCCCGCTACCGCCCGGTGCTCATCGGCATGACGATGTGGATGAAGTCGTCGCGTCCTTCAGGGCGCAGCACGCCCGCCGCCGCCGGACCGATGCTCTCCAGCACGACACGCTCTTCGCTGATGACGTTGAGCACTTCGATCAGGTAGCGCACGTTAAATGCCACTTCCAGACTGTTGCCTTCCACGCCCGCGTCGATTAAACCTTCGCTGTCGCCGCGCTCGCTGCTCTTGCCTGTCACCAGCAGCGTACCCGGCTCGCCCGGTCCATCTGGCGGGGTGACCTTAATACGGGCGCTGTTGTTATTGTCGCGGGCAAAGATTTCGGCGCGCTTGCACACGCGCAGCAGATCGTTGGTATACATCGTGACCGAGGTGTTGTAGCTCTTGGGGATGATCGCCCCAAAATCCGGAAACTTGCCCTCAAGAAGCTGCGACGATACCACCGTGTTCTCGATGTAGAACAGCACCATGTCGCGCTCGCCGGGCAGGGAAATCGCCACGTCCTTGTCCTCATCGACGATGATGCGGGCGACTTCGCTCATGGCGCGCGCCGGAATGACGTAGTCGCGCGGGGACGGGAAGCGCTGGTCGATTCGCGCGGTACGCACCGCCAGGCGGAAGCCGTCGGCGGCGGCGACGGTCATCACGTCGTTGTCAAACTGGACGTACAGCCCGGTCAGAATCGGTCGGTTGTCTTCTTTGGCGGTCGCAAAGACCGTCTGGTTGATCATCTCTTTCAAGACACGTCCCGAGATGACGATGTCCGGCTCGCCGCCTTCCGGTATCGGCGGGAACTCGCTGGCGGCAATGCCCTTGATATTGCTGGTGGTCGTGCCACAGCGGACGTGTACCGACTGCGTCGCCACGTCGAGCGAGAGATCGACTCGTTCGGGAGACAGGTTGTTGACCAGTTCGGTCAGCGTCTTGGCGGGCAGCGTGACAGCGCCTTCTTTATCGACCTTCGCGCCGATATAGGTCGTGATGCTCATCTGCAGATTGGTCGCAGCCAGCTTGATACGTGAATCTTCTGTAGACAGCAGGACATTGGTCAGAACGGGCAAATTGTTACGCGGATCGACTGCCCGGCTGATGATGCCCAAGCCTCTGGCAAGTTGCTCCTGAAGAACCGATACTTTCATCTCGCAAACTCCTGCGGGAGAATGACTGTTGAGGGCGGGTTGAACTGAGAATTAAGTATACCGCAGCAAGTTTGAAATTTGTACGCCCGCATTAAATCCTGACAAAATGCCCTTCTTCCGGCGCTGATGTTTACAACGCTTCCCTCATCGGGCGCATCCCGATCAGAAAGACACGGCTCTTGGGCGGCTGCGTCACCGCGAAAACTACCGCCTCTGCCACATCTTCCGAGTCAAGAAATTCATTCAGCGTGGGGTCGTCCGGCGTGCGCCCGGTGCCAAAAGCGAAATAGGTATTGACGCCGCCCGGCGCGATGTAGCTGACCTTGACGTTGCGGTCGCGGCATTCATGATCCAGCGCCGTGGCGAAGCCATACTGCGCGTGTTTGGTCGCGCAGTAAACCGTCTCATGCGGCAGTCCCTTCAGCCCGGCGACCGAGCCGACAAAGACGATCCACCCCTCCTGACGCACCAGCATCTTCGGCAGAAAGGCGCGCGTGCATAAAAACGTCGCCCGCATGTTGGTGTTCATCATCCAGTCGTATTCTTCGGGGGAAATGCTCGCCAGCGCGCCAAACTTGCCCACGCCGGCGTTGTTCACCAGAATGTCTACCTGACCAAATTTGTCATGTGCGTCGCAGAACAGCCGCTCGACATCGTCCTCGCGGGACGCATCGGCGGCAACCACCAGCGCCTCGCGCCGCAGTTCGCCAATTTCCCGCGCCAGCGTATTCAGCTCGTCCTCGGCGCGCGCGGTGATGACGACATGCGCCCCCTGCTTCGCCAGCGCCAGCGCCGTCGCCCGACCGATGCCCCGGCTCGCGCCCGTCACGACTGCCACCTTGTCTTCCAACCGACCCGGCATGAGAGACTCCTAAACTCTAGTAAAAACGTGTCGCTTAAAGGTACCGCTGTCAGCCGATGCCGACAACCACCGCCATGAAAGCAGGTGTGGGGACATGACGACAGCTTCGACAGTGGGCTAATATCGTTTATCAAATCAGGACGGATATGGCTGTAGGGACACGATATTATCGTGTCCGCCTCAACATTCATGAAACGGACACGACGGTGTCGTGTCCCTACTCTCTGTCTCCGCGATTTTCCCCACCCCCCGGAATGCACGCCATCGCTGATGGCGCGGGGAAGGCGGCGGCTAAAAGGGCCACATCACCGGCAGCACGATCATCGAGATGATGAAGGCGATCACCATCATCGGCGCGCCCACTCTGGCGAAATCGGAGAAGCGGTAGTTGCCCGGACTCATCACCAGCATGTTCACCGGCGACGCGACCGGACTCAACAGCGCCATCGCCGCCGCAATCGCCACGCTCATCATGAAGGCTTGCGGGTTGACGTTCAATCCCTGTGCCGCCGCCAGCGCGATTGGCGCGACCAGCAGCGCCGAGGCGGTATTGGAGATAATCTGGGTGCTGATCAGCGTCAGGATGAACAGACCGGCAAGCACATACAGCGGTCCCAGTTCGCCCACCGTCTGGATCAGCAGGTCGGCGGCGGCATCCGCCAGTCCAACCTTGACCAGCGCCGTACCCATCGGCAGCATACCGGCGATCAGGATCAGGCTTTTCAGATCGATGGATTCGTAAGCCTCATCCATCGACAAACAGCCGGTGAGTACCACCGCCACCGCCGCCAGAAGGCTTGCCACTGTCAGCGGCAGCAGATCCAGCGCCAGCACCACAATCATCAGCACCAGAATAGTCAGCGTGATCGGCGCGTGCGTCAGGCGCAGGAACGCGCCCATCTCGGCGGCTTCCGGCTCGCCCATGACGATGAAGTCGTGCCGCAGCCGCTTAAGGGCGTAAATATCCTTCCAGCGCCCCTGCACCAACAGCACGTCGCCAAACTTCAGCGGCGTCGTCTTAAGATCCAACGGCGCGTGCGCGCCGGGGCGGCGCAGATTGAGCACCGTCAGGTGGTAAGCAGAGCCAAACTGAAGCTCGGACAGCGACTTACCGTTCAGGGATGAGCGCGGGCGGAGCACCATTTCAGCAATCCCAACCTCGTTGGTGATGACGTCGCCTTCCTGAATCGGGTGATTTGCCATGATGGCGAGGTTCCAGTATCCGGCGGCGCGGGTGATATCGCGGATATCGCCCTGCACGACCAGCACATCATCTTCCTGAAATACCGTGTCTGCTTCGGGATATTGCACCGTCTGCTCACTGCGCGAACCGATCCGGCGCGATTCGTTCATGCGCGAAAGGCTGGCGACCGCGATGTTGAAATCGCTGCCCAGCCTGCTGGCGGCGATGCTGGTGCCGATCAGGTTTGACTGACTGGGGACGCGCAGGCGATACATATTGTCCGGCAGTTGGTACAGCGTGAACAGTTCGGCGGGCGTTTCCATCCGCTGCACCACCGTGTCGGGCTTGCGCTCTGGCAGCAGCCGCTGCCCGATGATGAGCATGTACGCCAGCCAGGCAATCACCAGCAGCACCCCTGGCAGGGTATAGCTGAAAAACTCAAACGGCGGGTAGCCCGCGTCCTGCATCACTTCCGAAACAATGATGTTGGGCGGAGTGGCGATGAGCGTGGTGGTGCCGCCGATGAGCGCGCTGAACGCCAGCGGGATGCCCAGTTTTGAAGCCGGTATTTTCGCCCGCTGCGCCACGCTCATGACGGCGGGCAGCATCAGGGCGACGACGCCGGTCGAGCTGATGAACGCCGACAGGATCGACACGGTGAGCATCATGATCATCAGCAGGCGGGTCTGATTCGTACCGGCGATCTTCAGGATTGCGTCGCCGATGGCAGCCGCCAGCCCGGTCTGAAAGACCGCGCCGCCCACGACAAACAGGAAAGCAATGCTGAGAACCGACGTGCTGGAAAACCCAGCCATCGCTTCTTCAGCCGTGACAATTCCGGTCAGCGTCAGCGCAAGGACGACACACAGCGCGACCAGATCGACGCGCAGCTTCTCGCTGACAAACAGCACCATCATGACTATCAGAATGACCAGCGTTATCCACATATCAGCAGTCATCGGCAGCCCTGTAATACATGATAGAAGACACTCTATCTTAGCATATCAGCCCCGTCAGTCATTGTGAAAGACATCATCGAATGGTGGAACAATATGCAGGAAAATCGGGCGGATTCATGGCACAAAAAAGCCGGTGCATGGGCAGCACCGGCTTTTTCAAGGGGAAGGAAGTTAGCTTAGTTGATGACTGCGCTTAGGCAGTCGCGGGCGCGCCTTCGGTCACCAGGACGGCTTCCACGTCCAGTTCGACCTTGATGTCCTTGCCGACCAGCACGCCGCCAGCCTCAAGCGCCACGTTCCAGGTCAGACCGAAGTCTTCGCGGTTGATCTTGGTCGAAGCGGTGAAGCCGACGCGGGTATCGCCAAACGGGCTGGCAACCTGACCGATGTACTCGGCATTCAGCACGACCGGGCGGGTGACGCCGCGAATGGTGAGGTCGCCATGAACCTTCGCCGTATCGTCGCCAGTCACCTCAATGCGGGTGCTCTTGAAGGTGACGCTGGGGAACTTTTCCACGTCAAGGAAGTCGGCGCTGCGCAGGTGGTTATCGCGATCTGCCACACCGGAGTTCAGTCCGGCGGTATCAATCGTCGCTGTCACGCTCGCCGCAGCCGGATTTGCCGCGTCGAATTCGACTTCGCCGGTGACCGTACCGAGCGTGCCGCGCACCGTCGTGACCATCATGTGCCGGGTGCTGAAAGATGCTATGGTGTGTGCCGAGTCAAGTTTCCAGATTGCCATTGTTTGTCGCCCTCCAGGGAGTGTGCCCTATTTTCGGAATTAAAAACGGACTACAGTCCGTTTACAAGACCTATGATAGCACAGGCTCTGAAAAAGCTCTATAAAATCTTTATTAGAAAACGGACTGTCGTCCGATTCAGGCGATCAGGCGATCAACGGTGCTGAACAAGCCGGAGAGGATGCGGTCAGGGGCGTAGCCGCGCATCACCTGCTGAAAATGAAGGGTGCGCGCATCGATCAGCACGAACAGCGCGTCGGCGGTGTAGTCCAGGTCAATATCGGGATTGATCTGGCGGAGCAAGCCGCGAATCGTCTGCCACCACCAGGCGTGTGCCGGGTGACCGAGCATTGACGAGGCACCAAACAGGTTATCCGAAAACATGGGCATGTTGCGATTGACAAACGCGACAACTTCCTCCAGGAACCAGCGCAGGTTGTTCAGCGGATCGCCCGGATTCCCGCGCAAGCGCTGGAGCGTGCGCTCCTGCAAATCGCGCTGATCGGAGTCGATCAGTGCCTGGCACAACTGCGTCTTATTTTCGAAGTGCCGGTAAAGCGTCCCCTTGCCCACGCCCGCCGCCTGAGCGACCGCTGACATTGACACCGCGCTGACGCCATGTTCGGCGAACAGACGCTGTGCCGTTTTCAGCAGCAGCTCGCGGTTCTTGACGGCATCCGAGCGTGTGGGGCGCACATCGTGTAAAATCAGGTTCTGGCTCATAAATCGCTTCTGCGTCTCTAGTGAAATACTGCAACTATCGCTGACAGCGCATTATACACTATCGAATGTTATAGAGATATATGATTCAAAAACTGATTCCACTCTGTCTTCTGCTGCTGTCCATCCTTGCCTGTGAAGTCAGCGTTGGGGTGCAAGACGCCAACGTTCCGGCTGCCAATGCGCCGGTCAGCAACAACGCCGCCGTCATCATTGGCGACACCGCGGTCGTCACTCAGGTGATTGACGGCGACACGATTGACGTGAATATCAACGGTACGGAACAGCGGGTGCGTTATATCGGCGTCAACACGCCCGAACGTGACGAAGTCTGTTTTCAGGAAGCGTCCAACGCCAACGCGGCGCTGGTGCAGGGGCAAACGGTGACGCTGGTGCGTGACGTCAGCGAAACCGACCGCTTCGGGCGGCTGCTGCGCTATGTTTATGCGAATGGGGTGAACGTCAACGAGCAGCTTGTGGCGCAGGGCTACGCCGAAGGCGTCGAATATGAGCCGGACACCGCCCAAACGGCACATTTTCGCGATCTCGAAGTTCAGGCGCGGGCGGCAAATCTCGGCTGCCACCCCACCGGCATCTTCAACGACGGCAGCAGCGTGCGGTAGCGAACCCGAAAGCAACTTGAACCGCAGCGGGCACAAAGATATAAACCACCAGGACACGAAGAAGCAATTCTAAAATCCTCTTTGTGTCCCGGTGATTCAGCGCATTCTTTTATTCCCCAGCCACGAATACCGCTGCCGTCCATGCCGGGACGGTGAACGCGCCATTGGCAAACGCCGCCGCCTGAACGGTGGCATCATTGGACGCCTGCTGCGCCGGATGCAGCGCAAACGCTCCGCCCTCGAACCGCGCGTCTCCGAAGGAAACTTCATCCGGCGTGGCGTTGAAGATGACCACGATCTGTTCGACATTCGGATCGAGATCGTCCGCGCCGGTGTCGTCCAGCAGCATGACGATGACGCCGGGCAGTTGATCGGGACCGGTGTTGAGGAAGGTCAGACGTTCCATCACGTCGTCCGCCGTTTGCAGGCGGAACAGCGGCGAGCTTTGGCGGATACTGAGCATCTCGCGGAAGTGTGCCGCGCTGTTGAGGATATCCGACTGCGCTGCCGCCAGCGCCGGATCAGCCAGCAGCGGCGCGATAATGTCCCAGTTGTCCTGACGGGTCGGCGGCAGCCCAACCGCCCAGTTGTTGGTGTTATAGGTAAAGTCGAGGCGGTTGAACCAGTCGCCGGAGTTATAGCTGTTGCCATCCATTGACTTCGAGCGCAGCATATCGTCGCCCGCGTGGAAGAACGGCACACCCTGTGACAGCGCCACGATGCTGATCCCCAGATTGTTCATCCGCGCGCGGGTAGCAATATCGGCGTCTTCGGGCGCTTTATATTGAATGGCATCCCACAGCGTTTCGTTATCGTGGGCGGCGACATAGACGATGTTCTCCTGCGGATCGAGCGTGTAGCCAGCCGGGCTGCCGTTGTAGTCGATCTCCGCGCCGGTGACGGTGTCGCCCGCAGCGTTCACCAGCGCGTAATCGCGCAGGTTGCCCGCCAAGCCGATTCGCACCTGATCGCTGAACAGCAGCAGCCGAGCCAGTTGTTCCTCTGGCGTGCCCGGCGTGATGCCGTTGGGATAGACGTACAGCCCATTGATGAAGCCCTGCTCCTGGAAGCCGCCAAATGGGCTGCCACCGCGCGCCGCGTCTCGCAGGCGGTCATTAAAGACGCCGATGCCGCTGCCGCCGATATTGAGCTGAATAGCATTCACGCCGCGAGCGTTCTGCGCCACTTCGCCAAAATCCCAGCCTTCGCCGTAGACGTAGATCGATGCGCCGTCCACGCCGTCATTTTCCACCGTCAGGCTGTCGAGCGCCGCCCGCACCGCTTCCATGTTGCGCAGCATGTGGTGTCCCATCAGGTCGAAGCGGAAGCCATCGACGCGGTAATCACGCACCCACATCAGCACCGAATCGATCATCAGGCGTTCCATCATGGCGTTTTCGGTGGCGGTGTTCTGGCAGCAGGTGCTGGTGGCAATCGTGCCGTCGTCGTTGTAACGGTGGTAGTAGCCGGGAACGACCCGATCCAGCACCGAATTGTCCGCCTGCCCGGAAGCGTTGGTGTGGTTGTAGACCACGTCCATTACCACCCGCAAGCCGATACTGTTAAGCGACTGCACCATTGCCCGGAACTCGCGGATGCGCGCTGTCCCGTCGGGATCGCTGGCGTAGCTGCCTTCGGGCGTGTTGTAGTGGAACGGATCGTAGCCCCAGTTGAAGGCGTCCTGATCGCGGACGGCGTCGATGATCGCCGCCTGCTGATCCGAGTCCGGCGGCAGGCTCGCCAGCGCTTCGGGATCGGGTTCAGTGCGCTCGGCGGCGTTCTCGTTGATCGAGGCGATGTCGAACACCGGCAGCAGGTGCAGGTGAGTCAAGCCCGCTTCCGCCGCCGCTGCCAGATGAGTCATTCCGGCGGAATCGGTGTGGGTAAATGCCGAATAGGTGCCGCGCTCGGCTTCCGGCACGCTCTCGTCAAAGGCGCTGAAATCGCGCAGGTGGAGTTCATACAGGGTGATGTCTTCTGGCACCAACGGCGGCAGCCGTCCGGCTAAATCCCAGCCTTCGGGGAACAGCGCCGGATCGTTCAAATCCACAATCTGGCTGCGGGCGCTGCTCATGGACAGGCTGACCGAATAAGGATCGGTGACCAGGTTGATCACCATGTCGCCGACGGACGGCGCAAAAACTGTCACCTCGTAGAGATAATAGCCCGCGTTCCATTCCGGCTCGCCGGTGATCGACCAGACGCCGTTCGCGTCGTCGCGCGTCATATCGAGGATTTCGGCTTCAGTGCTGGCGTCGGCATCGGCGAACAGATGCAGGCGCACGTTCCGGGCGGTCGGTGCCCAGACGCTAAGGGTCGGCACGCCGTCAGCGAAATGAACGCCCAGCGGGGCATCGGTGGCGTACAGATCGTCAAGGACGCCGCCAAGCTGCAAACCAGCCGCGCCCAACAGCGTCCGGTCGCTGCCGATTACCGAAATGAACACCTGCCCGCGCAGCACTTCCGGTATTTGTTCAACGTCATCGCCGCCAATTGTGAACACGGCGTAATCCGCCAGATTGGGGAAGCGCTCAAGCTGATCGGCGGTCAAGCCATCTTCCGAGAGCGTCAGCGGGATGCGACTGCCGCAGCAGATCGTGCCTCTTTCAGCGCTGACGTTGACATTGCCCGCTGGCGAATAATGAAGCTGGTAGCGGGTGTCCTCGGGCTGGCTGCCCACGTCCCAGGCAATCGTGTCTTCTGATACCCAGATGGCGTTCAGCCGCGATAGATCAACCGAAACAACCGGGACTGCCTCAACTTCGGGCGGCGCGCCAACGCCCACTTCCAGCAGGTGGGTCGCCGCGCTGTAGACAAAATAGACGGTGGTATCGGCTTCCGGCACGCTGAAGGGGATGTTGGCTCCGTTGGGCGCGCCATCGGCACCGTAGTTCAGATCCCAGCTTTCGTTGACAGCCACTTTGACCTCGTAATCCCCCGGCGGAATAGCGCTGGTTTCAAAGCTGTAGACGCCGTCGCCGTCCACGTCCTGGAGCCACGAACGCAGGCAGTCCGGCGACCACTCACCCGGACAGCCGATCTCGTCCTGATAGCTGCCGGGCGCGGTGGCGATCACGTCGCCGACGCTGTCTGCCAGCCAGTGGGTGGCGTGGTCATAGTAGAAGCGAACCGCCGTGTCCTCGTCCAGCCGCAGCGGCACATTCGGACCGTCCCTGTCGGCTTTGCCGCCGTAGTTCTCGCTCCAACTGCCGTTGATGGCGACTTTGTACTCATAGTAACCAGCGGGCAGATCGAAAACGCCCGTCCAGATGCCGTCTTCTTCGCTGTAGGTGAGGGCGGTACACTCGCCCGCCGGGTCCCAGTCGCCAGCGCAGCCAGCGGCAGACTGAAGCGTGCCGGGGATAACGACCATCTCCGGCTGCGCGGCATCCTGCGCCAGCAGCAGCGCCGGTGACAACGACAGCGATAACAGCAGGCATAAGACGAGCAAAAAGAGCTTTTTATCAGCATATGAGCGCATAAAATGTCTCCTGAAGCATAGTTTCTCTCAAAAAGCGAGCATCCAGCCAGGTTTCCTGATATGCGGAGTGTAACAATATCGCGATTAATGCACCACAAATGGGGAAACATTGAGGCCGCAATTCCCGTAGGGACACGACATCGTCGTGTCCGCCTCAACATTCATGAAACGGACACCGCAATGTGGTGTCCCTACAAGCCAGCCGAATGGCTAGGAAAGCGTGACATCCACCTGCCGCGCATCCGCCCCATCAGCAAGAGGAATGATGCCGCCTGTCTGCGGCACGCCGTCCACGACCAGCGAGACGAGATTGCCGGGTCCCCGCCGCGTGACGGTGATGTCGTAGCGAACGCCGCGATAGATCCGGGTCGCCTTGAAGCCATCCCAACTGCTGGGAATGACCGGCGCGATTTCCAGCCCGTTCAGCGCCGGGCGAATCCCCAGAATCCACTGGGTGATGGCGACGTAGTTCCAGGCAGCCGTTCCCGTCAGCCACGAGTTCTTCGCCTCGCCGTGAGTCGGCGCGTCGCGCCCGGCGATCATCTGGGCGTAGACGTAAGGCTCGCAGGCGTGAAGCTCGCTGATATGCTCGCGCGCCGATGGATTGATGCGCGTGTAGTAATCGTATGCCGCGTCACCATCGCCCGCCATCGCCTCGGCAATCATGATCCAGGGATTGGTGTGGCAGAAAACACCGGCGTTCTCTTTATAGCCGGGCGGGTACGACGAAATTTCGCCCAGGTTGAGATAATACTGCGAGTAGGCGGGCTGCTGCAGGACGATGCCATGCGGCGTCGCCAGCCGTTCTCTGACCGAATCCAGCGCCTGCCGCGCCAGTCCGTCTTTCAGCCCGATGCCCGCCATGACGCAAATGCCCTGCGGCTCGATGAAGATCTGCCCTTCTTCGCACTCAGCCGAGCCGACCTTGTCGCCAAAGTGGTCATAGGCGCGCAGGAACCAACTGCCATCCCAGCCGTGTTCGCGAACGGTCGCGTCCATCTGGTCGGCTGCCTGCTGGTACTGTGTTCGCTGGTCGTTCAGCCCGCGCGCCCCGGCGATTGCCGCCATTTCCTGCGCCGCCAGCACGAACAAGCCCGCGATAAAGACCGATTCGGCAACCTTGCCGTCCATGTTGGTGGTCGTCTGGAAAGATTCGCCCGGATGTTCCGAGAAGGTGTTCAGGTTCAGGCAGTCGTTCCAGTCCGCCCGTCCAATCAGCGGCAGGTGATGCTGACCGAGCCGATCCAGCGTGTACTGGATGGAGCGCTGTAAGTGTTCGTACAGCGGCGTCTCCGAGCCGGGACGGTTGTCGTAGGGGACAGGCTGATCGAGGATATCCCAGTCGCCCGATTCCTTGAGATAGGCGGCAGTGCCCAGCACCAGCCACAGCGGATCGTCGTTGAAATTACTGCCCACAGCGTCATTGCCGCGCTTGGTCAGCGGCTGATACTGGTGATACGCGCCGCCGGTTTCAAGCTGCGTGGCGGCAATATCGACAATCCGTTCCCGCGCGCGCGCTGGCACCATGTGAACAAAACCGAGCAAGTCCTGATTCGAATCGCGGAAGCCCATCCCGCGCCCGATGCCGGTTTCAAAGCCCGACGCCGAACGCGACATATTGAACGTGACCATATTCTGGTAGGCGTTCCAGATGTTGACCATGCGGTTGGTATGCTCGTCAGGCGTCTGCACCTGATAGCCCATCAGCAGCCGATCCCAGTGCTGGCGCAGGGTTTCAAACGCCGTTTCCACCGTGTCGGGGTTCAGGTAGCGGGCGATCACCGGCTTGACGGCGCGCTTGTTGACGGTCTGCGAGCCGGGTGGATCGAACTTGTCGTCACGCGGGTTCTCGTGATAGCCCAGCACAAAGGTGATGACGCGCGATTCGCCCGCCGCCAGCGCCAGCCGGACGTGGTGCGAGCCAACCGGCGCCCAGCCGTGAGCGTGCGAATTAGCCGACTCGCCGCGCTCGACCACCAGCGGCGTATCCCAACTGCGATACGCCCCCATAAAGTCCTGGCGCTGCGTGTCGTAACCCGCCAGCGGCTCTGAGCAGGCGAAGTAGGCGAAATGATCGCGGCGCTCGCGGTATTCGGTCTTGTGATAAATCACGCCATCTTCGATTTCAACCTGACCAATATTGAGATTTCGCTGATAGTTGGTCGCGTCGTCGTTGGCGTCCCACAGGCAGAATTCCACCAGCGAAAACGCCGACAGTTCGGCGGATTCGTGGCGCTGGTTGGTGAGAGTGATCTGCCAGATTTCGAGGTTTTCGCCCAGCGGCACGAAATAGCGCGTGCTGGCGTGAATACCGGCATAGGTTGAGCTGATGATCGTGTAGCCCATGCCATGCCGACAGGTATAGTTTTCCAGCGGCTTGCGGGTGGGCTGCCAGCCTGGCGACCAGTAATCGCCGCTGGCGTTGTCGCGCAGATAGATGTAGCGCCCGCCGGTATCCAGCGGCACGTTGTTGTAGCGGTAGCGCGTCAGGCGGCGCAGGCGGGCGTCGCGGTAGAAGGAATAGCCGCCCGCCGTGTTCGAGATGATGCCGAAATAGGCTTCCGAGCCGAGATAGTTCAGCCAGGGCAGCGGCGTATCCGGTTGAGTGATGACGTATTCGCGTGCCGAGTCATCGAAGTAGCCATAGCGCATGGGGTTTGTCTCCAGAAAAATCCGTCCTGCTCAGCGCCCGCTTTAAGTACGACGTACCAGCGCAGCGCTCACGTGGACTCCCGAATAATCAATTGAGTAGGCAGAAAGTTGTCAAACAGGCGCATCACCCACCGCTAGATAAATCGCGGTCTTTCGCAGTCGTCGTCGGGCTCTGCCGGGGCGAAGTGCGCGTCGAGAAAAGACGCCACCCACACCAGCGGCGCGTTCCAGTTGATAGTGACTTCGTTGGTGGAATAGGACTCGATCTGATCGATGTAGCGCCGGGCGGGCTGTAGTTCCATCAGTCCGGCAGCCAGCGCCGCGTCGTCGTTCGCGCTGCCGTTTGGACCGCCTGCTACCGCGCCGGGCGGCGGCGGCGGATAGCCATTGTCAGGCTGATTTCCCCAGAAACGATGATGAGGATGCAGCATGGCGCTGTCGCCATAGCCCGACACAAAGCTGGTGGTGGTAGCGCTGCGCCCAAGCAGGTAATCCATGCTTTCGGTGACGCCGTTCAGGTAGCGGCTGTCCTGCGTAAAGTCGTAGACCAGCGCCATCACCAGGGCGTTGTTGAGCACGTCGGCGTTTGATCCCCAGACGTAATGGTTGCGCCGCAGCGAAACGCGGTAGCCTTCGCCATCCATCGTCGTCAGATAGGAATCTGCCGCCCGGGTAAGCTGCCTGCGTAGCCCGGCTACGTCGTCATCAGCGAGATCGTTTGGCACCACTGCCAGCGAAATCGTGCCTAAGGCGGCGGTGTTGCCCCAGTTCATGGCGCTGAACGAGCCGCCGTTGAGAGGAGGCAGCACGTTAAAAAACCGCGAACCGGTCACGAAGTCCCGGTATTCGTCTTTGCCGGTGGTGATAAACAGCTCGGCGGCTGCCCAGTACTGCTCGTCGCTGATATTGGTGTCGTCGTAGTTGCCGCCGCCCTGTCCGGGCGTGTTGCCTGCCAGCATCACCGGGTTATCCTGGGCGGCTGTCCAGGCGGTTTCGGATGCTTCCAGGCAGCGTTCGGCAAAATCAGCATCCAGCCCGCGCCAGATACGGGCGCACTGCGCCGCCGTCGCTGCCAGATTGAGCGTGGCGGCGGTTGACGGCGGGAACAGGAATCGCCCGGTGTCCGGGTTGTCGCTGTCCACTTCGGTGGGCGGCATCGATGGCACGCCCGACCAGACCATATCGTGCAGCTTGTGGTGCGCCATGCCTGCCAGCGGCTGACCTTCCGGCACCTGCATTCCGAGCAGGAACTCCATTTCCCAGCGCGCCTCATTGAGGATATCGGGAATAGCGTTATCGCTCTCAGGAATATTCAGCGTCTGCGCCGCGAAGTAGTCCGGCTGGCGTTCGTAGGCGTTGAGCAGCGTCCAGACGGAGATACCGCCGTTGACGACGTACTTGCCATAATCGCCCGCGTCATACCAACCCCCGCTGGCGTTCAGACGGTAATCACAGCCATCCCAGGTCGTGCCGCCCGCGTCAGTACCGGCATAGCAGGTCACGTCGCCGTCGCTGGTATGTCCGGCAGGGCGCGCCCATTCGCCAGCGTGGTCTGCGTCCAGCGCGATGCCGCTGCGATTGAGATAGAAGTAGCGCAGCGCGTCGCGGCTGAGGCTGCTGTAAAGCTGCATGCCGATCTGAAACGGGGCGCTCTGAACGGTTCCAATCATCAGCGTGTAAGTGCCGGGCGTGGTGAATTCGGAGAAATCGGCTAGCTGCACCATGTCGCCAGATGCCCGGTCGTAGCTTCCGGCAGTGGTCATGCCGCCAGCGACGGTTTCGCCGGTTTCGGCATCCTTCAACTGCCAGATGGCGCGCCGCGATCCGTCGGTGACAGCCATAGCGTACTTGGGTTGATCGGGGAAGTAGCCCACCTGATTGAGGCTGATGCGCGGCGCGGGCGGCTCGATCACGACTGGTTCTTCTACCGGGCGTTCGCTTGGTTGTGGCATATCGGTCTGTCCTATCTCGTAGAAAATACCACTGCCAAATAAGCTGGGGTCTGACCACGACCGGTCAGCTACGTCGATAGTTGACCAGATCAGCTTGACATCCCGATCCTGGCTGCTGGCACCGTTTGCCTGCGCCTGAAAGCCAATTTCGCGCCCGTGTTCGAGTTGGAAATCTGTCCCCAGCGGAACAGCGGCTTCAAATCCCCAGCCATTTTCGGTAGCAAATACGTAGGCTTCTACGCCCGACTGGCTGCCGTTGACTCCGGTGATGGTGATGTCCGATGGATCGGTGTTGCCAATGTCGCCGGGGTTGATGTTGATCTGAAAGATGCCGCTGGTATAGCTGCCGCGGAATCGTTCGTCGGTCAGATTGAGGAAAAACTCAAGCGAGTCTTCATTCCAGTAGTCGGAGCCATGTTCGTCGGTGATGATGGTTTGATCGACGCTGGACATGGTGATGTAGAAGCTGCCCGCGTCGGCGGCAGCGGCGAAGCTGAAGGAGCCGTTTTCTTCAGCATCGGCGGATGTCATCGTGCCGGTGGTGACCGTCACAAATGGGATGTCGCCCCAGTCCGCCAGATCGCCATCAAGCGTGATTTCGGCGGGAAATGGGATGTAGACGACCTCGCCGGACGCGCCAGTGGGAGCAAGAGGCTGCTGGGCGGTCACAAGGGTGCTGGTGGACAAAACCAACAGGATCAGAAAGAACCAGTATCGCTTCATAGCGTGCCTCGCAAAGTCTTTTAAGCGCCGCGGCTTCAGTGTCGCAGCTAAAGCTGGAGCATCTAATTCCCTGCTATGGGAGCGCTCCCATAGCAGCCGCAAAAAATAAACGCCCACCTACAGCGTCGATCCTAATTGTAAGTCGATTGTGAATTTCCGCAACCTGTTCGCAGACACTTCAGCCGACGGCGGCATGACAGCAAACGAACGAATCAAGCGGACACGACATTGTCGTATCCCTACCATCTGGAAATCGGCAGAGGGCGCAGCGTGCCGCGCCCTCTAGGATTGGAGACAAAATCAGGCAGCCTTCGTCGTCGCCGGGCGGGACTGGCGAGGCTGGCGAGATAGCAGGCGGGGCAGGAACATGCCGGTGCGCGCTTTGTAACTGCGGTAAGCGTCGCCAAATTCGGCTTCCATGTCCTTTTCCTCGCGCCGCGCCAGACGGTAGTAAATCCACAGCAGCAGGGGCCACATGATCAGCAGCGGCAGCGTCGCCCAATCGGCGATCATGCCCAGCGTCACCAGCAGGAAGCCGGTGTACTGCGGGTGGCGAATGTAGGCATAGATGCCGCCCGTCACCAGCGCGCCCTTGCCTTCTTCCTTGCTCCAGTAGTGTTTGTGGATGACGTACCAGCCGACGATGACCAGCGCCACGCCGATGATCATCAGGATAGTGCCGATGTACAGCCCCCACTGCCCGATGATGCCGTTGAGCGTGTGTCCAAACAGCACGCCATCCGGCACCTGCGTGCCCAGCGCCCACGTCAGCGCATACATGCTGAGGGGTATCCCGAACATCTCCAGCGCCAGCGCCAGCACAAAAGCGAGATAGACGCTGGACGGTTTACGCTGCGATTTCTTGTAGAAAGGCACAAAAGCCAGCATCACGGCATACAGGACAACCCAGATAATCAGGCTGCCCCACTGCCCAAAGTGACTCCACGCGCTGTCGTCCATAATTTAAGCCTCCGCATCATCAAAATCGTTAGCTTAAACCTAGTCGTAAACCCTGAAGGCAGGCATCAACCGGAAGTTGGATTTGGGGCGGTGCAGTTAGGATTGGTGAAATTAAACGTTTCGTGCCGTGTCCGTTGTAGGGACACGACACCGTCGTGTCCGAGAAGGCAGTGCAGGCGGACACGACAATGTCGCACCTGAGAGATAGCGCAGGCGGACACGACAATGTCGTGTCCCTACCGGAATGGATTCCTAGAAGGTCTCTTGATCTTTGAGGACGCCGAGGCTGCGAGCTTTGGCGACCGCCTCGGTGCGGTTGCGCGCGTCCAGTTTGGTCATCAGATGATTGATATGGCTTTTGACCGTCCCCAGGCTGAGCACCAGATGATCGGCAACGTCCTTGTTGGTCGCGCCGTTTGCCAGCAGCGCCAGCACCTCGATTTCACGCGCCGACAGCCGGGTGGACGGATGGACGGCGCGGCGGCTGTCGCCGGCAATCTCCAGCAGCCGTCCGGCGTCATCCCGCGCCACGCCGCGCGCCACCGCATCGCGCAGCAGCCGCAGCATCGGCATTCCCTGATCAAGGAAGGTGCGAACGTAGCCTTCCGAACGGGCAGCCGCCAGCGCCCGTTCGAGCGATTCGAGCGCGCTGGCGGTTCGGGACAGCGCCGACTGCGCCAGCGCCCGCAGCGCTTCGGCTTCGATAACCTGCCCGCCGCGTCCGTCCGCCCGCGCTTCTACCAGCACCCTTTCGAGTACAGCCAGCGCGTCTTCCGGGTGCCCCCCTGCCAGCAGCACCCGCGCCAGCACCAACTGCTCGTAGCTGCGCCGAAAGTCGGTTTCAGCGCTCTGCCGGAAGGCTTCCGCCCAGTCAGCGGCTTCGTCGAATCGCCCAAGCGCCAGCAGCACCTGCGCCTGCGCTGCCCCAATCAACGACTGAATCACCGGACTGTGGAACTGGTTGATCGCCGACTGCGCCTGCTGAAGTTGAGTCTGGGCTTCCAGCCCCCGCCCCTGAACGGCAAGCCCGATGGCGAGCGTGACCGACGCTGACCAGAGCGTATCCGGCATCTTCGCCCGCCGCGCAAGCTGAATCGCATCCCGGAGCAGCGTCTCCGCCCGGACGACATCGTTTTGTTCATACACCACCCGCGCCAGCGGAATCATCACCGCGGCAAGCGGGGCAGTATGGGCGGGATATTGTGCCAGCAGGGCTTCACAGCGCGTTCTGGCTGGGGACAGTCTGCCAGCCATCAGGTCAAGCTGCGCCAGATAATACTCGGCGTCGGCAGTGAGGTAGTGATGCCCCGCCAGCCGCGCCAGATCGGACGCTTCCTCGTAGGCGCTGACGGCTGCCGGGACGCTGCCCTTCAGGTAGCAGATGTAGCCGACCGTATTCACCAGCCGCGCCTGCGCCAGCGGTTCCAGCAGGGCGCGGCGCAGCGAGGCGCTGTTGATGGCTGTTTGGGCGGCTTCGAGATTACCCTGATAGGCATGGAGAGTCGCTCGATAGGTGTCGGTGATCGCCCGCAGCGCGCGAAGCTCGGCGCTTTGCTCGGCGGTCTGCATCAGAATTTCGTCCGCCAGTTCGACGTACTGCGCCGCCCGCGCTGTATCGCCGGTTAAATACAGCGCCCGCGAATAATAGAGGCACAGCCGGGGATGCTGGCGCAGCGTGGCTTCGGAAAATGTCACCATCCAACTGAGAATAGTCGCGATCTCACCGCTGGCGGTCAGCCGTTCCCACGCCTGCGTTTCGATCAGATGGGCGGCGTATGGCTCATCGCCTGCTGCCAGCGCGTGATTGACCGCCTCGATGATGCTGTCAAACGCCGCGTGCCATTCGGCTGCCCGAAGATGGCGTGCCTGATAACGCGCCGGGTCGTGAAGCTGAAGGCGGCGCTGGAGGAAGTCGGCAAACAGGTGATGATAGCGATACACCGGCACTTCGTCTGACAGCGAAATCAGAAACAACCCGGCGCGAACGAGCTGATCCAGCAGCCTGGGCGCGGACTCGCTGCCAGTCACGGCGGCGCAGATATGCGGCTCAAACCGGTGCAGAACGCAGGTATCGAGTAGAAATTCCTGTATTTCCGGCGTCTGCCAATCAAACACTTCCTGCGCGAAATAGTCGAACAGGTGATGCTGACCGGCGGAAAAGCGCTCCAATGCCGCCTGAACCGCCGCGTCACTGCCGCCGCCCGACGCCTGGTTCAGCGTCAGCGCCAGCAACCGCAGCGCCGCCGCCCAGCCTTCACTGGTCGCTTCCAACCGGTTGATGCTTTCCTGTGACAGCGTTAGCGGCAGAACAGCCCGGTATAAATCGCCCACTTCGGCGTTGGTAAAGCGCAGATCGGCGGTGCGCAGCTCCACCAGTTGATCGCGCGCCCGCAGCCGTGAAAGTTGAAGCGGTGGATTGGCGCGGCTGCCGATCACCAATCGCAGATTTTCGGGCATGTGTTCCAGCAGCAGCCCAAGCGCGTGGTGAACAGCACCATCGGTGATCAGATGGTAGTCGTCGAAGACCAGCACAAACTGACCGTCACAGCCCGTGATGGCATTGATGATGCTGGCGACACAGGCGTCAATATCGGCGCTTGGCTCGTGGGGAAACTGTCCATCGGTTTTGGGCAGGGTCTGGCGGCAGGCGTGGGTGAGATGAGCGACAAACCGCGCCGGGTCATTGTCCCGATCATCCAGCGCATACCAGATGACGCCGACCGACCGCGCCAGCAGACGATGACACCAGCCAACCAGCAGCGACGATTTACCATAGCCTGCCGGCGCGGACAGCAGGACAAGCCGCGCCTGTGGATTCGCCTCCATCGCATCAAGCAGCCGCTGCCGGGGCACATAGCCGTTTTGCAGCGGCGGGAGCCGGGTTTTTGTCACCAGCAGCGACATGCTCATAGGGCTGATACCTGCGGCTTCTGCTTCCGTCATGAGTATAGAGCAGCCCGATCATGGAATCTCGTTTCGGCGCTGCAAAGGTGATATTCAGCAGCCGCTGGGATTACATCTTTCAGCCGATGGCGGTTGATCCGGTTTAGGGTTAATGTGGAGAAATGAACGGAATCACAGCAGTCTGAAGAAGGGCAGAGATGCTCTCGCATCTGAAACAACGCATCATCGCCGTACTGGCACAAACTGCCCAGGCAGCCCTGGCAACCAGCGGGGCAGCCGGGCTGCAAATCAGCGTCTGCCCGTACCTTAACGACGAATTGAAAGTGTTTGTCCGGCTGCACAGCCAGTCAGAACACCTCGTCAACCTCGAAACCCAGCCGGATATCGTCATGACGGCGGATGGCTGGCGGCTGTTTGGCGTCGCCTGCGCCGCCGTGCCCGAATCCGTCCCGCTTGCGTGGCAGACAGGACAAAGCGCCTGGTCGCAGGTAATCGAGATCGCGCCGTCGCGCTTCGAGTTCATCGAGCCGGACGGCGCGAATATCCGCGAGACAATTGACATTGACTGAGCCAGAAGTTGGAAGTGCTGAGTACCAGGTACCGAGCAAACGCAAAGATTTTACCAATGGGCTTTAGCCCGCGAGAAAGCCACGCCGTTTTAACGGCAGTGGATTACGAAACTAGTTTCGTACGAAACGAAGTTTCGTCAAGTGAATTTGGCTTTAGCCGTATTTGAGGCGGTTGCATGGGATGAACATTCGTGCTAAAATACAAATGCTGGTCGCGGCGCGTCAACGCCCACCAGCCCTCCGACAATTGGAGTGTCAGAGCATGAGCGATTCTAGCACGAGCGTTCGCGTTTTCAAATACCGCCTCTACCCAGGCAAGACACAGGAAAAGAACCTGTACCGCGTCCTGAACTGCGCTCGTAACCTGTACAACATGGCGCTGGCAGAACGCAAGTACGCCTACCGGCTTGAGAGGCGCAAAGTCGGAATAGCCGAAACCGAGCAGCTTGCCAAACGCTATC